>CAWENU010000001.1:0-171590 GCA_963810355.1 uncultured Acidobacteriota bacterium
TAGTTTGTTGGAATTGTTCCTCCCACTGACGTCGTTATCGCTTCTACTTTCGATGTTGAATTAGAAAATGCTAACGGAACAATCACTCTTGTTATTCCTTATTCGACCATTGAACCCATAAAGGCGAAATTAGCTAGCGGCTTTCAAGTTGAGTCGGATCAAACGGACAAAAAACTTTGGACGGCTATTTTAGAGGATCAATTCCTCGATACCGAAGTCACTTTAAGAGTAAGTCTAGGGACTACAGAAATTTCAATGGATGATCTTTTGAACATGCAAGTCGGTGACGTCATTCCCTTAGAGGCAGATGCCACCGGTGAGTTAAATATCGACGTAGAGATATGTGAAAAAATTTAAATGTTACTACGGTGTGAGTCACGGCAATGTAGCTGTTCAACTCACACGTGTACTTCAAGGAAGGCACGAGGGATAGGAAATGGCAGATAAAGCGACAGCAGAGAATGCGGGTCCAGCCCAAGGAGCAACGGTTACGGAATTAAAGCCCGTTGAGCCAACTCCGATTACAGCGGCGCCAGATTCAGAAGCGCCAGCGGCGGCCGGAAGGCCACGTAATTTGGATTTAATCATGGATATTCCATTGAAGGTGACCGTAGAACTTGGTCGCACGAAAATGGTTGTTCACGATTTACTAGCCTTGGGACAGGGAAGTGTCATCGAACTCAACAAACTTGCAGGGGAGCCTATGGAGGTTCTCGTCAATGACAAGCTTGTTGCGCGAGGTGAAGCGGTAGTCGTGAATGAAAAGTTCGGCGTCCGTCTCACTGACATTATCTCGCCCATGGAACGCATCCAACAATTGAAGTAGCGGCTGGGCTACGGTACCCAGTCGACACATTTTTCTAAGGGGATTGTATGACTAAAATCATCGGACTTGTGGCCTTGGTTGTATCTTTAACTGTGCCTGTTTTGCTGACAATGCAACGGGGCAACTTATTGATGAAATGATAAAAAAAGATTCCGGCAGCGTTGTTACCGCTGAAGATGCTCTTCCGGGCAAAGCCAAACCTTCCACTGTTGTCTTGGGGCCGGTGGGGGACCGCCTGGCCGACGGCTCGTTCCGGAGGACCAGCGCGGTCCCCGGCTTCGACGGTGGGCCCGTCCGATCTGGTGGCGCGGAACGTCCGGATCCGGACGCCATCCGGTTCCCAGCCGCGGCGGGCTGTGCGGGCGGTCTGATGGACCGGCTGCCGGGCAGCCGGGGCGGAGCCGCGCCGCCGCCACCGGGTGGCGGCGTGTCTGCGCGGCCGTTCGCAGGCGCGCCTGCGTGGCCGTTCGGGCGCGCGGGTGGGTAGCCGCCGAACGACTTACGCCGGGGCCATAGGCAGCGTCTGAGCCGTACGTCACCCCCGCCTCGTATGCAGCCTCTGGACTGTAGGCGCCGTCAGGGCCGTATGAGTCACCTCGCCCGTACGCGGCATCCGACCCGTACCTGAGTCCCTCGGCCCGGGGCTGGCGCTCCCGCATCGGACCGGACCCGCGTCCTGCCGCATCTCGTGGTCCGGGCCCGGATGCCCTCCCGGGCCCGCGCCCGTAGCCGTTCCCTGGCCCCGGCTGATATTCCGGATCACGCGGATGGCCGTAGCGGTCTTCCGGTCCGGGCCGGTATCCCGGTTCGGGACCTCGGCCGTAGCCGTCTTCCGGCCCGCGCTGATAGCCGGGCTTCGGGGCCGTAGGCCTCGCCCCGCCCAGGCCCGTACGCCGGTTCAGGGCCCCCTGCCTGAGGCCATCGGCGGGCCCGCGCCAGTGCCCTGGTCCGGGCTCATGGCCGTAGCCGTCTTCCGGCCCGTACTCGTAAGCCTGCCCGGCAGCGTGGCCATAGCGGTCCTCGCGACCCGGGTCATAGTCCGCCATGGGCCGGGCCGTACCCGTAGCCCGGGTCACGGGGGTAACCGGCTTCTGGCCTCGGCCGGTACCCCGCTTCCGGCACCCGACCGTAACCGTCCGCTCCGGGCCCGTACGCTTCGTCTGTCTCCGGCCCGTACCCTTCGTGCCGCCCGTACCCCGGGCCTGGCCCGCGCCGGTAGTCCTCGGTCGGCCCAGGCCGATAGTCCTCATCTGGCCCGCGTCGGTAATCGCCTGTCGGCCCGTATCCGGCCTCGGGCCGGTAGGCCCCCGGCCCGTACCCGTCCCTCGCGTCCTGGCCTCCTGCATAGGGCGCTTCCGGATAAGGCGCTTCTGGATAAGGGATGCCGGGTATGGGGCCACCCCTGGCCGGGGACGTGTCCTACCGCGCGGCTGTTCCGGTCCGGTCCCGGAGGGCCCTGGCCCGGTCCCGGAGGGCCTTGGCCCGGTCCCGGGCATCCCTGGCCCTCGCCCAGGCATTCCCGGGCGGAATTCGCCTGCGCTTCTCCCCGCGATCGGGCCCGGCTCGCGTCCGCCGGGTTTCCCGTGCCGTCGGCACCGCCCTGGTATCCGGTTCCGCCGCGCGGGTGTCCGGCCGAACTTGGGGCCGCCCCGGCCCGGCCGCAGGGCGGGGACCCTGGTAGCCCGGGTGGTCACCCGGACCGGGTGCCCGTTGCGGGCGTCGGACCCCGGAGGGGATTCGCGACGCAGGAGCCGACCGCGGTTCCGCCCATTCCGTGTCCGACCAGTTCGTATTCTGGCCACACTTCGCGCAGCGGGATCCCGTTGCCTGGCGAGCCCCGGTCGCGCCGGGGGTCGCCGTCACCCTGCGCAACGCCGTCACCCCACGGGACGCCAGGGCCTTTCCACTGCCCCTGATGGTCCTGGTCCGGCCGGGACTGAGCCGCTCCTCGTAGCGCTCCGGGCCCCTGTCGCCGACCGGGCGCCCGTCGTATTCGTACTGGTACTCGGGCTGCTGGCCCGGATGCCCGCTCCGGTGGTGCGCGGGACGGCCATCTACCCCGTACCAATCACGGTCGGGTACGGCGTCACCACGTTCCACCGGGCACCTCCTGGACACTCTGACTCAGACGCGCCCTCCACATTGCGGCATTCATCCTGAAAAAAGTCTAGGACGCGGAATACCCAATCAGTGCGGAATGCAGATTGTAACTTTTATGCGAAATTAGTACGTTCGTACGCTTTTCGGAGCCTAGCGTGCTTCCGAGGCTACGGTGAGGCGAATCGCGGTTCCGTGATTGGCCACACAGTCCGCGAAGGTTAACAAGTGCGGTATGCAGCCGCCAGAGTTACCCTCGAAGCAAGGCCTGAGCGGCACGCCTGGGCCTAGGCGGACGGTTCGGGAGCGGAGTCGCCGCTGTAGCTGCGGAGCTGTGCGGAGCGGCCATGACCTGGATCATCTGGCTGATCTTGGCGGCCGTGCTCGGCGTTGTCGAGCTGCTGACCGTGACACTCACCCTCGGGCTGATCGCGGTGGCGGCCGCCGTCGCGGCCGTCGTGGCTGCGCTGGGTGTCCCGGTGCCCCTGCAAATCGTGGCTTTCGTGCTGGCGGCCGGGGCCCTGCCTGTCCGCTCCGGCCCGTCGCCAAGCGCCACCTCAAGCAGCTAGCACGCCGCACTTCGTCACCGGCATGCCGCTTGGCGAACAAATCGCGCGCCAGGTCAGCGCCACCGATCCAACGTCGAAAGCCATCCACTACCAGCGCCTAGAAGCCGAGGCGCGAAAGCAGCTAGGGCCGAAGCATTTTCCGGGCCGCCGCCGCTAGCTCAGCGGCAACGTCACAAGAGCGCGTCGGGGTCGTACGAGCAGCGGATGAGCATACAAATCTCGAGCATGCGCTTCTCGGAAAGCGCATACGTATGGCGCTCAATCAATTGCGTCTTGCGAATTGTATTCACGAAATGACCTTTAATCCACGATCGCCGAGGCAGCCCGGACTCGGCGGGTTCGATCATCAAGGTAGTTGGGCCGTCTCCGCCGCGAGAACTGAAAGGCACGATCAGAACGGATCCGATGTGTTTACTCTGATTGCGCCAGTCGATGGAAACAATCACCACCCAGTGACGCAGAGGCTTTTCACCAAAGCTTGCTGTCCAGATTTCCCCGCGGTGGGAAAGCGGCCAGTGCTCGGTGACATCACTCATCGAAATTCACTTTGCCGGCTTCGTGGGCCAACGCTTCGCCGAGTTGATTTTCTTCTTCTAGGTCCCTCGCGGAAAGAGAAGCGTAATAGGCCTCAGTGGCCGCTTCCAGGCGAGCGCGCGCCTCGGCCCGCCGAGCCAGCGCAATAACGGCGTCAACAGCTTCCGCAAGGCTTTCGGCTTTGCCCCGCTTCATCATGGATCGTAAGAAGGCCGCATTTTCGGCCGCAATAGTGGTTGATATTTTCTGGCGGCTGGCGCGATTGGGCATGGTTTTTTCTCCTGACAAAATATAGCACATCTGTCTGACACAGTGTCAGACGATATGTCTGACACTGCATCTTCTAACATAGGCGATATGAGAGATTGGATCCACAATTTGTTTCCGAGGCGATACGTCGGCATGCTCGAAGCTGAACTAGCTCGCCTGCGCGCCGAAAATCGCGCTTTAACCAATTCGCTGCTCGGCACCGCCGGATTTCCTCCCGTGGACTTTCCGGCAGCGGCCAGACCACAGGAGATCCCGCGGCCCCGTAAGCGTTCCTGGCACCAGATTCAAGCCTGGCGCGAAACCGAAGCGGCGCGTGACACGGACGTCGAGAGACATTCCGGCAACCATTCGCTGTGACCAAAGAAAAAGGCGGCTCAGAAAGAGCCGCCTGAGTGAAATGTACTGGACGCGCCGAGAACCGCAAGCACAGTTTAACGCAGTCAATGAGGTTGCATGGATCGATATTCCACATCTGAAACTTGGACCGGCGTTCCCGGCGAGATTGCGCCAGCGGATGGCAACTACACGCCGCAAGTGGTTACGCCGATCTCGCAGTCAGGCGACTACGGGCCGCAACTGGTAGCGCCGCCATCCCTGGCGGCGTCCTTCCCGACACCAGCGCAAATCAAAATCGCCAGCAGGATGCTGGCGCTACCAATTCGACGATCGATCTCGGCGCGAACAACGAGCTGCTCGACGACGTCAAGCCCGAACTGGTAAACGCGTTGCGCGAACTCGTCCGCCAGTACCGCGCCGAAGGTGTCACCGCGCGCCGCCACGAAATTCGCCGCATCCGCCAGGCGCGCCTTTTCTGGCAAGGCCGCAGTACGCCTGGTGGAATCCCAACGACATGAACTGGCATTTGCCCTACGAGTCGCGCACCAACGACGACACCCAGCTCGAAGAAATGCCGCGCTACCAGTTCGTCACCAATTTTTATCAGGGCTTCGGACTATCCTTCGTGGCCGTGCTTTCGCAAGACGTCCCCAGCGTTCGTTTCTATCCGCAGTCCTCGCAATCGCTGCAGGATATCGCCGCCGCCCGCGCCGCCAGCGACGTCGCCGATTTGATCGAGCAGAATAATCAAGTGAAAAGCTGCTCACCGCCATCGGCTATTTCCTGTGGACCGACGGCAAGCTCGGTGCCTACGTCCGTTACGTCGCCGACGCCCAGCGCTTTGGCACGCACGAAGAAACGCTGCTCGCCGCCATCGAAATTCCCCTCGGCGAAGACAAGTACGTCTGCCCGGATTGCGGTAAGGAAACAGCTGTCGCTTCCGCCCCCGATCTGGATGACAACACGCGGGACTGCACCGCGCCGGGCGATACCGATACCGGTGAAATGGGTAACACCTCGCTTGCTGGGGCGCAGCATGCTGCGCCCCTACAAGTGCCGGGCGCGGCATCGCAAAATCTGCCAACCTGCTCGGGGTGCGGCGCGCAGCTCACTCCAGAAAATCTGCACAAGGCCGAACGCGTCACCGTCCCCCGCGTGGTCGGCACGCGCCGCGTCCCCAACGGCCAGGAAGTCATCACCATCGCGGGCGGCCTCGAACTGAACACGCCCGTCTGGGCCAACGAAATGCACGAATTCCCTTACCTGCAATGGCAGGCGGAAGTGCATCGCGCAAAACTCAAAGCCACCTATCCCCACGTAGCCAACAAAATCGAAACCTCGCCCTCGCAGGGCTCGCGGAAGATGTTTACGCCCGCGTCTCGCGACTCAGTGTCGAGCAAGGCCTGCCCACCATTCATCCTGGCGACGCGCTGATGGACCTAATCACCTTCGATCGCACCTGGCTGCGGCCCTGGGCTTTCTACTCCGTGGAAAACGAAACGGTGCGCAACGAACTGCTGGCCCTCTTTCCTGACGGCTGCTACGTCGGCTTCGCCGGTGACGTCTACTGCGAATCGCGCAATGAATCCATGGACGATCACTGGCGCGTTCTCCACGCCCTTCCCGGCGACGGCCAGAACCGTCCCAGCGTGGGCGATTCGCTCGTGCAAGTGCAAGAACGCTACAACGTGCTTAGCAACATGCAGGCGGAAACCTACGAGTACGGCATCCCGCCGATTTACGCCGATCCGCAAGTCTTAGATTTCGACGCCATCGCCAATCAAACCGCCGAACCGGCCGCGCATTTTCCCGCGCGCGCCCGTCCCGGCCAGCCACTATCGGCAGGATTTTTTCAGCCCGCGCCGGCCGGCGTGCCTCCGGACATGATCGAGCCACCAGCAGGATTTGATCGGCCCCATCGCGCAATTTTTAACGGGCATTTTTCCCCGCCGTCTTCGGCGGCGACATGGAGGACGTGAAAACCGCGTCGGGTTACGCGATGGCACGAGATCAAGCGCTCGGTCGCTTGGGTTTAGTCTGGCGGCGCATGAAACAGTTTTACGCCGACGTAATCTACCTCGGCGTGGACTGCTTCCGCCAGAATCGCCCCGCCGACGTAGAAATCCCACTCCTCGGCCCAGACGGCGTGCTCGACGCGCGCGTGATCCGCACCGCCGATCTAAAGGGCAACATCGGCGTTCATCCCGAAGCCGACGAAACCTTTCCACGCCTCAAATCGCAACAGCGCGGCGTCCTGCAACAAATCTTCGGCATGAAAGACCCGGTCATCCAGAAGCCCTAACTGAACCCGCCAACATCGGCTACATCAAAAATGTTCTGGGCCTCAGCGAACTGGTAGTCCCCGGCGAAGACTCCCGCAACAAACAATTGCGCGAAATTCAGCAGATGCTAGCCAGCGCCCCAATCTTGGTGGAAGTGCCGATGCACCCGCACACTGCCGCGACCATGCGCCGGGCGGGGTCTTATCCACACAATGGCCCGAGCCAATCGACCAGCGGACACGGCGGCAAGCCTGACGCGGCTTCGCCACCGGCGGATCACGGAACCCTGAACACGCACTGCACACGCTGGTACTGCCATCGGTCCCGGTGGATCAACTCCTGGACGACCACGCCGTCGAATTCGAGGAGTGCAAACGCTGGGCCAACTCCCAAGCCGGCCAAGCCGCGCACATGACCAACCCCGCAGGCTTCGCCAACGTCCGCGCCCACGCCGAAGCCCATCTCCGCGCCATGCAGCAAGCGATGGTCGCGCAGCAACTGCAAGCCGCAGCCGCCGCGCCCGCTGTCAACGAGGCAAAATCGAAATGACCTCGCCAGGTCAACAAACGAGTGGCAACGCAGCACCATCCGGGAACGGCCACAGTTCATTGCACGATTTGTTCGCAATGACCGACGAACAAATCCTGGAGATCGAGCCAGAAGGTGCGGACGAGCAAGTTCGCGACGCCGCTGACCGGATGTTGGGCGCAAGCTGGTTCGCTCGACCCAGCCACTAACGGTGCCGAACGGAAGGACATCGGCAGTGGCGTCGAACCGGTACCACAGAATTCGCAAAGCAACGCCCACCCCTCGCATGTCAGCAGCCACCAAGCCATTGATCCACCGCAATGGCTCGCTGAACGCATGGCGGATCCGCAAGCTGGCGCTGAAGCGCGCGAGCTCTGGGACGGTGTTCAGCAATCGCGGCAGGAAGCCGCCGCCTTCCGCGAAGTGTTTGCGAAGCCGGAAGACGCGCGCGCCGCCGCGCAACGCTTCCGCCTGCTCGACGACATCGACCGCGCCTACTTCACCGGCGATTCCTCGGAGCGCGCGCAATTGGCCGCGTCGATGTTGCGCGAGGATCCGGCCGCGTTTCGCGAAATGGTTTTCGCAGGCTTGCGGGCCCTAGAAGAGGCAGGGAAGCCGGGGGCCACAAGTGAATTCGCGCAACGACCGCCAAACACTGTAGGGGCGGGGCTTGCCCCGCCCGCCGACGCCCGCGCTGCGGATCGACCGGGCGAAGCAAACCCCGCCCCTACAAGTACAGATGGCGATGTCATGGCCCATTACGCCACCTTCGAGCGCGCCGCGAACGAAGAATTGGAGCGCACCGTCGGCGGCGCCATCGAGCGCACGCTCGACCACGCCTTGCCGCACGGCAATCGCGCCGAAAACGCCGCGATGCGCAGTCGTCTCGCCGCGACGGTCCGCCAGGACATCGAGAAGGCGCTGCAAGGCGACCGCCAGCTAGGCGAACAAGTCGCGCAAGTCTTATCCGCTCGCCGCCTGGACAGCAACGCCCGCGCCCAAGTCGTTCGCCTGATCGGCGATCGCGCCCAGCAACTCGTGCCCGGCACCGCAAAACGGGTGTTGGGCGAGTGGACGCAAACCACGCTGGATTCTCATCGCGGCCGCACCAACCGCATCCAGACGGCCGCCGCCAGGCGCGACGTAGCAACCGCAAGTTCCGAGTCGCGAGCGGCGTCCTCAGCCGCCAACTCGGCACGGCCGACCCAGACCCAGAATCAGAATCGCCAGCGAGACACCCGATCCTCGGCGCAAGCGGGCACTTCCCACGGCCGCAAGGTCGACTATCGCCGTATCAGCGACGAACAGATCCTTGATTCCTAAGTTCACGCGTCAGATTGGTTGGCGCGCGGCGGATGCGCGCTGAGCGCAAAGCTATTCGGCAGGCGTTTCGGACCAAAAGTCGCTGGAAGTGAGAACGGGAACAATTTCAAAATCGATCAGGTCCTCCCAGCGATTGACCCACGTTCTCAGTAATTCCTGGTGCGGCGCTTCGACGATTTGAAAACAGCGCGCCCCGGTCGCGTCCATCCAACTCGCGTGGTACACGATGTCGTCCGGCATCATGCGCCCATTTCGCCGGAAGCGTTCGCCGACCAGCTTGGGGTCGCCGTGTTTGAAGCGTTCGATGACCATGAACAGCATGGGCAGGAGTGTACACGAACTCGCCCACAGCCTCGATGCAAGCTGCGGTGCCGCGATCGCCGCCTGATCCGGCGGTAAAGTTTTCAATTTTTATAGGCCCGAAATACGGAACTCGAAAATCGAAACTGGCCCGCCATTGGCGAATTCCGAGCTTCGATTTTCGAGTTTCGATGTAATTCATCGACCACCAATCGTCGGCCGCCTCGCGGCCACGCAATCTTGTCGACCGCTTTGCGGTCGCGCATCCTAAGGAGAAAAAATAATGCCAGCACAAGCGAACGCGAATGTGATCGCGCTGCAGCTCGAGAAGGTGCGCGACAAAGTGCCCCTGCTCTACGAGCGCGACGACATTCTGCTCACCATGATCCAACAGCGCGGCGACGTCGAGAAGATTTCCAGCCGCAACATGCGCCTGCCCCTGCAGGTCAATCCCGGAGGCAAAGCCGGGTCGTACAACGCCGACGGCGGCGATCTCGGCCGCGGTTCCGGCACCGCAGTACGACGTCGCCCAGGTCTCGCCAATCTTCTTCCGCTTCGCGATTGAAATCACCAAGCTGGTGGAATACGCGACCACCGGCCGCGACCGCGCCATCGAAAACGCCGCCAAGCGCGAAGTCGCCAACGGCATGAAGCAATTCCGCTCGTTCCTCGACAAAGCTCATGCAGACCGCCGGAAACGGCGTGCTCGGCACCATCAACACCGTGGCCGGCACCACCTTTACGATGACCGTCCCCAACGGCGCCGCGCTCGTGTATCCCGGGCAGACCATCCAGATTTACGACACCACCCTGACCACCAACCGCAACATCGCCGCCAGCGTCGTCACCACGGTGCTCACCGCCGATCCCATCACCACGCACACCATCACCGTGGACAACGTGCCCACCGGCACCATGGCCACCGACGTGATCGTGCACGACGGCCTCACCGGCGCGCAGCCGGTCTCGCTCTTCGGCATCAAATATCACCAGAACAACGCCACCACCGGAACGTGGCTCAACCTCAATCGCGCCACCTACCCGATCCAACTGCCCACGCCCCGCGTGAACGCCGGCAACGCCGCGCTCACGCCCTCCAACGTGCGTCTCGCGATCAACAAAGTCCGCAAATCCCTGGGCATCAACCATCTCGGCAAACTCATCGCCTACATGGCCGTCGAGCAGGAACACGCCTGGGAAAATCTCGGCATCACCGTCAGCCAGATCATCAAGGAGGGCGGCGAAAGCGAGGGCAACGACCTGGACTTGCTCTTCAGCGGTCGAAAAACGATGAGCGGCGTCCCGATCAAGTCCAGCGTGAACGCCGACCAGACCCGCGTCGATTTCCTCGACCTCTCCCACTGGGGACGCGCCGTGCTCAAGGACATCGACTTCTACGAAGTCAACGGCAACACGGTGTTCCCGATCTACGGCGCCAGCGGCGGCATCGCGGCCAGCTACATCTTCTACTTCGACACCGCGTTCCAGGTCTGGGACGACTCGCCGCGCACCGGCGCGTTCATCGACACACTGGCCCGCCCCTCCGGTTACTAGAACCAGTGGCGGTGATGTGTGGCGAGTGACCGGTGGCCGGCTTCCAGCCGGCTCCTCGCTCGATCTAGGTCATGAGGTTGCGATTAAAGGCAGACCGCTGTGAGGGCGCAGCACTGCTGCGCCCCTACACAAGAAACGGGCAAACGCGGAAACAAGGACGATGGCCCTTCCCGGTGAATTTGTGATTCGCAAAAGCTTCAACACCACTCCGCACAGAAGGCGGCGCATCCGCTCGCGACCGTGCCCCCAGCGCGCCGCGCCTGGTCCGCCGCCTCCTTCCTCACCAATCGGAGCGTCCCGAAGTCACCATCGGCGCGTACAAATCTTGCGCGAAACGCACGAGGCGCCGGAATCCGTCGCCCGATCGCTCGAGCTGGCGGGCGGCAACAATGCCTTCGGCGAACCGAATTATCGGGCCGTCTGGGGTTGGAATCGCCTGGCCTGGATCGGCGGCAAATTCGAGGAGCGCGACGCGGAGACCGGCTCACTGCTTCGCGAGGTCATCGACCTGCGCCAAGAGCCAAAGTATCCAGCCGTCAATCGCTGGCACATCGAGAAGTGGCTGCCCGCGGAAGCCTATGGCTCGCCCCGCGTGTGGTACACGCAAACCCTGGAAGTTACCGGCGGGCGCAACGTGCCGGCGCTCGGTCCGTATCCCTCGCGAGGCGACTACGAACACTGCCTCACGCTGGAAAGCGCGAAGGGTCAGTTCCTGCAGCTGACGGCGACCGCCGCGGAACACATCGCCCGCGCCATCGAGTGGTCGCGCAAGCATCCCAGGTCCACATCGCGCAGATCGTTGTACGAAAGGGAAGCCCGAGCAGAGCGCGCGTCCGACGAGACGGCCTACGACGTCCTGGACGACGCCGTCCCCGCGTTCCACAAGCAGCCCTTCGTCGCCGTCCTGTAGCCGCGGTCGCAGAGACCGGGGGGTTTAGAGCCAACTACTGCGCAGATCCGTTCCGCTCGCCATCCGCGCCGTTGAAGCAGGCGCCGAGCGTCGGCCAAGTGTTCGAGATGATGTGTCATCTAAATCCCGCCCTCAAAGACAGAGGGCGGCTACAGGTCGCGGCCCACATTCCACAAGCAACCAATAACGCGAAGCTCGCGGATTTCAATGTGGCGGACGAGGCGAGACACGTAGTAACAGCTGTTAAAAAAAAAGGGCGGCCGATTGGCCGCCCGAATTTGGCGCAGGCTTGAGGTGGACATATAACTCGCCACAGCCCCCCTGTCGCCACCAGCTTAACCCATATTTTATCCCTGCAATAGGGGCCGTGCGAGATTCGGCATAGTGGGCGCCATCACCGAGATGGCCGCTAAAAAAACAGGGCGGCGCGGGAAGTGTAGTGGCGGGTCTTTAGACCCGCCACCGCTAACGCAAGCACTCCAAGTATCACCACCACCAGGGCGGTTCGGTTCCTGCTTCTGGCGGCGAATTGTTGCCCAGGAACAGATAGCCAAACGAGACGAGCAGCAGCGAGCAGCATACCTTGTCGGTGAAATCGAAGCTTCCGGCCGCAGTCATGACGACGGCATACACAGCGGATATGCCCAACCCAACACCGGACGCAATAAAGCGCCACTTCTTCATGGCCCCTCATTCCTGTTACCGACTCTGGTTGCGGACGGTTGCTACCGACCAAGCAGCAATGCCGGCCACCGCAGTTTTCGAGCTGCACAAAGACTAGCGGCGGATTGCCGGAGAAGCCAGAGCGTTTATGAGCAAGGTTGAGGTTTGGCTAAAGGGCATTCTTGCCGCGGCCATCACTGGAGCAGCGGGCGGAATTCTCACCGGGCTCGCTGCCGTGGGGATCGATCCGCAGCATTTCAACCTGCAGTCGGGCGCGGGCGCGACGCTGCGGATCGGCCTCGCGGCCTCGTTAATCAACTCGGTCATCGGAGTCGCGGCTTACCTGCAGAAATCACCATTGCCAGAAACAAATGGCTGACGGTATGGGTCGCTGCTAAAAGCAAAAGGCGGCTGTTGGCAGCCGCCTTTTGCAAACTTTGCGTGTACTGGACACGCCTCTCAAGCAGTTCCAGACTACGACGTCTTGAGAGACCGCGTCAATCACTTACTGCAGGGTCGCGCTGAAAGCAGAAACGGAGAATGTGGGACTCGAACCCATGGGTTGTCACCAGCCTTCAGCGCTTGAGAGGCGCGTCGCAGTTCCTCCACCGGCAGCATTCTCCGAAACGCGCCTCACCGATCTAAAGTGTAGTACTTATGCGTTATAATAACAACATGAGTAACGCTCGCAAAAACCTCCGGGAGACTTGCCCATGCCGGTCGTAGGATCAAGCGCATACAATACCGCGGGACAAATCACCGCGCTCGTTCGCTCGCTACTGAACGATTCGCAAGGCAACCTGTTCACCGACACCTTGCTGCTCCCTTACGCGAACTCCGCGTATCGCAAGGTGCAGCGCGCCATCGGCAACGCCGGCGGCGGTGGCTTCATCCAGGACGACGTACTCCTGGTGGTCACCGCGGTGACGCAGACCGACACGTCACTGCAAGTCTCCATCACCGACGCCACCGCGCCGCCCAATCAGCTGCCCACCGATCTTCTCGTGCCGGTAAAGATCTGGGAGCGCCCCAACGGTTCGTCCGACGATTTCCTCGAGATGGTCGACCTCTCTCAGCATGGAGGCCTGCCATCTCGCGTGCAAGATGTCACCCTCAGCGTGTGGGAGTGGCGCGCCGACGGCATCTACTTCCTCGGCGCCACCCAGGATACGCAGATCCGCTTGCGCTACTCGAAAGCGTATCCGGACCTGAGCGATTCCACGTCGCCGGTGCTGGTGCGCAACGCCCAGGAAGCCATCGCGTACGCAACCGCCGCGCTGGCTGCATGGTCGCGCGGCAGCCCACTCGCAGAACGGTGGGACGAAGCCGCTACTGACGCGATCGAAGACCTGGTCACCGCCGCCGTCCGCCGCGAGCAGCAATCCTCGCGCCGCCGCCGGCCGTACTCCTCCCGCACCGGCTACACCCCGTTCTAACCCGCAACGGCACGAAACTCTCAGAACGTTGACAAGGAAACCGGAAGCTGATGCAATTCTCGCTCCCTCGCCCCATGCGAAGGTGATGAGAATCCATGCTTCCTCCGATTCGGCAGAAACCTCTCTCCACGTTCTCCCGGTATTGGTACGCAATCTTGGCCGTGACTTCCGCCTTGCTGCTATTCACCGCGGTTTATCGGGGTGCCCTGCACGCCGTAGAAGCGCAAGAGGGCGGGAAGTCCGAGCACGAGTTGCCCAAAGCGCAAAGCGTCGCCAAGACGTCGGAGAAAAAATCAAGCTCCACCGAAGAGCCCGAAGCCCCGGGAGGCGTAACCACAAAAGGCTATCTCTCGCGCGATTCGGCCGGTCCACGCGGCAAGGTTCGCTTCTGGATCGCGGTAAGGAACGGCACCAAGACGCCGATCACCGGTCTGCGCTTCGTGGATTTCTATGTTCCCGGCTTCGACCGGCCGGAGCAGCTCTCCGGCGGTTGTGCTGGCGCAACCTGGAACCAGATTTGCTCCGCGCTTCCCGCGGGAGCGTCGGTCACGCTGTGGGGCGACCTGTCCGTCTCTGCGAACGAAGCGACAAAAGAAAATGCGTATGCTGTGCTGCTGTGGGATGCGCGAGAGTCGCCCGCGCAATCTGCGGTCATTTCCCTCGGTGAAATCGAGCGGCTCTCCTGGATCGGCGCCTTGTGGCGACGCCTTTCTCAGCCGGATATCGGGCTGCCAGCGCTAACAGGAATCATGATCGCGCTGTTTACCTGGTTCACCAAGCGAAAGGAAAAGCGCGAGGCCAACGCCAAGCAGGAACAGGAGAATAAGGAGAAGACGGAAAGGGAAGACCGCGAGCGCAAAGAAAAAAGGGAAGCTGAAGAACGTGATCAGCACCAGAGAACCTGGGATCTGATGCTCCCGCAGGCTTATCACCTTTCCCTGCGGTATTACATTCCCATGGCCAATGCCACGCTCACCGCCGGCATCTATCTGGCGGCATGTCGCGGCACTCCGCAGCCCAGCGAACAAGAGCTACTCGCGGGCTTGTTTGGCCTGGCGCAGATGCAGTGGCAGCGCTTGCGCATGAAACAGAGGAGTGGCGGGTACCACTTCAAGAGCCGCACCGCCGAAGCCTTGGTCGAGATGCTTTTCCAAAAGCATCGCTACTATTTTCACATGACGGCGGAGCGGTATGTCACGCTGACGAAATTCTTGAAGCCTTTCCATTCCCAGTACGAGATCGTGGATTTTGAGGCCGACAGAATCGCATGGGACGACAGCCAGAAGCAGTTCTGGCAGGAATTTCAGCAATGGGTTCCCGGCGACGACTGTAAAAACGATTTGATCGCCTTAGGCGCCCTTCAAAAGTTACTTACGTACGAGTCCAACCGGCCCTTCCTGAATTGGTATCAGGAGCAGCCTCCTGCCAAGCTGGAGACGCACGAGCGCGCCCTGCTGGAGTCGCTCTCGATGGACCAACTTCCGGACGATTCGGCCACACCCGAGCGCGTGTCGGCATACCTGAAGGAAGTGATTGCTGGCGTAAAGCAGAAATCGCCGGATTCGGTGCACGGGCCCGTTCCCGCAGGACCGTAGACAAACGAACCTTTTAAAATGGCTATTTCCTGCGGTGGAAAGATTAAGCGCGATTGAGGGAAGGACCTGGAAATCTAGGATCGTCGCGGAAGAGAGCGGAAGCCAGGGCCCATTGGGGTTGACATGATTAGCTCCTGATAAACCTCACTAGATACTGTAGATCATCCCCTCGTTCAAGTCAAGGGCGATCATCAAATCCGGCCTTTTTGCGTCGCTAGGAATCCAATTCCTGCAGTCATATAGTCACAACGATACGTGCTGCAGTCAATGACGACGACGCCAAGTCTGACTGGACCGCCTGCATCACCAATCTCAAGGAGTGTTGTGAAATGCCCATCACGATCACGGTCTCGCCAAACAACACGGACGGATCCGGCAGCAACTTGCTCTACGCCATCGGCACACTGACGTTTTCCGGAAACTATGTAGTAGGCGGGGACACCCTCGATTTCACCAGTGTCGCCGATAAACTCCCCAGCACCCAGATCATCCAAGCGCTGGTCGATAGCCAGAACGCCTCCCTCGGCAAGTACGTCCCCGTGCAGGGAAGCGGGCTCAATAACTGGAAGCTGAAAGCCTACACCAACGCCGGCGCCGAACTAACCGCGGTCGCCTATTCCACCACCTTCGTAACCGGCGACATCGTCCAAATCAGCATCATCGCCCGCAAACTCCAATAAGGTCTAGACGGGCTCAATCGCGGCGCAGTTCCCAGTGCGGAGGCGCGTGCTCCCGAATCAATTGGCGCAATCGCTGGACTTCTTCCGGCGATCCCAGACATCGCTTCGGGAGATACGCTCCCGCCCTTCCGTCATACATCAAAAGAAATACTTTCCGAGTCTCGACGATTTTGCGAAACAGCGCCCATTTGCATTCCGTACTGGAGTCTTCCGATTCGATCCGTACACCACTGGCGGCGAATGTATAGGTGCGCGGTTTGCTCAGATAGTCCGATTTTCGGAACGCCGCGTACATGCGCAGATACGGAAAGACCAGAAGTCCCAGCAGAATCAGAATCGCGAGGAGTACGAGAATGGCGAAGACCCAATTTCCGGCCTCGAAGGACCGTAAAGCCTCGGAGCTACGCGTGAACAGATCGTAAAAAATGTAGCAAAGCACGCAGGCGCTGACCCATCTTGCGAGGTTTTCGCGAGACCAAAGGAGTGGTGTATATACGTCGTTGGGCCGCAAATCGACGACTGCTACCACCTCCGTGTTCGATTCTGGTCCGGCCGGTTGGTCAAGTTGGTTCTTGTCCGACACTCAAAAAGTATAAGCAAGGGAAGAGATGACACGATTTACATTCATAAGATGTCTTCTGTGGATGTTGCTCACGGTGAACCTGTACCTGAGTTCAGGAAATTTGAATCCCGCGCACGCGCAAGGCACGCGCAAGGACGACATCGTCTTCAATTCGCGCGGCATCCCTCTGGCCGGCGCGTCGGTTCGCGTCTGCGCCATGCCGGCATCCGGCCAGCCGTGCACGCCGCTCGCGCTGCTCTATTCCGACGTCGGCCTTACTCAAGCCATCGCCAACCCCACCACCACCGACGGCATGGGCAACTATTTCTTCTACGCCGCGCCTGGCAAGTACGAAATCGAAATCTCCGGCCCGGGCATTACCGACAAGCAGATCCCCAACGTGGTGCTCCCGAACGATCCGTCATCACCCAGCTTCAGCGGCGCGATCAGTGCGTTCTCGCTGAACCTCAGCGGTAATCTCACGGTCACCGGCAACACCACGGTCATCGGATCGCTCGCCAGCGGCACCCTCAATCTGACCAACCAGGCCTCGCCCCCGGGCGCCGCCAGCACCGGTACCGTAAATCTCTACACCAAGACCACCGACAAGCGTCTCTACTACAAAGACGACACCGGCACCGAAATCGGCCCCATCTCTACCAGCGGCGGCAGCGGCGCGCAGACCAACATCGTCAACACCTTCACCGCGACGCAAAATTTCGACGCCGACCTCGAGACCAAAGGCCCCAACCCGTATTTCAGCCTGGCCCGATACGGCGGCTACAGCAGCGCTACCGTCACGCCGCCCTCCACAACCGGCTCGATCAGTTCCGCCAGCACCACCCTAACGGTGGCCAGTGCGCAGGATTTCGCGAACGGGCAGGGCATCGTCATCTACAAAGCCGGACCGGCCACGACGCTGACCACTCCCGGCCAACCCACGGTCACTCCGATCAACCTGGTCAACGGCACCACCACGTACCACTACCAAGCGATCGCGGAAGATCGCAACGGCGGCCTCACGGCGGCTGGCACCGCGGGATTGACCACTATTGGCGCGGCAACGCTGGGCGCAAACAGCGTCACCCTGACCAGTTGCGCGCGAGCCAACGGCGTAGCCACCTACACCTCCAGCTCCGCGCACAACCTGCAATCCGGAACGCAGATCAACATCGCGGGCTTTTCCGGAGGCACCTTCGACAGTTGCAACGGCGTCAAGACCATTGCGTCAACGCCGACAGGCACCACCTTCACGACGCAAGATGGTCCCCTCGCCAACGAAACCAACACGACGGGTTCACCGACCGCCACCGTCTATGCGTGCAATACGCTGACCTTCCCGTCGGGAACCTACAGCGGCAACAACACCATTCACTACTGGATTTACCGCTCGATCGGCGCGGGAGGATTTTCGCTGGTAGGCGTCGCGCAGGGCATCGATCCGTATTGGTCGGACTGTGGATTCCCCGCGCCGACGGTCCCTCCCTACGTTCCGGCGACGCCGCCCGGGAGCGCGCAGCCAGGCTATCTCGCCACAACCATTGCTTCCGGTGGTGGCACCACAACGCTGACACTCGCGAATGCCGCCAGCACCACGGCGACTAGCCAAACCGTACTGCACGATAACTCCGTTCCCCTCAAGAACGCCCTGAAAGCCGCGGACAACGCTCTTGGCGGCGAAGTCTACATCCCCAACGGCGCCGCGGCGCCCTTCTGGGTATTCAACGCCACCACCGATATGTCGGCGGTTTCCCTCTCCAGCGTCGAGCGCCTGCACATTAACAGCAATGCCGTCTGGCTCAACGAGCCGTGGGTCGTGCACAACGGCATGGAGATCGAGGGCGAGCCGCACGTCACCACCAGCTTTTCCTATGTGAATGGCTCGCAGATCATCGCCAATACCGCGTATCCCATGCTGATTCTGGGCGAGTACAGCAACAGTTCGTCGGTCCACTTCACTCGATTGCTGCTCACGGGCAACCAATCGCAACAAAGCGTGGTCCTCGCCGATTCGGGAGGCGATGGCGGCGGCGTCAGCGGCCTGGTCTTTGACGACGTGAACTTTTCCGCCAACGCCGATGGCACGCCGGTCGTTCTGAAAGCCGGCTTCGACTTCTTTTTCAATCGCGGAAACTGCCAAGGCGGGGCGGCCATATTCGTGCCCATCAGTTGCCTGCAACTCACCAACGTCAGCCCCGCGGTGACCTCTGGCGCGCCCGCGCAAGTGCCCGGCCGCGTCAAAGTCAATGGTCTCTACTTCGCCGGAAACGCCATCGACATCGACTGCCTGCCGAACGGCACCAGCATCGCCCCGGTAGACTTCACCTTCAACACCACCATCTTTGAGAGCGCAACCGCACCCTACCTTCGGTTCAATTGCCCCACGGGATTCTTCAACGGCATCGGATTGAACGATGTCGTAACGGCGGATGTCCTGGTGGGCTATGGAACCCCAGTCATCGACGGCCAGAACGACAACGCCTTGGGCGGCGTGACCTGGATTGGCGGCGCGGTCGCCGGACCGCAAGCCCCCGCGCTGATCACGCCGTCCACTTTCGCCACCATCCTGTTAAACAACGCCCCTTTCAACAATCCTGGTAACGCGCCCTATACCGTGGTGTCGGGAGGCGGCGCGGTGACCACCGGAATCCTGAGCGCGTATAACACCGGGCGATTGGAATCCATTATGCCCACGCTGATGGGCCCAGGCGTCGCGGTGAGTTCTGGAGGCAGCGTGCCCATCGGCACCATGCCTTACAAAATTCAGTGGGTGGACATTGACGGCAACTACAGCCCGGTCAGCCCGGTCGTCAACGCCATCGTTACCACGGGAAACCAGACGGTCACGCTTACCAACCCCACGCCCCCAGCTGGCGCGGTGGGTTGGACGATCTACCGGAATGACGCCGAAATATCGACGACCCATTGCGGGGTGCCGAGTCCGATCGGAATCCCGGTTGTGGATACCCAGGGCTTTACGTGTGGGCAATCCGAGCGCGCCGCCAATGCCGGGATTTCCATCCTTGGACCAAACGGACTCTCGGGACAGCAGTTGCGCCTGGTGAATGGCGGCAACGTCATGACCACCGCTTTCCCCAATGCACTCACCGCGGCCCGCACTCTGAATGTTCCCGACGTCACCGGATATTTGCCCACAACGAGCTACCTCAACAGCGCCTACGACAACGCCACGCGCGCCAATGGAGCGATCGGAGCGAATTGGACCATCGCCAACAACGGAATCAGCATCAGCTCCAACAACTTCGTGGGCACCGCGGCGTCCAACGACGTGGCTTTCTGGAGCGCGAGCCCGTTCAGTGCATCGCAATTCTCTCAAGCCACGTTCACGGCGCTAAACGGTACCACCGATTTTCCCGGCGTCGCGGTCCTTCTCTCCGGCAGCGGCGGTTCGACGCAGGGATACAACTGCATCGAAGACACCACCACCATCTTCCTTCAGAAAATTACCGGCACCGCGAACACCACCCTGAGCAGTGCCGCAACCACTGGCGCCGCGGGAGATGTCTTGCGGTTGGAAGCCGCTCCCGGGGGCGCGCTCACCTGCTTCAAGAACGGCGCGTCGGCCCTGACCGCGTCGGACACCAGCTACACCTCCGGTCAACCAGGCCTATTTCTGTTTGGCACGGTCGCCACGGCAAAAAACTGGAGCGGCGGCAACCTCCACCCGCTGGCACAGACCGACATCGAGGCCGATTGGGGGAAAGGCCAACACCTGGGCGGAAACTCCACGAGTTGCACGATGGCGTCAGCCACGACTTGTACCGCGACTCTGACCTCTTCCTCCTGGCACGCTTGCCAAGCGCAGGTCCAGGGGACTACCGCGATCGCCGCGGCGTGCAGCATCGCCGGCACCACTTTGACGGTAACTGCCGCCAGCTCGAATTCACAGATCTGGGGCATATTTTTGTACTAATTTTTGCACTAAGGAGAATCGCAGTGAGAAATCGTATCGCAGTATTTGGATTCCTGGCGCTCGCACTGGTCTTCGCAGCGCCGGCAAAGGCGCAGCATTCTGCTTCGCTGACATGGACGGCCTCGACGGATGCCGCCGCAAATCCCACCCTGGGCTACAACGTCTACCGCCTGGCAGGCGCGTGCCCCACGTCGGGAACCGCGGGCTTCACGAAACTGAACACGGCCACGGTAACCACAACGAGCTTCACCGATGCCACGATCTCTCTCGGGAACGCGTGCTACTACGTCACGGCGACGCTCAACGGGGCGGAGAGCGTGCCATCCAATACAGCGTCCGCGGTGATACTTCCAGGCGCACCAACTCTGCTTAAAATTACAGGTACGACTTAGCGACCCACCGGCAGTGCTCTCCGCAAAGCCAGTAGCCTGCCCATAAAGCAGTGCATGCACTCGCCGTTTCTCTCATTGCCCGAGAGCGGTGCACCCGGAAGCACGACGGCGAAGCGCAGCGTTCCGTAGCGCAGCATTCCGTGACGGCACTCCGTGACGGCGACGAAGCGCAGCACTCCGTTATGGCGATGAAGGGCTCCGTTGTAGGGGCGGGGCTTGCCCCGCCCGGCCGTTGCGTCTTGTTTCAAACGCCACCATGCGGCGCGCTACGAAGCGGGTGTGCCCATGCCCCCTGCGCCCCTATCACCTCAAAGCACAGGCGCCGACCACTATGAAAACAGCAGTCGAGATCGCGCTGACCGTCGAAGGCAAGCGCTCCGTGATAGGAACGATCCCGCTCGACTTTACCCTGCACGCTCCGGAAGCAAAACGAATCAGCGCGCGCCAGGAACAAGTCTTGCATCTGCTCCTGGCCGGAAAGTCCAACAAAGAAATCGCGAACGAAGTTTTTCTCAGCGAGCGCACCGTGAAGTTCCACGTGTCCTCGCTCCTCCGTCTTTACGGCGTCAATTCCCGCCTGGAGCTGATCGCCAGCCTGAAGAAATGAATCGCTAGAACAAAGGGTGGATGGAATTATGCAGAACAAAGCGCACAACAATCCGCAGCACACCGATACCGCCACGCTCGTCAACATCTGCACCGAAATATGGCCCCCGCGCCAGCGCACCTATTTCGGCTCGCTCAACGTACGCTCGCCGCAATCCGGCGAAGCCTTCGCGATCACGCCGATTCACGGATGCATGGGCGTGATGGATTCGGGGCGACAAGCGCACCCTGGAATATCGCATCACCGCGCGCGAAATCGCCGAAGACATCGCTCGCGAAATCAATGGCGACTCCGGAGAGGGAAGCTATCACGGCGTATTCGTAGCCGCAGGCGAGACGCCAACCGACAGTGAACTCGCCGTCGCTCGGAAGCGTCTGGAGGAGTTTCACCAGCGCCTGGTAGCCGCCGCCGACCTCGAATGGGAGCGCACCCACAACCCCATGTTCATCACCGACCTCGAGCGCCGCGCCGCGCGCCAGCTCGGCCTCGAGAAGCCGTGGCTCTACGATCCGAGGCCGCTGGCCGATTGCCCTGTCTGCGCGGAAAAAATCAAGCACGGCGTAGCCGTCTGCCGCTCCTGCGGCGCCATCCTCGACCGCGAGAAAGCCGCCCAATACGGCCTGGTGCCCAGGGAAGGCCGCCTATCCTCAGAAATGCATCCTGCGCGAGAGAATCCCGAACCAGCAGGGAAGTAGTCGATAGCACAGCCACTGTAGCCATTCCTGGCTGTGCGCGTCGGCGAAGTCCAGTATTTTCAGAATACTGAGAGTTTCGACAGCACTGAGCTTTCGGACTCGCAACACTACTCTATGCAAACGCATGCGGCTCTCGATGGAGCCCGCAGAAAGGAGCTCAAACCATGCCCGCACCAATCGCAGGCGATCCGGTCAACACCTACACGGTAACCTACGCCGACGCGCATGCTCACACCGTGCCCTTCGCCGCCATCAACGGACGCACCAAGCAAGACGCGCTGCTATCCGTCGCCCAAATCGCCGGGACAATCCCTAGGCGCCTTGACAACCACCGACACCTGGACCGTCACCATCACCCAACCGTAAGTAGCACAGGCCTCCTGCCTGTGTCCACTGCCGCAGCCCCGAGAAGAATGCCAAGGGCAAGTCCCGATCGCGCGACCCATATCGCTCAGCAGCCGACAAGCAAAAAAAGAGCGGCGATTTCTCGCCGCTCTTAATCCTGGACGCGCCTGAGAAGCATCCACAGCTTAGCAAGTGAACGCGAGTTTCAAAAGAAAAAAGGCGGCGATCAACTCGCCGCCTAAACTGGACGCGCCTGCCAAGCAACTTAGTCTGGCCAAATCTATCAGACGTGTCAAATAACACTTCCGGAGAACCACCAACCGTGTAACAGTCCATGCCGTCCAGGCGAAGGCCGGACTCACGAGCCAAATGATCAGAAACGACACGCTAACGGTCTATAGGAATGAACCGCCGCCCATAAAGCTGGAACGTTCTTAACATCGTAATCGCATCGAGAATTTGCGCCGAGGAACAACGTGCGGAGAGTGGGAGACTCGAACTCCTGAGGCTGCAGAGCAGCCCTCAACGCTTGTCAGGCGCGTCCAGTACCCCCACTGGAAGCACTCTCCAAAACGCGCCCGAGCGGTTTGTATATCACATCGGAAATGGACAATACAAGCAATGACCACTGCAGGCTCACTCGACGCGCCCATCGAAATTTTCGGCGGGTTGGTCACCGATCTGTCTCCTTCGGAACTGCCGCACGGGGTCTCGCCCGATTGCCAGGACGTAGTCTTCAGCAACAGCGGCGTGGAAACGCGCCCCGGCTTGCAGGCGCTCTTCGGCCCCTTCGCGGGTAATCCCACTATCAATTACATAAAGACTTACGAGACGCGCAACGCCACGCTGCGCACCATGGCCCTCGATTCGAGCGGCATCCTCTACAAAGAAACCACCCCCGGTACGCTCGGCAGCATCGCCACCGGACTGGCGCAAAATTCCTACGGCGCCTCCACAACAATTTTTGGCAGGGAATACCTGGCCCTCAGCGACGGCCGCATCGGCAACGACCTCCCGCGCCAATACGACGACACCAATTTCGATCGCGTCAGCCAAACCGGCCCCGGCGGCGCGCCTACGGTCGTTGATGAAAATGTAATCGTCGCGATCGCCGCCAGCCCCACCGGCGCGACGCAACCCGCCGCCGTCGACCATCGCCGCCAGCCCCACCGGCGCCATCGAGAACGGCTTCCTCGTCACCATCACCACCACGCCGCCCACGGTCTCTCCGCCGGACAATCCGACCACCATCGCCGGCGTCGGCGTATCCAGCTACAACGGCACGTTCCCGTCGTCGCCGTCGTCGAGCAGTACGCAATTCACCTACATCGCCGGCGCTTCTGGTCTCGCGGCTTCGCGGCGGCGGCACGTCGCATCATCCGCGACCGCCACGATTCAGACGACAGCGCCCATGGTCTTGTCGTCGGCCAACTGGTGACCACCAGCGGCATCGCCGTCGCCAGTTACAACGGAACATTCCCGATCGCCAGCGGTTCCCGGACTCCACGCAATTCACCTTCACGGCACCACCGGCGGCCTCGCCGCCTGCGGCGCAGGCGCCGCTGCGGCTGCAGGAAGCGTCGGCGCCGGCGTTCATCAGGTCTGCGTGATGTTCCAGACGCGCCAAGGCTATCTCACCGCGCCCGGCCCGGCCACCACCTGGACCGCCAGCGGCGGCAAGCGCACCATCGTCACCAACATTCCCACCGGCCCCTCCAACGTCGTCGCCCGCATCCTCTGCTTCACCGGCGCAGGCGGCGACAGTTTCTTCTACGTCGGCGGCGGAGGAACGCTGTTTACCGGCAACATGATCATCAGCGACAACACCACCACCTCGCTCGCCGTCGATTTTTCCGACGCCATCCTCCTGGCGGGCACCAACGTGGACAACATGTTCCGCCTGATCGAACTCGGCGATTGCGCCGGCGTCATCGACTACTCCGAGCGCCTGTTCTGGTGGGGCGAACGCAACAAGCTCAATAATTTCCTCAATCTCGGATTCGACGGCGGCTTTAGCGGACCATCACTGCCGCACTATCCGCTAGGCTGGGTCCCCGATCCCACGTTCGCCCCCGGCGGCACGGATGAAGAAGTCTTCGTGGTCTGGGGCGCCGCGTATTCCATCGTCGGCAACGGCACCACCGCGGTGCGCGGGCTAATCACGCAAACCGCGGTGCAGGACTCCTTCGGCGCCGCGCGCATTCAGCCGAATACGGACTACACCGTGCGCGCGCACTGCGCCATCAATTCCACCCTGACCCAAGGCACGCTGCACGTTCACCTGTTCAGCCTAAGCGCCGGCATCAACACCACCGGCCTGCAACTCACCGCCGCGCAGCTCACCACCAGTTACGCCGAATTTTCAGCCGACCTTACCACCCCGCTGACCACCATTCCCAGCGATCTCGTCTTGCGCGTCTACGCCGACGGCACGCCCACGCTCAACGGCCAGTTCTACATCGACAGCATCGAAATCGCGCCCACCGCGCAGCCGGTCAACGCCTCGCTCATCCGCGCCAGTCGCGTGGAAGATCCCGAAAGTTACGACGGCATCGACGGCCTCCTGAGCGTCGCCGAAAACAACGGCCAGGCCATCCGCGCCGCTTTCAAACTTCGTGAGCGCCTCTATTTCGTGAAAGAGCATTCGCTCCACGCCACGCAAGACGACGGCACCAACGAGCCCTCGCTGTGGACGCATCTCCGAAATCTCGCGCAAGCTGGGCACTCCGTCCGTCCGCGGCGTCGGCATCGGCGAAGATTGGGTAGTCATCGCTCATCGCACCGGCCTCTACATTTTCAATGGCGGCGAACCGGTAAAGATCTCGCAAGAAATCCAGCCGACTTGGAACCAGATCAACTGGCAGTACGGCCAAACGCTCTGGGTCACGGTCGACACCAAAGAGCGCCGCATCTTCATCGGCGCGCCCATGGGCGCCGCAACCTCACCCAACAAGATCATCGTCCTCGACTACCGCGACCTCGACAGCTTTGAGGACATTTCCGGCCGCCCGCCCATCAACATCACCTACACCGGCCGCAAGACCGCCACCGACAAAACCCGCAAGTGGTCGCCCGTGGACCGTCGCCGCCAACTCCTGCGCCCTGATCGAACGCACCGACGGCACCAGCATCGTCGCCATGGGCGGGGGAATCCCCGGCGTCGGCGGGGGCAGCCCCGCCGGCAAAGTCTATCAGCCGGCGAGCACGCAACTCTCCGACGACGGCACCGCCATCCCGAGCTACTACACGACGCACTTCTTCCCGGAACGCGCCGTGGAACAATCGCTGGACCTGGGCGCGCACCGCAAACTCTTCAGCTATCTGACCATGTACGTCGAAGGCGCGGGCTCGCTCGCGCTAACCAGCTTCATCGACACCGAAAGCGCCCCGCAAGCCCAGCAACCATTGCCGCTAAGCTCGCCAGGCCTGAAAGACCTCGAGCTCCCCATCAACATCATAGGCGAGCGCGTAGCCTTCCAAGTAAGCACCAACCAGTCGGGCGCCTGGTTCCGCCTGCAAAAATTCATCCCCGTCGGTAAGGCCAGACCCCTGGTCCCCAGTCCGCGGCGTGAATTGAATAGTCAGTGAGGCCTCGTGTCCGTATATGATGAGGTATATCTTGTGCGTCGGCGGGGAAAGGTCGGCACGTTCCGGGCTCATGGGGTCTGCGAGAACACTGATCGATCTTCCGTCAACGACCAAAAACATGCCAGCGATCGATATGTAAGTCCGGCAGAAGAACAGGAAGTATTGGTAAGAATTGCGTCACAGGACCCTGGCATTCAACTGGTGTTTTCTTGACGTTCTAGGCTCACGTCCCAGATTAACTCCCATAAACAACAATATGGCGGACAGTTGGCCCAGATTACAAGGGCCGCCGCGACTTTTGACCTGTCGAAAGATCTCCGCGACGGAGATGGGCCGCAAGAAGACACGACGCACTGAACCGCCTCTCGAAGTGCCGCGGCGAAGTGAGTAAATCGAACAAGCCGATCTCGAATGTCGCCAGGCAGCCTGATCGCGTAGGTCGTACCACACAGTATTTATAGCTAGCGCGTTCCAACACCCAATGCTGACCGTCGCACAACTCGCCCCGCTGAAAGATCGCGATCCATACCTCTACGAGACGCTCACGAAAGTTGTGTCCGCCGTGAACGCCACCAGCCAGTGTGCTGGCGTCGACAGCAGCACGCCGTCGCCCGCCCCGACACCGATCGCCTCGATCTCCGTGCAAGCCTCCAACGGCTGGTTCGACATCGCCATCACCGATCCCAGCGACTCCCGCCCCGGCCTGTTTTATTTCGCCGAGTCCGACGTCACCCCAGCTTTCAGCGCACCCCGCGTCTATTTCCTGGGCGCCACGCGAAATCTCTACATTCAGCTAGGCAATCAAACGCTCTACTGGCGCGGCTTTTCGCAGTACATAGGCTCGATGCCGTCGTCGCCGCTGACCTTTGGCTCACCGCCAACCGCCGTGGTAGGCGGCGGCGCAGCAGGCCCCACGCCGCAACCCTCCAAGGGCAGCGGCGCACTACCCAACGGCCTGCTCCGCGGCGGCAACGGCTTCGGCATAAACTCCGGCGCCCGCATCACCAAGCAATCGTCGCCGTAATCTCTGTAGGCGCCGGGCTTCAGCCCGGCGTCCAAAGATCGGCGCCTCGAATCTCACGGCAGCCTGTAGCCGCGGTCTCCGAGACCGCGGGGTTTAGATGCAACGGAAACACCACCGCAGCGACGAGCGGGATTTAGACGCAACATCACCACAACCACAATGACACATCGGCAACCGCTCTTCGCAAGACGAGATCGAGATAGCGCTCACTCTAAACCCCGCCCTCCGAAAAGCAGGAGGGCGGCTACAAGACCCCAATGCGAATCCGCAACTACCAGGAAAACGATCGCGAATCCCTGCGCGCCATTCACGCAGCGCAAGGTTTCGCGTACACGCTACCCGATCTCAACAACCCGCTGTTCCTGACGAAACTGATCCTGACCGAAGATCGCCCGACAAACGACGTTTCCGCAGAAACAAGCGAAGCTTTCGCGGAAACATCCAAAGACAAAATCTTAGGCGCCGCCTTCCTCCGCCTGACCGCGGAAGCCTACCTGCTCCTCGACCCACAAGCAGGCACGCCCGCACAACGCTGGCAATGGCTGCTCGCGCTACACGCCGCCGCCGAGCGCGACGCCTGGCATCGCGGCCTGGAAGACGTCCACGCCTGGCTGCCACCGCCCATCGCAAAAAAGTTCGGCAAGCGCATCATCGCGCCTGGGCTGGGTACGCGATGACACCTGGGCACCCTACTGCAAAAAACTAGACGCAATGAAGTAATGAAATAACGAAATAACGACCACATCGAAACACCGAGGCAGAGCAGCGAGAACACCTTCCGTTCTCCGTGTCTCCGTGGCAAAGGTTCGTTTCGTCTTTACCTCGTTACTTCATTACTTCTTTACTTCATTACGTCGATTAATCTTTCCGGAGGTTTTCCATGGGACGCGGAGCACAAGCTCAAACGCAGCAAATGACCGACCAGCAGCTCGCCAGCATCAACGCCCTGAATCAGCAGTTCCTCGGCCAGCAGCAACAAGTCGGCAGCAATCTCTCGACGCAATATCAAAGCATCGCGAACAATCCCGGCTTGAGCCCTGCCGACAAGGCCGCGGTAACCTCGCAATCGCAAGGCTCGATGGCCAGCGCCTTCGACTCGTTGCAGCAGTCGGCGGCAAATCGCGTCGCGCGCACCAACAACTCCGCGGGCTTTAGCGAACTAACCGACGAGCTCGCGCGCCAAAAGGGAATTGCGGAAGGGAATCAAGCCCAGCAAAACCAGCTCGCCTTCAGTAACACCGCGTTCCAGCGCCAAATGGCAGCTCTGCAAGGCCTCAGCGGACTCTACGGCGTGGACTCGAATCTCCTGGGCCGCACCCTGGGCATTCCGTCGCAACTTCTAAGCGTCCGCGCGAACGCCTCCAAGCCCAGCGGCTTCTTCTCATCGCTCGGCAACACCGCAGGCTCAACGCTAGGCGCTCTCCCAGGCATGTTCCTGTAAGCAGCGCAGCAGCGCACGAGTTGTTCTTATTCCTGGAAGCAACGCACGGATTGTTCTTGTAGGGGCGGGGCTTGCCCCGCCCGGCGTAAGCGGGCAGCAGCATCATGCCTGCCGCGGACACCAAACGCTGCGACCAAGCGCCGCGAGCCAAGCCCCATCGAAGACCGCAAGGAGCCCCATGCTATTCCATGTCCTCACCCAACCCGGCGCCGCACGATGGCTCACCACGCTCCTCCCGGTCTCCGTGCAATTCGTCCTCTTCCTCCGCTGGCTGCATCGCCGCATGCGTACCGACGAAATCGTAGCCGCCTGCGTCCGCGACATCGCCCTCAACCACCTGCCGCACATCTACACGTCGCTGACCGCCATCAGCCTCAAGCAGGGAATTACGCTGCATGAATTGCCAATGATTCATTTCGTCGATCTCACCGGCCGGCGACGCCCGTAGCATGGGAGTTCCCCTCCATCTCGTCGCGATGGCCAGCCGAGCGGCCGCCGCCCAATCCATCGAACCCGCGCTGGTCTGCGCGGTCGTCGAACAGGAATCCGGCTGGAATCCATGGGCGATGCGCTACGAGCCGCTGTTCTTTGCCAAGTATGTCGCCCCGCTATACACCAACCGCAAGGTAAGCGCGTCGGAAGCGTACGCGCGCGGGTTCTCCTGGGGCTTGATGCAGGTCATGGGGCAAGTCGCGCGCGAATCCGGCTTCGACCCGCTGTTCCTTTCCGCGTTGTGCGATCCGGAACTAGGCTTAGCCGTCGGCTGCAAAATCCTGCGCAAGAAACTCGACACCATGGCCGGCGATACCATGCGCGGCCTTCTGGCCTGGAACGGCGGAGCAAACTCCGCGTATCCAGCCCAAGTCCTGGCCCGCAAAGCTCACTACCTGTGATCTAAGTAGCACAGACACTCCTGTCTGTGTCCGCTGTAGATAAGGCCTGTAGACAAGCCCGTAAGCAACGTCTGTAAACAACGCCTGTAAACAACGCCTGTAAACAATCTCGAAGCCCGGCAAATCGACGCGATTAACGTTTCCCCTAAGCGAAGCCAAACCAAATGCCCTGGAAACTCACCATCCGCATCGGAGAACTCCTCGTCACCGCAACTCTCGCCATAGCCATAATCGCCGCGTGGCGAGCCGAACGCGCCGACCGCGCGCAGCTCACCGCCGAACTCGCCGCCGCCAAACAGTCCCTGACCCAAGCCGACGACCGCCAGCACACCCGCGACTCCCAACTCCTGCAAACTCTGGCCACACTCGCCGCCGGCAAACGTTCCGTCACCGACGCCGGCACAAATCATCCGCGAATTGCCTCAATACCTGAGTTTGCCCGCACCGATTACGCTGCAATCCACGACGCAAAGCCAGTCCACACTCAAGCCCGGCACCTCCGGAAACGGCAGCTCGGAAAAGAATGTCGACCCCAGCACCGCCAATCCGCACCCAAGCTCCGCGAATTCGCAAAAGGGCCAACCACAGACCCAGGCCGTTATCCCAGCCGAAGACCTCAAGCCACTCTACGACTTCACCCTGGACTGCAAAGCCTGCCAAACCAAACTAGCCGCCATCCAAGGCGACCTAACCGACGAAAAAACCAAGACCGTCACCCTAACCAAAGAACGCGACGAAGCCATCCGCACCGCCAATGGCGGCAGCCTCCTGCACCGCATAGCCCGCGCCGCCAAATGGTTCGCCATAGGCGCCGCAGCCGGAGCCATCGCCGCCCGCGCCACGCACTAGCAAAGCGCAGCACGCTTGGTCGAAGCGCGCCATCCACGCAAATTATCTTCAGCGAATGGAGAACGAATCAGCACATTGTTGTGGTTCGCGCGCTCGACTGGCGCACCCCCCGCGCCAGTCGAGCAAGAAGAAGCTGCTACAGGCGGAAACGTCAAGAGAAGACCGGCCCGAGGAACAGCTCGAAGAGCACCACACGAAATAGCGTGAAATCCCAAAGATTTCGCTTGACACGACGTCTTATAAGTTATATTATGTTAACCACGAAATGAATCTGAAAGACCAGCCCACATACGACCCGGGCTGATGGAACTCCGCCCATCCCCTCTACTGCTTCTCGTCTGGATTTTTCGCTGGCTTTAGCCGTGTCACTTCATACTGAATGTACTGCTCCAGAAGATGCGGATCCGCTCCCACAAGCCTTCGCCCGTTCACGAAAATCGTCGGCGTGCTGTTGACGTCGAGCCTCTGACCGTTCGCCCGGCTCGCATCAACGGCGGCTCCGGCCTCCGGGCTAGCCATGCACGCTCGGAACTCGTCCGCGTTGAGCCCTGCCTGCCCGGCGTATTCGCTCATCTTCATCCAGGCATTCGCGGCGGAGATGATCTCCTGGTTGTCGTAGATCGAATCGTACATTTTCCAGAAAGCCGCGGGGTTCTGCTGGTAGGCGCACCGTCCGGCCAATGCTGCAGTCCGAGCCCAAGGGTGCAACACCTCAATGGGATAATCCTTGAAGACCACGCGCAGCTGCGGATAGTTCCGCAGCATCCCCCGCATAACGTCATGCAGGCTCCGGCATACAGGACACTCGAAGTCTGAAAATTCCACGAGGGTGACCGTAGCTTTCGGATCGCCCAGCGACGGTGCATCGGTTAGATCAATCAATGCCCGGTTCTGCGCCAAAGGATCTTTGGCCAGGTCGGAAACCTCTCCGCGGATCAGGTATTTGCCGTCTTTGCTTACGTAAAACTTCGCATCCTCGGCGCCTTCCCCCGTCTTCACCGACACTGAGGTCTCCAGTAACCCCGGGATCGGCGTCTCCTTCGGTGCCGACACGATAAGCTGCACCTCCGGGCCGAAGGCGTAGAGATTACGCAAATAAGCTTCGATGGTCTTCTGCAGCGGCGTTTGCTCGGCAGGCGCTACGGAAGGCTTCGGCTTGACGGCGACGGGCGGGTTATCGGGCGCGGTCTGCGCGCCGCTTGTCGGAGCCAGCACACCCAACGCAACTATCGCCGTCAACGGCAGGGATGTTTTCACCGAAGGCCTCTTCCCTTACGGAACGAACTTCTGCGCGATAGGAAACGGGCGCCCGAACCCGAAGGCCCGCGATGTGATCTTGAGCCCCGGGGCAGATTGCTTCCGTTTATATTCATTGCGGTCGACATGCAACGCAATATCTTTAACGAGCTTGAGGTCGAACCCATAGCGATCCGCGATCTCCTGCGGGCTCTTCAAATCCTCGATATACAGCTTCAGGATCCGGTCCAGGACATCATAAGGAGGCAGGCTGTCCTCATCCTTCTGGTCGGGCCGCAGTTCCGCCGACGGCGGCTTATCGATCGTCGCTTGGGGAATGAGTTCCTTCTCGCGGTTAATAAATTTTGCCAGTTCGTAGACCATGAGCTTCGGAACATCCGAGATCACCGCAAGGCCCCCGGCCATATCGCCGTAAAGGGTGCAGTATCCTACGGCCAGCTCCGATTTATTTCCGGTGCTAAGCAACATAGAGCCAAATTTGTTCGACAGCGCCATCAAGTAATTGCCGCGAATGCGCGCCTGAAGGTTTTCTTCGGCCACACCTTCGGGAGTCCCGCGGAACACGGGCTCGAGCGCTCTGCGATAGGAGTCAAAGACATCGCTGATCGGCAAAGTGATCAGCTCGAATCCCAGGTTCGTCGCCAGGGCTTTTGAATCGTTCTTGCTGCCTTCCGAGGAGTAGGGTCCCGGCATGGACACGCCTTGAACGTTCTCCGCCCCGAGCGCCTTTACGGCAATCGCGGCCACAACGGCGGAATCGACCCCGCCGCTGAGCCCCACCAAGACTTTCTTGAAACCGCATTTGGAAACATAGTCGTGGGTTCCAAGTACCAGCGCCCGATACGCGTAGTCAATTTCTTCGCGAGGCTGCGCGTGAATCTCGCCTTGCCCGGTCTCCGTATCGAACAGGACTAGATCTTCCTCGTAGGCCAGCGCCTGCGCCGCCACTTTGCCGTCCGCAGTCAGCGCCATGCTCGCGCCGTCGAAGATCAGGCTGTCGTTCCCGCCGATCTGGTTCACATAAATCACCGGACGCCGATGGCTCTTGGCAATGGACCGCAGCATGTCAAATCGCAGGGATCTTTTGTCGATGGTGTAGGGAGAGGCGGAGATGTTCAACAACAGGGAAGTTCCCTGCAGGACCAGTTCGGTTACCGGATCGCGGTCGTAGCGGCACTCCGGCCAGAAATTTTTGTCGTTCCAGGCGTCCTCGCAAATCGTGATGCCTAGAAGCTCGTTTCCAAAGTCGTATGTCGACTGCTTCTCGGCAGGCTGAAAATAACGCGACTCATCGAACACATCGTAGGTGGGCAAGAGCATCTTGCTTTGCTCGAACACGATGCGTCCGCCACACAACAGCGCCGCCTTGTTCGCGATCGCCTTTGCCCGTTTACTCTTCACGCGGCCGGCATACCCCACGACGGCCGGCAAAGGAAGTTTCTTCGCCAAAGCCTTCAATTCCTTCAGGTTTTGCTCGATGAAGGCGGGTCGTTCCAGCAGATCCTGCGGCGGATAGCCGCACAAGCACAGTTCGGTGAACACCGCGAGATTCGCCCCGCGCTGCTGAGCTTGCTCGGCAAGCGCCAAAATTCGGAGAGCATTTCCACAGAAATCGCCTACCGTGGGATTGAATTGCGCGAGGGCTATCTTCATGCTGGCACTTTAGAATACGGTCGCACTCCAGAGATTGCAAACCGTGTTGTCACCGTATGTGCGCTCCTTATTCTGCTCACTCGTTGGTTCTAAACGGCTTCTGGGCGATCAAACTGGCGATTCCCTTTCCGGCCCGCAGTTCGCGATAGAACAGCAATCTCAGCGACGGAAACGCCGTTCTTAGCTCTCCTGGCTCCAGGAGATAGTCCTGATTCTTAGGTCCTCCCGGAAACTCCAGTTGCGCACGTGTGTAAGTTTCAAACAGCAACATGCCGCCGGGCACCAACGCTCTTTCCATCTGGCCAAATAGAGAACGCTGAAGATATTGAACGCACAAGATCAGCGCGAAGGAATCCACCCCCAGGATCGCTCGTTCCAGGTCGGCGTGAATCAGATCGATCCCATGACGAGACGCAACAATCTTGTCGGGACTACGTGTGCGGCGTATGGCGACACCAGAATCGCGCGCACGCTGTTCGAGAATATCGAGACCCGCGGACGAACTGTCGACAGCGGTAACGTCTTGCTGGCGCGCAGCCAGCAGAAGCGTATGCCTCCCGGCGCCACACGCCAGGTCAAGCGCCGGCCCGGTCGGGAGCAACGGAAGCAACTCCCTGACAAAACTGGCCGGTTCGTCAGGGGTGCTCTGTGCCGCGGCGCGATGCCGCGCGTCCCAGTCGGACGGAAAGGTGGATGGATTGCTTGCGGGCATGAAAAAGGCTCCCAAGCCGAAGCTCAGGAGCCTGAGAACCTTCAACTTCCACGGAGGTCAAACCTGACCGCCGAACCAGATTTAAACGCTGAACGAGCTACCGCAACCGCAGGTGCTCTTCACGTTGGGATTGTTGAACTTGAATCCCGCGCCTTCCACGGTCTCGATATAATCGATCTCCACGCCTTCCAGATACATGGAACTCATCTGGTCGACGGCCACCTTCAGCCCGTTAAAATCCAGCACCTCGTCGGTATCATTGGTCTGATTCTCAAACGCCATGTGGTATTGGAAACCAGAACAGCCACCGCCGACCACGGCCACGCGAAGCGCAACCGGCACAGGGCTCTGCATCTGCATGATTTCCTTGACCTTGGTGCTTGCAACGGGCGTCAAATTGATCATAGTTCCCTCTCGCCCCCGCCTTAAGCAGGGCCTACTTCCAAACTCAGTATAGCAAAACGCAACGACGACTGCATGCTCAACTCTGTCGTCCGGCGTTCCTTCCTGGCAACTCGTCGCAGAGCGCCTTTCGACAACCCGGAAGCCTTCGCATACAATACGATGCAGCCATGCGACACAAAGTCACCTTGATCCCCGGCGAGGGCATCGGCCCAGAGGTTGCCGCGGCCACCCAACGCGTTCTGGAAGCCACGGGAGTGCAATTCGACTGGGAAGTGCTCGAAGCCCGCACCGATAAAGCGACCGAAGCAGGTCAACTCGTCAACCAGGGCGCCGTCGAATCTGTGCGACGCAATCAAGTCGCCTTGAAAGGCCCTATGGGCACCGCCATAGCCGGCGGCGCGCCCAGCGTAAACGTCGCGTTGCGCAAGGCGCTCGACCTCTACGCAAATCTCCGCCCCGTGAAGAACCTGCCGGGCGTCAAGTCGCGGTTTGAGAACGTGGACATCGTCCTGGTTCGCGAAAACACCGAAGACCTCTACTCCGGGCTCGAGCACGAAGTTGTGCCCGGCGTGGTAGAAAGCCTCAAAATCATCACCGAGCGCGCCTCCACACGAATCGCCAAATTTGCCTTCGAGTACGCCAGAAATAACGGTCGCAAGAAGATCCACGCCATCCACAAAGCCAACATCATGAAACTCTCGGACGGCCTTTTCCTAAAGTCGATCCGCGCGGTCGCGCCCCAATATCCAGAAATCGAATACAAAGAAATGATTGTCGATAACGCGTGCATGCAGATGGTCCTGGACCCGGACCAGTTCGACATGCTGCTGCTGCCGAATCTCTACGGTGACGTAATGAGCGATTTGGCAGCGGGCTTGGTTGGAGGATTAGGCGTGGTACCAAGCGGAAACATCGGCGACGATTGCGCAATGTTCGAGGCTGTCCACGGCACCGCCCCCGACATCGCCGGCAAAGGCTTAGCGAATCCGACAGCTCTGCTGTTAAGCAGCGTAATGATGCTGAAGCACCTGGGCGAGCGCCCAGCCGCCGCCAGAATCGAACAAGCCCTGGAAAAAGTCTATCGCGACGGCAAGCAAGTCACCCGCGACGTAGGCGGCACCGCCGGCACAAAAGACTTTACCGACGCGGTAATCGCCGCCCTGGCACCAGTTCCAGCCTCGATGTAGCCGCTCCCCTTTAGAGGGGCGGGTGTCGGATGAAACGCGACCACGTTAGCGGCCCGAAACGCAAACCCGTCGCACACTAGCTCTTGGGCACGTAGATCTGATAAACCATCAGGTAGACAATCACGCCGGTAACGCAAACATAAAACCAAAGCGGCAAAGTCCATCGAGCAATAACGCGGTGCTTGTCAAATCGCCGCAGCCAGGCTCGTCGCAAGGTAATCAAAATCATCGGCACGATGATGATCGCCAGAAGCGTATGTGTCCCGAGCAACACAAAGTAAAAAGGGCGAACCCAACCTTGCCCCTGAAAAGCGACATGTCCCACGCGGTAGTGATAAATCAGGTAGGAACCCAAAAACACCGAGGACACCACAAACGCGGAAATCATGAAGGCCTTGTGCGCCGCTACCTTGCCGCTGCGAATCGCCGCATACCCGCAGGCTAAGAGAACCCCACTGGTGCCGTTTAGAGATGCATTGAGCGCCGCCTGCGAAAACATCGACTCGAATTCCCTTCCGGAATTTATGTAGGCGCCGGGCTTTAGCCCGGCGAGCTGTTCGACGCTTTCGCGGGACCGGGCCGGTCTAAAGACCGGCCACTACAGAATCGCGAGCCTTCAGCGCGGAATCTTGTCGTACACCATGAGACCAAGCAGCAGCGGGATATGCATGACGGTGGCGTGCATCAACCACTTGGCCCGAACGTTGGTCTTGAGGGTCGAGGCCCAGAGACAAACCTGTAGCAGCGCAACGCTGATCACCAGCGCCCCGAAGAAATACAGAACCCCCGCAAGCCCCACGACAGCCGGCAGCAACGCCACAGCGACCAAAGCCGACGCCGTCACAATGATTTGGCGAAACGTTCGCCGGCCTTCCGGGTCCACGACAGGAAGCATCTGTATCCCCGCCCGCGCGTAGTCTTCGCGATACATCCAGGCAATCGCGTGAAAGTGCGGAAACTGCCACAGGAACAGTATCCCGAACAGCAGCCAAGCCCCGCGGTCAAGCGAACCGCTCGCGGCGACCCAACCAATCATCGGAGGAATCGCTCCGGGAAAGGCGCCGACAAATGTCGCCCACACGGTGCGCTTCTTGAGCGGTGTGTACGCAAGCAAATAACTCAGGCAGGTGGCCACGCCCAATCCGGCAGCCAGCGGTCCGGCCGTGAAGTACAGATCGAGCGCGCCAGCAACGCTCAACGCGACGCCGAAAATCAACGCCTCCCAAGGCTGCAGCACGCCGCTGGGCAACGGGCGCGAAGCCGTTCGCCGCATATAGCGATCCGATTCTCGCTCGATGTAATGATTCAGTGCCGCGGTGCCCGCCGCGATCAGCATGGTGGCGAACACCGTCTGCAGCATGTTCAGCCAGTTGACCGGCCCGCGCGCCCCCATGTAATAGCCCGCGGCGGTCGTCATCAGCACCAGGAACGAAACATCCGGCTTGGTCAGCGCGACATACGCATTCGCCCGCGACCCCAGCGCCAATTCGGTGGTGCGAGCCGTGCTCACTAGACAGTCACCTGCCGGGGCGTGGCCGCCGCAACTTCCCTGCCGCGCGGAACAATCCGGTAGCAGATCAAGACAATGAACACCGAAAACGCGAACAGCAGCGCGCCCACCACGGTATGGACGACCGTCAGCCACACCATGATTGGCATGGGTTGCGCCGCTCCGACGGTGGCGATTCGCGACCAGTAAGCTCCAAAACCCAGCAGAAACTGAATGCCAAATATCACATGCAGCAAAATCCGCGCCCGCGAAAGTTCCGGCGACGCCCCAAACCGCTTGCGCAGCACAATCGCGGTCCAGATCACCGTGCCCATAACCAAAAACGCCCCGACGATGTGCGGCCAAACAGGAATTTCCTGGTGCCGGAATCCTGCCCCCAGCACCACCTGAAGAAAGATCATTTCCGCATTCACGACCGCAATGGTATGGATCGAAGGACTACCGCTATCGGCAAGCTGCGGGTGCTCGGTGACCCACCACCGGCTCGTAAACACCGCGATGGCCAGCAGCGCTCCGAAAACAATCTGCGCGAAGCACGCATGGATCACCGGCAGCCAATAGTGCAAGAGCTGTCTCACTACTTCGCCGCCCAGGACTGCCTGCACGGCAATCCCCGCAACCGCGATCAACCCAAACCATCGCAGCCAACGCCGACTGTCTTTGACCCAAATCAGAATCGCCAGCGCCAGGGTAAATATTCCCAAACCGCCCGCAATCACCCGGTGCGAGTGCTCGAAAAACGCCCCGCCCGCCAGCATTCTGAGCGACGGAAACCACGTCCCGAACGATTTCGGCCAATCGGGAACCGACAGCGCGGCGTCGTTGGAGGTCACCAGCGCCCCGGCGACGAAAAGGAGAACCGTCCAAGCCACCACAAATTTCGCGAAACGATGAATGCCAGGATTGTAGTCGGAAGTCATGATCTTTGAGCCATATCCTAAAAAATTATACTCCAGTGAGCGGCCCGGTGCTCGCGCCACTCAACAATGAAAGGGCCTACGCGGCCTGATCACGCTTGCCGAGCCCCCTGCAACACAGGATATCTCGTCTCAATCCCGACGGCGTCCAAAACCAGCTCTTTCAGCGCGCCGATGAACAAGGGCGAATCCCCCAGAGCCGGCATCATGCGGAACCTCTCAATGCCGACCTTCTTCGCCTCATCGCGCGCCTCGATATTAATCTCATGCAGCGTCTCGATATGCTCCGTAACAAACGAGATTGGCACGACCAGCATCTCCTTTACGCCTTCATGGCCCAGGCGCTCGATCGTTCCCGTAAGCGGCGGCTGCAGCCATTTCGCGGGTCCGACCCGGCTCTGATAACAAAGCAAATGCGTTCGCGGCCACCCCGGGTATTGCCTCGCGCCCGCTTCGCAAACCAATCGAACCGTCTCTTCGATTTGCTGCGGGTACGGATCCCCTTTTTCCACCAGGCTCATCGGTAGGCCATGCGCGCTGAATACCAAATGAATCCGCGAACTATCCGGAAACTGCCTAAGTATCGACCCAATGCGTTGTACCACGGCCTGCACATAGCGCGGATGATTATAGAACTGTCCGATGGTGCACACCTTCGGACCACCATTCGATGAGCCATACACCCGGCGCCATTCCTTCAAGCTACTCAGCGTGGTCGCATACGAAAAATGCGGATAAAGCGGCAACAAGACGATCTCGTCCAGCGGCCCAGCCTTTCGCAATGTATCAACCGCTTCGGCGGTCATCGGATGCCAATAGCGCATGGCCGTAACCGCCACCGGGTCGATGTGAGGTGACACCGCGTCCACCAAACGCACCCGCTGCCGCTCCGTCAACAACCCGATCGGCGACCGCCGTCCTATCTCCGCATACTTTCCAGCCACAGGGATCGACCGCCGGGAGGAAATCAGCTTTGCCAGTGGTTTTCGCAAGAATCCCAATGGCCCCATGGGTATGATGTCGGGATCGAGAAATAAGTTCAGCAAAAATGGCTCGACGGCCTGGAGCGAATCCGGTCCGCCCAGCTGGAACAACACAATCCCGACGCGCTTCTTCCCTGCCACTTATTGGCCTTTCTTCATCGATTGCTTCAACCGTTCCAGATCTTCGCGCAACAACGAAGTTCGTCGCGCCACGCTCAGGTAAAACACGAAAAATATCGCCCAGCCAATAACATAAGCCGCGAACACGCTATCCAAATTTTTCATGCCACCTCTGCTTCGCGACGAAGGATATCGAGCTCAATTCGCATTTTTTCCAAGCCGTAGCGCTCGACGATCAGAAATACCATCAGGGCGTGCAACGCCAGCACACTGAAAAAGAAAACTGCCCTCATCGTAGGCTCAAGACCCGAACCCGGCCCGCCCATGATCACCGGAGCCGGATGCTGCGTCCTCCACCAGCGAATCGCTCCGAACACAATCGGCACATCAAGAAACGCGAAAATACCAAACAGCGCGCTCAGCAACGCCCTGCGGTCCGGCTCTTCAATCAGAGTACGCAGCAAAAGGTACGAAATGTAGAGCAGCCAGAGCACCAAGGTCGAAGTCAGCCGCGCATCCCAGGTCCAATAAATCCCCCAGGCCGGTTTAGCCCAAATCGGCCCGGTAATGAGCACCACAGTGATGAACGCCAGACCAACCTCCGCGGCAGACACTCCCAGCGAATCCCACCTCGGCTGCCTGCGCCAGACGTACAATAAGTTTGCAACGAAGCATATGGAAAACGCGGTCATGCCCGCCCACGCACTGGCCGCGTGAAAGTAGAAAATCCGCTGGATCAACCCCATGGTGCGCTCGGTCGGCGCGATGTAGAAGGAAGCATACGCTGCCGCGCCCACCAGGAACAAGACGACTGCACCAGCCAGACCCCGTTTCCACATGCCGCTCACTCCTCGAGAAGATATTCTCCGAAAAGCCATAACGCCGTCAAAAACACCAGGTCGAAGGCAACCAGAAACCCGACCCCCTTCCACTGCACAAACGGCGTCCGCTCCAGCAACGATGCCGTTACCTCGGTGCTGGCGATCAGAATTGGAGTCAGCAGTGGCAGCAGCAGCAAGGGCAAAAGCAATTCGCGCATTCGCGCCTGCGCGGAAATTGCCGACAAAGCCGTGCCCGCAATCGAAACTCCCAAGCTGCCCAGGAAAAACACCATCACCAGCCAATGCAAAACGCGCAATACGGGCACCCCATACATCACGGCAAACACCGGCAGAAGCAGCAGTTCGGTGATCAGCAGAAAAAAGGTGTTCGCGGCCAGCTTCGCCAGAAATATCGAGAACGGATCAGACACAGACAAGCGCAGCGCGCTCAAGGTGTCGTTCGTCTGTTCGCGAAGGAAACAAGGCTGCAGCATCAGCGACGCCGCGAACAGAAACGCCAGCCACAAGAGGCCCGAGCCAAACCGCCGCGCTTCTTCCGACAAAGGGTCGAACGTAAAACTGAAAAGTACCAGCACGATCAAGATGAAGACGATTGTGGTGGTCAGCAGCTCGCGCGATCGAAATTCCGTCCGCAGCTCCTTGCCAAGCAAGATCGTCGGTATTTGATAGAAGGCTCATCGAGAAGCAATCTCGCGGCTGGTTATTGGAGGTCGGCGCTTTAGCTCCGACATTAGAGCCAGGAGGAATTGGGCTTTAGCCCCTGAGGAAATTCCTGCGTTCGATTCCTGACCGCTCGTGAAATGGGTTCTAGGCATCGGCAAACGCCAATATCGAACGAACACTAGCTCCCGTCCGCGTGTCGGCAATAATCACCCCGGCATCCAGCCGAATCGCACGAGTGGCGAGCGCGGCGATCTCCGAGTCTCCATGCAAACTCACCAACATCGTGCAACCCGCATCGCGCATCCGGCGAAGCGTCTCCGCGAGCCAGGCGGTCCCTTGAGGATCCAGGCCGGTCGCCGGTTCATCCAGCAGCAAGATTCCCGGCGCGATCAGCAGGGCTCTCGCGATGGCCACGCGCTGCCGCATCCCCCGCGAAAACGTGCGCACCAACGAGTCGCGCCGCTCGAACAGGCCGACCTCACGTAACATCGCTTCGACACGTTTTGCAGGCTGCGCGATCCCCTGAAGCCGTGCAAACAGCAGCAAGTTTTCTTGGGCGGTCAGCTCGTCGTACACCATCGTCGCATGCGCGACAAACCCCGCGCTACTCGCGGCGTTGTTCTCGACGCCTTCCGCCGTAGAAAAACTCACCTTGCCCGACGAAGGCCTAACCAGCCGCGCGGCGATCCGCAGGAGAGTGGTTTTCCCCGAACCATTGCGCCCAGCCAGCGCAATACACTCCCCCGCCGCAACCTCCAGGGACACGCGCCGCAACGCGTACAACCCGCCGTATCTTTTATCGATATTCTCAAACCGGATAGTAATCGGGCGAACTGCGGCCGGCGTCAAAGAAGACCCTCGTGGCAAGACAATGCAGGCACGCTCAGCCCCGCACGAGATCGCGGAGCACTTTTTCCGTCCGCGCGCGCTCCTGCGCGTACTCTTCTTCGGAGATCGTACCGGCCTGCCGCCGCAATTCCAGCCGGAAGATCTGATCCTTCAGCGAATCGAGACTCAAGCCGACCGCGGCATCGACATCGGCCAGGCTCGGAGAATACGGCGCAGTCGCCGTCGCGCTTGGAACGCCGCTCTTCTTGGATTTCGCCGGCTCGTTCGCGGCCTCGTAAGGTGCGCCGCCTGCCACCGCCACCACTGGCCTTCGCACCAGTAAAATCGCTCCCAACGCAAACAGTCCCAAGAAGCCCGCAATCAGCGGCCATTTCAACACGTCCAGCCGCCCCGGGATCTGTTGCACGGTCACCGGAGCCGCGATCACCCCGCCTTGTTGCTCCTGCGACGGCGACCCGCCGTCCGCATCTTGTCGCGGCGGTGCCGTCCCGGAAACGCTCACGCTGAAAACGCTGTTGGCCGGCAAACTCTCGCGGCCATAAATATTCATTCCCTGCTCCTGGCCGCCGGGCTCAAGACCATCGCCGCTAATCTGCATGGAAGGCGCTGCTAGCACGAGCAGTTTCGCCCCGGGATACATCGTCGGAAACTTTAAGGTTGCGGCATTCCCTGCGTACGGCAATTCGTAGGAATATCGCACTCCGCTCTCGCCGGGACGAAATGCGTAGGCGATCGCATAGTGGTTCTTGGTCTTGTCGATGGTCGCCTGCACCACCGGCATGCCTGACGGCCCCCAAGCCGCCGTCTGCTGCAACTGCGCCTTATCCGGCAGCGCAAACTCAAAATTGCCGTCGGCCCGAAAATAGGCTTTTTTCGGGTTGGAGTCATTCCGCACCGAATATTCCTCGCCCACGATCAAGTTCGATCCATTCGGCTGGAGAATCACGATGTGCGTAGGTATCGTGACCGTCTTGGCGTCCGGCGTGGGCTCGAAAACCTCAACCTCAACTTCGCTTTTGCCGGGAGGCACCGGCTGGTGAAAGTTCACACCGCGGTAGACCGCGCGAATCAACATGGGTTGCGCGCCCAACGACGGATTGTCGAACGTGAATTGCCCTTGCGCGTCGCTCTTGGAATTGGAAACCGGCTGCATCCCGCCTTGCAACTGGATCAGGATGACTTCGACGTCCGCGCCGGGTTTTCCTGTAGTTCCGTTCTTGACGGTGCCGTGAACCGTTCCCGCTTGCGCAGCCAGCCAAGGGCCGAGGAGGAACCCGAAGACAAATGTAAAACGTCGCAGCAAGTGTCCTCTCATCGCGCTCCTCGCTCGGCGTCCGCCGCCCGCGGCCCCCGAGGTCGGCGCACCTGCGATTCCGTCACTTGATCGATCTGCGCGAGCACCATCGCGGCATCATTCTCCAACCCGACCTTCATCGCTTCGTAGTCGCCTTCAGCATATTTGCCGGAGCGAAACTCAAATCGCAGGTCGCGCAGATTGTCGTAAATCGTGTCTCGCTGTTCCATCAATTGATCCAATTTCGTCCGGTGAGGCGCAAGGTCCGACGCGTCCGGCTGAATGTAAAAAATGAAAAGCACTGTGGCCATGGCCAAGGCCAGGCAAGCCCCAAGCACAGCCCCGTCGGCGGAGGTGATCACCAGCAGCAGAGAAGCCGGAAACAAGGTACCGACCATCAATCCTCTGTCTCGCGTGCAACGCGTCGCCGCGCCCGCTCCAGCTCTTCCGCCGAAAAACCGGAAGCGCCGCCAGCCGCGGCGGGTTCCCCGAGCGCTCGCGAGCGCCATCGCGAAATGATGAAAATAACGAGCACCGTCCCGATCAGCAGGTAGACGCTGGGCAGAACCCACGCGACCAAGCTCAAACCCGACTTGGGCGGCTCCGCATAAACCTTGGTGCCAAATTCCTGGACGAAGCCTTGCGTGATCAGGTCTTCTGAATCCCCGCGCGTCACCGACTGATCCAATTCTTTCAGCATCGCGGTCGATGTCGTGCATCCGACGTGGTTGCACTGCGTCAAAACCTGGTTGCACCCGCACATGCACATGAACTTGCCGCCAATTTGACGCGCGCGATCGACTTGAGCGACCGCCGTCAGGCTAAACGCAACAATGCCCGCCATACAAAAAAAGAAAGCCACCAGCCGGTGAGGTCTAATCATGTCCTTCCCGCATTGTGATCGAAGAAGGCGCCAGGGTTGGCGTCATGGGACGCGCAGCAGCAGGCTCCCGCGCTCCAGACAGCGCCAGAACACTGCGTCGATTTGGCAGCAAGGTCACGATAGTCCCCAGCACCACGATAACGCCTCCAAACCAGATCCACTTTACCAGCGGATTCAAATAAGCATGGACCACCGGCGTCTGGTTATCGGGGCTTCGTCCCGCATATACGACATACAAATCGTGTCGGAGCGTGGAGTAGATCGCCACCATGGTCCCGGACTGCTCATTGGTCTGGAAGAAACGCCTCTCGGGATAAAGCATCATCAGAGGCTTGTTGTCGCGCATCACTTCGACGACCATGCGCTCCGCGGTGTAATTCTTCTCCGGTTTGGACTCGAAGCTCTGCAGCAGCAGGTTGTAAGGCCCGATCTGCAGGGTAGAGCCGATCTGCATTTCTTTCTGCACGTCTTTGTTGAACGCCGCGCCCGCCAAACCCACGAAAATCAATACCATTCCCATATGTACGATGTATCCGCCGTACCGTCGCGTATTCCGCATTGTCAAATCCACGGCGGATGCCGCGAACGAAGCTCCCGATCGCGACCGGACCACCTTCGCCCCACGGTAGAACTCGATCAAAATCGTGGTCGCCACAAACAGGCACAAGGTCAAACAAATAAGGGAATAAAACTCGCGAAGTCCCAATGCGAACGCGATCGCGCCGGCGATCACACTGAATACCAGCGGTCGCCCGAAATTGCGCTTCAGGCTGTCCGCAGAAGTCTTCCGCCAGGCCAGCAAGGGCCCAACGCCGGTTAAGAAAAGAAGCAAAAATCCAAGCGGAATATTTACTTTGTTGAAGAACGGCGCACCTACGCTGATCCGCGAGCCCGACAACCATTCGGAAAACACTGGGAACAGCGTGCCTGACAGAACCGCGATGCAAGACACCAGCAAGATCAGATTGTTAAACAGAAAACTCGATTCCCGGGAGATGATCGAATCCAGATGATTCTCACTCTTCAGGTAATCGCGATTCTTTACATACGCCACGAAGCAAACCGCAAGGATGATGGCCAGGAAGCCAACAAACCAGTTCCCGATACTCGACTGCGCAAAGGCATGCACCGAGCTAACGATCCCGCTGCGTGTCAGAGTCGTCCCAAGAATGCACAGCATGAACGTCAAGAACACCAGCCAGACGTTCCACACCTTCATCATCCCGCGCTTTTCCTGCATCATCACCGAATGCAGAAACGCGGTGCCCGTCAGCCACGGCAACAAAGACGCATTTTCGACCGGGTCCCATCCCCAATATCCGCCCCAACCCAGCACCGCGTAAGCCCAGTGCGCGCCGAGCAAAACGCCGGCTGTTTGGAAGCACCACGCGATCATCGTCCACTTACGCGTCAGGTGAATCCACTTTTCGCCGGGATAACGAGCCAGCAAGGCTCCCAGGGCAAACGCAAACGGAATCGTAAATCCGGTGTACCCGGAATAAAGATTCGGCGGATGAATCACCATCTCCGGATATTGCAGAAGCGGGTTCAGACCGTTGCCGTCCGCGCGCGTAAAGATATCAAGCGCGCCATTGGCACCCGGCGTCGCTAGCACCTTGAAAGGGCTGGCTATGAAATTATTCAGCGTTAGAAAGAATATTTGTACGCCAGCCAGAACCACGCCAACGTACGGCATCAGTTCCCCGTTTTTGTTGCGGTAAGCAAACAACGCGGAGAACACATAGATGGCCAGCAGGAAACTCCAGAAAAGCAGCGAGCCTTCTTGTCCAGACCAGAGCGCGGCGATCTTATAGAACGTGGGAAGGTCGCGGTTACTGTGCGCGACCACATAAGCAACCCAATAGCTATCGCTGAAGAAAAGATAAACCAGGCTGAAGGTGGCGATGAAAATCAGTCCGCAGGTCGCCATTCCCGCTTGTCTGGCACTCTTGACCAGCAGCGGATGGCGAGTCCGAATCGCAAAAATGCCGCCTACAAACGCGTATGCGGCGCAAATGAAGGCCAACAGAAGGGCAAATGAGCCAAATACATCCACTTACGACCAGCCTTCCCTGCGGCACAGCCATTCCTGGCTGCGCGCTTCAATCGCCAAAAAAATACGGCACCGGGCGCGCCGCCAATTCGATTACATCATACTTCCAGGCTGCGCCGATCCCGAGCCCTTGTCGGCAGACTTTGCAGGCGGACCAGCCGTAGGCGCGGCCTCATACTTTGATGCGCACTTCGCCTGAACCTGCTCCGCCACAAAACTCCCGTTTTTCGCGAGACTTCCTTCCACCAACGCCTGAGACTTATCCACAAACGTATCCGGCAAGGGATCGCTCCCGATATAACTCACGGGCAGCGACTGCCCTTCTCCCTGCAGCACGAAATCAACACGCCCTGGCAGCCGGTGAATGCTCCCCGTCTCAACCGTACCACCCACGCGCAAACGGTGTCCACGAGCGTCCCCTTGCAAACCAGGCAACTCTGCGATGGTGTGATAGTAGGTCTTGCTCTCGCCGTAACCAAGCCAAGCCAAAAACGCCATCGACACCACGATCACGCCAATGCCGATCCCGAATTTCACTCGTCTCTGCATAGGTGTCACTCCGGCGCACGCCCAGTTTCACTTTCGCGCCCGATTCTATCATAGCTCTCATGCGGCAATAGGGGCCACAAGACCAGATCTCGGCCAGCCGGACAGGACAGGCTCCCCACACCATCTAGCGGCTCTGCGCGGCGGCCAAAATCTGACGGAGACGCGCAGCCGCATCCTCCCGCCGAGCGCCGTCCAGAGCGAACGCTTTACCATCATCGAGGATGACGGGACATCCCGCATCAGCTTCTCTCAGCGACGCCAGCAGAGGCTCCAGCAAGCGCGATATCAGCACGATCCGCTTCGGTTTCAACGACCGCCGGATGCGCGCCAGCAGCGCTGGCCGTCGCGCCTCCAGCAACGATTGCACCTCGGCCTCACCGACGCTGGGCTCGATGGGGCATTCCAGCGCATACGTCAGCAGGAACCCGCCGCGCTGAAATTCCGCCAAAACTGCTTGCCAGGATTTTCCAGCAGGAGCCACACCCGTAGCAGCAAGCACATGCTCGGCTTCGCCCCGGAAGGCGCCGCCCTCAGAATACAGAAACTCGCCGTCATCATCGCGGTGAATACGCCCCAAGCAACACGGTTCCAATGTGGATAGGGCGGTATCGTGTCGTCCATTCGAGTCGCTGCAGCCTCCTGGCAATATGCCCGGAAGAGGCCACCCGGCCGCACCCATCACATTGTGAGAAATCGGTTAGCCTCATCATCATTCGCCTGGAATCGTAGTCGACACAAGGACGGAGCGCAAACCCCGCCTGTCGACCCGGCTTCAGCCGCTGAAGGCGGGTCTCGGATTTACCACGCAGACTCCAGCGGGAGCACTAAGATCGGCTCGGTGATCGAGGAAATAGACGCAGACTAGTTTTGGAGGCGGCTGTGCGCCGGGGGTAAATAAGGGTATTGACGTCGCACAACCGCCGCCACGCGATCGTATGTTGCCTGTAAACACGAAAAGCCCGAAAAAGTTGCAAGGGAAAGAGCAGGAAAATGCTTGTAACCAGCGATCTTACTGGCTAACCGGCGCATCCGATGTGAGCTTCGCCCGCAAGCACCACTTCAGCTCCTGGCTGAGTTCCGTAATTTCCATCCCGGCCATGACGATAAACTTGCAGCTCAGCATCTCCCGCGGCTCATCATCGTCCGGCAATTGGCACGAAACGCGGCAATATTGGCATTCCTGGTTCCAGCAGAACCTTCCATAGGGAATCGTCTCGGGGCTGATGAATTGGAAGCACCGCAGCAGAGAATTCCTCTCCGGTACCTGAAACTTCTTCCCCTGGATCGTGATCTCCACGAGCTTTTCATACGGACGGAAAGGTTCCGACATGATGAGTGCTGTTCTCCCTGGACCGGCCGCTGCTTCACGGCAGTTTCCCTGAGCCGACCCACGTTGGATGATGGCTTATCCAGAATAAACCGGAGGAGAAAGGGTCACAACGCACCTCTAGGTTAAAGTAGCCAATGTGCCACGGGTACAAAAGGGGGGAATCAAAAAGGGTAACCGGAGGCCGACCCGCAGTCGTTTACTTCAGCTTCCAAGATCGAAAAACTGTCCCATTTTGCGGAATTTCTGATATCGGGCATCGACCAGATCCTTTGTCGACTCGTTTGTCAAAGCCACGAGTTGCCGATCAAGCACGGCTTCCAACAAGCGCGCGGTGCCTTCATAGGAAGTATGCGCCCCACCCTCAGGCTCCGGTACGATCTCATCGACAATCCCCAATTCTTTCAAATCATTCGCGGTGATCCTCAGCGCCACCGCCGCGGTTTCCGCCTTCGAGGCATCGCGCCACATGATGGCCGCGCAACCCTCCGGCGAAATCACCGAGTAAAAACTGTTCTCCAGAATGTTCACGCGATCTCCGACCGCGATGGCCAGCGCGCCTCCGGAGCCGCCTTCGCCGGTCACGGTCACAATAATCGGCACGGGAAGCCGCGCCATCTCTCGCAAGTTCTTGGCAATGGCCTCGGCTTGGCCGCGTTCCTCCGCGTCGATACCCGGGTACGCCCCTTGCGTGTCGATAAACGTAAAGACGGGCTTATTGAACTTCGCCGCCAATTCCATAACCCGCAAAGCCTTGCGATACCCTTCAGGCTTCGGCTGGCCGAAGTTGCGCAGGAGTCGCTGCTTTGTATCGCGACCCTTCTGATGGCCAATGACGGCCACCGGCCGGCCGTGAAATTTCGCCAGGCCCGCCACGATCGCCTTGTCGTCACCGTAGGCCCTGTCGCCGTGCAGCTCCATAAACTCAGTGAACAATAGCCCGATGAAATCTTGCGTATACGGTCGCTGTGGGTGCCGTGCGATCTGGGCCCGCTGCCAGGCTCCGAGGTGCGCATAGAACTCGTGGCGAAGTTCCGCCACCTGCTGGCGAATTCTCTCAAGTTCTGCTTCGGCAGTCGGGCTGTTGGCGAGATGCCGCAACTCCTCGACATCCTCCTCCAGGCGATCAATCTCGCGCTGCCGGTCACCCGGCTGGTGAACCACTCGTATTTTGTCTTTGGGCGCCATTCACATCACCAGATCGATCGACTCGCCGCCACAAACTTCGCGGATCGCGGTCACCAGCTCCGCCGAAAGCTGAACGCGGCGTTGCACTTCCATCTGTGCCACCGTTCCATCCGGGCTAAGCAGATCGAAGATTACCGGATTACGCCCTGGATATGACGCGAATATATCTTGAAGCCGGTCGACCAGGTCTTCGGGGCAATGCTCCAAATTCATACGGATGCGCACACTCGAGGTCGAGGTCGCTTGCGACTCCCCAAGCCCTTCCAGCACGCGGGCCTCCTGCAACGAAAGGCGAGTTCCCGACTCCTCCACCTGCACCCGCGCCTTCAATAGCAACGGCACCCGCGGCTTCAAAGTGTTCTCCAATTTGCCGAACGCCTCGGGAAACGCCAAAAGCTCCTGAATACCGGTCATGTCCTGAATCGTATAAATGGCCCATCTGGCGCCCTTCTTAGAACGCATCGGCCGCGACGCCGACAATCAACGCTGCCACGGTGATCTCTTTGCCGTTGCGCTGCCCCTCCACTTCCCCGAGCGACACCGTCTTCAGCTCCTGCAGCCGCGACGCGTACTTGGCCAAAGGATGCCCGGAAACGTAAAAGCCCAGCATGGCGTACTCGCTGGCCAGCCGTTCCTCCTCGCTCCAGGGCGCGGCGTCGCACATCTCAAACGCCACCGCGGCCGGCGCGGCTGCGGTCCCAAACAACCCATGTTGCCCCGATTCACGAATGCGCGTTGCTCGCTGTAGCGCCGCGACCGCATCGTCCACCGATGCCAACATGCTTTCCCGCGCGCCCAGCGAATCCATTGCTCCACACTTGATCAAGCTCTCGAACACGCGCTTGTTCAGGAAGCGCGACTCGATGCGCTCGCAAAAGTCATAGAGCGAGCGAAACTCCCCCTGGGTCAATCGTGATTCGCGAATTGCCTTGGCTGTGTTCTCACCAACGTTTTTGATCGCCGCCAGCCCGAACCGTATCGCCTCCCCGACCGGTGTAAAGTACAAATCGCTCTCATTCACGTCCGGAGGCAAAATCGAAATGCTCATACCCCGCGCCTCATTGATGTATTTCACGGCCTTGTCGGCATTGCCGGTTTCCGATGTAAGCAGTGCGGCCATAAACTCGACGGGATAGTGGGTCTTCAAGTAGGCCGTCTGGTAGGCCAGCAGCGCATACGCGCAGGAATGCGACTTGTTAAATCCATAGCCCGCAAACTCTTCCATCAAATTGAAAATCCGGTCAGCCTTCTTCTCGGGAATCTTGTTCGTCGCGCAGCCCGCCATGAATTTGGCTCGCTGAGCCGCCATTTCTTCCTTCTTCTTCTTCCCCATCGCGCGGCGAAGGATGTCCGCTTCTCCCAACGAAAAACTGGCCAGCCGGTTGGCGATCTGCATCACCTGTTCCTGATACAGAATCACGCCGTAGGTTTCTTCCAGAATATCTTTCAGCTGTGGAAGCTCGTAACTCACCTTCGTCTTCCCATGCTTCCGGTTGATGAAGTCGTCGATCATGCCGCCCTGAATCGGCCCGGGACGATAAAGCGCGTTCAGCGCTGTCAGATCTTCAATTCTCGTCGGCTGATAGCGGCGCAGAATGTCGCGCATCCCATGCGACTCAAACTGAAAGATCGCGGTTGTGTCTCCACGGGTAAAAAGCTTGTAGGTGTCGGCATCGTCCAGCAGCAGGCTGTCAAGATCGACCTTCACTCCACGGTTCTGCTCGATCATCTGCACCGTATCGTGCAGCACAGTCAGCGTCGTCAACCCGAGAAAATCCATCTTCAGCAGGCCGATGCGCTCCAGCGCATTCATGTCGTACTGCGTCGTGATTTCATCCCGGTTCGTCTTGTAAACCGGCACAACGTCGGTGAGCGGCCGGGGCGAAATAACAACGCCGGCCGCATGCGTCGATGCATGCCGGGAAAGCCCCTCGAGCCGCAGCGCCACGGCCATCAGATCTTTCAGCCGTTCGTCACTGTTGACGGCCGCCTTCAATTGCGGCGCATGGACAAGAGCGTCCTCCAGCTCGATTCCCAGCGTGGTCGGAATCAGTTTCGCCAGACGGTCTACTTCCCCGTATGGAATATCCATCGCGCGGCCCACATCTTTGACCGCCGCTTTCGCCGCCATTGTTCCGAACGTAATAATCTGCGCGACATTTTCGCGCCCATACTTCTGCGTTACGTACTCGATCAATTCGCCGCGCCGCCGCATGCAGAAGTCGATATCGATGTCAGGCATGGACACCCGCTCCGGATTAAGAAATCGTTCAAACAGCAGGTTGTATTGCAGCGGGTCGACGTCCGTAATCCGCAGCGCATAGCTCACCAGGCTCCCCGCCGCCGACCCGCGCCCAGGTCCCACGGGCACATCCTGCGTGCGCGCGTAGTGAATGAAGTCCCAGACAATGAGAAAGTAACCTTCGTAGCGCATCTGCTGGATCATCTGAATTTCCGACGTTAGCCGCCGCTCGTATTCAGAAAGCGGATTGTGCAAAACGCCCTGCGCCGCCAGTCGTTCCAGGCTCGGCACCCGCGCGGCAAACCCTTCCCGCACGACTTTCTCGAAATAACTGCCCGCCGTATGGCCCGCAGGCACCTTGAATTCGGGGAAAGGATTCGGAATACGCTCGATCTTGACGTTGCACCGATGCGCGACGTCCACGGTGCGGCTCAGCGCGTCGGGTACTTCGCGAAACACCTTCGCCATCTCTTCCGCGCTCTTGAAATAAAACTGATCGGTAGCGAACTTCATGCGGTGCGCATCGCTCATGGTCTTGCCCGTTTGAATGCAGAGCAACACCTCCTGCGCATGCGCGTCTTCATGATGCAGATAGTGGCAGTCGTTCGTCGCGATCAGGGGAATCCCGGTCTCTTTCGAAAGGCGGACCAGTTCCCGATTTACGCCCTTCTCAATCTCAAGCCCTTGATCCTGAATCTCAAGGAAGAAATTATTCTTGCCAAAAACATCCCTTAGCCGGTAGGCATTCTCACGCGCCACGTCCAACTTCTCTTCCACGACGGCCTCGGTCACGGGTCCGCGCAGACACGCGGACAGCGCGATCAATCCCTTACTATGCCTGGAGAGCAGATCGTAATCGATGCGCGGTTTGTAGTAGAAACCCTCGAGGAAGCCCGCGGACACCAGCTTGATCAGGTTGTGATAACCCTCCAGCGATTCGCACAGCAGCACCAGGTGATTGCTGCCCCGGCCGCCGGAAGGCTCTGCCGCCTCGCCGCGGTCCTGACCATTGCCGCCGTTAGCCTTGTCGCCGCCGCGATCGTGCCGGCTCCCCTTCGCAACGTAAACCTCGCACCCGATGATGGGTTTAACGTCGCGCTTGCTCGCCTCATAGAAAAAATTCGCCGCGGCAAACAGATTGCCGTGGTCGGTGATCGCCACCGCGGGCATTTTCTGCCGCGAAGCTTCGTCAAGAAGTTCCGTGGTTTCGCAAGCCCCGTCGAGCAGACTGTAATCGGTGTGAACGTGAAGATGGACGAACTGCGGTTGACCCATGGAACTCGATTGTAAATCTCTCTCAAGAGAATTGCGACACGCAATCTGAAGTTTCCCACAGGCATCGGCCACAGGTATCGGAGGTTGCTGTGAGCCGCGCCGCTACAAACCGCTTGCGCTACTTGCGGCCGCTGCTCTTTTTCGACGCAGCCGCACTCTTTCCGTGCGTCGCAGGAGCACTCGCCTTCCCCGCCGCCCCGTGAGCCTTGTGCTGCGCCTTGATGGCCGCCTTGCCCGCAGCAGTCCCGTGGCTTTGTTTCGCCGCGGCCTCCACAGCCCCGTGTGCCTTCTCCGCAGCCTTCGCCGGCTTTTTCTCTTTCTCTTTTTTCTTCGGAACTTCCTTGATTCCAGAAAGCTTCCGCAAAATCTTTTCCCGCTCCTCGGGCGTCTTGCCGCGTCCTGTCAGTTGAATGGCGAACACCTGCTCGACAATCTGATCAAACTTCTCCCCACGCGCCATCCCCAACGCCTCGAGCTCATTCGCCACCAGTGGCAAACCGATGCGCACCGGCCTCCACTTGTTCAAGTAAGCCCGGATCTTGGACAACGCCGCCGAATTCGTCGATTCGGCGAGCAAATACGCAATCCGATCGAGCGGCATTTGCTCCAGGAAGCGGTAAGCATCAATCGGCGCGTTCATTTTCTTTCCGATCAATTCCTTTTGCGCCTCAAGAGTCTCCTCCGCGAAACCCAATGCTTTGTCGATTTCCGCCGAACGGTACCCCGCCCTGGAGAGCACGGCGCTCTGCTCGCGATCCTTGAGCTTTCCCAGTATTGCCAGCAACATCGGCGACGCCAACCGCGGTCGGAATCCAGCCGTAAACAAGTCCTCGCGCACCTTCATCAACCGCGCGATCGCGTCGTAGTCCGGGTGCCTCTTTGCCAGGTTCGGATTCACGACCTCCAGCAAATCGTGCTGTTCCCAGGCCTTCAAAACCACCGCCGGACGCTCCTCGCGCGCTACCGCCCGCAACTCCCCTCCTGCGTCTTCTGGTGTTATGGTGTGATGCAGATCGCGCTCGATCGCCAGGTCGAACCATTCCTGGGTGCGACCCTCCGGCTTGAATCCCATCCGCGCTGAAAACCGCAGAAGCCGCAACAAGCGCACCGGCTGGTTCGTGAAGCTATGGATCGTTAAGGCCCGCACTTCTCCGCGCTCGATGTCGGACAACCCGTTCGTTGGATCAAGAAGCAATCCACGTGAAGCCGGATTCAACGAAATCGCAATCGAGTTCAGCGAAAAGTCCCGCCGTCGCAGGTCCTCCATGATCGTGGACCAGCGAATCTCAGGCCGTGTCCCAGGACGCACGTAGTGGTCATCGCGCGCCGCCGAAATACTGCCCTCCACCTCTCCGGCAAACAGCACTTCGATATGCCGTAACTTCTCGTCTTCCAGAAGAATCTTCGCGCCACCCTTCTCCAATTCCCGCGCGATCTTCGACGGGTTCCCTTCGACGGTAAAATCTAAATCGCGTAGCGACGCTCCAGTGATCAGGTCCCGCACCGTGCCGCCCGTCAGATACAAATTGAATCCCATGGCCGCGGCCAGCTCCTGCACGCGCAACATCACCGCGCGCTGCTCCGGCGACAGCCGGCTTTCCAACAAAAACATATAGTCTGGCATTGCGCTCCTTCACCTTCAGGGTGTCCGTGCCGCTCGTCGCAAGAACGAATGGAAATGTCCGTCCGTTCTTCCCATCGTGCCAGCCGCGGCCGCACCCGCTCTGCGTTCCGGGGTCCAACCCGCTACGCGCGCGGGTGGTGTGCCTTGTAAATCTGCTTCAACCGCTCCTCGACAACATGCGTATAAATCTGCGTCGTGGATATGTCGGCATGTCCCAACATCAGCTGCACCGACCGCAAATCCGCGCCGTTTTCCAACAAATGGGTCGCGAAACTGTGCCGCAACATGTGCGGCGTCAGTGCCACTCGCAATCCCGCTCGCCGGCCGTAGCCCGACAAGATTTTCCAGACTCCCACTCGGCTCAGCGCAACTCCGCGCTTGTTCACAAACAGCGCCGTACTGTTCATCGCCTTGGCCTGCCGCAGCAACTCCGGCCGCCCTTCCTGCAAATACTTCTCGACCATCGCCAAGGCCTTGCGGCCCACCGGCACAATGCGTTCTTTATCCCCTTTGCCGATGCACCGCACGCACCCAGCCTTGCTATCCAGATCGCCGACACGCAAGCCCACCAGCTCCGATACGCGCAACCCAGTCGAATACAAGACTTCCAGCATCGCGCGGTCACGCAAACCCAGCGCCGTCTTCGAATCCGGCTGCGTCAGCAATCGCTCCACTTCCTCCAGCCGCAAATATCCTGGCAACGACCGCCGGATTTTCGGCGACTCCAAATTCGCCGAGGGATCCGCCGTAATCAAATCTTGTATCTGCGCATAGCGGAAAAAATTTCGCAGTGTCACCAATTGCCGGGCCACCGTCCGGCTTTCCAGTTTCTCCCGGTACAACCCAGCCAGAAAATCCACCAGATCGTCCCGGCTGACCGCCTCCAGCACCAGCTTCCGCTTCTTTGCGAAGACCTTCAAACTTCAACAAGTCGCGCCGGTACGCGCTCACCGTATTAGCGGACAGACCTTTCTCCACCTTCACGTGCGTCACGAAAGACGTTATGGTGGCCGCGATCTCCATCACGCCTCCACGTACGCTTCGCCGCTGCGATTCTTTCGCGTGGCGATCCCGTAAATCTCTTCCATCTCATGACACCGGAACACCCAGGCCAGCGCCAGGTACAACGCGGTCGCCCCGCCCAACAGTCCCGCGAATACCAACAACTGGATGTAAAACCTCGAATGCATCGTAAATTGCGTATAGCGGGCCGCAAACCAGCAAGCCACTCCCATCGCCGCCGAGCACATAAAAATCCTGGCGAACGACGACAAAATCTCCCGGATCCCCAACGCTCCATACCGCAACCTGAAAATAATAAACAGCGCGAAGAAATCGAAATAGCAAGCGAGTGCGGTCGCCAGCGCCGGCCCGCCGTTCTGGACCCGGGTGAATAGCCAGGTATTCAGGAACAAAATGTTCAGCAAAACGTTGATCACCATCGAGATCGCCGCCACGATCACCGGCGTCTTGGTGTCCCGCGTCGAATAAAAGGCCGGCACCACCAGCTTCACGGTCGCCAGCCCCGGCAGAGCAATCGCGTAGTACAACAGCGCCCGTGCCGTCAATCGCGTGGACGCCGCCATAAACTGTCCGTGCTGAAACAAGACGCGAATAATCGGCTCGCGCAGAATCATCAACCCCAGCATCGCCGGAATCGTAATGAACGCCACAATCCGCACGGAAAAGGTCAAGGTTTTCTTCAGCCCGACGAAGTCATTCGCCGCCGCCTGATGTGACATCATCGGCAGGATCGCCGTGGCCACTGCAATCGCGTACCCGCCCAGCACCAACTCCATCACCCGGTCCGCCAAGTACAGCGCTGCAAGACTGCCCCCCGGCATTTTCGCCGCCGTCGCAAACCGCGTATCCACCAGCAAATTGATCTGCCCAATCCCGATCCCAAACAGCCGCGGAATCATCAACCGCGCCACGTTCCGGATCGCCGGATGCGAAAACGAAATCCCAAACTTGAACGTCATCCCCTTCTGTACCAGCGCCGGCACCTGCATCAAAAACTGCAGCACGCCCCCAACCAGCACGCCCACTACTATGGAGGTCGCGGGATCCTTGAAATATCGCCACACCGCTCCAATCGAAAACGCAATGGTCGCAACATTCAGAATCACCGGGGTAGCCGCAGGCAATCCAAAAATGTGAAAGCAATTCAGAATCCCCATGGCCAGCGCTGCCATAGCCACAAAGAACAAATACGGAAAAACAATCCGATTCAGCTCGACAGCCTGATCCCCCGCAGCGCTCTTCCCAGCAAACAGATGCACCACAAACGGCGAGAAAACCATTCCCAAAACCGTGATGATGGCCACCACCAGCGCCAGCGTCCAAAACAATTTGTTCGCGAAATCCCAAACTTCTTCCTTTGTCCGTTCCCGCATGTACGTCGTAAATACAGGAATGAACGAGGCGGTCATCGATCCTTCCGCCACTAAGCGCCGAAAAAGGTTGGGGATTCGATACGCCAAAACGTAGGCATCCGCCGCAAGAAGTCGTCCCCAATAACAAGGCAATTCGTTGATCGCGAACGTAACCAAGAACACGACTTGCAATAGTGACCAGCGAGATGATCGACGCGGACTTGAGGATCTGCTTTTTTTCGGTCAACGGGCGGCGCTCCGGGGCCCTAACCCTAATGGAAACAAGGAGTTGACAGGAAAATCCCGCTTAACATAACATACATCAGCACATTTCGCAAATAGCTAAGTCTTGGGCGTACTCTATCCTTGAAAACTCGCTCCCCAGCCTCGACGCACAAGAAAGTGATCGTCGCGCTATCCGACAGGAAATCTCTGCGCGGCTACCTCAATCCGACGCACCTGGGTCATTCCGACCCGGTCGATCTGCTTACCCCCGACGGCGAGCACGAATCCATCCCGCTGGCCAAGGTCCGCTCCATCTATTTCGTCCGCGAGTTCTCCAACGACTACGAGCCCGAGCGCAAAGCCTTCCTAAGCCGCCCCAAACTCGACGGCCTCTGGGTCCGCCTGCGCTTCCTCGACGGCGATACCCTCGAAGGCGTAGTCCCCAACGACCTGCTCTCCCTCCTCGACAACGGCCTGCAAATCACGCCCCCAGACCTAAACTCCACCACCGACCGCATCTTCGTCCCTCGGTCAGCCCTCACCGAGGTCACCGTGTTAGGCGTAGTGGGCATAGCCCGCCGCAAGCCACCGGCCCAGCCCGTCCGCCGCCCAACCCCGCCTCTTCACCGATTAGATCTCGACCATTGCGATCCATTCCTCGTACGGGTGCATCACTGCTGCGCCCCATCTCGGCTAGATCGTTCCGATACCTCCCGTCCGGGTTTTCTCCAATATCGCAAGCCTCGCCCAACTGTACTTCCCTCCCAACGCTATGCGAGACTCCCAATCTAAACAACAGGAGCCGATCGAATGAAACTCGCCGACCTAGCCGAAAAACTATTCTGCCGCCTCGAAGGCCCCCCCGAAATCGAAATCCAAGGCGTAGCCGGCATCGACCAAGCCACCCCAGGCCAAATTACATTCCTATCCAACAAGCGCTACATCCCTATGCTGAAAACCACCCGAGCCTCCGCAGTCCTGATCGAAGAAGGCGTCCCGCTCAACCGCGACCCAAATCTCCCCCCTTAGCCGCCCTACGCACCCCGAACCCCTATCTGGCCTTTGCCCAAGCGCTAGAACTCTTCTACCAGCCACCTCAATACCAACCAGGCGTCCACCCGACAGCAGTAATCGCAAGAACGGCCCGAGTCCCCGAGGGCGCCCATATAGGTCCTTACTGCTTCATCGATGAAGAAGCCGAGCTGGGCCAAAACGCAGTCCTACACAGTTTCGTAACCATCTACCAAGGCGCTATAATCGGCGACAATTTCTTCGCCCACGCCCACGCGGTAGTCCGCGAACACTGCCGCGTAGGCCACCGCGTAATCCTCCAACCTGGTGCGATAATCGGCGGCGACGGCTTAGGCTTTGCCAAACAAAACGACGGCACCTGGTACAAGATCGTCCAATCCGGCCCAGCAGTCCTCGAAGACGACGTCGAAGTCCAATCCAACTCCTGCATCGACCGCGCCACAGTAGGCGAAACCCGCATAGGCCGCGGCACCAAAATAGACGACTTGGTCCTAATTGGCCACGCCTCCCGACTTGGAGTCAACAACATGATCTGCGGCCAGACCGGCCTAGCTGGCTCTACGAGAGTAGGCGACAACTGCATCTTCGCCGGCCAGTCGGCCTCCTCAGGCCATCTGACCGTAGGCGACAACGTAATCGTCACAGCACAAAGCGGCCTACCTCGAGACGTAGCTTCAAACTCAATCTGTTCCGGCTCCCCAGCGGTAGAAAACAAGCTCTGGCTAAAATACACAGCAGCCCTAACCCGCCTACCCGACCTCCAAAAACGAGTCCGCGAGCTGGAATCCAAACTAGAAGAGTTAAAGCCCCGCTAAGCCGCGGGCCATTCGATCCTCTATAGGACTGGCGTGCTCCGCCCCATGGTCCAGCGCGGCGCGGTCTCCGGAGCGGAGCGCCAAACTTGGGAGTGTTACACCAATCCCGGTGGGCTTCCCTTTTTCTCCGACCACAACGTAGCCGCCAGCGACCAGCGGGCCTCGAGCAACGTCTGGTCCGGTCCACCTACTCTCCGCGCAGTACTACTACCGTGATGTACCTTCGTACCTGCTTTCCGGGACGTGTGGTCCATTGGCCGAACGGACAGGACAACGCAATCTTTGACTGTCCGAACGGACAGGTCCGATTGACCGCCTGGGACAGGCCTTGTCGAATTCAGCGGCTGACGAACACAAGCCTTTGCACAGGAAGTAGATAGGGAGAGAGCATCATGAGGTTAGCAGCTCTGTTGTTGTTGTGCGCATCGGTAGCCACCGCTCAGGAGGTCATGGCCCCAAGGGTCATCACCAGCCAAGACACCGCGCCAAGAATCACGGGTACGGCGCCAACGGGCCAAGGCAGCATGTGGATTGATTCGGGCGGAACCAGTCCGTTGGAAAAGGACTTTGCGGTACGCGCGTTCGGGGAACAGAGCCTGGTCTTCCGCACCGTCGGCCCATTTGACCTCGGTGCTTACGTCAACACGACCGACAGCGTTGATCAGCACAGCCTTGACTGGAACCGCTTCGTTCGTGCCAGTGGTGGTCTGAAGTTGGCGAAGACCTTTGCATACAAGAGTATTGGCGCCCTTGTAAGGGCCGACGTCGGATACACGGCTGAACATCGCTTCGTCAGCGGCGTAACGGCGGCGGCTCCGACTACCGACATCAACTATTGGATAGGCTGGAATCAGGGCGGACGGTTCCCGGGAAGCGGTTGGGGCATCGCCGCATTGAATATAAGCCCGACCGAGCTCCATAACACTTTGTTCGTGGACTACGCCAAGCAGGGCGTGACCGTTTGGAAGGATAAGGCCCACGGCACGAACAAGCTGTTGCCCAATCTTATCGTCTTCGGGCAGATCACGGCCTCCAAAGACGCCAAGCACTACGACTGGAACAATTTTACCCGCGAGGGCGGCGGTATCGAGCTGCTCGTGCCCACGGAACATTCAACCTTCGAAGTGGGCACTGTGTACCTCTACGAAACCCGCACCGTCATGCCGCGAACGGGCGCAGGTGTCGAAATATTCATAAGGTTCTGGCGCGGATGGCAAGATAAACATTGATAAGCGCCAACCTCGCTTTGCTCGAATTTTAAGCGGTCCTCGGTTTGATTCGTTAGCTGTGAGCTAGGGACACCGCCAGCTCGGGCCGCATGCCAGGCAGTAAGGACGAAAACACGTTTGTGGCTGTCGAGGAGGAAGAGTGAGCATGAAGAGGATATCAATCGCGGTGACGATCGTGGCCTTTACCGCCACGCTTTACGGCTGCAGCTATTACGGCGGTCAGCAACGGATCACGCCTACCGCCAGCCCGGCGCCGACCCCAACTCCGACTCCAACTCCCACCCCGACTCCGACTCCAACGCCGACTCCAACGCCGACCCCAACTCCCACTCCCACTCCGACGCCAACTCCTACGCCAACGCCGACCCCGACTCCGATTCCAACGCCGACTCCAACTCCAACGCCGACCCCGACGCCCGCTCCCGTGCCTATTCCGCCACCTGGGACGAGCGTAACGCAGAATCCTGCCACGCCGGCGGGTCAGGGAGTTTGGACGACCGCAGCGAACTTGATGCCCATCAATCCGGTACACGGGATCGTACTGAACACAGGCAACGTCCTTTATATCGCGGGATCGGGCAACTGCCCACCGGGTCTTGCCGGCTGCCCGACGGGCCCTGGATCGGCCACGATTTGGACGCCTTCTACCGGCGCATTCAATACGATACCAGTTCCTTTCGACGTCTTCTGTAATGGTGCGACGCCGATGGCCGACGGCAGGATTTTCATCAACGGCGGCACCGATACTTATGCAACGGGACCAGCTGCGGCGATCATGCGGGCCATGGGCCACGGCACCAAGGTCCCAGGCGGCAGGGCAACGAGCGCCATGGAAAACACGCCGGGACACAAGGCACCGCACGACATTACTACCGCGCAAGACCAGGGCTTCGGCGGGAGTAATTTGTCTGCGATTTTCGATCCAGCTACCTCAACGTTCACGGTTACTCCACCCATGGTGGCAGGACGCTGGTATCCAACGACGACTTTACTCTCCGATGGCCGTGTGATGACCTACGGCGGGCAGGACGAGAAGGCAGACGACAATGCGCTGATCGAATATTGGAACGGCTCGTGGAGCACCCCAGTCATTCCCACCTGCTCGATTGGTGGGGGTCCGGTTGGAGATTGCCGCACGCTGACCTATTCCGACGGTAGCCTTCCGGTACCGGGAGCGCCCGCGCTCTACCCTCGAATGGTTCTGCTACCGAACGGTAAGTTGGTTCACGCCGGACCGGAACCGGAGACTTGGGTGTTTGACCCCAATGCTGCCGCGGGCACAGCGAATTGGACCTATCTAGCCTCGACGCTCGACACGCAATATCGTTCGTACGGCTCGGTGGTTCTTCTGCCGCTACTGCCCCAAACCAATTATCAACCGGTCGTTCTGAGCCTGGGAGGCATGGGCAACAGTGTCGTCGCCACCAACACAACGGAACTGATTGACATGTCGCAAACCACACCCATGTGGGTTGCCGGACCGTCAATGTCCCGTCCGCGGACAGAGATGAATGCTGTCTTATTGCCCACCGGCAAGGTTCTGGCTGTAGGGGGAAGCGCCAATGACGAAGACGGCACGACCGCCAGTTATACGGCTGACCTATATGATCCGACGACAAACTCCTTCTCATCGGCAGCTCCAAACGCCTACCCGCATCTGTATCACAGCACAGCGTTGCTCCTGCCGGATGCGACCGTCGTCCTTAGCGGCGGCAACCCGCAACAGGGCAAGTTCGAGCAGCACATCGAAATTTACCAGCCAGCATATCTGTTCAATGCGGATGGCTCGCTGGCAACGCGGCCTTCACTGACCGCCGCTCCGGCCACTGTCGGATATGGGCAGACGTTCACGGTGACGTCCGATGGAACAATCGCCAGCGCAGTGCTTATCCGCGAGGGCGCTCCTACTCACGCCTTCGATATGTCTCAGCGCCTGGTGGGATTGTCTTTCACCGCGAGCGGCCAGACGCTTACGTTGACCGGCCCTCCAAACGGTAACGTCGCGCCTCCGGGTCCGTACCTTCTGTTTTTAGTCAACACCAATGGTGTTCCCTCGATTGGGCAGGTCGTAACCATTCAATGAGGGTCTGCGCACTCATCGCGGCGAAGAACGAAGCGGTAGCGATCGTATCCACAATTGACAGCATCATTTCGGCAGGTGTCGACAAGAAGGACATCTATCTGGTGAGCGACGGTTCCACCGATGATACGGCGTCGCTGGCATTGACGCGAGGCATTAATGTCCTGGAGCTCCCGGTAAACGGCGGGAAGTCCTTGGCGATAGCCAAAGGCATCAAGCAGTTCAATCTAGCCAGCTATGACTTGCTCGCGCTGGCCGATGCGGATACTACGTTCGAACCCGGCTATTTCGCCGCGATGGTACGCGCCTTTGACAAGTTCCCCAACGCAGCGATTGCTTGCGGGAAAGTTAAGTCCCGACCGAAGAACTGGCTCACAGCTTGGCGAGCGCTACAGTATGCCGTCGGGCATTGGCTGATCAAAGAAGGACAACACGCACTGGGAACGATCAACGTCGCGGCAGGCTGCTGTTCGGTTTTTCGCATGAGCCTCTTCGATCAAATTTGGGAAAGCAGGCCTAGTATTGTCGAAGATATGATGGCCACGCTTCGCGCCCATGACCTTGGCTATGACGTGATCTACGTGCGTGACGCGGTGGTCATCACAGCGGATCCTCAGGATTTGCTCCGTTCTTACAGCCGCCAGTTGATCCGTTGGAACGGCGGCGCGTGGACTTGCACCCGGCAACTCAAGATGTGGGGCAGCAGGCGCAAGATTGCACTTGAGACCCAATTGGTTATGGGCGAAGGGTTAATTGCATCAATCCTACTCTTGCTTGTACCACTGTGGTCCTACTTTTACCCGAGGACGGTCGCAACGTGGGCGAGCATTGACGGCGGGTTCATGCTTTTAAGCGCCGTCGTGGTCAGCTTCCGGCACAAACGCTGGGACATCCTGCTATACGCACCCACTTTTGTCTTGCTGAGATTCGTGGATAGCTACCTCTTCCTGAAAGCGTTCCACAATGCGTTCTTTGGCCCCAAATCTGGGAAGCTCTCGTGGCAGAGTTCAACTCGCTACAAACTGAATTAGCGAGGTTCGTTAAATATCCGCTCCGGTTTGTATCTTCCTCGGCATCTCCGGCTGCACCTAGAGTGGTCTGCACTTTCGCTCTGCTGTACAAGTGCGATCGACACGCAGAGGTTTCCTTGTCAGTACCGTACTTTGGTACCGGTTGAACGAAAACATTATGGAAAATAAGTACTACAAAGAGAATAGGCCCTTGGTGATATCCGAACGGGGCTGACGTACCGTTGTCGAATTTACAGGACACTCTAAAATCGCAGAAGGGCCGTGTTTTTGGAGCTACTGGAAGTTGGCAACATAGGTCACGATGGCAAGGAGAAAGCATGTTTTATGGCGGGTGGTATCTCTCGGGTCCCAGTTCGATGATACATCTGTGCGCCAAGTATGTACTGCCGCTCTGGCGCAAATTTCGATGAAGAGCGGCTGCGCTCTAGAATCCGGACATTCTCGAAGTATCGAAACGCCAGGATGCGCGCCTCCGCGTTTTCGACTGCTCTCGCGCTCTATCACGTGTCAACTGTAAGGTGACGCTCTTTATGCGTGTACATCGGGTCCTGGAAGTATCCTGTCTCGCGTTGGTCATTTTTGTCTGCGGTTGCACCGGAGGTCCGGGCACGTCGACGAAACTAACACCCGCGCCTACAGCTCCGACCGCGGCCCCTGTCCCAACTCCTGCTCCCGCGCCGACTCCGGCTCCGACTCCAACTCCAACTCCAACCCCGACTCCCACTCCAGCCCCGACTCCGACCCCCGCCCCGGTCCCTATCCCGGCCCCCGCGCCTTCGCAGTTGGACCATATTTCCATTTCGCCTTCGACACTGACGATTGCGCCGGGGGCATCGTTCGCGTTCACCGCTACCGCGTACGATCAGTACAACAATGTTTTTGTCGCTCCTATTACCTGGTCGTCGGACGGCAACCCGGTAACCGGCGGCGCAGGAACTGGCGTCAACACAACACAGAACCCCATCAACTCGAATATCGTGGCTTCCTCGGGCGGTGTGAGCAGCAACCCGGCGACTCTAACGGTAACGGGCGCTCCCTCGGTCCTAGTTGCCGCCGTGCTAACACCGCACAAACCAACCCCGATTCTTACCGGCCAGACGCAACAGTTCTCTGCGATGGGGGTCGACCAGTTTGGTCACCCGATGACCGGCCTCACCTTCATCTATTCATCGAGTGATATGAGTGTCGCCACAATTGACGCGACTGGTAAAGCAGTAGCTTCGTTCACGCATCCCGGCACCACTGTTATCAGCGCGACGGTGAACGGCATGCCCACAAACACGGTTACCCTGGTAACGAATGCCGCGCCCTCCGTGCTCTATTCGGTAATCATCACACCGAACGCCACAACCACTCCGGCGATCCCCAGCATCCCGGCATTGACGGCCTTCAAATTCATCGCCACCGAATTTGACCAGTTTAACCAACCCCTCGCAATTCCTTTATCCTGGGCAACCGACAATGGCAACGCCACGGTCACCGCCAACAATTCCGAAGGAGAATTGAGCGGCACGGTCAACGGTGTGACGCCCGGCGTCGTTAATATCACCGTTACCGTACCGACGGCATCTTCCTTTGCCATCCCGTCGTTCCCGGTGACCATTGCGAACCCGCCTCCTCCGGTGTTGACCTCTATCAGCGTTACGCCTTCCAACGCCAGCTTCAACGTTGGTGCCACGCAGCAGTTCACGGTCGCCGGAGTCGACCAATACGGCAATCCGTTCCCTATTTCGAGCGCTACCTGGGCGCCCCCGGCTGACGGCTCATCCTCAGTCTCTTCTTCGGGTCTCGTCACCGGGAATATCGCGGGTCCTTCCAGCGTGACTGCAACGGTGGCGGGAATTACAGGCTCGGTCTTCTTCACTCTAACGACGCCTCCACCTCCGCCGCCAACCCCTCCGTCAATTTCGGTGCTGTCGCCGCCCATCGCGATGACGGGAAGCGCGGATCTACAGTACCTGACCATTGCCGGTACGAACTTTGCCGCGAACTCGCTGGTCAATTTTGGTTCTAACATTCTAACTCCGGCCAACGTCACAGCCACCTCGATCACAGTGCAGGTACCGGCTGCAGACTTGGTTTCTCCTGCGACCGTGCCAGTCACCGTGACCAACCCCGGCGGGGTCTCAACCACATCTAATCCGCTGAATTTCGTTGTCAGCCAATATGGTTTTGTTTCGATCGACTTTGACGATGGTTATCAGTCCATGTATGACAACGGCTTACCGATATTGGACGCGGCGGGAATCCAGACCACCCAATACATCATCACCGGCAGTCCCAACAACGCAATCGTGAATCCAGGTTTGGGTCCTGTAGGTATAGCAGACGTCTCCGGAAACCCGGACTTCTTGACGTGGGCTGAAGTACAAACCATGGCCGCCAATGGCCATGAGATTGGCGCTCACACACGTACTCACCAAGGCCTATCTACGCTGTGCGGCGTCACTCAGACCGGAGGAGCTACCAAGACACCCTGCATCGACGTGTACGGAAACCCGACCACGGCGGACGACTCCCTCAGCCTCGAGATCGCCGGCGCTAAATCCGACCTCATCGCTCAGGGATTGAATCCGCTCACCTTTGCCTATCCTTACGGAGACTACGGCTATCCTAACGCCGCAGTGGGACAGGCCGTTCAGGCCGCCGGGTATCTCGGGGCGCGCGATTCCGACCTCGGTTACAACGGCCTTACGGAGTGCGCTGTCGGCACGGCAATTGTCAACTGCAATCACCTGTATCCTTACTATCTGTGGAGCCAGGGCGCTGAGAACGATATGAACACCACGCAGAGCCAGGCCAACGCGTGGATTCAGTATGCTCATGACAACAAGGTCTGGCTCATTATTCTGCTTCATCGTGTCGATGACAACCGTCCAGGAAACTCCGCCATCAGCATCGACTCGAATCCCGCGACCGCTGCCGCGGCCGGTCATCCCGCCGGTGTGGTGACGCTGCAAGGTATCGTGGATTACATCCAGCAGAGTGGCATTACGACGGTCACAAACTCGCAGGGGCTGGTAATCGAAAATCTCAATGGCCAGAACGCGGCAACGTTCCAGTTCCCGCAGTAAGAGTTTGACTCAGATTTACGCTTAGCTCGTAGATTCGAACGCTGCGCTCAACTGAGACCGGACGACACGGTTCCTTACGCAAAATCGAAGCAACACTTTTGGAACTGCCATAGGTTTAAGCGATGGTTCTCTCACTCCCATCGGACATCTCTACGGGATCAGGCGGCGGTGCCCCTTGCTAGTACCGTTCTTTAGTACCAGCGAGGAATAGTATTACTAATACTTAGTACTATAAAGCGAATAGGCCTGAGGTATTGATTAGTGCAGAGCGGACGTACCGTTGGTTTAAATCCTGGAACCCTCTACCCTTACTAAGGTTGCACTTCTTTGTGTGCTACTCGAAGCGTTGGCAGCAAAGAGATAATGGTGGTGAGGAGAAAGTATGTTTTATGGCGGGTGGTATCTCTCGGGTCCTAGTTCGATTGTGCATCTGTGCGCCAAGTACGTACTTCCGTTCTGGCGCAAATTTCGATGAGAAAAGGCCTGGATGCCAGACATCTCAATCGGCATAAAGGAAAAGCTCTGATGAGATCAACGGTCCTACTCGTGGCACTACTGTTCTTGTTTGTTACGGCCAAAGCGCAGCCTGTTTCGTACGACTTCGCGAACGGCCTTGGCAAAGATTGGCGTATAGCCTCGTGGCAATCTCCGGATTCGAAGCCTGGCTTGAATCATGGCGTTTACGTCCCGCAGAACGTGGACTTCGTTGACGGCATCCTTCGCCTTAAGGTCGAACAGACGGAGGGACCCGACGGGGTCATCTCCAAAGGCGCCGCGATTTGGACCAGGGAGAAGTTCGGGTACGGCACATATGAATTTGTCATGAGGATGGCGTCAGAATCTCCCACACCGAACGGTCCCGGCAAATCACACTCCGGCACCATCTCTTCGGCATTTTTGTATTTTCAGAATTCCGAAACCGAGATGGATATCGAGTTCCTCGGAAACAAGAATTCCGTCTGGGCGACAAACTGGCATAACCTCAATCTGAATACGCAACCCAGCTATTCGCCGGATGTGCGCACAACCGATGAAGTTCGCAATTCGTCCCTGGCGAACCAGTTCCACGATTACAAACTCGTCTGGCAGCCCGAAGGCGTCAAGTGGTACATCGACGGGGTGCTGGTCGCAAGCCATCACACCAATGTGCCCGTCGCACCTGCGTATATCATACTTCAGATCCGAGGCACGAATAGCGATCAGTGGGGCGGTAAGGCGACCTTGAACGTTACCCGATACGCATACGTCAAAAGCATCAGGTTTTATCCCGCTTAGATCCGAACGTCACAGAACGCCAGTGCGAGCCGCTGGCGTTCCACAGCATTCGTTTCCGTCGCCTTATCCTTTCACTTCCGAAAACATCCCGCTAACCCCACTTGACGCCACCAGCGGCCAACGTCCTAGTTCTGGGGCTTGAGTCCATTCACGACGGTATTTAGCAGCAGTCCGTTGGTGAGATCCTGGCTGAGGTTCCAGGCCATGACCCCAGCCAGACTATGGCTACGGACCCATTCCATTTTAAATTTAATGGCGGTGGTGTCGTCGTAGGTCCAAAAGTTATTGCCGTCATACAAGTATGGCTCGTCGCTGATCGAATCCCGATGCTGCTGAAACTTGGATTCAATGTTCACGATAGAGTTGTACGCAGCGCCCTGACCTTTAGGAGCACCCGGTTCGAACAGTCCATTGTCTAGATTCGGAACGTTGGTCCATTCGTAGCCGTAAAACGGCACGCCGAAGAGAAGTTTTCCCGGCTGCACGCCGGCTTCGAGATACCCTTCGACGGTCGCGCTCGCATTGTTGTTGGGCTCGGGATCTTTGGACGAGCGGTACAGCGGTGCGACCAAACCCGTATTGCTCTTCCAAGGCCCGTCATAGTCGTAGGTCATCAAACCAACGTAGGTTAAATACTGCTGTACTTGATTCAGGTCAATATACTGGTAGGCCCATCTACCATTCGGGCCCGCAATGGAAAGCACAAGTCCCGGGCGAACCGCATCCAGCTGATGGCGGAAATCCGCGAGCAGCGAAGTGAAGTTTGCCCGGTCCGCGGAGGAAGCGGGAAATTCCCAATCCACATCGAAACCATCGAAGATGCCTGGCTCATGCAAACCCGATCCGAAGTAACCTTGAATGTACATGTCCACGCAGCTCTTTACGAAAGCTTCTCGATTTTGCGGGAGCGACGCGCTGCGGAATGCGTTCGGGTCCGAGGTTCCGCCCCCAATGGAAATGATGATCTTGATGTCCGGATAGAGTTTCTTGAGTTCTTGGAGTTGATGAAAATTACCTGCAAATCCGCCATGGGTATCGGCCACACCATTGACAGCGTTCTGGGCCGAGACCGGAGCTTGGTAGTCAGCATAAGTGTCGAAGCTGACGCATCGATTGTTGACGACGTTGGTGAAGGCGTAGTTGATATGGGTCAGAAGTTGGGCGGAGCCGTTGGTGACCAAGTTTTTGACGAAGAAGCTTGAATAGATCCCATACCGTGGAAAGTACCCGACAATTTTCATTGGGTTTCCGTCGTTCCCCGTGACTTGTGCTTCGACTGGAAGCTTTGGCGCGAACACTATCGCTGTGAAAAAAAACAGTATCGCGGTAAGCATGCGGACAGCTTTCATTTTTGCTCCGATTTTAGAATTGAGATAGAAACGATTTGATTCAGTGTGGATCGCGCGGGGAGGCTGACCATTAAACAAACGCAGAGGCGGAGTGTCAAGTTATTTCGCCGATCCAAAGCGCACCAAGCGGAATCGCGTGTGATCTCGTCGCATTTGCCGAATTTGCGGATGCACTCAAATCATTTGCCAGCCGACGACGCACCTGGGAATCCGGCCGGCCGCTGATCCGGCGGGAGCCCCGCCGCCAACGCATCATGCACCAGCCGATTCAACTCGTCCCGCTGCTCAAAGCTGTACGCCGACGCATCGGTCGGCTCCAGAAATTCCACCACGATTTCTCCGGGATATATCTTCAGCGACCGTTTCCGCATCACCCGGTGCGCCCCCGAGCACGCCACCGGCACGATCGGCACCCCCGCCTTGATGGCCATCACCACCGCGCCCTTCTTGAAATCCTGCAGCCGCCCGTCCGGACTGCGCGTCCCTTCCGGATAAATCAGAAACGATTGCCCCGCCCGCAGAGACTCGATCGCCTTCTCCAAGCTCTCCAGCGCCGAGTCCCGCGACTTGCGATCGACCGGAATGAATCGAGCCAAAAGAAACGCGTGCCCCACGATCGGGTACTTGAACAGCGATTCCTTTAATAAAATCGCAATTCGCCGGGGAATCGCGCCCACCACCGCCGGCGCATCCGCCGAACTCGTATGATTCGCCACAAACAAACAAGTCCCCGCCGGAATGCGCTCCTTCCCAACCACGCGCACCCGCACCCCGACCGCCCGTACAAAAAACATCACTCCATTGATCCCCGCCCAATACAACGGATTCGGATTGCGGCTGACCAGCGTATACACCAGCAGCGGCGGCCCGGCCAGCAGGATATAAATCGACAGAAAAACCCCAACGAAGAGCATGCGAAGCATGAGTCCCCAGCAACCCTTCAACCATGCCGCAATTCAAAATTGCAAATTCCCGTGAAGCCAACCACACAAAAGGTCTCAAGCAACGCCTATCGGCCCAGGTTTCAAAGAAAACATTTCAAAGGGAGGGTTTCAGAGAGAAGGTTTCAGGGGTCGGAGCTTTAGCTCCGACACTCAGCTCCGAGCAAAACGGGCTTCAGCCCCTGAGGAAACTCTTCTCCACCGACCCAGCCGATCAATGAAACCATCCCTAACGAATCGCCGCCGTCACCGGCGACGTCACGCCGTGCAACAGCCCCTCGCGGATATGTTTCGCTCTCTCGTCCGCGTGCCCATCCTCCACAACTCGGTATGCGCTCTCGACAACCTCACCCACGCGAAGCTCGACCGAAACATTCTTCCCGTCGCGGCGCACTCCGAGCCGCAGCAAGCTCCCCTTTTTCTGACCGTTAACCCAGTGTTCCGGACTCCGCGGTGGCTCCGCGCCATTCCAACTCGTGATCACGTCGTCGACACGCAAGCCCGCTTGTTCCGCCGCGCCTTCGGAATCGACGCTGCGCACGACCAGCGGCCCGCTCTCATCCCGCCGCCCCGAAAAACCAAGCGTCGAACGCCTCCGCTCCTCGGTCCGGAGTTCCAGCCCCGCGCGCGCAAGGATCCGCTGATACGGTAGTGGCTCCGCGCCGGCGACATTTCTGTGAAAGAAATCGTCGAGCGAGACGCCGGCGATTTTTTCCGCGGTCAATCGAACATCCAAACTGTCACGATAGCTGCGCCCCTGCTTGGCGAACTCCTCGTTCATCGACCGTAGCACGTCGTCCAGGCTCTTCTCGTTCTCGGTAAAGTCGCGAATCAGAATATCGAGAAGGACGCCCAAGACTTGCCCCTTCGTGTAGTACGAAACGCTGTTCGTCGGCTGATTGTAGAGCGGATATTTCTCAATCCACGCGTCCAGGCTCGACTGTTCCGCGCTCTGCCACTTGTTCGCCGGACGCCCTTCGAGTTCGCTGATCTGCTCGCCAAGGTCTTCGTAAAACTGGCCTTTGCTCCACAGTCCGGTTCGCACTAGCGTGTAGGAAGCGTAGGTATTCGTGACGCCTTCGGCAAACCACAACGCGCGCGTGTACTGTTCTTTCGTGTAGTCCACCGGAAAAAGCGTAGCCGGGTGAATCCTTTTCACATTCCACAAGTGAAAGAACTCATGCGCCGCCACGTCCGGAAAGTCGTCGTCCGACCGCACCGAAATCGCCGTGGAATTAGCGTGCTCCATCCCGCCGCCAGCGCCGGTCGCCGCCTTGCCGAAGTGCACGAGGAACGTGTAGTGCGAATACGGCGCACCGTCCATCAACTTCACTTCGTAGGCGCAAATCCGGCGCAGATCATCCTGTACCCGGTTTTTTTTCCAATTGTTGCCGTGCACCATAACGCGCACCGGAGGATTCATCCCCGGCACGTCAAACTCCTCGAACTTTCCAGCTTCAATTGGCGCGTCAGCAAGCTGGTCATAACTCGGCGCTCCAAATCCGAATTTGCGCGCGCGCTCCACTTGTTCGGACGTTTGAAAGGATTCGCTGGCTACCTGCCATTCCAGCGGCACGTCGAACATACCGAGTTCCACGGCCTCGGAACGCCTCTCAGGGACATACATTAAAATCATCGCCGGATTGATGAACGCGTGCTCGCCGTTTAGTTGCGTAGCAAAGGGTCCGCCCTCGTCCCAGTAGGTCGCGTATCGAATCGCAATCGTTCCCGTTCCGGTGACCCGCCACGTCTGCTTATCCAGTTTTTCGATAGGCGCGGATTCATCGCCCGCGAAAGCCTCGACCCGCTGCACGTGCGCGCTGAAATCGCGTATCTGGTAAAGGGCATTCCATGCCGCCATCTGCACGATCACTTCGCCTTTGACGTCGGGGATGTGCATCGTGACGTGGAATAGATGCTGCCCAGGATGGTCGAGCGATACGTCATAACGGATCGCAGCATTTGCGGTCGAGGAAAAAACCAGCGCGCAAAGGCACAGAAAGGCCGGAATCGCCGCCAGCAAAACGTGGCGCCCCAACGGAGAAAATCTCACCGCCTGGTTGCCTCGGAAGGAACCTCGCTCCCAATCTTCTTCAGCAACTTGTCGCACAAGCCGTCGAAGCTGCCGTTCGACATGACCAGCAAGAGGTCGCCGGCCTTGGCTTCGGCGGCGAGATAGTCGGAAATCGCCTCCGCGCCTTCAAAAGCGCGCCCGTCCTTGCCCAACTCTCTGACGCATTGCGCGACGCTCTCCGGTGCCAGCCGGTTCTCATCACCCAACTGTTGTGCCCGGAAAACTCCCCCAAGAACGACGCGATCCGCGAGCGCCAGCGCCTTCGGCAGCGACTCTTGAAACACTTTCCGCCGCATCGAGTTCGAGCGCGGCTCCAGAATCGCCCACAGCCGCCGCTTCGGCCAGCGCCCGCGCGCCGCTTCAATCGTCGCCCGCACCGCCGTCGGGTGGTGCGCAAAATCATCCACAATCAAAACTCCCGCGCGCTCGCCTTTGACATCCATGCGCCGCTTCACGCTGCGAAACGTTGAGAGTGCTTCAGCTAGCACAGCAACCCCAATTCCCCGCCCGTGCGCCACGGCAATGGCTGCCACCGCGTTCAGTACGTTATGCTGCCCCGTCGCCAAAAGCTGAAAATCCCCTAACATCCTGCCCCGATACCTCAAGCGGAAGCGTGAGGTTTCGCCCTCGATAGCAAAATTACTCGCTATCCAATCGTTCTGTGCGGAAAAGCCGTACGTTTCCACCGGACAAAAAGCCTTGGCCGCAGCCGCGCGTAATTCCGGTCCGGATTGCTCGGTATCGCCCCACACGACCACACGTCCGCTCCGCGGCACCAGATTCACCAGCCGCCGGAATGCCAACTGGTACGTGTCGAAATCGGGATAGATGTCCGCGTGATCGTACTCCAGCGAAGTGATAATCAGATCGTCCGGGTGATAGTGAAAAAACTTCGGTCCGCGATCCCAGAACGCCGTCTCGTACTCATCACCCTCGAGAATGAATTCGGCGCCGCCCTCAAGCCCATAGCTCTTGCCGAAATTCTCCGCCACTCCTCCCACCAGAAAATTTGGCCGCTTCCCTGCCACGTGAAAAATCCAGGCAAGCATCGCGGTCGTAGTCGTCTTACCATGCGTGCCGCTAACCACAATCGAATGTCGCCCGGGCAGAAATTCCTCTTCCAGAGTTTCCGGTAGCGAACGATACGGAATTTTGCGGTCGAGCACTTCTTCCAGTTCCGGATTGCCACGCGCGATGATGTTGCCGACCACCACCAGATCCGGCGCAGGACTCAGGTTTGTTGCATCGAACTCGTGGAAGAACGAAATGCCCAGACTCTCCAGCAGCGTCGAGGCCGGTGGATAAACGCCCGCGTCCGATCCGGTCACGCGAAAACCTTTCTCGCGCAGCATGCCCGCCAGCGGAGACATCGCCGAACCGGCGATGCCGATGATATGTATGTGTTTTCCTTTGCTTATGACCTCGCTCATGGAATCACCGCCGCCTCCAGAATCTCCAGCGAACCTGTTCCCGCCGCGCCCAATCGCGCACGCACGCCGAGCGGAATCGTCAGCATTGGCCGCGCGGTGTGTCCCACCGGCGCGCCAAACACAATCGGAATCCCCAGCGGCTTCAGGATTCGCGTGCAGACATCCACCACCGTCGGGCTGCCCGCTACGGGAGGCTCGCAATCCGGAAAATCTCCCAGCACGATGGCCCGCACGCCGTCAAACTTGGCGGCTTGCCAGAGATGGATGAGAGCCCGGTCCACTTGCCACGGTTTCATTCCGCGGTCCTCCAGCAGCAAGATCGAATCGCGCGTGTCCAGTTCCCACGGGGTACCTATTGTGGTTTCCAGCAGGGTCATGCACCCGCCGAGCAGCATGCCCTCGGATTCTCCTGATGCGAGTGCCTCGCCCTGCAACGAAATTTCCCACCCGCACTCGGTCGTGCTGATGGCGTTCAGGAAACTCGCCGGTTCATATCCTTTGGGTGCGCCTGCTCCCGCTTCGAGTCCTGCGGCAACCATCGGCCCGTAAATCGAAGTCCATCCGCGGCGCTGCCACAAAAAAATCTGCAGCGAGGTGACGTCACTGAATCCGATCAGGCACTTCGGACTAGCGATTTCCGCGTTCCACTGCTCATCGAGCAAATAGTTGGAACCGTATCCTCCGCGCAGAGCGATCAGCCCGTCAATGCGCGGATCGTTCAGCGCGCTGACGAGTTCTTCTTTTCGCTCCGCTGTCGGCGCCGAAAAATAGCCTTCGGAAACTTTCTGGGCTCTGCGCTCTACCGAAAAGCCGAGCCGCGCCAACTCCGCCATGCCGCGCTCCTCCGCCGCATCACTTCCGGGGGACGCCGGCGCAAAAACCGCGAGACGTGATCCTGCCCGCAATGCCTTCGGCTTCCGGACCGACACACGCGACGCGTGCCCAGCAGCGCTCGCCAGCGAAAGACGGCTCATGAGTCTCGCCTCTCGACCGGCAGCATCTCAAAGGTTACGCCAGGCCGCCTCATCGAGCTAAGAATGTTCTCCTGCTGGCGAACGCTCACGTCGGCATCAAATTGGATCAAGCTCTTTTCTCCCGTCATGGATACCTGAAAATTGTCCAGCAAGATGCCCAGCTTGGAGAAAATGTTATGCACAACGGGCACGAGATCCTCGGTCGTGCTGGTGGAAATCCGGAACAGCATGTAGCGAGGCTTCAGATTCAGCAGATTTTCGACGTAAACCAGGACGACTAACGTAAACAGGACAATCAGGAAAGCCACGCCAGAGACTGCATAATAACCGCCACCGGCGGCCATGCCGATCGCGGCTTCCCCGAAAATCGCCGCGGCGGTAGTGAGCCCGACGACACTGCCCCGTTCGCGAAGGATCGTCCCCGCGCCCAAGAACCCGATTCCCTGAACGATATTGGAAGCGATCCGCGTGGTGCCCGAATCGCCGCTCATGCGCGCGATTTCCACCGACATGATGGTGAACAACGCGGCGCCCATGGTGACGCAGACGCTGGTGCGCATTCCGGCGGGACGCCGGCGCATGCTTCGCTCCATCCCAATTACCGAGCCAAGCAGCGCCGCCCACAGCAAGCGATAGCAAATCGTAGTCAGTGGAAGCATTTCATTTGACGCAAACGCCTGCAATGACTCGATTTTACACACTACAACTTGAACTGCGTCAATTTCGCGAAATGACGTGCCCTGGCGTGTATCTCGGGGCGCTTCAGTGTTTTCAGGCGGTCCAGGCCGAATTTTTCGACGGTGAAGCTGCCCATCACGGAGCCGTAGACCATGGCTCGGCGCAGCGAAGCGTCACTTTTGTTGCCTGATCCGGCCAGATAGCCCATGAAACCGCCCGCGAAGCTGTCTCCGGCGCCGGTCGGATCGTGGGGCTCCTCCAGCGGAAACGCGGGAACGCAGAAGACGCCTCGCTTGTCGACCATCATCGCGCCGTATTCTCCGCGCTTGATGACCAGCGTGGACGGGCCCAGCTTGAAGATGTGCTTGGCCGCGCGCAGCAGGTTGTGTTCGCTGGATAATTGACGCGTTTCCGCGTCGTTAATCATCAGGATATCGACGTGGCGCAGGGTCTCACGCAAATCGTCGTTGGTGCGCTCGATCCAGTAATTCATGGTGTCGAGGGCCGCAATCTTTGGGCGCTTTTTCACCTGCTGCAAAACATCGCGCTGCAGGTCTGGAGCGATGTTGGCCAGGAAAACGTATTCGGACGCGCGATAGCGTTCCGGCAACTTTGGCTTGAAGTCGGCAAAGACGTTGAGCTCCGTCGTCAGGGTCACGCGCTCGTTCAAATTCTCCGAATAGCGCCCGGCCCAGAAGAATGTCTTGCCGGCGGTGCGCTCCGAGTCCTTCGCAATCGATCTTGCGCCCGTGAAACACTTTCGCGTCCAGGTCGGTGAAATCATCTCCCACGATCGCGACCAGATGTACCGGAGTAAAAAAACTGGCCGCGACCGCAGAAATAGGTCGCCGCGCCGCCTAAGGTGCGCTCGACCTTTCCGTACGGACTTTCCAGGCCATCAAATGCCACTGAACCTACGACGAGTAGGGCCACTATGTTCTCCTAAGAAATATATTTGCCGATGATTGCGGCGAGTTTTTTCTTGGTCGCGCGTGGAACTAACTTCAAATCGGTGATCAGGGCGTGCCGCAGCGCCGATCCGCATTTGCAGCCGCGCTCCGCGGGCATCGTGCGCACCGCTTCCCGCAAGACACGCTGGGCGTTTTCCGCATTCCGGCCCAGCGTTTCCATGATTTGCGCTCCGGTCACGGATTCATGATCGGGATGCCAGCAATCGTAGTCCGTGATCATGGCGATGGCCGCATAGCAAATTTCGGCTTCGCGCGCCAACTTCGCTTCGGTCACGTTGGTCATGCCAATGACTTCGAACCGCAACTGGCGGTGGACATGCGCTTCCGCCAGCGTCGAAAACTGCGGCCCTTCGATGCAGACGTAGGTCCCACGACGGTGCACTTTGACGCCGCAATAGTCGATCGCATCCGCTAAGACGCCGTTAGCTTGCGGGCACGTAGGCTTGTCGAAGGCCACGTGCGCTACCAATCCCTCGCCGAAGAACGTGGAAACGCGCAGCTTGGTGCGGTCAAAAAACTGGTCGGGGACAAGGAATTCTCCCGGCCGCAAGTCTTCCTGCAATGAACCCACCGCGCTTACGGAAATGATTCGCTGCACGCCGAGCTGCTTCATGGCGTAGACGTTCGCGCGAAAGTTGATTTCACTGGGCAGGATCCGGTGACCGCGGCCATGACGGGCGAGAAACGCCACGCGCTTCCCTTCGAGCATTCCCAGGACGATGGCGTCCGACGGATCGCCAAAGGGCGTCTTCACGCCAATCTCGCGCATATCCGTCAGGCCGGCCATGGAATACAAGCCGCTTCCGCCAATGATTCCGAGCGTGGCCATTGCGAGGGCTTTGCGGGTGTGCGCTTCTTATCGGACTTTTTCGAAGTTGCCATTTCACCTCTGCTCTTGTGGGCCTGGAGCCTGTAATCGAGAACCGAGCCTCAGCGGCCAAAGCCGGGTCTTGGGGCGGCAACACGCCACGACCGAAGTCGTGCCCTGACACTGCTGCGACTACTTCCTTAGCCGTAGCCCGCTTTGCGCGAGAATCTCGTTTACCGCCGCGAACGGATCCTTCTTCCGATCCGCGACCTCCGCCGCCAATGCCGTCAACCGAGCTTCGCCGCCACTTCCCCCCAGAGCCTGTTCCAGCAACCGGGATTCCACGAGTTCGATCAGGCGCTGCTTCCAGTGCTCCACATGCTTGCGGCGGCGCTCACCGCTGGACTCGAAATGGACGCGAAACTTGGCGATGGTCGCGGCTAGCCAGTCGATGCCCTTATTCTCGCTGGCTACCGTGCGCACCACGGGCGGATGCCATCCGTCCCTGGGCATGACCAGCGACAGCATCGCGTGCAGCTCCTGCTCCAGCCGATCGGCGCCCTCGCGGTCGGACTTATTCAACACAAAAATGTCGCCAATCTCCATCAGACCGGCTTTCATGTTCTGAATGTCGTCGCCCATACCCGGAACCATGCACGACCACGACGCAATCGGCCAGGCGCACGATATCAATTTCGTCCTGCCCAACGCCAACGGTCTCGATGAGGACTTTGTCTTTGCCCGCGGCGTCGAGCAGCAGCGCGACTTCCGCGGTCGCGCGTGCCAGGCCTCCCAGAAATCCGCGCGTCGCCATCGAGCGAATGAACATGCCAGCGTCGCTGGCGTGCCCTTGCATGCGAATGCGATCACCGAGAATCGCGCCGCCCGTGTAAGGGCTAGTGGGATCGACAGCAATCACGCCCACCGCTTCGTTTTGGCGGCGGTAGACAGCCGCCAGACGATCCACCAGCGTGCTCTTGCCCGTACCGGGCGCCCCCGTGATGCCCGTCAGGTATGCCTTGCCAGTTCGCGGGAAGACGACTCGCAGCAACTCTTCCGCTTCCGGCTGATGATTCTCAATCGCGGTGATCGCCCGCGAGACCGCGAGCCCGTCTCCGGCACACACGCGCTCCGCCCAATTTTCAATGGGCGGCGGCATCGTTTTCCTGTGGGCTGTAGAGCGACGCTGAAGGCATCGCCCTATTATTTCTTGCCCAGGAGCTGGCGGGCAATCACCAACTTCTGAATTTCGCTGGTGCCTTCGCCAATGGTGCACAGCTTCACGTCGCGATAATACTTTTCGGCGGGGTAGTCTTTGATGAAGCCGTACCCTCCGTGGATTTGCACGCACTCGTTGGCTACGCGCACTGCGACTTCACTGGCGAATAGTTTCGCCATGCTGGATTCGCGCGTAAAGCGGACGTCCTTCTGGTCGGCCAGCCACGCTGCCTGGTACACCAGCAAGCGTGCGGCTTCCACTTGCGTGGCCATGTCGGCGAGTTTGAATTGGATGGCTTGAAACTCGCTGATCGCCTGACCGAATTGCTTGCGTTGCTTGGCATACTTCGTCGCTGCTTCCAGGGCGCCTTGTGCCATGCCCAGCGCCAGCGCGGCAATCGAAATGCGGCCGCCGTCGAGAATCTTCAGGCTGCCGACGAAACCCTCGCCTTCGGCGCCGAGCAAGTTTTCGGCCGGCACGCGGCAGTCGCGTGAAAATCACTTCCGAGGTGTCGCTGGCGCGCATGCCCAGCTTGTTTTCTTTCTTTCCGGGCTTAAATCCGGGCGTACCTTTTTCGAGGATGAAAGCGCTGATCCCGTGGGAGTTTTTGGATTTGTCGGTTACGGCCATGGCCACGCACACGTCAGCGTAGTGGCCGTTGGTGGTGAAGGTCTTCGCTCCGTTCAGGACCCAGTCGCTTTCCATCGCGCACTGCCGTCGTCCGCGTTCCGCCTGCGTCCGAGCCTGCTTCGGGTTCGGTCAGCGACCACGCGCCGATTTTTTTACCTTGGGCTAGCGGCGTCAGGTACTTTTTCTTTTGCTCTTCGGTGCCAAACTTGAAGATGTGATTGCTGCAGAGCGAATTGTGGGCTGCGACGATGATGCCTACCGAACCGTCGACCCGAGATAGTTCCTCGATTGCCAGCGCGTACTCGATGTAGCCCAGACCCGCCCCTCCGTATTCTTCGGGGAAAATGACGCCCAGCAGACCCATTTCGGCGAGCTTGGGCATGATTTCGGACGGAAAATGAGAGGCTTCGTCCCACTCCATCACGTGGGGACCGATTTCTCCTTCGGCAAATTCGCGGATGCTTCGCCGCAATTGCTGCTGTTCTTCGGTAAACGCAAAATCCACAGTGTCCTCGTTCTACTCAGCGCGACCTATATGCAAGCAAAGTTTGGCTTATAGGCCCATTCTACACGAAGCTTTTCGGATTCCCGCGCGAACGATGTCTTCGGTTGTGCGTATCCATTAAAGCGGCAAAATACTGCTGACGAAAATAAACCAGCTGTAAGGGATGATGCGGACGAATTCCATTTAGATCACTCACTATCCCTTCAAAAGCGGATAGAAAATCCGTTCGAAAAATGTGAAGGGACGCGCAACAAAAAGGAGCTCTCCCGGCGCCACCTTCCGCGAATCCTCAAACGAACCAAGTCCGCCGCCTACTACAATCCCTTCCTGCAATATCTCTTTCGTAATCACAGATGGTGGCGTGCTGCATATGCAATGCCAATATTCTGACGTTAGATGGGCCCCGACGGACAAATGTACGGGAGCGGGGTTCGGGAGGGAAACCTGCACGCTGCCATTTGCGTCGGTCTCGAGAGAAAGATGCGCATCATACTTCGCCGGCTTCGGTTCGCTCTGGCGGTACTCCAAAGCGATTGAGATGGGTTGTTTTACTAGCGGCTGCCCATTCTTTCCATTGATGACGCGAATCGTAATGACCTGGCCAAAGCAAGCGGGGCTGATCCACAGGAGGAAAAGCCAAGCCAGACTCCGGAAACACAACTTCATCGTCTCTCCCAAGGTCTCTGCGAGTTCCGCTTCGTACCTACCAGCCCACCGAATATCCGTTCTTCTTATTCTGCTCGTCTAACCAGGCCTTCAACGGCGCAAAATAATCCGCGATCGCCGTAGCATCCATTTGCTTCTCGCTGGTCAGCGTTTCGAGGGCTTCTTGCCATGGCTTGCTGGCGCCCAGGGCCAGCATTTCGTTCAGTCGTTGCCCAACTACCTTGTTTCCATAAATCGAACAGCGGTGCAGCGGTCCGGAGTAGCCAGCTTCGCGACACAGGGCTCGCTGAAATTGAAATTGCAGGACGCGTGCGAGGAAGTAGCGCATGTACGGGACGTTGCCTGGCACATGATATTTCGCGCCGGGATCGAAGTCCGCTTCGGTGCGCGCGACGGGCGGGGCGACGCCTTGGTATTTCAGGCGCAGGTCCCACCAGGCCTTGTTGTATTGGTCCGGCTTGACTTGTCCCGCGAAGACTTCCCAGCGCCATTTGTCGATCATCAAGCCAAAGGGCAGGAAAGCCACTTTTTGCAATGCTTGCTGCAAGAGGTAGTCGATATCGCCCGACGCCGGCGGTACGGTCTCGATCAGTCCGATTTTCTTCAGATATTCCGGTGTGACGGAGAGAGCGATGGTGTCGCCGACCGCTTCGTGGAATCCGTCGTTCGCGCTGTTTTGGAACAATGGCGGCTGGGTGTTGTAGGCACGCTGGTAGAAGTTGTGGCCCAGTTCGTGATGAATGGTAACGAAATCTTCCTGGGTGATCTGAATGCACATCTTGACGCGGAGGTCGTCCTTGGAATCCACGTCCCAGGCGCTGGCATGGCAGACCACATCACGGTCGGCCGGCTTGGTGAACAGGGAGCGCTCCCAAAATGTTTGCGGGAGTGGCGCGAAACCCAGCGAGGTGAAGAAGGCTTCGCCGTAGCGAACCATTCCGCGGGCATCGGTGTGGCGATCCTGCAGGATTTTTGTGAGGTCGTAGCTCTTCGGAGGCTTCGGCGAGTCCATCAGCGGATAGACGTTGTTCCACTCCTGCGCCCAGATATTGCCGAGCAGATGAGCCGGAATTGGTCCTAGCGCGGGTACCACGTCTTTGCCGTACTTCTTGGCGAGTTGCCCGCGGACGTAGGCGTGCAGCGACAAATAGAGTGGGCGAAGTTGATCCCAGAGACGATCCACTTCTTTTGCGAAGGCATCGGGCGGCATGTCGTAGTTCGAGCGCCATAGCGCCCCCGCGTCCGCAAATCCTAGTTCTCGCGAGCCTTTGTCGCCGAGTTCCACGAGCCGCGCGTACCTTTGGCGCATTGGGGCGCCGACGGCGTGCCATCCGAGCCACGCGCGTTTGAGTTCAGCTTCGTCGCGACTCATGGCCATCAGCTTTTCGACGGCGGTCACGTCCAGGCATTTGCCATTTGCGCCCTCTGGGCACCATTTCCCTTTCCCGTAGTCTCCGTCGAGGGATGCGGCTACCTGAGCCAATTCTTTCTGTTCGGCTGGATCGCTGGGAGCGGGAAATCCCGCCGCCAGCTTCAGCAGGAGCATTTTTCGCGCCATCACCGGGGGTAGCGTGACTTTGTCCCAGCGCTCCGCTTTTTTTGCCAGCTCCACGCTCAGGGCGTTGGCTTCCTGATTGGCGTCCGCCGCGATCTGCTCGGTGTCATCGGTGATAAAATTTTGCTGCACCCAGGTGGCCCGCTGGGCCTTCACGCCCAGGTCAAAAAGGCGTGTCTCGGCATCGTCAAGAAAGGCGCGGGCGTCCTCCACTGTCGGCGTGGCGCCAAAATCGCGGCGGGCCTTGCGCGCCTCGTTCTTAGGCGCTTGGGCAGCCGCGGCTATCGCCAAGACGCACAGAATTCCCGCAGCACCACCGATCCACCAAATGCGCCTCATCACGCCCCCACCCGTTGCGCTTGCATCGCGGCATCTTGCAGCACCGTCAGTGCGCGCTCGATTCCCGTTTCGTCGACGTCGCAGTGAGTTACGAGGCGAACGGAATGCACGGCGGTGTCCTGCACCCAGACGCCTCGCTCATACAGAATGTTGCACCATTCCACCGCAGTCTTTCCGGTCTTGCAGCAGTCGAAAATCACGATGTTGGTGCGGACCTTTGACGGGTCGATTGTGAATCCGGGAATCTTGGCAACACCTTCGGCGAGGCGGCGCGCGTTCTGGTGGTCGATGTAGAGGCGCGACGGAGATTTCTCCAACGCAACCAATCCTGCCGCCGCAATCACGCCTGCCTGACGCATTCCGCCGCCAAACATTTTGCGGTAGATGCGTGCTTTCTCGATAAATTCGCGCGAGCCCGCGACCATCGATCCCACCGGAGCCCCTAGTCCCTTCGATAGACAAAACATGACCGAGTCGACTTTACGGGACATTTCCGCGACGTTTTCGCCCAGCGCAGTGGCGGCGTTGAAGATGCGCGCGCCATCGAGGTGCACTTTCAGACCGGCCTCGTGGGCTCGATCGCAAATATCATTGACCTGCGCCGTCGGGTAGACTGTTCCGCCCGCCATGTTGCTGGTGTTCTCCAGGCACACCAACGCTGTCTGCGAGTCATAGTAAATTTTCGGCCGGATCACCGCTTCGATTTGCTTCCAGGAGAGGATTCCATCTTCGGCGCGCGCGATGCGGGGCATACAGCCTGCGATCGCGGACATGGACGCCAGTTCGTACAAATTTACGTGGCTGCGCTCTTCGCAAATTACTTCGTCGCCGTGATGGGTCCATACTTTGATGGCGATCAGGTTGCCCATGCATCCAGTGGGCACCAAGAGGGCCGCTTCTTTGCCAAACATTTCCACAGCGCGTGATTCCAGGCGGTTGACGGTGGGATCTTCGCCGTACACGTCGTCGCCAACCTCTGCTTCCGCCATGGCGCGGCGCATTTCTGGCGTGGGCCGCGTGACGGTATCACTCCGCAAATCCACCACGTGATCTCTTAACGTTGTGGCCTTCCGTTGATCTGGGTCCGCGCTCAATCGCGCCTCCTAATTGGTTGGTACGTGCTCTTGGCTTGCCTCCGCCAATTTCTGTTCTTCACTTCATCAACTCGACGAAAACTTCGTTTGCCACGCTCAACTTGTTTCCCGCTAAGCGCACCCTGGGGCCCTCGCGCTCGACCATCCCCGCGGACATCAGTCGCTCGAATCTCGGGGCGACCTCAACCCCATACTGGCGCTCGATGCGTCCGACATCGATTCCGTCCAACTGCCGCAAGCCCAAAAACAGCTCTTCCTCCAGGGCGCTTTCCGGCGTTACCGTTTCCAACTGCTCCGCAGGGAGTCGCCCGCTTTCGATCGCGCTTACATAGGCTGCCGCGTCGTGCGCGTTGGCCCAGCGTTGCGTCCCTGAAAACGAGTGCGCGCCCGCGCCAAATCCCAGGTACGGCTCGCGCCGCCAATATTTCAAGTTGTGGCAGGACTCGAATCCCGCCTTGCCCCAGTTTGAGATTTCATAGTGGCGGTAGCCGGCCTGTTGCAGAAACTTGCACGCAGTTTCGTAGAACTCCGCCATGTCATCTTCGCTGGGTATCGTGCTGGCTCCGTACTTTGCGCCGCTGCGCAATACTTCTGCTCCCAGATGGCTGCCTTCGTCGATTTCTAACAAGTAGATGGACACGTGCTCCGGGCCGAATGCCGCTAACTCCTCCAGGGAGTTGCGCCAGCTTTCGCGCTTTTGTCCCGGCAATCCCGCGATCAGATCGAAACTGATATTCCCGATACCCGCATCGCGCAAAATCGGCACGACGCGGTAAATGTCCGCGCGACGATGCATGCGGCCCGTCGCCTTCAGTTCCGCATCGGAGAACGACTGGACGCCAAAACTGACCCGATTGATTCCCGCCCGGACCCAGGCCGCGGCCTTGTCCGGTTCCACGGTCTCAGGATCCGCCTCGAGAGTGACTTCCTCTAAATCCGTATCGAAGGTCTGCCGAATCGCGTCCAGTATCCGCTGCAAATGCGCTGGATCTAGCAGACTCGGCGTGCCGCCACCGACGTAAACCGTATCTGCGAGAGCGCCGGGAAATGAATCCGGAAGGCGCACACCGGCGCGCGAATACAGATCGCTATGCCGTTCAATTTCCGAACAGACCGCGCTAACGTAAGGCGCAAATCGCGCGGAAGACACCACACCCGTATGAAAATTGCAATAAGTGCATTTCGTCTGACAAAAGGGGACCTGAATGTAAATCCCGAGACGCATCATCACCGCAAAACTCTAGCACATCCCCCGGTAGTCCCGACCTCCCGCCCAATCTAAACGGAGCGCCTCAAGAAAGTGCTACTTACGAGACTCCTTCGTTTCGTCGCCAACCACCTTTACCCAAACCTTCCGCTCCCGTGGCCCATCAAATTCACAAAGGAAGATTCCCTGCCAGATTCCTAGCGCCAACTTGCCCTTCTCGACGAAAATGAGCTGGCTTGCCCCGACCATCATCGCCTTCGCATGGGAATCTGTGTTGCCCTCCGCGTGGCGGTAAGGGCCTGAGTGCGGCACTAACCGGTCAAAAACGCCTTCCAGATCGCGGGCGACGTCGGGATCGGCATGCTCGTTGATCATCACTCCAGCCGTTGTGTGCGGCACATACACATGGCAAATACCGGTCACCACGCCGGACTGCGCCACAGTTCGCTCCACTACCTCGGTCACGTCCAGTAACTGCGTCCGGCGTGTCGTCTTCACCCGCAGCGTTTCCATCCTGCCCCCCTGTAACCAAATTAGGTGGATTTACGAGATTCGCGCGATGCGGTGTTCTTTGAGGTTGGCGCTGCCGGCGAGTTCCTTCAATCCTTCGGCGCTCCACTGCGACAAGAATGGCAGGAAGGACAGCTCTCGCGATTGCAGGACCTTGTTGGGATAAAGCAGATTCTCGAGAAACTCCACGTGTTCGGCGATCCGGCCGGCGCGTTCGTCCAGGGCTCTCCCCGTCTTCTCTCGTAACTTCTCTAGAGTGAAGGTCATTTTTTCGCGGGCTGTCTCGACCGCTCCGGCCAGGGTCGCGTCCAGCTTCTGGATGTCCGCCCCCAGCTCGGCCAGCGTGGTTTCGATCAGCGCTTTCTTTCTGTCGAAATCGTCGGCAAGCTGTTTCGGGAGCATGACCGATTCCATCTGCTTCCGTAACTCTTGCGGACCCGCCCAGATATTCTCAATACACAGATGGTATTTCTGCAGCAGTTTGTCGGCTTTGGCGTCCAGCACCGTGAAATCCGCGCGCGGGAGTACCACGGGCATGCGTCCGAGGATATGCCGGTAAACTGCTTCCGATTGGGCTAGGTAAGAGATCTCCGCCGAGCCGGCGGAAAACGATACCGTCGGCAACAGATAATCCTGCACCACCGGGCGCAGCAACGCATTTGGACTCAGCGTCTCTGGCGCATCCTCGGCTAGCCGCAAAATCTCATCGCGCGACCACGAGGCTTCACCCGACTTGAAATTTCCGCGTCTGGATCTGGCGTCGCCTTCCGGAACATACGCAATCGGCTGTCTTAAGCCATCCTTCATGCGGAACAACAGCGTGCTTTCCGGCGTCACTTTCACCTGCGGATCGAATCCGGCCGCTTCCAGGTCTTTGCCGCGCTCCAACAACTTTGCACTCAATTCGTCCCGGTCCTCCAGCGCCTTGCGGTACACCGGGGCTGCGATACGGTGCAGCCGCACATCCAGCGGATCGAGCAAAATCAATCCATATTCCGCGAACACCCGGGCGAACAGCTTCCCAAAAGCGCTCCCGTAAGTCTCCTCCGGCGTGTAACTCTCCAGCAGGGTCTTCGCGACGCCCTCGGCGCCGGGGCCCGTCAGAAGTTCCGATGCGGCCTTCGCCATCCCGGCAATTTCTGGGCCGAGTCTTACTTGTCCCACGGGCCGTCCGGGCGCCGCTTCTGCAGGCAGCTCAAACCGCGTCAGTTTCCCGCTATGGAACCAGGACACATGGCGCACTTCATCCAGATCGTGATCCTCCGTCGCCATCCAAAATACTGGCACGGCCGGAACTCCGCCTTCGCTTAGTTCTTCGGCCATGCGAATCGCGCTGAGGGCTTTGTAAAAAGCGTAGGCCGGTCCGCCGAATAGCCCGACCTGCTGACCGCTCACCACCGCAACCGCGCCATTGTCCAAGCGGTCAAGGTTGCGGCGCGTCGCGTCGCCGGAGCCCAGGACGCCATTGACATCGCGCAATACCGACGTCACTTCTTTCCTGCGGTCGACTGGAAAATCGAGCGCGCGCGCGATTTCGTTAACGGATTCAAACGTAGGAGGGTGCGCGTAGAATTTCGAGACGCTGGGAAAATCATCGAGAAACCGAAGAAACAACTTCGGCTGGTGAGGGAGGCGCCGGAACGGTATCGAGATACAACCCATCGAGGTTTAGATGTTACACAGCCCAATTGGTAACGCCAAGCCGCCAGCCACTGTCGGGAGCCAAACGCTGTCTTTTGACGCTAACCAGACAATAGATCAGACCGGCTCGACCCGAAGACGGCAAGTCTGACGGCTTCACCTTTGGACGAGCGCCGGCTGTGAACGGTAGCGCCCCTCATGGACACGTGGAGGCAGCTCTGTAAAGGTGGGTCTGTAGGCGCTGGGCTTCAGCCCGGCGCCTAATTCCAGACACGGTGGCAGGGGGCGGTGTGGCAGCCCCGTTCCGTAGCGGCACGCTAAGCGCGTGCCGCTACAGGGTCAAGGCTGGCGAGCGACTCCAATATACGTTGCTTGTAGCTTTCGGCGAGCGGCACCAATGGCAGGCGTGGAATTCCGCCGCGATACCCTCGCTGGTCCATCGCGAATTTCAGGCCTGCAATGGCGTGTTCCGAGGCGATCACTTTCGAAACCTTAAGCAGCACGTTTTGCAGCTCGCGCGCCTTCTCGATGCGGGCGGCGCGCGAAAGCTCGAACAACTCCACGCACTTTTCCGGGAGCGCGGAAGCCAAAGCCAGGATTGCGCCCTTTGCGCCTACCGTAATGCCCGCGAGCAATGTGGGGGCCGAGCCGGTCAGCACCTGGAAGTCCGGCTGCGCCATGGCCACCATTTCGCCGACGCGCATCACGTGTCCGGAGCTGTCTTTAATCCCCATGATGTTCGGATGCTCCGAGAGCGCGGCCACTTCCGGCGCCTCAAGGGTCACGCCTGTAAAGATGGGCACCGAATAGAGCAATACGGGGATCGGCGATGCATCCGCGACACGCCGGTAGTGGGCGATTAAAACCTCGGGCTTGTAAGCCGGCTTGTAGTAATAGGGCGTTTTCACCAATGCGAAGTGGTAGCCGAGTTCCGCGGCGCGTTTGGTGCGCTCGATCGTGTCCGCGGTCGATTCCGCGCCGGTGCCAGCGATCAGCCGCTTGCCGGATCCCGCAGCTTCTTTCACGGTCGCGAGGATGCTCTCGGTTTCGCCGCGTGACAATAACACGGACTCGCCCGTCGATCCGATCACCACATAGCCGGCGAGCGCGGTCGAGTTATAGCGCTCGATGTTGTACTTCAAATCGATGAGCGACACCGATCCATCCGCCGCAAATGGCGTGGTCAACGCAGGGTAAACTCCGGAAAGGTCCATGGCCTAGTCTCCCGTCGCGGTGCTGCCCGATGCAGGCACGCGCCCACGGTGTAAATCTTGCAGCGCCCCGACTTCGGGTTTCTGGTCGAGCAGCGCGCGGATACCGAGCGCCGCCGCGCTGGCCGCCGCCAGGGTTGTGATACACGGGATGTTATGCCGGATCGCCGCGCGCCGGATCGATTTTTCGTCGTAGAACGATTCGCGGCCCAGCGGCGTGTTGATAATCAGATCGATCTTGCGCGTTTTAATCAGGTCGACGATATTGGGGCGTCCCTCATTCACTTTGAAGACCGGCTCGGCTTCGATACCCGCGGCTTCGAGTGCCGCGGCGGTGCCGCGAGTCGCCAGTAAGCGGAAACCTAAGCCCAGCAGATCTTTTCCGAGTGGTCCAACCTCGCGCTTGTCGCGATCGTTCACGCTGAGAAATATGGTGCCCTTTTGCGGAAGCCGCTGGCCAGCCGCCAGCTGTGCTTTCGCGAACGCCTGCCCGTAAGAAGTCGAGATGCCCATGACCTCGCCCGTCGAGCGCATTTCGGGTCCCAGAATCGTGTCTACGCCACGAAATTTGTTGAATGGGAAGACGGGCGACTTCACCGCGTAGAATTCGTGCACGGGAATCTCTGACACGCCGTTGTGCTTCACGACCGGCAGCTTCATATCCGCGAGTCGTTTTCCAGCCATAAGCCGCGCCGCCACCTTTGCCAGGGGCACGCCGGTCGCTTTGCTCACATAAGGAACGGTGCGAGACGCGCGCGGATTCACCTCGAGAACGTACACGGTATCGCGCTGAATAGCATACTGCACGTTCATTAAGCCCACTACTTTCAGGGCCAGAGCCAGCCGTTTGGTGTAATCGCGTATCGTTTCCAATATTTTGGGCGCCAGACTTACGGGCGGCAACACGCAGGACGAGTCGCCGGAATGCACGCCAGCTTCCTCGATGTGCTCCATAATTCCGCCGATCACGACATCGGTGCCGTCGGCCAGCGCATCTACGTCGACTTCCGTGGCCTCTTCGAGGAACTGATCGATCAGCACCGGCCTCGCGGGGCCCATCAGCGCCGCCTGCGCGACGTATTCCTGCACCGTGTTTACATCGTAGGCGATCACCATCGAGCGTCCGCCGAGCACGTAGCTTGGTCGCACCAGCACCGGCAAGCCAATTTCACCTGCCACCCGCGCGGCTTCTTCCGGCACCAATGCCGTGGCGTTTCGCGGCTGAGGGATTTTTAGCTCCTCGAGCAAGCGGCCGAATCGACGGCGATCTTCAGCCAAGTCGATGGACTCCGGCGTTGTGCCGATAATGGGCACGCCATTGCGCTTCAATTCCAGCGCTAGATTGAGTGGCGTCTGTCCGCCGAATTGCACGATCACGCCCTGGGGCTTTTCCTTTTCAACAATCGCCAGCACATCCTCGAGCGTGAGCGGCTCGAAATACAAACGATCCGAGGTGTCGTAGTCCGTGGAAACCGTTTCCGGGTTGCAATTCACCATGATCGTTTCGTAGCCATCTTCGCGCAACGCGAAGGAGGCATGGCAGCAGCAGTAATCGAATTCGATTCCTTGAGCGATACGATTCGGGCCGCTGCCGAGGATCATGATTTTCGACCTCGGCTGCGGATCGGATTCGTCCTCTTCCTCGTAGGTTGAATACATGTACGGCGTGAATGACTCAAATTCAGCGGCGCAGGTATCCACACGTTTGAAGACCGGTGCTACGCCGTAGCGGGCGCGCTGGAGGCGCACGGCGGCTGGCGTTGTCTTCCAAATCTGCGCCAGAACTTCGTCGCTAGTGCCATAGCGCTTCACTTCGCGGAGTAGATCGCGGGAAGCGGTTTCCACGGTGACACTCGCGGCGCGGCGGTTCATCGCGCTGATCTCTTCCAGCTGCTGGATGAACCATGGATCGATTTTCGTGAGCTCGCAAATCTCACTCGCGGGAAGGCCTCGCTCCACGGCCGTCATTAGCCAGTGAATGCGGTCCGCGCGCGGTGTCGCAAGCTTCTCACGCAGCAGCGATTCTGGAGTTTCCGCCGGAGCGCGCCACGGAGTGTGCGGTTCCAGCGAACGAATTCCCTTTTGCAGCGCCTCCTTGAAGGTTCGCCCGATGGCCATCACTTCGCCGACGGATTTCATCTGGGTGCCCAACGTAGTGTCGGCGCCAGGAAATTTCTCAAACTGCCACTTGGGGATTTTTACCACCACGTAGTCGATGGTCGGCTCGAAACATGCCGGAGTTTGCTTGGTGATGTCGTTGGGGATTTCGTCGAGTGTCATTCCCACCGCGAGACGCGCGGCGATCTTGGCGATGGGGAACCCGGTAGCTTTGCTGGCCAGCGCGGAGCTGCGTGACACGCGCGGATTCATCTCGATCACGACCATGCGGCCATTTTCGGGATTGATGCCGAATTGCACATTGGAGCCGCCGGTTTCGACGCCGACTTCGCGCACGATGGCCGCCGCGGCGTCACGCATGCGCTGATACTCCTTGTCGGTCAGCGTTTGCGCGGGAGCGACGGTGATGGAGTCGCCGGTGTGCACGCCCATGGGGTCGAAATTTTCGATCGAGCAGATGACCACGAAGTTGTCGCGGAAATCGCGCATCACTTCGAGCTCGAATTCCTTCCAACCCAGGACGGATTCTTCCACCAGCGCTTCGTGCACCGGGCTCATGTCCAGCGCGTGCGAGATCGCTTCGCCGAACTCTTCGCGGTTATAGGCGATCGATCCGCCTGTGCCGCCCAGCGTGAACGAGGGCCGGATCACCAGCGGAAATCCCATCTGATCGCACAATCGAAGCGCATCCTGCGCGTTATTCACCAGCGCCGACGCCGGAACTTCCAACCCAATCTTGCGGCAGGCGTCCTTGAACCACAGACGATCTTCCGCCACCTTGATCGCCCGCAACGACGCCCCGATCATTTCCACCTTATATTTTTCGAGAATGCCGCTTTCCGCAAGCTCAACGGCCAGATTCAGCGCCGTCTGCCCTCCAACGGTCGGCAAAAGCGCCTGCGGCCGCTCGCGCGAAATAATCTCTTCCAGATATTCCTTAGTGAGCGGCTCGATGTAAGTGCGGTGCGCCAGCTCAGGATCGGTCATGATCGTGGCCGGATTGGAATTGACCAGCACGACCTCATAGCCTTCCTGCGCAAAGCTTTGCAAGCCTGCGCGCCGGAATAGTCGAACTCGCAGGCCTGCCCAATCACGATGGGGCCGGAGCCGATGATCAGAATTTTCTTAATGTCTTTGCGTTTTGGCATGTGCGGTCTAGCCTTGGCGCTCGCCTCGCTGCGATGCGCCGAACCGGCTCGCGAATTCTTTCATCAGGTCCGTAAACTGCGTGAACAAATAGTGCGAATCGTGCGGCCCGGGCGATGCCTCCGGGTGATATTGCACGCTGAACAGCGGCAGCGATTTGTGGCGCAGGCCTTCGTTGGTGTGATCGTTCAGGTTGAGATGCGTGATTTCGACGTCGCTGGAAGGCAGCGATTCCGGGTCGACGCAGAACCCGTGATTCTGCGAAGTGATTTCCACCTGCTCGGTGAGCAGATTTTTCACCGGATGATTCGCGCCATGGTGACCGAACTTGAGCTTGAACGTTTTTCCGCCAAGCGCCAGCCCGCAGAACTGGTGGCCCAGGCAGATGCCGAAGACGGGAATTTTCCCCAAGAGCTTGCGTATGCCTTCGACCGCGTAAGTAGCGGGTTCCGGATCGCCCGGACCATTGGAAAGAAACACGCCGTCGGCACCCATGGCGAGCACATCTTCCGCTGTCGTTTGCGCGGGCACGACGGCCACCTCGCACTGGTGGTCCACTAACAACCGCAGGATGTTCTGCTTGATTCCGTAGTCGTAGGCGACGACGCGAAGTTTGCGCTCCTCTTGTCCGCCGCCGGCAATTCGCCCATCTGCTCGGTCCACGGAGAGCTCGCGAAATCGATGGAGCCCTCGTCCCACTTATAGGTCTTGTTGCAGAGAGACGCGGCTGGCGAGTTCCTGCCCAGCCATCGAAGGCAGCCCGCGCGCTTCAAAAATCAGCTGCTCGGCGGGCGTGCCGTCGGTGGCGACCACTCCGCGCAACGCGCCGACCTGACGCAAGTGCCGTACCAACGCGCGCGTGTCGATGTCCCAGATCACCGGGATTTTGTGGCGATTGAGATAAAGCTGCGTGGTTTCCGCGGAGCGCCAGTTGGACGAGATCTGCGAAAATTCGCGCACGATCAGCGACTCGATATACGGGCGTGCCGATTCCTGGTCGTCCAGGTTCGCGCCTACGTTTCCGATGTGCGGATAGGTGAGACAAACAATCTGCCCGGCGTAGCTGGGGTCGGTGAAAACTTCCTGATATCCGGTAAGGCTGGTGTTAAAAACGACTTCGCCGCCCCGGCGCGTGATCGCGCCGGCCGCGCGGCCGTTAAAGATGCGCCCGTCTTCGAGCGCCAGTATGGCGGGTCGGTGCTGCACTTCGTTCAGGGGTTCCTCCGTCGAAATTCATTTCGTTTTTGCTTCCGCGAGTTGACAGCGACCCGAAGTGATCCACGGGCCAATACGCAAATACGGCGCGCCCGTAGATGTAGTGGCTGGCCACCGGGCCGAACACGCGCGAATCGTTGGAGCTGATGCGGTGGTCGCCCATCACGAAATAACTCTCGCGCGGCAAGCGCACCGGGCCAAAATCGGTCAGATCTTCATAATTGCGGAGGAACGTAAGGCTCGGCAAGGGAAACGCCATTGACGAAAACAATGCCCTTGCGAATCTCGACCGTTTCTCCAGGCAGCCCGACGACTCGCTTGATGAACGATTTCGAGCGGTCCAGCGGGTACCAGAAAACCACCACATCGCCGCGGTCGATCGGCTCAAAGCGGTACACAAATTTGTTGATGAAGATGCGTTCCTGGTCGGAGAGCAGCGGCGCCATGCTGGTGCCTTCGACCTTCACAGGCTGATAGAGGAAAACGATGATAACCAGCGCAAGGCCTATAGCAATCAATAGGTCGCGCGTCCAAACCCGAATCTCATTGCGCAGCGAGTGCCCCGTGGAAGACGCATCTGCGGTCCCGCCGGAGGTCAACGTGGGCGCTGAAGCTTCCGGTACCGTGGGGGCTGAAGGATGTCGCTCGTCCGTGCTTTGCATTTTATCGCTGCCTCGTATTTATAACATGGGCGTCGCGCGCGACGCCAGATGTTGCTTGGTCGAGAGACGATTCGGGCAACGGCGAGTGCTTGCGGACGGGGCCGGAGCGGATCGTCGCCCTCGTGATAGGACGCACCTCGACTCTCTGCCGTTGCTTGTTGGACGTGCAGACTCAACGCCTTAGGCGCCCAGAGCGTAGTTCAGGCAAGCCAGCGCCGCGACCACCGCGGTTTCAGTCCGCAGGATTAGTTTGCCGAGCGATGCCTCCCGGAACCCGGCTGCCCCGGCCGACATCAACTCTTCGTCCGTCCAGCCACCCTCGGGGCCGATAGCCAGGGTGGCTTCAGAGACCATCACAGAAGACAAAACTTCACGCAATGCCGGCGCGTCACTGCGTTCGGACAAGATGACCTTAGCGCCAAGTGGATAGGCCTCGTTAAAGGCTTCGCGAAGTCGCAACGGGGATGAGATGGCAGGCACTCGCACGCGGCGCGATTGCTGCGACGCCTCCACCAGGATTTTCTCCCAACGATCCAGGCGCTTTCCCGCGGCCGCCAGGAGTGCCTTCTCACTCCGCGACGCGGCGACTGGAATGATCATGCCAACGCCTAGTTCCGTTGCCTTCTCGATCGCCCACTCGAAAGCGTCGAACTTTACAATGGAGAGAAGCAGAATGAGTTCGACCGCGGGCAGATGGGCCGGGATTTCTTCCAGGAGCGCGAATTGTATGCGATCGCGGGCGACGCTCTCTATTCGACCAAGCCAAACCGCCATGCCGTCGCTCAATTCGTAGAGCTGACCCGCCTGGGCACGGAGCACGCGACCTAGATGATGCGCGGTTTCGCCTTCGATTACCGCAGTCCGGCCGATGAATTGTTCGACAAAGAAGCGTCTGCGCACGTGACGATTCTACAGCACAACGCTTAGGTGAAATGTTTCGAACCCTGTAGCCGCGGTCTCCGAGACCGCGGGGTTTAGATCACACCACACCACGACAACGAAGCGAGCGCCTCAGGTGTTAGAACCTAGCCAAAAATGTCTTTCACTTTGTCGAAGATCGAAGAGTTCCGCTCCGCCGGCTTGTTATCGACTTTCAGCGATGAGCCCAGCTCCTCGATCAGCTTGCGCTGTTCTCGGTTGAGTTTAGTCGGCGTAATCACGCGAACGTGATAGTACAAGTCTCCCTTGCCGCCGCCACGAGGGTCGGCGAGTCCCTTTGCCTTGAGGCGAAACACCGCGCCACTCTGGGTGCCTTCGGGAATTTTCAACTTCTCCTCGCCGCTTAATCCGGGCACCTGAAGTTCCGTACCGAGTGTGGCCTGCGCGATGCTTATAGGAATCGTACAGTACAGATCGGCTCCGCGGCGCTCGAAGAACGGGTGTTCCTTGACGTCCAGCACAACGTACAAATCCCCAGCTGGCCCACCGTTCGGCCCGGGCTCACCCTCACCCGCCACGCGAAGCCGTGTTCCCGTGTCAACACCCGGCGGAATACGCAGCTCGATCGTTCGTTCGCGCTCGATGCGTCCTTGACCGCGACATTCCGCGCAACGCTCGCGCACGATTTGCCCAGCTCCCTGGCATGCGGGGCAAGTCCGCGTAATCGTGAAAAAGCCTTGCTGGTAGGCCAGTTGACCTCGCCCGCTGCACGTCTGACAGGCAATTACGCCAGTTCCCTTTTTCGCCCCGGTGCCGTTGCACGCTTCGCAATACTCCTGGCGCGGCAGCTTTACCTTGGTAGCGACCCCCGCCGAGGCTTCTTCGAACGTGAGGGTCATGTCATAGCGAAGATCAGCGCCTCGCTGCGAGCGGCCGCGTCCACCACCGCGACGTCCGCCCGAAAACATATCCTCGAAACCAAAGAAGTCCCCGAAGATGTCGTGGAAGTCCTGAAATATCGTGCCGCTAAAATCGACACCCGCTGACGAACCCGAAAGCCCCGCGTGTCCGTAAGTGTCATAGACTTGGCGCTTCTGCGCATCGCTGAGAATGCTGTACGCTTCCGTGCTCTCCCGGAATTTAACCTCGGCTTCGGCCTTATTCTCCGGGTTGCGGTCCGGGTGCCACTTCAGGGCGCATTTGCGGTAAGACGCCTTAATTTCATCGACGCTGGCAGTGCGCGATACACCCAGGATTTCGTAATAGTCCCTCTGGCTCGACTTCGGCATGCGACTTCTTTCTCCTTGGGAATTCCCAGCTACCGCGGATCAAATCCGCGCTAATTCACAGTTTTCTTGGATGCGACAGAACCGTTCACGGCTACGCGCACCATTGCCGGCCGCAGCACCCGGCCATGAAATACATAGCCTGGCTGGAAGACCTGAACGATGGTGCCGTCTTCGTGGTCGGTGGTTTCCAGACGATCCATGGCCTGATGCAGATGCGGATCGAACTGCTTTCCGATCGGATTGATTCGCTCAGCGCCGAGCTTGGTGAGGTTATCGATGAGCTGTTTATAAATCAGCTCGAAGCCCTTGCTGTAGACCTCGTACTCCTTCTCTCGGTGCGCCGCAAGCGCATGCTCGAACCCGTCGATGATCGGGATCAGCCCCTCAATCAGCCGCGCCGTCGCGCGCTTGGAATCTTCCGTGCGTTCCTTCTCGATGCGCTTGCGATAGTTGTCGAAATCCGCCTGGCGCCGCAGCAGCGTCTGCCGCAAATCGTCAAGCTCGCTGAGAAGTTTCGCGGTCTCTGCGTCATTGTCTGGCGAATCGGGCGGTTGCGCATTTCGCACGTCCATGGATGGCTCCGGGTCGCCGCTGGTTTCATCACGTTGCATACTGACATTGCTGTCCTTGTCCAACACTTTCTTTCCTCTCCTCTGCCAAAAGTCTCTCAAATTTTGCTCAGTGTTTCGCTGAATAACTGCGCCACGTAGGCCACTGCCGTGATCGCTCGCTCGTAGTGCATGCGCGTTGGCCCCAGCACGCCCAGTGAGCCCTGCACCAGATCGTTTCGCATATAGGGCGCGCTGATCAGCGCCAAATTTTCTCCCGATTGCGAAATCTCCTTCACCCCGATCTGCACGTACACCGGTTCCGGTCCGTCAATACACGCGTTCAAGACCGTCACCAGCCGCGACTTTTCTTCAATCGCCGAAAGCACATCGCGAAGCTGCGTCTGGTCAGCGAATTCGCCCGCCCCGACCATCTGCGCCGCCCCTTCGACGTACACTTGCCGCGCACGGTCGTCGCCAAGAACCACCGGGTCGCACAGTGCCAAAGCGCTCTGCACGATGCCTTCGTAGCGCTCCCGCTCGGTGGCCAGCTTCTGCAGAAGGTCCCCGCGAATCGCTTCCAGCGTCCATCCCGAGTAATGCCGATTCAGAAAATCCGCCGTCGCGTCCAGTTCGATCTGCGTAAAGGGTCGCGGCGGCCGCAGGATCTTGTCGCGCGTGTTCCCGCCCGGCGAAATCAGCACCACCACCACGCGCCCGTCGGGCAGCAACCACATGCGCGCGTGCTCGATCACCGTCTTCCCCATCGGCGGCGACACGATGATCCCGAGCCCATTCGACACTTCCGCAAGCACGTGTCCCGCGCGTTCGGTCACTTCCGAAGCGTTGGTCGCCGCCCCGATTTCCCGCTGAATCCATTCCTTGTCCACCACGCTCAACTTCGCCTGTGTCGCAATTTCCTGCGCGAAAAAGCGATAAGCCGCAGCCGTAGGCACGCGCCCCGCCGAGGTGTGCGGCTGGTACAGAAAGCCGCCATCCTCCAGCTCCCCCATCACGTTTCGAATCGTCGCCGTGCTCAGGGTCTCCTCAAACCGCGCGGAAACCGCCCGCGAAGACACCGGTTCGCCGGTCTCGATATATGTCCGCACGACATCGGCCAAAATCTGCCGATTACGACGCTCTTGCAGAGCGGGAGTCCTCATAGGGAGCACTCAGTCCTGGGTGCTACTACCATTGTAGGAACGCCGTCAACAATCGTCAACGCGCCGTCATCTATCATGTTCCGATACCATATTCCGAGGATTGCGAATTCTCTCGCTTCCGTGCATCCTAAAATTATGGAGCAACTTATTCCTGTTTTTGGGCTGAGAAGCGAAACGCTCCCCATCAAGACCCGCGCGTGCGCCTACGCGGTCGTGACCAACGCGGAAGGTCTGGTCGCTGCGGTGCACGAATCCCACGGCCTACATCTACCCGGGGGAGGCATCGAGCCTTCCGAAACTCCCGCCGAAGCGGTCCACCGCGAAGTAGGCGAGGAACTGGGCTGCCGCGTCATTCTTGGCGAACGCATCGGTCAAGCCATTCAATACTTCGTAGCAGACGGTTACTGTCAGGCGCTGTACGCCACCTTCTATGCAGGAGAACTTGGCGAGGCAATCTCAGCGACGCACGAACATGAACTCGTGTGGATCCCCGCCCAGCAACTATTCCACGCCCATCACGCCTGGGCAGCTCAAAGGCACTTGCAGCGCATGATGGCGCGAGTCCATGCCGAATCCATGCCCGCCAACTAATAATTGAGAACGAGAATTCATCTCATAGATGCATCACAAGGGGGACGCACATCAAAGGCGGATGCATCTCAGGGGGGATGCATCTCAAGGGGTGACGCATCTCAAGGGTGACGTATCTCAAGGGGTCGGAGCTTTAGCTCCGACATTTAAAGACGCGCAAAATCGGGCTTCAGCCCCTGAGGAAATTCTTCTCCCTCTGTCTCGGCCCTTTATGACATGGCCCCTAATTATTATCAATCTGCGCCCGCTGCAGCTTATCCGAGTAATCGATATACAGCGTCTTCCACTCCGTAAAGAAATCGATAGCAGCGATCGCCGCCTCGCGATGCCCGTTGCCAGTCTTCTTGGTTCCACCAAAAGGCAAATGCGTCTCCGCCCCGATCGTCGGCGCATTCACGTAAACAATGCCCGTGTACAGATCCCGTATCGCCTGGAACGCCCGATTCACGTCATGCGTGTAGATCGATGCCGACAATCCGTAAGGCACCCCATTCGCCACCTCGATCGCCTCGTCGAACCCTCCGACCGGAATCACCGACACCACCGGCCCAAATATTTCCTCCTGCGCGATCCTCATCTTCGCCCCGCAATCGCCAAACACCGTCGGCGCATGGAACCAACCCTTCGCGTGCGCCCCGGAATCCAGGCGGTTCCCTCCGGTCAACAGCTTCGCGCCTTCGTTCTTGCCAATCTCCACGTACTCCATCACCGTCTTAAGCTGCTGCTCGTTGATGCACGGTCCCATTTCGACCGTCGCGTCCAACCCGTCTCCCACTTTCAATTTCTCGACGCGCTCCACAAATCGCGAAATGAATTCACCGTACACCGACTTGTGCACCGCCACCCGGCTGGCCGCCGTGCAACGCTGCCCCGTCGTTCCAAAGCCGCCCCAAACCGCCCCATCCACCGCCAGCTCCAGGTTCGCATCGTCCATCACGATGATGATGTTCTTCCCACCCATCTCCAGGCTGCAGTGCTTGAACTCCGGCGCGCACGCCTGCGCAATCAGGCGTCCCACCGCCGTCGATCCCGTGAAACTGATGACCGGCGCATCCGAATGTTGCGCCAGCGGAGCGCCCGCGTTCGGCCCATCCCCGCTCACCAGGTTGACGACCCCGGGCGGCAATCCGGCTTCGGTCAAAATTTGCACCAGATGATACGAAGACAGCGGCGTGTCCTCCGCAGGCTTTAGCACCACGGTATTCCCGCTGACCAGCGCAGGCATCATCTTCCACGACGGAATCGCCATTGGAAAATTCCATGGCGTGATCATGCCGCACACCCCGATCGACTGCCGCACGCTCATCGCGAACTTGTTGGGCAGCTCCGAGGGCGTCGTCTGCCCAAACAGCCGCCGGCCTTCCCCGGCCATGTAGTACGTCATGTCGATCGCTTCTTGGACGTCGCCCCGCGTCTCGGCCATGACCTTGCCCATCTCACGCGTCATGTCCCGTGAGAATTCTTCTTTGCGCTGCACCAGCAGCTCCGCCGCACGGTACAAAATCTCCGCGCGTTTTGGTGCCGGCACCAACCGCCACTTCGCATACGCCGCCTTCGCCGCGTCCACCGCCGCATCCACGTCCTCGGATGTGGAAGACACGAACATCCCCACCAGCTCGTCGGTGTTCGCAGGATTGCGGTTCTCGTAAGCGTTTCCGCTTCGCGAATCCACCCACTCACCGTTAATGAAATTTTTGTAAACGCGTGGAGCCGGTGCCGTAGCCATTACTTCCTCCTCAAACGCACGAACTGTGTCTGTATTCGCTGCGAGTTCAACGCGGGATTTGCCGCTGGAAACTCAAGTTTATCGCCCCCGCGCACCACCGTCAAACCTGGCCATCCGCGCGCGGTAGCGGATCAGCTTCCGATTACCGCGCTTCTCAGGCGTTTGACGAATACCTGTGTTTTTGCGTGGACTTCCTGCGGTGTTATATTGCCCTCGCCCTTGACTAGAGCCATGAGCCTCCGTATATCCGATAGGAAGTTGGCATGCGTGGCGGCAGCGTGCTTGATAGGAGGTGCTGCGTCCTTTCTGTTCGTAATTCATCCCGGCGGTTTCGAGACGGGGATTGGCTGGTTTTTGGTCTTGCTGCCAGGCGCGTTCATTGGATACCCCCTGTCGGATCATCTTCATCGTCTCGCACCGCATGCAGAGCCGATCGTGTTTTGGACCCTAATACTGGGAATCAGTTTTCTTTGGTATTGGGGAATCAGCTACGGAATTATTAAGCTTGTCGGCGCTGTCCTTCGAGCCCTCAAACGCTAGGTTAGGCCTGATGTTCCGAGGCGATGAGTCGCCGAACGACTTAAATTGCGTGAAGGGAATGTTCGTAGTGGACGGTTAGTCGCATTACCGGACATTGAGGACCAGTTGTCGAGTTTCCGCGTTGATCAGAGCTACCGGACTAGGGGCTCTTTTGCCCTTTATCGTGTTCATCGAGCATTTTAAGAATGGCTTCATGGTGTTTTGAATTTGTCCGAACGGCATAGCCACGTAATTCAATCCCCTGCACGGGGACAATTTCTGCGCCCGCATTCAGCAATACGTGGACTGCGGCCACATGTCCACCCAAAACGGCGGAAAATAAGGCAGTAAATCCTGTCTCTTTCCCGTGGTTAACGTCTGCACCGGCCTGGATCAGCAATTTCAGGGCCTCACTATTACCTTGATGCGCCGCGTGAAATAGTGGAGTCCAGCCCTGCGGGTCTACGCCGTTGAGATTAGCGTCTGGATGGATCGCTTTTCGCAAAGCAGCAAGATCACCGCGCTTTGCAGCCCAAATCAACGAGTCAGTCATGACGCCTAATTGTCATCCTAGGTCCCGGTAAGTCGCATTACCGGACAACTGCCCTCGGCCACCACCACTGTGGGAACACACTGCGGCTCCCCAAGCCCACCGCTCGTTCACCTAAGCATGCACCGACTACACAAGACACGCAGCTTTCACACCGCAGAGCGATGCGACGCAACGGCCTTCCACTTCCCATTCTGTCTAACGAACGTGTCGGTGAAAATGATCGCGGTGGTAAGCGGCTGCCCTCTGAAGTTTCCCACCTGAGAGGCACTCCCGGTGACCACTGCTGCGTCACCGTAAACGTATACCTGCATGTCTGAAAGTTTTATAGACTCAATCTTCAGTTCGCCCGATTTCAAAACGGAAAGCACTCCATGTTTGTCGCTTCGGTGGCTGTGCTCATCGGTGTCCACGTAAGTGTTGGCGAAGATGGAGTCCAAAGCCGCCGCGTCAGACTTCATCAGCGCACCAACCCACCTGTTCTCAAGGTTTATAAGCGCATCCGTGGTTGCGTCGGTTCCTTCGGCAGGCCCGGTTTTCTTAGCCAACGCGGGCGTCAGAACAGCCATGGCTAGCAGCAAAACGCTGATGGTGTGCTTCATGAGCTTTCCTCCCGGATGCGAAATTGTGGACTTGACCGCGGATAGGCGTCAAGCAATCGGACCGGAGTGACGGCGATCAACGATACGCGGGATGAATGCCAACCCTGGTGCCATCGAAAGTGAAGATTGCCCCCTAACTCCCGGTTGGTCGCAGAATCACAGACTGACCCGCTACCCAATCCGCCCCTGCCTTGAGAATCCGCCCTTTCTTTGCCTAAGGGTGCCGTCTTGCCTGAGGGTGCCCGCAGGCTTTGCGTGTGGGAAATTTGCCACTCGCATAATGAATCGGTCGGTGCGAGGCGACGTTTTACATCGTTTTTACAAATCGAAGGCAATTCCAATCGGCTTTGTCCCTATCCTGTATGATAAGCACGTGATTCTCCTTGGGCACAAAACGGGCCGGAGATTGCGCCCGCAAACTCCGGCCTTCTTCTTGCCCTGAGGGAGATTGATAGGTCCGCACGAACCAACGAGCCTACGGCGACCCACAACTAAGTTAAGTGGAAGTTGCTACTGTCGCGAAGATTGCAGAGAAGGATTCGTCAGCCTTGAAGTCGAATTCGGTGGCGCGACGGGCTCCGCAATGCCCGCCGTTTGCGAGCCCAAACCCAGCTTTTCCAGCGTCAGCGCGTCCAGCTTCCCCGAAGGATTCAGCCCATGCGAGCCCTGAAACTTCTTCATCGCTTCGACCGTGGAGTCGTCCCACTTTCCATTAGGCGTACTCGTGAACGATCCGTCTTTTGCCAGCGCTTCCTGAATTGTGGAAATTCGGTCCGCAGTGGGCGCCATTTGCCCCTTCTCCTTGCGCCGCGAACTCGTCTTCTTCGTGGATTTGTGTGAACTCTTCCCGCTGGTGTTCGACGCTGAGGTCTTGGCCGAACTCTTGGTCTTGTTGCTCGGCGGTTGAGCCTGCTGCGCTCCGGCCTTCGCAAACACACCCGAGCCTGCCGTCACCAACAGCGCCAGGCTCAGGTGCATGACTTTTCGCTGAATCATTCAGCCTCTATTTTTTGCCTCGGCTTTCACAACGCAAGCCCAGGTTGCAAACTCGGGTTGAAAACTATTGTTTATTCTCGTCCGCCGGCACCACGCCAGGCAAAAACACCGTCAACGTGTGTTCATTGTCCCCACGGCGCAGAACCTTGAACACCACATTCTGCCCGGGCTTCAGCTTCGCCACTGCCTTCTTGTAATCGTCCAGCGAGCTAATCGGCTCACGGTTAATTTCCGTAATCACGTCACCCCGCCCGAAGCCCAGGTCGTCGGCAAAGCTGGCGGGATCAACATCGGTCACCAGCACTCCTCGCTGGCCTTCCATACCCACACGCGAAGCACGGTCCGGCGTAAGGCTCTCCACGCGCAACCCAAATTCGGCCGGCGCGGCTTCCCCGGGCTGATCGCCTACGCGCCCCGCCTGCGTTGGAAACACCCGCGTGCGATCTTCCACCACTGCGGTCGTTTCCTTCGCCGTTCGGTCGCGCACGTAATTCAACTTAACCTTGCTGCCGATGGGCGCCTGCGCGATCGGATTCACCAGGTCGTTGCCCGTCTTCACCGGTTTGCCGTTTACGGCCGTGATGACGTCGCCGCCCTTGAGGCCCGCTTTTTCCGCCGGGCTCCCGGGCTCCACTCCCATGATGACCACGCCATTCGTCGCGCCCAATTCCTTCAACGTGATCGCGTTCGTTCCCAATTCTTCCTGGAAGCTCACTCCAATCGAACCCCGCGTTACGCGTCCTTGAGAAATAATCTGGTTGTAGACATTGATCGCGGCCGTCGAAGGCAGCGCGAAGCCAACGCCCTCATAGCCCCGGCTTCCGGTAATGATCGCGGTGTTGATGCCGATCACCTCGCCGGCCAGATCCACCAACGGACCTCCGGAATTGCCTGGATTGATCGCCGCATCCGTCTGAATGAACCTTTGAAACTGGTGCGAGGAGCCCCCGATTCCGCCGCGATCTTTGGCGCTGATGATTCCCGCGGTCACGGTGGCGTTCAATCCGAACGGGCTGCCAATCGCCAACACCCAATCGCCTACCTGCACGCCGTCGGAGTTCCCCAGCTTGGCCGTCGGCAGTTCCTTGTTCGCCTCAATCTTGATCACCGCCAGATCGGTATCTTCGTCCACGCCGATCACCTTCGCGGTGTACTTGTTGGGGTCGCCGTCGAGCTGCACCTGAATCTTGGTCGCTTGTTCCACAACGTGATTGTTGGTCAGCACGTACCCGCGCTTATCCACGATCACGCCGGAACCCAGGCTGCGCTCCGCTTGCGGAGGGGCATCCTGCCGCCCGTCGAAGAATCGGTCGAAGAAATCCTGCATGGGATCGTCCTGATCGTTTCCCTGCCCTTGCCCTTGCTGCGGCCGTCGCTTCCGCGCCGAAGGCTTGCGCTCCAGCACTTGCGTCGTGGCGATATTCACCACCGCGGGTTCCACACGCGTCACGATGGATGAGAACGAGTTCGAGGAGGGGATCGGGTCGGGCACCGCCAGCGGCGTCGCGGTGGTTCCCGCGAACGATAACGACTTCATCGCCGAAACCTTGCCCGAAACAATCGAGCCAATCATGATGCCGACGCCCAGCGTGATCACCAAAAATGCCGATGCCAGAATCTTCCGCCGGCGCGCCCAATCAAATAATTCTTTTACTTGCAGCCCCATATCGTCCTGCTCCTCTATCCTCGGAAGAGATCACGCCCGCCAGCAAAGTATAACACCAGCCTTCGCGCACGGTTGCGCGCCACAAGCAATGCACCAGAACCGATACTGGCCCAAAGGCCGGGTGCCTATCTTGCGAAGCGATGCGTCCTGCCGGGAATGGTACTCCTAAATTTGTTCCGAATCTCCCAATACATCTGTTGGACGCGCGAAACCCCCGATCTGTTGTCATGAATCGTGAGGTCAAACTCGACCCCGAATTGGCCATCCCGGATTTGCCCTTGACAACTCCTTCATTCTCAAGCATAAAAGAACCAGCCGCAGGTTGCGGCACACGTGGCGATTTAGGGCAACTTGCTCCACGTAAAAAACTGCTAAAGCGCTTTAGAGTTTCCCAGAAGATTTTCTGAGAGCCCTCCAAGCCTTTGGCACGGAGGGGTTTTTAATTTTATCCCTCCTTGCTGCCCTAACAAACCACGAGCACGGCAAATGTGGTGGCCGCCTTCCGAGGCGGGCGTCTTAATCGAGGGCACGGCTTCATGACTTGCGGAGAAAATTCGCTTTTCAGACGGTCGGAGCTTTAGCGTCGACCGTCAGAAACACGAGGGTACCGCTTCACAGCTTGCGGAGAGAATTCGCTTTTCAGGGGTCGGAGCTTCAGCGTCGACCGTCTGAAACACGAAGGTACCGCTTCACAGCTTGCGGAGAGAATTCGCTTTTCAGGGGTCGGAGCTTCAGCTCCGACATAACCCGCGAGCCTGCGATGGGCTTTAGCCCCTGAGGAAACGCTCTTGGCATTTTCCCGTAGCCCGGTTAACCGCTGAGGGCCCGTTTTTCGTTCGATCGCGTCACGAAAGGTGATCATGTCTGATCCATACGAACTCCGCTGTAATGAATGCGGCAAATCCTGGGGCAACCATCCCCGCTCCTTCTGCGAAGACTGCTTCTCTCCCCTGGAAGTCTCCTTCGACTACGCCTCTCTCAAAAAATCCGTCCGCCGCGACGACCTCGCCTCCCGCCCTTTCAATATGTGGCGTTACTCGGAATTCCTCCCGCTCCCCGAAAAGTTCCCCGCCCCCAACGCCACCGGCGGAACTCCCCTGGTGGCCGCGCGAAAACTGGCCGAGCACTGGGGCGTGAAAAATCTCTATCTCAAGAACGACGCCGTCTGCTTCCCTTCTCTTTCCTTCAAGGACCGCGTAGTAGCCACCGCCCTCGTCGCAGCCCGCCGCTTCGGCTTCCAGACCGTAGGCTGCTCCTCCACCGGCAACCTCGCCAATGCCGTAGCCGCCCAGGCAGCCCAGCAAGGCCTTGACGCGTGCGTCTTCATCCCAGCCGATCTCGAGCCCGCAAAGATTCTGAATACCGCCGTCTATGGCGCCCGCATCGTCCGCATCAACGGCAACTACGACCAGGTCAATCGCCTGTGCTCCCAGGTTGCCGACCGCTTCCAGTGGGGCCTGGTCAACGTCAACCTGCGCCCGTACTATTCCGAAGGCTCAAAGACGCACGGTTTTGAAATCGCCGAGCAACTCGGCTGGCGCCTGCCCGACAACGTAGTCGTACCGATGGCCGGCGGCTCGCTGATACGGAAAATTGCCAAAGCCTTCCGCGAATTGGTGACTCTGGGCTGGGTCGAACCCAAGCCCGTCAAATTCTTCGGCGCCCAAGCCACCGGCTGCTCCCCGATCTCCACCGCCGTTAAGCAAGGCCTAAACCGCTTCGAACCCCAAAAACCCAGCACCATCGCCCGCTCGCTCGCCATCGGCAATCCTGCGGACGGCAACTACGCCGCCAAGCAAATCCTCGAGAGCGGAGGCTGGGCCGAGGACATCTCCGACCCAGAAATCGTCGCCGCCATCAAACTCGTAGCCGCAACCGAAGGCATCTTCACCGAAACCGCCGGCGGTGTAACCGCAGGCGTGACCCAAAAACTAATTCGCGAAGGCCGCATTCACCCCGACGAAACCACGGTAGTCTCCATCACCGGCAACGGCCTGAAAACCACAGACGCCATCGCCGCCGAGTTCCCAACAATCGAAGCCATAGCCCCACGCCTCGAAGCCTTCGAAGCCTACCTCGACAACCAACTAGCAACTACCGCAAGCGCAAGAGCATGACCGTCTCTCGCCGCTTCATACCGAGCAACTCGCCCGAACCATTGTACGGGCGCAGCACTGCTGCGCCCCAACTCGGCAAGATTGATCCCGTAGCCACCCGCGAGCGCCCATACATGAAGCCACAAGCCCAAACCGTCATTCCGACCGGAGCGAGCCGACGTTTTCTTCCCCATTCGCTTCCTGCGAATGGGTCGGCTCGCGCAGTGGAGGAATCTCTCTTCGATGTACCCGGACGAGCAAATAATCCTGTCGATCCCGCTTCCACCGTCAACCGTCGACTGTAAACTTTGTAAGGAGCCTGAAATCACACCATGCCCGTAACCATCGAAATCCCCACCGCTTTCCGCCGCTTCACCGACGGCACCCCAAAACTCGACTGCACCGCCACCACCATCGCAGACGCCCTCAACACGCTAACCACCCGCTTCCCCGAACTAAGCCGCCACGTCCGCGACGACTCCGGCCAAATCCGCCAATTCCTAAACGTCTACCTAAACGAAGAAGACATCCGCTTCCTAGGCGGCGAATCCTGCCCCCTGAAAGAAGGCGACCGCGTCCTCCTAGTCCCCTCCATAGCCGGCGGCTCGCCGGCGATCTGACGTTAGGTGGTCACTGGCGTCATCTTCAAAATTTCCCCGCGTAAACAGACTGCCGCCCTGGAAAGCCAGCTGCAGCAAGTGCGAAGTACTTGACTGGAGGTTTCGCTTAGGATCCGCATTTGGACCGCCCAAGCATGAAGCAACAACCTCAAACCGTCCTTCCAACCAGACCGTCATCCCGAAACAACCGTCATTCCGACCGGAGCGAGCCGACTTTTCTTCCCCATTCGCTTCCTGCGAATGGGTCGGCTTGCGCAGTGGAGGAATCTCTCTTCGATCTGTGCGGATACACAATAATCCCGTTGAGCCCGCTTCCACCGTCAACCGTCGACTGTAAACCTTGTAAGGAGCCCGAAATCACAACGCGCCCGTAACCATCGAAATCCCACCCTCCACAGCCGCAGCTAGTCTCCTGTCCTCTGACCGGCCTTCTTCTCTCTCCTCCCAACTACTCTTTCAACGCAAAAAACCGTCCTCAGATCCGAACCCAGTCGTACAGCGATCTCGCGCCTCACCCAACACCACCACGTATCCATTGTGCAACATAGACAATAATAAAATCGGTGACTATACTCGCCCACGACCCCGCAAACGCTATCCCAGGATGAACGAACGATGTCCTCCAAACCATCCGCCGCCTGGACAAAGCCCGCCATCCAAGTAGCCGCGGCCGGCCTGGGCGCCGCAATCGCCGGCCCCCTAGGCGGCGCCCTGGGAGGCTGGCTCGGGAATGCCCTCGGTGGACCCGCCGCCGACCTCATCACAAAATATGCCGAGAAGTTCGGCGAAAAATCCGCAGAAAAACTCCTCGATTCCAGCGCCGACTCGCTACTCGAAAAACTAAAGGGTCCTTCGCCGCAACTGGAAACCGTCTACCGCGACTCCCTCCGCATAAGCCTGGAAGAGATTCCCAAAACCGCTAAGGCAGGATTCGAAGACTGGTTCGCCAACTGGAATTCCTGCCTAGCGGCGTCCGTGTCCTTGAATCTGAATCCCGTCGATTCAGCCCAGCTCGTCCCCGACAAACTCGACTCTCTCTTCCACCAAACTCTGGAGCGTCTCGACGCCCAAGGCGCGGCCATCCACGAGAAAAGCAATTCGTTAATCCTCAAATGCCGCACCCTACCAGAGTCACTCCGCTCCGAGCTAAACAGCCGCTTGCCAAAGCTCCTCGATGAAAACTTCCGCGATCTCATTGTGAAAATCGAATACGCGGAAGCCTGGAACCAGGCAGAGTTGATTTTCCGAGACTACGCCACCGCCACCCTAGGACGAATCGACGAAGCAACGCAGAAGATCGATCGCAAGACAGAAGCTCTACCTAAGGTTGCCGACGACGCAGCTGCAGCTCGCCAAGGCGTCGAGAAACTCCTGGAGATTGCCGGAGCCGTCTTCAAGGCGAACGCTGAGCAAGGACGTGCAACGAAGCAGCAGCTTGAGGAAAAAGAAGCCGAAATCGCCCGTCTAGCCGAGGATCTGCGCAAGCTTCAAGAGCAACTCGCCACTCGCGCCTCCGAACCTACCGAGGCCAATCTGTCCAAACTGCTCGCCACCGGCGACATCGACGGCGCGCTCCGTCTAAAAACCAAACAAGTGGAAACGCGAAGAACCGAGGCCGGGAAACTGCCTCGCGATCTCTTCGAACTGGGCACCCTCCACGAACTAAGATTCGACTGGCCACAAGCCCTCGCGGCCTACCGCGAAGCCTGGCAGCTCGAACGCAATCCACAGCACGGTTTCAAGTACGCGTACTGCGCCCAACGCCAGAATCAGTTTGCGGAAGCCATCAGCGTCTACGAGACCCTCCGCAGCATCTTCACGGATCCAGCTGATATCGCCGGCACGCTGAACAACCTAGGGAACCTTTACCGCGAAACGCAGCGCATGACCGAAGCGGAAGAGGCCTATGGCGAGGCGCTCTCCACTTATCGACAGCTAGCCAAGGCCAATCCCCAAGACTACCTCCCTGATGTTGCTATGACGCTGAACAACCTCGCGATTCTCTACAGCGCCACGCAGCGCATGACGGAAGGAGAACAGGCCTACGGCGAGGCGCTCTCCATTTGGCGCCAGCTCGCCAAGGTCAATCCCCAGGCCCACCTACCTGATGTCGCGGCCACGCTGAACAACCTCGCGATTCTCTACAGTGGCACGCAGCGCATGAGCCAAGCAGAAGAGGCCTACGGCGAGGCGCTCTCCATTCGGCGCCAGCTCGCTAAGGCCAATCCCCAGGCCTACCTCCCCTATGTGACGAGCACGCTGAACAACCTCGCGAGCCTTTACAGCGCCACGCAACGCATGACGGAAGCAGAACAGGCCTACGGCGAGGCGCTCTCCATTCGGCGCCAGCTCGCTAAGGCCAATCCCCAGGCCTACCTCCCTGATGTCGCTACCACGCTGAACAACCTCGCGCTTCTCTACCGCGAAACACAGCGCATGACCGAAGCGGAAGAGGCCTATGGCGAGGCGCTCTCCACTTATCGCCAGCTCGCCAAGGCCAATGCCCAGGTCTACCTGCCTGATGTGGCTATGACGCTGAACAATCTCGCGATTCTCTACAGCGCCACGCAGCGCATGACGGAAGGAGAACAGGCCTACGGCGAGGCGCTCTCCATTTGGCGCCAGCTCGCCAAGGTCAATCCCCAGGCCCACTACCCCAATGTCGCGGCCACGTTGAACAATCTCGCGATTCTCTACTGCGCCACGCAGCGCATGATCGAAGCGGAAGAGGCCTACGGCGAGGCGCTCTCCATTCGGCGCCAGCTCGCCAAGGCCAATCCCCAGGCCTACCTCCCCTATGTCGCGGCCACGCTGAACAACCTCGCGATTCTCTACCGCGCCACGCAGCGCATGATCGAAGCGGAAGAGGCCTACGGCGAGGCGCTCTCCATTCGGCGCCAGCTCGCCAAAGCCAATGCCCAGGTCTACCTCCCTGATGTGGCGATAACGCTGAACAACCTCGCGATTCTCTACCGCGCCACGCAGCGCATGATCGAAGCGGAAGAGGCCTATGGCGAGGCGCTCTCCATCTGGCGCCAGCTCGCCAAGGCCAATGCCCAGGTCTACCTGCCTGATGTGGCTATGACGCTGAACAACCTCGCGCTTCTCCACAGCGACACGAAGCGCATGACCGAAGCGGAAGAGGCCTACGGCGAGGCGCTCTCCATTCGGCGCCAGCTCGCCAAGGCCAATCCCCAGGCCTACCTCCCTGATGTGGCTATAACGCTGAACAACCTGGCGCTCCTCTACCGCGCCACGCAGCGTATCATCGAAGCGGAGCAAGCGAACACCGAGGCGTGGAAACTCCTGGAGCCCCTGTGGCAGGTCAACCTGGAACTGCATGGCGACCTGATGGCCAGAATTCTCTGGACCCGTGCCCTTCTGTGCGAACCGAAGGGGAATCAAGAACCACCGCCTGCGACCTCGCCCGCCGTGCCTTCGCCGCCGCCTATGCCCCGGCCCTCAAACAACAGATCCAGCAACTAGTCGATCAGCTCTGTGCAAATCCCTAATCTTGACGCGAACCTCTTCGCCTGGCGCGAAGCCCCAGGCAACTCCGTCGTAGGGCCGCTGCACCGCTGCGCCCCAATCGCCAAGGCGTAACCTTCAAATTGTCTTTCCGTCCGGCAATTCATTCAGCCGCTTGGGGCTACCGGGTAACACTCCCAATGTTCGCAGCGGTCCAGACCGCAGGCCCTTGGTTCCGGGGCCTATCCCTCTCGTCTTCAATCCCTGATTCTCCTTGACAAAGCCGTACCTTTATGCTAATATACCTGGAAAGTAACTGCCCCTCGGTAACACAGGAACCCCACCCTGTGTCGATCGATCCGGTCGAGGCCGCGCTCATATGAGCTGCCATCACAAAGTCCCATCCCCCAATTTCCAGCGCTGGGCCCGAACGCCTAACCCCTTTAGAATCCACACTTGCAAAAGTCTATCAAAACAAAGCACTTTAACTACCTGTAGAATCAATACTTATGAAAAACCCAGGGGGGAGGAGTTAGCAATTTGTCAACACCAACAATCGCTCTCAATAGCTCCGCTTTGGGCTGTGCCCACGAGGCCCGGCAACGTCCCTCGAACCCTGCTGCCATCGAACCAGCTGCGAAGGAACGAACCCCGACGAATTGCGTACATAGACAAGACGACAGAGCACCACCATCGTCTAAAACCCGAGATGTCCGACCGGCACAACCGGTCGCTAAGGGGACTCCATGAGAAATCGTTGGCGCGACCTGATTTTTGGCTTGCGACTCCTGTGGAAGAATCCCGGCTTCACGGCAGTGGCCGTACTGGCACTGGCGCTGGGCATCGGCGCAAACACCGCGATCTTCAGCGTCGTCTACGCCACGCTGCTTGCGCCACTGCCCTACAACCAGCCCGACCGCATCGTCATGGTGTGGTCGAAGGTCCAGGGCAGTCGCAACGGCGTTTCGGCCGGCGATTTCCTGGATTGGCAGCGGCAGAACACCGTGTTCGACTCGATCGCCGCGTGGACCGGCAGCCAAATGAGCCTGAGCAGCTCGGCGCATCCCGAACAGGTCAACGCCGAGATCTGTACTCCGGGCTTCCTGCATGTGCTCGGCCAGCCATTCCTGCTCGGCCGCAACTTCCTTCCCGAAGAAGGGCAACTGGGCAAAGAGCTGGAAACGATTCTGACCTACAAGCTCTGGAAGAATCGTTTCGGCGGCGATCGCAATATCGTCGGCCAACAAATCCGCATGGATGGCAAGCAATACACGGTGGTCGGCGTGCTGGCGCCAGGGGCGACCGACCGGGTGCAAAGTCAGCTCTACGTACCGCTGGCGTTCAAGCCAGAATTTATCAACCACGAATTTCACTGGGTTCTGGTGATGGCGCGGCTCAAGCCGGGCGTCACAGTGGCACAAGCCAACGCCAACATGGATTCGGTAACGCGACAAATCGCCGCGGACAATCCGAAATCGAATCAGGGTTGGGGCGCCACCGTCGAGCCGTTGCAAAACGATTTTCTCAATCGCAATGTCATCCGCGCGCTGTGGATTCTGCTGGGCGCCGTCGCATTCGTGCTGTTGATCGCGTGCGCCAATGTTGCCAACTTGCTGCTCGCTCGCGGCACCGCGCGGCAGAAAGAGATCGCCGTGCGCGGCGCGCTGGGCGCCACGCGCGGCCAGCTGTTTTTCCAATTTTTGACCGAAAGCGTCACGCTCGCCGGCATCGGAGGCGCGCTTGGCATCTTCCTGGCTTGGGTGTTTCTCAAAGCGATCATCGCGCTAATGCCCCCTTTCACGCTGCCATCGGAAGCCGACGTCACCTTGAACGTGCCGGTATTGTTGTTCACCGTTGCGGCGACGATGCTTTCGGGAATTTTGTTTGGTTGCGCTCCGGCGCTGCAAGCCGCGCGCCTCAATCTGAATGACACGCTGAAGGAAGGAGGCCGCGGCGGAAGCGGCGCCGGCAAGCACAAACTGCGCTACGCACTGGTCCTCGCCGAATTCGCATTGGCCTTGACGCTGCTCGCCGGCGCGGGCATGACCATTCACAGTGTGTGGCACCTTACGCACGTGGACATGGGCTTCCGCACCGATCACATCCTTACGTTCAACTTGCCGGTGCCCATCGATCGTTTGAAGGGGGCCGAAGAAATCAACGCGTTTTATCGGCAATTGATCGAGCGCGTGCAATCGGTGCCGGGCATTGTGTCGGCATCAGTTTCCACGGGGATGCCAGTGCAAGGAACGAATTTCGGGATGCCGTTCGACATCGCCGGCAAAGCGGTCGCCGATCGCTCGCAACGGCCAGGCGCAGGTTTCAATATGGTCACTCCGGGGTACTTCCAGACCTTCGGCATACGCATCGCGAAAGGCCGCGCGTTCAGCGAAGCGGATATCGCGGGCGGCGCTCGCGTCGCGATCGTGAACTCCACCCTGGTGAAAAAGTATTTTCCGAATGTCGATCCGCTGACGCAGCGGCTGGTGATCGAGCAAATCGTTCCTGCCACCGCGAAGCTTGGCGATGCCGTCGAATGGCAGATCGTCGGAGTGTATGAAAATGTGCGCAACGGCGGGCCACAAGGGGACGGCTTTCCTGAAATCGATGTTCCCTTCGCGCAGAGCCCCGAACCGGGCGCGTACATGGCGGTGCGAACGGCCACCCAGCCCGAGAGCATGACGCAAACCATCGCCGGAGTGATTCAGTCGGTCGATCCAGATCTTCCGATGGCGGACGTGAAATCGATGGATCAAATGCTGAATGATTCGATGGGGGGCGACCGCTTTGGCGCGGTTTTGTTTGGCACGTTTGCGGGCGTGGCGCTGATTCTTGCGGCCTTCGGAATCTACGGGGTCATGTCGTTCGCGGTGGCGCAGCGGACGCATGAAATCGGATTGCGCATGGCGTTGGGAGCGGCTCCGTCGCAAGTGCTAGGACTGATTCTGCGCGAAGGCATGACGCTGGGCGCGATCGGGCTGGGGATCGGGTTCCTCGGGGCCTGGGGCGTGGGCAAGCTGATGACGGGGTTGGTGTACGGCACTGGCTCGTTCGACCTGCCTGCTTTCAGCGCGGTCGCAGCGGTCCTGATGTTGTCGGCGCTGCTGGCCTGCTATGTGCCTGCGCGCCGCGCCACGCAGGTCGATCCCATGGCCGCTTTACGCCAGGATTGAATCCCAAGCAAGACGGCGACAGCCGCCCGCACGTACAGCGCTCTGTGCTATAACCGCGAAGACAAGGAGGGCCCAATGATCGCTCGCCTTTGGTCCGCTCGCGCCACTCCTGAGAACTGGCCGGCCTACGAACGGCACTTCACCGACAATGTGATCCCGGAACTTCGCGCACAGAAGGGGTACGTAGCCTCGAATCTGCTGAAGCGCGAAGCCGATGGCAGCATCGAAATCACCGTTATCAGCTTCTGGCGTTCGTTAGAAGCCATCGACGCCTTTGCCGGCGCTGACCGTGAAGCTGCCGTCGTTGCTCGTCAAGCCGCCGCATTCCTGGCGAGCTACGACCGGCAGGTTCGGCACTACGAATTAGCCTTCGCGGATACGCCGTTCGACCTCCGATACGCCTGATTGGGGTCTCGCGCCAAGCCTTGCCGTTGAGGTCCACTTTTCAGGAAACATTTCGACCGCCAGTTGCGTTTCTTCAGACACAAGAAAGAGGTGTGCTCATGCGGCTTGGAACCATCCTTCTAGCGTCGGTTACCCTTTTGGCGACGGCGGCCTCCCTCGTTCCGTCTGGCTCACCGCAAACAAAGCTTTCCATTACTAATCCTTACGATCATCCTTTCGACGTCGATTTCCCGTCCGGCCAACTGATCCGCCTCGATTTGCGCTCTGGTGAATTCCGAATCGTGGGACGAGACGCCGACAAGATCTCCGTTCGCGCCACGGGGCATAATGCCGAAAAGGCGCGCGAGATGACCATCACCTTCAAGCATTTCGGAAACCACGCGGACCTGCAAATCTCGAACGGCACCGTCAAGGACGGCCCTTCATTCACCGTCGAAGTTCCCAAAGTCTCCGGCCTGTTTGTCCGTATGCCGTTCGGCGACCTGACTGTGGAAGGCGTGTCTGGCGATAAAGACGTCGAACTTCACGCCGGCGACCTCAACATCGAGGTCGGTGATGCCAAGGACTACGGGCGGGTCGATGCATCGGTCAACGCAGGCGATATTTCCGCCGGCCCGTTCGGCGAATCGCGCGATGGCCTGTTCCGCTCGTTCCAGAAAACGGGCGCCGGCCGCTACAAGCTACACGCCCACCTAGGCGCCGGCGACCTAACGCTGCGCTAAGCTGCTGCTCGCTCTGGTTTGCTACTAGAAGTTCCTTAGAACCACGCAGCGCGTTTCAGCTATGAACATCGTAAAATCAAACTGTCCGGACCACGATTGACATACCAGACTGCGTCTATCATGTTTCCACCCGAACTTGAGCATGACGCCTTCCCGGCCGATAACGGCGAATTCGGCTGGACTATTGGCTGTTGGCCCAAGACTTGACGCGCTCGAAGAATTCGTTGCTGGCCCAGACGCTGGTATCCCGGTTGGCGCCAATCTGTGCGAAGGCCTCTTGTGCCGCTGATTTGTCCTTTGCAAGTGTGGCCATATACGCAAAGCGATTCCGCTTGCGAATAGCCGCACAGGTCCGTGCCGCGGGAAAGTATTGCCGTAACAGCAGATCGGTGTTTTCGTTCGACCCGCGTTGCCAGGGACTTTGCGGATCGCAGAAGTAGAGTAGACCTGCACATCCGTAGCTACCGTGAAGGCGTTGTGCTGTGCCATCTCCAGACCGCGATCCCAGGTCAGCGAGCGTCGCAGCGTCGCCGGAAGTTTACGGGCACGCCGACTCAGGGCAGCAACGACAGCGTCCGTTTCCTTGCTGGATACTTTGATCAGCATGGCAAAGCGCGAATGACGTTCTACCAGAGTGGCCATGTGACTGTTCTTGGCTCCGACCCATCGAATGCACCGCGTTTACCAGGAACTGGCCAGCTTCCGCTACAACTTCAAAGGCCTGAAACACTTAGCAGTCCTTGGCAAAATTGGAGGAGGGGTACGGCACCGCGATCCTCAGATGCCGACAGGAGTAGTCTTTTCGATTTCGACCGGCCTCCGCCACTTCACCAGAATCCAGACGCAGAGCCCGAGTTCAAAGAGTGCGGTGGGCGTCTCGTACCAGTTGACCGAAACCATCGCTCCGAATCCGCGGTCGTTCAGATAGGCACCCGCGCACACCCCCTCGAAGAGCGAGGCCAGCACGCCCCACGCCGCAAGGATTCTAGGTATGTATCGCGATTGGAAGAACAGCCAGCTAAACAGCAAGGTGCTTAGCGCGTAGAATGCCAAGCCGATGTAGTAAGCGTCCCAACCGGAGGCGAGCTGCAATCCCGCCAGCGCCTGCAACTGCTTTGATTCGAATGCATGGAGCTGCCCTTCTCCGCCCATAATGCGCAGAGCGCTGAACGATCCGAGCACCTGAACGAACCACATAGTGACGAAGACCAATCTAGAGAACGCAGCAAGTAATGCCAAGCCCCGATTGACGGGCGCGAGGACAACAAACAGCGCGGTCAGCAGCACGACAGCCGCAAGTCCGTTCAGGCAGGATGCGGCAATGAACATGCGATAAGTATGCGCGTGAGCGACGAGGTTCTGAGCCGTCTCCGCTTCACGGCTCCACACCAGAGTGGGGGCCAGAAACCGGGTGAAAGCAACCGTCATCATCGCGGTGGTCAGCGGGAAAGTGATTGCAAAGATTAAGGCGGCGCAACGCTGTGACCGGTCAATCATCTCTTCCTTTCGAGGCGGCGTTTTGTTGAGGCAGTCACTTGGATTCGAATAGTGGAGATTTGCAGAGTTGGAATGGTGTTAGCGTCCATTGTGACAGTAGAATCCGTTCCACGAACAACTTAACTTTGAATTAAACCCGAGCAAGCAGGGAGCAGAACGAAAAACGTCCAGAGTAACCATCAAAATCGGGAGAACATGCGAAAAACGTACCAGGAAACGTCCGCATAACGGTCTAAATAACGCACAGCAACTCTAAACGGTAAACTTTCAATCGGCCAAATCCCGGTAAGTCGCGTCATCGGAAACTGACCACCACGAGGGCGCTCGTTGCCTTGCTGGAGCCGACCGCGTATAAGAGAGTGCCATGTCGCTGCCGCTGATGTGCCTTCTTGCGCCTGTAACGATGACCGCGGCGGAGCTGCGCTGGGAGCTGCTGAACATCGGAGTGGGCGTACTGCTTCTGGCGATCGGCTTTGCCGCGATCGGCTTGTTTTTTGCTCGACTCAGGACCCGCAACTTCTCACTGATTTACTTCGGGCTTTTCACGATTCTGTACGCGGCGCGGCTTCTCGGCAGTCTGGACATCATCGAGTCGGTTTTCGATGCCCCACGCTCATTTTGGAACTACGTTAATGCGGTCATCAGCTGGATCATCGTGCTTCCCTTCGGATTGTTCCTGTATCAGTTGGTCCGCGAGAATCTAAAGACACTCTTTCGCGGGATTCTGATCGTGCAGGCGATTTTCGCGATTCTGGAGATTGTTGGCGCCACGTTCGGCGTTCCCCTTTCCAAATTAAACGCCGCGAGCAGCATCGTGACGCTGACCACCATAGGCGTCGCTATGGTGATCTTCTTTTGGACGCGATGGTCTCTCGGACCGGGGAGTTACCTTACGCGGGATGTCCGCGTTTTCGTCGGAGGCTTCTTGTTTTGGTTTGTCTTTATCGTGCGAGCCAATCTTGCGGGTCTCGGAGTCGTGCAGGGCCCTGGTCATCAGATTGAATTTATCGGCTTTCTAGGCTTCGTTTGCTGCCTCGGGTACATCACCGCCCATCGCACGTTCGACACCGAAGAACGCCTGCTGGAGATCGACAAGGAGCTCGAAATTGCGCAGCAGATCCAATCGGCAACGCTGCCCCGGCAAATCCCGAAGCTTCCTGGCCTGGAGATTGCCGCCCGCTACGTGCCCATGAGCGCGGTTGCCGGCGACTTCTACGATTTCGTCCTCGATGATCAGAAGCATCTCGGTGTTTTGATCGCGGATGTCTCGGGACATGGAGTCGGTGCGGCACTGATCGCGTCCATGGTGAAAGTTGCTTTCGCTGGACAGTCGGAGCATGTCCGCGATCCGGCGCGCGTGCTGACGGAGTTGAACCTCGCGCTGTGCGGGAAGTTCGAAGAGCACTACGTCACCGCGGCTTACGTTTTCATCGACATTCAGAATGGCGTCTTACATTACGCGGGCGGAGGACATCCGCCCATCATGCTCGCCTCGCATTCCGATTCTTCCGTTCGCAGGATTGAAGAGAATGGCCCGATCCTCGGCATGATTCCGGAAGCTCCTTACTCCGCGACGGAGGTCGCGTTCCGACCCGGCGATCGTGTCTTGCTGTACACCGACGGCGCCTTCGAAGCCATGAATGCTGCTCACGAAGAATACGGCAAAGGGCGCCTCGAGCAATTCCTGAAAACTCACGGGGATCTCTCCGCCGAACAATTCTCGTCCGCGTTTCTCGATGAACTCTCGCAGTGGTCCGGCCACTCCGCTGGCGGCCAGGACGACGATATCACTTTTGTTGTGCTGGACCTGCGAAACTCGGCGAAGGCTTAGGATGGCGGAAAACTCGAGAATGCCCGCAAACTCGAGCATGAAGTTCCCTTCCGTGGAGTCAGCGGCGAAATCCGAGCGACTGCCCTTAAACCTTTTTGGCGTCGCCATACTGCTTTCCATCTCGGTCCTGATCAACTACGTAGACCGCGGAACTCTTTCGATCGCCGCGCCTATTTTGAAAGATGACCTGCATCTTTCCCCGTCGCAGCTTGGCGTCCTGCTGTCGTCTTTCTTCTGGACGTATGCGGCGTTCCAGATCGTATCCGGCTGGCTGGTGGATCGCTTCGAGGTGAATTGGCTTCTGGCCTTAGGCGTTCTGGTGTGGTCGGTCGCCACCTTGACCACCGGCCTGGTCCACGGCTTTGCGCTGCTTCTGACTGCGCGGCTGGTTCTCGGCGTCGGTGAATCGGTGGCGTATCCTTCGTACAACAAAATCATCGCCAAACATTTCCGTGCCTCGCAACGAGGCCGCGCCAACGGACTGATTGCCGCCGGATGGGCCGGGGGGCCCGCACTGGGAACGCTGGTGGGCGGACTGCTGATGGCTCGCGTAGGCTGGCGATTGTTCTTCGTGGTGCTGGGTGCCGCCAGCTTGCTGTGGCTGCTTCCGTGGATCAAGTGGATGCCGAAAGGCCCGGGCCTGCCCACCTCGATCGCCGCGAGACCCGCCGGCATCTTCGAAATTCTGGCGCAGCGATCAGCCTGGGGCACGTTTGTGGGATTGTTCTGCCTCAACTACCTTTGGTATTTCCTCATCACCTGGTTGCCGTTCTATCTCGTGCGCCAGCGCGGTTTTTCACTCCAAACAATGTCTCTAGTAGGGGGCGCTGCCTTTTTCGCGCTGGCCCTTTCGGTACTCCTATTTGGCTGGTTGGCCGACCGTTGGATCACCGCAAGCAACAATCCCACCCGCGTACTGAAAACGTTTTGTGGAGGGGGGCTCGCTCTCGCATCCGTCAGCTTCGTGATTGTTTTTCTCGTAGCCGATCACACCGTCGCCATGGCTATCCTGATTTTCTCTTGCGCCGCGCTGGGCATGTGCGCGCCTAATCTCTGGACCATGACGCAAATTCTAGCTGGCCCGCAAACGGCGGGTAAGTGGGCTGGCCTGGAAAATTTCTGCGGCAACCTGGCGGGCATCATCGCTCCCATCGTTGTTGGCGTAGTCCTGGAACGTACCGGGGAATTCTTCTGGGCCTTCGCCATCACTAGCGGCGTGACGCTGCTCGGCGCCGCGTCGTACGTTTTTCTGGTAGGTCGTGTCGAACCCGTGCAGTGGTCAGAGCTGAGATAGACAGACACTCTTCTGTGTCTGCTTCAACATCGAGCAAGCCACCACCGACGAGCTACCGGCCCTCACCTACGTTTGCGGCTTCTCCCACTTGCCCGACTCTGCTGACCGGAACATCGCTTCGATCACCGCCATATTCTTGATGGAGTCTTCGATCGGCATGGGGAGGTCGCCCTCGCCACGGATCGCACGAGAGAAGACATCGCCCTGAATGGTGTACTGGTCGCAAATCGGGAACGACTCGGTCACCACCCCGCCTCCAAACACATCCTTCCCGTCATCGATAAAAATTCGCGTCGGGCGATCGGGCGGGGCGTTGAACGGAATCTCGATCTCAATCCGTCCCTTGGTCCCGAGGAACTGCATACGCTGATAAGGGACCATCTGCGTGCTGCAGACAAATGTCGCTTGTCCGGACGGAAAATCGAGGATCGCGGATGCCAGTCGATCGGTCTTGAACTCCGGGTCGCGTTCGATCAGCCCGGATACTCGCACAGGCTCGTCGCCAAAAATAAATCGCGAGGTCACGATCGGGTAGCAGCCGATATCCATGATGCCGCCGCCGCCCCATTCCACCACGTTGCGCACGTTCGCGGCGTCGCGATTGAAATAGCTGAACACGCCCATGATGGCCTTCAAGTCGCCGATGCGTCCTTCGCGAATTAGTTCCCGCGTGCGCAGCCATTGCGGATGCGTCTTCACCATGAACGCTTCGCCAACCTTCACGCTCATGCGATCGCGAACCGCCAGCAGTGTTTTCGCTTCGGCGACCGACAAGCTCAGCGGCTTCTCGCATAAAACGTGCTTACCGGCTTCCGCCGCTTTGATCGACCAAGGCACATGCAAATGGTTTGGGAGCGGAACATAGACGGCCTCAATCTCCGGATCCGCCAAAAGCTCTTCGTACGATCCGTACGTCTTCGGAATTCCCAGCTTCTGCGCCGCCTTTTGCCCCTTGTCGAGGTCGCGCGAAGCAATCGCCGCGACTTCGCTCCATTGACCCGCCTGCATTCCCGGAATCACCTTGCGGATCGCGATGGACGCCGCGCCCAACACGCCCCATTTTACTTTTCCCAGCTTCGCCATTTTTCCTCCGAACGCAACATCATCCATCAGGTGGATTGCTCGCGCAATTTCTCCGGAAGGTTGTGGACGGCCCAAATCGTTGCGGAGCCTTCGAATACTCGGACTTCCCTCACCCGAACTGTATTCCTGAAAACTCCATCCGAATAAAATCCTTCACTCCCTGCTCGCCAATCACTTGCAGCGCAGTCGGGCCTTTCTGCGGCTCGGTGTCAATCGCCAATCCAAAAAACGGACAACATTTCTGCTCGTATTCGACCCATTGCGCGAGCTCTTCCAGCGATATCGACGCGTGTCGCAAGCGGAAGGTATAGCCGTTTTCGAGTTCTTCCGCCCGTTCAACGGCCTGCTCCAGTTTCCGGCGAAGCACGTCGTAGCGGGCGCGCTCCTCCCGGGTCATCGCGTTCATGTTGCAAGCAAACTGAGGGCTTTCGGTCATGGCGCTTCCCCAAACGGAGGGAGCGACGTTTTCACGCCGACCCGCCTCACGTCAAGGGGCTGCGAGACGAGGGAAAAGAGGCTGGAGGCAATCTGAGAATTTCCTCAGGGGCTGAAGACCCTGAAGAGAGCTTTTTCCTGGTTTTGTTGCATTTTTCCGCAGTCTATCGAGCATTTCGGCGGGCCTCACACACATTCTCCGTGCCTGCACACCCGTACAGTTGTAGATCAGAACATTGTAGTACTCCTGCTCTATCGGCTCGCACACGGTAGCACGTCAAAATCACTCCATTCAGCGGACTGCAATTTCGTACCTCAGGTAGCGAAATCGGTCGCTGTCCGGGCCCTGAGACAAAGCAAGCGTCAAAGAAAGTAGAGGATCGTCATGAAGCTTTTCAGCGAACCGAGGATTTGGATGCCCTTGGCGGGCCTGGGCATAACTCTGGCTCTGGCGCCGCAATCCCGCGCGCAGGCCGACGCCTCCCCGGATAACTTCGAAGTAGCTTACTCCGCCGCGACTCCCGCCCGAGCTGCCAAAGTTCCCGTGCCAAAGGCCAAGCCGCCTGTCGCACCCTCGGCGCACGCCGCAAACAAGAAGCCCACTCCGCCGTCACTGCAAGTCACTTCGGCCAGGACTGTCTCGGAATCCGAGCGACCCGACGTCCTGGCGATCCAGGACCAGCGCAAGACGCCTCCTCGCAAACCGAATAACGAATAGCGTCGGGCCCGCTTTTCCTTGCGCGCCCAGATTCTGATATTCACGAGAGGAGTTGGAATTGAACGTCACCACCAGGTAATCCTTGACATACTGTAACAGTATGGTATAATCAGATTTATAGTTGGCAGATTCTTTGACCGCATCGCAGCAAGACCATGTCCGTCCTCAGTACGCTCGTTGTGCTTCCTTCAAAATCCACAGCCCGTGGGCAGGCTACTTCTTGGCCGCATAACCGAACTAAAGCCCTTAGAATCCACACTTATGGATCTGTTGATTCTAAAGATCTTCAAGTTCTCTGGAATGAAGACTTACGAGAAAACCGGGGGGGGGTAGATGGCAAAGGAGTTAACACTGAAAATCCGAAGAACGGACGGAGGCCTCCGTCCGTTCCTGCGGCGCCGCGTGGCGGAGCGACCTTTGCAACTACTTACGCTTGCGGGTTAACGTCGCCAGGGATCGGCGGGCGTCTTCGATGGCTCGATGTTCAGGGCTGCCATACTCGATGCAGCTGCGCAGGCGCTCTTCGATGGCTCCCAGGGCTGCTTTGACGCGCGAGGGGATCAGCGTCAGGTCCATCTCCAGGACTGCGGAGTCATAGGGCGTCTGCCACCGGTAGACCGTTGGGCTCGTCATTAAACCTGCTTTCGTAGGGCTTTCGAGTAATTGCGACTTCGCTTCTCAGTGGGAGTCTTCACTCTACGCTGTTGCGCGCCAAAGAGATACAGATCATTGCGAAGATCCCAATAAGGCGAGCTTCAATGGGGCGACGTTCAATGTACCGGCCCGAGAGTGGCCTGGGCTAGCCATTTGTTGAGCACTTCGGTGAAGAACGGCTGCATCACGCTAAAGGTAAGGCCCATGCCTTGATGCGGCTCAAAGAAGGCCACCGTGGCGTGAGTTTCCAGGAATTCCGTCTCGGTGTAGATCTCGATCAGGACATTCTTGCCAGGAGAGAAAGGATCGGTCATTTCCACGTAGCAGCCGCCGAGGCTAAGGTCACGGACTCGGGAAGGTGTACGGGAATCGTCTTGCTCATCCAGGATTTCCGCGGCTGCGGAGAATGGAACTCTCGGTTCGCGCCGGCGCTCGATTGGCTGCATGGGGTGTCCCCTTTTCTGGGGAAGGGTGGGTGCAGCAATGCTACCGCGGATTCGGCGACGGACTTGGAGGAAACGGATCGATCTGTTCCTAGCTGCAACCGGTGTCCGGCCGGAATAAGCCGCAGTGCCCCGTCTTGGTAGGTGCTTCCACCGAATGAGGAGAGCCTGCGTCGGAGATGGAGTGACCGCTATGCGAGCCTTTTGAGCGGTGGCGCGGTGAAATCATTTTTGCTTGACGCGGGTGGTCCGCGGGAATAGGCTCGCGGCAATTTCGTCGAGGCCCTCATGCTTTATTTCACCCGGGCCAGGAAACAGGTCAACTCACGCCGCAAGCGTTCCGTCATTACGCGTTGTGGCGTCAAGTCCCGTTGCGACCGCAACCACGGCGAAGCGAGCTCACGGCGGAGCTTTGCACGATTGCCCATCGCCCGATTGCTCTTTGCACGACTGCTATTGATCGTGGCGCTCGCTTACTTGGTGGGGTGGACGGAGACAGCGCGCGGCCAGGATAGCGGTAGCAAGGAGACGGAATTTTTCGGAAACGGCGCGGAAATCGCGGTGACCGTCCACGACGGATCGGGCGAGCCGATCTCCGCGCCCGCAATGGTGCGGCTGTATCGCGACGGAACAATCTCCAGCGGGCAGGGAGCAACCTCGCACGGAAGAATGAGCTTTATCGTGACACGCCTGGGTGAGTTCACCTTGGTGGTGGAAGCGGCAGGATATCCGCGGACGGAGAAGGAAGTATCGGTGCGGGAGGCGGTGAGGACGTCCGTAGACGTGTATTTGCGGCGGAATCCGGCTGGGGAAAATGTTCTGGGCGTTCCCGGGAAGCCGCTATTGGCTCCGAAAGCGAAAGAGGCGTTTGACAAGGGATTGCAGGCGCTCGGCCAGGACAAGTTGCGGGAGGCGGAGAAGTTTGTGGGCGAAGCCGCGCGGCTGGCGCCTGGGCATCCCGATGTGCTGTACGTGCAGGGCGTTTTGTATTTGAAACAGCGGAATTGGGAGCAGGCGCAGAACGCGCTGGAGAAGGCGACGCAGATTGATCCGAATCATGCGCGGGCATTTGCGGCGCTGGGCATGGCGCTTGAGGATCAGGGGAAGTATGAAGCGGCGATTATGCCGCTGGAGAAATCGTTGTCGTTGGATGCGGGGGTTGGATTCGAGACGCATTGGGCGTTAGCCAAAGCGTATTACCAGAGCGCGCGCTATGAAGAGGCGTTGAAGAGCGCACAGGCGGCGCTGGCGGAATCGAAGGGCAAGGCGCCGGAGATTACCTTGCTGGTGGCGCAGGCTCTAACTGCTGTAGGGCAGTATGAGGAGGCGGCGCAGACTCTGCGGGTGTTTTTGCGCGAGCACGGAGATCGCCCGGAGGCGGGGAAGGCGCGGCGTTGGTTGGAGGGGTTGCGGAGCAGCGGCAAGATTGGCGCGGTGTAGCGGATCAATCGCAAAGCTTTTTGTATCAGCGTGAGCGCGCGCGGAAACGATAGTTGCCGAGGCCTGCGGATTGCGGGAACACAAACCCTTCAGTGCCTAGCGTGAACGAGAGTGTCTGTGCTACCCGGAAGTTATTCGGTGTGGGTTAGGTCGTGGATTTGGGATTCTAGCGCTTGGTTGTATTGGCGTTCGATTTGGAGTTCGGTTTGGAGCTTCTTGACGAGCAGTTCGAGTCGCGCAACTTCGGCGCGAAGTTTTTGTGCGTCGCCGCTGGGTACCGCGCGGGCGGGCGCGTGAACTGGCGGTTGCGCCGGCTGGCTGGCATGAACGGGCTGGTTGGTGTGCTGCTGCGCGGGCGGGAAATTTGGCGGCGCACTGGATGCCGGTGATGTGGGGCGCGGCGTGAAGGCTTCCGCTAAAGCACGGGGCCACGCGGATTCCGGGACACGTTGTTCGGAGGCGTGAGGCTGGGGCGCGGCGTGTGTTGGCGCGGATGGCGGAGGGGTCGCTGGCGCAAAGAGGCTACTCAGCGAATTTGCGGCGCTGGGGGCATGGGAGATATTGGGAACGCCTGGGATGTTGTGAATCCCGGGAATGTTTGGCGCAGCCGGGCGATCCGGCGCCGGGCTTGCCGGTTTCGGATTGAGCAGGGCTTTTACGCGGCCGATCAGTTCCTGCGGCTGAAACGGCTTGCGGATCAATTCGTCGGCGCGGACAGATACGGCTTTGTCGGCCACGGTTTTGTTCACTACGCCGGACATCAGCACTACGGGGATATGTCCAAATCGCGCGTGCTGTTTGATTTGCGTGCAGACCGAGTAGCCGTCCTGATCCGGCATGATCACGTCGGTGATGACCGCGTCGGGCGGATTCTGCTCGAACTGCGCGAGCGCGGAAGCGGCGTCGGCGCAGGCGATGACGTTGAAGCTCTCGCGGCGGAAAGCGATCTTGATGACTTCGCGCATGGTGGCGGAGTCGTCGATGAAGTAGACGGTGGGCGTGCGTTTTGCCGGGGCGTCGGTGAGTTGTGGAACGGACATGAGTTCGCTCATAGCGCTTCCTTGTCGGCTAAATTTTCTTCGGATAGACGATGTTGATCTGCGAGTTCGCTTAAGATCCTGTCGACTTCAGAAATTTCGTGCAGTGTGATGTCGGTCCTGGAGCTGTCGGCCGCCGCGCTTTCGTGCAGCGGGTGTTCGTGCGACTCGTGCCCGTGCGACTCGTGTTCGACCGTAGTGTTCTCTTGCACGGGCGTCTCTTGCATGGGCGTGTCTTCAACCGGCGCGTGTTGAACTGGCGCGTCTTGCACCGAGATGTCTTGCACCGATGCATCGGGATTGTCGGTGAAAAGGCCTGCTGTGTCTTCGGCCTCGGGCGAGTCTGCTTCTCGGGTGGACTCGGCAGTTTCGTTTGGGTCGGCCTGGACGCTTCGAGGATAAGCGCAAGCAAGTGTGTCTGTGCTTCCTAGAGCGTCGAGCGCGGCGGTCTCCTTCGCACTATCTTCAATGGTGGCGTTGTTCGCGTTTTCGTCGTACTCGCGCATGGCGTCGAGCATCAGGTCCGTGGCGGAGCGCAGCACGGTCTGTTGCGTGGAAACGGCGCCGTAGACAAACTTGTAGACGCCTGAGCCGCCTTGTACGCAGCTTTTGACGATGTGGATTACGGCTTCGTCGCCGAACAGGTTGCCGCATTCGGCGTGGGTGATGGTGCCGGCATCGAAAAACAGAACCGCATCAGCGGCTGCGGCGTTGATGTGCAGCGCGCCGGTCTGGCGGGCGTGGCCGAGCATCTGGAGCACGCCGGGAAGGTCGTGATGCGAGAGGCTGCCGCTGAGGCTGGTGTCGGCCTGGGCGAGCATTTGCGTGGGCTGAAAGCCTTCGGCTTTGCTGATGATGATGTTGCGAATGTGCGTAGCGATGACCGCGGGAGCGCGCCCACGATCGATGTAATCGTCGCAACCGGCCTGGAAAGCTTCCATGAGAGCGCGCTGGCTGCCGTCGCCTAAGGCGATGATCGGGAGCGCGGCGTTTTTGGGATCGGCGTGGACGATCTTCGCGATTTCGAGTGCACCCATTTCACGCATGTTGGTGGCGCACACGATGGCGGTGGGCGTGTCGTACTCGAGTGTCGTCAGCGCGAACGCTGGCTGCGTGCTGGAAAGGACTTCAAAGCCTTCGCGTTTCAGGGCGTCGCTCAGGCGCTTGGAGAAATAGACGTTGCTGTCGATCAGCAGAATTTTTGCTACGCGGCCTGGTTCGATCATGAGAGCGCCTCCTGCTGCTGCAGGGCTTCGGTGGGCGCTGGGAGGATCGTGGGATTTGGACCGGGAGTTAACGCGTTGAGATTGAGGACTTCGATGACGTCGCCATCGTGCGAGAGCCAGCCGGAGACGTGCGGGAGGTCGGCTTCGCTGGCCGGAATCATTTCCGCGAAGATGAGTTCGCAATCGCCGGTGACCGGGAGGGCGATCCATTCGGTGCCGTTGGTGTAGCGGCGTTGCGCGATCAGATAGAAGCGGCGGGAGAGAAGGCTCTTGCCGATTAATCTGGCGGCTACGTCGCAGACGGGGACGATGCGGCCTCGGCGGAGGATTACGCCTTCGATTTCTTTGGTGTGGTGCGGGAAGCGGAAGATGCGGCTCGGGGCCACGAGTTCGGCAATGTCGCCCGCGGCTACGGCGAAACGGCGCTCGGCCAGGCGGAGGAGGACGAAGGATTCGGAGTCGGTTTGGGTTTGCGGGCTCATTGGGGGACGCTCGCTGGGTCGATGGTGGAGGTTGTTGGATACTGAAACCCGCACCCTTAAAACCCAAGGGTGCGGCACCCGGTTCGGAGTTCACCGGAACGTCTGACGATGATTCGAGGAGCCTGGCTTCGCTCGGGGAGCCGGAATCGGAGAGTGTGGAGTCTTTGGGTTGGAGGCTTGAGTCCAGTAGGAAGAGTTCGTCGGGCGTTAGGAAGCCTTCAGGCTTTACGACCGGGACCACCGTTTGGTCTATGGCGGTTACGCCGCGGTACCAGTCGCGCTCGTCGTTGCAGAAGGCTTGGGGGAGGGCTTGCAGGCGCGTCATGGTGGTCATTTTCTCGATGCCATCGACTAACAGGGCCGTGCGCGTGCGGCGGAGGACGAAGACCAATGCCGGCGCGAATGGTGGCAAGCCGAAATGCATGGCGCCGTTTACCACGTAGAGAGAATGTTCGCCGCGCTGCACGATGTGGCGGACTTTGCGGAGGCCGGCTTGCGCGATTTCTTTTGCCGCGCCGGCTAGCGTGTCCACGCTGCGCACTTCTTTTACCGACGCGGAGGAGACGGCGAAGAGCTGGCCGCTGACGCGGAACAGAATGATCTGCTCGGTGCGGACGGGTTGCGCTTTTGCGGGTGCAGGGAGGCGCATTATCGTCCTCCGACCGGAGTCGGGGCTCCCGCGGGCGTGGTTTTGCAGATGCTGATGACGCGCTTTTCGATCGCGGCGTAGATGTCGTCGATGCCAAGGACTTGCTGGACGTTAGCGGCTTTGATGGCTTCGGCGGGCATGCCGAAGATGACCGAAGTGGCTTCGTCCTGGGCGATGACCAGGCCGCCCGCATTGTGGATAGCTTTCGCGCCTGCGGCGCCGTCGTTGCCCATTCCGGTGAGGACGACGCCGATCGTCATGGCGCCCGCGTACGAGGCGGCGGTTTCCATGGTGACATCGATATTCGGGAGATAGCCGTTGATGCGGCCGGAAGTGCCGTCGAGTTGGATGCGGCCGGTTGGAGTGATGCGTAAATGTTGCGCGCCGGGGCAGATGTACAGCGTGCCAGGTTGAACGGGCTCGTTGGGCTCGGCTTCCTTGACGCGGATGCTGGTGAATTCGGCGAGCTGCGCCGCGTATTGCGTCGTAAAGGCGGCGGGCATGTGCTGCACGAGGAAAACGGCAGCGGGAAAGTCGCGCGTGAAGCCCGGGGCGAGACGCATCACCGTTGCGGGTCCACCGGTGGAGGCGCCCAGAACGACGATCGGAAAGCGTTGATCGAGCGGCGCGGTTGGCTGCGGTCGAGGGGCGACGCGTTGCGGCGAGCTCGCGGGATTGTTACCTACCGCTTGAAGCGTGGACGCCAGGCGCGAAGCGGTGCGGACTACACGGACTTTTGCGGACATGCGCACTTTGCGAAGAAGATCGTCCTTGACGCTTTGCATGTCGAGGTCGATGCCGCTGGATGGCTTGGCAACGAATTCGATGGCGCCGAGTTCGAGAGCTTTCAGGGTGCTGGCCGCGCCTTCGCGGGATTCCGAGCTGACAATGACGATGGGGCGCGGATTAGTGGTCATGATTTGCGCGGTGGCTTGCAAACCATCGACGTGGGGCATGTTGATGTCCATGGTGATGACATCTGGCTTCAGGGATTCGGCCAGAGTGACGGCTTCGCGCCCGTCTTTGGCCTGACCGACGACTTGCAGCTGATCGTCGGAATTCAAAATGGTTTCGAGGACCTTGCGCATGAAGGTCGAGTCGTCAACGATGAGGACGCGGAACTTTTTGTTGGGAGTGGTCGCCATCGCTTGTTCCTACGCTACCGGGACTGCCGGGCGCGTTGCCTCCGTTCCGATAAGTTTTTCGACCGCAGCGATGAGTTGATCTTCCTGCACCGGTTTGGTGAGGAAAGCGGTGGCGCCTTCTTTTATGGCGCGATCGCGGTGTTTGGCTCCTGCGCGCGAGGTTACGACCATGACTGGTATGCGACGCGTTGTGGGGCTCTGGCGCAATTGAACCATCAGTTCGTAACCGGTCATGCGCGGCATCTCGAGGTCGGTGATGACCAGATGGCAGCCGTGCTGGGTGACCAGTTCGGCGGCTTCGAGGCCGTCGGCGGCAAGCTTCACGCGATAGCCGTTCTTTTCGAGCATGCGCCCGACGAATTTGCGAACGCTGATAGAATCGTCGGCAACGACGATGACGCGCTCGTGCTCGACGCGATCGATGGCGTCGGTGGGGATAGTGCCACGGGCGACGGCTTCCGATCCGGGGGCGAAGACGCGAGCGGCGCTGGCGCTGGCTTGCAAGGTGCGGCGCTCGTTTGGCTCGGTGGCGACCATGCGATTGAGATCGATGAGCAGGATCAGGCTGCCGTCGGGAGCGATGGTCGTGCCGGGGAACAGTTTTACGCGGCGCAGGTATTCGCCAAGATTCTTGATGACGATTTCGTCTTTGCCGAGAACTTCTTCGACCACGAGACCGATCTGTCGGTTGCCGGTGTTGGCGACCACCATACGGAAGTAGCCGTTGATGGGTTCCAGCGGCGGAAGGCCCAGATAGCCGTCGAGGCGGATGACTTCGGTGACGACATCGCGCACTTTAGTGAGCAGTTTGCCGCCTACGTCTTCGATTTCGTCGGCGCGGATGCGGCGGATTTCTTCGACGACCGCGAGGGGCAGAGCAAAGCTTGTGCCGCCGCAGCGGACGAAAAGTGCAGGCGAAATGATGAGCGTGAGAGGAACTTTCAGCGTGAACTTGGTGCCCTGGCCGCGCGTGCTTTCGATTTCGACGTCGCCGTTGAGGGCGTTTAGATTGGCGCGGACAACATCAAGGCCAACGCCGCGGCCTGCGAGTTCGGTCTTGGCCGGAGCGGTGGAGAAGCCCGGATGGAAGAGCATTTCGCGTAGATCGCGCTCGGTGAGGCGGTCGGCGGTTTCGCTGGAGACCAGCGCACGTTCGACGGCGCTCTGCTTTACGCGCTCGTAATCGATACCACCGCCGTCGTCTTCGACTTCGATGTAGATGTGATTGCCACGGTGATACGCACGGAGGGAGACTTTGCCGGCTTCAGGTTTACCGGCGGAAAGTCGCGCGTCGCCGCGCTCGATGCCGTGGGCGACGGAGTTGCGGACCAGGTGCACGAGCGGGTCGGAAATTTGCTGGATGATGTTGTTGTCGAGTTCGGTTTCGTTGCCGACGAAGTCGAGTTCGACTTGCTTTCCGGCAGATTGCGCGGCGTCGCGGACCGCGCGTGACAAACGGGAATAGAGAGTGCCGATGGGCACCATGCGGGCGGCGGTGAATTCGTCCTGCAAGTGGTGCGCTAGTTTCGTAAATTCGTCGATGTCGCCTTCAACGCGGCCGATGTAGCCTTCGAGTTGCGTGAGGACTTCGTTGACGTCGGCGGAAATTTCGGCCATGGAGCGGGAGAGGATGTTGAAATCGTCGTAGCGGTCCATCTCGAGCTCGCTGAAGTCGTCGAAGAAGCCGTCGCCTGCGGCGGCGCTGGTCAGGCGTTTCGGGGTAGTGGCGGCATTCCAGGAAGTGGTCGCGCGAGACGAGCTGATGCGGTTGAACTCGTACTTTTCCTGGAACTCGTTCACTTTGCCTTGCAGGCGTTCCTTCGAAAAACTGAGCGTGTCCACGAGCTTTTCGAGTTCGGAAACGCGGCCGACCATGCGGGTGCGGTTGATGACCAGCTCGCCGACGGTGTTCATCATGCGGTCGAGGCGTTCCAGAGCGATGCGAACGGACTTCGTGGAAGCGGCTGGGCTTGCTGGCTGCTTGCCGGATTTGCGAGCTTGCTGCGGTGCGGCGATTTCTTGTGGATTCGATTGAAAGGCTTCGCCGTTGCTGGATGTTTCGGCGAGAGTTTCTTCCGCGTCGAGAGGCGCGAATTCGGCGATGCGATTCAGTAGGGAATCGACGCCGGCGCGCATTTCGGATTCGTCGGCCCACTGGCGATGCAGGGTCTTTTTGAGGACGTCGACGGATTCCAGACAGATATCCACGACTGCTGGCGATGGCTCAATTTCGCCGTCACGCAGGCGGCCGATCAAGTCTTCGACACGATGGGCGATGGCACCCAGACGCTTGAGGCCGACTTGTGCGGCGGAACCCTTGACCGTGTGAATGGCGCGGAAGAGGCGATTGATTTCTTCGGGGTTGTTGTTGCCTTCGAGGGAGATGAGGCAATCGCTGACGACTTGCAGGTGCTCTTCGGCTTCCGGTTGGAAGAATTCGAGGATTTCGGGACCGACTTCATCGTCGGCGGGCAACGCATCGAAATAGGAACCTGTGAGAGCGGCTTGCTGAACCTCGTCGAGCGCCGGAGGAGCTGCTGCGCGCTGCTCGAAAGTGAGAGGAACCGGTTCGACCGGGAAAGCGAAACGGTAGCGCTCTTTGAAGGCGGCGATGTCTTCGATGTTTTCCTGGCCGGTGTCGCTGATTTCCAGGAGATCGGTTTCGAGCAGGGAGATGCCGTCGGACAGGAACTCGGTGAGAGGGCCGTGCAGATCGTCGCCCAGCGTGGCGTTCAGCGAGTATTGAAAAACGTGGGCGAGCTTACCGGCGATTTCGGAGAAACGCGGGAAGCCGTAGCTGGCGGACGTGCCGCTCAGTGTGTGAGCGGCGATGTAGAGGCGTTCCAGGTCTTCGCGGCGCGGCTCAATTTCCTGGAGCACGCTGACGTATTCGCGGAGGTACTGGAGGTGCTCGGAAGCCTCCTGGAGGAATAGCTCGACGGCTTCGCGGTCCGGGATGCTCACGAGGCCCCTCCTTCCAGGACGAGTTCGGACTTGTGGAGTTCCTCGGCTGTCGGTTTGCGGTAGAGGATGCAATCGTTCAAGACGATGGCCTGGAACTTTACGGGCATTTTCGAGATGGATTCGGAATGGCCGAGAAAAAGGTAGCCGCCGGGTTCGAGGCTGTCGTAGAAACGCTGGACCAGGTTGCGGCGGCGCTCCTCGGTGAAATAGATCAGCACGTTCATGCAAAAAATCAGGTCCATGCGGCCTACGTAGACGGCTGAGGCGAGGTTCATTTGTGCGAAGGTGATCATTTTCTGGAGCCGGGACTTGACCTGATAGCCTTCCTTAACCGGCGTGAAATGCGCCGCTAATTGCTTCTCGCTGACGCTGGCTACGCTGCGTCCTTTGTAAACTCCGCGTTCCGCTTGCTTCAGCGCGTTTCTGCTGACGTCCGTGGCCAGGATTTCGAGCTTCCAGGAGTCGGCGAAGGAAAGCGCGTCGGCGATGGTGATGGCGATCGAATAGGGTTCCTCTCCCGTCGAACAGCCGGCGCTCCAGACGCGCAGGGTTCGCGGATTCTTCCAGAACTTTTTAACGTGCAACTCGGGGAGGAGGCGCTTTTCGAAGGCCTCGTATACGCCCGGGTAGCGGAAAAACGATGTTTCCTGCGTCAGAAGGCTTTCGAGCAGCGCTTCGTACTCGAGATTTGTTTTGCGAATCGCGCGCAGGAGTTCCGTGCCTCCTGCGAGTTTTTTCGCGACGATGTGCTCGCGAACTCGCGTGGAGAAGAAACGCTCGCGCGATTCGTCGAAACAAATGCCTGTCCGCTCTTCGATCAGCATGCGGATCTCGCTCAACTCGTGTTCGCTCAAACGGACCGCAGGTCCCTGGCGTTCGCTCATGGTGGTCACGTTTCGGCTCCGGTCCGTTCCTTCTGTGCGACCGCTACGCGGTCGCCCTTAAAGCGCAACCGCAGAGCGTTTGCGCCGGAGCTGGGAATCGTTGCCTATCGAGCCGCGCCTGCTGGAACGGGCCGCTCGGATTCTTCATGCACGCTGCCTTGTTTTGCTGCCCGGAACTGGGCCAATGCTTCGTTGAGCTGGTCGGAGAGCTTGACCAGCTGGCTGACCGTGGCGACCGTGCCGCGTGTGCCTTGCGAGGTCTGGCGCGTGATGCTGGAAATAATTTGCATGGCGTGGGCTACGCCTTCGGTGCCGCGTACTTGTTGTTTCGAAGCCAGGGAGATTTCCTGGACGAGCTCGGCGGACTGGCGGACCACGCTGGAAATTGCGTCGAGAGCGCGGCCTGCTTGATCGGCCAGCGTTGCGCCGCCTTCGACTTCCTTGGTGCCTTCTTCCATGACCACGACGGCTTCGTTGGTCTCGGCCTGAATGGCCTTGATTAGCGCGGCGATGTCTTTCGTGGCGCTGCGGGAATGTTCCGCGAGCTTGCGGACTTCGTCGGCTACGACGGCGAAACCGCGGCCAGCTTCTCCGGCGCGGGCCGCTTCGATGGCGGCGTTCAGCGCAAGGAGGTTGGTCTGCTCGGTGATGTCGTTGATGACGTTGATGATTTCGGAAATTTCGAGGGAGCGATCGCCAAGCGACTTGATTTTCTTCGCGGTGGCCTGCACGGAGGCGCGGATGCGCTGCATGCCTTCGAGAGTGTCGCGGACGGCTCGGTTGCCCTGTTCGGCGGCATCGAGGGCGCGCCGCGCGGCTTCGGCGCTGGCTTCGGCGTTGTTGGACACTTGCTTCATCGAGACCGTGAGCTCTTCTACGGCGCTGGAGGTGTTGGTGATTTCCTGGTCCTGCTGGGTGGCACCGGCTTGCATTTCGTCGGCGGCGACCAGGATGTTGTTGGAGCAGGCGGTGACTTCCATGGCGGCCTTGCGGACGCGCTCGAGAACCTTGGTGAAATTGTCGAGCATGTAGTTGATGGAATCGGCGACGTTGCCGAGGGCGTCGTTGGTGACTTTGCCGCGGAGAGACAGATCGCCGCGTGCCACCTGGTTGATGACCGTCAGCAACTCGGTGATGCTGCGCTGGAGGTTGTCGTTGGCCTCCTGGTTGCTGTTGGCTTTCGAAACTTTTGCGACGGCGCGATTGAGATTGTCGGCGATGTAGCCGAGTTCGTCCTGCGTGTGAACTTCCGCGCGGCTGCGAACGTCGCCCGCGGCGAAGCGCTCGGAGAATTCGGCGAGCTGCTTGACCGGGGTTAAGAGAGCGCTGCCGAGGCGCCACGCCAGGAGCAACGCCATGCCTACGGCCAGCGCCAGTGCGAGGAGCACCGAGCCGCTTGCGCCGCTTGGCAATGCGCCAAAGTCAAAGAGCGATGCGCCGCCAGATTGCCGGCCGGCGCTGTAGGCCAAGCCGAGCACGGCGAATAGCACGACGCCGTTTGCCAGAACCAGCGTCCAGATTGTGGAACTCAGTCGCGATTTCATGCCTTCCTCCAAAGCTTTCCTACGGCGCGCTCCGGCTTTGCCGGAAGTGTGGCCGCAAAACTCAAATGCTGGGTCCTGGGTAAACCTCGAGCAATTTCCTTAGGTCGATCAAAAGCGCCAGGCGATCTTCGTGGCGCAGCATGCCTACGCAGTGCGGCACATTCTCCGGAGCTTGCTCCAGAAGATCGTCGGTGGTTACGGAATAGGTGCCGATGACTTCGTCGGCGGCGATGCCAACGCGAAGGTCGTCATGTCCGGCTTCGCCGCGGAGGGAAGCGACGACCACGTGCTTTGGCAGCAAGCCGGGACGCCGGCCTTCGGTCAGAGCGATGTCGATCAGCGGAACGATTACGCCTCGCAAATTGAAAATGCCGAGAAGGTACGGAGGAGCGAGGGGCACCTTCGTCAGCAAAGGCCAGTCCAGCACTTCTTCGACGTCCAGCACCGGCAGGCAGAAGCGTTCGCGGCCGCTGCGGAAGACGCAGAACTGCGATTCCGCGGGACTATCGTCGAGCGGACCGAGAGCTTCCAACAGATCGGCAGCGTCGGCGTTGGCGGCTAGCGGCGTTAGATGAAAATCTTCGAACATGCTTACGTCGTCCTCGGGCGATTGCTCGCGAAATGGCCCATACGATTTCTGATGCGGCGGTTCATGCGAAACGCCGGACGGCGCGGAGTAGCTCTTCGCGCGTAAAGGGTTTGGTTACGTATCCGTCGGCGCCCTGTTGCTCGCCCCAGTAGCGATCGCTCGGCGTGTCTTTCGAAGTGACCAGGATTACCGGGATGGCGTTGAACTTGGTGTTGCTTTTCAGCTCGCGGCACACCTGGAAGCCGTTGCGTTCGGGCATGACCACGTCCAGCAGGATGACGCAGGGGCCCTCGGCGGTAATGAATTCCTCAATGCGGCGCGGGTCGTTCAAGCCGACAGGGTTATAGCCTTCGTTTTCAAGGAGGCCTTGCATCAGCCGCACTTGCGATGGCGAATCGTCGACGATCAGGATTTTCTTCTGGAGCACAGAGTTCTCCGAACAGTTCTCCGCTGCGTAAGGGTGCACGTCAGCGGCCAGCTTTGGGCCGGGATCGCAACGCTTGTCGCGTTGGTATAACGGCCTCAAAATGAGCCACTTACGGTAGAACTGGGAGATCGCTAGCGGCGGCGAGAACGCGACGTTACGGTGTCGGGCGTCTCAGCTTGAGATGCATTCTCAGCGTCGCGCATTTCGCTCGCGAGGGATGAGAATCGCTGCATGATTTCGTTGATGCGCAGAGCCATGCTGTGAATGGTTTTGATTTGCGCGAGAGATTGCTGCGAAAGCTGGCCGGGTTCCAGGAGCAGGAGTTCGGCGTTGCCGAGCATGGAGGTCAGCGCATTGTTGACGCTATGCTTCATGTCGATCATGTAGCGGCCGAGCGTGGCGTGGTGTTCGTTTCGCGCGGCTTTGCTTTCGGCGTGGCGGGCGGCGCGAAGGGCTTCGGTGCGGCGCAGGGATTCGCTGGCGACTAGCATCAGGGTTTGCGTCCAGTCTTCCCGCAGGGGAATGTGGACGAGACGCGGATAGCGTGCGCGCAGGTGAGAGAGTTCGCGAGAGTCGGCCGGCGCGCAGAGGATCACCGCGGTGGCGGGTGCGAGCGACTTCAGAACTTCGGGGAGCTTGCCTTCGCGCAGGGGCCCGACGACGACGAGCTCGTGATCGATCACTTCGTGCTCGCTCCACAAATCGCTGCCGAGCACGGTGATGGCGGGAGCCTGGCGTTCGGCTTGCCAGCAGGCGGTCAGCAGGCGCGCAAATTCCGTTTCATCCGTGACGATCAGTGCGTTGGAGTTTGGCAAAAGGGACCGGCTCCCAATCCTGGTCTTACGCCATCGTTCGCTGCAATTTTTTTACCGCGTCCCGCCGCTACGAAGAGTTGCGAGCTTGCTAAAGTTTCTCAGCCTCGTCGAGCGCGGAAAGCAAACGCTTGGTACTGATGCCTAAATTCACGGCGGCTTCGGTATCTTTTGCTTGCTTAGCGACGTCCACGCGTTCCTGCAGGCGAGACACTTCGACGCGCGCAATGGAGAGGGCGCGGTCGAGGCCGGTGGCGTTGCCGGTTTCCTTCGCGGATTCGGTCGCGGCAGTAACGAGAGCGCGGGCAACGACGGCGCGCCGCAGGTCTTCAGCGGACGGACTGTCTTCGCTGACGAACGCAGTGACTTCCCAGGAGGACATCAGGATCCGAGCGCTGCCAATTCTGACGGTGGTCATGGAGCGCCCGGGCGCCGGCGGGACGGCGATGAGTTGCTCCCAGATTAATTCCAGACAGGATTCGAAATCCAGAATCGCGGGGGCTTCTGTTTTCTTGGGTGACTCCTGCGCCAAACGCGCGGGCGGCGCTGCGGGGACTGCTTCGCGTCGTGCGGAGTCGTGCGCGAGCGGCGCACCGCTTTCGGTTGCTTTTGGAGCAATACGCTCGAGAGCGCGCTCCACGTCGGATCGCAAAGCGAGAAGCTTCTCGAAGGTTTCGTTGACGGTTCGCTCGGTATATTCCTTTTGGAATGGTTGCTTCCATTCGTCGGCGAGTTGGCGGACTTTTGCGAGAGGCTCCGCAGTGGACAGGCCAAAATTCTGGCAGTCAACGATCCGGACACCCGCGGAATCAAGCTGGCTCAAGCCGGCGCGGATGGCGATGAGATCAGCGTGCATCAGTTCAATCAGCGTGCGGCGAAGAAGGAAGTTGAAGCGGACGAACGCCACCAGGGAGGGCGGCTCGTAGAACATTTTGCCGGAAGTCTCTTTCACCTTGCGGCCTTGTTCGATGAAATTGGTTTTCAGCATGTCCCGGAAGCTGCGGAAGCCGCGCAAGGCGACGATCATTTTTTCCAGAGGCTGGCACCAGTCCAGCGGCGCGGTGCTGACCTCGCCCAGAACGGGTTTCATCACCAGTGCGACGTCGTCGAGTTCGATCTGCTTGTGGTAGATCTTCGCGGGAGCGCAGAGCGCGAAATATTGGACCAGGAGGAAGTCCGTCTTATCACGATCCATGTTGGTCTTCGAAGGCTTGCGCAGATGACGCTGGATGAGGGCGCGCAGACCGGCTTCGCTGGCATTCAGCGTGGTCATCTGAAGTAAATGACGAAGCTGATAGACGAGCACCTGCTGATCCATGGAGTCGAGCCACGTTTGAATCTTGGTGAAGGTCTCGAGGTCGGGTTTCTCTTGCAAATGCCGCTTGTCGGGCGGAAACGGGATTTCGACGGTAAGTTGCCTGGCGAGCGCGAGATAGATCGGAAAGACCGAACGAGCTTCGTCCCACTGCTCCTGGCGCAGAGTATTGGCGCGCGCGGGAGGAGAGTAGGAAAGATTAAGCGTGGTCATCTTGGTCATGGCTGCGTCACCCAGTCGCAAGGCCCTTGCGCGAATTTAACGGCCACCGCTTTGCGGCCTTCGTGGTACTGCACGGCGATGACGGTGGCCTCGGCCGCGTGTCCTTTTCGATCTCGTTCGAGTCGCACACGATCATCGAACTCCAACGGCAAAGTGGAAAGAAAGATGGCGAAATCCGGCGCGGCAAATTCGAGCGTGGCCGCTTCGCGCAGCTTGGTACGGCCGCCGCGAAGTGCGGTTACCTGCACGGGTATGCGGACGGCGGCAGCTTGCGGGAAGAACCGCGCCAGTTGCTCCGCGCAGCCCTGCTCTTGATCGGGGGCCGCGATTTCAGCTGAGCTCTTCACATCGCCTCTCAACTTGCAGGTGCCAAGTGCAACCGTTACATGCGACAGACACACACATGGCACCGGTAAGCACAGAATCCCGGCAGGGAGAGAGCACGTCGGACGCCAAAAGAAGTGGAGCTGCAAGCCCTTGGGAAACGACTGAAAGGGTGAGGGTTAGATATTTACTCGGGCCGAACCGCGGGGGGCGGCGTCTCAGGTTGAAACGCGGGTGTCTCAGCGGTCCGATGCGCTGGGGGGACACAGGGGTTCGTGAGACGTGTCTCGTTTAGTGAGATGCAGCGTGAACTTTCGTTTCGTCGGCGGCATCCGCCGGTTCGGCTTTCATTGGTATGTTGTAACGCTTGAGCTTTCTGTAGAGCGTTGCGCGACTGATGCCCAGCATCTTGCCCGCGAGAGCCTTGTCACCGTGCGCTTGTTCGAAAACGCGAAGGATGGTCATGCGTTCCATTTCCGCGAGCGCGGTCGTGGAAAGAGACGCGGTATCCTGCAGCGAGGATGACGCTGGCGCGCTGGAATCCATTCGAATTGCGGGCGGTAGATCGCCAACATCGATTACATGATGGTCGCCGAGTGCGACAGCGCGAGCGACGCAGTTCTCCAATTCGCGGATGTTACCCGGCCAGTCGTATTGCAGGAGGCTTTTCATGGCGGCCGGCGTGACCTGGAGGTTTTCGCCGCGGGCGTAGCGGTCCAGGAAGTGATGGACCAGCACGGGGATGTCGGAGCGGCGGTCTCGAAGGGCAGGGAGATGCACGGTTACGACGTTCAAGCGGAAGTAGAGATCTTTGCGGAACGTGCCGCCGCGGTACGCGGCCTCCAGATCGCGGTTGGTGGCCGCGATGACCCGCACGTCGACGTTTACTTTTTCGTTGCTGCCGACCGGACGAACTTCCTTCTCCTGTAGCACGCGGAGCAGTTTGGCCTGCATTTCCAGCGGTAGTTCGCCAATTTCGTCGAGGAAAATTGTTCCGCCGTTGGCGGCCTGGAATAAACCAGCCTTGGACTTCGAGGCTCCCGTAAACGCTCCTTTTTCGTAGCCGAACAGCTCGCTTTCCATCAGCGTGGGGACCAGAGAGCCGCAATCGACGGCGATGAATGGAGTTTGTGCCATGGATCCGCGGAAGTGAATGGCGCGCGCGGCAAGTTCTTTGCCGGTGCCGCTCTCGCCGGAAATCAGGACGGGCGTGCGCGTATCCTTCAGGCGCGAAATCATCCGCAAGACGTCCTGGATATTCGCGGAGGTGCCGATGATCCCGTCGAGATTTTCCTCGGTATTCACGCGCTCGCGCAGGAACTCGTTCTCGGTCACTAAGCGGATTTTTTCCGCCATGCGTTGCAGCAACAGGCGCATCTTTTCGACGCGGAAAGGTTTTTCGATGTAGTCGTAGGCTCCGAGTTTCATGGCATCAACCGCGGACTCGATCGAGCCGTGGCCGGTCATGATGGCTACTTCGGTGCGGGGGATCAGCGCTTTGACCTGGCGCAATAATTCTACGCCGGACTGGCTGGGAAGCTTCAGGTCCGTCAGCACGAGGTCGGGGGATTCCGCATCGAGCCGGGAGACCGCGGACTCGGCGCTTTCGGCCTCCGCGCAGACAAAGCCGAGAGAGGTTCCGATGGTCATGCACAGGCGGCGGATGCTTTGTTCGTCGTCTACCACAAGTAAGCGGATTTTGAGGTCGGCGTTCATGGTTTCCCGAAGGTTTTCTCCACTACGGTCAGAAGTTGTTGAACTCGAAAAGGCTTTTCGATGCACGGCGTTCCACTCTGCGCCAACAAGGCTTGCGTATCACTGTTGGCGGTGTCTCCGCTGATCAGAATGATGCGGGCGCAGAGTTCCGGCCGGTTTTGCTGGATCCAGGCGTGCACTTCGGCGCCGTTCACCGAGCCTGGCATGCGGATATCCGAGATCACGCCAAAGTATTCGCCGCCATCGAGCTTTTCAAGACCCTCGGCACCGGAGGAGGCGTCAACCACTGCGTAGCCGCGGCGTTCCAGAGCTGCGCGCAGGAAAGCGGTGACCGACGGTTCGTCTTCGATCAGGAGGATGGGCGAGGGCGCGCGCGATTCGGATTGCAAGGTCATCGTCCCGCTTCCTTGGCGATAGCGGCCGCGGTGGCTGCTTCGGTTGCAATTGGAACTCGCACAATGAAGGTGCTCCCTTGGCCATCCTCGTTGTTGTGGCAGAGGATTTCTCCGCCATGGGCGCGGACGATGCCGTAGCAAATGCTGAGGCCGAGGCCGGTGCCCTTGGCGGCTTGTTTGGTGGTGTAAAACGGATCGAAGATGCGCTCGGTGTCTGGGACGCCGGTACCGTTGTCGGTGATGGCTACTTCGATGTTTTGATCGTTGCGGCCGGTGTGAATCACGATGCGTCCGCGTTGTCCGGCGTCCTGAACGGCATCGTAGGCGTTGTTCAGGATATTCAGGAAGACTTGCTGCAGTTGCTGGGCATCGCCGAGTGCCGGGGCGAGGTTATCGTCGAAGTCTTCGATGACCTCGACGCCGTGGCTGGCAAAATCGTAGCTCCGAAGCTTGATGGTTTGGCGCAGGACACTGTTGAGTTGAACGAGTTCACGCTGCACCGGCCGCTGGCGTGCGAAACTGAGCAGATCTTGGACAATGTCTTTGGTGCGTTGCGTTTCGTGCAGGATGATCTGGAGATCCTCGCGGGCGTTCTGGGGCATCTCGGGATTCTCTAAAAGCAGATCGGTGAAGCCTAGAATGGCGGCCAGCGGGTTGTTGACCTCGTGGGCCACGCCGGAAACGAGGCGGCCGATGGCGGCCATTCTTTCGGAATGGGCGAGTTTGGCCTGAAGCAGAACGGCATCGGTGATGTCCGTCATTACCACGACGACGCTGTTTACGAGGTTTTGCTCGTCGCGCATCGGACTTAGAGAAATGGAGAAATGGCCCATCGACGTATCGCTGCGACGCGCGCGGAGTTCAAGGTTTTCGACCTGGTGCCCCTGCGCCGTAGTCTCGAGAGCGGCATCAAAATCAGCGCGGTGCGATGTCTCGACCCAATCGACGAGGCGGTGGCCGATCAACTCGTCTTCGCGATAGCCGGCCTCGAAGCAACGGCGGTTGGCGTAGCTGATCAGGCCGGCGGTGTCGAGTACCAGGATCATGCTCTGCGTGGTATTCAGAATCTTCTGGTTGAAGTCGCGCTCGCGCTGCAACTGCGACTGGAATGTTCGCTGTTCGGTGACATCCAGCATCAAGCCGCGAATCTGGACGATCTTGCCGTTGGCGTCGCGGACGGCGGTGATGTTCTGCAAGGTGTGGAGGAGCGTGCCGTCTTTGCGACGCAGGGTCTCTTCGTAATTGCGGAGAACACCACGCTCCGAGAGGGCGCGTGAGAACCGTTCTCTAGCTGCGACAACAGGATACAGATGAGGGCCGACGTCGGCGCGCAACAGTTCTTCGCGGCAACCGTAGCCGAGCATGCGCACCATGGCGTCGTTTACGTCGAGAAAGCGCCCGTCAGGCGTGGCGAAGAAGAGCCCTTCCTGAATGCTGTCGAATAGCTCCCGATAGCGGCGCTCTGCTTCCCGCCGGTCGGTCATATCCTTTAAAACGTGGATCGTACGGGTGTCGTCGTCGGAGACCCCGGGAGTTCTGGAGGTGGAAACCAGGAAAATGCGCTCGGGGGACGCTACCACGTACTCCTCGCGCGACTGCTGGGTGTCGCGGCAGAACGGGCACGGGAGTTCGGTGCCGGTTTCCGCGATTTGACGGAGGCTGCTCATAGCCTCGCCGACGAGGGCCACGGGCGGGACGCCCAGATGCGATGCCAGCGAGCGGTTGGTGCGCACAATCCGGAAAGAGCGGTCGTGGACGACGATATAGTCGCTGATGGCGTCGATGTCTTCGACCCACTGACGCTTGGAGCGCTCCAACTGCGAAAATCTGCGGAAGTTCTCAAGGGAGAGAGCGGCATGGCTGGCGAGCGCTTGAAGGAGATGGCGCTCGTTGTTTTCGAGAGTACCGTGATCCCGGAGCAGGCAGAGAGATCCGAGACTCTCCTCGTCACTGGCGGTGATGGGGACGAAGAGTACCGCCGCGCCGGAGTTGTCGCTAAGGCCAGATAACGCTGGGTCGGTAGAGAGGAGTCGAGCTTCGATCTGGCGGCGTTCTTCGCGGGCCGAACGCACGAGGGCGCTGCGATGAGTGGCATCGAGGGGCTTTTCGCCCGAAGTGGCCTCGTATAGGTCCGTCTCGCGCCCGCGAAAGACCATGACGCCGCCCCACTTGGCGTTGAGCATGCGGGTGGCGCGTTCTGCGAAGCGTTCGAGAAATCCGGGGAGATGCCGGGACTGAGCCGCGTCAACAGCCAACTCCATCAACTCCTCGGCTTCCCGGCCTTGCGGGCGAGTAGATACCTTGGATTCGCGACTACGACCGAGACGGCTCGAAGTTTTACGAGTTGCTCTAGGCATGTTTGATCGAGACGCATTCCGGGCGTCTCAATTTGACGACTTCCACGCACAACTACGCTAGCTAGCTATCTCAATGTGAGTCAATCTCGAAACCAAAGCGTGTTGCTGAATCGTCTACCCGTCTTTTGACCAAACCAGCGGAACGTCTCAGCGTGAGACCCGACGCCGCGAAACCCAGGTGCACTGAGACGTTTTCCTAAATGAAGAGGGAATCGTCGCGATCCGTAGCTCGCGGTTAACTGCACTGTTGCGTTGGGTTTGCGGGGCAATCTATGGCGAAACACACGTGAAATTAGAATGTTCCAAAGCTGGCTATCGACGTGCCTTCTTTGCCGTGGGCTTTCTCCCATTCACAGGAGGGGTAGTGTCGATGAAATCCAGGTGGACAAGGACAGTGCTGGCGAGCGCGGGGGCGACGCTGCTGTTGGGGGCGATGGGATTCGCGCAGACGGGATCGACGGACGAAGGTAAGCGGAAGGTCAAGTCAAGGGTCACGCCTGCATATCCGGAGCTCGCCAAGCGTATGAACGTTACCGGCAAGGTAAAAATCGAAGTCATTATCGCGCCGGATGGACATGTAAAGAGCACTCGAGCAGTCGGGGGACATCCGCTGTTGGTGCAGGCCTGTCAGGATGCGGTGAAAGAATGGAAGTTCTTGCCGGCTCCCGAAGAATCCACGCAAATTGTGGAGTTTGATTTTACAGGTTCCAGCAACTAGCTCGTCGGGGAAAAACGCGAAGTTTCGGCAGAAGCTGCAAGTCGCAGAGTGCGCTGCCTCAGGGGTGGAGGGTTTTCGAAATGACGATCGGCAAGAAATTATGGTTGGGCTTCGGATCGATCCTGGTCATTCTCGTGTTCTTGTTCAGCGTGAACATTGTGGCCGGCCTGAAGGAACAGTCGGCGCGCGGCGAGGCCGCGAACGCGCTGCAAAGCGTGCGCACGATAGAAGCGGTGCGCTACCAGATCATGCTGAACAGAAACAATCTAAACAACTTTCTGTTAAGCGGGGATCCCCGGGATGAAGACAAGGTGAATCACGGCCTCGTCGATATCAATGAGCTGATCAAGCGCGGAGAGTCGCAAGCGGGCAGCGAAGTCCTCCGTACGGCCTTGATCCAGGTAGAGAGCACGGAAGCCAGCTGGGCCGATAACTTCGCAAAACCTCTTCTGGCCAAGCGCCATCAAGTCGATTCCGGCGACGCCACCGTGTCTGACCTCCAGATCTTCTATCTGCAGAAGGATCCTGCATCGTGGTTGACGAAATCCTCGTCGGTGCTCGATCAAACCAACCAGGCCATCACCAAAGCAGGGGAAGAAACGACGCAGTCCGCGAAAAGCTGGGGAAACTTCAGCACCGGGCTGACGACGGGTGGAACTCTCCTGGCTGTTCTCGCAGGCCTATGTGCCGCCTATTTCACCGCAAAATCGATCACCGAGCCGCTTGCGCACCTGATTACCGTGGCCCGGGAAATCGGCGACTCCGGTGATCTCGACCAGAATATCGACATTCACCGCAACGACGAAATTGGAGCCTTAGCGACAACGTTCAACAACATGGTCGCGTACCTCAAAGAGATGGCTGGCGTTTCCATGGCCGTCGCGGAAGGCGATCTATCGGTCGAAGTGGTTCCGCGGTCCAAGCGCGACACGCTCGGCAACGCTTTCTTGCGCATGTCGCATGGCTTGCAGGAATTGGTGCGCACTACCCGCGATTCCGCCGGGCAAGTCTCCGCGGGATCGAACCAGGTTGCCGGGGCCGCTGACGAGTCGGCCAAAGTTAGCGTGCAGGCTTCGTCCGCAATTGAAGAAGTGACCAGCACGATGCACGAGATGAGCATCAACGTGCAGAACGTGGTGAAGAATACGCAAGTGCAGGCTTCCAGCGTGGCCGAGACCTCCGCGTCCATCGATCAGATGGTGACTTCGATTCAGCGCGTGGCCGACACCGCCAAGGTCCTGCTCGACATCGCCAACCGTTCGCGCGAGGAAGTCGTCACCGGAATCGCGACCATGGAGAAGGCCACCGACGGTCTGAACCGTACCAATCACGCGATTCAGTCCTCCGCGGAAATCATCAACGTGCTCGGCCACCGCGCCGACGACATCGGCAAAATTATCGAAGTGATCGATGACTTGGCCGAGCAGACCAACTTGCTGGCTCTAAACGCGGCCATCGAAGCGGCTCGCGCCGGGGAACACGGCCTCGGATTTGCTGTCGTCGCCGACGAAGTCCGCAAGCTCGCCGAAAAGTCTACGCAGTCGACCAAAGAAATCGCCGACCTTATCCAGAGCATTCAGCGCGAGGCGCGGCAAGCCGTCGAAAACATGGAGCGCAGCACGCGGATCGTGGAAGAGGGATTGAGCCTCGGCAACGACTTGGGTTCGGCGCTGCACAAAATTTCGAACGTGGTCACCGAGGTCTACAAGTTCTCACAGGAAATCGGCGCGGCAACCGCAGAGCAATCGGTGGGATCTTCGCAGATCGCCAAAGCCACCGGGCGCCTGACGGAAATCACACAGGAAATTAATTCCGCGGTCGAAGAACAGGCTTCCGGAGCACAGGCGGTCGTTCGCGCCATGGACAAGATGCGCGAACTGGTGCAGCAGTCCGCTTCCAGTTCCACCGAGTTGTCCGCGGCAGCCGAGCAGATGTTGAAGCTGTCGCGCAACCTGCTGGACAGCATGGATCGGTTTGTGTTGGATACCTCGTCGCAGAGCCGCGTGCGTCGCGAGCAGCCGCAACCAAACCCGCGCCGGCGAGGCGATTCGCGCCGCGAGCAAGAGGCGGAGTACGCCGAAGTCACGCGTTCTTAGGGCGGCGGAGACCCATCGATGGAAAAAGATCTCCAGGTCGTCGGCTTCCGCATCGGCAACGAGACGTTTGGCGTGCGTATTGCCGCCGTGCGCGAGATCGTGCGCGTGCCGGAAATCACCGCGGTGCCCAGCGCGCCTGAAACTGTTGAGGGCGTGATCAACCTTCGCGGCAAGATCATTCCGGTGATGGACTTGCGCAAGCGATTCGGTCACTTCGATGTGCAGCCCGACAAGAAAAACCGCATTTTGGTCGTCGAGCTGAATAACAAGCTGGTCGGCCTGATCGTCAATGCCGCGTCGGAGGTCTTGAAGATTCCGCCGTCGGACATCGAAGCGCCGGGCACGGTGTTCGCCGAGGGTGAGTCGAACTATGTAACAGGCGTGGGAAAGCTCAAAGGCCGCTTGATCATTTTGCTGGACGTTTCAAAGCTGTTGCACAAACAGGAAGTCAAAAGACTTGAGGAGGCCGCGGAAACTGTGGCGACAACGAAGTAGCGATTGGTCCAACTCTGCCGGCCTGATCGCTAAGTTCGCGGACCGCCGCACGCGTCCATCATGGGAACGATAACCGCCCAAATTCAGCTCACGGAAGCAGAACTCAAGCTTCTGCAAACGCTCGTCTATCAGGAATGCGGAATGTTCTTTGACGAGCGGCGTTCACACTTCTTGAAAGACCGCCTCCAGCGCAGGCTCAAAGCCTGCCAGATGGATTCGTTCTATAGCTACTACCGCTTGTTGACCAGCCGCGAAGGAAAAAACGAACTGGCGGCGTTGCTGGAAAACCTGACCGTCAACGAAACGAGTTTCTTTCGCAATCGGCCACAGCTGGATCTTTTGCAAAAGGGCGTCTTGGAGGAACTCCTTCACAAGAAACAGGAACGCCGCGACTGGACTCTGCGCGTATGGAGCGCCGGCTGCTCGTCCGGCCAGGAAGCCTATTCCGTTGCCATTCTGATCTGCGATGCTCTGGCCTACTATTACCTGCGAAATCCCCTTCCGTTCGACATGCCGTCGCCGAAGCCGTTGATCCCGCCGCCCTGGAAACTGGAAATCGTCGCTTCGGATATCAGTTATGCGAGCCTGCGCGCGGGGCAGGAAGGCGTGTACACCGAGCAGCAGATGGAGCCGGTGGACTACACCTGCAGGCTGCGCTATTTCGAACGCGTAGGCGACAAATACGCGGTCAAGAAGCAGTTGAAGGACCTGGTCCAGTTCGACTTTCACAACCTGAAGACGGAATTCTTGCCCCGCCGGAACGACATCATTTTGTGCCGCAACGTAATGATTTACTTCGACGAGGCCGAGCAGAAAAGGCTGATCGAAAAGTTCTGGCACTGCTTGAATCCCGGAGGATATCTGTTTGTCGGCCATGCCGAGAGCTTGTTTGGCCTGACGCAGAAGTTCCGCATGGTCCATGAAAATAACGGCACCGCCTACCAGCGGCTCGAGGCCGCCCCGTGAGCCGTCCCCCCGAGGATCGCAGCGGCGAGCTTCGCGCACTCTTTTTCGAGAGCGCCGGCGAGCTATTGCAGTCGCTCAATGAAGCTGGCCTCGAACTCGAGGCGCGCCCAGCGGATGAAGAGGTGATCCGGCGAGTGCGTCGCGCGGTGCACACGCTGAAGGGTGATTCGGCGGCCTGCGGGTACTACGAGCTGAGCGAACTTGCGCATGAGCTTGAAGATGTGCTCTCGCCGCAACTGGGGCAGACCCGCGGCACAAAACTTGCCGAAGCTGTACTCGAAGCGGCCGACTGCTTCTCGGCGATGCTCGCCGCGTATCAGCGGAACATCGATCCGCCGCCAGCCGATGCGTTGCGCATCCTGATTCGCTCGCTCCTTGCCGCGCCCGTAGCCGTTCCCGACGGCGCCGCTCCGAACAAGGTGACCGCGCAATTCGCGTGGACCGAGTACGAACAACTGATGATCGCGGAGGCCATTCATCGCGGCGAAGTTGTCTACAACCTCGCGCTGCGCATCGACCCGAATAGCCTGATGCACGCCGCAGCCTTCCAACTGATTCGCAATGTCTTGCACGGCTGCGGCACTGTTATTGCTCTCCGCCCCGAAGACAACTCTGCCGCGGCCACGGTCGAAGTCGTGGAAGCCGCACTGGCCAGCCTGCAACCAGAGGAACGCATCGCGCAGCGCTGCCGCATTCCCGCGATTGTTTCGGACCTGCGCATCGAGCGCGCGGAAAGCCTGGAGACTCCCGAGCACGAGCTGTTAGGAGAGATTCTGGAGGCGCAAGCCGCTGGTGTTGCCGCCCAGGCGGCGGAAAACGGCGGAAACGTAGACGCGCCGAAGACATCCGGAGGGGTTTCGGCAGCGGCCGCCATCGCGGAGAGCACGCTCCGTGTCGATGCCGCCCGCATCGATGCGGTGATGAACCTCGTCGGCGAATTGATCATCGGCAAATCGATGCTCAACCGCACGTTAACGGAATTGGACCAACGCCACGCCCGGGATCCCGTGCGCGCAAAGCTGTCGGATGCTTTGGCTTTTCAATCGCGGGTTCTGGAAGAGCTTCACAAATGCGTTCTGAAGATTCGCATGGTTCCAGTCGAGCAGTTGTTCCGCCGATTTCCTCGCCTGGTCCGCGACGTGGCCAAGCAGTGCGGCAAGGACGTCGCGCTGGACCTGTCCGGCCAGAATACCGACCTCGACAAGGGCATTCTTGACGCGCTCGCCGAACCACTTATGCACTTGGTTCGGAATGCCGTCGATCACGGCGTGGAGCATGCCGAAGAACGCATCGCCGCAGGCAAACCCGCACGCGGCACGGTTTATTTAAACGCTTACCACCAAGGCACGCAGGTGGTCATCGAGGTGCGCGATGACGGCCGGGGCATTGACCTCGCACAGATTCGCTCGCTGGCCGTGGAAAAAGGAGTTCTGAAAGCGGACGAAGCTCAGCGCCTTTCGGACTCCGAAGCTCTTAACCTGATTTTCGAGCCTGGTTTCAGCACCGCCACACAGGTAACAGAGGTTTCCGGGCGCGGCGTGGGCATGGACGTCGTCCGCACGGTGCTGGACCGCCTGAAGGGTACGGTGCACATCGCGTCCAGCAAGGGCCGCGGCACAACGATTCAGCTTCGTGCTCCCCTGACGCTTGCGAGTATCCAGACTCTGCTTTTTCGCGTTGGTGGACGCCTGTTTGCCGTGCCTCTTTCTTCCGTGGTCGAAATCACCCGCATCAACGAGAACGAGATTCACCGAGTCGATCGACGCGAAGTTCTGCGCTTGCGCGAGCAAGTTCTGACTCTCGTGCGCCTTAACAGCCTGAGCCGCATTCACGCTGTAGATGCCGAGCCGGAAGCAAAGAAAAAAAGGAACTTTGTAATCGTGATCGGCGCCGCCGAAAAGCGCTTCGGCTTGCTGGTGGACAGCCTTGTCGGCGAAGAAGAATTGGTCATCAAAGCGCTGCCATCCGACATCATCTCCAGCGATTTGGTCAGCGGAGCTTCGATTCTAGGCGACGGTACTGTAGTTCTGATTTTGAATGTGCCTGCGGTGCTGGCTCGGCTTTCGCGTGCCACTCCTCTAGGAGCCATCGCATGAGCGACAAGGTCCGCGTCTTGGTGGTGGACGACTCGGCTTTGATGCGAAAGCTGATTCCGGCGATCCTTGCCCGCGATCCGTCCATCGAAGTGGTCGGCACGGCCATGGACGGCGCCTTCGCTCTAAAGAAAATAGAGGAACTCCGCCCCGACGTCGTAACGCTCGACCTGGAAATGCCTCGCATGGACGGGATGGAGACCCTGCGCCTCATTATGCGCCGCGCTCCTTTGCCGGTAATTCTCTTCAGCACCCATTCGAAAGAAGGCGCCTATTCCACCCTCAAGGCGTTGGCCTTGGGTGCGGTCGATTTCATCGCGAAACCCACCGACGCAGCCGCGGGACACCTGGAAACAATTGCGGATCTGCTGATCGAAAAGATCAAGGTTGCCAAGCGCGCTGCGGGTCGCAAACTACCTCCTGCAACCGTCCCGATCGAACCTCCTACCCTGAAAAAGGGCGCGCGATCCACGCTGCCGCCCAGCCGCATCATTGCGATCGGCATCTCGACGGGTGGTCCGAACGCGCTGCAATACGTGCTCTCACAAATCCCAGCGGACTTCCCCTGCAGCATTCTTGTCGTGCAACACATGCCGGAAGGCTTTACGGAAATGTTCGCGCGGCGCCTGGACGAATGCTGCGCGCTGGACGTCAGTGAAGCGAAATCGGGAGACCTCCTGGTCTCTGGCCGAGTGCTGATTTGCCCGGGAAATCGCCACATGATGGTGCGCCGTATGCCTCGCGGCGATATGGCCGTACTTTCGGACGGCGCGCCCGTGAACGGACACCGCCCATCGGTGGACGTCCTCTTTCATTCCGTTGCGCAGGAATTCGCTCTCGCCGCTGTCGGCGTCATCATGACCGGCATGGGTGAGGATGGCGCGGACGGTCTGGGGGTCATCAAGTCCGCCGGGGGGATGACCATCGCGCAGAGTGAAGATACCTGCGTGGTGAGCGGCATGCCGCGCGCCGCGATCCAAAAAGGCCACGCCAACAAGATCATCCCGCTGGAAGGCATTGGTGCGTACCTCGTCAATCAATATGGTGGCGGGGATCGCCCACCCTCAGAGAAATCCGACAAGCCCGAGAAAAGTGATCGGCAGGAAAAAGTTGAAAAGAACGACAAGAACGAAAGGACACCCGTTTCTTCCCAGCGCACTTAACCGTGCAATGGGACGAAGGAGAAGGTCATGCAACAATTCGCGCCTCTGCATCGCAAAGACAACCAGTCGGTCCGCTACCTCGTAGTGGATGATTCCGTATTCGCCCGCAAGAATCTCATCAAGATGATTGAGATGTTCGGCGGGGAAGTGGCCGGCGAAGCCGGCGATGGCCTGACCGCCATCGCGGAGTTCAATCGCACCAAGCCGGACATCGTGCTCATGGATATCACCATGCCGCAGATGGAGGGCATCGAGGCCGTCGAGCGCATCGTCCGCCAGCATTCGGACGCGCGCATCGTCATGGTCAGCTCCGTGGGCTACCAGGAGAACATCCTGGCGGCGCTGCAGAAAGGTGCGAAGCACTTCGTCCAGAAGCCTGTGAAAGCCGAAGTGCTGTACGAGATCTTGCGTTACGTGCTGAGTGACGATCCCAACGCAGCAGGTGCGCCCGTCGCGTTGGCTGGAGAGCGACGCGTATGAGAATGGAACTCATTCAACCGTTTATCAACGCCGCGGACGCGGTGTTCGCGGAGTCCCTTCAGGCCCCCACAAAGATCGTCGATCTGTCGATGGACGAAGAGACCTATCGACGCAAAGGCGTTGCCGCGCTCATTCTCATCAGAGGCGACATCGAAGGGCGCGTCATTCTGGACTTGGCTCCAGAGGTGGCCTTGAAGATTGCCAGCCATCTTGCGGGCGGCGCGGTAGAGGGCACCGAGCAGGTCGCGCGCGAAACCGTTTGCGAACTCGCGAACATGGTCATCGGAAACTCCGTGACCTTGCTAAACGATCAGGGCTTTCGTTTCAAGGTGTTCCCGCCGGAAATTCACGTGAACGAGCAAGGCCTTGCCGGGGGCGCCGATACCGAAGCCATGGTGATTTGCATCGAAACGCCCTGCGGCGAGGTCTACCTCAACATCGCCATGCAGTATCTGCACCGTCGTCGCAAGGACCGCGATACCGCCGCAGTTCTCGACTAGGAGTCATCGAGTCATCCCACAAATGCATCTCAGGGTCGGAACTTTCTTGCCCTGAGGCAGGAAGCGAGCTCCGACATTCAAAGACACGCGAAATCGGCTTTGGCCGCTGGGGCCTTCTTCTCTTCCCGTTTCGGCCATTCGTGAGATGGCCGATTCATCTCATAAGTGCATCTCAGGGATCGGAGCTTTAGCTCCGACATTGAAAGACACGCGAAATCGGGCTTCAGCCCCTGAAGGAAGCTCTCTCTTCGTTTTGTCGCCGGGTGCCGCACCCTTCGGTTTTCAACTGTGCGGGTTTAGAGCTAACCCGACCCAACCCTCAAAACGTCACACTGCCCCTCTCATCCTCGTCCACTCAGGTGGTGGGTCGGCTCACGATAATGCGTCTAATCAGGACTTGGGAATTGCTTCGTTTCCATTCCAAACTTGAAAAATCTTCCGATGAGGTTGAGGATGTCAAGGATGATCGCCCCATCAGCCCGCATACGAGCGATCGACCTTTTGGCCTCGCGTCTAGCCCTCTAGGAGAAGATTCGCCATGTCGCATCATTTCGATACGCCTACCGCAAAAGAAGACCCCCGCATCAACATCTGCGACTTCTACTTGTTTCGCGGCCGCCCGGGCACAACGGTCATGGCTTTGACCGTGAATCCGAACGCCGGCGTCGGCGCCCCAGACACCTTCCGCGACGAAGCTCTCTACGCCTTTCGCTTCGACACGGATCGCGATCTTCGTGAAGACGTCGTCTTCAAGGTCCAGTTCGGCGCGCCCGGCCACGCCGATGGCGGCGAGCACCAGCACGTTCAGACCTTCGCGGTCCGGCGCGCCACCGGAGCGGACGCTCTAAAGGGTGCAGCGGGCGAACTCATCATTTCCGGGAATACGGGACGCGTCGTGAAAACGGATCAGGCCTGCCTCGCCTACGCTGGCCTCGCGCCCGATCTGTTCGCCACCAATGGCGCAGGTTTTGGTGCTTTCAGAAAAGCTCTGTGGTCCGAAAACCGGTTTGCCCCGGAGTCGTTCCAGAATGGCCAGAACTTCTTCGCCGGCAACAATGTCACCGCCATCGTCCTCGAGGTCCCCAGCAGTCTGATCGGCCGAGGGGTGGTGCACGCCTGGGCCACCGCATCGCTCTACGGGCACGCGCCGGAGGTGCAGGTATCGCGTTGGGGCCTGCCGATGATCACCCACATGCTGCTCTCCGATCCTTCGCTGCACGACGCGTCGGAAAGCTACAACCGCGCGGTCCCGGCCGACGAGGTGGCGCTGTTCTCCAAACCGTTCCGCGACTTCGTGGAAAAAGTCACCGCGCTCGCCCACTCAGCGGCCGACCCATCCGCCTACGCTACGCAACTCCTCGCGCGCCTCTGCCCATCGGTCCTGCCGTATGAACTGGACACGCCCGCCTCATTCAGCTTTGCGGCCTTCAACGGCCGCGGCCTCTGCGACGACGTCATGGACGTGATTCTCACCCTGGTCACGAACACTGCTCTCGGCGATGGGGTGGCGCCCGATATACGCCTGATGCGCCCGGATTTTCCCTATTTCGGCGAGCCGCACCCCACGGCGGCGAGTTCCGCAAAGCAGTGAGGGCGAAGGAGTGAGCGCACGGACGACACAGCGGCGATCTGCGAGTGGATTTGCTCGCCGGCAGCGCTTAGCGAATCTCCGTCGTCTCCGTTTCCGGTGCGAAGGCTTCGCGCGGGATCTCCGTGTCCTGGAGCTTGAACAGGATCGTTAGAGGTCAAGTTTTTCGCGGACGGCTCAAATCAAGTCCCAGCAACGAGATTGTCTTCGATGGGTTCTGGTTTGTGCCGTTATCCACTTCACCCCGGATCTCCTTGCGCGTGAGCCTTTGCCAACTTTGCCTCGCTACCTAGCGGCCTGGATTCACCCTGAAAAATGGGCGCTCCAAGTGGCGCACCCGTGAATCCGCCATCCACCATCAGTTCGACCGCGTTGACGTACGAAGAGTCGTCCGACGCGAGGAAGAGCACGGCTTTGGCAACTTCGTCCGGCTCGCCCCAACGGCCTTGCGGCACCGCGGAAGAGAAAAACTTCTCCAACTTAGCGGAATCTTCTGCGGTAGCAGAGGCGCGGGGCCCGCGCTTCCAAATGGGAGTTTTGATCGCGCCGGGTGCGACGACGTTCACGCGAATGTTGCGCGGTGCAAGGTCGGCGGCGATGGAACGCGCCATCGAGACGAGACCCCCCTTGGTGGCTGCATATGCGGCGACGCCAGGTTGGCCGAGATAGTTATGTACCGACCCACAAAAGATGATGCTGCCGTTGTCGTTCAGCAGAGGCGCCGCTGAATTCACCGTAAAGAAAGCCGCATTAAGGTTGGTGTGGATCACGTTCTCAAAAATGGCCTCGTCGGTCGACCCGGTAGGAGTACGGCCGGAGATGCCGGCATTGGCGAAGACAATGTCGAGCTTCCCGAAATCTTTGGCCAGGGCTTCGAAGAGCCGCTTGCGATCTTCCGCAATGGTGACGTCAGCCCGGTAGCCACGCGCGCTCGATCCAAGTTCAGCGATCGCTTCATCGAGCGTCTTGGGGTCGCGACCCGTGATGGCGACCTGCGCGCCCTCCGCAATGAAAAGTCGGGCCGTTACAAGACCGATGCCACTGTTGCCGCCGGTAATAAGAGCCTTCTTCCCGGTGAGCTTCATAATGCCTCCTTTTTGTACGACTCGTTGCGAACTCCTTGTATCCGCCAAGTCCACTGCCCTGTCAACCGTGATCATCAGTCCAAATGGACGTGCCTGATTGACGCTGCCAGCTCAACCGGAAACTGACCCAGCACCTCCAGCCGTGAACTATCGACTACCAACTCACTCGCGAGTACCATCGACAGCGCCACTTTCAGCACACGGGGTCACGACGTTACGCTGGACAAACAGGGCAGTCCATTGTTCAATGCCGTGGCCGATCAATCTTTGCTGAAACAATGAATCTGCTTCGCTGAAACAAATGATTCTGGGTTCGCGCTGTAACCCCGCAGCACCCGCGCGAGTCTATGTCTGGTTGCCCCAAGGAGACTTTCTTCGATGGCCGAATCCCCAGCAGATCTAACCAAAACGTATGACGCGATAGTCGTCGGATCAGGCGCCGCAGGCGGCATGGCCTCCCACGTCCTCACCAGCCACGGCATGAAAGTTTTGCTGCTCGAAGCGGGAAAAAAACTCCCCATCGAACAACGAACTCCGCTCCATGGAGTGGCCCTACGATAATCCCTATCGGGGCGAACTCCCTCCCGACCAGCACTCCCTCACGCTTCAACGAGTACACCATCCGCCACCCGCCCTACGGCCCCGGATTTGAAAAGTCCAAGCATCTCCACAGTTACATCGGGCGAGCAGTCCGACTACGTAAAGAACATCGTGGTGGATGAGCGGGACAATCCCTTCACCGGCACCAACTACGCCTGGGTCCGCGCTCGCTGCCTGGGTGGCAAGACCAACATCTGGGGACGCCTGTCTCTGCGCCTCTCCGATTACGACTTCAAAGCCAAGGATCCGCGATGGCTTCGGGGAAAATTGGCCGATCAGCTATAGCGATATCGCTCCCTACTACGACAAAGTCGACCTCTATCTCGGCGTCACCGGCGTCAAGGAGAATCTGCCGCAGCTACCCGACAGCCTTTTCCAGCGCCCCACCAAGCTGAACTGCGCCGAGGTGACGCTCCAGGCATGGCCTCCGGAAGATGGGCCGCGTCCTGACCCAATACCGCGCAGGAGTCACCACCGACGGCCTGAAGCACAACAAATATCGCAGCCGCTGTTTTGGCCGCGGCGCCTGCGAGCGTAAAGGCGGCTGCGACATTCACGCTGCCTTCGATTCCCCCACCGGCTTGATTTACCCGGCCGATGGACACCGGCAACCTTACGCTGCGCACCAATGCCACGGTCCGTGAAGTCACCGTCGATCCGCAAACCGGCAAAGCCAGCGGCGTGCACTTCATCGATTCGGAAACGAGGAAGGACTACACCGTCAGGGCCAAGGTGGTCGTACTGGCCGCCTCCACGCTCGAGTCCGCGCGCCTGCTCCTGCTCTCCAAATCCAGGCTGTACCCCAATGGCCTGGCAAATTCCAGCGGCCACGTCGGCCACAATTTCTGCGAGCACGTCATGGGCCCCGGCGTCACCGGTCGCGCCAAAAGATCTCGTCGGCAAGCCGCCGACGCTCGACGACGGCCGTCCCGGCAGGTTTTTACCTGCCGCGGTTTCCGCAACCTTACGGAGAAGCACCCCAACTTCATCCGCGGCTACGGATTTGAAGGCGCGCAGCGGCACCGGATGTTTCCCGCACGGCACCGATGCCGCACGGTTTCGGTGCTTCATTCAAGGAAGAAGTGCGCAAGAACCAGGGCGCCTACATCGGCATGGGTGCCTTCGGTGAAGTGCTGGCGCGCTACGAAAATTACGTGGACCTCGATCCCGTCGTGAAGGACAAATGGGGCATTCCCGCGCTGCGTTTTCACTACAAGTTCGGCGACAACGAGCACAAGATGGCCGCCGACATGAAAGAAACCGCGCAGGAAATGTTCGAGGCCGCGGGTTTCGAGATCGTGCATGTGAAGCAACCGCGTGCTTACCGAGGGCTGGTCCATCCACGAACTTGGTACCGCGCGCATGGGCAGCGATCCCGAAGACCTCCGTGCTCAATCAATTTCAACAGTCGCACGACGTCAAGAATCTTTTCGTCGTCGATGGCAGCGCCTTCGTCAACGCCAGTTGCCAGAATCCCACGTGGACGATCATGGCTTTGTGCTGGCGCTCCTGCGACTATCTCGCTGACCAGTTCGGCAAAGGAAATCTGTAAGGAGACGCGATGTCCAAAGACGACCCCATCAATCTGAGACAAGATCGCCGCCAATGGTTGAAAGCTTCCGCCACGGTTCTCGGCGCCTCGCTCCTGCCGCTTCCGGCGGTGGGCTCCGAAGCGACGCAAATGGACACGCAGGCGCCGCCGCCTCCCACGCCTCACGCGGAAGCCGCCGGAACCAAATCGGCCGCTCACTTCCTCTCTCCCAGCCAACACGCGCTCGTCGAAGAGCTTTCGGAAACCATCATTCCCGCCGACAGCCATTCCGGGGGCGCGAAAGCCGCCAAGGTTGCTGACTCCATCGACCAGTACTTGCGCGAAACCTCCGACGACAGTCAAAGAGCGCTCTGGCGGGAAGGGCTTCGCTTGATCGATCTCATGAGCCAGCATTACACCGGAAAATCCTTCGTGGACGCGAGTCCCGAAGAGCGCATCGCGGTGCTCACCGTGCTTTCCGACAATGACAAGATGACCGATCTCACGGAGGTGCGCTTCTTTAAAGACCTGAAACACCTGACCGTGGGTAGCTACTACACCTCCAAAATCGGCATTCACGACGAACTCGAATACAAAGGCAATCGCATCCAACAGGAATTTTCCGGCTGCGACGACCAGCCCACACCCACAACGTCGTAGCGCCTGGAATGCGGTGGCCCAGCCGCCGACTTAACTGCGTAAAAACCAACTCTCACACGAATCGACCATGAGGAGCGAATGGCTGAAGGCAGAGTCAAGGTTGGCATCATCGGTTCACAATTTCAGGCGGACATTCACGCCGCCTCCCTCCAAATCATGCCGCACGAAGCGGAATTAGTCGCGGTTGCCTCACCGACGCCCGGCAACGCCGTCGCGTTCGCCAAGAGATTCAACATCCCACGCGTTTTTACCGACTACCGCGAGATGCTGAAAGAGCGCGACATCGAGATGGTCAGCATCTGCGCGCCGAACAGCCTGCACGCGCAAATGACCAAAGATATCGCCGCGGCAGGCAAGCACATCGTTTGCGAGAAGCCTCTCGCCATGACCGTTGCCGAAGGCGAAGAGATGATCGCCGCCGCCAAGCGCCACGGCGTGCTGTTGATGTACGGCGAAGAGCTTCTTTTTACTCCGAAATATTTGAAGGCCAAGGAAATGGCCGACGCCGGCGCCTTCGGCAAAATTTATCTGGTAAAGCAAAGCGAAAAACATTTCGGCCCGCACAGCGATTGGTTCTGGGATGTAAACCGCTCCGGCGGCGGCGCCTTCATGGACCTCGGCTGCCACGGCATCGCGTTTTCCTACTGGTTTCTGGGACGCTCGCCGATCACGTCGGTCTATTGCCAGATGGGCACCCACGTTCACGGACATAAAACCAAAGCGGAAGACGATTGCCTGTGCATCCTCGAATTCGCCAACGACGCGACCGCGTTGATCGAAAACAGCTGGGCGCGCCGCGGCGGCATGGACGATCGCATCGAAGTCTTCGGGGAAGACGGCGAGACCTACGCCAACCTGCACATGGGCAACGCGCTGGCCACCTACAGTGAAAATGGCTACGGCTACGCGGTCGAAAAAGCGCCCACCACGAAAGGTTGGTCGTATCCGGTCTTTGAAGAGCTCTGGAATTACGGCACACCGCAAGAGCTCACCCATTTCGCTCGCTGCGTCCGAGGCCAAGAGAAACCACAATCGACCGGCGAGGACGGCTTGGTCGTGCTGCACGCGCTCTACGCGGGCTACGCGTCGGCTGGCGAAGGCCGAAAGATCGCGATGCCGATCAGCGCTCCCAACGCGAAAAAGCCCATCGACCTTTGGCTCAACGGCTCCGCGTACCGGCAAGCCGCGCGTTGATGAACAAAAAGAATAAGCACCAGAACTTGCTCGAATCACCACAGGAGGCAATGGCGTGCTCTTACAGATGAGGCTCCGGCTGTCGGTGATGATGTTCTTCGAGTACTTCATCTGGGGAGTTTGGTACGTCACGCTGGGCACCTGGCTCGGCCAGCAGTTGCACTTTTCCGGTACAGAGATCGGCCTCGCTGCAGGCACGACGGCGCTGGGCGCCATGATCTCGCCCTTTCTCGTGGGATTGATGGCGGATGAATGGTTTGCGACGCAGCGCCTGCTCGCCGCGCTGCACGGAATTGGCGGCGTGCTGTTGTGGGTCGCCTCCGCGCAAACCAGCTTTGGTCCCATGTATCTCATCTTGCTGGTCTACTCGCTCTGCTACATGCCGACGATGGCGCTGACCAATTCCCTTTCCTTCCGGCAGATGAAAGATCCCAAGCAAGACTTCGGATCCATTCGTGTGCTCGGCACCGCGGGATGGATCGTGGCGGGATTGCTCATCGGGTTTCTACGCGTTGAGTCGACCGCTACGCCCATTCGATTGGCGGGCGCGGCTTCGATATTTATGGCCGTTTATTGTCTGACGCTGCCGCACACCCCGCCGCTGAAGTCTTCCGGTGGTGGCGGATTCAAGCTCAGCAACATTTTTCCTGCCGAGGCGTTCGCTCTGTTCAAGGACAGAAACTTCTCGGTCTTCGCTCTCGCATCCTTCCTGATTTGCATTCCATTGCAGTTTTACTATGCGTTTACCAATCCGTTTTTGAATGAAATCGGCGTCCAAAACGCGGCCGGCAAAATGACCGGCGGCCAAATGTCGGAGTTGCTCTTCATGGTGACGCTGCCATGGTTTTTCAAGAGGCTCGGCGTGAAGTACACGCTCACGCTGGGAATGCTCGCGTGGGTGGTGCGCTACTTGATGTTCGGCTTCGGAAACGCCGGCACTTTGGTGTGGATGCTTTACCTCGGAATCGTTCTGCATGGAATTTGCTACGACTTTTTCTTTGTCACCGGGCAGGTGTACGTCGACCAGAAGGCGCCGACCGCGTTGCGCGCTGCAGCCCAAGGACTCATCACCTTCATTACTTACGGAATCGGGATGTTTCTCGGCGCTTACCTTTCTGGTTGGGTCGTCGATCTTTACGCCAATACTTCCACTGGGGGAACGCTTGCGCATAACTGGCGGTCGATCTGGATGGTTCCGGCGATTTGTTCGGCAGTCGTTTTGTTTATTTTCCTGGTTGGGTTTCGCAACGAAGAACGCGTGCCGGGTCAATCCGCATAGGATCATGGCCGGCACAGGCATGACTGTCTGTGCCACTTGGCGGTTCCTCAAAAGTTCATCTCGTTGCGGGTTACCTGGGGGGCATAGCGAAATTTACCGATGACCAAGCCCTTTCGGTGAGCAAGACGCAACGCCGCGAGTTGCAGGGGCATAACATCGAGTAAGGGGGCAAGTTTCTCCGGAACAGCCGGAATGTCAATAAACGGCAATGCACCTCCGTCGTCGGGACCAACGACGCACACTTTCGCACCAAACTTCACCAGGTCTTGTGCAAGCCCCAGGTTGAGGTCTCGGGTCTTGCCATGCGGCGCGAACACGATGACACGAAAATTTGCATCTACAATTTCGACTGGTCCGTGGCGGAAACTTCCCGATGCGATTCCTACCGCTGGTTCCTTGGCGGTTTCGCTGAATAACAACGCGCCTTCGAGCGCCGAGGCATACGATGGTCCGCGACCCAAAAGAAAGATGGGCGATGCGGCTTTGAAGAACTCATCCCAGTCCTCGATATGCTCGAGATTCGAGGCAATCAGCGAAGAAACCCGCGGCAAAAGGGCCGTCATCTGGCCATGCGTTTTCTCAAGGTCGCCGGCGACCGCGGCGGCCAGTAGCATAAGCGCCGCAACGGTGCCGGTGTAGCTTTGTATGGCGACCATCTCATCGGGAAGGCTGCCGACGACTAGCGCGACGCGCGCTCCCTTCGCGAGGGTGCTTTCGGGCTCGTTGGTGACGCCGATGGTATGCGGTGAGATCTTCTTCACATCGGCCAGCAACTTCACGATCTCCACCGATTCGCCCGATCGCGAAATTACGACTACCACGGCGCCGGAACAGAGGCGCTCCTGATAGTGCAGCAATTCCGCACTCTCCACGATGACCGAGTCAAAGCCCTGCGCGACCAGTTCGTAGTGAAGAGGAAAGGCGGCGTGCAAGGACGCGCCAATGCCGGTAACAACGATCTTGTTTGCGCTTTGCAAGAGGCGGGCGGACTCCGTCAGTGCGTCGTGTCCTTTGCCCGATTGATGCGCCAGAACGCGAGCGAGCGATTGGTCCTGGTTCCGGATGTCTTGCAACAGGCGGCATTCATTCATTTAAGAATCGGCTCCTTGGACGGGTTAACCGTAATGACCCTCCCCCCTGGGTTTTTCGTAAGTGTTCATTCTAATGGGAGTTAAAAGTGTTTGTTTTGTTAGACTTTTGCAAGTGTTGATTCTAAATGGCTTGGTGGCGGCAGAAAAACTGAGCGAATTGGACCCGCTGTTCGCGCAGGAATGGAAGCAAATCGGGTCGGGATGTAATTTGGTATACACGCGAAAGAATAGCACGCGAAAAGAGCATGGCTAAGGGTTTTGCAGGGAACGGTCAGAATTGGGGAGCGAGCGGCGACGGGCGGGATCGATCAATACACCAACACGATCAATCTAAGTGGTCCTGTGGAGCACCTGAAGACTTCCTACACTTCCGAGCCAGCGCTTTCCACCGCGGATATCATCAACCTTCTGGCATTCGGGCAGACCACTGCCGACGCCGCATCGAGCGCCTCAAGCCCAGGTTCACTGGAAGCGGAATCGGCGGTCGCGAGCGCGACCGGCAGTCAGGTGGCATCACAGGTTCAAAAATTGACTGGCATATCTCAACTGACCTTAAAGCCGCTGGCCGGCGACAACCAGAATCCAGGGTCGCAAGTGGCCATACAGCAGCGCGTGTCTGGGAATATTCTCTAAACGTTCGTAACGGACGTGACGGACGCTCAGAACCAGACCATCCAGGTGCAGTATCAGGTCAAGCGCAACGTTTCCGTTTCGGTTCTGCGGGACGAAGTTGGCGGGTACGGTTCGATGTCCGTTATCACAAGGCGTTTTGACGGTAGGGCGGACGCATCGAGCCATTCAAGGCCGCACGTCGCTTAGGATTGGGTATCACCCTGGTCCAAACCCCGCGGTGCCGGAGACCGCGGCTACAAATGCGGACCGATGTGGTTACGCCGGGCTGAAGCCCGGCGCCTACAAGCGCTATTGCCAGCCGCCGCCCAGGGATTGGTATAGCTGCACCAACGCTAGTGATTCGTTGAGCTGAGCCTGCACGAGTTCGAGTTCGGCGGAAAAGGCGTTGGTTTCGTTGGTCAGCACTTCCAGATAACCGGTGACGCCGCCGTTGTAACGCATGTGCGAAAGGCGCGCCGCATCCTGCGCGGACTGAAACAGAAGTTCCTGCTGGATGCGAAACTCTTTTGATTTGCGGTTGGCGATCAAGGCATCGGATACATTGCGGAACGCACCTTGAATGGTCTGCGCGTAGAAGAGCAGCGCCTGTTGTTGCTGAGCTTCGGCTAGACGCACGTTCGAACGGATTCGCCCGGCTGTGAAAATAGGTTGAGTAAGCGAAGCCCCAAAGGACCAGGCCCCAGCGGGGCCGCTGAAAAGATTGGTAAGCGCGTCGCTCTGAAACCCAGCGTTCCCACTCAATGAGATTTGCGGGAAATAGGCGGCCCGCGCAACTCCGATTTCGGCATTCGCAGCGATCAATTGCTGTTCCGCCTCGCGGATATCCGGGCGACGCTCCAGCAGAGAAGACGTAAGACCCGGTGGCACGTCCGGAGGACGGGGCTGCTCCGTCAGCCTCTGGCCCCTTGCGACGGAGTCTGGATTTTTTCCCAGCAGAATGCTGATGAGGTTCTCCTGCTGCTCGATTTGCTGCTCGAGCGCCGGGATTTCCGCAGCGGCTGTGAACACCAACTGTTCGGCTTGACGTACGTCGAGCATAGAGGTCGAGCCGCCATCGGCCAGAATTTGCGTCAGGCGGAGTGATTCCCGGCGGGATCCCAAGGTGCGCTTGGAGATTTCGAGTTCCAGGTCCAGCGCACGAAGTTGAAAGTACGCCGCGGAAACGTTGGCCACGAGGGTGACTAGGACCTCTTGCCGAGCCGCTTCGCTGGCAAGAAGGTTGGCGCGCGCGGCTTCGGTGGCGCGGCGAAACTTTCCCCAAAAGTCGAGTTCCCAGGCGGCGGACACATTCAGCTGTCCCACTCCCGATTCGAAAGCGCGGAACGCGCCGGTCCTGGCGGTACGCTCGTCGGCCAGGCTCGCTCCGCCCGCGACATTGGGGAACTGGTCGGCGCGGGTGATACCAAGCTGCGCCTCGGCTGCCAAGATGCGCGCGCCGGCGATGCGCACATCGTAATTTTGTTGGAGTGCTGTCCGGAGTAGCGAGCGAAGCTGTTCGTCCTGAAAGACGTCCCACCATTTTTGGTCACCCAGGGAAACGACGTTAGGGTTGTCAACGTTTGCATCCGGCGCCAATCCCCGATAGGTGGCCGGCACGCTCGCAGCGGGCTTCTTATAATTTGGTCCCACGGTACATCCGCAGCTGAGGATCGCGCAGCCGAGAACCGCGATAAACCTGAGCGCGATCGACTTATACATCTCAGTTGCCCTCTGCAGGAGCGGCTGCCTGCGGCAAGATGCCTTGCTGGCGCTCCTTGCCCGCGCCCGACCACTTCTCAACGACGTAGAAAACCACCGGTATGAAGAAAATTCCAATGAGGCTCGCTCCTACCATTCCTCCTATAACGGTCGTGCCCATAATCTGGCGCGAAACCGAACCAGCGCCGGTGGCCGTCCACAGCGGCACGGTGCCCAGAATAAATGCGAACGAAGTCATCAGGATCGGCCGCAAGCGCAACCGCGCCCCTTCCAGCGCGGCGTCTACTAAGGGCTTCCCTTCCTCGTACTGGTCTTTTGCGAATTCGACGATCAAGATCGCGTTCTTGGCCGCCAAGCCGATGAGCATCACCAATCCAATTTGCGCATAGACGTCGCTTTCGATCTGCACCATGTAGCTCGGCAGATAAGCACCGAGAACGGTGCGGCGCAGCCACAGCATGGCGAACGCCCCGAAAACTGCGATGGGCGTGCTGAGAAGAACGCTGAGGGGCAGCGACCAGCTCTCATACAAAGCGGCGAGAATCAGGAACACGAACAGGAGAGAGAATGCGAAGACCACCCACGCGGGAACACCTTGCTGCGCCTTCTTCTCCTGGAAGGATATGCCCAGATAGTCGTAGCCCATCTCTGGCGGCATGGTTTCCTTGAAAACTTCCTCCAGCGCAGCCATGGCCTGGCCCGCGCTGTATCCGGGAGCGGCGGCGCCGTTGATTTGCGCGGCGCGATACTCGTTGAGGCGCATGGTGAACTCCGGCCCGGGCCGCGGCTCGAATCGCGTTAGGGCCGCGAGTGGCACCATCGCGCCACTGGTATTTCGTACGTAGAACTGGCCCACGTTCTCCGCTCGCGTGCGGAAATCCCCCTCGGCCTCAATGTAAACCTGCCATTGCCGCCCGAAGCGGTTGAAGTAGTTGATGAACAGGCCGCCCATGAAGGCCTGCAGGGTTTTGTAGACGTCGTTTACGGCGACCCCCTGCTTGTAGACTTTATCGCGGTCGACATCGACAAACTGCTGCGGCACGCTGGGGAGGAAGGTGGTGTTCACGCCCGCGATTTCGGGGCGCTTCCTCGCAGCGGCCATGAACTTCTGCAGATTGTCGGCGAGAAACTGGACATCGTTTCCTGCTCGATCCTCGAGGACGAATGTGAATCCGCCCGACGTGCCGACACCGGGAATCGACGGCGGTGAAAAGGAGAACGCGATAGCTTCGGGGATCTGCGCTAAGTTCACCGTTGATGCGATGCTTAATCTCCTGGAATTGCTCCGCGCGCGATTTGCGTTCGTCCCAGTGTTTCAGGGTCACGAAAAAGAAGCCACTGTAACTGGTTCGAACGAAGCTCAGCAGGCTGAACCCGATGACGCTGGTGGTGTATTCGAACTCCGGGAGTTTTGGCCAGAACGGCTTCGACTTTTCTGGCCACTTCGTCGGTGCGTTGCAGAGAGGCGGCGTTCGGAAGCTGAAGATTGATGTAGAGATAGCCCTGGTCTTCGTCGGGCAAGAAACTCGATGGAATTTTGCTGGCGAAGAAACCGGCGGCGGCGGCAAACCCGACCAGCAGGATGAGTGCGACTGCGCTTTTGCGAATCAAAGCAGCCGCAAACGCGGACGTACGTATCCGTGCGCTTCGCGAAAATGCGGTTGAACCAGTCGAAGAAACGCTTCAGGAGTCCTCGCACTGGATTTTTTTGGTCTGAGCAGCAGAGCCGAGAGGGCGGGGCTTAGCGTAAGAGCGTTGAATGCAGACAGAATCACGGAAATCGCGATGGTGACCGCGAACTGCTGATAGAGGCGTCCGGTAATTCCGGGAATGAACGCGGTCGGGACGAAGACCGCGGAAAGAACCAGGGCGATACCCACGACCGGGCCGGAAATTTCTTCCATGGCCTTCAACGCCGCATCCTTCGGAGCCAGGCCGTCCTCGATGTGGCGCTCGACAGCCTCGACGACAACGATGGCGTCATCCACCACCAGGCCGATGGCGAGAACGAGTCCGAACAGCGAAAGCGTATTGATCGAGAATCCGAAGACCGGGAAAAACACAAAGGTCCCGACCAGGGACACCGGGACAGCCAGCAGCGGAATCAAAGTGGCGCGCCAGCCTTGGAGGAAGATGTAGACCACGATGATCACGAGGACGATGGCGACGACCAGCGTGATAACGATCTCCTTCATGCCCTCGGTGACGGCCCTCGTGGTGTCCAAGGATGTGACGTAGTCGATATCGTGCGGGAAGCGCGTCTTGGCTTCGACCATGAGTTTCTTGACGGCCGTCGGCCGCTTGTACCGCGTTGGAGCCCGGCAGCTGATACACCGCGACGACCGCGCCCGGCTTCCCATTCAGGCGGCCCACGAAGCTATAGTTCTGGGCGCCGAGTTCGATGCGAGCAACATCCTTGAGGCGGACGACGGCTCCGTCCGGGATTTTCGCGAACGACGATTTGCCCGAATTCTTCGGGAGAACTGAGGCGACCCTGTGCACGAACGGTGTAGGTGAACTCCTGCCCCTTGGGCGAAGGCTCACTGCCCACTTGTCCCGCGGGATTTACGGTGTTCTGCGACTGAATCGCGGTCACGATTTCCGGAACGGTGATGGCAAGTTTCGCCAATCGTCGGGCCTGACCCAGAGGCGCATCGCGTACTGACCGGCGCCGAAGACCTGCACGCTGCCAATGCCATAGACGCCGAGTGAGCTGGTCGGCGAGATTGATGTAGGCGTAGTTGGCCAGAAACCGCGCGTCGTAAGTGCCATTGGGCGAATATAGGGTCATCAGCATCAGCGGGGCGGTCACCGATTTTTGGACGGTAATTCCGTAATTGATGACGTCTGCCGGAAGTTGCGACTGCGCCTGCGTTTCGCGCATCTGCGTCAGAATCAGATCGGTGTTCGGGTCGGTCTTTACGTCGAAGTCGACGATCAGGCGCATCACGCCGTTGGCCGTGGAGTTGAGCGAATACATGTAATTCATGTTGTCCACGCCGCTCATCTGCTGCTCGATCGGAGTGGCTACGGATTGCTCGATGGTCTGCGCGTCGGCGCCGACGTAGGTGGCCACCACCTGCACTTCCGGCGGGACGATATTGGGGAACAGGGCTACCGGTAGAGTGGTGATGGTAACAGCGCCGATGATCACCATGACGATGGAGATCACCATCGCCACGATGGGACGGTTGATGAAAAATTTGGACATGAATCAGTTCCCTCTCGCGACCGCGCTGCTCTGTTTTGGTTTTACGACGGACCCATCGCGAACTTTCTGCAGGCCCTCGACGATGACGAGGTCGCCGGGCTTCACGCCGCTTTGAATGACCCACATGGTGCCGACACGGTCGCCCACCTTGACCGAGCGTACGTGCACCTTGTTGCCGTCGTCCACCACCGCCAACTGATACGTTCCTTGAAGCTCGCTGACCGCTCTTTGGGGAACCAGCAGCGCGTCCTTCACGGTTTCCGTAACGGCGCGCACGCGCCCGAACTGGCCCGGACGTAAAATATTGTCGGGATTCGAAAAAGCAGCCACGATGCGAATGCTGCCCGTAGTGATGTCCACCTGGCGATCGGTGTAAAGCATCTTGCCCTTCTCCGAATACACGGTGCCATCCGCCAGAATCAGTTCGAGAGGCGGCGAGTCGGATGGAGAGTTGACCGGGCTGCTGGCGTTAATTTGCTTCGCAAAACGCATGTACGTTTGTTCGGCGATCGGAAAGTAGACCTTGATGGGATTCACGCGAGATACCGATGTCAAGGTGGACATCGGAGTCACCAGATTCCCGATTTGCACCTGGGTGATTCCTGCAATTCCGTCCAACAGCGAAGTAACGTGGGTGAAGTCGAGATTCAGCTGCGCCTGTTCGACCTGGGCCTCCGCGGACTTCACCGCGGCGTCGGCCGCCAGGTTTGCCTGGATGTCGTTGTCCAATTGACTTTGCGCGATGGCACGCTCTTTCGCCAGCGGAGTATCGCGATCCACGTCGAGTTTCGTCTTGCCGAACTGAGCTTGCGCTTGCGCGAGTTGCGCCTTGGCTTGATCGAGAACCGCCTGAAAGGGACGCGGGTCGATCTCGAACAGGACTTGGCCTTTGCGGACTGACGAGCCTTCTTTGTAGTTCTGCGCGATGAGATAGCCGGTCACCTGGGGCTGGATCTGCGCGTTCTCGTAGCCATCCAGCGTCGCTACCCATTCCTCGTATATGGGGACGTCACGTTGCGTGACGCCCACGACTTCCACAACGACGGGCGGTGGCTGCGAAGCGGCCCTGTCGCTCTGGCAAGCAGTGAGCACGATGGAAACAGGGATAGTTAATAGAATCCAGACAATCGGGAATCTCCGAGAGACATGGCCCGTCAGCGGGTTCATACTTCCTGGTTTCATTTTGACATTCCTCGTTGTGGACACCGGCGGGTTTCGGGAAATAAGTGCAAATGGCGGCGCTTTTTAACGCCGCCATCTGTGCTTCTGTGCGCCACCGTACTCTACTCGCACTGCGGCAGGAACGAAATACCGTCCTTTCCGCGAAAGCAAAGCCGACCGAATCACGCCGTGCGGAGCTGCTCGTCCCGAAACCTGAGCGTCGCAAAGATACCGAGCAGCAGGAAAACCACCAACGCCGCAAGCTGCGCAAGTTTAAACGGCCCTCCGTACGTCGGAATTCGTGAGTTCCACGGATACTGTGCTTCAGATGAAAATTCGCGCCACCAAGGTACAGTGAGTCTTCGCCCGCGAACGCCAGAGGCGTGATGGCACCGGCCAGAGGCGCGAGAAAGGGGACTTCCCGTTCCTTCGCCGTGGTCGTCGCCGATAAACGTTCGCGCGTATTCGCCTCAGCGACATTTGTCCTCCCTGCTGGCCGTGTATTTCCCTGTGGATGGGAATCGGCCCCCGCTTGCATCAAGCACTTTGTTGCGTTTGACCATTCCGAGGCACGCAGACCCGAAAGCTTCCACCGGCGAACCAGCCTTTTCGCATCGATTTAAGCCTTCTCGATTTACGCAGCGCCGCTCGCGCATGAAACAGTCGCGCCTTGGCGGCGGCCACCGAAATTCCTAATACTTCCGCGGTTTCTCGCATGGAACGCTCCTGCAGCTGCCCAACCTCAATAGCCTTACGGATGGTCGGGCGCAGGTCGCCCACCGCGGCCTTCAGCATGCGCTCGCGTTCTGCCTGCGAATAAAGCCGCTCGGGATTCGCAGCAGTGTCCGAAACAATCCAGGTCTTCGGGCCGCGCCCAGATCGCCACCGTCATCGTCAATCGAGTGCTCTGGGTGCGTGCGTTTCTTGCGGAGAATCATCAGCGCGGAATTGATGGCAATCCGCGTAAACCAAGTGGCGAAGCTGGACCTACCGTCGAAATCCTTGGCGTGAACGAAGGCGCTCAGGAACGATTCTTGGAGGGCGTCTTCCGCGTCCTCGCGATTTCTGGTAATGCGATACAGGGTTTTTAAAACGCGCGGAGCGCTTTGCTGGTAGACAGCTCGAATGCGCTGGTGTCCCCGGTGCCTGCCGCACCCTCGATAGCGTCGCGGCTTGCACGTCTTTTATCGCTGCGGCGAATCGCAGGTGCTATCGGAAATACCCCCCAAGACAAATGCGTTACAGTACTTGCCATCACATCCCCCAGTCTTTTAGTTTTCTTTCTCTCTTTCCTTCTCGCGCCTGATCCACTCCCGGATGTACGGTGCGCAGTTAAGAAGCTCCACCCCGGTTCCTTCGTATGCGCCCAGGAACCGCACGACGGCGGCATCCACAAGTGTCAACTCGTCCAAATCCAGCACCACCATCGGATCGCCACCATTCAGCTGGGTTTTCAGTTCGTCCAAATGTCGGATCGAATGTGCCCAATCAACGGCTTCTGGGTTGTATTATGCTTCGGCGGTAAAGTTTAATAATCTATATACGATCGACCAAAAGGCATATCCGGACAACGATCGGCAACCTTTCTGGGTCACTCAGATCTCGGATCGACTCCTCGGCCGCTTGAAAGCGGCCCTGGACATCTCTCTGACTCGCCAGGATTCGCGCCGGGCGGTTGGCCCTACCGCCCCAGGGCTTCCCCGCACACCCGCCGAACCTCCCGTATCGCCTCCGGATGATCCTGGCACAGATGCCCCGCCAAAACGACGAGCTCCGACGCCGCTCCATCGAGGTGGGCGCTGGATAGCTGACCAGGCCATCGGACCGTTCGGGTCGAGCCAGTCCGGGCGGACCGCGATGATCAGAATAGTTCACCTCTGGTGAAGCACGCAGCCTCCAACATCCCCTTCAAGAGCGGGGCTTCCCATCGCAGCTCGTCGAGCGAGGTCGGCAACCCCGGCGGAAACTCCTTGAAGAAACCGCGGTCATTCCGCGCACCCAACGGTCATACGCCAGCCTTGCCGCATACGTTCGCCCCACCAACCGCGAGCCCAGGCTCTGCATCCTGCCCGGCCTAAGCCGGCTGCCCCGATGCGGCGTCGCGATGAACACAATGCGGCGCACTCCGGGGGAGCGGCTCAAAGCGCTTGTCCGAGCACTTCGCGGTCGTTCGGTTCTCGCGCCAGCTCGTCGAACGGCCCGTCGAGATGTCGCTCGAGAGCCGCGTCCCGCTGTCGTCGATCGTCATCTTCGCCAGCAGGCTGCATATGCTGTGCCCGACGAGCACGACCCGGTCGCAACTGGGGCTCCGCGTTCCCCCGATCCAACCGCTCGGGGCGCTTTCAGAAAGTCCGCCTAGCAGCCAGGCCGAAAATGGAATCGAACCGCCGGCTTCGTAACCGAACGTCCAGAACTGAGACGAGCGGCCCGAGCCCGGATCGGCCTCGAGCGCGGTGATCATCCCCTGCGAGGACTGCGGCGTCGCCAGCAGCCCATGGATGAAGACGACTGGCACCTTCCCCCGCGGAATTCACCCGCAGCGACAGCCCCAACTGGTGCCCGTGCAACATCTGCTGCCAGCGTGAGCTGCCGGCGTTCGTCCCGGCTTTCAGCCGGGCCACTCGCGCGGCACCGGGCAAATAGGCGCGCCGGGATGACCGCCAGAGCCAGACAATAAAAGGGACCAGATGCCTCCTCATGGGAGTATCTCCCGTCGCGGCGGATGACTTCCGATCGCTGCCGTTCGCCGTGGGCGAATCGACGTCCATGTCGAGTTGCCGATGCCATAGGGGCGCGGGCCCGCCCGCCCCATTTCAACGGACGGCACGCCCCGCTCGCATCGCCCGATTTCGTCTGTGATTTCCGCATTCCGCCTGATTCGCGGCCTCACGTTCTCGGGTCACTGCTCATGCCATTGACGAGCCGAATGAATGAACCACAAACTAATTAACGACCTCAATATAGGACGTTTCATCAGCCCGTTTTTATCGCCGCTGTCAGACACTCACCCGGAGCACACTCCTTCAGAGCCCGTTCGCCAGGCCGATCAGCCCACCGAGCGCAAGCCCTCGATGATACTCGCGCTGACCGTGATGGTCGCCGACAAGCTTGGTCCTGCCGGTCGTCAATCTCCTGCGCGGTCAAGGCCGACGGCAGCAGCCGGGCGCTGGATCGGTCTCCGGCTTCCTGATCACCTCATCGTCTTCCTCCTTACAAATCATCACGTCGTTCGTGGAATCAGCCGAGCGCGGATCGGGCTTGAACGACGGACGTGAAGTCGGCGGCCGGGTCGTCGGGGCCGATCCCTGGACCGACGTCGCGGTCGTTCAGGCGGAAGAATCCGGCCTGCCGCACGCCCAGCTCGGCGAATCATCCCGGTTGCGAGCGGTCACTGGTCGTCGCAATCGGTAGTCCGTTTGGCTTTGATTCCACGGTGACCGCCTGCGTGGTCACGCCCTTGGCCGCACCTTGCGCAGCATCACCGGGCACTTGGTCGACAACGTGATCCGGACCGACGCCGCCTTGAACCCTGGCAATAGCGGCGGCCCACTGCTTGATTCCAGTGGTCTCGTCATCGGCATGAAGACTGTGATCATTCCTTCGGCTCAGGGCATCTTCTTCGGATCCTGATCACGATGGTGAAGCGGATCTTTCCCAGCTCATGCAGCATGGGCGGTCGTGCGCGGTTACCTGGGTATGCACGGGCGCGATGTCCCCATCGCCCGCGCCATCGCCCGCTTGCTCGGCCTGCACCAGGAAACCGGCGTCGAGGTCATGGGCTTGGAGCCAGACGGCCCGGCGCCGCAGTCCGGAATGTCCGAAGGAGATCTGATCGTCTCGCTCGGCGAGCAGCCGATCACCGGCCTCGAAGACCTGCAAAAGCGGCTCTGGAGATCCCCGTCGGGATCCCGACCGAGATCGACCTCCTGTGAAACAATCGCCGGCTCTCGCGGTTTGTCGTCCCCGGCGAATACCCTAGCTTGGACGTCTGAGCGTCTCGCGGCACACCCCTACCCCGCGAACCGCCGCAGCACGACCGCCGTGTTCTGGCCGCCAAACCCGAAGCTGTTCGAGAGCGCCACGTCGAGCTTCATCTCTCTGGCCGCATTCGGAACATAATCGAGGTCGCAGTCCGGATCCGGAAACTCGAGATTGATCGTCGGCGGCACCACCGAATTGCGCATGGCCAGCAGGCAAACGATCGCCTCGACGGCCCCTCCGGCCGCGATTAAGTGCCCCGTCATGCTCTTGGTGCTTGAGACCGGAACTGCACGCGGCTCGCCAAGCGTCCGTTTGATCGCCAGAGTTTCAACCGAATCATTCACCTTGGTGCTCGTGCCATGAGCGTTGATGTAGTCGACGTCCTCCGGATCGAGTGGGCGTCCTTCACGCCAGCCGCATCGCGAGCACCGCGCCCGGCCGTCGTCGTGGCTGTCGGTCGACCGGAACGTGTCCGCTGTCGAGGCATGGCCCGCCACTTCACCGAAGATGGTCGCCCCCGCGCCTTGGCGTGCTCAAGCTCTTCCAGCAGCAGCATGCCGGCCCCCTCGCCGATCACAAAGCCGTCGCGCCTCCTTGTCGAACGGGCGGCTCGCCCGCGCCGGCTCGTCGTTCCGCGTCGACATCGCCGTCAGCAGGATGAAGCCCGTGACGCCGAAGGGATGAATCATGCTGTGCACGCCGCCGGAAAGCATCACATCGGCGCTGCCGCGGCGAATGATCTCGACTGCTCTCGCCAATCGCTTGGCGCTGGCCGCGCAAGCCGTCAGGCACGACAGGTTCGGGCCCCGGCGCCGAAACACGCTCGCGACATGGCCTGCGGGCGTTCCCGGCTCCTGCTCGGCTTCGTTGAGCCGATCGAGCATGCCCACCCCAAGCCGGGCGAAGAGTCCCGGATCCACCTTGCCGCAGGCGTTGCTGCGGTTGATCAGATCGACGATTCGCGGGAAATCCTGCTGGCCTTCACCGGCTCCAAGGTACACGCCGAACCGCGTCGGATCTCGGCCCTCGTAATCGAGCAGCCCCGATTGCGCGATTGCCTGCGCCGCCGCCGCCAGCGCGAGTGGCGTTGCGCCGATGGTTCTTCCACTGTTCGGTGCTTTCTCCCAGGTAGCGACCCAGCCGCAGGTCCTTGACCTCGGCCGCAATCCTGGTCGCAAACGTAGTCGCGTCGAACAGGCCGACGGCCCCACGCCCCGGGCCTTTTGTGCAGTGACTCCCACGTCGATTCGACATCCAGCCCCACGGGTGTCACGAGCCCCAGCCCCGTGACCACCACCCGCCGTTCTGCTTTATTCACCAGCCTCACCCCTTCCCCTTGCGGTGCGCTTGCCGCGCTTCACCAGCTTCGACCCTGCCCGCGCCCAGGATTTCGATGGCGGCGCCCCGGCACAAATCCAGGACCTCATTCGCGAATCGATCGTCGTCACACCATGCGCGAGCCCGAGCCCGCCGACGCCAGGGCAACCGCCGCTATCTGCGTGGGGCCTGAGTTTGAATCGCCGCCACGTGCGTCGGTTTAGAAGCGTGCGCAATAGGTCGTGAAAATCCGCTGAAAATTTGCTTCACCGGGTCGTCCGCCCGCGATATCTCCGAAACAATCGCCGCCAGCGGAGACCCGTCCTCGATCTTCCGGAAGTGCTCTATACTCAGGTATCGGTGCAGAAACTCGGAACCGAATCGCACCCGGCAACGTGCTCCGTCTCCGCCCCCAGGCCCGCCAGCTTCGGCCGCCGCATGTTCGATCGCCCCGGCCAGCAGCGCCTTCTTCGAATCGAAATGGGCGGAAAACCCCCCCGCGGTCAGCCCGCCTCTGCCATCACCTTGTCGACGCCCGACGCGTGATAACCATCCCGGCGAAACAGCCTCGCCGCCGCCCCGAGGATCCTCGCCCGCGTCCTTTCCTTCTGATCAGCCGCGTAACGCACGTAGCGCCCTCTGTCTGATCCGCAACGACAAGCCAGAGCCTTGCCGACGATCCTTGCGCGAGACTGCCCGCGGCTCCATTATATTACGACCGAAGTTCAGTCAATAGGGGGTCGCACCCGCGGCGCTGGTAAGATGGTGACCATCGCCCAGCGGCATCATGTTCCTGGAGCTCAGCTGATGAACGACTCGCCGCGCAAGCCGCCGATCCGGCCCGGCGCTCCCGCAGCTTCGAACCAAAACAGCATGTTCTCCAGCGGCGGGGACCAGACGGTGCGATCGCGGCGGCGGCAACGGTCGCCGGGGTGACCGATGAGGAGGCAGCTTCCGCGGTGTTTGACTCCGGGAAGAAGGTTTGGGGGGCATGCAAGTGCGAAAGACGGTCAAGCTGTTATATCGTCTCACCGATAGGCCCTGGCGCGGGACCTGCTCATTCGCAAACAAATTCGGCTGTTTTCCATGGCTTTCCCTCCCGACTTGGCCGTGGCCGCCATCACCACCCTCTGGCCCTGGGCCAGCACACATGCATTCGTCACCGGGGGACAGTTGATCCACTCAGGCTCGCTCGACAACCCCGTCAGCCCGAAAGACCATCCCAGTAAGAACTGGTACGTTTCCTGGGTGATCACGTCCTATCTGCGATGAAACAGTGGCTCGAATTTATCCGCCGTTCGTCACTCCGCCGCGCTCGTGCCACGGTCGTCGACCGCGTGTGGAATAGCCCTTTTGTCAATGCAAGCCGTCGCTGAAGCCTCCGGGCGTTCTTCCGTGTCGTCCTCAAGCTCCGGCGAAACCGCGTGCTCGCTCGCGGGGCTCTGCCCGCGCTTCGGGCGTCGATGCGGTCGCCCGCATCCCCTCGTAGAACGTGAGCGTCGCTTTAAAGACTGACGCCGCAGGTCCGCGGTTTTCGCTCGCCGTCAACCATCTGCTCCGAGATTTGCGTGTGCATCTGATCCACAGCCTGCCGCGCGACCTCAGACTCGGCTGCCGCGACTCGCGCGATGGCCAGCCCGTTTAGCAACTGCTTCGCGCATCGTCGCCGCTCTCCGCCCATCGTCTGCACGAGGACCGTGAAAACCAGC
>CAWENU010000002.1:0-338552 GCA_963810355.1 uncultured Acidobacteriota bacterium
TGATCTCGAGGTCGCGGGATCGTCCGAAACCGTGAAGGTGGAAAAGAAAAAGCTGGTCGCCTTTGATGCAAACGATGAGCGATAAATCCACGAAAGCAAAAAACTTCACGCCCGATACCTACGACGAGTGGGATAAGCAGTACAATAAAGAGGAACTATCACGACCAATACGCCAAAAACAATGCGACACCGATCGGCTATGGGGCCAGCGATCTAAGCTATTACGGCTCTTATAGCAACCTACTTCCACAGAAGAGATGTGTGGCGGACCGACCGGGGACCTATCGTCGCGGCGTCCCTCTTAGAATTAGAACGAGAAATATTGGTGGACGTGACCGGGATCGAACCGGTGACCCCCTGCTTGCAAAGAATCAGATGCCTGGATTCTCAAGCGCTACCGAATGCTACCATTTAATTCGAAGGTTCGTGTTTTCATTGAATTACGCTGTAGATGGACACGCCGTAACTCTGAGTAGCGCTCTGTAGTTCTTGTGGACGTAAGCCAACCCGTGTGGACATACGTGTGGACGGGGCTGCATCAGTTGACTGGCAAGGATGTTTGTGACTCTAGTTGCGGCACTCTCGTTGGTTCTAACGCTGCCACAGCCTCTCTCTTCGCTTGCATTCGGATGTGAGAATAGTGCTCCAGCATCTCCCTGCTGACGTGCCCTGCGATCGCCATTAGAGTTTGCTCAGGAACTCCTGCCTCCGCCAACCGTGTGATGCAATGATGTCGTAGGTCATGAAATCGTAATCCGGCCGTCAAGCTTTTCTTGCCGCGAATGTCGGCCTTACACCCATCATTGCTACAGACTGTGCCAGGAGGCTGTAGTTGTCGGCATGCTGGGCATCGGATCGCGCGCGTTAAGTTTCGCCAAGCCGTGCGCCAAGACCTCATTGGCGACATGGGGTCATAACCGGACTCTTTGGCTGCTTGCCCGGCTCGCGTTTGACGGAATCTAAATGCTGGGAAAAGATAGTGTTCGGGTTTACTGGCTCCCAATAACTGAGCTCGCTGTGTTAGACGGGCCAGAGCCCACGTAGCAGTCTCATTCATGGGGATCACACGGCACCCGGCGTCGGTTTTCGTCGTCGCCCGTCGGATTGTCATAGTTCTCCCGATTAAATCAATATCAGCAAGGCGCAAACCCCTGAGTTCGCAGCCACGAGCCGTTGTGTTAGCTGCGAAAGCTGCGCCGCGAAGTAAGCGGCATCCCAACGTGGATTGCTGGCCGCCACCTCGAAAAGACGTTTCTCCTCTTCCGGGGTCAACACCCGGCCAGGGCCTCGCTTGTTCTCAGGAAGTGGCTTGTAATCGTCAACTATGCGAGCCCAGACTTTTGCCGTACGGAGGATCATCCGAAGGACTTTCGTCTCCAGGTGATCGTACGCGGGCCCACACAGTCCGCCCGCAGCGCTTGATAGCCCCGGATGTCGTTACTGGTGATCTCGCACAGCCGGCGTCCGCCAAATTCCTTAGTAAGGGGAACCAGACGCTCCTTGTCGATCCGATATGTCTGCCGCGCAACTAACTTGACGCGATCTGCAAGCCACAGCGGGGCGGCCTTTTCGAATCGCCATTTCGCCATATCGGTGGGTAATCGGCCATCTTCTTGCGCTTGAATTGATTGCTGTCGAGCCTTCCGCGCCTCTTGATAGTTTGAGGTTCGAGTAGAAATCTCTCGCCATCGCCCTCCCACCTTCAGCTTGAAATGCCAGATGCCACGCCTCTGCAGCCCGTCGTTGTCCCGCTGTTTGTTTCCAGCCCGTTGTAGCACAGCAGATTGGTTATCGATCACTTCGCTTCCTCTCGTTGGCTTGCGGGGTCTGCCTCCAAGCTTTCCCCACTCCCGTAGCCGGCGACGAAACTCTTCCTCGCCCCACTTCTTTACTCGGACCTGAGCGCTTCGGCGCCCTAACACGCTTGCGGCTTGCGATACATTCGTCATGTCCTAGCAATAACCTAACGATAGGTAATTAGTCAACGGAATTCTGTGATGCCCAGTAGAATTTTCGTGTGTTGTGAGAGCCGTATGCGGGTTTACGTGGAACGCTCTGAACGCGGTCAGCGGGAAGCTAAGGAGAGTTGAGGCAAAAGGAACCAGGTATGGCTGGCGCCTAAGGTCGAACTATATCCAGGCCGATCAACGGCTACCACTGTCGGCGCGAGCGCTTGGGGCTGCTAAGCTTGAGGATGTCCCGAGCTGCCATTTTCGCGAGCCCCAAGACAATCCCAGAGTTGCTCAAAACCGCATCCGGCCACTTGGCGCGAGCGGCCCTCTGCAGGAAGGTAGAAATCTCCGCCCGTCATCTTCACGTTCACTTGCACCGTACGCTTTCCGGTAGGTTGCATACCTCCTTGTATCGATGCCTAGCGATTCCCACGCAACGTTACTAATAGTATTCTTCGTACCGATGAGGACTACCGGGCTTAGCCTGCCACTCCTTCACTAGAAGGTCTACCACTGAGGCCGCTTGAGCTCTCGTCCCAATTGGGACGACCCTCGTTGGGGGTTCTGGGACGGATTCATGGCTGAAAACACCCTCATATTTGCCGCACGCAAGGAGGGTCGCTCTGCCTCTAGGCACCGCGGAGGTGAAGAGTGAAGGGCAAAGAAAAGAGAAAGGCAGAATCGTCCGCCCTCCCGTTTGGAGAAACGGCTCATGAGAGCGCTCGACCTGAAGGACATGAGCCAACTGGACAAACTTCTAGCGAAGCCGCCAGACCCGAGAGTGGAACTAGAGAACCAGCCCCCGGACGAACAGTACGAGCTTCTAGAAATGGAGTTGGAGAAAGAATCGTTGGAGGAAATGGGCCAACACATTGGTTCAAACGATGACGCTTCATCTCAGGGGCCTGTGGCCTCGAACGACGCCCCCGAAAAAAGTGTCAAAGGCGAAACTGGAAACAATGTTGTAAGGGAAGGCGAGATGGGCCCAGTCACATTCGCGGTACGACTCAAGGACTTCAAGGCGGCGACCAAGTTTCTGCTGACCGGCCTTCCTCGAGCGAAAGCTAAACTGGATTCTGCAGACCTCAATGCACATGGATCGGAGGTCGAGCTCGTGACCACCGGCTCTTCGTCGGCCTTTCCTGCCGAAATCAAGACCCCTGGTTACGCTCGGCTACCTCTTCAAGTATTTGAACGGATCGTCCGATCCGTTCGGATGCTCCGTCTAGATTCGGCGGTCGTCACAATACAACCAGGCGAGATCAGGTTCGCAAGCTAGTTTTCTCGCATCCTGAGATCGAAATCCGTCTAATCGGTGCCCGGATTGCTGATCTGCCTGTTGATGCGCCTTTGCAAGACGTCTTAGCGTTGCTGGCACGCTTTCGGCCCGAAGAACTCGAGGATAGCGGTCTCGCATCGCGGCTCCTGGAGGCTCAGGAACAGGCGACGAAGCTCATCGATCGAGCCATGGAAATTCTTAGACCGCTAGGGATTGAACGCGAGGAATTGAGTAAATTCGTTTCTCGACAGACTAGTCAGAGGCACAAGAGAAGGAATCAGGAGACCTAGCCTCGCCCAAGCTAATCGCCTTGACCACGTGATCGCCCTGGTGGAGGATGGGGCAACGCGCTCGCCGCCAGAATCTTTTGAGCGACGTGCTGGCCCACGACAGACTGCCAAGCACGACTGGAGTAACACAGGAGGATGGCTACTGTCTGGCGTACCCGCGTGTCTGTCGGTCGGTCTGTCCGCGAGATCCTCATCGAACTTAGTCCCAGTAATTTCGAATAGCTCAGCGTAAAGGGATGCAGCGGGAAAGCGGCCCCGATGTGGCCAAGGCCGAAAGGATGTCGGAGCTTGTCAACCAGTTGCATGGTAGGCGCGGCAGGGATCGAATCGAGACCGGCTGGCACTCTCTGAGTCGTTCTCGGAAGGCATCAAGTCTCTGTCGAGACTTTCTTCAACGATACGGAAAGCTGATATTCGAACAGCTCAATATTCGGTAGCTCGGAGCAAGCCAATAGCAAATCAGACGTGATCTCGCGGGCGACGATAATGCCCCGAACCTTCTGGGATGGTTCGGCGTGGTTCTTAGCAATCCACGCCATGTATCTCAAGAGCTGGCCAACAACTCGATCGTAGCCACGTGAAACCTTCAGCTCAATGACCACGTAATCCTTTTCCGGCGTAACCGCCAGAATGTCTACAAATCGTCCGCCGACGGGAAACTCGACGCCTGTAATTCCTTCGTCCTCATAAAGTCGAAGGCCGCGCTCCAATAGGGGCAAATTTCTAGCTAAGAAATCACGCAGATCCGCTTCATAAGCAAACTCGTTCGAGCCTTCAGGTTCGGCCTCTTCCTCGTCGGCTGCCTTATGGCTCCGGGGTGCCTGTGACGCCTCGTGAATCGGAGGAGGGTCCTTAGCGGCATCAAATCTTCGAAAGTGGCTACCATCAATCTGAAATAAGAGATCTTCTTCGCCTGGCCGCGCACTATAGTGAAGGCGGCTGGGAGCGTTCGTGGAGAATCGAATCAAATGTGCAGAGATCGTTCCCTGTTTGATTCTCGGATATTTTTCAGCGAACCAGTTCAAAACCTGCTCCTTCGAGATGATTTGGTCCTTTTGGCCTATGAGGTCTTCCACCATGTTGCGCATCAAGACTCTGACAGGCTTTTCGTACATTGGCATAAATAAAGAATCCTCCAGGAATACGCTTGAGTACCCGCGATTACACCAGCGAATGCAACTGTCGAAGGAACGCTGCCATCGCCCGAAGCTTTTTCATGTCCTCTGGGCCAATCCCTTCGGGATCGAAATGCATCACCTCATTTCGTATCTGGCGGGTCTCATCAAGATGTTGGATGAAAGTCTTCTGATCGACCTTTAGTGATAGCTTGGCCCACATCTTGGGATTCGTCAGTAGGCGGAGATATTCGCCAAAAGTAAGGTCAGCAGCATCTTCTACTTCTCGATTACCATCAGCGGGATCGAGGGCGGAGGACAGGTCACTCTTCGATAGTGAGCCTAAAATGGCTCGGATGTGGTTTTCTATTTCGCCCAATAAGAGAAATGGCTCTCCGAGCGAGCCGAACTGTTCGCTCAAGTCGTGTGTTGTGACGATGCCGGAAATCCGCCGGGTCGAATCTCGAACCAGGACACAGTCATGACGAACAATCAGTTCGATGGCGCTGAACAGTGAAACTTCCGCACTAATCTCTTGGTGAGGTTCCATGACTTCTCTGACCGTCTTCCCAATCGTTCCAAGCACACACCGTTTTCCAACCCCTCGCCAACTAATAATCCCCTTTACGTCACGCTCGTTCATCATGACCGGAAGTTGAGAAAAATCGTGTTTCAGCATTAGAGTAGCCGCGCGCTCGACCGGATCGTCGGGCTTCACTGAAATTACCGTCTTATTGGCCGACTCCAGTCTGCCGACGCGGTAAGTTGGATCGACTGGGACAGTGGCCTGCGCCGATTCTGCAATTGTTGCTTCAACGATGACCGAAGTGTTGGAACTCAGCTCTGTTGGTTGCTCCGCGGCAGAGGCTTCGTCTTCGGAGACGAAAGAAATCCGCGAGTCTATGAACGCGCCCTCAAAATCTGGGATGGTCGCGACTTTTGCTTTCTTAAGGGAACGTCGGATGCTGCGAACGATCTTGTACCCGCGCCGTTCGGCCTCGAACCAACCCAGGAACCGGCGTACTTTAACCGATGGGCGTTTCCCCGCATTCACCTTTTCAAAAATCTCGCGCAACTCTTCAGGTATGGCCATGCACCCTCACTTGCATTAGCTTGATGTGAACGGGAGCAAACAGGCTCAATCAGAAAGGCTTCGGCTCAACGCCTTTCTAATCCGTTTCACAACCGATCGCAGTTGGCCCTTGTGTTTGATCCGAACTTTCTTCCACTTGCTACCCTCCCGAACCGCAACCCGCAAAAATTGTCTCTTCGGATAAAGACCGACGAAATTCGTGCCAACCCGATAGAACACCGCATACTTCGAATGTAAGACCGATTTCATGCCGTGCCGCATCTTGAGAATTCGTGAGTCCAGGGCGGCAGCAAGATCAACGACATCGGGCCCGGATCCCTGATGTTCCAAAACCTTTTGAACCAGGGGACGTGGAGGCGTAGAGATCGGAACCTCGATCCTCTCTGCTTCGCACAGCTCGAAGTCTTTGTGCCCTCGCACTCGGATGTAGTCTTTACACTGGTTGTATTGATTGATGCGGATTATCCCGACTCCTGATAGATCTCGCTTCATGAGTCGAAGAAAATCGGGCCGCGAACAGGCCTTTTCGCGCAAGGCCACGTAAAAACGAATTGGTATCTTGCGTTCATTCGCAAACTGGGCCACCTCGGAATAGAAGGAAATCTTCGTGATCCCTTCCTTAGCCAACTGCTTGAGGTAGGCGTTGAGAAACTGCTCGCCAGCATCGAAAATCATCGCCTTGTAGGCCAGGATTTGCCCGAATGTCTGGCCGATTCCAACAGAGCGCGAGGTTAGTTTGCATTCCACGATGTGAAACTCGCCTGTATCCGGAGAGAAACCAACGACATCGAACTTGGGGCCACCGAAATTGAGCTCACGCACGGTCGCGCTGCCATATTTCTTGCCTATATATCGCTTCACTACGTCCTGATAGAAAGTCTCAGGGCGTTTCTTTTCTTTCTTGGCCACGAGTTGTTCTCCCGCTTACCTTCGCCTTTCGATCTGATTCCGAATGCCTGTCGTCCACTCCTGGTCAAGTTGGAACCGCACCAATCGGAGAATCCCGTTCTGCACCCAATAGGCCACCAAGTTCGACATCAGATCTTCTTTCAAGTCCAGAGCAGCTCGATCTGATAGGATTCCTTGGTTTGCGTACTCAAGAAACAGCTCTTCCGGCATGTCAAATGAGAACAAGTTAGCGTGGGTTTGGGCATCCCGCAAATACCATGTCTCGTCATTTGGTCCTCGATAAGATCCTCACGAAATATTGTTCATTCACCGCCTGGCCTCTCATCTCGGGGCTCGGCACCAAAAAGATCGGAAAACGACCGGCCAACGTAGCCATCAATGCATATCGAATCCGAGTACACGCTTGAACGAATTCTCCTGCTCCATGAAGCACGGTTCCGACCTCTTCGAGCCCTAGTAGCGCAGGCTGCTGGCCTCTGATCGCAGAGCGGATGGTGCGGCGTAATTCAGTCATGTCAACGTCAATATTGCTGTTGCCTTCGCCGTTTTCCGCTGCGGACCGGACGTTCCGAAGAGCCAGTATCACTGGTTCGAGAAACCGCGAGGCCGCGAGTGGAATAAGATAGACATCGTGAGCGAAAGCGAATCTCTGAGCCTCGTTGGTATAGCCTGTTGCTGAGAAAACTGCGTACTGATAGTGGTAACGCTGTTTTGGAATCGCTCCGCCAGCGACCATCCAAGACTCAGTTACGTCCTTTAATATCCCGACAGCTTCTCTAACGATTGGGAGACCAACCCGCACTCCAGGTTCAAAACATTTCGCTTCAACCAAGAGCCTTTGAGGGTGACTGAACGGGGGCGGGACTTGAAAATCTGAGATGGCGTCGATCTGATGGTCCGAACCTCGACCTCTCACCTTGAGCCCAGCCGGGCCATCGAAGAGTGTTGGGTCAGCTCCACGAGACAGGACTGTGCGATACCCTGTGCTTTCCAAGAGATGGAGAAGTGCCTCTTCGAGGAGCATGCCGCGAATATTCGTGAGCCGAGCCATGGCTGGGTTGAGCCGACTCCTTCATTCAAATTCGAAATGCTTCGTAGGCGATACCACCCCTAAAATCCGCGTGGGTTCTGCCTCTCTTGCAGGTAACCTCGAACATGGCAAACTTCACGCCACGTATCTGAGTCGACCAGCCGCTGATTCAAGGCTCGCACCCGACAAATCTCTTTCCAGCAGCAATTTCTCGTCAGTGCTTCTGGCGGCAACGGGCAGCGCACCAAATCGGCCAGGATTTCCTCTTCAGAGAAATGGCTACATCGATCGTGGTGTGGCCCATGGCCAGAAACGGAGTGCGGAGGACCGACTTCCGCAATTGTTGACTCCACTCCATGCTGCAGAATCTTTTGCAAGGCATCTGTATAGAGCCTTACCGCGCGATATTTCCTCGTAATCAGAAACAAGTCTGTTCGCTGCTCAACAATTACATCAAGGACATCTTCGTCAGCACCTGGGATGCGAAAAACTAGCTGGCCAAAAGTCAGGGACTCTCCGGGTTGCTTCAAGAATTGCCGGATCATTTCCCGAATCATTTGAGTTGCAAGTCGATCCCAATCCATGTTTCCCCTTCATTTGAACTGCAGGCCTGCCCATAGAAATTGGGCACGACCGCGAAGGTGAAATCGCTCACGCGGGGCGTTAAGTCTGCCACGGACCTTACGTAACTTTGCCGGGACGGACTTCTTTACGTTCTTTTCCAGCTCCTCATAGGGTGTAGCGAATGGGAAACCCTCAGGAACAGTCTCCTTGTCCACTATCTCCCGGAACTTCTGAGCAAAACTGGCCCGATCAGTTAACCGTGGGGCGAGCGCGGGACTTGGATCGCCGTTTTTCTCAGCTCGTTCGCTCGCCTTCTCGTATTCGAGGCGAGCGTACTCCTCCGCGGCAACCGGCCAAGCAGATTTCACGCGCGTGTCATTCCAAATAGCATCCACCCATTCATCGAAGTCTACTGGACCTCCGGCTTTAGTCATTTCTAGCCACCATTCTGCTTTTTCGCACACCCACCATTCGAATGCCTCCACAAACTCGGTAGCATATGCAGTCGAACCACAACCCCATTGATTCCCAACTTTCCATTGCTCTTCCCAGCGGCGTTTATATGCGGGCTGTTCGATACGTCGTATGTGGTCATTGTCCCGAATAGCAGAAAGCCGCGCCTCCCAAAGTTTCCGCTTATGCTCTGTCCAGCCGTCTGGTATTAACCTTGTGGCCAGCGCAAAGTCACCTCCCGCACGTGCCCACAGCCGGAAAGGGCGTTGCTCACGATCTAGAGGACTAGGCTCCAATTCCACTTGCACCGCCGCATGCTCGCCCGGCAACAACGAGTAGGCGGCATACGTCAACCAATCCATTTCCTCCTGCAAAGCTATCATCTTGGCTCGAACTTCCTCCCGTACGGCTTGGAGATGTTTGTACGCACTTCGCAAACTCTCCGTAGAATCGAATGCCCCTCCAGAGTTGCTGCCAGGGCCTATGTAGCAAGGCAAGACATTGTTCCAGTCGCTATACGCCTCGGTCCGCTTCTCGAAGAGCTTCTGCAAAGCAAAGCCCGGCAGTGCACCGCCACATTGCCAGCAAGATTGCGAAAGCAGTCCAAGTTGCTCTACAACTCCATTCGGATTGCCGTCAAAGCCTGCCGCGAAAACCGCCGGCACTGGCAGCTGTTCGACTTTGTTGCCTTGAAACTCGAAACGGTCACGCTCCTCGTCTTCACCTGCGCCCTTGTTAAAACAAACCTGCTTGAGCCAGAAAAGAGCTGCACTTGAATTGAGCAGACCTGTTAAGAGCTGAGCGTGTAGAGCGGCTCGTAAGACTATGATTGGCGCAGTCTGACGATACAGCCTCCGTCCATGTTCCAACACAAAGTGATTGTGGGTTGCGATAAACGAGAACGAAATAATCGTGGTCTTATCAAGCTTCTTATAGTTGATTATGTGATAGCCGTACCAGAGTTTTCCTTCTTCATCATAGGTTTTTCCGCTGAATGTTGCTCTATTCCCCAGAGGCTTGCGAAAGGCTCGGAGATATTGAGCCACTGCGGGAAACTCTTTAAGCTTTATAGGGACCCAATCGGCATCATATGGTCTCAGAGATAAGACATCGGATGACATCGACCAGTTGCGAATATCTTCTCCCTTTTGGCAACACTCCAGAAGTTCAAGATTCAGACCGAGTCGACGGGCAACGTCCGGTCGCAGTTGGAAGACCTCTTCAGCATTAGTAAAAAAGCAGATTCCAATCGAGTCTACAAATTCGGTAATTTGTCTCGGCCCGGCTCTTTCGATCTCAGTCTGGAGATTTTGGCTGCCGATATCAAAGCTCCATGGAAATCTTGCCACTTCTTGTTGTGTGCGGTCGGCAACCGCTATTCGCTGATCGTTGTAACCAGGGAGGTCATGATGCTCGGCGATCGTCAGCCAGAGGAGGCTCTCCTCCGGTGGAGTTCTAAGATCGCCGCCGCCTGGCAAAATCCCGACGAAGCGAACCTCCGAATCCGGCCTTGGCCGACGGTTTGAACCAAGAATGATACAAGTTGGGGTTCCATGACCGGGAAACAGAAGGCCCGAGCAATCGACTACCTTCTGGAGATCGATTTGCGAGAAGAATTGTTCAACCAGCGGCTTCCCAAAATCGCGCTTGGCAAACGCATTCGAAACAATGAAGCCTAGCTCACCGCCGAACCTCAAAAGGCCAAAACTACATTCGAAGAACGGTGCCAACATCTGATATTTCTGATGAGAAACTCGCGGCCAGCGCTCGCGCCAGAGTTCTCGTTTCTCTTGATTACGGGCAGTAACGAAGGGCGGGTTCCCGACGATAATGTCAAAGCCGCCCCCCGTTCCATTCCTTCCTGCGAAAATGCCAGGAAAATCTATGAACCAAGCGAAATTCAAAGCGCTTGAAGAAGTCGTTCGTAAGCCGGTCTTTATCGAACGCATTTGCCCACTCGGTCACCCACTTCTCAGTCTTTGTGGTCTCATCAGGCCATAAGAGAGCTGGTAGGTTAAATTCACATACAGTTCGATTGGATGAGTCCTCAGGCCCCCAACCGAACATCGTCAGCCGAGACCCACGAGAGTCGCCGAACTTCGGCCGGAAGTAAGCGAATTTGTAGTGCGTCCAATCGTAAGTGCAAATAAACAGCAGGTGTTCGCGTTGCCAGGTTTTCTGGCTCGGGTCTTTGCGTCTGGAGTTAACAAGGCCCCTGAGAAGCTTTCGTAGTGCCCCAGCCATTCCCCTGCCGGTGAGGAAGGCATCCTTGTTTTTGAACTCCAAGATGAAAATGCCCCAGGGTTGATTCGCCTCCAGCCGTCGAAGCTGCCACGCACGAGCGTCAACGACCGTCTTCTCAAGGCCGGTTGCCCTTAATTCGTCAGCCGACCAAGAGTACGCGAGCTCTTCGAGCGAATCCGCTCGGTCTACAGGCCAATTCAACGTCTCATGGAGAAGATTCCGCAAGAAAGATTTCTGATCCACGCAACGTGCTATCGCAGACTTTACGCGGTCTGGAAGGAGCATTCCTGTAGTACCTCACCGGGCTCGGGAACGGCTAAGAGGGACGCCCTCACTTAGGAAAGCTCCATCCACGCCTTGAGCTTAGCCTTGACGCCAAGAGGCGCGTCCATCTGCTTGAAGTATGTATTCGTGATGTGTTTTTCCACCTCGCTTCTTATCTCGGAAAGTGCCTTTTCCGGCAATAGGTGCTGGCGAGGTGTGGATGGAGTACTGCGAATAGTCTCGACGATTTCGCTGGGTTCGTCGGTGATCTTCTTCGAACTCAAATCATAGAGGTACCATCTGGCGTAACCGGCTTCCTCGGTCCATGCCTCAGCTTCGGAAGCAGCCTCTTCTCGCTTCTCCGCAGGAGGAGCCGGGAGTGCGAAACAGAAGAAGACCCCTTGTGCGTCTGCCGAAGGATGCTTTTTCCCGCTGAAAACCTTCCCAGGGAACGTCGCCAGCCGCTCCGCAAGGCCAGGATTTTCCAAAAGGAGTTTTTGGTATTCCAGATGCATCGCTTCCACGGGCGTCGTCGTCCCCTCGTACGCATGGTTGAATTCTCTAAGAGCTTCGAAGTCGTCCTTCGGCGTTAGCAGTTTCTTGCCTTCAATTCCAAATGTCTTCGATATACGCAAGGTCTTGTGCGAAACCTTCTTGTAAAGGCGCAGCAGGTCGTCGAGCTCTTCGGGTGGCAGGAAATTCCAATATGCGACCGTGCCCCGGATTTCCTTCTGATTGGAGTGTTCACTCAAAATCCGCTTCTCCACTTCTGGATTCAAACGCCGGTCGACACGTCCGATGCGCTGCATCAGACGCACGGGATTCCAGTGAATGTCGTAGTTTATTAGCCTCGTTGCATCCTGAAGGTTCAGGCCTTCGGAAAGGACATCTGTGGAAATGAGGACGCGCGTCTCGGGCAGTTCTTCCCTCTCAAGTTCCTCGCTGCACGAGCCATTGTAGTACGGAGCGAACTGCTTGATGATATCTCCACGATCCCGTTTAACTGCGCTATCAATCTCGTCGATGCCCGTAATTCCGGCTGCTGCAAGTTCATGAGAAAGATACCTAGCAGTGGTCATGTATTCGGTGAAGATCAGAACCTTGTGGGAAGTTAGAACCTTATCTTGCTTGAGCAACTTGATTAGCGCGTTGAGTTTGTCATCGTGCTTTGCCTTGAATTTCCTCAATTCATTCAGAAACTCCGCGATTTGATCAAGGTCGAGGTAGCATTCATCGAGAATCTCGTCGACCTTGTATTCGGTCCGATCTAAGTACTCAACCTCTTCCAGCATTTCGTCCGTTACCACATCTTCGTCGGCTTCTTCCTCGTCTCCGAAAAGCGATCTCTGGTTCTCGCGCACGTAGCCAATCAACTCACCGTGTTGTGACATCCAACGATCTAGTAGCCGTTTCTCGTGGTCAGTTTCCGCGTGCTTCGTAACCCACGCCAGAATCTTCAGCAATATCGTCTCGCATGAGCTTTCAAAAGCCCTCGCGGAGCTCTCAAATCTCTTGAGAAACTGAACGCGAATTAGGCTCACGACCTCTTTCTGGCGCCCTTCTTCGAGTGGTTTGATCTCTGTGTTGGAGCCCTTGTAGTAGGCGAGCGGATAGTAAATTGCGAGCGAGAACAGAGGTTTTTCCTTGTTGAACGCTTTCTCTATTAGCTCAAGCAGGCGACCATAGGTCTTCTTTATGGAATATTCTGCAACTTGAGGATCTTCACGAGCCGGGAAAATCGCCAAGTTGCCCTTGTATTGCTCCTGACTCTTCTTAACGTAGGCGCGGCTTCGCTGGACCACTAGCGCTTGAAACAAGGAATCGCTCGCTAGGACCTGGTCGGCTTCGATCTGATTTGTCTCCATCGAGTCCTGCCCTGCTTCCTTCTTCAGCACAATCTTCTCAAGTGCGTTTTCCATTTTGCGGAAGTGGCCGGGCAGTGAATGGATGCCGAGGGGCGCGTCTTTGAAGTAGTCAGGGGTGCGTCTAGAGAAGAGTTCCATCATGTGTTGTAGGTCTATCAGCCGGTTGTTAATAGGCGTCGCCGTCAGCAGATAGATCTCTTTGTTCTCAGCAACTTCGAACATCCGCCAATAACGAGATTTCTCCTTCAGGCCTGGGTTCCGGAAATGATGCGCCTCGTCGATTACGATTGCATCTGCGGTTTCCTTCAAGCGGCCGATCCGGCGACTGAACTCTCCGGTTCGAAGCAAGTCTGTGTGATTGAAAATGGCCAAGTTGCTGAAATCTCCGCTGATGTGGGGAAGGTGTCGGCGTATTTCCTTTTCCCATACAGGCACCCGGGCGGCTTTGGGGACAAAAAGAGCAACCCGCTTTCGTTCGAGGTCGACGAGGCGTTCGATCAACATCAATCCAGCGAATGTCTTACCTAGCCCAACACCATCGCAAAGGAAAGCACCCTTGTACCGCCTAGCGATCTTGACCAGCGCAGCGTATCCTTCTCGCTGATACTGGTCCAAAATAGGATAGACACGAGACTGGGATTTTTCCCATTCATCGACCGTCAGTTCATGTCCCTTGAAGAATTCCTGAAGGGATTTCGCATATACATCAAACGGCGAGTACTCACGTGTATGACGCTCTATCGTGCGGAGGATCTCAGCGGTTACGTCTTCAGCCTCATTCCAATGCTGCTCGTACCATTCCTGCAAAACAGCAACGGGCTGGCCAGTTATCTGAACATTGAGCTCGATATTCTCGTGGAGTCCTGGATACGTGAAATTGGACGACCCCACAAGCGCACTTGAACCCACGACTTCCAACCTAGCGTGCGTGATGTAAGCCTTGGCGTGAAACTTATCCTTTCGATAGATTCGGCACTGGACCTTGCCTGATTGAATTCCGTCGACGATCGCGGGTACGCCCGCCAGGAAATCGTTCTGTGTTTTCTCAGCTTCTAAGCTTCGATCGAGTTTTTGGGAAGCCTTTGCCAAGCCCCTCACAAATGCATTTTTCGTCCGGAGCGAAACTTCGTCCCCCATTAAAATGCGTATTTTGTCGACCTTTTGCCACTCAGCCCCGAGAGAAACCAACGAACCGATTTCGAAGTATCCAGTAGCAATATCGATAGCTTTTGAAATCTGGCACCAATCATGGAGGTATCGAACAACTTTCCAGTCTTCGTCGCTGTTGTCGACAATAAAGAGTTCGCTTCCAGTTTGACTGACGCGTTTGGGCAAGTTGGCCTTTCCGCCCTAGAAGGTGCCGAATAGAATCGAGCCTAGTGGTCGTCCCGGACGGAAATTATAGCCTTGGCTTGTGGTTTACCAAAGCGGTCGCCCTTGCCCATGGTGAAGACTCCAGCCGCCAGGAAGACGGCGAGGACGACTCTCAGCGCAGAGGGCGTTGAAGACTTGTGGTGTTGTGGATGAGCTAGCTGCTGCGCCGTCGCTCGAGAGTCCTCATCAGGTGTTTTCAATAGAGATTTACTGATGGCGGCTCCTGGAGTCGAAAAGCTTCAACCTGGCATCAAGCTTGCGCTGCACTTCCGTTCCGTCCGGTTGCCTATTACTCCAGTAGGGCCAGGTTCCGATAGGGGCGGCGTTTGCGAACTGCCAAGCAGGAGAGCCGGTCCTGCGGTTCGCGTTTCGATGGTACCTTCACTCGGCGACGTAGCGCCTTTATTTGCTCATCGATCTGTGCAAGCCGGGATGAGAGACATCGTGTGTCTCGCTTACTCAAGAGCCTCTGTTTTTCCCACAGCAACCGCTTCATCGGCCGGGCCACTTCCCGATACCAGCGGTTTCCCCCGCAGTTGACGCTCTGGTACGTCAAGCCATGGCACAACCTGCACAGGAGGTCAGAACGACCTGACGAGCTCGGAGCAACGTGGTAATAGAAAAGTTTGGCCACCCTCCGCCGGCAGCCCAGGCAGAAAAGCCATAGCCGCGAAGTTCCAGCTTCGAGCGACGCCCAACGTTCGATTCTGCCAGGGAGGCGATGGGGCTCCTCGATCAGCCAAACATCAAAATGACCACCTGGGACTGGCAGGCGGAGCGGGCGACAGTCCCGTATTGCAGCTATCAGAACCTTCTTGCCGAAAGCCTTTTGGATCGCGTGCACCGATACAATCTCACACTCCTCCACCAAGCGCCGGTTGCTCTGGCTCTGCCCGGGTGCCTCCCGAAGTCCTGCGAAATTGCCAGAAAAAAGCCGATTTGCGAATCTGTCCGACACTATTCGACTCCAAAGTACTCGCACAGCTGGAGCAGGCCTTGATAGCCTTTGAACATCCCTTTTGTAGTCGGATAGTGGTTTTTGCATACGAAAGAGGCTGCTAAGAGATCACAAAAGAGGCGCTTTCGCCTCTCGCGGAGGTCCCCTTGGGCCCAGGCCAGATATTGCGGAATAAGCTCGACAATGTCCTCAGGTGGGGACGACCTTTTCGGAACTCCTCCACCGTTTGATGCGTCTGGCTGGGCGCCCAAGAAGGCCTCTAAGGCTCGCCGAACAACATAGCTGACGTCGCAATTTGCCGCCAAGCAGTGCTTCTGCAGACGTTCCAAGCTATCGTTCTGCAGACGAACGGAAATGCGCTGTGATCCCTTCATAATTCGAGTTCAAGGGTAGCCTCGAAAACAGTCGCTTTGTCCAGTAGAAAAGTTATTTGTGGAGGTTTGCGACGATGCTCAGAGGTTGGCTTGAGGCTACCCGTTTCTTGCCCAAATGGCAGTCGGAAGCGCGTAACTAATCCTACTTTGGAGCTTTTTGGGCCGATTCGGCGTCTTTTAGTGGACAATTCAGTCATTCATGGCATGCCCTTGCGTCTTGCTCGTTCATGATGAATTTGGAGGGTCCCTCGACAGCAGCAATTCACCCCAATAACAGCGCCAAAGAATCAGAGACACTCGCAAACTCTACTCCGCCTTTTGACGCTATTCTCTATCCGGTGATTGAGACTGGCTGACTTGTCAGGCTACACAGCACCGGGAAGCCGGTTTCGATCGAGGTCGGAGAAGACCACAAATCCTGATTCGAGTAGACTGTTCGGCGTTCACCCTACAGAACGGGCGGGGGAACCCGTATGAACGACCTATTATAAAAAGACGCCCTCGGGAGGCTGCGTGTGGCTATTGAAGCAAGAAATCGACCATTGCCAGACTGGTTTACGAGAATACGTACGCACCAGACCGTACTTCCTCGTTTCCAACGCTACGAGGCCTGGGACGATCGACCAAGTCATCCAACTGTTCAATACAATGCTACAGGACCTCCCAGTAGGTGCATTCTTGGTTTTGGCTGTCGGAGACAGGGAGCCGTTCATCTCCAGGCCAATCAAAGGCGCTCCGAGGACGGGTGACCGTGTTTCAGAGCAGCTGCTTGACGGTCAGCAGAGGCTCACCGCGCTTTGGCGCGGCCTCCATAACAACTACGATGATCGAACCTACTTCATTTTTCTTAAACCTGATGAAGAAACGGGGATGCCCTATTACGTAGATTCCATCGCACGATGGAGGAAGGAGGGAGATAAGGAGCGTCGGCCAGTTTGGGCCAATCGGCCTAAAGAATTGTGGAAAAAGAAGATGGTCCCTCTTAATCTGTGCGAACCCGGAATCGACGCTCAGCAACGGTTTCGAGAATGGGCCAAAGAGGCGATTGAAGACCAAGACGAACGCGAAACGACTTCTGACATGATTGCCTTGATTCGCCAGAAATTTGTAGGATTTAATCTGCCGTTTTTGGAACTTCCCGTCACGACCAAGCCCCAGACCGCCCTCGATGTCTTTGTCAAGATGAATACGTCAGCAGCACCATTATCGACCTACGACATTGTCGTCGCTCAGGTCGAAGCCGGCATGGGAAAGTCGCTGCATGATTTGGTTGCTGATGCGAAGATGGCCTGCCCGACTATCGCGGCCTACTACGATCCTAAGGATCTCGCACTGTATAGCAGCGCCTTGCTTCAAGGTCGTGCGCCGACGAATGCGAACTATTTGGCCAAAGACTTTGGACCGCAGGTGCTCGCAAACTGGGAGACGTTTCTCAACGGCGTTTCCAGAGCCGTGGCCTTCTTGGAGGAGGAGCGAGTCTTTGACGCCGCTCGGTTGCCTACAGATGTTGTCGTGCCCGTACTGACTGCCTTATGGGCTATTGCACCTACGGGTTTGGACGCAGAAGGCCGCGCTCGGATGATTCTGCGCAAGTATTTGTGGCGGGCCTTTTTCTCGAATCGGTATGAGAAATCGACTAATTCGAGGGCACTGACGGACTTCAATGAATTGAAGCCTCAGATCACGGCGGCGGGGGCCGGGACTCCGGTCGTCTTTGACGAGAAGCAGTATGCCCTTCCAACGCCGGAAGAGTTCAAGGCATCTGGCTGGCCGGTGCGTAGAGATCGCCTCGCGCGGGCGATACTCGCTCTGGCTTTAAGACACGGCGGACTAGAATCTCGCCGACGGAGGCGGCGCGACACGGACAAATCTTGCCAAACGTGAGTACCATCATCTATTCCCCGTAGCTCACTTAACCCGGCTCGGCATCTCGGAAGACGAAGCCTATCTGTCACTTAATTGCGCGTTGGTGACTTGGCGCACGAATCGAAACATCTCGGATAAAGAACCAGAGCACTATCTGGCTGAGCGGCGCGACGGAAGCGGCCTGGGCGAAACCGAGGTAAAGGCTAGGCTCGCAAGTCATCTCATCCCGTATGAGGAGATGGTTGCAGGTGATTACAAGTCGTTTTTGGAAACTCGCGCGTCGATGATCCACACGGCGATGGCCAAGCTCTGTATGAGCGGCGGTAGTTGAGGAATGCGCAGAGAATAAGACAATAACCAATCGAAGGCTCGCGCGATACCGGTCTTGGGGCTTCATGGATATTCTGGCGGAAACTAAGCACACACTCAGATGAACCATAACGACATCCTCGGGCTCACACTGGCAGGGCTGGAAGCGGGATTCAAGGTATCTCATATCGCCGCATTTGATCTCGAAGTGTGTGCGCCGGACATGAGTGTAGGGAGTGTTCTCAATGATCCCAAGCTGATGGATTTCGACCACATACCAGTTAGTGAAGGGTCTCGAATTTTGGGTATGCTTGAGCGGGGACGACTGATTGGCCCAGGGACTGTTCGAGACCACATGCATCGCTTGGATGGGGGAATGTTGGTCTCTGCCGAGGAGCCTCTTCCTAGATTCTTGCCCACATTGGCTGAGTCTCCGTACCGCCTTGTTGTTCGGGGTACCAAGATCGAAGGAATTGTGACCTTGAGTGATGTTGCGAAGTTGCCTGTGCGCTTGCTGGCGTTCACATCGGTCGCTCACTTGGAAGCGGTTATAACGAAAGCGATTCGATCTGATTGCCCGAATGACGATGAGAAATGGCTTTCACTCATGGGAGGACAGCGCACGGGAATCGAGAATCGTCTGGAAGAACGGAGAAGACAAAATATTCATCTATTGTCGCCGATTGAGGTTGCTTACCTGAGCGAGAAAATTACGGTTGTTAGTAGACTTCGACGTTTGACCAGATTAGAAAACGACCGAAAACTGATCACAGACTTTAGAAATAGCCTTGCCCACGACGGAGACTTTGTTATGGAGTGCAAAGGCATAAGTGGTTTTCTGGACCGTCTTCACCTTGTAGAAGACTGGATCGACAAATTGAAGTGCGATGGTAGCGGTCAGGACCACATGGACGGATGAAGAAAAAAACTTCTTGAAGTCGCGCTGCCGCTGGATGCAAATCAACAAAACCTCTGCCCGAGAGAAATCCCAGCGGCATGGGCACCCCAGCACTTGCACCTCTCGTGGGCGAGGCGCCCTTTGGCGGCGGCACGCGCCGTGACCAGTCCTCGCCCGACGAACCTTCCCAATTGGGAATCAGCCATTCGCGATATGGTTTGCCTTCCTCAATCCACTCATACTTCAACAGTTCCTCACCCGATAACTCGAGCGTGACGCGCAAGAGTGCGTCTCCCTTGGCTCCCTCATTCACATCAAGTGGCATGTCCGAGAACCAAACTCCGGCGGAGGTACCTTCAGATCACGGGTTTTCAACAGGAAGATTCAAGAAATCGTCTCAAACATGGAGCCAACTACACGCTAAGCGCGCGGGAATATCATACTTGCGGGCATCACCGTCTGGAGGGCGAGCTCAGGTTATGAGGTGCACCGAGAGTGCGGAAAGAACGTTCGCCAGAGGGTTGGCGTAGGATTGTCCTTGATCGTTCTCCGAAAAGAGCAGACCTGCTGCATTCAGGTCAGCGTCCACAATCAACGATCCACTGTCTCCGAGCTGACTGAACGGAATTGTATTTGATGATTCGATCTCAATCTGACCGTCAAAAACGGCGTCGCCCGAGTCGTAGCCAATGACGAGATTGCCAAGATCGACTGCTGAAACAGCGCCGGACGTTTTTCCGCTGGTCTGGCCGAGCTTCGAGACCGGATCGCCTTTTACCAACGTCTGGGACCGCAAGCCGGCAAGCGCTCCGATCTGGTCGATGTTCACGGGATCGAAGGTGATTCCTTGCTGGACGGTGGCGACGGCGCAGTCAAGAATATTAGGTCCGGGAAATTTCAACGGAACACAAGCTGAAAAGGTAGCGATGCGATCATCGGGATCCTCTCCGCCGTCCGACGGAGCGGGTTGAAGAACGGGGTCTCCGGTTTTCGCTTTGTTCTCATTGGCAAGGACGTGATTGTTGGACAGAAGCATCGGTACTTGAACTGTCGACTGAACAATAGCTCCCAATGTGCCTACGGTAACATTGCGGTGAGCTACGCAACACCCGATTCGAATGGGTCGGCAAAGCGCCTGATACCAAGGCTCGCCCTGGAGTTTGTGGACCCTTCCGATGTACTTAACATCGACTTCGCCTCGCGCCATCTTCGAAATCTCTTCAATCTGTTCTCCTCCAAGTAGTAACGGATGTTGTACGCGAATTGCTAATCGATACTCGCCACCTTCGGCCGCCGATATCCCAAGCGCGATGTTCCGCGGGTGATGCGGTCGCCTCCTCCTCGACGAACGAACACCGAGCTTTTGGCGAAAAACTCGGTCGTCGAGAAGACCGTCGATATAGCTTTGCGCCTGAGACTTCAGTTCGCGTACTGAATCAATATGCATAGTCTTTTTTCAAGTGAGCTATTTTGATGTTGTGCTGGCCTTTGTGCTCTTCCCGCCGGAGGTTAGTTTGTTGGCGATATCCTTTACGGAGAATTCGATACCGTATTGAAGATGGCCGACCCAGTGGTAGGGTGCGGAGCCTCCGGTTTGAGGCGCGACACCGAATTGCTTGTTTTCCACCAAGCCTGCATAGAAACGAATTCCGAAGGGGACAACCTTCGAGAGCTTCGGGCCGACGGACGGAAGCTTTGAAAGATTGAAGGTCTCGCCCAGGCCGACGAAGGGTGAGTTAGTATTTTCCCGCTCAAAGGAAGTCCCATCAAGATATGAGGGATTCCGAGACTCGGGGGACTAACGATGTCCTCTTTCCATGGAGCGAGCACGAAAAATCCATAGGCGCTGGATTTCGAGATATTTCTCGGAGTGATTTGGCCTGTGCCACTGGTGTCGTACTGTACTTGACTGATTCCTTTGAAGGGGATCCCGATACTTACGTCCCACCAATATAAGCCTTCATTTTGGGTAACAGTGTTCTCCGGGCAGATCCCCTGATTTCCGGAGGTCGAACAACCTGATTGTGCAGTGCCGGCAGCCGGCGCAGCCGAGACCGGCGTGGAAGGATTGATTGAGTCCCAGAATCCGGTTTCCTCATGAACAGACTGGTCGGCCAGGCTCGGATCTGTTTTGGGAAGAGTCGCCGTCATCGTCGTTGTGATCTGCACGGGAAGGTTTTCGAGGTTTGTGAGTCGGGCTGCCCCATACAAACCGTCGGTACGGTCGAGTGCCAAGTGTGTCCAGTAGCTTCGTCCGATACTCTGCGAGATTCTTGTTTGGGGCGGCACCTGCGGCAGCAGCGCCACCTGCCCCGGTAAGCACGCCTAGAAATGCTTTCAGGTCTTGTATATTCGCGGGTTCTACTTTGCTGACTTTCAACTTATATGAGACTTCGACCGCCTGACGGAAATTCGCATAGTCGCTTTGGCCGGGGCCCGTCGATCCTGCGGCGGGCGGTTGCATGGGTGCCAGATGAATGGCCAGGAAGAAAACCTTGTTGCTGCCGAAGATTCGAAGATCACCACTGACAAGCGGATGGAAAGTAAAGGGGAACTCCCGATGAGCGGCTTTGCCGTCGCTCTGATTGAACACGTACCAGTCACTCGAATCCGTTTGATAACCGCCTTTGACGCGCTTCCAACGAACAACGTGGACTAGGTAATACTGAGTCGCTATATCGGGCTTCTCTGAGGTTGACGGAGAATAAGGGCCGCATAGCGGGACCGTGACGGAATTCCCGGAATTGTCCGTGGAGAATAGACGGCCGATCAATCGGTTAAGGTCGTTTCCGTTGCTCAATAGTTTATTTTTCGCGTTGCCGAACAGAGGATATCCTGGGTCCGTAAATGAGCGATCTTTCGAGATGGGGTCGGTAGTGCTCAGACCCCGGTTGAGGAATTTGCTGACGGTTGGATTTTCATTGGGGTTGTTTGCGGCAGCGGCTGTCAGGATGGGCGCTATTAGCGGTTTTCCTTGGACGATCGCGTAGCTGTAGGGCAAATACGCATCGCAGTATGGCTGATCTACCGCAATCGATTGATCGGATTTATTACCTCGTGCAGGGACAGCTTGCTTGTTCTTTTGGTCAGCAGCCGCAACCAAACTGCATAAACAGAGCAGCTGCAGCAACGCGAAACAAAGGTATCGATGCGATGACCCGCAAACGAATAATCTGGCAAGGCGGAACTGCATAGTCAACCTCCATTGCTGCGACTTCGATCAAATTTTTATGACTGGCCGACGTTTCCAACGGCTTTCTTCGTCAGATACGCGCCCTGGCCCAAGCCGAAGGTCGCGAGAATAGTTGTGTCCACGTCGGGTAAGTTGACTCTTGCCGATTTCGGAACGGATCAAGAAAGTGGTAAACGAGCACGAGATAGACGGCGACTGCGAGAAGGGTAACGACCACCATTTGGAAGTCACCGAGGTCCAACATGGGTTGTCGAGAGGGCGCTCCGGCCGGAGTCGCGGCGACACCGTCATCGTGCGTGAGGTCCGATAGCAGATTGGGTTTTGCACCGACTGAGTTTTTCGGATCGGCTTGGCCGCTGGCCAGGGCAGCATTGACCTTATTCGTTGTGATTCCTTTGGCTGCTCCAAAACTGAAAGCGCTCATTCCGGACAGAAGCAACAAGTTGGTAGGGATACTTACGTTGTCGACAAGATTTCCACTAGCCGCCCAGATACGAAGAGCGACTGTGGCGATATATGTTGCAATTAAGACTCCGAACCAAAGGGCAATTTGAAATTTGGAGTTGCTGTAGCGATTGTCTTCACCGACGATGAGCTGCATCGGATGGAGTCCAGAGAGCAGATAATAAGCGAGGAAGCAGATGAGGAACGCCAGAAGCAGCGCGAGCGCCGGACCCTCCACTGGCGGGTTGATTGTATCGACCGTGAAACTTTTTAATTCCTTCCGGTCGTCCTTTGCCGTGTATATGAGTGTGACTTGATCATTCTTTTCCAGTTTTTTGACACTCTCTTTGAGTGACGGATCGGCCAGAAGATGATCGAATCCTCCGGGTTTGAGATTTGCGCGATCAGGACCCGTCGCTCCGCCGCTGATGTCGACAGACGTAGGATCTGTCGTGACACTCTCGATTTGGACATTCCAGCGAATCACTTGTTGAGGGGGCGCCTGAGCGTTTACGGTGAACTCAGCGGCCCCAATGAACACAAAGAGCGGAACGAAAATCCTAAGGCTTAGACTCACGATCTGCCTCTTCTGAGGTGTGCTCGACCGTATCCATCGAGAGTCGTGCAAGCAAAACCAAGAGCGCTGCAGTCTGTCTCGGGGATGGCGGATTGACCTCTTGATATCCGCAACTAGGAATGGAAACGAAAACGGAACAAAAAACCCTTTTGCAATGCCTCAGGTGCAGTTGGAGTAGCCAAGTTAACGGCGGGTTCTCAGGGCGCCGGCAACCTTTTCATTTATCTGAGAATTTCAGCCGGAGAGTTCATTCTCACGGGTCTTGAGTCTGGGTGAGCGACCATGGAGGAATTTGTTCGGTGATTCGATCCGTTATCGGAAGAGTTATATTTAGCAGCGGAACTCATCCACTGATTAACGGTAAGGCGGCATTCTGGGGCCCCGTTAACGGGTTAGTGACTTGCAACTTATTCGGGTACAATCATGGCCCATCTGGAGGACAGCCCAGCGTGGATTACTCGGCCCTATCGGCAAATGACCTCGCTACCGTCTGTTTTCAATCCGGTGACGAACTTGCATGGGCTGAGTTTGTTCGGCGGTTTCAGCCTTTAATTGCCAGAGTCGCTGTACGCGTAGCTCGCCAATGGGGCGAATTTTCACCACAACTTGTGGACGAGCTGGTTCAGGATACGTACCTCAAACTGTGCGCGGATCGTAAGCGTTCACAACAAACATTCACCTCGAAACATCAAGACGGGATCTACGGATACATCAAAGTTCTTACCGCCAATTTGGCGCACGATCACTTCAGAGCTTCTCGCTCACAAAAGCGTGGAGGGGCGACGGCCACTACCTCGATAGACAGTGACAGTCGAGTCCCAGGTGTGCAGTGCTCGAAGTCCGATGAGACATTCATTCAGCGCGACATACTTGTCCAAGAAGTTGATGCATGCCTTCAGGCCGTTTCCGTCGGACCGGGTTCAGAACGCGACCGCAAAATATTTTGGCTCTACTATCGTGTTGGGTTGACCGCCAGCGCTATTGCTGCGCTCCCGACGATCGGGTTAAGCACTAAGGGAGTCGAGAGCACTCTACTGCGGCTTACAAGGCAGGTTCGTGAGCGACTTGCTGATTGTGCGCCAACCGCTGCGCCAAAAAAAGGTGAAGGGATTCAGTCAACAGAGTCGTTGTAATAGGAGTAAGCCGAAGTGAGTCAAGAACAAAACCATCTGAGCATCGAGCAGATTGAATTCTTGATTGAAACCCAGCTGGGCGTGCCAGAGAGTCATGCTCAATCTGAGCTTCTCGGGGAAATGCGCCTTCATCTGGCAACTTGCAAAGTGTGCCAGAGGCTGGTTTCGATGCATGAGCAATCTAGCCGCGCCCTTGAGCAATTGAGACAAGGGGTACCAAAGGATGGGACGAGTGATTGCCCGGAAGAGCATTCGCTTCATGAGCTGGCGGCGGGAGTAGTGAACCCCATGGAAGCAGAACAACTCTTGAAACACGTATCGCAATGCGATCACTGCGGCCCCCTGCTGCGACAAGCGAGCGAAGCGTTTAGTCCGGAAAAGAGAGACGAAGAAGATACCGTCCTTTCGTCTCTACGGTCCAGCCGAACAGAGTGGCAAGAAAGCTTGGCTCGGAGGCTGGCCGCCGAAAGTACATCGGCTCGTCCGACGCCTACCTCGACCACCCGCTTAGAGACTGCGACAGGATTCTGGACCTTGCTCCGGAATCCCTGGGTTTACGCCGGAGCAGCGGCGATCGCTCTCTGTGCGATTGCAACGGCGTTGCTGCTTTTGCGTTCACGCCCGAGTTACGCGAACCAACTGCTGGCGCAGGCCTACACGGAGCATAGGACGCTCGAGGTGAGAATACCGGGCGCAAAGTACTCTCCAATGCGAGTAGAACGAGGGCCGGGCACGTCGAGCTTAGACAAGCCGGCATCGTTGTTAAAAGCCGAGACCCTGATCGTCGAGAAGCTGCGTAAGAATCCAAACGACTCTACATGGCTGGAGGCTAAAGCTCGAGCTGATCTGCTCGACGGAAACTACGAGTCAGCGATCAAATCGTTGCAGCGCGCGCTCGAAATGCAGCCACTTTCTCCAGAGTTGCTGACGGACCTCGGGTCGGCGTATTTCCTACGTGCCGAAGTAGCGGATCGCGCTACTGACTACGGCAACGCGATTGAATCTTTTGGCAGGAGCTTGGCGAGTTCTCCTGATGATCCAGTAGCATTGTTCAACCACGCACTCGCCTGCGAACGAATGTTCCTCTATACCCAGGCGGTGAATGACTGGGAGCACTACTTGCGTGTCGACCCAACTGGCGATTGGGCAAGCGACGCGCGCGCCAATTTGGACCGCGTCAAACAAAAGATGGCGGAAAAAGCAAAGCGAACAGCGGCTCCCTTACTCTCGCCGAAGGACTTTGCTGCAGCCATCAATGCAAATCACGATGATGCGCTCGCGTCGTTAGATCAGCGCGCGGAAGAGTATCTGGAAATTGCCCTCCGATCGTGGCTGCCACAAAGTTATGAGGACAGCCGTAGCTCGCAAGCGACAGCGATCGAAGCACGTCGCGCCCTTGAGTACTTGGCTGATGCTCTCGAGAAACGTCACGACGATACCTGGCTCGTTGACTTCCTGCAACGGCCCTCGTCTCCGACCCAAGAGAAAGCCCTTCGCACTTTACTGGCGGGAGACACAGATCTACGCGACGGCCTCTATGGCCTCAGCGAAGAATTGTCACGCAAATCTGGACGAGACTTCCAGCGTTCAGAAAATCAGGCGGGTATGCTTCGCGCGAGCTTCGCTCTGATGCTGGCGCAAAGCTTTGCACTCAAATACACAGATTGCCTACGGACAGCGAAGGCGGTGATTCCTCTACTCGCAACGACGCACTACCGCTGGCTCCAGACTCAAGTTCTGATTCAACAAGGAGAATGCCAGGACGCTTTGGCGCAGGAGGAAGACGCCATACAGAGCGCTTTAAGGGGGGCTGAGAAGGCAAAGCGCTTCCACTACCCCGGCCTCGAACTGAGGGCATTAGCGTTTGAGGCTGCCTACCGTCGAGATACGGCCAATGCCGATAAGGGTTTGCATGACCTGATCGATGGGTTGTCGACATATTGGCGAACGAACGCCACCAGCACTCGGGGCGAAAATCTCTACAGTGTTTTGTTCGACGTTGCCGGGACAAGGAACTGGCATCAGGTAGAGGAGTTGTCGATCGCTGAGAAAATTATTGATTTCCCCAGCAAAGATCCGGTGGATCGAGCCGTTGGTTGGGAACTTCTTGCAGGGGCCAAGGAACGGGCGGGGGACTATAAAGGCGCTCAGGCGGCACTGCGCAGCGCCACGACGCAACTCTCCAGTCTTCCGAAAGACAGCGGAACCGTTTTGCGCAAGGGGGAAATCTTACTCAAAAGCGCGTCCATCCAGCTTCAACTCGGCGACCCCGGAGGAGCCTTAGCTGCCCTTGCCGAGCTTCGCCAGGAGTTTGACGCAGCGGACTCGGGATTGTTTAAAGCAGAGTATTTCAAAACGTACGGCGAGGCCTATCTCGCTCAAGGTCTCTATGAGTCGGCTGAACCTCTGCTTGCGCGCGCCCTTAGCATTTCGGAAACGGGTTTGCGGGGCCTCGCATTGGAGGCTGACAAGTTGGAGTGGAGCCGCATCGAGGGCCAAATCTATCGCGACCTCTTGGAGGTTAGACTGAAATCCGGAAATTCCGCCGAGGCTCTAGCGTTGTGGGAATGGTACAAGAGCGCTTCGCTCCGCTCCGTCGCGCTGAAAGATATTAAGGTTGTGGCCGAGGGTGGCGGACACTCGTTCAGACCTCCGGAAGTATCGAGTTATGTCTTACCGCCCGGCATGGCACTCGTTTCATATGTTGCTTTGGAAAGTTCGGTGACTGCATTTGTGTTTCGTGACGGCAATGTTCTGATCCACGTACTGAAGGTGCCAGACGGTCCAAGCCTGCACGCCTTCCGCTTCCTGAACCTCTGCGCTGATCCTTCCACTGACTTTGGTTCTTTTAAGGCGGAGAGTCGCCGTCTTTACGAAATTCTCGTCTCACCCGTCGAAAAGGACATTGAAGGCGCGACGGCACTCCAATTCGAAACGGATGGAATACTCGATCGCATCCCTTTCGATCTTCTGCAGGGGGCAGACGGACGTTATCTCGCGGATCGTTTCGAGGTGAGTTACTCGCCTGGACTGGCGTACCGGTCCCAATTGAAGCCTGAGAACATTACGCCTGCAAGTTCTGTGTTGGTCGTTGTCGCCTCGGGGTCGCAGGATCCGTCGATGGCTCCGCTGCCCGGAGCCGACGATGAGGGCATGGACGTTTCTTCGTATTTTCGCGAGGCGAAGACACTTTCAGGTTCTCAGACGACGCGCACGAACGTGCTTCAAAGTCTGGGGGAAGCCAGTCTGTTTCATTTTGTCGGCCACGCGGTGGCTGGTATCGGCCAGGTTGGCCTGCTCTTGGGACCCGACACGACGTTTAATTCGCGCGACTTCGTCAATCTGCGCGCGCGACACTTGAGGCTTGTTGTTCTTTCCGCGTGCGAGACCGCGAATGGGGCGGAGGGCGCCTCTACGGATATCAACAGTCTGGCGCGCACGCTCGCCGTGGCAGGCGTTCCCCAAACAATAGCCAGTCGTTGGAAGGTCGATTCTATGGTCACACGTCAACTGATGCAGGCGTTTTATTCGAACTTAGTGTTGGGCAAGACGCCGGCCGAATCTCTGCGCGCCGCGACTGTGGTGGTCCGTAGCTTGCCAGGATACGAACATCCGTACTATTGGGGCTCCTTTGCCGTATTTGGCAGCTCCTAAGATTTTAGACTCTGAATCAAGACAGGAGAATAGAGGCGATGACTACCAAGAAATCTCTCGAAGTGAACTTTCATGGACCGATTGCGTTCCGACTCTGTAAGAAGGAGGCTTGGGCTTACCTTCCAATGTGTCGGAATCACGCCTGCAATATCTTGACGGACTGTAACGACATCAGTCCGAAAATGCATTTGGTTCTTGATCTGAAAGGACCAACGGCAGCCCCGACAAAGATCGGAAACGGGCTCGAAATGGTAGGACTGGATTGGCAGTGGGGAAACGGCCCGAAAGCAAAAGAATGCTACTGCATTTTCAAGCTACCATCGCCCGACCTAGTTTTTGGACTGCGAGCCGAGTACGTGAAAATCGATGTGCCGGGCGGCGGTAAGAGCTGGCCCGGCAAACCTTACGCCCGGGGCCTTCGCTTCTATTATGACGAGTGCAAGGTCGCACCCAAGATTACTCCCTTGAACGGAGCGGCTGCCGGTGATTTCAGAAAATTCGATGCCAAATACTTTGGCCACAGCGACCTTTATCAAGTTGAGATCCGCTTCCACGACACCAAGTATCAGCCGACTGTCGATCACCACCACCGAGACGCGATGATGTGCTCACGAAAAATGCGCGAATTGTTTCCTCCATGCGACAAATGGAAGGTGAATTTTGAGCCACCTAAGAATTTGATTGACCGTATCGGTGGTAAGTACCCGGTAGATTGCGGGGCTAATGCAATGGTGCTCACCGATGGCATTAGGCTTTAGGGGAAGCTGCGAGCTTAAGGTTCCCGAGTCGCCTTCGGTATTGGTTGAGTAATCCGGACTAAGGTTTGGTTCGAAGATTTCTCCTTCGTATGTCTCGGTAATGCGGCTAAGTCGCGAATACGAAAAAATATTCGCACAGAGTCAATTTTGCGAATAGCTGCGCATGGTCGAAACAGCTGACTCATGGAATTGAATTCATCAAGTGCATTAACGGCGCCGAATTGGAATGCCTGAGTGCAACGGCGCTATTTCCTTCGGTGAAGTGGAACGAAAAAGGGAACGAACCACGGAAGTCGTTCTAATCTGGGAGCGGTATCCCACGCGAAAGGTGCGAGGGCATCGCATCAAAACGATTTGCAAATCCCTGTCGACGTGAGTAGCTGAGCTCTCCGGGTTTGATTTTTGCTCGAAAACGCCCGGGGAGCGAGGTTGCGTGAGCCTGTGAGGGTGTTATGAAGCGAGCACTAAAAATCGGCCTTGGCGTCTTGACAAGTCTCATTGTCATTATCGTGGGTGTTGGAGCCGCGATCTATCACTGGTATTACAGGCCTTACATCATTCGAGTAGGCCCGCCCGTAACATATTCACCGCACTGCCTGATGAACGATGAAGTGTGTTCGGTATGGGCTGAGTTTCGCGCAGCTCATCCGTATCCTTACCAAAACATCGGGATTAAGCAATTTCCAGACCGCACGGCCATTGTGGTCTTTGAACCGCCCCCGACCCTCTCGAAAGAAACTCTAGATGGAATCGTAACGGCTGTCTTCGGAAACGATCTCCCGCCGACGAGGCGACTCCGGTGGAACATCGGTTCGGATGGTTGGGTCGAGGATCTTGTCATCGAGGTGAAGAATGGCGGGAAGGTAACTGGAGCAACCCCGGCGGACGAACTTACAGACTCAGCGCTGCGAGACCGGGTGGCCATGATGTATCAAGCTCTCTTCGGCACCACCTATGGCGGAAATGTCGATTTGCTTGGACAGCCTTCAGCTCCATCCGGAGATTCGGCCCCGAACTTGTCTGTCTCTTCTTTGGAACTGAGCAATTGGGTGACAGATAGGACGCTCCGTTGGCAGGCGGTTGAGAACTGGGGCGATGCGACGGTGACGTCGCAAGAACTCATGACCGGCGACACGACGGGGACGTTTGTGTCAGACGACAATACGTTGGCTGTCATAACTTTTCCAACCGAGTTGATTCTCGATGCGCAAAGAGGAGGCCGTTCGATAGAATCCCTCCGTGTTCCGTTCCGGCGTTTTGCCGTTGCGTCCGACAATATTCTGGGGGGAATCTGGACACCGAACGGTCATACCGTCGTCGTTGCAAGAGCAAGGACGAGTGAGCTTTCCGCGCTTCCACCGCTCCGCTTTGAGACCTTTACCTTGTTGGCTGCGCAATCGGGAGACGAACTCTCGCAGAGTTACGAAAGAACCGCCATTTTTGCCGGCAAGATGTTTTCGGGGGACTACGAATACAAGGACTGGGCTCCCATCTATTTAAGCGAGCCTCTGATTGACAGTGAATTCGGCGCACTGCTGAATATTACGGACCAGATGTTGAAGTCCTGGTCCGAAGCGGGAAAAGTTGAATATCTCTATTTCACCTACCCCAAGCCAGAGAAGCATCCGTTTGATGAACCGCTCAGCGAAGTTCTCCGCAAGCAATCAGGGAGCGAGAGCGTGCTTTATAACTGGAATACAGCAGGTTCTGCCGTGGTAGTGAACAGAGGGGAAGGAAATGTTCTCAGTGCGAAACAGACCGGGTCGCTCCCGGTCACGTACGGCGCGGACCTTAAAGGCACTCGGGGTGAGATCAAGACCGGTGGGCTGCTGAATTATGAAGACCGGGCTTACGGCTATTTCTCCAGCTTGAAGGACAGAAATCTCGAGCGGGTTGTGCAATACACTCTTCTCTATCAACTGTTTCGAGCAATTGCCTCCGATCGAGCGACTGACGTGTCTCAGCGAAGTGGTGACCTGCGAACGCAAATCCGGCCCATCCCGCAGAGAGCGGCTTCGACGAAATACTTGGCCGAGCAAACGGCGAAGTTGCTCGACGATCTTCGTGAGGGGCGTCTCAAGAAGTCTGCCTCCACGTTCACAAATGAGTTGCAGCCAAAGCTCGCGGCTTTTCGCCAGGAGTACCCGTCGATCGACGATTCACAGCTCTCCCGTATTCTGGCAGACCGTCTTTCGGATGACGCGGTAAGTTTTGCGAGAACAAGGCGCGAGAGGTTCGAACGCGATGGACTCGAACTTCAGAACGAGGCGCAAGCGCTTGAACGCGACGGCGACAAATATAACAAGGCGGTCGCTTTGGCTCGGAACGGCCTCGCCGCCAACAAACTCGATCTGGAGGTGAAGCGCCAGGAGTTGACCGGACGCGAAACCGCATTGAAGGAAAAAGAAGCGAATCTTCTCACGAAAGCGAGCGAAGATCCGTTGGAGGGAATCCGGTTTGTTCTGGCTGCCATTGCGAGCACGGAGGTGAATCTCGACGAGATCCGACAAAAATACGTCGAATTGAACAAGGCTGAGCCTACCGGCTCGATCAAGACCCCTTCCATAGTCATATCGTGGAGAGGCTTGGAGGCGATCGGATCCCAAGGCGGTCACAATCTGGACGCGCGCGCTTTGCGGCTTGAAGAATCAAAAAGCGTTGCTGGAATCGAATTCGTAAACACCGATAAGGGACCGGTTCTGCGCTACAACCCCTCGATGGATAATCAGATTCAAGCGCACGCGAGCGAACTTGCGCGTGCGGTCGAACATGAACACGTGGAGGAAGCGGGTAAGCTCGAATCAATCTTGTCAAAGCCAGTCGCGGCTCGTACTCGCTTCGAGGGGCTGAGCATGGAGACGAATTCAGGCGAAGCCGGATTACCTCACGAACGCTGGAAGGCACAACTCGGAGTGCGACGATATACGGAAAAGGGCGCTTTTGTGCAGGATTTCGAGGAATCGCGGAAACGAATAATTGTTGTATTTTCATCGTGCAGGACGAGAACGACGTGGCATACGCCGTGGAGAACAACTTGCATCCTCCACCAGTTGTTCTCGAGATCCGGGACACCCCTTCGCTCACGGAATTCGTGAAGAGTGTTTCGATGAGAGGGGGGAGGAATCAAAGACCGGTCATCTTTTTGGATGTTCCCGCTTCTCATGTGGACGCGTTGTCGATAGGAGTGGCGAAGAAAACTGAAGCTTGGGGGTCGGATAGAGTGTTCGAAGCTGCATTTGCCAACGAGCTCTCGAATGGAAATGGTTCGCGGGTGAGTGCGATTGGCGCGACGGATTTCAAAGGGAGGGCGTCTTTCTTCGAATCGGTGACGGGGAGACTCGAGGCGAAAGCACACGAACTGCTTGGCCGTCTCGGTTTGGTAGAACCTAGAGCGACATGGGCGGCAGCACATGTCGAAGTACTCGATGTGTCGAGGACGCAGGAATTGCTAAAGAATGCCGCTTGGGATACACAGCGGGATGGCCTTCCTACGGCTGTCGAACTCTCCTTCGGCGGCAGTGGTTGAGGATCCGTACCGCCTGATGTCACGTTGCTCGCCGGGTTTAGTGAGGACAGTCTGGCGGCTGGGAAGAGCCAACTCTCTAGCGTGAGTCAGGCCAGTATCGCTACCGCGTCGAATGCAGGAGGTTCGCTGGCGGAGTATTTTCTGACCGTGCGCAACGATCTGCGGAGCTTGTCCGGCTTGCAGATGAAGCGCCTGCTTCTTGTCGTCGACGACGGTACGGCGAAGATTCTCTTCAGCCGCTTGGAGCCTGGTCATGACAGCTCTCGAGCGAACTGACCCCGCCACAATTCAGATCACCCTTCTTGTAGGTCTCCCGGTATCTCGTGACGAGTTTGTTGCGAGAGTCGGCGAATCGGATTGGCTTCGAAAATTCCATGACCCGGACTTGGATGCCGCAGAACGAGAATCTGCCATCGTATCCCGCTGGGACCGTGAGTATTCTCCCTATGTCGCGGAGCCACTAGAGAAACTGATCGGAGTGGCGAAGCGACTTCATGTAGACGTCCTGACCGGAGTCACGCTGAGAACTCTCGCGGATGCCACCAGCAATCATGAAGTAGTCATTCTTTTTGCGCATTGGAAGGGACACGAACTCCTCAATGAAGATTCTCAGTCGTCCCGAGGATCGCAATGCCTACGCAAAAAGAGTCGAGGGCCGCAAAACCCCACTCGAACGCTGGCTGTTCGATCGCTTCGGGGAAACTGGGCTCGTTCCGGAGATAGATAAGAAACCCATGGGTAGGCGCCTTCTGGAGGCAATCGGGCTGTCGTCAAGTCGGACAATGGGATTGCGCGACGTTCTGAGCGAGGCGGTCGCGAGCATCATCCCGGATGGCGAAGCAAAGCCGGATGGAATAAATCAGGTGCTCGAGAATCAGGTCACCCGCACTGCTCGCCAACGGAGCGAACTCGATGAGTTGTTCGCAGGGCTTGTGCTACCGGGCAATCGACTCGAGCTTTTCGATGGCCTGCACTCGAAGGAAAGCATAGAGAAGGCGATCGCTCCGCAGTTCAATGGGATTCTCGATTTGACGACTTGCACTTCAACGGTGTTGGCCGACTATATCTCATCGCGCCGCCGGCAACGCTTCAGAACAGTGCAAATGCCGACCGTACAGGAAGTTCTGTGGGGCGCCAAATGTGTGGAGCAAACCCTCGGGCTGGTAAGAGATCGGGGCATGCCCTATCTCGAAGCGAGAAGCGTTGCCGCGGCAGCGCTGGAGTGGGCGATCCGGGAGCTGGGGAACAGAGATTCACACACCGACACCTGAATGTGACTTGGAGGCGTAGATGAGCGGCCTGAAGAACGTACTCGATCGGTTAGAAGCGCAGAGATTGCATACAGGAGGTGCCGTCTATGAGGCAACGGCCGCGGCACTCCGGGGCTATCGGAAGCAGCAGTTGCTGATATTCATAGCGGTTTCTGTTTTCATTGTTTGCGCGGTGTCCTACTGCGCTTATTTTCTGACCCAATTTCCGGGGCAATCGGGGCACGTAAAGATTCTTGCTGGCGTGATGGGCTTGGGCACGGGGGGCGGCATTGAAGTCTTGCGGCGTTTCTGGAAAGAGTGGAGTCAGACGAGTTTGCTTCTCATCCTGATCGAAAACGCCAGCGAAGCGCAGATAACTACAATCATCGATAAACTCACCAAGAAACTGTGAAGTCGAATTTCTCGCTTCGAGAATCATAATGTGCAAAAGACTACTAATAAGCTTGGCTCATGTGACTTCTGATCAGCTTATATGAGGTGAGAGACACACGTCTGGGCTTGTTATGGACTACGGGACCTAAGATTCTCGAGCAAAGAGCAGAGGAGGTCCCGATACGTTCTACAGTTCCTTCGCCGGAGTAGCTGACCCGTTCGCACCCGAGTGGTCCCAACGCAATCCGCGGCCTGCCAAATACCGGTTCGGTCTAGAGGTTCTGAGAACAACTTGAGAACAGAACCTCCCAAACACCGTCCTAGCTAGTTCAGGCTGTATGACGCAGCTAAAGGCTAGACGAACCAGCTACATAGCTAATCTAAATGCAACCGTTGGTTCTGGGCTCAGATCCTGCCGGACTCAACTAAGTTCGCGACCGCGCTAAGATCTGTCTGCTCAATTTCTACGAACGCTGGATGAGGTCACGCTGCATATCCCGACAGGTTTGAGGTTTGAGGTTCGATTTCGAACACCTCAGCGCAAGTAATTCCGCCACGGCCTTCGACGGATCACCGCCAAGCCTGGGGTCGGCTAACCGACAAGATTCTTCGCTAGCGCATCGAGGAAGTGGTCTGAATCGCACGGCGTCAACTTCGGCGAGGAAGTTGCTGATGAATCTCTCGTCCCAATTGGGACGTCCTCCGGCTCGTTTCTCCCATCTTCGACGGAGGTCGGGTTGGTCAGGTCGGTCAGGTGTCCAAATAAGTGAGGTCTAGTTCCGCGCTGAGTGACGAGGCACCAGGTCCTTCTCCAGCAGTAGAATTTTGGGCGACTCTCTCCCTTAAAGGTAACTCGACCAACTCGACCAACTCGCCGGAAGCGCTTGCAGGGGTTGGAGTTGTGCTGGTCGGGTTATTTCCCGAGGTTGACCCGATTTCCTCTCCAGACAGTGGGTCTAGGATATCTTCTTCCGCAGTGGTGGACGTTCCGAACGAATCACTGAATGTCTCGACCGACAAGTGGAGCACCTCGCGCCTTCGCCTCTCGAGTTTCCGTCGTACTGTAATTGTCTCGCGGGAAGTTGAGGTGGAGGTTGTGACTAAGAGTCCTTTTTCTGCCAAACGCCTACGCAGCGTATGTTCGTCAACTGTGAGGGTATCGCCTTGGTCGCGGGCTAGCTTTTGAGCTGTGGCATAAGCAGCCGCCGGTTCCAGGAAAAGATGGTTGGCGTCGAGCCAGCCAACCTTTTCTCCCGACGGGCGCCAATCCGTAATACCTTCGTTACCGACGATGACTTCGCGCCATCCCCAGGCTTCCGGGTGCTTGGGACAAGTACCCGTAGGATCAGCGACGTGTGCACGTCCACATGCGATTGCTGCGTTGAGCAGTTCGAGATAGCGACGTGTAGGCTCGCTTGTCTTTTGGTGATTGCGTTGTACCGCCGCTGCCTGGCCTAAGCCAGACCAGCAACGCCGCCAGATCGCTTTCGCTTCTGCCTCACCGATCGCATTGGCTTGTCGGGCATATTCAAGCCAATGTCTCAGGCCAAGAGCGAGGTTGGCGACGATTTCCGGCGTGCGCTTATGTGTGCCTGATTGCAGGGCTTGTCGGCGAAGCTCCCTCATCCGCGTTGGCAACTGATAGTGTATCGCGTTGTGTCTTGGAGCCATCCAGCGAACAAACCCTGCCAAAGCTTTTGCGTAAACGCCTCTTGCCGCGTCTTGCTGGCACGACGTCAATAGTTTCCAATTCAAATCGCTCGGACCAAGTTCTAGGACCAGCATACGTGCGCGGAGGGACTGACCGCGAGGTACCTCTTCCCCGGTGCTCAACATTAACCCGCGTGGAGGCCTCGCAGGTCTCAAAGAGCAGTCAGATTTTAGGCGCTGCCGGCCGGCGTTGTTTCCTTGAGCCCTCAAAACGCGGTCAGCTTCCCGATGGTAATGTTGGACATCGGCCGTGCTGCCCGCCGGAGCAAAATCATCCACGGTCAGTAGAGAATCCTTGGCCAAAAACGCCAGCGCCTCGAGCGAATTTCCGGTGCTGGTCCAGCAACTCGGAAGGTGCCGCGAATCCATGCCTGATCCAAAATGTTGTTGGCCTAAGGCGCACAGTTCCGATTTGCCAGCACCAGTGGGGCCGACGATGTGCAAGCCAAAGTCGGCCGTGGCCACGACGGCACGAGCAACCGCTGCGTAGAGTGGAACAGTGATGATGTCCGGAGCGAGATCAAGAAATCTCAGGCTGGCACGAACGGCAAGGGCCAATGGAATTCCGGTTGGGGGCGCCTGCAGAGCAAAGCGATCTAATGGCTCCGGCAAGGAGACTTCGACGCCCTCGACCGTACCACAAGCACCAATCGCTCCTCCCGCATGGAGGTAGACCCAACGGCCGTTTACATTACGCCACCCAAGGTGAGTGAAGACTCTTCGCTGTCGAATATCGCCCGATAGCAACTGCACGGCTGCACGTGCGTGATCCCTCTTACCAGAACCTGCGTAGATGACTGCGCTGGCCCCGAGGTGTTCTGTCACCCAGTCCATACGCGAAAACTGGTCTGCCGGCACGTTGAAGCGTGTCGCTGCGCCGTTTAGAACCGCCTCTATTTCGAAAGCTCGACCCAGCTCAACACCATCATCTAACGCTATGTCCTCTACAACACGCGCTGAAAAGTTGGTAAGAGGCACAGGAACGGACTTACCATTAAAGGGTTTTAGCCATACCATCCCCGTCTTTGTCGCTTTATAAGGCCCATTCGAGGCCAGGTCGCCAGACGCATCCTTGCTTTCGATTGTTGCTTTTTGTGTAGGCTGCACAGCCTTACGCTCTTCATACCCATTACCTGCAGAGCGCGACCGTCTCCGCCCATTGCTGTCGGAGAAACGAGGAGCTTTAAACTCCATCATATCCACCGACTCTAGACCTGAAATCTGTTCCTGCTTTGCGTGTCGTTTACTCATGACGAAATGCTCCGCTACAGATTGCGTTGATTTCGTCCAGTGTTGGCCACCGCTCAATTTCGATGCATGCCCGATTGATCTGTTGAATTAATTCAGGTTGCTCTCGCAGTAAGGCGTGCACACTGGTGCGGGCGGACTTAATAGCATTCGCGTTCCCCATGTAGCCGCTGCAGAGCGCCTCGTCGATCATCGTTTCGCGCTCATTCGGATGGAGGATAAATCGCGCGCGTGCGCCAGCGGATCCGAATGCCACGACGTAGTAAGCAGCTTCAAGACGTCGGATCTGTCCGCTAACGTAGTGCAAGATCTCGAAAGCTTGATCAGCTTCCCCGAACCAACGCTCAGTGGCGCCAACCTCTAGTGCCCTTAGGCGATCGCTAGCCCTCCAGTGGATATGTTCTAGTCGATGAAGTCCTTCCCGATAGGCCCACAGCACGCATCGCTCGATTGTTTTCAGCTGCTTTGTTGCTTTCTCGATGTCCTCTGCGGTTTCGCCTTTGTGATCAGAGTTCGCCCGTCGCGGAAATGAATCGATGTCAATGTGCGCGCGGTTAGCAAGGTATCGAACCGCTTGGGGAAAAGATTGGCCGGTGACCATCATCAAGAATGAGAAAACGTCACCCGTGAACCCGCATCCATAACACTTGCAACGTTGATCTTGCCAGTAGACGTGGAAGCTACCGGTTCGCTCCGGATGGAGAGGGCACAACCCCACGAAGCTGCGGCCGGACGGGCGAAGAAGAGTGTATTTTGCGACGATATCTTCGATTAGGTTGGCGACGCGCACGACCTCAATTGTGCTTTTGGGAATGCCCCAGTTCGGCCGAAATTCATCCGGTCCACCATTCGCTTCGTCTTTTCTTGTGATGTGACCGGCTGCGGGTGTCATCGCACCCTCTGCCCAGAGCGGGCCGGCTGAGTTGAACATCGAGCATCGGCCGTCTCACTTGGGACCGAGGCGATCAGACAACCGGAGGTGCCTCCGTCGGCTTGGGTGCTGTCGGAAATAGGAAGGGCAACGCCTTTCCCTGTCTCACGTGATTTTGTACCGCCTCCTTCGCCGTTTTGCTTCAAGTAGTCATGGACCCATTCTGCTGGGTACCTGACTAGGCGTCCCACGCGCGTCCATCTGGGCCCGCGATGTTCCCGCCTCATCTTGCGTAACGCGGCGCGAGAGCAGCGAAGCCCCTGCGCCAGCTCAGTCTCAGTAAACGTCTGGATTCCAGGGTCAAGAGTCTCGGGTTCTCTTAGTTTCAGGTCCCTAGATCCGTCTGCATCCCGCTCGCGCATGTCCGGTCGCCTCCTGTACATCGTTCGTACCGCCACTGATACAATGTGCAAGAAGTGGACAGGCACAAATGGCTTGGATTCAAAGACTAAGAGGGATTGCAGATTGGCTATGGTGCGAGGCTAGGCGTCGAGCAGGGCGTCGTAAACGGACCTCTCAGGGTATACATTTCTCAGAGTGTGACGGGCAAATCCTTCCCCGTCCCCGCCAAGCAATCGAAGCGGATTGGTCGCCGCAAGAAAGAAACAGCATCGAATTCTGCTCGATCTCGGTTTACCCCCGACAACCTTGGGTGCTCCTCGAGTTGACCGGTAATGCTCCCAAGGTCAAGATAACGATCATTGTTCACTTTGGGTACCAGCGCGGGCTCGATGTTAAGGGCAAAAGTGAGAAAGAAAAGCGCGCCAAGCGTAAGGGGGCACGAGCGGCCCTCTGGCGGGCGCGCTGCGAAGACAAGCTGACTGGCCACGCGATCTGTATTGATTATCGGACCTCGCGCAGATTGATTGTCGAGCAACTAGCGATCTGTCTGTCTCAAGAAAACTTGTTGGACGGAGGTATCGAGGAAGTCTTAGGGTTCCGTTCCGACAATCCAGTTAATCAGATTGTGGCCTCAGAATTGGTTCGGCGCTTTATCGATCCCGCGCATCCCGGTTCCTATCCTGCGTTGAAAAAGAAGCTACGGCGAGATGTGGCTGGTCCAGAGGCTCCGAAAGCTGTTTCAGGAATGGTTGATCAGAAAAATATCGATGAAGATGCTTTGACGGACGAGGACCGTAAGAAGATCCCACAAGAGGTCGCAAAGACGCAGTGTGACTGCAGCGTTCGGCACGCAGCCGAATTCCTTGGTCTATCCCTTCGCACCCTTTATCAACAAATTCAAAACGGTGCGCTCTCAATCCAGCATGATCGACTGGGACGAATCCGTCTTTCGGCATCTGATCTGAGTAAATTGTGCAGTCGGCGAAAGGATATTGAAACAAAAAGAGATCTTGCCTGTTTCCTGGCTGATCGGCGTCGCATCGACGTGCGATCAGCCAGGCGGCATATCAGTCGAGCCTTGAAAAAAGGTAAGACGATCGACCAGATCTTTACAGACGCAAGGCAGAATCCGCAGTCGGACTGATTTTTGTCGTTCATCTGGAATGAGAGCGTCCGCGTTCAACAGCTAACCTGCGGACTCGACGCTCAACAGCCCGGTGAAACATTGAACAGGCTAAGCTGTCCTTCGGCTTTGATCGGCGGCGAAATGCGCCGGGGGCAGGATCACGCCGTTCCAGGCCGTGCTCACGACGAGAATCAGCTGGTCACAATTCGTGAGCCAAGTTTATGCTGCCTCCGTCGAGAAGCAAAGCAAGGTCAACAAGGAAATAGTAGACTTGCCGGATATTAAAGATAAGAGAGCTACCTAGGGTTTAGACAAAATAGGTGTTGGTGTAGTTGATGTGAATTGAAGGGGAGGTTTGATCTCTGCGGGCAGAGGAGGAGTTGTGACGGTAACTGAACGTAGCGCCAGGCTCCATGAAGTTTGCCCTAATTTCCTTCACTAAGCCCCACTTGACCGCTTCTTCGGCGGTAAGCACTATTTGACCCTTTACAGCGTTTTCAATATCCGTTTTCCTCTCTTTCCCGGTAGTCGAATCAAGGACTTGTACAACCATCTGGTTTAAATTTTTTAAAATCTCCAAGTTTCCCTGTAGTGAAGCTGCGTCCATCGTGGCGTTTCCTGCAATTGTCAGTGAATTTCCGTGAATCACGAAACGGGCGCCGGGAACCGAATATCTATTCTGTCCTGCGCAAAACAAGAGGACCGCTGCTGAATCCACATTCCCCACGTTGAAAGTGCTGATTTCTACGTCCTGCAACCCACGCAGATAATTGTAAGCAGAAAATCCCGCAGATGGGTCTCCACCTCCAGAAGCAATAACAATCCTAATTTTTTTCATCCCACTTCTGACCTGACCGCTTACCACGGCCAAGAGTTGTCCCACGGACATTGCATTTATTTCACCCACAATGGTAATGATGGCCATCGGTTCTGGATTGGTTGGTTGAACCTGCGGGGATACACAAATCGGGATGAGTAGAAGAACCGCAATGCCGAGCGCTATTCGACGAGAGGTCGCCATAGATATTGTTCCTCCGCGTCGGGGACTGCCTAATTGGAACCTGAGTCTATCATGGCAGTCAATAGAGCGACGCAGTTTGGATGCCAAATCCTATACCTTCGGTTGCTCTTCGCCCGTCGAACTGTACCACTTACCAAGCCTGCCGAGATCGATCTACCAAAAAAAACAGCAAGCCAAAAAAATATTGAGCACCTGAAGAAATTTGGCGCTCTCACCGGGGTTCCTTTTCGGCCCCACCCTCCAAATAGGGTGGTAACCCCGGGCGCCGATCCGGAGCGCTCGTCGGTGCGATCCGAGTACGATTGGTGCTTCCGCGTTGCCGGCAGCCCAAGAACACGCAGGGTAAATCATGTTTCCGACGACCGTGGGCTACCTTATTCCGCGCTAGGTATCTTCTCAATTGGGAAGAACAACAGGCGGTGTGGCCAAACGCGACCAATCGCTCTGCCAGTAAGCACGGAGTGTTGCCTTTTGAGCCTCCCTCGATGGAGAGTGGAAGATTATGGACCAGAGGCGAGAGGCACTCACGGCCACCGGCAAACAGATTGATCTCGAACGAACTGACTCGAAGTTCGCCCAAGTGACGAGAAGATACCTAGCTCGGAATAAGGTAGCCTATCGTCGAATCTTCGGGCACGCGAAGCGCGGAACAGGATGCTTAGTGATTTCGCCCAAGCCGCGTTGGCGAGGTTGCTTAGCGATTCTAGTCCGTGTGGACATTCGTGTGGACCGAAGCGAAGCAGTGGACACCCATCTTTCGTAAGTGCTTGGAAATATTGGTGGACGTGACCGGGATCGAACCGGCGACCCCCTGCTTGCAAAGCAGGTGCTCTCCCAGCTGAGCTACACGCCCACAGCGGGAACTACCTTTGATTCTAAAGCATTGCCAGCCTTTCGAAAACTCTCAAACATAGTGCATGCTTTACCTCGCACCACAGACCGATGACGCCGGATACTGCAAGAATGGGCCAATCCTCAAGGCAGAAACCTCGGAACCGGATCGCAGCCGCCGTTTTAACTGCGAATAGAAGGAGAGTGAAACATGCTGTGGCATCACTTTGCATTGCGTTTAGGCCTGGCACTCATCCTCGGCTCCCTCATTGGCGCGGAACGCCAGTGGCGGCAGCGTATGGCCGGTCTGCGCACGAACGCGCTCGTGGCCGCCGGCGGCGCAATGTTCGTCATGCTGTCCGCACTGACCACTCGGTCGGACGATAGTTTCCGCGTGGCGGGCCAGGTGGTCTCAGGCATCGGTTTTCTCGGAGCAGGCGTAATCCTGCGGAACGGGCTTAGCATCACAGGACTGAATACCGCCGCGACACTGTGGTGCACGGCGGCGGTTGGGACGCTGGCGGGCTACGGGATGTGGGGACCTGCAATCACGGGAGCGGTAGCAGTGATCGCTACGAATGTTTGCCTTCGTCCTCTGGGGAAAGCACTCAACCGTGGATCGGGGGCCGCGGATGTGGAAATTACGTATCTGTTTCGAATTACAACGCGGGCTGAGCAGGAAGCGCACATGCGCACGCTCTTGCTTCAGTCCATCGAAGGACAGCCGTTGTTGCTCAAATCTCTAAAGAGTGACGACATTGAGCATTCCGACAAGGTCGAGATCCACGCAGTCCTCGTCAGTACCGGCAGGCAGAATCCTTTGCTCGAACAGACGGTCAGCCGTTTCAGCCTGGAACCCGACGTCAGCGGAGTTAGCTGGGAAATTCTCTCCGAGCAGGAATAAGAAGAGGCCTGTTGGAAATAGGTTTGCGGAGTTTTTGACTTCGCATCGCATCTGTGCCAGGAATCGTCCACCAACTGGTACCATTGGGAGGTCGCCCCATGAGCACCCACTCCGCGAATCCCATTTCCAACTTGGACGCCCGCGAACGTAGCCGCATCCTTAAGATTCTTGAGAGCAACTGGCAGGCCGAGATGCGGGGATACCACACCTACGTGGTATTGGCGGAGCACGAAGCAGATCCAGCTCGACGCCGCGCATTCAGCGGTCTCGCCTCCGCCGAAAAGCACCATGCGGATCTATGGGCCGATCGCATTCGCGCGGTGGGAGGTTTTGAGCCGATCTATAAAGGATCCACGGTTGGCGATGCCGACTCCATTGCCAATCGTTTAGCTGGCGTTGGGATCGCCTTGCAACGCCTTGAACTCGAAGAAACTCGAGACATCGCAAAGTACGCGAAGCAGCTCAAGGAGATCAAGGACGAACCCACCATTAAAGTATTGGAGCAGGTGCTGGAGGACGAACGCGGGCACTACCAAATACTTAATGGTCTGATCCGCAATCGGCGGCCTATGCCTCCATCTTCCCCGGAACAGGCCAAACAGTCGCTCGACGAACTCCTGGCCTCCAGACAGGAAGGACATCCCAGGGCAGCGGGCTGGATCGGAGACGCGATCTACGGAATCAACGATGGCCTCGGAGCGATCTTCGGAATCGTTTCCGGTGTTTCCGGGGCTACTCTTGGCGACAGTAAATTCGTGATTATCGCCGGAATGGTAGGCATGATTGCGAGCGCCCTGTCGATGGGTTCGGGCGCCTATCTCGCCGCGAAAAGTGAGCGAGAGATCTACGAGGCTGAGTTTGCCCGCGAGCGAGAAGCGGTTGAGTACAATGAAGCGGAATCCCGAGAAGTCCTTTCTCTCAGCTATCAAATTCGGGGCTTACCCGCGGATGAGGCTAACCGTTTCGTCGAGCACTTAGCCAAGGACAAATCCCAGTTGGTTCGCACGCTGGCACAGGAACGTCTGAACATGACCGAAGAGGGGCTCAGGAAACCGTGGACCTCGGCTATTTCGGGAGCCCTCTCCACCGCCGTCGGTGCCACGATTCCCGTTGTTCCTTTTTTCTTTCTCAGTGGCTACCCGGCAGTGATCGTAGCTGCGGTTGTTTCTCTCTTGGCCCATTTCGCAGTGGGTGCCGCGAAGTCGCTGATTACCATCCGTTCGTGGTGGGCCAGTGGACTGGAAATGACCTTCGTGGGCGCCCTGGAGGGAGTGGTCACGTACTTACTTGGGATCGTAATTGGGAAAGTTTCCGGAACAGGTATCTAGGACTTGCAATACCTCTGTGCGCTCCAGCGGCCCTGGCAACTGTGGCCTGGCCTCAAGGTGGTAGACTGAGTGATGTAATGGCAATCAGGAGAAACCAAAAATGGGGACAGGACATGAAGCGGCCGCGGCGATTTTAGTGCAAACGATCTTTCTGAAAGACGGGCATTTGCAAGGCCTGCTGGGCGAGCAAGCGTCCAAGAGCGCGGCCATGGCGGCCGAGTTTCTGAAGCCGTTCTATGTGGCGGCACTCGCCATGACGTCCAAGGTGGCACTGGAAGCAAACTGCGGCGCTTAAAGGCCGTCCGTTTCTTGCGTATTAGCGCCACGACACCGTGCTTCAGGCTTAACGCCGCAGGCTGCCTTAGGCCTTTCCCTGCCGATCTGTGCCTCACTCTTCGGGTTCCCCCCGAGGACTTTGTTACGCTGCCCCGCACAAAAAAACACTGAGTCTCCATAGAAACCCTCACTACATTGTTGGCGCTTGGTCTGTTACACTTAGACGTTCTGTACCTGAACAATTTTATAGCAAAGTGGGACGAACGATGGCGAAGTGTGAGTTGTGCGGTAAGGGCCCGGCATTCGGAAATGTCATCAGCCACGCGAATAACACGCGGCGGAGGCGGTGGAATCCCAACCTCCGGCGGGTTCGCGCGGTGGTGGGATCGGCCACCAAGCATCTCCGTGTCTGCACCGCGTGCATTCGCGACGGCCGCGTAAAGAAAGCTGCCTGAGTCTCTGGCCTTGGCTTTAATCCTTTTCAAAATGCGCCCGACGGGCTTTCGCCGTGCCGCGGTATTGTTGCCGCTGGCGGGCGTGATGCTCCTGTGCGCGACGGGCTGCAAGCAGGAAGTGCAGCACTCACCTGACGTGTGGGCCGTCGTGAACGGCAAGGAGATCAAACGCGCCGATGTCGACAAGTATTACCGCACTCGCGTGAACCCCGAAGGTCAGGAGCCCTCGCAGGAAGAAGCTCTCTCGCTGAAGCTGAACGTGCTCGACGAGCTGATCAATAACGAAATACTGCTGGAGCGCGCCAAGAAGCTGAACCTGGAAGCCAGCGACGGCGAAGTCGAAGACAAATTCACGGAGCTGAAAAGCCCCTACACCGAAGACGAGTTCCAACGCCAATTGAAAGAACGCAATGTCTCGGTCAGCGACTTGAAGAGCGATTTGCGCCGTCAATTGTCGATTACCAAGCTGCTTAACCGCGAAGTGGTCGCGAAAATCTCTATCACCGATCAGGACGTGAATGAGTTTTACAACGCCAATAAGGCGCAGTTCAACGTAGCGGAACCCCAGTACCGCATCGCGCAGATCGTCGTGACGCCTCGAAAAGAACCCCAGATTCGAAATCGCAAAAACGACGACGCTACCAATGAAGCGGAAGCGCAGCGCAAAGTCAAAATGCTGATGGATCGCCTCAACAGCGGCGCCGATTTCGCGCAGTTGGCGATGGACTATTCCGAAGACATGAACTCGGCGGCGACCGGTGGAGATCTAGGATATGTGCCGGAGTCCGCACTGAACCAATCCGATCCCATGCTGAAGAAAATGGTGATGGCCATGAAGCCCGGGCAGGTGAGCCCGCCGCTTCAGCTGAAAGACGGATATCGCATCCTGAAACTGGTTACCCGCGAATCTCCCGGCCAGCGCAATATTGCTGATCCCCAGGTGCAACAGACGATCCGCGATACTTTGCGAAATCGCAAAGAGCAATTGCTGCGGTCAGCCTACCTGGCCATCGCTCGCGACGAAGCCCGCGTGAGAAATTATCTAGCCGAACAAGTCGTGGAAGCCGCCGGAAAGCTCCCCGACGCCGCCCGCGCAGCAAAGTAAACCTCAGCTCCATCGCCCCGGTGATGTGTCCAGATCTCTGTAGGCGCTGGGCTTTAGCCCGGCGAACCACGCGGCGTCTTCACGACTCCGCATCAAATCCTGCAACCTTTGGCACCACCATTCACGATTCGCCCTGCCTAGCGCGCACAGCCTCCGTTCATCGCGTAGCCGCCGCGGTCGTCGCCTCAGCACCATAGCGCTGCGTCGCGTATCCCACGATCACGCCCACGAGGCTGCCGGGCAGAATGATCTGCAAATAGTAGCCATGCTGCAGTTGCGCGATGATGAAGGCGAGCACGAAACCCACCGCCAGTCCGAACGAGATTCCCAGCATCAGGGAATGGACCTTGCGCGCGAAGAAACCGATGGCCACTCCGGCGATGATTCCTTTCATTGTCGAACCAATAATGATGCCGCCAATTCCGGCACGCACCGCCGGTGTGAACCACGCCGTCGCTCCATCGATAGCTCCCAGGATGGCCCCAAGTAGAATGCCGAGAAGCACTTTATTCATCGCCCCCTCCGTGGCTGGAGATTCTCTCCTCGCCTGCAGTTCTTTACAACGTGCGAGAAAATTCCTTTAAGGCCACCTGCGGGAAATGAACAGAAGCACGACGCGCATCAGCAAGTAGGCTGCTATCAACAGGATGGCGACACTGTGGCGGCGGTAAAAGCGGGCGGCTTTATCCATAAGCGTTTCTTTGCGAGCGCTCACTGGAAAGCCGTCCAGGTAACGGGATACGTCCGTAGCGAGGTCCGTTACCGTGGGATAACGATGTTCAGGAAGGGCGGCGACCGCCTTCGCGCAAACTGCTTCCAGAGACTTGTCGATCGGACGGCTCGGCTGCTGCCGCGACGCCGGCGAAACCTCGGTCAAAAGGAAACGCAGCACTGCGCCCAAAGAGAAAATGTCGCTGCGTTCATCCAAAGCATCGTTTTCGCCGCGCGCTTGTTCCGGCGACATGTACCCGGGAGTGCCCATGACGGTACCGCGCCCGTTTGTTGTGGAGTGTTCCGTCTCATGTCCATTCGCAGACAAGGCAGAGCCCCGGGGTGGGTTGGCCGCTTGGGAACCGATGTCACCGTTTGCGCTGGGTGCCTCGCGCAGAATTTTGGCGAGGCCCCAATCGAGCACCAGGACTTCACCAAACGGACCAACCATGACGTTCGGAGGCTTCAAATCGCGGTGTAGCACCCCGCGCGCATGGGCGAACGCTACCGTTTCGCAGATGCGCAGAAATAGACGGAGGCGATCCGGCACCGCGGGCACCGCTTGAATGTATTTGTCCAGGCGCTGGCCTTCGACAAATTTCATGGTGTAAAAGACGCGGCCGTCTTGCAGCGTGCCCACGTCGTGCACCGGAACGATCCCCGGATGCTCGAGATTTGCGAGGACTTGCGCTTCGCGGACGAGCCGGCGCGCCAGCTCGCCACTTCGCTCCGGAGCGTCCAGCACCTTCAAGGCAACGCGGCGCCTGAGTTTCTCGTCCTGCGCCGCATACACAACACCCATACCGCCGCGCGCCACGCGGTCCATCAAAACGTATCGCGTGCCCTCAAGAGACGGGATGTCCGCGGCGTCGCGCAGGCGTTCAAGCGTTTTGTCGGATAGGAATTTCATGACACATCTTCACTGCGCCTGCCTGCCGAAAACCGCTACGACTTCACGCTGGTATTCGTCGTAACTTCCACAGATTTCGCGGAGGCGGTCCAGCGCGATTCGGCGAAATTCACGGCGCGCCCAGGCCAGTGCGTTGGTCACGTCCGTTACCGGGAGTCCATGCTTCGCGGCCAGCTTGTCGTAGGAAATATCGTCCACATCATCGAGGTCATATTCTTCAAAGATCTGAAACGTTGTCAGCCGGCCGCGCGCTTCGCAGAGCTTTCGCAAATCCTCGACAGCCATCGAAAAAAGGCTGCGAATCCATTCCTTCTCAAAGTATTGCTCCAACGACACCGGCGACGGAATCCATGCTGCATCCATCGCCATTCCGCGCATTTCTTCCTCGGCCGCGTCGAATTCCAGCGCGACGTGTGTTGTCTTTCCCCCGCGCTTTTGCCGCTGCGAAGCCTTGTCTTGGTTCATGACGAAGCTATCGACACACACCCGCAGATACGTGCGCAGGCGGCTTTTCTTCGGATCGTATCGGTGCAGCATTTCGCGTTCCAGGAGTTCCAGGAAGAATCCTTGCGTCAGATCCTGCGCATCTTCGGACGGCCGGTTCCAGCGCAGGCGCACGTATTTGTAGACGGGCTTCCAATACGCAGCGAATAGCGTCTCGAGCGCGCGGTCACGTTCCCCGGAATCGCCGCTGCGTGCGGCTTCAATAACCGACCATCGCGTCGGAGGAAATTTGTCGGCGGCTTGCACTTGGAGGTCGTGTGTCATCCGCAGGCGAGTCTACGCAGGCGCGTACCGAATTGACAAGCGTCGCTATTCGTAGCGCAGAGCCTCGACCGGGTCCAGGCCCGCGCCTTTCCATCCGGGCTATACGCCGAAGACAATACTGATCAGGACGGGCCCAACGGAACTCTGCTACGGTAGAAATGATCCTAGCTGTTGGAGTGCCGGATGCGTTCCGCGACGGCTCGCGCTCGCTGCCGCGCAATGTCCACAAAACGGGTATCGCTGGCGATTTGGTCAAGCGCAGGCAAGGCACGCTGCGGTTCCGGCAGCAATTTGCGATTCAGATCCGATTCGAATTGCAGCAGCGCGTCGTTAATTCCCAACCGATCGTATTTCATCCGCCGCTCCAGCAGCATCAACAGCTCCTGCTGCCGCGCCAAGCCCTCAAAGATTTGAAGCAACTGCGCCGCCGCCGTGTTCAGCGTGTAATTGAAAACAGCTTCGTGGACTTCAGAACCTTTCTCCCAGCGGAATGTCTTCTCGCCAAGATTAGCGATCTTCCGATGAACGTCGAGATCTTGCCCCTGAAAGCGATTCAACTGGCCGGCAAGCTCGAACATTTTCCCGCGCAGGGCCGCGCCTACTTTGAAAGGCAATTTCTCCGGGTCTTCATCCAGCTGTCGAATCTCGTACGTCGACTCGTCAGAATCTTCGCGAACAGTAATCTCGATGAACTCAGGTGTGCTGGATTTGAAGACCCGGCGGAAGGTCAGCCGGGCTCCAACAGCCGACGAAGAGGACGCGAACTCAGCCAAACTGGCCGCGCGCCGCGCGGGTTCGGCAGCGCCAGCCGAACAAAAAACTGGCCCAAGAAAAATAAGCGTCGCAGCCACGAGCATAGCGAATTTACAGAAGGAAACTTTCATCGGCCTGTTAGATGCTGGCTACGCTCACCGGCGTTTCATGGCCCCGTTGGCCGCGTGCGGTGCGGGGTCCGCCGCGCAATGACCGGGATTTTACCAGCACTTTGGCGTCGGGCAGGCCAAATCGCACACGTGCCTGTTCCGCTTGGATGTGGCACAGCGCCACCGCCAATGCATCCGCAGCGTCCGCGGGCTCCGGCGTCTCCGCCATCGAGAGCAGCGCCCGCACCATCAGCTGCATCTGCCGTTTGTCCGCGTGCCCATATCCGGCGACACTGGCCTTCACTTCACGGGGCGAATAGCTGTGAACCGTAACACCGTGCTGCGCTGCGGCCAGGAGCACGACTCCTCGAACCTCGGCCAGGCGCAGCGCGGTTCGCATGTTGAGCGCGGTAAATACCGATTCCACAGCCATCACGTTCGGTGAAAATTCTCCAATCAGGCGACAAAGCAACTCGTGAACATCCTGGAGAGCAGCCCCGGAGAATTCCTTTTGACGCTTCGTCGCCACCCGGAACGCCCCATAATGGAGCATTTTGCAGCGGCGTCCGTCGCTTTCGACGACGCCGTATCCGGTCGGACCAGCGGCGGCGGGATCAACACCCAGCACTCGAATGCAGCGATTCGCGACCTGGCTTGCAATCATCGCATGACAGTCTACGGCGTTCACGCGGCGGCTGCCAGACCTTTGTCCGCGAAGTAGTTACAAATAACAACGGCCACCCGCGCGGAGGTGGCCGTTGCGAAATAATGCCAAGTCGCGCTTCAGTTCGCGCCGACAGCTGCCTGAATTTCGGATTCGTCGATATCGAAATTCGCGTAAACGTGCTGCACGTCGTCGTGTTCTTCCAGCGCCTCCACCAGCCGCACCATCTGCGTGGCCTGCGCACCCGTAAGCTTGACGTAATTTTGCGGCACCATCCCAACCTCTGCCGACGTAGGCGTAATTCCCGCCTTAGCGAGAGCCTCCTTCACTTTTTCCAACGCCTCCGGCGGAGTCACCACATACCAGGACGAGCCATCGTCTTTCAAATCGTCAGCTCCCGCCTCCAGCACGATGTCCATCATCTTGTCTTCGCTGGCCGCTTCTTTCGGCACGCTAATTTCGCCCTTGCGATGGAACATCCATCCCACCGCCCCGGCCTCCGCCATGTTTCCGCCATTCTTGCTCATGAGGTGGCGAAATTCTCCGACGATGCGGTTACGGTTTGTCGTAACCACTTGAATCAACATGCCGACTCCGCCCGGCCCGTAGCCTTCGAACGTTGCTTCTTCGTATTGCTCGCCTTCGAGCTGCCCCGTACCGCGCAAGATGGCGCGTTCGATGTTTTCGTTGGGCATGTTTTCGTTCTTGCCCGCGAGAATCGCTGTGCGCAATCGTGGATTGGAGTTCGGATCGCCGCCGCCGATACGCGCCGCGATACTAATCTCGCGAATGATACGAGTAAAGACGCGCCCGCGCTTGGCGTCCGTCGCCGCCTTCTTATGCTTAATCGTGGCCCATTTTGAATGCCCAGACATGAAACGTCCTCTTTTTCAACTCGCGACCGCAAGGGCCAGACACCGCGCTGCCGGCCCGTAACGCGATCTAGTTTGGTGAAATTTCCGGCGGCTCGGCGCGATCCTTCGCGCTCCGGGTGCGCGCAATTCCCGATGCGGAGACGTACCGTAAACCGCCTACCCTGCGGAACCTACGCAGTTTAGCACAGCCGGTGCCCCCGCGAAACGGGGGTATACTGCGCTCTGGGGCATCTATTGCACTCCAAGAAAATCGCCGATGCACCTTCGCCGTCGCTGCCAACGTGCAATCATGACCCGGAGTCATGGCATGCCTGAGCGCCGTTTCCGCGTGCTCGCCCTCGCTGCCCATCCGGTTCAATATCAGGCACCCATTTTCCGCCGCATGGCCGCACGCAAGGATCTCGATCTCCACGTGGCTTATTGCACTTTGCGGGGTGCGGAGGCCGCCCACGATCCGGGTTTCGCCGCCACTGTCAAATGGGATGTGCCCTTGCTGGACGGCTATTCGTGGGTGCATGTGCCGAACAGCGGATCCGGCGCGGAGAATTTTTTCGGCCTTTGCAATTGGGGATTGTGGAAGCTCATCCGCGCTGGACATTTCGACGCGGTCCTCTGCTATGCGAGCTATACCCGTGCGACTTTTTGGATCGCCTATTTCGCCGCGAAATTCTCGGGCACCGCGTTTCTGTTTGGGACCGACGCCACTTCGCTCGTGCCGCGCGACGCCCATTCCTGGAAGATAAAGTTAAAGAAATTGCTGTGGCCCAGGCTTTTTCGTCTGGCCGACCAGGTTATCGTCCCGTCGTCCGCGACCCGCGACCTGATGCTTTCTCTTCGCATTCCACCAGAGCGAATCACGCTGACGCCTTACTCGGTCGACAACGACTGGTGGACAGAGAAGTCGAGCCAGGTCGATCGCCAAGCTGCGCGGCTCTCTTGGGGAGCCTCACCCTCGGATACCGTCATCCTTTTCTGCGCCAAGCTTCAGCCCTGGAAGCGCCCTTCCGATCTCCTCCAGGCGTTCGCCAGGCTAAATTCGTCGACTACCCGCTTGGTCTTCGCGGGAGCCGGACCGCTTCGCTCGCAGCTGGAAGCCGAGTCGGTCGCTCTCGGCGTCGATTCGCGTGTCCGCTTCTTGGGCTTCGTCAATCAATCGCAACTTCCGGCGATCTATAAGTCCGCCGACGTCATGGTCCTACCTTCCGAATACGAGCCCTTCGCGGTCGTCGTTAACGAAGCCATGTGCTGCGGTTGCCCGGTCATCGCCAGTGATCGCGTAGGCGCTGCGAGAGAATCTCGTTGCTCCGGTTCATTCTGAGCTTGTCTTTCGTTGCGGTGATGTCGCGGCTCTTGCGGCGATCCTCGGCAAAGTGATTCAGGATCGCGCATACCTGCGTGCGCTGGGTGACTTGGCCTGTGCGCATATCCGTAATTGGTCGCCCGAAGAAAATATCAACGCGACTCTTGAAGCCACTGCTTCCGCTGTTTCGCATAAGCAAGGCCGTTTCCGCGCTCGCGCGACAGCTTCTGTCGATTCCAGTCGCGGAGCCTCGCAGAAACTCTTGGAATGAAGCTGCTCGTCTATTCACACTATTTCCCGCCCAGTGTTGGAGGCGTCGAAACGATCGTCTTGGCGCTGGCCCGGGGTCTCGCAGCTCGCGGCTCGCGGGACAACCGGCCAAGATTCGAGGTGACCGCGGTCACCGATACACCTTCCCAAAATTTCGATGACCGCTTATTGCCGTTTCCGGTCGTGCGCCAACCGACTCTGGTCAAGCTCTGGCGCTTGATTTCCTCCTCCGATGCCATTCATTTGGCCGGTCCATCATTGCTCCCGCTCCTTCTTGCTTGGCTGGCGCGCAAGCCGGTGATCGTGGAGCATCACGGTTACCAGGCCACGTGTCCCAACGGCCTGCTGGTCCACCAGCCCGACGGATCGATTTGTCCCGGACACTTCCAGGCCAGACGCTATGCCGAATGTTTGCGCTGCCAGGCAACGCAAATGCCGTGGTTGCGGAGTTTCGCCAGTCTGCTGTTGATGTTTCCGCGCAACCTGTTGACGCAAACCGCCGCCTTCAATATCGCCATCACCAGACACGTCCTGGAGCGTCAGCGATTGCCGCGCTCCTCCGTCGTGTATTACGGCGTCGACAGTGTCACCGAACCTGACGAGTCGGATGCGGGAATCGGTCCGGAGCCTGGAAAATTGTGCTTCGCTTATGTCGGCCGGCTGGTACCAGAAAAAGGGCTACCCGTATTGCTGAAAGCCGCCGAGATTCTGATACCCGAGGGCTGGGCGTTCGAGTTGCTGCTCATCGGAGACGGGCCCGAGCGCTCTAACTTGGAAGCCACCATCCAACGATATGGGTTGGACAAAGTCGTTCGAATCACCGGATTCCTTCGGGGTGCGCCTCTGGCTAAGGTCCTTAGCGGCGTCCGCGTGGTGGTCATGCCCTCGGTGTGGGAAGAAACCGCCGGGCTTGCAGCGATGGAACAGATGATGCGCGGTCGGCTCGTGATCGCATCCAGGATCGGCGGACTAGGGGAAGTTGTTGGCGATGCGGGACTCTTGTGTGTGCCCGGCGATCCGGAAGAATCTCGCGCGGCGCATGAGAGAAGTGCTGCAGTCTCCTTCAAAAATCATAACCATCGGCAAGGAAGCTCGGGGCCGCGCGCGTGCCGCCTTTCTTCTCGAGCGCATGATTGAGGATCATGCCCACATCTATCTCGGCCTTTTCAAAGGTCTTCTGTAACTTGGCATTATACTTAATGGTTGATGGTAAGGATGGTTTATGGTCAGGCTGGTGTATTCGGGCTCGGCATGAATGCCGACTGGGCGTCTAGCAGGCTGCGGAAAAGTCTTTTTCTTCAGGGGGTCGGTGCTCTAGCGCCGACGTAAACTGCGCGCTCTCCGCGCGCTGCAGCCCTCTGAAGGAAGCTTTTTCCTCGTTTTGCTGCATTTTTCCGCAGCCTGCCAGGGACCGCGTCTCGGGCTTCGCCCACTTGATAGAGCCTCTATGTGCTTGCTTGGGCTTGGATATAGACTGTGAAGAGATTGATGCTCGGCACTGCCACACCCTCGGGTCTGCATGACTTCGTGTTCGAACATGTGCTTGTCCGTCATGCCAAATCTGGGACCCGCGCGCTGGACCTTGGCGCCGGACCGGGAGCCATGTGCGAACGCCTGCACTCTCTCGGATGCAGCGTCGTCGCCGTTGATCGCGATCCCGCCGTTTATCAAGGGAAGCAGCGATTTGTTTCGCAAGACTTGAACCAGGCGGTATTTTCGAAGGTGTTGGGCGTGGCTTCCTTCGATTTGGTTGTGGCCATTGAAGTGATCGAACACGTCGAGAGTCCCATCAACTTTTTGCGAAACATCGCCCAGCTCCTCGCGCCCAATGGCGCCGCCGTAATTACCACCCCCAACGTCGATTCCTTGCCGGCGCGCCTTCGGTTTCTTCTCGGTGGCAAGATCCGCACTATGGATGAGGTCAGCGATCCAACGCACATCTCTCCCATCTTTTCGGATCTCTTACGGCGCCAGTTTCTCCCGCGCGCGGGTCTCAGCTTGAGCGAACATCTTTTATTTCCTCCAAACGGCTACCAATTATCCCGTAGGCCCATTGCCTGGACGCTACGCTTGGCGGCCGCGGCGTTTCCAGGTGACTCCATCCTCGGCGACCATCACGTCTTTGTATTCAAAGCCACGATATGAAAACACTTGCGCCGTCATTCTGGGGAGGCTTGCGCCGCGGATCGTTGCTCGCTGCCGGCTTTTTCGTGTTTGCCATGATTGCCGCGTACGAGCTCGCGGGCTACATCATTAGCAACGACATGACCAGTTTGGCATTCGTCGCACTCATCTGTGTGGGCGGCGCGATTATCGTCACCATGCTCAACAACTGGCGCAATGGCGTCTATTTCTTCCTCGCGTGGCTCCTGTTTGAAGACCTGGCCCGCAAATTCCTGGGAAACAATATGGCCATTTACTTTGCCAAGGATTTTCTGGTCGCCATTGTCTACATGTCGTTTTTCATCGCTTATCGCCGCAAAGAGAAAGGCCTGCAGCTTTTGCGCCCTCCCTTTTTTCTGGCCTTGGCCGTTTTCGTCTGGTTTGGCGTCTTGCAGGTGTTTAATCCCGGCTCCACCAGCATTTTCTTCGGCCTCCTCGGAATGAAGCTGTATTTCTACTACACCCCGCTTTTCGTCATCGGCTACGCGCTGATCGACTCCGAAGTGGCCCTCCGCCGTTTTTTCAATATCAATCTGGCGATTATGCTGGCCATCATCGTTCTGGGCCTCTTCCAGTCCGTCCTCGGACACACCTTTCTGAACCCTGAAGTTCCCGCTGAGGACATACGCCAATTGAGCCAGACCTACCGGGCCGCTCCGATCTCCGGCGTGATTGTCTATCGGCCCACCTCGGTATTCGTTAGCACCGGGCGCTTCGGGGACATGCTCATCGTCGCTTGGCTCATCGTCTTCGGATTCAGTGGCTACCTTCTCCTGCGCGAACGCCGGGGCAGATTGTTCGCTTTCCTGGCCCTCGGTTTGACCGCGGCGGGCTGCGTGATGTGTGCTTCACGCGGTGTGTTCATGTGGAGCATTGGCAGCGGCCTCGTTGGCGCGGCTGCCTTCTTCTGGGGTGCGCCATGGCGGCAGGGCGAGGCCCGGCGCATCTTCCGCACCTTGCAGCGGGCCGTTCTCGGTGTCGCTCTAGCGATGGTCATTCTCTTTTTTGCCTTCCCCGATGCACTGCTCGATCGCCTCGCGGTCTATTCCGAGACTCTCGATCCCAGAAGCCCCGCCAATGAATTGATGCATCGCACGCGCGATTATCCGTTGGCGAACTTCCTGGGCGCCTTCAATTCCCCCCGTTGGGCATATGGATTTGGTATCGGCACCGTCTCGCTCGGCGGTCAGTACGTCTCACGCATCTTCCACGTACCCCCGCCCACCGATGCGGTCGAAAGCGGCTTTGGGAACATCATTCTCGAGCTCGGAATCGTCGGCCTGCTACTCTGGTTCGTCATGAGCGGCGCAGTCTTGTTCTCCGCGTGGAAGGTGGTGCGCAAACTGAAAGGTTCTCCCTGGTTTCCCCTCGGCTTCATGATTTTCTGGTACGCCTTTCTCTTGCTCATTCCCTTCACCTTTCAAGGTATGCAGGCGTATCAGGACTTTGTTTTGAACGCCTATCTCTGGCTGTTGCTCGGCATTTTGTTTCGGCTGCCTAAGCTGGCTGAGGCCACTCAACTGGTGCAGGCCCCACAAAATGCGGGCGGTCCAGGCCCTCAATCCAGCCGTCTCGGGAATCGCTGACTTGCGGCTGGCCGTCGTCTCGCCTTTCGTGGATCGGCAGCACGGCTCCGAGCGCGCCCTCGCGGAACTCCTGGAACGCCTGGCTCGCGACTATCATTGCGCAATCCATCTCTATGCCGAACGTGCCGACGACCTTCCCCTCGCGGACGACAAGCTGCTGGACTCCAGCGAATCCGGCCGCATCGTTTGGCACAAAGTTCCTTCAATTCCTGGGCCGCATCTGGTCAAGTTTGTAGGTTGGATGTTTGCCAATGGCCTTCTTCGATGGTGCCACCGCGTCTTCCGCCGCCTTTCGTTCGACCTTATCGTTTCTCCCGGAATCAACTGTTTGGACGCGGACGTCATCATCGTCCACGCCGTTTTTTGCAGGCTACAGGAACTCGCCCGCGACAAAGGGTCTCCCGAGACGCGACCCTCTGGCTGGTTTCGAACCCTTCATCGGCGTGCCTACTACGGCTTGCTGACCGCCCTCGAACGCCGCTTCTATTCCGATCGAAGCACCGCGCTTGCGGCGGTTTCACAACGCACCGCCGACCTCCTCGACCAGTACTTCCATCGCAGCGATGTTCCCGTAATTCCCAACGGCGTGGACACGCGAGAATTCTCTGCGCCGGCGCGGGCCGCACTCCGTAACGCAGCGCGCTGGCGCCTCGGACTCCGGGAAACTGATTTCGTATTGTTGTTGATCGGAAATGATTGGCGAGTAAAGGGTCTTCCCGTAATCCTTCAGGCCATGGCGCTCCTTCCGGGCCTGCCGCTGCACCTTCTCGTCGTTGGCAACGACACGATCGGGCCTTTTCGCGAATCCGCGAAAAGCCTCGGCGTTCTCGATCGCTGCCACTGGGTATCCCCACGACCTGATGTAATCACGTTCTACGCGGCAGCCGATACCTACGCCAGCCCGAGCCTGGAAGACTCATTCGGCTTACCCGTTGCAGAGGCCATGGCCTGCGGTCTGCCCGTCATTACCTCCGCCTACGCAGGCGTTTCCGGCCTCATTCACAACACCGTCGATGGGTTCATCTTGCGCGAACCGGGAGACACACAGACGCTTGCTCGCATCATTGAGCGCCTCTACCGCGACACAGAGTTTCGCCGCAACATAGGCGAAGCCGCATCAAGAACCGCGCAACACTGGACCTGGGATCGATCCGCCGCCGAAGCCTGGCAGCTACTGCAAAGGTTGGCCAAGACCAAGACTCGTGATCACCCTCGTCATAGTGATAGTATACGGTGAGGCTAAACTCTCTAGAATCAATACTTGCAAAAGTCTATCAAAACAAGCAACTTTAACCACCTTTAGAATGAATACTTACAGAAATACCGGGGGGAGGGGTAGCACAGACACTCCTGTCTGTGTCAGCCTCAACACGAGCAGCGCGAGATCAGACTGGAATTAATTGCCGCGGGCCCTGGCGATGACCGCCTTTCGCGTGGCTTCCATCGTGAAGGCCAATGATTCCTTGGGGATGCTGGTCACGAATGGCCCGATCAGCCAGCCCAATCCAGCCGGCATATCCCGCGTCAGCGAAACCACTTCACTTTGTACATAGACGCCGCCGTCAGTCTCGATCATTCGCCACCAGGTTTCCATCCGCCACAGGAATCCGTCGTCGTCACCGGGCGTTTTCTCGCGTTCATCGCTCTTGCCGGCGTTCTCCACTTGCGCGATGCGCACCGCGGAGCTCCGGCTGTGCGCCCTGGTATCCGAATCGCGGAAGTATTGGACGTCGTGTTCGGTGTTCAGTACCACGGTCACCACCTTGTGCCGTCGAAAGCGGAGAAAGACGCGAAAATGGTCCGCGTCCCGCGACTCGATTTTGGATCGCTCGACATCCGGCGCGTAGTAGACAGCGTGCTGGTTGTAGTCCTCCAGGATGGCCAGAACGTCAGCAAGCTTTGCTCCCGGAATGAACGCGAGGCCGACCCAATGGTGAATTAAGCCGTCTGGACAGCGGATCGCGGCTCCGTTCTCCAGCGTTTCGAGTTTGCGCATCTTCACTGCGCCGTGCTGAAGCTCACCATAAGCCTGCGTGCGTTCGGTTTCTGGCAGGCCGTCGATCCACAGAAGGCCGGTGCCGCGCTTCAGCTCATCGTCGCTACGCTTGTCCGTCAGCCGAACATACAGATGGAACGCTTCGATCGTCGATGGTTTTAGCAAGGGGGGCGATGCGCCCGCGATGGCGATATCGGGAACTAGTCCTTGGGTGCCGAATGCCAAAGCCGCGGTTAACACCAGGAACTTGCGAGCGACCGAGGAGCGGAAATGCGCCAGGTGTCGGGCAAAGCCCTCAAGGGGAGCCATGGGACGTCGCCGTAAATCACTGAATATAGCCATGTTATGTCAGCTATTAAAATGAGCCATCGATACTGCGAAGCATGGCCCATGCCTATTGTTTCATGAATTTGGGCTTGGAAACGACAACGCCGGGCCTAAGCCCGGCGCTATCTAGAGGAAAGCTAAGGTTTGGCGGGTTGGGTTAGCTCGCACACGGCCCCTTGCGGAGCCGCTGTCCCCGCGCGGCCCCCAACCCGTCGAAAGCAAATTTACGAGAGCCGACTGTTTCGCTCAATGGGCCGCGAGGGTCAAAAATTGAGGTACCCGGGTTTTGGTACCGGTAATTCCCGGATCGGGTAACTGGCGTAATATCAGCGCCGTAGAGCGATTCGAGCGAGTAAGTCGGTACTATTACCCTGCTCCATTTACGCCACTCAGGTACCCGCCCAGATGCCCGGTCAGCGCGACGAAGGCGGCGGCCACCACTTCGATCGCCAGCCGGTAGTTCGGTAACTGTCCTCCTCGGCGCCTTCCCTGGAATTGGACCCACCAAGCCATCCAGATCGTTACGATCGAGAGGCACGCGAAAACCAAGTGCAGCAACAGGATGCCCTTCAGCTTCTGACCCTCGAGCTGGAGCTGCCAGGCCAGGATCCCGGTGATTAGCACCGGCAACGTGGAAGCCGCAGCGAGCAGAAGGTTGTAGTAGGCCGCGTCGGCCAAGCCGCGGCGCTTGGTCCATTGCGCGACAAAGTCAAACGCAACTCCGGTGATGAACAGCGCGATTGGAAAATGGATCAGCACTACGTGTTGCGCGTGTTTGGCAAGCAGCGCGGCTTGCGGATCGAAAGGGTTCAACATTAGCGCGCCTTACTGCACGATCACTTTGCCGGTCATTTTGGGGTGAATCGAGCAAAAGTATGGGTAGGTTCCGGGCTTGGTGAAGGTGTAGGAAAACTTCTCGTCGGTGTCGAGGACTTTGGATTTAAAGACCTTGTCGTCGCTGACCACAGTATGGGGAATGTCGTCGCGATTGGTCCAGGTAACCGTCGTCCCCACCGCAACCGTAAGGGCAGCCGGACCGAAGCTGAAGTTGTCGATTTTCACTTCCACGCTGGCAGTGGGCGCCTGTTGCGCGTTGACGACGGAACCTCTCCCCATTGCGAACAACAGAATCGCCGCCGCCACTGCGGGTACCGCCAATCTTGCAATGCACACACGTATCCTCATGACTTTTTCCTTTCTTAATCTTGATATCGAATGAACTAAATGGATCTGCCGCCGGGCGGGGCAAGCCCCGCCCCTACAAGCGAATCGGATACTGTTCACCTAAGCTAGGAGTCCGCCCCCACCAAGGGAATCGGACACCGGTCAGCCGAGCTTCGAGTCCACCACGGCGAGCGCGTGCTGGCCTTGGACGTAGTTGACGTTGGTGATGCCGAGGAAGCTGCGCAGTTGTTCCGCAGGAACGGTCATCGGACCGGGAGACGGCGCTTTGCCCGGCTCTGGTTGCGGAAAAGCCGTTGATGCCGCGGTATGGAACGTCACGTTGCCTTCCACCTTTTGCATGGTTTGGTGAATGTGTCCGTTCAGCACGGTGACGGAACCGAACTTCTTGAGATAACCGAGAGCCTGGGCGCTATCTTCGGTGCCCCAACCCCAGTCGGGATAAACGGTCCACAGCGGGATGTGCGCAAACACCACGATTGGGGTGCTGGACTTGAGGTGTTTGACGTCATCTTCGAGCCACTCGAGTTGATCGTGTCCCAGCGAGCCAAGTCCCCCGGCTTTCAAATTCATCACATTCACCAGGCCGACGAAGTGCACGCCCTTCTGATCAAAGCTGTACCAGCCCGCGCCCTTCGAGCCTTTTCCGTAACGCTCGCGGAACTGCTGGCCCTCATCATTGAGTACGTCGTGCTCACCGGGCACAAAGAAGGCCTGCTTTCCGGTGCTCTCCAGAATTTGATCGACGTGATCGAACTCCTCGGGCTTCGACAGGTGGCTGATATCGCCGGTGTGCAACAGGAATTCCGGCGGCGTGGACAAGCCGTTGATTTTATCCACCGCGGCTTGGAACGTCCCCGCCACATCGGTGTTTGCCGGCTTGTTGAATCCCATGTGGGAGTCGCTGATCTGTACGAAGCTCAGTTCTCCCTTTGCAGTTGCCGCTCCCGGATCCGACCCGCGGTTCAGCGCGAAGGACTTCAGCACACCGCCCTGCATCACGCACAGCGTTCCGGTTCCCGCCCACGCCATGCACTTCAAGAATCCCCGCCGGTCAATTCCGTCGTGATTGTGATCGTACAGAATCTCGTCTTTCGTCTTTTCGGTCATGATTTTTCTCCGTAGCTGCCTATATTTCGCGATATCCGAGGCGATTCAGCCGAAGTCCTCAAATGAAGGAGCGGCGCGAGTTGAGTTTGATCCAGGGTGCCCGCGCCGCTCCCGGACGTGTTTCGCTTATCCAGACCGCTCGGGCCTGTCCGTTATTCCAGAGTTGGCAAATTTTTATCTTGTGCGGGAATCTGGAATTCGGGAATAAAATGCGGCCGACGGCGGTTTACAGTATGAGTTCGGGTGTCGAAGGGAAAGACTTGGACGTGTTGGATTTGCAGGAGCGTGCGCGCTTCGAGCAACTTGTACTTCCGCATCTGGACGCAGCCTTTAACCTCGCGCGATGGATTTTGCGCGGGCGTGCCGATGCCGAGGACGTCGCCCAGGAGGCCATGCTGCGCGCTTTCCGCTTTTTTCGGGGTTTTCACGGCGGCGATGTTCGCGCCTGGCTTTTGCAGATCGTGCGCAATAACTGCTACACGTGGCTGGAGAAGAATCGGCCGATGGAATTGACTACGGAATTTGACGAAGAGCTTTATCCGCAGGCGGGCGCCAATCCCGAATCGCTGGCCATTGCCGGGGATAATCGCGAACGGCTGACGCGCGCACTCGAGGATCTGCCACCGCGTTTTCGGGAAGTCCTGATTCTGCGCGAACTGGAAGGCTGCTCGTATAAAGAGATTGCGGCGATTACCTCCATGCCGATTGGCACGGTAATGTCGGCGCTCGCCCGGGCGCGACAGCGGCTACAGCGCACCTTGACCCAGGCCGATCCCGTCAAGAATCAGGAGGCCCGCCGTGAGCTGTGAGCTCACTGAGTCCGTGCTCCACGGCTATATGGATGGCGAGTTGGACGCCGCGCGCGCGGCAGATTTCGAACGCCACCTGTTGTCGTGCCCGCAGTGCACTTCCGCTCTGGAAACCCAAGAGACGTTGCGAGCTTCCATCCAGCAGGCCGGACTTTACGAACGCGCGCCCGCAATCCTTCGCCGGAAAATGGAAGCGCAGTATCGCGCTCCCGCGCCGATTGTCGTTGCGCCTGTTCGACCGAGAGTGCGTCCGACTCAGTGGCTCGCTCTGGCGGCGGCCCTGATTCTTGCTTTTTTTATCGGCGTGCGCCTGCTCCCGGGCCCGACGGGCCGCGGTGGACAAACCGAACTGGCGTCTGCGATTGTGGATGCCCACCTTCGTTCTCTGCAGCCGGGCCATCTGGTAGATGTGGTCTCGACAGACCAGCACACCGTGAAGCCGTGGTTCGACGGCAAAGTCGATTTCGCGCCGCCGGTGCGCGATTTCGCAAACGATGGCTTTCCGCTGCAAGGCGGCCGCCTCGATGTTGTGAAAGGTCGTCAAGTCGCCGTGCTCGTTTATGGCCGGCGCAAGCACGTTGTGAATGTATTCATTTGGCCAACGACGGACCCCGACATGTCCCCGCAATCCGGTTCTCAGCTCGGCTACAATTGGATCGACTGGCGCAAGGGTGGGATGGAGATGTGCGCCGTTTCCGATGTCAGCGTGTCGGATCTCAAAGAACTCCAAAAGTTGTTGACGGAATGACGGGCGATCCGCATCCCAGCGCTGTGCGGACGCGGCACTGCTGCGCCACAAACGCTCAGACCAAAACGATCATGACCTGTAGCCGTCCTCGCGGAAAGGGTGGGATTTAGATTCAGCCACAAACACAATCTCACTGCCCCAGGAGCGCCGTTGGAAGCCCACACGTTTGATACGCACACCGATGCTCCGGCCAGTTGTCCCTGGCGGCGCGTCATTTAAACCCCGCCCTCTAAACACGAGGGCGGCTACAGGGCATTTGAATTGTGAGTCTCACGGGCTGAAGAGGTTGCGAAAAAACGCAACAAAACGAGGAAAGAGCTTCCTTAAGGGGCTAGTTGTTTGGTTCGTAGGTTCGGGTTGCGGTGTAGGCCTTGGGAATTTCTTTGGCGTAAATCGTGTGCAGCGTCAACGTCTTGGTTTTCCCGGAGCGCACCACCACGTTTTCCCAGGAACTGAACACGCCGTTGCCCGATGCGCGTAACGCATAGTTATCGGAACGAAGCTTCGAAATCGTGAAGTGTCCCTTGGCGTCCGCGTGGGCTACATGCGGCGCGCTTCCTCCGCCCGACTGGTACGTCACGACCGCGTGCGGTACCGGCTTATCGTCCGGCCCGATCACCACTCCGGTAACCACTCCCGATCCACTGCTTTGCGGCTCCGCGATCGCCTGGCGTGCAATGGCCAGGCCAAGCAAAAAGACGACACTCAATGTCAGCACGCGTTTCATCACTGTTGTCTCGATTCTGCGCCGTGTTCGTCTTCGGTGTCCCAGCAGGCCGCGAAAAAATGCAACAAAAAACGAGGAAAAAGCTTCCTTCAGGGGCTGAAAGCCCGTTGAGAGCACGAAGTTTACGTCGGCGCTAAAGCACCGACCTAAAGAGGGTGACTCTCTCCGCAGACCGCCCAGGGCTCATCCTAGCGAAAGACGAGTTGTCGAAGGTCTGGCCTGTCCGGTCAGCTTTCTCCAGTGTAGGACTCCCTCGGGCACGGCGGAAGGCTGTTGCTTGAAACTGTGCTTGCCATCAACCTGCCTGCTGGTACAGGCCGATCGTTTGGGCACTTCGCGATCCGGGTCTTTTCCATCACCCGCTCGGACCGGCGTTGGCTGCAAAAGCGCAGAAGAAGGCTGTGCCGGGCCAAAGCCCGGCGCCTACATTTGACCTATCTAGAGATCAGTTACTAACCGCGCCGGTCGGGCTCTCGACAGCGACCGGCTCATCCAAGATTTGGCGCACGAGCCTCGCAAGCGTGGTCGGGCTGTATGGTTTCTGCAGATAGCGTCCCTTGGCGCCGTCAGGAATGATGTCCGACTCCGCGGAGTAGCCGCTTGTGAAGAGCACGCGGATTTCGGGGAATCGCGCGGAGAGCAGCGTCGCCGTTGCCGGGCCGCCAAGCCTTGGCATGATTACGTCCAGGACTGCCAACTGGGGTGTCTCGTTTTCGCAGAGCCGCAAAGCCTCCTCGCCGTCGGCGGCGGACAGAACGCGATACCCGAGGGCCACGAGGGTCTGTCGCGCCATCTCCCGCACCGACTCATGATCCTCGGCAATGAGCACGGTTTCCGTGCCGCGCATGCCGGCCATCGAGGGCGTCGGCTTTGTGCACACGACCCCCTCCGCCACGCCGCCTTCCATCACCGGCAGGTACACGCGAAACAAACTCCCATGCGCGGGCTCGCTGTATACGTGAATAAACCCTCCGTGCTGCTTCACGATGCCGTAGACAGCCGCGAGTCCCATGCCCGTGCCCTTGCCTCCCTCTTTGGTGGTGAAGAAAGGTTCGAAGATGCGCTCGCGCGTATCGACATCCATGCCTATTCCGGTGTCGGCTACCGACAGCACCGCATAGCGCCCCGGGGTCACGTAGGGATAGAAACGGCAATAGGGCTCGTCGAGGTCGACCATCTCGGTTTCGATCACCAGGCGCCCGCCTTCGGCCATGGCGTCGCGCGCGTTAATGCACAAATTCATCAGCACCTGTTCGATCTGCGTGGGATCGGCTTTGACGGGATCCAGAGGGGAGGTCAAATACTTGACCTCGATATGCCTCCCAATGACTTTATCGAGCAAACTGAACAACCCGCTGGCCACGGTGTTGAGATCGACGGCGCGCGGCTGGAGCACCTGGTGCCGCGCAAAAGTCAGCAACTCGCGGGTCAACGCGGCGGCGCGTTCGGCCTGCTCCCGAATGTGGCGAAAGTATTCGGCGACCTTCGGAAGGTCGCGGCAATGCTCAAATCCCATCTCCGCCCAGCCCAGGACCGCGCCCAAGACATTGTTAAAATCATGGGCCACACCTCCGGCGAGTTGTCCGATGGCCTCGAATTTTTGGGCCTGGCGCAACTGCCGCTCCATGCCGCGCAGTTCGGTTACGTCTTCCACGATAATTTCGAAGGTTTCGCTCTCGTTCCAAGTAGTGACACGCCGCACGTCCAGTCGGACGGCCACGATGCCGCCGTCCGCGCGTCTCCACTCCACTTCCGAGCCGTGAATCTGGCCAAGCTCGCGGCACTTGCCCATCAGCTGGGCGTGCTGTTCGGGGAAGCGGAAGAGGTCCCGGCCGAAATTCAGCTTCTTCAAGCGCTCCGCGTTGGGGCAACCGAGAATGCGGAGCAGCGCGGGATTCCCGTCGAGGAAACCGCCCTCGGAGGAGACCCGCGAGATACCGTAGACGGCATGCTCCACGAGGTCGCGGTTACGCGCCTCGGACACGCGTAGCGCATCATGCGCGCGGGCATTTTCGTCGCGCAGACCCTTCTCGGTCATGGCGCGCGTCAAGGCAATGGGGAGCCGCGACAGATGGTCTTTGAGGACGTAGTCGTTGACGCCCTGCTTGATGCATTCGACCGCCACTTCCTCGCCTAACGTTCCTGCGACCAGCAGAAACGGAATGTCCTTGCCGGCGCGGCGTAGCTCCACAAGCGCGTCCAGACCGCTCCAGCTGGGAAGCCGGTAGTCAGCGAGCACTACGTCGAAACTGTTTCCGGCAACGGCGGTACGGAACTCCTCTCGACTGGAGACCACCGTGTGTTCCACGTCAAATCCGGATTCCCGCAACTCGAACAGGATCAAGTCCAGATCGTTGTGGGAATACCCGACGATGAGGGCCCGCAAGGGCGTCAAGACTTTCGATTTGGGTGTCTCTTCCAGCGTTACGGTCTTCATTCGCGAACTCCGGAGCGGCTCTGCCGCTCCTCCAAGCATTTGTCTAAGACGTCATCGCGAGTCATCGCCCGTCAACCTCGCAGGGCATGCTGCAGAAGCGGGCCCGGCACTTTTTCTGGCAAGCCCCCGTGCCGCAACTGCGCCTCCACGGCATCGAGGAACTCGCCGAAGTTCCGTCCGTCTTTCGCCGACCAGGTTCCCAGGCTCAGGCGCAAGTCGATCGGCCCCCACGGCGAACGCGTCTTGTTGTGCACGGCGAGATGCCTTTCCAGCCGCTGGCGCATCACCGGCGAACTGGGCGCCACGGCATCGACAGCCAGGACTGCAAACTGCTCGTTTCCCAGGCGGGCAACGATGTCGCTGCGGCGGCAACTACTGGCAAGAATCTGTGCCACGTCGCGCAGCGCGTAATCCCCCGCGCCGGGCCCGAAACCTTCCCGCAAAGTCTGCAAGTTCTCGAACAGCGCGCAGATCAACAACAGCGCCCCGCCGGTGCGGCGATGGGCTTCTTCCAGACACCGGGTGCCCAGCGTCAATAATCCTTCGCGAGTGTAAAGGCCCGTGAGGGAATCGCGAAGCAGGTCCGCCAAGCCCTCAAAGGTATTGCGTTCCAGCGCCGTTCGCACCACCCGACCGAGGGTTCGGGCATCCATGAACCCTTTCAAGACATAGTCCATCGCGCCTTCGCTGAGGCTCTGCGCCGCATAACTTTTCTTTGCAGGATCGGCGAGCACCACCAGCGGAATTCCCGGTGCCGACCGGTGCAGCAGATGCACGGCATCGAGCGGATCGCTCAGACTCAGGTCCAGATCGAAGAGAATGAGTTCCGGGTCGACCATTTTGACGGTGGGGATCAGCGTGGCCATGGTAGACACTACGGTGAGATCCAAACCTCCGGCGGAATCAGGATAGAGGGCCCCTAGAGTATCGACAGTTTCCTCGGAGTCGTCTTCGGCGAGCAAAATACGAACCTTCTCTCGGGTCATGTTTCGGCCTCATTTTCCCAAGAGGTTTGGAGATGAGCAGTCCCTTATGCCGCGGCACGCGATCCAAACATGGATCAATACATGGATGATCGGGGCCGCAGAAAGACACTGCGGCAACTGGAGAGGTCAGTCTTTAAACAGAACGCAAGCTGCAAGAAGGGGGTGCGCTTATTGTGGCGCAATGACGAAGATAGTCAAGAGAACTCCGCGCCGGAGTTCCCATAGGCTACGTCCCCGGCCGCGAAGAGGAGGCGCGCCGGAGCAGAAGCGCAGCGCAGCCGGAAAGTAATCCACCGGCGATGATCACGCCCTCCCACACCAGGCCAGCCGCCAGCACGAGATGGCCGGCCGCGCCAAAGGGAGCCAGTAGTGCCACGAGCGCTGCTTCGCGCACACCGATCCCGCCCTGCGTCAGTGGCAATAGCGCTGCAAGTTTTGCCAGCGGCCAGGCAAATAGCCACACGCGTAGGGGCAGCAGCAGCCCGCAGGCCACTGCGAGTCGAGCCGTTAGAATCAGAAATGTCGATTGGATGAAAGTTCCGGCTAGCCATCCGAAGAGCAGTTTGTGAGGCTGGCGCGAAACGGTGCGCAGAGCGTGCCGCAGTCGCGCCAAGCGCCGGCGGAACCTCACCGAGCGGCCAGCCAGCAATGCCCCGCGCAACAAGATCGTCAGCGCCACGAGTATCACCATAGCCGCGACGCACACCAGCAGCGCTTTGTGCGCGGTCTCCTGAAGGTATTGCGGCACCGAACCTGGCAGCAGAATCAATCCCAGTAGCACCAGTGCCGCTTGCGCCGCGACATCCAGAAATCGATCGACAATGTTCCCGGCCAGAACCGCCGCGGGTCGCGGGCTGCGTCGCAAGCCGACTGCCAGGCGGATCAAATCGCCTCCAACGATCGAGGGCAGGAACAGGGTGCCGAACAAGCCGCCCAGATAGCACTGGGCGCAGGTGGGGAAATCGAGTTCCGCTCCCGCGGCGTTGACCACCATGCGCCACTTGGCGATTCCCGCCGTGTGCGCCAGCAGATAGCCCGCCAGGGCGGCCAGAAAGAGCCAGGCGGGAATCTGCGCGATCGCTTTACGCACGGTGGCCACCGGAAGGAAATGCAGCAGCACTCCAAGAACGCCGAGTGCCGCGATCCATCGCAAAACAGCCGGCAACCAGCGCCGCGAGCCCTGCAGGGGATGGTGGGCGCCAATCATGAAAAGGAAGCTGTCTCAAATACAACACATCGAGGCAGAGAAGACGCGCCACGCGTTGTGGGGGCGGGGCTTGTTCCGCGCGGCGGCAAAGCGTTCACCAGGCTCGCCGAGCAGCAAAGGCGCCATCTCTCAAGCCGAGAAGATCTCATCAATCTTTGCGGCCAATTCGAAATCCAGGTTGCTGATGCCCTTAACGCTGTGGGTATTCAAATCGATCACCACTTTGTTCCATACGTTGAACCACTCCGGATGGTGATTCATGGCCTCCGCCACCAAGGCCACGCGAGTCATGTTCCCAAACGCGGTCACAAAGTCCTTGCATTCAAACGCTCGATGCAATTTCCCGCTGGCCAGAGTCCACCCGCCGGCGTGGCTTAAGCGCTCATTCACTTCGGCATCACTCAATTTCTTCGCTGCAGGCATCTCATCCCCCAAGCAAGAGCTACGTCCACCATTATGCATCCCGCCGGTGTTGTAGCGGCCGCTTTCCGAAGCGGGCGCCCTTCGGTTCCACGCCGAGTCTCGAGTCAAAATCACAGGCCACGCCGGCAGTCCAACACGAGACGGCCGCGCCTATTGCTCCCCCGCGACACACGCAAAGTTCGCTGCATCATTCGTGTCTCCGCTGCCTTTGTACTTGGCAACCTGCGGATACGCGCACAACGGACGCGTCATCTGCACATCCGCGCCTGGCCCACGGCCCGCATATTTCGTCGCGATGATGGCGGCTGGCGGTGTCCATCGTTCCACCCACCGCTCGATCGAGAGTTGCATGCTGTGAGCCGCATCTTTCTCCATCGGCGAAGGCCCGTGCTGGCCAAAGGAATCAGGCCCCGTCCCTTCGGGCGCCGTCCCTCCGCAGTGCTGCATCCCGGGCACCATATAGAGCCGCGCGAATGCGTCGGTGTTCGCTTGTCCCATGGTGTTCACGACGCTGTGATAGTAGTCGATCGAATTAAGCGCCGAGATCGCCGGATCGTCCCAACCGTGAAAAAGAATCAGCTTCCCGCCGCGGCCCTTGAATGGTGCCAGGTCTGCTTCTGTCGCGTTCAAAATTTTCGCGAACTTCGCGTCGGCTGCTTTCACCGCGTCATCAAGGTCCGCATCGTTGATATTCCATTGCGGGTTGTCGTAGACCATGCCGCCGAAAAATCCGCTGCCAAACGCGAACAGCAAGCCCTTGCCGGGAGTTGGTCCGGTGATCCACAACCCCCAACCCGCTGGCCCTTCCTCCGCTCCCGGCAATAGTCCGGGAAAGATTGTGGCGCCGCGCGAATCGTGGGGCCCCTGATACAATTTCTTCAGCGCAGTCACCTGCGGCGCGGTCAGGCACTTGTCCGAATCCTCAGTTTTGCAAAGCATCGCCGCGGGATCGAAGTGGCACTTTCTCGGATCGTTCAAAATCTCATCTTTCACGCCATCCAGCGCATCGCACGCCTCATTCACCGCCCGCGCAATCGCCGGCAACTTGTTCGGTGGAATGTAGCTTGCTTCTTGCGACGTTGTGGCTTGCGCGTTCCATACCGCGCTGGTCAGCAGGTGCGTCCAGTAATTGGCCGGAGCTCCCGCAATGACGCCGTCGTAATCCGATGGAAATCGCTGCGCTTCCATCAACGCCTGCCGCCCGCCATTCGAACAACTCGCGAAATACGAATGCTGCAGATGATTACCGTAAAATGCCTTAATTATCGTCTTTGCCTTCTGCGTCATTTCATGAATCGCCCGGTATCCAAAGTCGGTGATCTTCTCCGGGTGCCCCAGCGCCCACCGGGCATCGGTCCCGCCCGCAGCGTGACCCGTATCCGTCGCCGCGGTTGCGTAGCCTTCGTGTAGCGCTAAAGCCAAAGCGTGATAGTCGATCTCTCCCGCAAATCCACCATTGCCCCGCCCTTGAAATTTCCCATTCCAACCGCTGTCCGGCAACCACACCTCGATCTTGATGTCCGAGTCGGCGCTAGGCCGCGCCTCGATAGTCACCCGGCAGAACGCAGGCAGCGCCTTATAAAGCGACGCATCCATGGCCATCCACGGAGCCACCGGCGACATCGGTGTAAACCCCCCGGCGGCAACGCGCTGCGCCAACATAATCTTCGCATCCTGCAACGCCACCCGCGCCAGCCGCTCGCACGACTCCGGTTTAGCCGGGGCTCTCTGACCGAAGGCTGCAGTCGTCAACACGACCGTCATTGCCGCCACGACAAAATATTTCTTCATCGAAATCCTACCCTCATCGCTGCCTGTCCACCCCTGATGCTGCTCCCGCGATACGCTTGCGCATCCGCGGGTATCCACACGTTGGTGTTGCAGCATAGGCTCTTAAATTCGCGCGCACATACTACCACTCAAAGCGTTAAGGTCGGCCCTTCCCGTTTTGAAAGTCATCCGTGCGCCGCTTCCGACACCGAATTCTTTGGTCGCCGCGCCCTCACAAACCCGCCGAGTTACGGCCGCCCCAGCGGACACATTAATGCTGCGTTTAGCTTCACCAGCCTATACATAGTGCCCGTCTGCCAATAACCGCAGCCAAAGAGAGAGAAAAAGACATGCGCAAAAGCTCCAATTTGTTCGCCGCCTCCGGTCTCCTCGCACTCGCAACTATTCTTTGCGTCGGAGTTTTCTCGTCAGCCAGCGCGCAACCCGCTCCTGGCTCGTCCGGCTATCACGTCATCAAGACGATCCCAGTCCCCGGCGACGACGGCTGGGATTACATCGCCGTGGACAGCGAAGCCCGCCGCGTGTACATCTCGCACGGCACCCACGTTGTAGTGATGAACGCAGACACCTACGCCATCGAAGGGGACATACCCGACACGCCAGGCGTCCACGGCATCGCCATCGCCTCCGACCTAGGTCGCGGCTTCATCAGCAGCGGCCGGGCCAACACCGCGACGATATTCGATCTCAAGACGTTGAAAACCATCGGAACGGTAAAGACCGACGCCAATCCCGACGCCATCGCCTATGACCCAGTCTCGAAGCGCGTGTTCACCTTCAACGGCCGAGGAAAGAACACCACCGCCATCAACGGCGCTGATGGCACGGTCGCCGGCACGCTGGCGCTGGGCGGCAAGCCAGAATTCGCGGTCGCGGACGGCAAAGGCAGCATGTTCGTAAACAATGAAGACACCTCCGAGCTTATCGAGATCGACACGCAGAAAATCACCGAAACGCATCGGTGGCCGTTGGCTCCTTGCAAGTCCCCCTCCGGCCTGGCGATGGATCGCGCAAGCCGGCGGCTCTTCTCTGTGTGTGATGAAAAGGTGATGTCTGTTGTGGACGCGGACAGCGGCAAGGTGGTGGCGACCCCGACGATTTGCGAGGGTCCGGACGCCGCGGCTTTCGATCCCGCCACCAAATACGCCTTTGCATCTTGCGGCGACGGGAATCTGACGGTCATCCACGAAGATTCTCCCGAAAAATTCACGGTCATCGACAATGTCGCGACAAAACGGAGCGCCCGCACCATGGGCCTCGACCTGAAGACCCACAACATCTTCCTGCCGGCCGCCGACTTCGATCCCCCAGCCCCGGGCGAACGCCGCGGCAAAATGAAGACCGGCAGCTTCGTAATCCTGGTCGTGTCCAAGTAGCGCCAGGGGAGCATCGCCGCGGAGAACCGGCGACTTCCGATCGCAGCCAGCGACGAGGTCCACAGGCAATGGTGTGGGTGCCGGCATGAATGGCGAGAGTCTTGTCGGAGGTTACGACTAGGCTGAGTGATGGTCTTAATTTAGTAGGTTAAATGCCGACAGAGGCGCATACTTGCAGTGCAGTGCCCCCCTGAAGCCGCACTGCCCGGCGGCGAGCAAATGGTTTCACAATTCGATATTTTGCGCGTCGAAGCTGACGCGCTTTGAGAAGCGTTCCCCGCCCTCGAATGCTTGCGATTCTCACGGGTGCGTCGCTACTGCTGTGTATGCTGCCCACGAGCACGCTCTCACAGCAACCAATTGCCGGGCGCGTGATTAGCAGCAGCTCCCTCACGGATGCAGCTCGACCCAATTCAGCCGCGCAGAATTCGGCTCTGCAAACACTCCGTGCGGAGGGGTCCAGCGTAGCAGGCACGGTGCTCGACGTAAGCGGGTCCTCCGTTTCCGGTGCCGAAGTGAACTTGATGCATGAGGACGGAACACAACTGCACACGATTGTGTCGGAGGCGAACGGCGAATTTAATTTTACGCAGATTATTCCGGGTTCGTACGTGGTGATCGTCAATGCTGAAGGTTTTGCGCGATTTACATCGGCAGAGTTCGTCCTTGCGGCGCAGCAGGTTTATGAGGTTCCCAACGTCTCATTATCGGTCGCGACGGAAAACATCGAGGTGACGGTCCGACCCACTGAGCTGATCGCGGCCGAGCAGATAAGAGCCGCAGAGCAGCAGCGTCTGATGGGCGTCATCCCAAACTTCTATACAAGCTACATTCGTGACGCCGCGCCGCTTACCGCGAAACAAAAATTCCGGTTCGCTACACGGGGCACATTCGATCCGGTTTCCATGGTCGGCGTCGGCGTGGGAGCCGGCATCGAGCAGGCGACGAACGCCTTTGCCGGATACGGGCAAGGCGCCGGGGGATACGGCAAACGTTTTGCGGCGAAGTTTGCCGACGGACGCAGCAGCGACTTCCTGACTCACGCGGTCTTTCCATCGCTCTTTCACCAGGATCCACGCTACTACTACCAGGGCTCCGGTTCCGTCAAGTCGCGGCTTTTGCATGCGGTGGGTTCCGCGTTTTTCACACGCACCGATAGCGGACTCACCGCACCCAACTATTCTTATTTGCTTGGCGACTTAAGCTCAGGCGCTCTGTCTAATCTGTACTATCCGCGAGCAAATCGGGGAGCCAGCCTGATGTTCACGAATGCCGCGGTTGGCCTCGCCGGACGAATCGGCGGGAATATAATCCGCGAATTCTCAAAGCGCTGGACGACGAATGCGTCGGGCAGTGGAAAACAATGAATGGTTTTTGACGAGGGAAGGAACGCCAAGTTCGAACGCATAGGTCGCGTAATCAGAGCCTGAAGCGACTCAGGTTCCTAACTCGATGCGACGGCTAAAGCTCGGAAATCAGGGAACCATTCGTACGTTGTGCACGCCGGCATAGAGCGAAAAGCTGGTCCCGGCCGACTGCGGAAGCCACCACATATTCCTCATCCACTTGTGCTGGCTGGTCATCATGCGCTTGCCGATATAATCCATCACCAGAGGGCTGACTTGCGTAGCCGCATACATCGCGTTGGAATGCGAGAAGGGCCGCAGTAGCGGGTTCCCCTCGGTGCCGTATCCCCCGGAAATCGCGCGCCGCGTGGACCAGGCGTCAAACGCCGCTGCCGTGCTGCCGCTGATGGTCAGCGCATACCACAACTTGCGCTGCCCCGCGCTTTCGCTCGGACGCGTAACCGACATCCTCACGCCCTTGATAGACGACCCCGGCTGCACGGACGTATAACCCGGTTCGATCATTTCATTGGAGGCGACTTCCGTGCCGCTCTTCACTTTAGGTTCCGGTGCCGACGGCAACGGCTGAGAGAGGGAAGAACCTTTGGTCGAATCGCTGACTGCCGAGGCGGTCTCGTTGGTTACCGCCTTGGCTGTGCCCTCGATCTGCGGAAAGGGGCACAGTAGCAAAATCGTGGCCAACAACATGGTGTCACCTCAGTGTAATAAGTAGATGCGCGAACTGGCTGAAAGTACCTGCCTGCAACAGCTGAACTATACTGGGCAGCAGGTCAGGTCACACTGGCCTGTTGGTCACATTCTCGGTGGTACCCCTCCGTGGGAGGCAGGTTTATCACGAACGGAACTTTTGTACTAGCACCTGCTTGAAGAGTTCGCGAGGGCCGCGATCTCGATCTGCTAGAGAACGACTCTGCTATAATCGCGCGCGATAAACTCCGGCGTTGCCGGCGTCATCGGGATCCGAATCGCCAGCGAACACGTCCGAGAGCTGAAAGAAATGTCTGCAAACGAATCCTCCTCCGCAAAGCGCGCACCCATTCCCGAACGTGGCCCCCAGGCGCCGCGTTTCATAGTCATTGAAGGGCCGCTCCGCGTCGGCAAAACTACGTTGGCGAAAGTGCTCGCTGAACGGTTGCACGCGCGCCGCGTCTACGATTGCGAAGATAATCCGTTTCTAGCCGATTTTTACAAGGAAAAGCCGGGCTCAGCCTTTCGCGCCCAAATGTATTTCCTAATCGACCGCCAGAAACGTTTGCGCGAAGCTTTGGCCGTAGAAGCTCCCGGGCCGATCATTTCCGACTTCCTGATGGAAAAAGATCGCATCTTCGCTAACCTGAATCTCAATGATGAAGAGCTAAAACTTTACGACCGATACTACGAAACCCTGGCCGCTGAGATTCCCGCCCCGGATCTGGTCATCTATCTCCAAGCCAAGCCCGAAGTACTCCGGGCGCGTATCGCCAAGAAAGCCTCTCGCGACGAGACCCAAATCTCTCTCGAATATATTGAAGAGGTCGCGCGCGCTTACGAGCATTTCTTCTTTCACTACGCCGCGTCCGACCTCCTGGTGATCAACACCTCCGACATCGACTTCGTCGAACGCAGCGCCGACCTCCAGCAACTCCTCCGCCGCCTCCAGGATCCCGTCAAAGGCACACAATACTTCCTGCCCCTCGGCGCGTCGGAATAGAACCCGTAAAAGGACACGCGTGACGAGGTGGGGCTGAGATGAGTCGGCGATCGTGCGCGGTTAGGGGTCTGACTTTTCCTCTGTGGGCTTTTCTTCCGAGGGCCTTTCTTCGTCGGGCTGACTTTGCTGCATCGCCTTCAGGAGCCATTTCCTCAGCACGGCGAGAAAATCCGGCCTGACCTCTCGAAAGACAAGTCCCATACCGAGGCTTGGAGTGGAGTAAATGACGCTCGCTTCAGCCTCGAAATATCCACGGTCAGCCGCGAAGATCTTTACCAAGACACGGGCTCGCGGCGGTAAGGGAGCCCCGGAATCGAGGTAGCACCCATAGAGACTGAGCTCGGTGATGTTGCCGCGAGGGAACGCCCACTTCTGGAATGACTGCCGCTGGCGCTGAAAACGGATACCGGGGTACTCTCCGGTGCTGCCCTTCTCCTTGGTCCATCAGTTAAGGCTAAAGACAACAATCACTTCGAGTAAATCCCGAAGACCGAGGAGAATGCGGGCTAACGAACTGTAGGCTCAATTAGACTCTAATTCTTTCGAATGGCTACATGAGCCCAGGGTGAGCATCCGCCGGGAACATCTCATCGATTTAGTGGAAGTCCGGCCTGTTCCGATGGACGGTTGTGATTCGCGGTGTGCTTACCCGTAAGCTCATAAGTTATTGACAATAAATATGTTAAGTGGGTACCAGAGGGTCAGTGGCCCGCCGTACCATTGTTGGTGCTCCTGCCAACTCCTAACTTAGCCCCAGACCGACTGGCTGCTTTCTGCCACCCGGGAACGAGGCAAAACGGATGGGAAGTTTGCACGGGGCATCAGCGGGGAACGTGGGTGGTCTCAACGCAAAACCTAGTTTTTTCAATGGGATGCGCCGCTATACCGTGCCCGTTTTAGCTTTAGCGGCGGTTTCCACGCTTGCCGGTTTTGAGGTCGCCCGCTTCCACGGCAGCGCACGGTGGAGCAATGGCAACCTTGTAGAGGCGGCCTCGCTCGCCGGAGAGCCTTCGCTTTCCGAGATGGCCGCAAATCCAAGCCTGGCTGTAGACCCAAGCGTCGATACCTTCTCGCGCTTGGCTCCACAGGAGCAGGCTGAGCGTTCGCTGGAGCGCGCCATTGCGCGGGACACCGAGTCGCTCGACATCATCGGGAAGAACGTGGACGGCTGGCGCGGACACCTGCAGAACACGGACCGTCTCTTCGATCTCGTGCACACCGCTTTAAACTCCGACGATCTTCGCGTGCGAGGTTCCGCACTGGAAATCGACCTCGCCGCGAACAATCTGAGCAAATCGCCGGAGAGCGTCGCGCACCTGGTACGGCAGCTTCGAGATGATCCTGAGGACCGGTCGTTGATTCTGTGGCGGCTGGGCGCACTCGGAAATCGCGGCGTCGAACCCAAGATTGTGTTCGCGCAGCTCATAAACTATACGCACGACCGGAACGAAGAAACGCGCTACTGGGCCGTGGAGGGATTGGCGATACTCGGGAACGATGAGGTGGTCGACGCGCTGCTCGATCGTTTCGCGCATGATCCGTCCGCGCGCGTGCGTAAGCGGGCGGGCTGCAATCTCGCGAAGGCCGGCATGCTTACGAAAGAGCAGCGCCTCGGCGCAGTCCCGGATTTGCTTAACTTTTTCGACGACGATGGGATCGATTCCACCACGCGCGGCTGGGTCTACGGCGCATTGCGCCTGATTACTGGCGCCGAGTTGGGCAACGACGCAAATGCCTGGCGCAAGTGGTGGGCAAATCGCAACACCGCGCACAAACATCCGATCCTGCACGACAGGATGCTCTTCGCTTAGCCCATTCTGTTCATCACGCACTTGAGTAGTCCTACTTCCTCTCACTTCTCGAACGTTTCCCCATCGTTGCTTTGAACTTTTAACCGGCATCGTTCGACGGTATAGTTGCGCCCGCATATTGCCGCCTATTCACGGAGGCCTACCGATGGGATTGTGGACGCGCCGAAAGTTTTTCCTGACCTCGCTTGCGACCAGTGCGGTTGCGGGCGCCGGCAAGCTTTTTGGAGCCGGGTCCGTTGCAGACGCTGCGGCGGCACCCGTTGCTGCGACGCAGGGGAAGCGGCCGCTGATTATTTCCAGCGCCAACGGTTTGCATGCTTTGGATAAGGGGATGGACATCCTCAAGAAGGGAGGGGACACGCTGGACGCGGCGATTGCCGTGGTTACCGTGGTGGAAGACGATCCGAATGACGATTCAGTGGGTTACGGCGGGCTGCCAAATGAGGAAGGCGAAGTGGAGTTGGATGCGAGCTGCATGCATGGGCCGACGGGGCGAGCGGGATCGGTGGCGTCGGTGCGGCGCATCAAAAACGTGGCGCGGTTGGCGAAGGCCGTAATGGAAAACACCAATCACGTGATGATCGTTGGGGATGGGGCGAGGCGCTTCGGAGTTTCCGAGGGATTCGAGGAAATGAATCTGCTCACCGAGCATTCGCGGTTGCTGTGGCTGGCGTGGAAGGCGTCTACGTCGTTGAACTGGCGGCCTGGGATTGATTCGCCGGAATGGAAGGAGCACGTGTCGTCTATTTTTAATGGCGACGCCGAGAAGATTGCTTACGCGGAGCGCGTGATCGCGCATCCGCCTACCGGAACGATCCCGTGCATGGCCATCAATGAAAAAGGGGATGTTTCCGCGACCACCACTACTTCCGGACTTGCGTGGAAAATTCCCGGACGCGTGGGGGACTCGCCGATTATTGGCGCGGGATGTTGCGTGGACAACGAGGTTGGCGCTGCGGGTTCGACGGGGAAGGGCGAAGAAAATATCAAGATTTCCGGCGGGCACACGATCATTGAAATGATGCGCAAGGGGATGCCGCCGAAAGACGCGTGTTTGGAGGCGCTGAATCGCGTGGCGCACAATTACAAGAATGATAAGAAGAAGCTGGCGACATTTCACATTTTCTTCTATGCCTTGAATAAGGATGGCGTGCACGGGGCGGCTTCGCTGTGGCGCAATACCTACGACCGCAGCCATCATGCGACGTATGCCGTCCACGATGGAACGGAGGCGCGACTGGTCGATTGCGCGCCGCTGTTTGACGACATTGGAGGGAATACTTAGAGTCGGAAAAACATCGACGGTACTCTGCTCCGAATGTAAAGTGTGCCTGCGTTGACGCCGGGCGGGGCAAGCCCCGCCCCTACATGGAAACGGGAAACGAGCTGGCGGCACGGCTAAGCCGCCCTGACGTCGCCCCAGAGAGAGACCGTAGAGCGCAGGGTGGCGGCGGGGAACCGGTTCGCCTCGCGACGAGAGCTATATGACGAAACGTGCGCGTCAACCCTTTCTCTCCGCGGCACTTCTGTCTTATCCTCTTACGCTATGGACCAAGCTAACGTACTGATCATCGGTGGCGGCGTAATCGGTTGCGCGATCGCGCGGGAAGTTTCGCAGCGGTGGCAAGATGTGTTCCTGGTGGAGCAATTTCCGAAGCTGGGCATGGCCACGAGCACGCGCAACAGCGGGGTGATTCACTCCGGCATCTATTATCCGAAGGGGTCGCTCAAGGCGCGGCATTGCGTCGAGGGCAACCGCTTGTCGTACGAATTTTGCGCTAAGCACAATGTGCCGTTTCGCAAGACTGGAAAGCTTGTGGTGGCGGCAAACGAGGGCGAGGAACACGAATTGGAGGCGCTGGCCCAGCGGGGGCGCGACAACGGCGTTGAAGGGTTGACGATCGTGGGGCCGAAGGAGATTCAAGCGCGTGAGCCGCACATCCGCGGGACCGCTGCGCTCGACGTGCCGTCCGCCGGCATACTTTCCGCCGAGGACCTGGTCCGAACGCACGCTCGACTGGCGACAGACAACGGCGCGAACATTGTCACGCGCGCGAAAGTGGTTGCACTTACACCAACTCCCGGCGCAGTGAGCGTCGATCTTGAGATCGGCGACGAAGATGGCGTGGAAAAGGAATCCATCGAAGCGCGATGCGTGGTGAACGCGGCGGGCCTCTTCGCGGATGAAGTCGCGGCAATGCTGGGGAACAATTCGTGGAAGATTTATCCGGTGCGCGGGGAATATTGCGAAATTCGAGGGGGGCGGTCGAACCTGATCAACAGTTTGGTTTATCCGTTGCCGCACCACGATGGGTTGAGCCTGGGCGTACACTTTACGAAGACTCTTTGGGGTACGGTTTTGCTGGGCCCGACGGCCAATTATGTCGAAGGTAAAGACAACTACGAGCGCGACCGCCTGCCGATTCACGACTTCGCGGAAAGCGCGAGAACGCTGCTGCCCGAAGTGGAAGACGGCGACTTACAGCTCGGTTACTCGGGTCTGCGGCCAAAACTCGTCCCGCCCACCGGAAAGGGAATCGCCGATTTTGTGATTACGCGGGATCCGGCGGTCCCGCAGGCGATTCACCTGGTTGGCATGGAATCGCCCGGTCTGACGGCGGCCTCCGCCGTTGCCAACCACGTGTCGCAACTTGTCGACGAGACCTTTGACTAGGTTTCTGGCTGTTGCGGGTTTGTGCCGCATATGCGTGTCCTTACATCGAATTAGCCATGACTGCACCGACAGGATTCGCTGCTTTCAACATTCACAAGTATCTGAGCTTGGAAACCTATAAGAAGAGCGGGGAGAGTGTGCGGACGCCGGTGTGGTTCGCGCCCGATCCTGCTGTCACGCCGGATTCGGCCGCCTCGAGACTATATATCTACACAATAGGTGATACCGGTAAAGTGAAACGGATTCGCAACAACGCGCGCGTGCGGATTGCACCTTGCGACATGCGCGGCAAAGTCCTCGGCGAATGGGTTGATGCCCGAGCTGAAATTGTGACCGGTGAAGAAGCAGCGCGTGGCATGCGCCTGCTCAACAAGAAATATTTTCCCTTGAAGCAACTTCTCGGCTTCTTCGCACTCTTCAGCCGCCGCCCGCGCATTGTAATCGCCTTACATCTTGCCTAATGCACTCGCGCATGGCTAGGGCGGGCGCGAGCAGGGCGGAAATTCCGAGTTCACAGGGCCGATCGCTTCAATCGCAATGCAATGCCGTTCTGGAATTGAGGACTTTGCAGCAACTTGTTTCCGCCTGAATGCCGGAAACTTTCAGACTTGTCTGTGCTCCCCGTTCTCGGATTGACCCACACACCTGAGTATTGTCCCTCAGGCAAATCCAGTGTCACTTCGCTCGGACCATTCCCATCAAGATAAACCGCATACTCTTGCCCAGGATAGGACAGCACCCTTGCGACTGCCCCCGAAGCACGCCTTACTGTGTGGGTGTCCAGCTGCATATCCACCAGGGACAGGGATTGCAAGAAAGTCTGCAAAACCCGGAGTTGACTGCGCAGTGAAGGACTTCCGCCGCCCGGGCCGTTCGGTTCCACCTCAGTGCCATCTTCATGACCGGGAGTGAAGGAATAATCCAAACTGTCGAATACGCTCCCGCCCGACAACATGAAATTCCATGCCTGGCGCCGGTACGCGTCATCGTTGCGGCCGAGAAAACCGGTCTCGTCGTACGAAAGCGCTTTACCGAGGCGGTAGTTCAGCGTCACTGCTTCCGGGTACGCGTAGTGAAAATTCACAACGTCGATGCCGGGCAGCAGCTTGCGGACCGAGAAGCGAAAATTGCAGTAGTTCTGGGCGATCAGGTGCCGGTTTGGCAGTGAGGACTCTTCTTCCTGAATCCACTCCGCTGCACGGGCCTGCCAAGCCATCGAAAGCTCGTCGGGCAGATCGACCGAATTCGGATAGGTGTCGCGGCCGGGCGGCCGCAGATAAGGATTGATCACGTCGGTGAGAACCGGCCGATCGGACCACGGCTCATTTTCGATTTCGAAGATGACGTTGTCAAATTCATTGGCCTCGCGAACCAACTGCCGCGCGTATCGCTCTTGATAGGCCAGGATATTCCCGTTTTCGAGCGTGTGCAGTTTCTTCCAGTCGATCGCCTTCGTGTCGTTGATGTTGTTCGCGGGATTTAAAGCGCTCAACCGCCACTGATTCTCGTCGTAGTGAGACGAGAAGAGGGTCACCTCAACCACAATTCCACGCTTTGCCGCTTCCTCCAAAAAATCACGATACCGCATAAAAAACGCCCGGTTCCATCGTTCCAGATCAAACTTGTTGCCACCGCCGGCGTATCCTGGGGTATCGCTTCGCGCCCAGGGAGCCAGATAGCGGCCCGGCCCGGGCGCCAGATTGTTCCGCAATATCCCAAACGATTTCGCGGGGACTTCCACATAAGAGCCGCCGAAGAGACGCGTGTAATTCAGGCCCTCCGCCTCCAGAGCCGCGAGGTAACGGCGATAATCGAAGTCCGGATTCAAGACTGAGCCGTAGTGTTCGCCGCTGGTAATCAATACAACCGCTTTGCCTCGGAACAGAAAGTAATGCGGATTGGCGGGATGAAGACGAATAGGCGCTAGTCTGTTGGCCTGCGATTGTGCGTGCGCGGTGCCCAGAAACAGCACAAGAAGCACGGCGGCACGTAGCGCATTGATCGTTGAAATGCGCAGCATATGAATCATAGAAGAGGGTCAGCGGCCAGCGGACGGCGCTGCGGCGACGTGATCCGCATTGGCTAGGGCCCGCAGGGATTCTGTGTAAGGGGCGCGAGCGATACCTCGTTCTGTAAAAATGGCGGTGATGTAGCGGGCGGGTGTGACGTCGAAGGCCGGATGCGCGGCGTGAACATCCGGGGCGATGCTTACGCCCTGCATGTGGGTCACTTCGGAAGCGGCGCGCTGTTCGATGGGGATATGGTCGCCGTCGGGAATCGAAAGATCAAACGTGGAGACCGGGGCGGCGATGTAAAAGGGAACCTTATTTTCTTTGGCGAGGACCGCGATCTGATAGGTGCCGATCTTGTTGGCGGAGTCGCCGTTGGCAGCGATCCGGTCGGCGCCGGTGACTACCGCGCCTACGTTCCCGGTCCTCAGGAAGTGGCCGACCATATTGTCGGTGATGAGCGTAAGCGGTATTCCGCCGCGATGAAGCTCCCAGGCGGTAAGGCGCGCGCCTTGAAGATAGGGGCGAGTCTCGGGCACAAGGATGTGGAGTTTGTGTCCCTGCTCAATCGCGACGCGAATTACGCCCAGCGCGGTGCCGATGCCACCGGTGGCTAACGCGCCGGCGTTGCATTGGGTCATCACGCGGCCATCGCGAGGCATAAGCTCGGCGCCATAGCGGCCGATGGCCTCGTCGGTGGCTTTCTTTTCGAGATGAACCAGCTGCGCTTCCGCAACCATACCCTGCTTTATCTTTTCGAGATCGGAAGTTCCAGCGGTCAACTCGACGAATCGCGCTTTCATGCGATCGAGCGCCCAGAAAAGGTCGACAGCGGTAGGCCGTGTTTGGGCTAGAAGGTCGCAGATTTCCGCAAATTCTGGCCGGAGTTCCTGCACCGACTTGGCTGACGAATTGAGCACCCCGAGTGCCGCACCCATGGCAGCGGCTACCCCAATCGCGGGGGCGCCGCGAATCACCATCGAGCGGATCGCTTTGGCGACTTCGCGATAGTCCGTGTAGGTGTGGTGAATTTCCTGGGAGGGCAGGCGGCGTTGGTCGAGCATGACCACGCCGCGGTCGGTCCATTCGATAGGCTGGGCGACGTACATAGTGTTCGCGATATCCCGGACAACCCTTTTATTGTAGCGAAGCCGACGGCGGAAAACGAATGCTCACGGGCCGGTGGGAATGCGCGTAAAGCCGTGGGTGCCGATAATGGTCGTTACGGCAATCATCGAATTATAGCCAAGATGAAGCAGAAAGCTGGCGAAGACGGTGCCAGTGCGGGCGCGTACGGATGTGAATACGATCCCGACGACAATGAGTAGCGCGACGATTTCCCAGCTCCATCCCAGCTGCGCGCCGTGCATCAACCCAAACAGCACACCGGTCAGCAAAATGCTGAACCTGATGCCGACGTGGACCGACTGGGATGGCTCCATGCCGAACTGACGCGTGACGCTATAGGTGAAACGCGCCAGGAGTGGATAAAGGTAGCCACGAAAAACGGTCTCCTCGACCAGGGGAGCGACGAGCACGGCCATGCACATCAAAAGAACGGCGTTCTCGCGGTTTTTGAAAAGCTCCTGGATAGGCATGTTTTCGTTGGTATGGACCCTGGAACTTGCAAGCCCAACGAAAATGGCCAAAGCGGAGCCCCCAAAGAAGTAAGACCACGGCCCACCCCAGCTTTGCGAAGGACTGGACTTGAGTTTCTTCCATCCCAGGGAACTCCAGAACGGAGAGTCACGGAGCACGCTCAACGTGATGTAGAGAAAGAAAAAGACGGCTGCATACCACAGAAGATTCGTTCCGAAGATGAACTGTGGTTTGTTCAACAGGTAGCGCTCCAGCTCTTCTTTGGGAAGAGGGTGGCGTGGACCGTAGTAGAAGAACAGCGCCGTCTGGACGACCACGAAGCTCGTTCCCGCGAAGAACAAGAAGAGGATGAGATGCGGCCAGGACCAGGAAATCCGCAGATCCTCCGGCAAAGCAGAGTCTAGGTGATAGGGAGCTGCCGGAGTCTGTGCCGCGTAGGGGATTGGACCGCCGTCGAGCGAAGGCGAGGGTGGTGGGCTGGAGCGCGGTTCCTCAAGAGAATTCGCGATGGAGTCCAACGGCGGAGAACCGGGCGGCGTATCGTCGAAAATGGTCATCTTCTTTTCCGGCGCGGCGTCTTGCGCGCGGAAGCCCTAGGCCAATTGGATGCCAGTGCAGCTGCGACCAGTGGTAACAAAATTTCGTGATGGCCGGTGATGGCGTAGCCGCGAGATTCCGGAGCTCGAGAGCCCGGTGCCGATGCGGTCGGTCGCTTAACGACGTTCTGTAGCGGCCGGTAGTGCTGGACGAAATCGAAGTTGGCGGTGGTGATGGGCCGCAGTGCAACACCCAGATTGCGCACCACGGAGACTGCTTTCAAAAAGACCTCGGGAAGAATCACAGCGGAACCCCAGTTCAGATATACGCCTCCAGGGTGCATTTCTTTCACGAGCGCACTGAACAAGCGAAAATCATAATGCGAGGCAATTCCCAGGGAGGCTCCATCGGCGGCGGGATGCATGTGCGGGACGTCCGTGCCGATCGCCACATGGATGGTGACGGAAATGCGATGTTTGTAGGCGGCGGCCAGGACACTGGATTCCGCGTAGGGCGCGTCAATGACCCCGCTGTGAAGGAACTGGCCAGCGGCTTCGCCGTAACCGATACGGATGCGCGCGGCGAGCTTGGAAATTTCGTTGACATACTCGCCGGTTTCCGCAGCCATGCCAAAACGTCCGTCGCCGATCGCGGCCTCCACGTCCTCCGACGTGTTGCCGGCCAGGGCGATCTCAAAATCGTGGATGAGCGCCGCCCCGTTCATGGCGATGCCGGAGACGAACCCGCGACGCATGAGGTCGATCAACACGGGTCCCAGGCCAACCTTGATAACGTGGCCGCCAATGCCCCACAGGACTGCTTTGCGTTCGCGGCGAGCGCGGTGAATTGCCGCCAGAACCTGGCGCAAATCGCTGGCGCCGAGAATATCAGGAAGCGAGTCCAGGAACTTCGCCAGTGAGGCGTTGGTGGCTGGGGGCTTCGCGAAGTCGCGAACGCTGACCTTGCTGTTGCGCGAAGCCAGCGGGTAAGTGCGCACGGAGCCCAGAGTCAGAGGCTGGATCGAGTAGACGCTCATGGACGAAAAGTCACTCTACGGGGAACCTGTTGCGGGTGCAAGCGTAAGCCGTACGGTACGAACCGGAAGCTACTTTCCGTTGGCCGGATGGCCGGTTCCGCTGGCGTGACCGTTTGAGGGTAGCACGCGGGCCAGGGCTTGGCCCGTGTAGGATTTTCTTGTGCGGGCCACGAGTTCCGGCGGGCCTTGCGCCACGATGCGTCCGCCGCCTTCGCCGCCCTCGGGACCGAGATCAATGATCCAGTCGGCTTGCTTGATGACATCGAGGTGGTGCTCGATGATCAGCACGGTGTTACCGAGGGAAACCAGACGCTGGAGCACGTCCAGGAGCTTGCGGACATCGTCGAAGTGCAGCCCGGTCGTAGGCTCATCGAGAATGTAAAGAGTGCGGCCGGTTTGCCGCTTGGAGAGTTCGCGAGCGAGCTTGATGCGTTGAGCCTCGCCGCCGGACAGCGTCGTGGCCGACTGGCCTAACTGCACGTAGCCGAGACCAACTTCGACCAGCGTCGCGAGCTTTTGCTGGATCTGCGGAATGTTTTCCAGAAGCTTCAGGGCATCGCTTGCGGGCAGATTGAGAACATCGGAGATGGAATGGCCCTTGAAGCGGACCGCGAGTGTTTCGGAATTATAGCGGCGGCCGCGGCAGACTTCACACATCACGTAGACATCCGGCAGAAAATTCATTTCGATGCGGCGCAGGCCATCGCCCTGGCATGCCTCGCAACGGCCGCCCTTTACGTTGAAGCTGAACCGGCCGGGGCGATAGCCGCGTTCGCGTGACTCCGGGAGCATGGCGAAGAGCTCGCGGATCGGTGCGAAGACGCCGGTGTAGGTGGCTGGATTTGAGCGTGGAGTGCGGCCGATCGGTGCTTGGTCGATCTCGATGACTTTGTCGATGTGCTCCGCGCCGAGAAGCTCGCGGTGAGCGCCGGGGGGATCCATGGAGCGGTAGAGCTTCTGCGCCAGGGATCGGTACAGGATGTCGTTGACGAGAGTGGACTTGCCGGAGCCAGAGACACCGGTAACGACGGTTAAAAGGCCGAGAGGCAGCGTGACATCGACATCCTTCAGGTTGTTGGCGTGCGCGCCAACGATCTGGATGGCTTTGCCGTTGGGACTGCGGCGATGTTCGGGTACGGGAATGCGAGCCGCGCCGCTGAGGTAGCGACCTGTTAACGATTCTGGAGTGGCAGCGATTTGCTCGGGCTTGCCTTGGGCTACGAGATAACCGCCTGCGTCACCTGCGCCGGGCCCAAGGTCGACTACGAAATCGGCTCGGCGGATGGTGTCTTCGTCGTGTTCGACGACGAGGACGGTGTTGCCGAGGTTGCGGAGTTGCTCCAGTGAGCCGAGCAAGCGATCGTTGTCACGCGCGTGGAGCCCGATGGACGGCTCATCGAGAACGTAGAGGACGCCGCGCAGGCGGGATCCGATCTGCGTGGCCAGCCGGATGCGCTGGGCTTCGCCGCCAGAAAGAGTGGCCGCGGAACGATCGAGGCTGAGGTAGTTGAGACCCACGGCCAGCAGGAAATCGAGGCGCTCGCACACTTCTTCCAGCGGGCGGCCGGCAACATCGCGCTGGCGCTGCGCGAGCTGCGCGAGAATTTTATCGACTGCTGGGCGGGCGGAGGAAAGAGACAGCGCGGTAAAGTCAGCGATCGAATATCCGGCGAGCTTGACGGCGAGCGATTCGGGGCGCAACCGCTTGCCGTGACAAACGCTGCAAAGCGTCGCCGACATGTATTGCGTCATCCACTCGCGGTAGGAATCGGAATTTGACTCCTGGAAATTGCGGTCGAGAAATTTGAGGATGCCCGAAAAGCGAAAGCCTTTTTCGGCTCGGGCCTTTCTTTCGGCGGAGCTGGCAGCCCCCGAAGCTCGCGGCGATCGTTCATTCGACGGAGGATAGCCGTACAGGAGCAGATTTTGGATGCGTTGCGGAAATTTCTCGAAAGGCGTGTCGAGGCTGAAGCCGTGGGCGTAGGCGGCGAGCTCCAGAGTGCGCTTGAGCATCGCGGAGCTGGACCCGGGTCCCAGGCCACCATCGAAAAGAGGCCTGGTCCAATCGACGATCACACGCGCAGGATCGAAATCGTATTTTGAGCCGAGGCCGTTGCAAGCGGGGCACGCTCCGTAGGGAGAATTGAAGCTGAACGAGCGCGGTTCCAACTGCGGGACGGAGATGCCGCAATCCGGGCAGGCCAGCTTTTCGGAGAAGACGTGGTCCTTGCCGCCTACGATAGACACCGTGACGAGCCCAGCGGCGAGTTTCAATGCCGTCGTGATGGATTGCTCGAGGCGCGCCGCGATTCCCGGCTTGACGAGCAAGCGGTCCACGACAACCTCGATGGTGTGATTCTTGCGCTTGTCGAGTACCGGCGTTTCGTCGAGCTGGACGAGTTCGCCGTTGATGCGAGCGCGGAGGTAGCCGTCTTGCGCAAGCTTCTCCAACTCCTTGCGATATGCGCCTTTACGGCCGCGCACAATCGGCGCGAGGATCATGATGCGGTCGTCGGTCTTGGCCAAGTCGCCGTTCAGGATGGACTGTACGATTTGCTCGCTGGACTGGCGGGCGATGGGCTTACCGCATTGCGGACAATGGGGAATGCCGATCGAACTGTAAACTACGCGCAGGTAGTCGTAGATTTCCGTGATGGTGCCAACGGTCGAGCGCGGGGAACGCGTGGTGGTCTTCTGCTCGATGGCGATAGAGGGCGAAAGTCCTTCAATCACATCGACTTCCGGGCGTTCCATTTGGTCGAGGAATTGGCGCGCGTAGGCCGAAAGCGACTCCACGTAACGGCGCTGGCCTTCCGCATAAATGGTGTCAAATGCGAGCGAAGATTTGCCGGAGCCTGATAACCCAGTGATGACAGTAAGAGTGTTGCGGGGAATCTCGACGTTGATGTTCTTGAGATTGTGCTGGCGCGCGCCACGAACAACGAGTTTGGTTAGGCCCATGATCCCACGGCGCTCCCTCCACAGGAGCACTGGCGCACAGTGGGTACACTGAGGCCAGAGTAACTTTTAACAATAGCAGCGGGAAGGACCGTGGTCAACTTATCGTCAACAAAGCAGAAAGGCGGGTGTGATGTCATTCCCGTTTTGGAATCGGTGCGATCGAGGGAAGCGATAACGTGAAGTTTTCCACAGGGTTACAGCGATCGCTGTAGAGGGTTCCGATGACGGGTAATTTTTCATGGGAGTACCGCGTTTTTACGCAGAATGGGATCGGTGGTGTGCTGAAAATAAGAATGTTAGAAATGGCTTATGGCTTGCACCTTGGCATACCGGGGGGCGCGAGCCGAGGATCCCTTTAGGGGATTGAGGGCTGGGCCGGTTCGCTTGTCCCCCTTTCGATTTTTCCCACACTTTCGCCGACCTCCCAAACACCCCAAGACACACCCGAACCGGCGAAGGTGTGTGAGCGACGCATGTTGCTGACAGTAAATGGAATAAAAATAAATTACGAGAGTGGGAGTGCGAGGTTGGATTTGTCTGCGGAACCTTCGTGGACCTGTACGAAAGGCCAGGGTCGACTTACGACCAAGGGCGCGATAGGTAGTCGCTCATGGTCATGAACAACATAATGGCGAGCCAGAAGACCGAGCAGATAATGACTAGCTGCGTGCGCTTTGGACTGTACTTGCCGTGCATGAAAAACAGAACGACGAGAGATGCCTTGAAGGTGGCGATGACCAGCGCCACGATAATATTCAAGCCCGAGAAGTAGTGATTTAGATCGACCTTGGCGGCGGCGACCGTGAGAAAGGTGCAGACCATCAGCGCGGCGAAGATGCCTACGTACAATTTCGGCGAAACGATATGATGTTCGGACACGAGCTTTCCTCTCTCGACCGCTGGCGTTGGGCTGTGCGCCACTCGCGGTTGCCGGGCTGAAGCCCGGCGCCTACATTTTCCCGTTAGTGCCGGTCGATCAAATAGAGTAACGGGAAAAGGAAAATCCAGACGATATCGACGAAGTGCCAGTAGAGGCCTACCATTTCTACCGGCGTGTTGTATTCCGCAGTGAAGCGTCCGCGCATCGATTCCTTGATGAGCCAAATGAGCAGACCGGCGCCGATAATCATGTGTAATGCATGCAGGCCGGTCATCGCAAAATAAAGCGAGAAAAACAGTTGCGCATGGGCGTTGGTGGCGACCGACGCGCCAGGCTCAAAACTGAAATTCAAGCCGGGGATGTGATGCTCCTCAAACTTCTGGTGATACTCGACGCCCTTGATGCCGAGAAAGACGCAGCCAAGCAATAGCGTCCCAATCAGGAAAAGAGTTACTAGCTGCTTCTTGCCCACTGACGCAGCCCACACCGACATGGCCATCGTCAAGCTGCTGCCGATCAGGACGACCGTGTTGATGGCGCCGAGAGTAAGATCGATCGAGCGGCTGGCTTCGCCGAACACGTCGGGATACCTGGAGCGATTCAGCGTGTAGGTCATGAACATGCCGCCGAAGAACAAAACTTCGGTGGACAGGAAGACCCACATGCCCAGCGAGGCGCTTTCGCGCTGCTGGTCCATGGTCTCGAACTGGCCGAACAATTCTCCGGTGCGATGCACTCGGCGCTCCTCTTGCGGCCCCGGATGGGGTCGCGCGTGTAGCTGCTAGTTAGTCGTCCCCGTGAGCCGGCGCTAGCGTCGGCGCACCTTTAACGTCGAGACCCAGATCAGGCCGGTTTTCGAAGTCGTAGGCTTCCCAGGTTACTTCCGGCGTGACGTCAAAATTCTCCGTAAGCGGAGGTGAATTGGTCTGCCACTCGAGACCCGTCGCTGGCCACGGATTTCGCCCGGCGACCTGGCCGTAGCGCATGGACCAAACGAGATAAATCATCGGAAGCAAATAGCCGAGGGCAAGAATGGATGCTCCCGCCGTAGACATCACGTTGAACACCTGAAATTCCGGCGGATAGCTGTGATACCGGCGCGGCATGCCGAGGTAGCCCAAAATAAACTGCGGGAAGAACGTCAGGTTGAAGCCGATAAACAGCGTCACGGCCGCGATACGCGCCAGGAATTCGGGGTAAAGCCTGCCGGTGATCTTTGGCCACCAGAAGTGCAGGCCGCCGACGTAACCCATAACCGCGCCGCCGACCATAATGTAGTGGAAGTGGGCGACGACGAAATACGTATCGTGGATATGGATGTCGAGGCCAAGGCAAGCAAGGAACAGGCCGGTAAGGCCGCCAACCAAGAACAAGCCGATGAAGCCAAGAGCATAAAGCATCGGCGTGTCATAGGAGATCGAGCCTTTGAACAGAGTCGAGGTCCAGTTGAAAACTTTGACTGCGGAGGGAATCGCTACCAGATAGCTCAGCAGGGAGAAGGTCAGCGCGGCGTAGGCGGACTGTCCGGTCAAAAACATGTGGTGGGCCCAAACGAAGAAGCCGATTACGGCAATGGCGATACTCGACCCGGCGATGAAGGTGTAGCCAAAGATGGGTTTGCGCGCGAACGTGGGAATGATTTCGCTGATGACGCCCATGGACGGCAAAATCATGATGTACACGGCCGGATGAGAGTAGAACCAGAACAGGTGCTGAAAGAGGATGGGATCGCCGCCCAGGACCGGGTTGAAGAAGCCGAGATGAAACATGCGCTCGAGGCCGGCGAGCAGCAAGGTGATGGCGATTACCGGTGTTCCGAGGATAAAAATGATGCTGGTGGCGTAATGAGCCCAAACGAAAAGCGGTAAGCGAAACCAGGTCATGCCGGGTGCCCGCATCGTGTGAATGGTGACGATGAAATTCAGGCCGGTCAGGATGGACGAGAAGCCGTTGATGAAAACTCCGATCACTGCCGGGGTTACCGCGGAATTGGAATAGACACTGCTCAGCGGCGTGTAGAAGGTCCAGCCGGTGTCCAAGCCGCCGGTCGAGAAGGAGTAGAGAACGAAACTGCCGCCAAGCAGGTAGATATACCAGCTCAAAAGATTGATCTTGGGGAAGGCAAGATCCTTGGCGCCGATCATGAGAGGTATCAGGAAATTTCCCAGAACTGCGGGAATCGACGGGATCAGGAAGAAAAAGATCATGGCCACGCCATGCATGGTGAACAACTTGTTGTAGGTTTCCGGCGTGACCAAGTAGCCGTTCGGCGTCAGCAGGTGAATGCGGATCATCGTGGCAAACGCGCCGCCGATGAAAAAGAAGAAGGTCACCGACGCGAGGTAGAGCAGCGCGATGCGTTTGTGATCAGTGGTCAGCAGCCAGGAACGGAGTCCGTACGTGGCGTTGAGATAGTGCTCGCGCGGCAGTTGATTGCCTGGCGATGGTGATGGTATCGAGCTCATGGCTATTTCTTCCCTGCCGGCGCTACTCCGGCGCCCGTCGCGGGAACCGGCTGCGACTGCAATGACTTGATGTAGGCGGTGAGAGCCAGAATCTGCTCCTCGGTCAATTGACCCTGGAACGTGGGCATTACCGGCTGATATCCGGCGACGACTTTAGCAGCCGGGACCAGAATGGATTCGCGGATGTAGGCGTCGTCCGCGGTAACTGTCGAGCCATCCGCCAGAAGAACCTTGCCTTCGTACACGCCGTTTAGCGAAGGCGCACGGCCCTTGCCGTCAGAGAGATGACAGGTGTTGCAGGCCTTCTCGGCAAACAGTTTTTCGCCGGCGACGACGGGATTTGCGCCTTCGCCTGACGAGCCCGAGAGCCACGCCTGATAATCCGGTACGTCCATCACCGTCACCCATCCACCCATGAGGGCGTGATTGGTGCCGCAATACTGCGAGCAGAAGAAATGATACTTTCCCGGCTTGGTGGGACGGAACCACAAGGTGTTGTAACGCCCTGGCATAACATCCATTTTGACGCGGAAATCCGGGACCGAAAAATTGTGAATCACGTCTTCGCTGGCCATGATCAGCTTGATGTTGCGGCCTACGGGCACGTGCAGCTCGTTGATTTCTTTCAGGCCGGTCGGCTGCTGCGCCTTCCACATCCATTGTTTGCCGATCACGTAGATATCGAGCGTATCCATCGGTGCACGACGGAAATCAACGTAGATCACGGCGCCGCCCGCGAACATCGTCAAGGCCAGAAGGAGAGGAACAATCAACCAGGTGAGTTCCAGCCGCATGTCGCCGTGAATGGGAACACCGATTTCACTCGCGCTTTTGCGGCGGTACTTAAAGAAGAAGTAGATCACCGCCACGGTGATGGAGACCGCGAAAAACAGGCACACCGCGGTGATGTACACCATCAGGGCGTCGACGCTGGGCGCGAAGTTGGATGCCTGCTCCGGATACAATGGCATTTGCGACTGCACGATTCTAGTGTGCTCCTTGCTCGCCGCGACCGCGGAACGGTGGACGCAATGTCGGATCGGGCGCGTGAGAATCGCGACGCCGGAAAATCAAGATGCCCGCTACGATCGTAAAAATGGTCAAAACTCCGCCGAGACGAATAATCCGAAGGATGGTGGCGCTGTAGCGGGCGGTCGACGGGTCGTACTGGAAGCAGTAAAGCAGCAGATGATCGATGGGATTGCCGATCTTGCCGGCGGAGGCGTCCACCAGGCCGAGTCGCACGTCGCGCGAAGGATATTCCACGCCGTAGAAATAGCGCGAGATGCGCCCGTCGGGAGTGAGCAGCATGATCCCGCTGGCGTGGGCGAAGACCCCCGACTTTTCATTGAAAGAGTAGCGAAAATTCGCGGCTTCGGTCAGCGGGTCGATGGATGGCTTCGCACCCGTAAGAAAGTGCCAGCCCCCGGCGGTGTCCGGGCGTCCGTAATGTGACAGGGCGGATACTTTTTTCTGGGCCGCCATGTCTGGCGTCTCGCGCGGATCGAAACTCACGAACACCACTTCGTAGTCGCGCCCGGCGTTGAAAGAAAGCATTTTGACCGAACCAACCACGCCCTGCTCCACCTGATTGCAAAGCATGGGGCAGCCGTAATAGACCAGGGCGAGGAGGACCGGCCTGTGGCCAAAATAATCGCCGAGGTGCACGTCACGGCCGTACTCGTCGCGAAAGGCAAGACTCAACGGGATCTGTCCGTTTAGCGGTGGCTCGAAACCTACATTCCGCAAAGCCGTCGGCAGGCCAGCGGAAGACGTGCCGACGCCATCCGGTACGGTCTGGGCGTTCGCGGTAACGGCGAGCGCCAGCAGGACGGCGACAATCAGCATGGAGCGAAACAAGGTCATCTATTTCTTTTCCGCCAGCTGAATGGCCGGCAACCCTTTCTCCGCGATGATCTTCATCGCGTCTTGCACCGGAATCTGTGCGATTCCGGAGCTCTGATCGATCCAGCCATACTTCTCGTTCGCCGCGGTGTCGGCTTGGAGCTTTTGGCGCAAATCCGTCTGCGGATCGGTGAGGTGACCAGGAACACCTTGCAAGCGAGGCTCTGGCGGCATCGCGTCATACGCGCTGCCCATTTCCTGACGCATCATGGGCGGCGGCGTATCGAAATTGACGGCGATTTTTGTGGTCAGCCGAAGAACGAAAACGCATACGACGTAAGACAAAATCACCGCAATCGCGAGCGCGCCGAGATACCAGTAGATCGTGGTGATTTGGACGTCGGCCTTTTCAAAGGACACGTCCGCGTTCCGGGGTTCGGTTCCCGCTGCGGGCGCGCCGTGAGCCGTATTGTGCATCTCAGTGCTCATGGGGCTCCAAAACCTCCTCCAGCTTAGGATCGCCCAGCGGAAGAAGCGGCATCTTCTGCAATTGCCAAGCGAAGACGAAGAACCACAAACCTACCAGCCCCAGCGCGGCAGCCACATCCCACAGGCTGGGGATTGCGCTCGGAGTAAATTCCGGACGCGTCAGCCAGTAGATGTCGACGAAGCGCATGAAGATCAGCCACAGCGCCACCTTTGGCAACAGCGAAGGATTGCGCTTCAAATCGCGCGAGAGCAGCAGGAAAAATGGGACGAAAAAGTGAAAGATCAAAATGATGACCGAAACATAGCCCCATTCGCCGTAGAGGCGCGAGCGGTAAAAGCTGATTTCTTCGGGCGAATTGCCGGACCAGATAATCAATAGCTGCGAGAAGCTGAAGTACGCCCACAACATCACGAAGGCGAGCAGGAGTTTCCCAAGATCGTGCAGGTAACGGGGCTTCAGCACACCTTGAAATACCGGCGCGCGGGAGAGCAGCACGACCACGCAGATCATCAGGGACATCGACGAAATCAGCTGCCCGGCGACGTACAGGAATCCGTAAATCGTAGAGGCCCAGTGCGGCGATAGCGACATCACCCAATCGATTGCGGCAAACGACATCGCGAAAACGTAAAGGATGATCCCGGGGCCCGCCAACATCTTCAGGCGGCGACGCAGCGCACGGTCTTCGCGGTCCACATCCTGTTTGCGCGACCAGCTGTTAAATATCCACATCAGCAGCAGCCAAACCGCAAAGTAAACCAGCGCACGAATATGGAACCAGCTGGCCGTCAGGTAATGCTGCTGGAAGTCCGACAGTCTGCCTTCACCGGTTGTTGGCGCATTGAGCCAGGCGCCGTAGAGGTAGCGGAATCCGAAAAAGATCGGCGCGAATAAAACAAATACCAGCGGCAGGGCACGCGTGGCGGATTCCAGTGGGCGGCGAATTACGATGCCCCACATGCCGCCGGTCAAGTGCTGCAGCATCAGCAGACCGAGCGAGCCGAGCGACAATCCCAAAACGAAAATGAACGCCAGCAGATACGAGTGCAGCAGGCTCTCCGGCGATTTCACCAACCCGATGACGCAAAGCACCACGCCGATCACGCCGGCAATGAGCGCGCGCTGTTGCAGGCGGCCGACGCTCTCCGGCGCCTTATAGTCCTGCGCGATCATTCCTTTGCCCCTCCTGGCTTTTCTTCGCCGGCGGCCTGTGGCTTTTCCGCCGGCGGGTGCATCACTTTTTCACGAATATCGGCCGGGAGCTCCGCGACTTTCGCGTTGCGGCTGAGCTGGAGAGCGCGCACGTAAGCGATGATGGCCCAGCGGTCGCGCGGCGGGATTTGCGCCGAGTAACCATACATCGCGCCGAAGCCGTTGGTGATGACGTCGTAAAAGTAGCCGTTAAGCGTCTGGCGTACGCGGTCTTGATGAAAGCTCGGCGGATGTTTCATGCCGCGCATCGCGACCATGCCGTTGCCGTCTCCCTGTAGCCCGTGACACGGCGTGCAGAAAATCTTGTACCGGCCCTCCCCGCGTTCCAACAGTTCCTGCGTGACTGGCAGCGGAAAACTGTTGGAGTCTTTGGCCACAAACAGCGCGTCGTCCGCGACCGAACCTCGCGCCACGGTGTTTTCGACCAACGGGCGCTCCGAGCGGCCATCGGTGAAGAAATCCGACGGCGAGAGAGGGCGATTCTTGGGCTGCAGCGCCATGTCCTGCTTCAAGCTGCACCCGGTGAGCAGCAGAGCGCAGGCTCCACCGCATAGCGCCTTCAGCAATGATCGGCGTGGCGCGACGCGCACGGAGCTAATCATCGACCACCTCGGTCACGTGTTGCGCGTTCAATCCTTGAAGAAATCGCGACGAGTCCGCCAGATCGAATTTTTTGTCGCGGGCTTCGATGCACAGGAAGAAGCGGTCGGAGGTGGCGTGCTTGGAAAAGCGCTCGACGTTGAACAGCGGGTGATGAGGCTGCGGGAGGCCGTTCAAGGCCAGCATGCCGAAAACCGCGGAAAGGGAGGCGCCCAGCACCGTTAGCTCAAATGTGACGGGAATCCAAGCCGGCCAGCTGTTCAGAGGGCGTCCTGCGATATTCAGCGGATAGGAATAGACGTTGCACCAATATTGAAAGAAAAAGCCACCCAGACCGCCGCACAATCCGCCAATCAGGGTGATTAGCGGCACTTTGTTACGCTTCAAACCCATCGCCTCGGAGAGACCCTCCACAGGAAAGGGCGCGTAGGCTTCAAAGTGGCGGTAGCCGGCCTCGCGGGCCTTTTCCGCGGCATGAATGAGCTCATGCTCGGTCACAAACTCACCCACTACGCCGTATGTGTGTGAGCGGTGCTCGATCATTTGTGTTCCTCAGACGTTTCCGCGACGAGCTCACGCATTTCGGCAATGGAGATCGCGGGTAGCACGCGGACAAACAGGAAGAGCAGCATGGTGAAGAGGCCCAAAGTGCCGGCGAACGTCGCATAGTCCCAGAACGTAGCTGAGTATCTGCCCCAGGCCGAGGGCATGAAGTCGCGCGTGAGGCTGATCACCACGATCACGAATCTTTCCAGCCACATGCCAAGATTAATGATCAGCGACATGACGAAGAGCATGGCCACGTTGGTGCGGACCTTTTGGAACCACAACAGTTGCGGGGTCAGGATGTTGCACAGGATCAGCGCGAAATAGAAATGATTATACGGGCCATGAAGGCGCTGATCGACCAGGAACATATCGAACTTGTTGCCGCTGTAACGCGCCAGGAAAAACTCGAAGAAGTAGCCGTAGGCCACGATCAGCCCGGTGGCCAGCATGACCTTAGCCATATTCTCGAGATGGCGCATGGTAATGAAGTCTTCCAAGTCGTAAGCGGCCCGCAGCGGAATGGCGATCGTCAAGACCATGGCGAAGCCGGAATAGATCGCGCCGGCGACGAAGTAGGGTGGAAAGATCGTTGTGTGCCAACCGGGAACGATGGCGACCGAGAAGTCGAAGCTCACAACGGTGTGCACCGAGAGCACCAGCGGCGTCGCCAGACCCGCAAGAAGTAGATAGGCCGACTGGTAACGATGCCAGTGACGAGCCGATCCTCGCCAGCCCATCGCCAGCATGCCGTAAATGATCTGCTTCGGTTTGCCGACGGCGTGATCGCGGAGTGTCGCCAAGTCGGGAATCAGACCGACGAACCAGAATAAGAGCGAGACGGTACCATAGGTCGAAACTGCAAAGACGTCCCAGATCAGTGGGCTGCGGAACTGCGGCCAGAGTCCCATCGTGCTGGGGTAGGGAAACATGTAGTACGCCATCCACGGACGCCCGGTGTGGATCAGTGGAAATAGTCCGGCGCAGGCGACCGCGAACAAGGTCATTGCCTCGGCGAACCGGTTGATCGACGTGCGCCATTTCTGATTCAACAGGAACAAAATCGCGGAGATCAGCGTTCCAGCATGGCCGATACCAATCCACCAAACGAAATTTACGATCGCGAAGCCCCAGCCGATGGGAATATTAATGCCCCAGATCCCAACGCCCTTGATGATGAGCCATCCGACCGCAAGGTTGAGCACCATTACCATGGTGAAGGCAATCCCGAATCCCGCGAGCCATCCGAGAGAAACGGGCCGCGTTAGGACGATGGCGGCGATTTTGTCGGTGACCGTGGCGTAGGTATGGCCCGGCGCGAGGACCGGGGAGAGCCGGCGGATTTCAGACGAATCGAGAGGCGGCTGGCTGACGCTCATGCCTTCTCCAGATCAGGGTTGGGATTGCGCACCGCCGACAGGTACGTCGTGCGTGGACGGGCGTTCAGTTCGCCGAGAATCGAGTAGTTGCGCTGCTGCGCCTTCAGTTTGGCCACGCGACTGTTCGAGTCGTTGGCGTTACCGAAAACGATCGCGTCGGACGGGCAGGCGGCCTCGCACGCGGTGACGATTTCGCCGTCGCGAATCGGACGATTTTCTTTCTCCGACTCGATGCGCGCGTTGTTGATGCGCTGCACGCAGTAGGTGCACTTTTCCATCACACCGCGACTGCGCACGGTAACTTCCGGGTTGCGGATGAGCTTCAGAGACGGCGTTTCCCAATCCTGGAAGCGCAAAAAGTTGAACCGGCGTACTTTGTATGGACAGTTGTTCGAACAATAGCGCGTGCCGACGCAGCGGTTGTACACCATGTCGTTCAAACCCTCGGCGCTGTGGACCGTGGCACCGACCGGGCAAACCTGCTCGCAGGGCGCGTTTTCACACTGCTGGCAGGGCACCGGCTGGAAGAAGGTCGGCGGATTGGCGAGGGCGTCGCTCTCGTCCGTGCTCGGATCATTCGTGCTGGTCCGCGCTTCGTAATAGCGGTCGATCCGGATCCAGTGCATTTCGCGGCCGCGCATCACCTGATCTTTGCCGACGACTGGTATGTTGTTCTCCGACACGCACGCAACTACGCACGCGTTGCAGCCGTTGCAATTATTTAGGTCGATGGCCATGCCCCACGCGTAGCCGGGGTAGGCGAACTCCTTGTAGAGCGAATCATCCTTCGGCGGCGTTTCGTCGCCTTCGTGCGCAAATCCCGGATTCTTTTTGTATTCCTCGAGGGTGCCCGAACTCAGAATCTTGCGGCCTTCCATGTTGAAATGATACTGGGTGCAGGCCATGGAATATTCAGCGCCGGTTTTGCTGATCTTGCCGCCGGGAGCGGTCCACAATGCACTGGACGAGCGCACCACGTTAGCGTTAAAGCCCTTGTTCGTGCCGGTGTAGCCGGAGAACGTGCGCCCGTAGCCCAAAGGAAGGACGACAACTCCGTCGGCTTGGCCCGGAAGAATCCATGCGGCCGCAGTCACCTTGCTGTTGGACAGCGCGATATCGATGACGTTGGAAAGAATTTGGCCGTGCTCACCACCGCGCGCGGCAACGCGATGGGTGAGGGCGAGTTTTTCCGCGGTATTCGGGCTGACCGTCGCCGCGTTGTCCCAGGTCAATTTGGTCAGTGGCTTGGGCAACTCCTGCAGCCAGCCATTGTTCGCAAATCGCCCGTCGTAAACACACGGATCCGGGCGGAAAATAAACTCGAGTTCTTCCGCCTGAACGGGCTTCGTAGAGGGCAAGCTGCCAGGATTCAACTTTGCGCTAACGCTGAGCGACGGGAGTGCCGAATTCGCCACGACGCCGTCGTTCAGCGCCTTATGCCAGAACTTCTCAAAGTCGCTGTTGCCGGCCGCCGTCTTCAGACGGTCACGTATCGCGTCGTAGGCGTTGACGCCTGGCTTGTCGCTGTAGGCCGCCAGCACATCGTGCGCGGAATGTGTGGCGTAGAGCGGCGCAATCAACGGCTGAATCACGCTGACGGTACCATCGAAAGCGCGAGCGTCGCCCCAAGCTTCCAGGTAGTGCGATTCCGCGATGTGCCAGCGGCAAAGTTGCGAGGTCTCATCAAAGTAGGGACTTAGCTGGACTGCGTTGCGAACCTTCCGCAATTTCGACGCGAAATCAAAATCGTGCGGCGTGTCGTAGACCGGATTGCCACCCAGGATCAACAGCGTGTCGACCTTGCCCGCGTCCATGTCCGCGCAAAGCTCACGCAGCGATTCCAGCTGATTCATTGGATTGGCTTCGACCGGCTCGGTGTAATACAACGTGTTCCCGGGATTGCTGAGCGCCGCATTGACCGCGTGCGTCAGAGCGTGCACTTCCGCCGACTGTTGTTCTCCAGCGATGACCAGCGAACTTCCTCGATGTCCCTGCAGATCTTTCGCCACGACGTCCAGCCACTTTTGAGCAGCAGGCGAGAGCGTACCGCTTCCGCCGAGACCCAGCTTCGCGGCCAGCGCCCGCGCGAACTGTTCGATCTCCGAGGCCCGAAGCGGCAGGCGATGATCCGCGCTGGACCCGGTCACCGACGGCGTCGGCTCCACGACGTAGAGGCGGTTCATCTCGCTGCTCAATTGCTCGACCTGAGGGTCCTGCTCGAGCTTGCGGCGTTTGTAAAACGCCTTCATGTAGCGAATATGCCCGGGCCCGCTGGCCAGAAAGTCGGAATCGAGCGACAGAATTACTTCCGCTCGTTCAGGGCGATAGACCGTGTTGACGTAACGCCCGAAGGCAAGTTTTCCACCTTCGCGTGCGCCGTCGCTGACCGCCGACTCCCATTGATGCCATTTCGCTAGCGGATATTGCTTCAGGAGCGCCTGCAGCTGCGCGGCGAGAACCGGCGACGTGATCGTTCCAGTCAAGATGTGGAAGCCCGCTCCATTGGCGGACTTTAGCGCTGCGGCATCGGCCTGCGCGCTATCCAGAAATGCGGACCACGTGCGTAGCGCCCCGGCGTACGTAACGGTTTGCGCGCGGTCCGGATCATACAGATTCAGTATCGAGGCCTGCACGATCGCGTCTGTAGCGCCCTGGCTCGAGGGATGATCGGGATTGCCTTCGATCTTGGTCGGGCGGCCTTCATGGCTTTCGACCAGCAATCCAATGGCGTCGGCGCCGAACGGCATGGCGGTCGCAAAGAACAGCGGCTTTCCGAGGACCATGCCATCCGGCTGCTTCACATACGGTACGATGTTGGCTTGCTCGTTCGACTTGCACCCCGCGAGGCCCGCAAAAGCCAGAGAAGCCGCCATCAGCTTCAGGAAATCGCGGCGGTCAACGGCTTCGTCCCATTCGGAAGCTTGTCGCGGAAATTCGCGATGCAGCAGCTCTTCGAAATGAGGATCGTCGGCCAGTTCGTCCAGCGTGCGCCAGTACTGTTTGCCGCTCTTCGATTGCAGCCGCGCTCGAACCGCCGCCAGATCCAGCGGCCGCTCGCTCGGCGTCAACTCCGGCTCGGTATCCTCGTCGCGAGACTTGTGAGCGTCTCCGCTGCCCGGGTGCATCGCAAAATAATTATGTTCGTCTTCGCGCATACCGTCCGTCATCAACTATTCGCTACCGAAGGCATCCTTCCACTTACTCTTCTTCAACTAGCGATGGCAGGTCGAGCAACTTGTCAGCTCGGCCGCCGTACGAATCTTGTATTCTACCGCCAGCTTCTTGCCAACTTCAGCCTGATCGGCTGGCGCCTTCCAGTCCATATTGAACACTTGATCGTGTGGCCGCAGCACGTTCTCCGGATTGCGATGGCAGTCCAGGCACCAGGACATTTGCAACGTCGACGCCTGAAACATCAGCGGCATCTGATTCACTTGCCCGTGGCACGTGGAACACCCCACGCCCTTGGCCACATGAATGCTGTGATTGAAATAAACGTAGTCGGCCAGGCGGTGTATACGGACCCAGTGAATCGACTGATCCGTGCGATAGCTCTCTCGGACCGGCTCCAGATAGCCTGCGCTGTTAAAAAGCACGGAATGACAGTTCATGCACGTTTTCGTCGGTGGAACCCCCGCCGTCGCGGAAAACTCAACGCCCGTATGGCAGTATCGGCAATCAATGCCGTCGTCACCCACATGGTGCTTATGACTGAACTGAATGGGCTGATCACGGATAACATTTTGATTCGTCAAATACGGAGCACGCGCCGCCAGGAGCACGCCTGTAAGCGCCAAGCCCGCCAGAAACACTGACGCAAAGACACTGAAACGGGAGATGAAATTTGTGCTGCGGTGAAAAATCTGCGCCATGTTTATGTATGCACGTTGGAGGTGAGCGCTCCGGAAGGGAGCGGTTACCTAGGCGACCAAATCCTATCCGGGATGTGCGGGCCCGAGTCCAATTTTTGACGCGATGAGTTTCCAACAAAACTTTCTGGAATGCAACTGTCCACGCCTCTTTTCGTTACTTTTTTGTAAGATCATGACGCGGAAAGGGCGGAACGATTCGACAGTTTTGAATCCTCAGAAAACGTTTCACCGCCTGCCGGTGCCAATTTGGATCTGAAGCCGCCTCAAGATTCGACCGAGAGTACCGTTTTGGTCCGGTTCCCTCTCAGGTTGCGCCCTCCAAAATGCGCTGGTCCATTGGTCCATTTTTCCGCTACCGAAGTTTGTTGGACACTTAGCTCGTGTTATCTTAGGTGAATCCTTCGCCGCACCGCTGGCGGCGAAGTCTCGCCGCTTCGCCGGGTCCGGGTGACTTTTTTCTCGGGCATCCCGCCAAGTGCGCGTGTGACTGCTGGGGCGTGGTCCAATCGGTAGGACACCTCACTGTTAATGAGGACGGTGAAGGTTCGAATCCTTCCGCCCCAGCCAATTTTCTTTTCTGAAATTGAAGGTATGCGCAGCTTCGGCTGTTCCAATACGATCGCTCAATGGATGCACACCGACCGGAGTTCATACTCGTCCGCGTCTAATCCTTCTCCGTCGGGAGGCCAGCTTCGACCCAGCCCTTCCAACCGCCGTCCATCGATTCCACGCTGGTGTAGCCCATTTTCTGCAAGTTTTCCGCCGCCAGCGCTGAGCGAAACCCGCCGCCGCAATACAAAATGATCTTTGCGTTCGTGTCCGGAGCGCGCTGCTCGATATCGCGCTCGATGATGCCCTTGCCAAGGTGCACCGCGCCGGGTAGATGCCCCTTCGCCCACTCATTGTCCTCGCGCACGTCCACGAGTAGAAATTTCTCTCCCGCGTCGCTGCGACGCTTCACATCCGCGACGTTCGTTTCTTTCACGTTCTTCTTCGCATCCTGAACCAGCTTCAGAAACTGCGATGAATGCGCCATGTGCATCTCCTTTACGAGATTGCTCGACTCAAAAGCCTAGCACACGCGCCAGGTCTCCAGCCCATTACTCATCGATGGGAACTCGACGCGCCCGCCGGCGACTTCGCCTGTGCGCCTTTGACCGCCATCGAGCGCACCAGATTCACCAGGTTCCAGCGCAATTTCTCGGGTTGCCGGTCCCCTTCCCCCATCATCTTTCCCTTGCCTTTGGTAATGATGTAAAAGATCTCGCCGTCCGTTTTGCCCTCGAGAGCCGCGGGATCATGCCAGTCGTGCATCGCCAATTTCATCGATTCCACCACTTCGCCTTTGCCGTCACCATGTTCACCGTGGCACATGGCGCAGTCATACTTAAAGACGCGGCGCGCCTCCGCCAGACCTTCAGGTGCAGACTTCACAGGATTCTTTCGCGCGATGTCTTCCGGAGTAATTTTGTAGTCATCAGCCGGTGTTTGGGCTGGACTTGAACTCTCTTGTGCCGCATGGCGCGGCGCGGCCGACACAACAAAACAAACCAGCAGAAACGCACCCGCAACCGGGAGAGAGCGCCTCATACGTACCTCCTGATAGAACGATACGACGGAGAACCACCACGTTACATCGTGAGCGAATTCTACTCCCGGAAAGACGCCAAAAGATAGCAGGGCAGAATTCAGCGTCGCGGAGTCGTTAATGCGGGTTGGATGGAGTCTTGTGCGGCACTGCGCTTCGCCGGCAACGTACATGCCCGATGCTGCTGCAGCCCGCGGTATCCTGCTCGGAATCGGCTCGATTCACGCACGCGCGTTCGCAATCCATCGATAGCCACCGGAATCGCCGGATGTGTCACGCCGCGAATCACAAAGATCATCAGCGCCGCTTCGCCCGGCGAATCCACACTCGACGTGATCCCCACGCCCTGCACACCCGGTTGCCGCATCAGATCGTTTGCGTGCGCGGCGTGAACCACGTTGGCACGTTGTATCTCTGCGGCGGAAAGCGCGTACACCAGCTGCGGCGCCGCCGCCGCTTGTTCGTTGATGGCGGTCTCCGCCGCGGAAACAGCTCCCCGGCGCGCGAACAAATCGCCCTCCACGATCCGCGTGCGAATGCCATTCACCTGCGCGGGAATATTCGCGTGCGCCTGTCCTTTTGTCACAAAGAATACGATCGCGGGCTCGACTGGATTGTCGAGGCTCGCTCCCACGCCCACAGCCTGCACTTCCGGATACGCGAGCAACACGGGAGCTTGCGCGTCGCGGGCCGCCACCGCTTTCTGCAGGACCTCATTCGCCAGCGCCGCAGGCCGGACCGTTTTGGATGCGGACTGGGGCGCCGTCGGCAGCATACAACCAACCACCTGATGAGCCGACCCGCCGACAAAGGTCACGGCGTTCCCGCCGCTGGCGAAGAAATTCAGCACCGGTGCCACCGGATTCGCAACCGTGTCGGTGTCCGATCCCCCGTATAGCAGCGCCACCGGATCCGCGGTGTCCTGCGAAACGATCAGCGACCCGGAATCACCCTCCGCGCCGAATCCCCCGCCAGCGACGTCCACTTGATTGTTGTAGTCCACTGTGAAGGACGTTCCGGTTCCGTCGCAGCTCTTGTTGTACTCCACGCTCGTATTGGTGTTAACCGCCAGCACCGTCGAACACGTCAGCCCCGTCGTCCTGCCGCTCTTCGCGACTCCCATGCCTAGCGACGCCACTATGCCGGCGCCCGCATTCGGCGCGCCTGGCAATGGCACTCCATTGGAGTCCGCCACTGGGCCCAGATAAAGTATGTTTCCGGTCGGATCAACTTGCCCGGACACTACTTGCGCGATGGCTGCATCAATGTTCGCCGAGGATGGCGTCTTGTCTTCCGATTCCAAATTCAGGAACTGAGTAAGCGTCGCGACCGTGGTGGCCTGCGTTTTGTCGCATTGGGCGTCGATTAAGCCGGGCTGCACGATCGGATCGCCGATCGTGGCCGTGTCGCTTTCCGCCAACACATGGTTGTTGCTCAAAATATATTGGGTCCCACCACGGGTCACTAATGCGCCGAGCGTTCCGCCACAGCACGTTATGGTGTGATTCGTCGGATTCGAGATCGAGTCTTTGCCATTGCCGCCCGACGTTCCGAGCTCGATCGGACCGGTCTGCTTATTCTGATTCCCTGGCACGATCGTGACAGTCGATGATCCTGACGCCGTGAGGTCCGCCTGGGAAATCGCCGTGACCGTCACCGTCGTTGCTGTCACGTTGCCCTTGCTGTCGGATGTCGTAGGCACATTCCCCGGCGCCACATAAAATCCTGACGCCGAAATGAAACCGATCGTTTGACTACCACCCGTTGTGCCGTTCACCTGCCAGGTCACGCCCACGTTCGCGGTGCCGCTCACCATACCCGTGAATTGCTGCGTGCCATAGTTCGCCACGCTCACGGCCGCGGGGGACACGGCAACGGTGATATGCGGAGGTCCCGCCGTCGTCGTTATCGTCAGTGTAGCCGACCCGGATTTGGTTGTGTCTTTCTGCGAAGTGGCCGTAACCGTCACTTGTGCGGGAGCTGGTACCGTCGCAGGCGCCGTATACACTCCGCTGGCGCTAATGGTGCCATTGGCGCTGCCTCCCGCGACACTCCAGGTGACTGCAGTGTTAAACGTTCCGGTTACCGTCGCGGTCATTTGCTGGCTCGTTGCTACCACGATGTCCACACCGGTAGGCGTAACCGCGACAGCTACGACCTGCCCCGCAGTGCCGCTCTTGCACCCGGCAAGGGTCATGACAGCCGCCAACAACGGCAGTAAGCAAGCACGATTCATGAGAGACCCGACGCAGTGGGTATGTGTACTCTAGCAGAGGAAACCATCTAACCAGTTAAGACCGTATCCAGTGTTACCAAACGGGGAATGTCCTTTTGGCCAGGCAAACCTGACGACCGTTTTGAGCGGTTTCTGAAAATTGTGGACACTACCATATTCCTCGAGCAGGTACAATGATCGGGATGTGAATCGATCCTACCGATTTGTTCCGTTTGAACAAATCGACTGCTACACAATTACTAGAGGACAGCGGCCGAAAGATGAGCTGATGTTTAGTGGTGCGCGCAAAGAGCCGGCACGAAGCCGAATATCAAGGAATGTCGAAAGGCCATCCGCGCACTCACGACGAGAGCCCGCCTACAATAGATCATTTGCAATCTATTCGCTGCGGGTTATATAGAAATTGCTAGCCACGTCACGATTATGTATCATGCCCGGCAACTCCCTCAGGCCAACGCCAAGAAATAAACAGGAATTCCCGCGCAGGGGAGTTACATTCGACGACTCTCCCGCTCACGGAGGTTCTGGATGTGTACTGAGACGGAAATCCGCAATCGACGAACCGGCTACTGTCAAGAGTTTCGACTTACCATTTGCTTGATCATTCTTCTGGCAGGCATGTCCAGCGGGGGCTGCCCGCAGTCCACTACAAATTCGCCTGAAACTATTGAGGGGCAGCAGTTTCGCGTAGCCTCCACTTCCCGCGTGCCCGCTCAATTCATAAATAAGTTGCCCGTGCTGACACCCGAGCGCCGGGCGGAATTTGAACGCGAACGGCACGATGAAGCGTTAGGGAGAACGCGCCAAAGCGGCGCTCAATTGGCCCCGGAGCCACCTCCAGCAGGCTCCGAAATCGATTTGCACCATACCGCTCTGAAGGAAATCGGCCGTCACCCTGTCAACAGGTCAGGCGCCGGCTCCCCCGATGTAACGTTTGCGCCTGGGCAGATGGTCTCATTTCTTGGTTCGTCGGTGTTGCCGGCTCCCAACGATGTTTCCGCCGTCGCGGAACCTAGCCTGGCGCAGTCCGGAAAGTTCGTTTTCATCACCGGCAACTGGTTTGTGGCGCGTTCCGTCGACGGTGGTTTGACCTGGTCTTACATTGACCCCACCGCCGACATGAAGGATTTCTGCTGCGATCAGGATGTGGTGTACGACCGCGGCCGCGATCTGTATCTCTGGTATCGAGAAGGTGTGTCCGATCAGACCACCGGGACGAACCGCGTCCTTCTAGGAGCCTCAACCGATGGCGGCAACAGTTGGTGCCAATACCAGATTACTCCCGCCATTTTGAATCCGGCCTGGACCAGTCAACATATGCTGGATTATCCGGTCCTGAGTTTGAGCACCAACTACCTCTACATTCTGACTGGACTTCGCGGCGCCGCTGACACCGTTATGATGCGACTCCCACTCGATCCACTCGAAACATGCTCGTCCTTGTCCGCTTCCTGGTGGGGAGCGCTCAGTACCTGGGCGGCACCCGTGCAGAACGCCACCACCACGATGTATTTTGGCGACCACCGCGGAACTTCCAACTCCATGCGTATTTACACGCTTCCGGAGGCTGGCTCTGCCTTGAGCTATAAGGACGTCAAAATTCCCTCCTGGAAGCTCGAACAAGGTTCCGCGTGTCCGCTGGATTCCGCGCAGAATTGCTGCCCCAGTCCCGACGGGTCCAATTGGTGCTCGCGGAGCGACAGCGAAATCAGGGCCGGTTGGGTCGCCAACGGCGTGATCGGATTCATGTGGAACGCCAAGCAGGGCGGCCCGTTTCCTTTTCCTTATGTCGAGGCGGCCACCTTTGATGAGACCTCCTTCCACCACCTCACTCGACCACTCGTCTGGAGCTCCCAAGGCGCCTTCCACTATCCGTTTGTCAGCCCCGACATCCGCGGCAATCTTGGAATGACTGCATACTTTGCTTCGTCAACAACACCCCCTAGCCCGGATTTCCTCGTCATGGACGATTACAGCCCTGGCGCTTGGCAAGCGTTCCGATTATTCACAGGAACGCGTGGCGCTCCGGGATGGGGAGATTATTCCAGGACGCGCGTATTCCACCCAGCCGAAGTCGGTTGGACGGCCAGCGTCTACACCGTTCAGGCGAAGGGCGCCGAGCCACTTTTCTACATCCTCGCACGCGCTCGCGATTTACCCTCGATCCAAGCGTGGTGGTCAAAATAATAGATGCGGGATTTTAGATTTTTTTGATGCCGGCATGCTCAGGCCAATCCGCCTAGGTCCAAATCCCGGCCGTCAACGCATTACTCCAAATCCCGCCAATTCGCCCCCACCCCAATCTCCACCACCAACGGCACCGCCAGCTTGTAAACATTCTCCATTTCATCCCGCACCAACTCCGTCAGCGCCTGTGTCTCTTTCTTCGGCGCCTCAAAAAGCAATTCGTCGTGCACCTGCAAAATCATCTTGGCTTCCAATTTCTCCTCGGCCAACCGCGCGTCGATCGCAATCATGGCCAGCTTGATCAAATCGGCCGCGGTGCCCTGCAGCGGAGAGTTCAGCGCCGTGCGTTCCGCGAAATTCCGAAGTTGTACCTGCGGAGAATTGATCTCCGGAATCGGGCGGATGCGCCCGAACATCGTCTTCGCCATCTCTGTCTTTCGCGTCTCCGCCAGCGAATTGTCCAGATACTCCTTCACGCCCCGATACCGCGCAAAATAAGCGTTGATAAACTGCGCCGCTTCTTTTTGCGGGATTCCCAGATTCTGCGCCAATCCAAATGGCGACAATCCATAAATAATGCCGAAATTGATGACCTTCGCCGCCCGCCGGTGCTCCGCCGTTTGCCCCAGCGGCCCCACGTTGAATACTTCCTGCGCGGTTCGCGCGTGAATATCCTCGGCGTTGCGAAACGCTTCCAGCAAAACGGGGTCGTTCGACAAATGCGCCATCACCCGCAGTTCGATCTGCGAATAGTCCGCCGCCAGCAGCACCTTCCCCGGTCCGGCCACAAACGCGGCCCGAATCTGACGGCCGAGCTCTGTGCGGATCGGAATATTCTGCAAATTGGGATCGGAGGAGCTCAACCGCCCGGTCGCCGTGCCCGTCAGCGAAAAACTGGTATGCAGGCGGCCGGTCTGGCGATGAATCAGCTTTGGCAGCGTATCCACGTAAGTGGACTTGAGTTTCGCCACCTCGCGGTATTCAATGATCTTCGCGGGTATCGCGTGCTGCTCCGCCAAATCTTCCAGCACATCCGCCGCTGTCGAACGCACTCGGCCGCGCCCCCGGCGAAACGGTCCTTGCAGGTTCAGCTTGTCGAACAAAATCTCGGCGAGCTGCGTCGGTGAGTTGACGTTGAACTCCACACCGGCAAGCTCCCAGATTTCTTTCTCCAGCCGCCGGACTTCTTTCTCCATCGTCAGTGACATCGCATCCAGAGCCTGCGGATCGACGCGGATGCCGGTTCGCTCCACCTCGGCCAGCACCGCCGCCACCGGTAGATCGATCTTCTCGTAGGCTTCCGTTAGCTGCTGCGCTTCCACACTCGCCCGCAACACCGGCGCGAGTCGGTGCAGATAGTCCGCGCGCTCGCCTGGTCCACCGCCCAGCATCACGTTGAACTGCCGCATCACCACGTCTGCAAAATTGTGATTCCCGGTTGTCGGTCTCAGCAAATAAGAATAAATCTGGGTCGCATGCTGGATATTCGCCGCGCGCCCGCCCAAAATCTGAAATAGTTTCGGGTCGTGTACGATTTTGGGCCGCTGGGGATCCGCCAACAGCGGAGCCAGCGCCTTAAGCACGTCACCCTTCTCATCCATCCACACGGACCGGCCTTCGCCGGCCTTGGACGACACCTCGATGGACGCCACCCGCGTCCCGAATCCTTCCGCCTCGCGATCACCAGTTTCCAGGTTGAACCACACCGATAGCGGCTCTTTTCCTGGCAACGCCGCCAAATAATCGCGAAATTCCTCCACGGTAGCGAACTGCACATAGTCGGTTTTGATCGCTGCCTGCTCGTTCGCCGCTGCCGTCGCTACCGCCTCCGCCCCCAACTCCTTCAACATCGAATTGAATCCCAGCTCCCGGTAAAGCGCCGTCAGCGCCGCAACGTCCGGCTCTCGCCGCAGCATCTTGTCCAACTCCAGCGTTACCGGAACATCCGTCGCGATCCTCGCCAGCTGCTTCGACAGCAGCACCTGTTCCCGCTGCTGTTGTAACGCTTCGCGATACCTCTTGTTCGGCACTTCCGCGGCGTGTTCCAGAGCATTTTCTACGTTTCCGTATTTCTGGATCAGCTCCGCCGCCCCCTTTTCGCCGATTCCTTTTGCCCCGGGAATGTTGTCGATGCTGTCGCCGAACAGCGCCATGTAGTCCACAACCTGCTCGGGCGTGACTCCCAGGATCTCCTTGACCTTCGCCGCATCGACAATCACGTCGTTCTTGATGCCGCCGGTGCCCGCTCGCAACACGCGAATCCCGTCGCCGACCAGCTGCATCATGTCCTTGTCATTCGTGATCAACAGCACGTCCAGCTTTTGCCTCGCTGCTTGTTCCGCTAGGGCGCCCAGAACATCGTCGGCCTCGTAACCGTCGTACTCCAGAATCGGCAATTGCAGCGCCTCGCACAGTCGCCGCACGTATGGAATCTGCTGCGACAATTCATCCGGCATCGGCGCCCGGTGCGCTTTGTATTTCTCGAACAGTTTGTCGCGAAAGGTCGGCTTCGAGGTGTCAAACACCACGCCGACATAATCCGGCTGGTAATCCTTCAAAAGCCGCCGAAGGATATTGTTGAACAGGAACGGAACCTTCGTGGGCATGCCCGAAGGCGCATTCATGCGCACCATCGGCGCAAAAAACGCCCGATAGATATGCGCCATCGCATCCACTAAAAAGAGTTTCTTCCGAGCGGCAGGCATCCCGCCGAGTATAGCAAAGCAAAATGAAGGGGCACGCTTCAGCGCGCATTACTTCGTTGCTTCATTACTTCTTTTCTTCGTTACTTCTTCGCTTCGCCGTCACTCCCCTCAACCACCAGCAGTATCCGCGTCCCCCCGTCCAGGTGCACGCTTTTCCCGTTGGAAACCACGACGGACGCCGGCCGGTTGTTTGCGGACTCCGCATTCAAGGTAATGCCGTGCAGTCCGATCACGCCGCGGCTTTTTGCATCCAGAGGTGGTGAAGGAGCGGGTCGTGCATCCGGCTCGATTCCGCCGGCAGGCGCTTGCGCGGCTGGCGCTGTGGGCGGCGGTGCGTTTCGCATCGGCGAGGTTTGTGTCGTTCCAAGATTGGGAGTCGTGCCCAAATCGCTGGGTGCCGCAAAGCTCACCGGAGCCGCCAGAGCTTGGATGATTACATTCAGCGGTATCTCGCCACCATCTTTCACGGTGGCTTTGTCGAATTGAATTCCCAGTAGCGATTCGTTTCCGCCCTTGCCGCGCGCGTTCGATTGCGTGATATGCCCTTCGACCTTCGCGCCCTTCGGTATGATCAACCGGCCATCCGCCGACTTCAGCGCCTCCGAAGTGTGCGCCACAATCGCGTCCCCCGCTTTAGCCTTCTTCGAATCAATGCCGGAGTTGAGCTCCACGGGGATGGTGGAGCCCGGCGCGAGAGTAGCTTCGGTCTGCCCGCTCCTTCCCGCAGTGCTGGCGTCTTGGCCGAAAGCGGGCAGTACAGACACCGCGATCGTCAAGCTCGCGCCGAATGCAGCAACCAGCGTTATCCCATTAGTTTTCATGAAGATGCCTCCGACTGGAGAAATTCAGCGGGCTGTCGAGGTGCGGGCCTATTGCGGGTCGAGATGCGTTGACGAGGAACTCGGTGCAGCCGAGTCCGCGGTCGGTGGCGGCTGGACCACCAGCAACAGGTGTGTGCCGGCGTCAAGATGCAGGTTCTTCTTGGAAGACAGGAGCACCGTGCCGTGCGAGCCTTCCGATGTTGGCGTGTATACCTTCAGGTCCGGGCGCCCAAACGCCCCTTTACTACCCGCGGAAAACAAGCCGTCCGATGTAAACTCGCCCTCCGATGCCGAACCCGGCCTGAGAGGACCCCGCAAAGTGGTGCTGCGCGGCTCCTGATAAATCGTGGATACCACCACGGCGTCGCTCGACGCCACCGATCCGGAGCCATCCTCCACCACCGGCACCGCCTGTGGAGCGGTGGTCTTGGTCTTGGGCGTTGCCGTCGAAGGCATCGGCGCCACGGCACCTACCGCCAAAGCTTGAATTCCTGCATTGAGGATCACTTCTTGCGCGTCTTTAACGGTGGCTTTGTCAAATTGAATAAAGATTGCCGATCCTGCGCTCCCACGCCCTCCGGAGGTCACCCGCACCACGTGTCCGGTAATCTTCGTCCCCTTGGGAAAAATAATGCACCGCTGATAGGAAACATCTTCGGACGCTTCGGCGGTTACCGTGTCCCCGGCCTTCGTTTTGCGCGTATCCAAGGTTTCGTCCAGGGATGCATTGAACGCCGTTCCCACGCCCAAAGGCGCGATGACCGGCGCAGGCGCCTGAGTCACATCAGATTTGGCCGACGGCTGAAGGTCCGGAGGATTCTGCGCATTCGCTGTTAGGGCCAAGAACGCGCCCGCAAAGAGCAAACCTGCCGCAAATTTCATCATGACGCGTCCCCCTTTCGGGAAACCGCTAAGGCTGGGAACCGCAAAGTTCAGACACCATTACCGCGATATTACAGTTTTGCACGGGGCGAACCAAAGGGTAACCGAGTTGTTTTGTTTTATTTAGCGAGATACGAAGAATGCCGATATGGCTCAAAATGTCGTCCCGGTACTCCAAAAATGCTCCCCACTTGTAGCGGCCGCCTTCCGAGGCGGGCGCCTTTCTCCTCGATCTTTCGTCTTATCGGCCTTCAGGCAGCCTCCTAGCTCTAGGACTAGGAGTTGACGCCAAGCGGCTTTCCGACTGCTTCCAGCGTATCCGCAGCCCGCAACAGCTCATCCCTCTTATGCGTGGCGCTCACAATCGCCCGCAGTCGCGCCTTCCCTTCGGCCACCGTCGGGAATCCCACCGCGGGCGCGAACACTCCGGCCTCGAAAAGCTTCTTGGAGAACTCAAAGGCCTTGGCAGCGTCTCCCACGTGGATCGGTATAATCGGTGTCTCGCTGGCCTTGAACTGAAAGCCGCGTTTCTTAAGCTCCCGCTTGAAAAACTTGGTGTTCGCCCACAGCTTCTTGACCAACCGCTCGCCCTCCGGCGAATCCAGCAAGGTAAACGCCGCCTTGCAAGCCGCCGCGGTAGCCGGCGGGTGTGAAGTCGAAAACAGGAACGGCCGCGCCCGCAAATAAAGAAAATCGATCAGGTCTCGCGACCCGCACACATATCCGCCCATCGTCCCAATCGCCTTACTCAATGTGCCGACCTGAATATGCACTCGCCCATGACAATCGAAGTGATCAATCGTCCCGCGTCCCCCGCGTCCCAGCACCCCCGAAGCATGCGCATCATCCACCATCATGATGCAGTTGTACTTCTCCGCCAGATCGCAAAGCTTAGGCAACGGCGCGATATCGCCGTCCATCGAGAACACACCATCCGTAATGATCAGTTTGTGCCCCTTCCAATCCGCCGTCTCCTGCAAAATCCGCTCGCAATCCGCCACGTCCTTGTGCTTGAACACCTTAATCGTCGCCCGCGAAAGCCGCGCCCCATCGATAATCGACGCATGATTCAATTCGTCCGAGACGATCAAATCTTCCTTGCCCAGAATCGCCGAAACCGTCCCCGCATTCGCCGTGAATCCCGACTGAAACACCACACAAGCCTCAACATTCTTGAACCGCGCGATCTGCTCCTCCAACTCCATATGCAGCTTCATCGTCCCGGCAATGGTCCGCACCGCCCCAGCCCCGGCCCCATACGTCCGCACCGCCTCAATCTCCGCCTTCCGCAAAGCCTTGTGCGTTGTCAGCCCCAAATAATTATTCGAAGCCAGATTGATCACCACCTTGCCGTCAAACGTAGCAACCGACTTCTGCTCCCCCTCCAAAACCCGCAAACGAGGCGCCACCCCCTTAGCCCGCAACTCCCCAAGCGCATCCGCCACAAATTGCAACGGATTCCCTTTAATAGTCTGCGTCCCCATCTCGGACATAATCACCTCCTGAATTTTTCTCTGGCGCGGGCAGGAAGATACGAGCGAGCACCTGTAGCCGCCCTCTCCGAGAGGGCGGGGTTTAGATGAAAATTCACCCCAGCGCACCGCAGAAATCTCGACTCGATCCCTAGCGCGGCACCCCATCCGGATAAAGCAAAATCTTCCCCGCCAACCCACCCTGCAACATCGCAAACGCCCCCTCAAATTTCTCCAACGAAGCCCGCTCCCCAAACAAAGGTTCCAGGTTCAACCGTCCCGCTTTCAGCAGCGCCGTCATCTGCACCCAGGTCCCATACATCCGCCGCCCATAAATCCCCTGCACCGTCGCCCCTTTGAAAATCACATCATTCACCAGATCCAAAGGCACCGACTCGGTGGGTATCCCCAAAAGCGAAGCCCGCCCTCCAGCCCGCAAAGCCTTAAATCCCTGCTGAATCGCCGTAGGATTCCCCGACATCTCCAGCAAAACATCGACGCCAGTCCCGTCGGTCTCACTCAATATCCGAGCGACGACATCCTCTTTCGCGGGATGAATCACCACGTCCGCGCCCATCGTCTTCGCCATAGCCCGCCGCTGCTCGTTCGTCTCCGTCGCAAAAACCGTCGAACTCCCGCAAGCCTTCGCCACCGCAATCGACATCAACCCAATCGGCCCGCATCCGGTAACCAAAGCCGTCATTCCCGCGATCGGCCCAGCCAAAACCGTATGCACCGCATTCCCCAGCGGATCCAAAATCGCCCCATAATGTTCCGGAATACTCGGATCCAGCTTGATAATGTTCGACCCCGGAATCTTCACAAACTCCGCAAACGCCCCGTCCTGATCGATCCCGATAATCTTCAAATTCTGGCAAACGTGCGCTTCACCAATGCGGCACTGTCGGCAATGCCCGCAGTTGACATGCATTTCCGCGCTGACAAAATCCCCCGCACGCACCGCCGTCACTTCATCCCCGGCGCGCTCCACGACGCCGCAAAATTCGTGCCCCAACGTCACCGGCGGCTTGATCCGTCCCTGCGACCATCGGTCCCACCCATAAATGTGCAAATCCGTCCCGCAGATCGATGCCGTTCGCACGCGCACCAGCACATCGGTCGGTCCGATCGCAGGCACTTTAGCGGTCTCGAAGGAAAGCCCGCGCGCAGGCTGCATCTTGCGCAATGCTTTCATGGTCGTCGTCATCGTGGAGGTTTAAATCGCCGAACAAAAAACGCCACAGCGTGAATTCCATGCTAGCACACCACGCCAAAAGCTCACGCCCGGCCGGATACCAATCTAACCGCTGACCCTCCTCATTCGTCTTTATATCTCCTTCACCCTGGAAGCTCCGTTGAAGCTCCTGAGCTGCTACGGGATCCGAGGGAACTTGCCGCGTCCAAGCTTCGTAAATCTCTGTGAGGCACACATGCACGACTTTCTAGCCAATCTTCGCTACGCCGTGCGTCAGTTCCGGCTATCCCCCATCTTCACCGCCGCCGCCGTTCTCACCCTCGCTCTCGGCATCGGCGGCACCACCGCCATCTTCACCCTCATCCACGCCGTTATGCTCCGCTCCCTTCCGGTTTCCGACCCCTCCCGCCTTTACCGCATCGGCGAAGGTGATGACTGTTGCGTCGAAGGCGGCCCGCAAGACGTCTGGGGCCTGTTCTCCTATCACCTCTTCGAGCGTCTGAAGTCTCAAGCCCCTGAATTTGAAGAGCTTGCCGCATTCCAAGCTGGCGACTGGAGCGCTACGGTTCGTCGCGAAGGCGTCGAACTAGCCGCTCGCCCGCTGCGCTCCGAATACGTCACCGGAAACTATTTCTCCACCCTGGGGGTGGGTTCCTTCGCCGGCCGCGTCTTCACCCCCAATGACGACACGCCTTCCTCGCCCCCGGTGGCCGTCCTAAGTCATCGCGCCTGGCAAACCGCCTACGGCGGCGATCCCACCTTGCTCGGTGCCACGCTGGATGTCCAAGGTCATCCCTTTACGGTTGTCGGCATCGCACCACCCGGATTCTACGGGGAGACGCTGCGCAGCGATCCGACCGACATTTGGATTCCCCTCCAACAGGAAACCGTCATCGACGGCGATACCGCGCTCATTCGACAGACCTTTTCCGCCTGGCTCCGCGTCATTGGCCGCCTCCGTCCCGGGGCCACCATCGACGGAATGGCCCCGCGCCTTACCGGCGTCTTGCGCCAATGGATGCAATACGACGCCGGCTACCCGCCGAACTGGGGATAGTCGCTCTGCTGCCGAAACAGTTCATCCATATTGTTCCCGCGGGAGCCGGCGTCGCGGTTATGAAGGAACGCTACGGCCGGAGTCTGCAGATCCTGCTCGCCGTCTGCGGCATCGTGCTGCTCATCGCCTGCGCCAACGTCGCCAACTTGTTGCTGGCTCGCGCGGTGGCTCGCCGCGGGCAAACCGCAGTGCGCCTCGCGGTAGGTGCCACGCCCCGTCAAATCGTCACCCAAGCTCTGATTGAGAGTGTGTTGCTGGCGATCGCCGGAGGCATCGCGGGACTTCTCGTGGCGACCGGTGCCGCCCGCCTGCTCCTGGCCCTGGCCTTCCACGGCGCGCATTTTCTTCCCATCAGCACCGCGCCGTCGTTCATGGTCCTGGCGTTCGCTTTCGCGCTGGCGCTGATCACCGGCGTAATCTTCGGCGCCGCCCCAGCCTGGTTCGCCACCCGCACCGACCCGGCCGACGCCCTGCGCGGCACCGGCCGCGGCAATACCGACCGCTCCTCGTTCGCTCGTAAGTCGCTGCTGGTCGTCCAGGCCACTCTTTCCGTCGTCCTCGTCGCCGGCGCGACCATGCTCGGACGCAGTCTGAACAAACTCGAGCATCAGGACTTTGGCTTCCAGGTGCCCCATCGCGTCGAAGTCGAAGTCCTGCAACCCCCCTGGACCGTCTCACTCACCAATCAACTGGCCCGTTATCGCCAACTCGAAGACAACTTGAACCATCTCCCCGGGGTCGAGCACGCCGACCTCGCGATGTACAACCCGCTCACCGACAATTGGGGCGAACTGATCATTATCGCCGGGCATCCTCCCGGCCAGATGAACGGAGAATCGGACGCCTCCTGGGATCGCATAAGCGCCAACTATCTGCAGGACCTCGGTGTTCCCATAATCCGCGGCCGTTATTTCAATAGCGCCGACAATGAAACCACTGCCCCTGTCGCCGTAGTGAACCAAGCCTTTGTCAAACGCTTCTTCAAGAATAATGAAGATCCCATCGACCAGCACTTCGGCCTCGACGTCCCGGAACTAGCCGGTACATTTCAAATCGTGGGCGTCGTCGGTGACGCCAAGTTCGCTGGATTCGAATTGGAAAAACCCGCCCGCCCCATGTTTTACGTCCCGCTCATGCAAAACGTAAAATACGACAATGAAATGATGAAGAAACTGGAATTGCGCTCCCACGCCCTGGAAGGAATCCTGCTCACCACCAAAGCATCCACCGGGTCGCTCGAACCTCTGGTCATTCGCGCGCTGGCCGACCTCGATCCCAACGTCACCATCACCAGCATCCGCACCATGCAGCAGCAAATCGATCTCGCCTTCGACCAGGAACGCGCCGTTGCCAGCCTCGCCGGCCTCTTCGGCGTTATCGCTCTCATCCTCGCCGCCATCGGCCTCTACGGCGTAACCGCCTATTCCGTAGCCCAGCGCACCAACGAAATCGGCATCCGCATGGTCCTGGGCGCCGACCGCGTGAACGTTTTCAAACTAGTCTTACGAGGCGCATTCAAGCGCGTACTGATCGGCCTGGCTCTGGGCCTGCCGCTAGCCGTAGGCGCCGGCCGCCTAATCTCCGCCCAACTCTACGGCGTCCCCTCGTGGGACCCCTTCGCACTAACCATAGCCGCGGCAGCGTTAGCCCTATGCTCGTTCGTAGCCGCCCTAATCCCCGCCAACCGCGCCGCCTCCATCCAACCCATGAACGCCCTCCGCACAGAATAAGCCGCCACCGTCCCCTCGACCCAGAATTCGGCGTGCCATGACCGCGCAGCATAACTAAGTAGCCGCCGGGCTTCAGCCCGGCGCGCCAGTTCGTTTGGGGCCGATGCTTGATGTCTGAGTTTGTCGGGAGCTAAGGCCGGTCGAGTGTCCATGCCGGGCGGAGGTTTAATGCAGGAGGCTTCTTGGGGGTCGGAGCTTCAGCTCCGACAGTGAGCGCTACCTACGAAAGGGCTTCAGCCCCTGAGGAAATGGTCGCATCTACGGCACCACCACCGTAGTCACATTCGAATCCGCGCTCTCCGTCCCCTTCGCATCCACCGCTCGCGTCATATAGTAGTAGGTCGTTCCGCTTCGTACCGTCTCGTCTTTGTAGCTGGTCTGCTCCGTCACCAGCGCCGCATTAATCTTCACGTAGTCCCGGCCCTTCACCGTACTCCGATAAACGTTGTACCCCGCTACCGTCGACGTGCTCGCTTTCCAGGTCAGCGTCACCGAATGCTTCCGTTGCCCAGCAGCCGCAGCCGACGTTGTCCCGTACGTTGTCCCGTTCGTCGCACTGAACCATACACCCCACAAGACGCAAGCCCCAACGACCGCAATTCCCGTGCACACCTTCCCCCGCACAGAAATTCGCCCGTGCCGCGTTACCAGCACCAGACACACCACCATCACGACGCAAACAATCCCGCCAAGCCCGAACATCACGAACCACAGGGGAGTAAGAGCGTCAGGTACCAGGCTCGGCAGACCGGCAAATCTTGCCTGGATCCAACGATCAACCCACAGATTTTCGACCAGATACAACGCCAGCAGCAACGCCAGCGCCCACGTAATCAGAAGAACTCTGGACTTGGTGCCCGGCAATGCGGGAACGCCCATCGACATCACGCGTCCTTACTTAACTTAGCGCGGATAGCGCCACCAGCAGCCAGCCCAATTTAAGCCCAATTTAATCCATTTCCTCTCCCGAATCCAAATCGCTCGTCGGGGCGCAATACGATGCGCCCCAGCGCGCTCGGCCCTCGCGAAGCCTGTTCTGATCGTGCCTCTCTCGTTCTTTACATCGTTACGTCGTTACGTCATTACTTCCTTCCCAGCAGTCCTACCCGTTAGCCGCCGCCTCCCGCACCACAATCGGCCGCACTTCAATCGACCCCACCTTCGCCGATGGAATCCGCGCTGCGATCGCAATCGCCTCGTCCAGGTCCTTGGCGTTGATCATGTAGAACCCGCCCAATTGCTCCTTGGTCTCCGCAAAAGGTCCGTCGGTCGTCACCCGTTTCCCGTCCCGCACCCTCACGGTAGTCGCCGTGGCAACCGGCTGCAGTTGATGCCCCGCCAGGTGCTTCCCCTTTTCCTTGATCTCATTCGTAAACTTGCCATACTCCTCGTACATCTTGGCCTGGTCGGCCGGGTTCATTTTTTCCCAAACCGTCTCGGAATCGTAAATCAGCAGCAAATATTGCATGGTCGTTTGACCTCCTACTCCTATAGTCGACCGACAATCGCAAAATCGACAGAGCCGCCAGAAAGATATCGAAATTTCTTGGCCGCAGCCCTTGCCTTTTCCCGCGTTTGTAGTATGATCGCGGCTAGTTAGATTTTCGTTCCAGCGCCGCTCATCGGCGCTTTTTTCATTTCTAGCCTGCCCCACCTTCAGCTAGCAACCTGTAGCCGCCCTCTCCGAGAGGGCGGGGTTTAGACCACACTCAGGCAAACACCATCGCGTTTCAGCACCACAGTTAAGTTGTGTTTACCGGACAATATAGGGTCGCATTCTAGGAGCTGGCCAATGAACGCTTCCCCCTTTCCCTCACGACGTCGCCACACCCGCATCGATTCCATTCTTCGCTTTAACGCGTCCGCGATTTGAGGTTGAAATTGGGTGCGGCTGGCAGGAGGGAAACGAAGCCGCCACTGCTGCGCTAACGTCCCCAGAATCAACACTTGCAGATGTCTATAAAAACAAACGGTTTTAACCGCCTTTAGAATGAATACTTACAAAAATCATAGGGGGAGGGTGGTTATCGTTAACCAACCGCCAAATTCAAGACGCGCTTAACACCGCTATCGAATCTGCGTTCCCTGCGCTGACGCCAACGCCCAATGACCATCCTGCGCCACAAACACGTGAGTGTACCGGCTGCTGGCTGTAAACGCCGCCTCCCCCACGCGCCCGCGCATCTCCGTCCGGCCCGTCACCACCGCCGTGTTGGCCGCGAACATCCGTAACCGGCTCTCCACCGGTTCGATGGCATCGAACTTCACCTGGCTGGATCCCACCGCCGCCAGCAACATCGGCTTCGTCACTTCCGAGCCGTTCAAAACATCGATTAAAAGAAAATCGTCCATCAGTAAGGAATCCAAACAATCCAGGTTTGCGGAAATAAGCGCCGCGAAGAAAGCTCGGTCTGCTGCAAGCGGGTCCAGTTTCATGTCCATTCGCAAACTATACTTCAACTTGAGAAAAAATTAGGAGCGTCACGGCGGTGTGCCGGTGCTCAAACAATATCGGTCATCTCGCCAGCTCTTCCAGCGTGATCCGATTCGTCCGCGGACCAAATAAACCAATGATCAGCGCGACGCCGCACATCGCCGCTGCCAGCAGCGTGAAAACAGCTCCAACACCGCCGCGCACCAGCACCGCGCCGATCAGCAGCGAAGAAAATACCGCGCTCAATCGGCTCCAGCTATACGTGAAGCCCACGCCGGTTGCGCGCAGCCGCGTCGGAAACAATTCCGATTGATAAGCGTGCAGCAGCGCCGAAAACCAGTTGCTGCACAGCGTAACCAGCGCGCCGCTCGCAACAATCAAGACCGGCGCGTTCCAGAACGCAAATCCCAATCCCAGCGCCGCAATCAACAGCGCCATGGTCACGATCGCCCACTTGCGCTCCAGCCGGTCCGACGTCAGCACCGCGAGTGCCGGCCCCAGCGGCGACACCAGCGCGATTAGCATGGTGTACTCCAGCGAATGCACCAGCGAAACTCCGCGCCGCAGCAAAAACGTCGGCGCCCAATTCGCAAATCCGTAGTACCCGATCGTCTGCAGCGCGTGAAACACAACCAACATGATCGTCCGTCGCCGGTAAGGCGGCCGCCAGAGCTCCATGAACGATCGGCGTTCGGCCGCAGCGTCTTCAACCGCGCCTTCGGAGTAGGGCGCCGTTTCCACGCCGGTGTCTGGCACCACCGTTTTTTCGCGAGAAACACCGGAAAGCGATTGGGACTCGAGTTCGGCGACAATACGTTCCGCCTCCGCGTGCCGGCCGCGGCTTTCCAGCCACCGCGGCGATTCCGGCAGCCGCCGCCGAAAATACCACGCCAGCGCCGCTCCCATCGAGCCGATCACCATGACCCAGCGCCATCCATCGATTAGAAAATGCGTCGGAGCGAGCACGCGAACCAGAATGGCAACGATGGGCACAGCGGTAAATCCGGTCATTTGCGAGATCGCCACATAGCGACCGCGTGCTCCGCTTGGCACCATTTCCGACACATAAGTATCGATCACCACGAGTTCCGCGCCGATGCCGATTCCCGCGAAAAATCGCAACGCGATCAGCCACCCAGCCGAAGGTGCGAACGCGCCGGCAAAGGTGAACGCCGAATAAATCAGCAGCATCGCGACAAACGCGCTGCGCCGCCCCATGCGATCGCTGCCCATCCCAAAAATGATCGTCCCGGCAAACATCCCCAGAAACCCCGCCGCGATCACGGTGCTGAACTGTTGCAAGCTAAGGAACCCGGAGTTCTGCAGCGTCGCCCCGATATACGCCATCATGTAGATGTCGTAAAAATCGAACCACCCGCCCAGCGACACCAGCGCAATAAATCGCCGGTGAAAACTCCCCATCGGCAACGCTTCCATCCGCGATGCGATAACAGAGCCCGAAAGCGGTAGTGGCCGATCTTTAGATCGGTTCACCGAGCCTCCACAAGACGCTCATCACTTCACCTGCTCCACGATGCCGACTTGTTCCAGCACCCGCAAATATTCGACGACCAAGTCGAGCGAAATGGGGCCATATTCTGCCGAGACGCGGTCGCGAATCTGCTGGGCGTCGAGCAAGCCGTCGACAAAATTCAGGACTTCGTAGGTGTATTCTTCGCCGCTGCCCCAGAGACCTTCGTAGCTTAGGATTTTCGGCGGAATAACGCCGGCGGTTGCGGTGCGATCATTCACATAGTCGGAGCCAAAAACAGCGACTGGACCACGCGGCTGTGGCTTTCGCCGGTAACGCAGATCGCCTCCGTTGGATTGCAGGCGGTCGGCCGCGCAAAATGCGCGGTTGACGCTATAAGGCTCTAGGTATTTGTGCGAATCGTGAACGAACTCGAGCAGACCGAGATGCAAGCCCCAGTCAAATTGTGCGCGGAAATCGTCTAGACAGAAGGCATCTTCGGTCGACAGACTGTTCCGGCGCGGAAACATCGAGGTTTTCCAGAGATCGATGCCGTGCTGGGCGAGGGATTGAACCTCTGGCAGATTTTGGACGCTCATGCTGGCAAGGAAATAGCCGCTGGCGGCGCCGATGAAGGCGGCGCGCTTGAGTTTTGTGGGATCGATGTTGGCGGCGGTGTCGAAATTGGTGTGGATGTAGCGGTCGGGCCAGTCGTTCAAATAAATCGCGGGAATTTTGAAGGAGCTGTCTTGATAGACATCGTGGTCGCTGCCCATCGTGTACGCAGTGTCCTGCGCGAGCAATGGCTCTTTGCCTCCTTCCGGCGCGACCAACGGATATTCCGCGGGAAGCCCAGCCGCAAAATTGTAGGACTGCTCGTTGACGAATTCTCCGAACGCCCAGGCAACGTCGTGCACGAACGAAGGGAGGCTCATCGGCCCGCGCGTCACGTGAAATACGGCCTTCGTCACCGGTCCGCCGCCGACCATGTCCATGTGCACGACCGCTTTGATGCACTGCGCGAATTCCGGCTTGGCGCTGAGCAATGTCAGCGTGCCTTCGATTTCCGGCGGCCAGATGAAGCGGAGCGTGCGCGCGGGCCGAGCGAGTTTTCCCTTGCCGATCAATTTTTGCAGCGTGCGCGCCACTTCCAGGATGGTCACGCAACCGCTGGCGTTGTCGTTCGCGCCCGGACGCTGGTGATCCAGGTGGCAACTGAACGCGATCTCTTCGTCTTTAAGTTTTGGATCGGCGCCGGGAATTGTTGCGGTGACGACCTCCGTGAAGCCAGGGTGCTGCCCGGCCTTTACGGTCGCGTGTAATTGGATGTGCTCGCCTTTTGCCAAACGGTCGCGAAGTGCGCGCCCGGTCTTCAGCGAAACCATGAAGCCGAACGTCTTGTTCGGCGAAAATGTTTCGAGATGTCCCCAACGAATCAGATTCTCGTCTTCGCCCGACCACGCCGTCTTCTGGTTCTGCGCGTAGCTGACAATCCCGACGGCTCCGAATTTTCCGACGGCAATATCTTGCACCGCGCCCGGCTGCGCGGCAGTCAGTACGATCTTGCCCTTTACATCTTTGCCGGCGTAGTCGCTCTCTTTCGTTCCCTCGCCGACATCAATGAGCTCCGCGGTGACGTCGGCGCTCTCGCTGTCTTCAGCGAGCACGACAGGCTCGGCTTCGTAGCTTGCCATCTTTATCGTGGGCGACCATCCGTCACCAAATACGAGTGAGCTTCCGACCCCGGAATGAACGCCGACGTGCTGCATCTCCCAAAGTTCGGCGAATTCCGCATCCCACGGCGGACGTGAGCGCTGCGTGCCGTAGTAGATTTTCCCGTCGGCGGGAAACTGCAGAATCGCGACATCGCTCAGGCCGTAAGCGCGAGCCCGCTCGGCGACCAATTCAGCGGCGGAGTGAAATCCCTGCGAGCCACGCTGCCGGTGAAAGCGCGTAATGCCTTCGAGGTTGCGCTTGGCGGTTTCGCCGGAGAGTTCCTGCGCCAGCGCGGCCACATCCTTTTCCGGAAGCAGCGGAGGCTTCTGCGCCGATGCGGCGCCACAGAAGAGCGAGAACAAAACAGCGAAGCGGAAGCTACGTCCCACGAAACCCCCTAAGCGCAGCAGCTCGGCATTCTAGCTGAAAGAGAAGGATTTCCTCGGGGGCTATGGCCAGATTTTGCGTGTCTTTAAATGTCGGAACTAAAGCTCCGGCCCCTGAGATGCATTTATGAGATGACTTCTGGAGATTCGCTCAAAGACTCCAACCGTGCGATCTAGTTATGGCATCCTTTCTGGGAGGCTCGGACGCGTGAAGATTCTGGTGACGGGAAGCAGCGGGCTGATTGGGTCGGAAGCGGTGACGCACTTCGACGGGCAAGGCCACGAAGTTGTCGGCGTGGATAACAACATGCGCCGGGTGTTTTTCGGCGAGCCGGGCGACACGCTGTGGAATCTGGCGCGGCTCAAGAGCGCTACCAAGCGATTTACGCACGCCGAACTGGATATTCGAGACCGCGCTGGGATCGAACAGTTGTTCAGCGCGCACCGGTTCGATTTGATCGTGCATTGCGCGGCGCAGCCTTCGCACGACAAGGCGCGCGACATACCGCTGCTGGACTTCGAGGTCAACGCGCTGGGCACAATCAACCTGCTGGAGGCCACTCGGCAGCATTGTCCGGAAGCGGTTTTTGTTTTTTTCAGCACGAACAAGGTTTACGGCGACGCGCCGAACGAAATTCCGATGAAGGAGCTGGAGACGCGCTGGGATTACGCGCGGCCGGAGGACTTCGATGGCGTGGACGAAACGTGCCGGATCGACCGGACGCTGCACTCGCTCTTCGGGGCTTCGAAGGCCGCCGCGGATCTGGTGGCCCAGGAATATGGACGCTACTTCGGAATGAAGGTGGGCGTGTTTCGCGGGGGATGCCTGACGGGGCCGTCGCATTCCGGTGTGGAGCTTCATGGGTTCCTGTCGTATCTGGTGAAGATGGGGGTCACTGGGGGAAGCTATTCGGTGTTCGGGTACAAAGGGAAACAGGTGCGCGACAACATTCACAGCTACGATGTGGTGGGCGCGATCGAAGAGTTTGCGGCGAATCCGCGGACGGGTGAAGTCTACAATCTAGGCGGCGGTCGCGAGAACAGCATCTCGATGCTGGAGGCGATCGCGAAGATCGAGGCTTTGACGGGGCGTAAGCTGAACTGGCGGTACGTCGATGAAGCGCGGAAGGGCGACCACATCTGCTACATCTCGAACCTGGCCAAGTTCAAGAGCCACTACCCGAATTGGCGGATCAGCCGCGGCATCGATGCGATTCTGGAAGAGATGGCCGCGTCCTATCGGGACGAGCGCACAAGTTTCGCGAGACGATAAACCTCAATACCTAGTGGTTCCCGGACGACTAGTCCCCCAATGTATTAGTACCATGTTTTATACTATTATCTTCTAGCTATCACAAAGACCTTCAGGTAGTATTCCCTTCCCAGTAGTTAACCGACTCGTACACTAAATAAGTTGGATATGAAAGGAGGGGCGGCATGCTTACGTTCTTTACCACGGCGAAACCTTTTCGCGGGCACATCTGGAGGATTCAGCGAAATGCGCTGGCGAGCTGGACGCTCATGCATCCGGGAGTCGAGGTGATTTTGTTTGGGGATGAGGAAGGCGCTGCCGAAACGGCGCGGGAACTGGGCTTACGCCACGAACCGTACGTGGAACGCAACGAGTATGGGACCAAGCGGTTGGATTACATGTTCACAACCGCGCGCGCCCTCGCGCGGCACGACATTCTCTGCTACGTCAACTGCGACATCATTTTGATGGAGGACTTCCGGCGGGCGCTGGAGCGCGTGAAGGCGCGGCATGAGCAATTCCTGATGTTGGGACGGCGCTGGGATGCCGAGATGCCGGAGTCTTGCGATTTCACGCAAGCGAACTGGCGATCGCAGCTTCAGGCCCTGGCGCTGATGCGCGGCGTGCAGCGGACTCCGGAGTGGATCGATTATTTTGCGTTCAGCCGCGAGCTTTTTGGGTCCAGCATGCCGCCATTTGTGGTTGGGCGAGTGCATTGGGATCAGTGGCTGGTTTGGAAGGCGCGGGAATGTAAGAAACCGGTCGTGGACGTTTCGCCGGTGGTGATCGCGGTGCACCAGAACCACGACTATGGTTATCACCCTCAAGGGAGGCAAGGCGTTTGGTACGGACTGGAAGCGGGGCAAAACCATCAACTGGCGGGAGGCGGGAGGCATCTGCGCACGATCGCGGACGCCACGGAGGTATTGCATGCGAATGGACTCAAATCTAACAGGAAACGCTACTGGTCGGCGGCAAGGCGAACCGCGGTGCGCGGCGAACGATACCTATTGTTCGACGTCCTGCAACCGATGGCGTTTTTCGTTCTCAGGATCACGCGACCGCTACGGCGATTACTGGGAATGCGAAGCGGGGCGCTGCGGCGCACGGGTGGAAACGTATAGCCAGGAAGAAGAAGCCCGAGAGGAAGCCGAAGATGAGGACGCGTCCTCTCGTTACCGTACTCATTGATACCTACAACTACGGGCAGTACATCGAAGAGGCGGTGGACAGCGTACTGGCGCAAGACTTTCCCGCGGAACAGCGGGAGATTCTGGTCGTGGATGACGGGTCCACAGACGATACCGCTGAGTGTTTGCGGAGATTTGGGGATGCCATCACGTATCTGCGCAAGCCCAATGGAGGGCAAGCCTCGGCGTTCAATTTTGGGCTGGAAAGGGCGCGAGGACAGCTCGTAGCATTTCTGGACGCTGACGATTATTGGCTGCCGGGCAAGTTGCAGCGAATTGTGGAAGCGTTCGGGGAGCATCGGGACGCAGGCATGGTGTATCACGCGTTCCGGCAACTCGACTCGCGTGCAGGTGCTTTCCAAGACGGAGGGCTGCCGCTCGTCTCGGGATTTCTTCCGTCGAACACCAAGGAGCTGCTGAGTTACGTCTTGTACCCGACGTCATTTTTGGCGTTCCGCCGAAGTGCGCTGGAGGTGGTGCTGCCGATTCCGGAAACGTTGACGATCCAGGCGGACGCGCATCTTTCGGGATTGATCGTGTTTGTAGCGCCGATTGTCGCGATCCCGGAGCATTTGGCGGTCTACCGGGTACATGGGACCAATCTATTTTCCGATCGCTCGGAGGGAAGCGGGAAGCAGCACGAGTTGCGCATGAAAACGCGGCGCGCGCTGGTCGAGGGAATGAAGTATTGGCTATCGGAACGAGGATATGACCTCGGGCGACCCGACCTGTATGCTTATTTCAAACAGTGGGACCTTTCGCAGGAAAAGGAAGAGTTCACCGTGGCGCCACCGGGGCGCGTGCGGATTTCGCGTCACTTACTGGAGTATGCGCGCTACTATGGTCCGCAGCTTACGTGGCGGCATCGCACGGTGACGTATATGAACGCGGCAGGATCGCTAGTAGTGGGATATAAGAATGTGCACCGGCTGGATGAATGGAGAATGGCGATTAGGCACGGATTGTGGGGTCGCTAAGGACGCGAATGGCGATACAATTTGCTACTTGTCCTGATGAACAGAGCGCACACCGCAACGGGGGAGTTGGCCGGTTCTTCCACGGGGCCGATTGGAGAGATTGTATCCCGGTTCGGATTGCGTATACCGGAACTTGACGGCCTTCGCGGCCTGGCTATCTTGCTGGTGGTGATTTGCCACTACGTCGGGGGCGCAGAACATGCTTCGCTAGGGTTTTGGCCGCATCATCTTCTGACTGTTCTCGGCCTTGGATGGAGCGGGGTCGATCTATTTTTCGTGCTGTCTGGTTTCCTGATTGGCGGAATTCTGATCGACGCACGCGACTCGGCGCGATATTTCCAGACTTTTTACCTCAGGCGGGCCCACAGAATACTGCCTATCTACTATATCTGGATCCTGATGTACGCAGTGATCGTTGCCGCGGGCCTTTGGCTGACTCCTGGGTGGCTGCCGGTCACGGGACGAGATCTCCGAGTCGCGCCAATCTATTTGGCCTTCTTGCAGAACATGATCTATGGACAATCGCCTTTCCAAGCGAGGTGGTTTGGAGTGACGTGGTCGCTGGCAGTGGAAGAACAATTTTATTTGTTGGCACCGTGGCTGATTCGATTTGTGTCGACAAAAAGGCTCGCCTACGTACTGAGTCCAGTGGTTCTTGCAGCGCCCGTATTGCGATTTCTGGCATTTCGCTATTTGCCGAATTTACATTCTCTGCCGCAATTTGGAATGCCATTCCGCGCCGACACCCTATCATTGGGGATTCTGGTGGCAGTGGTTTGGCGTAACCATCGCTTTCGGAAATTCCTTAGACAAAATCCGCTGGTGCTGCAGCGATGCGTATATTGTTCTCTTTTCCTCGTCGCAGGTTTGCTTTGGTGGCTTGTGCGTCCCGCCGGACTTGTCACGTTCACGATTGGATTCAGCGTTCTCGCGTTTTTCTACGCGAGCCTGGTGTTGCTCGTAATATCGCAGACGGATGGTCCGGTTGCCCAATTGAGTCGCGCAAGCTGGTTGCGATACCTGGGCGGAATTTCCTACTGCGTGTATCTAATTCATTTTACGCTCGATGAATGGGCACATATCCTCTTGTTGCACGCGAAACCCCGCGTGAGCGACTTCAAGGGAGTTGGAGTCACGCTGCTGGCTGGCGCCTTGACGTTGATGGTTGCAAGTTTCTCTTGGAAATACATTGAGCAACCCCTGATACGTATAGGTCATCGTCAAGCCTATTAACACAAGGTTGCTTTTTGGAGCTTTACGTCATATTGGCGCTACCGGTGTGACTTGTTTTGTATGGAACGCGGTGTGGAACGAGCAGATTCCCGCTGGACTTATGAGCAACGATGTGTGAGTCATGGTGAAGCCTTTCATCAGCGTGTTGATCGACACCTACAATCACGAGCGTTTTATCGAGCAGGCCATCCTGAGCGTCCTGGCGCAGGACGTTGCGGAGGGCGAGCGAGAAATCATCGTAGTCGATGATGGGTCGACAGATCGGACGCCCGAGATCGTACGCAGGTTCGAGCCGCGGGTTCGTCTAATCCGGAAACCCAATGGAGGTCAAGCGTCGGCTTTCAATACAGGCATTCCGGCGTGTTTCGGCGAGACCCTCGCATTCCTGGATGGGGACGACTGGTGGGCGCCGGGAAAGCTGGGGACCGTCGCACAGTTGTTCGCGAGGGACCCCACCGTTGGACTGATCGGACATGGAATTGTTGAATCGTTTGAGAATGGGGTGGAACGAATTGTGGTGCCCGAGAAAGCCGAGCGCTTTCGTCTGGATTCGTTTGCGGCTGCGCAGGTGTTTCGTTTGCGAAAGACATATCTGGGAACCAGTCGTATGGCACTTCGTTCAACCTTGGCGCGGCGGATCCTGGCGGTGCCAGAGACGCTAGTGATCGAAGCCGACGAGTATTTGTTTACGATGGCAGCCGCAGTTAGCGACACGGTGATTCTGCGGGAAGCCTTATGCCACTATCGATTGCACGCGGGGAGTCTCTATCTGTCTGCGGGGGCCAGCGCGACTGCCCTGAAACGGAAGCAGGTCGTGCATGAGGCGCTGGCTGCGGCGCTGCGGCGCGACCTTGCGGCGCACGGCGTGCCGCAGGATGCGGTCGATTGCGTGGCCGAAATTGTGGAGCTGGAGGGCGACCAGATTCGACTGATGTTGGAAGGTGGAGCTCCTTGGGAAACGGTCCGAACTGAGAGCAAGATCTACAAGATCCTGCATCGGGATGCGCCGCAGATACACAGGATATTTCGCGCCCTGACGATGGTGCCGGCCTTTGTTCTGCCGCCGCGATGGTTTTACAGGGCTCGTAGCCGGATATCATCCCATCGCTGGTTTGGCGAATTTCGAAGGAAGTATTTGCCGATGCCATGGTGAACACGGTAAACGGGCAAGGCGACCTCGGAGCCGAGCCGCTGAAGACACGGCCGGCGGGATCGGCTGTGCTGGCGCGGGCCTGGGGCCGGCGAATTCCGGGGCAGATCAGAAGCCGGCTCGCGCGCGCGGCTGGCCCGGAAGGGTCGGAAGCATGACTTTGCGAACCGAATATGATGCTTGGCACGAGCGAGTGTACGAATCGAACCGGCAGCATGAGGACGCATCCAGCCCGTGGTATCAGCTGGTGCGCGAAAAGATTGGTAGTGTCGCCGGGTTGCGTGTGCTGGAGGTCGCGTGTGGGCGTGGCGGATTCGTAAGAGAGCTGGCGCGGGGGGGCGCGCACGTGACCGGTTGCGATTTTTCTTTTTCGGCGCTGCGGGTCGCGCATGCGAAGCTCGATGACGTGGGCAGCAGTCGGTGGGCGACGCTTGTTCATGGCGATGCTCAGTGTCTGCCTTTCGCGAATGCCTCATTCGATCTGATTGTTTCCTGCGAAACGATTGAACATTTGCCCGACGTGCATGCCGCGATCCGGGAAATGCATCGCGTGGCGCGGCCGGGAGGCAAACTCTTCCTTACCACGCCTAACTACGCAAACCTTACGGGACTCTATGAGCTGTATGCACGGATGCGACGTGGCTTGCGAAAAAGCGATCAGCCCTTCGATCGGCGTCAGTGGTTTCCACAGATTCGCGGCTGGATTCGGGAGGCGGGCTGGAAAGTTTTAGGGGTGGACGGCACGGTTCATCAATTCCCCATCCTCCCCGGACGTTCCCCAGTGCGTTTGGAAGCAGTGGAATCGAATCACGCCGTGCGTAAACTACTCAGCCCATTTGCGCTGCATTATTTTGTGTTGGCCCAGAAGAAAGGCGCCGGGTAGACGCCTATGAATATTTTGATGGCGGCGGGGGTGCCGAAACGCCGGGAAGGAGGGGTGGCCGCCGTTATCTATAATATCGGGGGTGAACTGGAGAAACTCGGGCACCGCGTGACCTATATTTTCCTGGACGATCTGATCATACCGGGCTCGGTTTCCTCGCGCTTCAGCGAGGCGGTCTTTGCCTTTCGGCTTGCGCGGTATATTGCGAAAAACCGCAATAAATTTTCACTGGTGAATCTGCACGCTCCGACCGGCTTTGCGTATGGAATGCGGCGCCGGTGGAATCGCAATTCGAATTACCCGCCCTATGTGATGACGCTTCACGGCTTGGAAGAAAACCGAGTGTACACCATGAGCCGGGAAGCGAAAAAAGGGCGAGCCTGGAACTTCGGAAGGAAGAACCGATTGTGGCATCGGCTCTATCATTTTCCGAGATTTCGCTGGTCGATACGAACCGCGGATTCCGCGCATGTGTTCAGCCGCGATGTGTGGACGATTCTGCGGCTCAATTACAATCTCGATGACAGGTGCGTGGCATACATCCCCAATGGAGTCGAGCGGCGTTTCTTTGTGCCGAGGACATACGAGGCGCGGGAGCATCTGCGACTTCTTTATGCCGGGACGTGGCTGGACCAGCGGGGAATTTTCTACTTGCGGGACGCGCTACGGAAGCTAATGCCACGGATTTCAGGGTTGACGATGACTTTTGTGGGAGCAGGCGTGCCGGGCGAAGAGATCCTTCAATTCTTTGGGGAAGGGCTGGCTTCGCGAATTGTGGTGCGGCCTTCGGTTTCCGCCGAGCGCATACAAGAACTGTACGCCGAGCACGATATTTTTGTGTTTCCGTCACTTGTGGAGGGATTGCCAAACGTATTGATGGAAGCGATGGCCAGTGGCATGCCTGTGGTCACGACGGAAACCTGCGGAATGCCGGATATCATCGAGAATGAATTTAACGGCTTGCTGATTCCACCGGCGGACGCCTCGGCATTGGAGGAAGCGATCTTGCGATTGGCGGACTGCGAGGAACTGCGCCGGAGGCTGGGGACGGCCGCCCGTGAAACGATGGAACGCTTTACGTGGGAACGGACTGCGAGAATGGTCGAATCGCTTTACAAGCGCACGCTGATGGCGGAAGGACGAACGGTGGAAGGATGACGCTCGAAACGGGATGTCGCGCCACGGGTCACGCCAAGGGAGGCGCGCGATGACCGACAATGGCGTGACGAAGGCGATGCGAAGGGACTGGGACGAACGCGCCCGGAAGAACGCTTTCTACTATATCGCGTCGTGGCGCCGTGAATGGGACGACGATTCGTTTTTCTCGTCGGGTGAGGAGGACTTCGCGCGACTCGTCGCACCTGTTCTGCAACGTTGCCGGCTTCCGGAGTCGGGGCGGGCGATGCTGGAGCTTGGCTGCGGCGCGGGACGCATGACGCACAGTTTTGCGAAGCGCTTCGAGCGAGTCTACGCCTTCGATCTTTCGGCAGAGATGCTGCGGCGCGCGCGGGCGATTCACAAGGGGCAATCGAATATTCTTTGGCTGCTTGGCAACGGGATGGACCTTTCGTGTGTCGCTTCCGGTTCGCTGGATTTTGTCTTCAGCTATCTGGTATTGCAGCATTTGCCCGAGGAAACGCTAGCGTTTCGCTACGTTCACGAGTTGCTGCGCGTTTTGCGCCCCGGCGGTGTGTTTCTGTTTCAATTTAATGGCGGCTTGGAACCGACGATGAACCTGCGCGGCCGGGCGGCGTGGGGAATTGTGGATACGCTGTGGTCCATGCGGCTGCGCGACCTGAGCCGATCGGTGGCGGGAATATTGGGCTTCGATCCGTGCGCGGCGGGAAAGAGCTGGCGCGGGGCGGCGATTGGAGCGCAGAGCATGAGGGATAGTGTGCAGGCGGCGGGCGGCGAGGTCCGCGAACTGAGCGGAGAAAATACGCCGATGACGTGGTGCTGCGGCGTGTCGTCCGGGAAACAGGGCTAGCCGCGGATGCTCACGCTCGGAATCAACTATTCACAGATGCATGATTCCTCGGCCTGCATCGTGCGCGATGGCGAATTGCTGTTTGCGGTGGCGGAAGAACGGATCAGCCGGGTGAAGCACGACGCCAGATTTCCACAGCTGGCCGTTGAAGCGTGCCTTAAGTTCGCAGGTGCGACGGCGGCGGAGGTGGACGAAGTTTGTTTTGGCTGGCAGCGGCCCGGGGCTTTGTTTCGGCACGATTTGTGGTGCTACGCGACGGGCCGGCTCCCATTGACGTACCTCAACGTGCTGAATTCAACGCGCTACTTCCTGAGTATGTGGCACCAGGAATCCGGTGCGAAAGTGTTCGCCCGGAAATTTGGGCCGGTGAAGGCGCGCATGCGATTTGTCGACCATCATCTGGCGCACGCGATCAGCGCTTACGGATTTTCGGGCTTTGATGATTCCGCGATCGTGATTATGGACGGGCGTGGAGCTTGGGAGGCGACTTCGATCTGGCACGGGCGCGACGGGAGGATCGAACATGTGCTGACCATTCCGTTTCCCAATTCGATCGGGGGATTTTACAGCGCGTTCACGGACTATCTCGGCTTTGTGCCGAACAGCGACGAGTGGAAAGTGATGGGGCTGGCGCCGTACGGCAAGCCGGGCGTGAACCTTGATGCGTTCATCGATCCGGAAGCTGCGCCCTACCGCGTCTACTCGAAGCGGCTGAACAATGCCAGGACCGGGGGCAGGACCGGGAATGCTTCCGGGATTGCGGCGGTACTGGGCCCGCCGCGCGCGGCGGAAAGCGAAATTGAGGAGCGCCACAAGAACATTGCGTATGCGGTACAGGATTACTGTGAGCGAGCGATGATGAGCGTTGTGCGGCTGGCGCTCGCCAAAACGAAGTCGCGCAATCTTTGCCTGGCAGGGGGAGTAGCACTGAACTCGAAGGCGAACGGGAAGATTCTGGCGTCGGGAATCGTGGAGAAGATTTTCGTGCAACCCGCCGCTTCGGATGACGGCGTGGCCCTGGGAGCGGCCTTTGCGCCGTATTTAGATCGCGGCGGGCGTTTGCCAATGCGAGCGATGCGGCACGCATATCTTGGCCCAGGGTTTGACGACGAGGCCATTGAGACGGCGTTGAAAACGTACAAGTTGCGCTATTCACGCATGGATGATCCCGCGGTCACAGGAGCGGAGCTGCTGGCACAGGGAAAAATACTCGGTTGGTTCCAGGGGCGCATGGAGTTTGGGCCGCGGGCGCTGGGGAGCCGATCGATCCTAGCCGATCCGCGCGATCCGGAAATGACCGCGAAGGTTAACAATGCGGTGAAGTTTCGCGAGTGGTGGCGACCGTTTGCGCCGTCGATAACGAAAGAAGCGGCGGCAGATTTCGTGGAGAGCGCCACGGACTCGCCGTTCATGATACTGACGGCGCAAGTTCGCCCGGAAAAGCGCAACGTAATTCCGGCAGTGACGCACGTCGATGGAAGCGCGCGGCCGCAAACGGTGGAGCGCGAGGTGAATCCCCTGTACTGGCGGCTGATCGATGAGTTCGGTAACCGCACTGGAGTACCGGTGGTGATGAACACGTCATTTAACTTGCGCGGTGAAGCGATCGTACACACGCCAACCGACGCGGTGCGAACGTTTTTCAGTTCGGGGATGGACGCGCTGCTGATTGGCAGCTTTCTAGTCGAAAAATGAGCGGGCACGAATGAACGAACGGCGCATCATCGCGCTGCTGGGGCGGCGCGATGAACCGACCGATGCCGTCGAGGAATATTGCCGCTATCTGGCCGGCGCTTTGCGTGATCGCGAGTTTGCGATGGAGCTGGCGCGGGTGGCATGGAAGGAACGCGGTTGGACCGCCGCGTTGCGGGAGCTTCAGGAAGAGGCGCGAGAGTGGCGTGGCAGGTGGGTGCTCCTGCAATACACGGCGCTGGCGTGGTCGGAACGCGGATTTCCCTTTCGGTTTCTACGCGTCGTAAGCAAATTGCGCGAAGGCGGAGCGCGTGTCGGAATCGTTTACCACGATGTCGAACCGTATGGCGGTGGCCGAGTGATTGACTTGATGCGCCGACGCGCGCAGTTGCAGGTCATGCGCCGAGGACTGAAGTTCGCGGACCTTGGTATTTTTACAGTCCCCCTCGATGTGATCTCCTGGCTCGGTAAGTCTCACTCGAACGCAACTTTCATCCCTGTCGGCGCCAACTTGCTTGTGGATACTCCAGTGGCCGCGAAATCCAGCGAGCGGCATCAAAACATGCTGCGTGTGGCGGTTTTCGGAATCACAGGGGGCGATGCGGGCCGGAAGGAATGCGCGTGGATGGTGGACGCAGTGAGTTTTGCCGCGGCCAGAGGTGGTCCGGTGCGACTCCACGCGTTTGGACGGGGAGCGCAAGAGCGCGAAGCCGAACTACGTCAAGCGCTGAAAGATGCGGCGGTGGAGTTGCGCGTCGAAGGCGTTCTTCCGGCCGAGCAAGTCGCGAGGGCGCTGTCTTCGTCGGATGTGATGCTTTTCGTGCGCGCTCCAATTTCCAGCAGGCGAGGCAGCGCCATTGCGGGCATCGCCTGTGGATTGCCGGTAGTCGCCTATTCGGGCAACGAAACCGCGGCGCCAATTACGGACGCGGGCGTCGTGCTGGCGTCGCCGGACAATAATGCCAATCTAGGCGGCGCGCTGTTGCGCGTTTTGTCCGACGCCGCCTTCCGAGAATCACTGGCTGCAAGGAGCCGTCAAGCACAACAAGAATATTTCAGCTGGGATGCAATTGCGAAGCGTTACGCCGAGGTATTGAGCCGACAGGAATGAGATTCAGCGGCAAAGTGTTTCGATCAGGATCTCCTTCTTTTTCTCAGCGAGATTGCTCAGCACATCGAGGGTAGCGAAGTACCCGGCGATGGATGCCGCCGCCAGTCCGATGAACGCCTCGGCGGGCAGCCAAGGACTCTGGGTCCAGCGCCCTGTGAGCAGGATCAGCGAGCAAACGCCGGCGAGAAAAATCTGAACGCCGAACGCAACCCAGATGGAGACTCCAGAAGACCGCTGGCCACGCATGGAACCAAATTCGAGCTTTCGTGGAAAGCAGAGGGAAACCCAATCGGCAATCGCAAATTGACCGGCAACCGCAAAAACGACTGCCGCTATGGTGGCAACGAACACCGGCGTAGACGGCAATCCAATACGCCAGGTGAGCACGACCATGGACAGAACGATCTCACAGACCAAGACCGCGGCATGCATCAGATTCTTCCCCAACAGGACGTCGCGGAATCGCAGTGGCGCCGTGAAATATGTCTGGATGCCTCGGCCTTCGTAGGCGAAGCAGTTGTAGGCGGGAGTCATCAGCATCAGTATCAGGTAACCCATCATTCCGGGAAAAAACATGTCGGGCGAAATCCCTCGACGCGTGACCGAGGGATGTTGGCCACCGAATTGAGACGTGAACAGCAGCACGAGGATGGGCGGCATCAGCAGCGATATCAGCACAAATCCATTTCGCGAGAGGTAGCGGAACTCCTTTCGCAAGACCGCTGCAACCTGCGGAGAAAATATCCCCAGGACATCGGATGATGCATCTGTTCTTGCATTTGCGCGAGCCGCCACCCGAGCCGGACTAGCCGCTTCACTCAGTTCTTCGCCTCGATATTGCGCCTTGAATCGGTACCACAGTAAGGCGCTGAAAACTCCGATGTAGGCAAGGAGGCCAGCGACACTGAATAGAAAGGCAGCGCTATGGCCGCCAGCGGCGGCCGCCACTGCACGGCTGGCGAGCGAGGGCGGAAAGGGCGACAGATACGGCAAAAAGCGGAGAACGGAAGCGGGCGACGACCCGCTGGCATATCGGGTGATCAGCGGTCGGATGAACTGCACCGAAACGCTCAAGAGAATGAAGAGTCCGAAAAACAGCTCGCGTGTGCGGCGGCGGGCCAGCAGACGCTCGAGCCACGAACCAAGCAGGCGTTCAAATGTGGTGCTCATCCACACGAATAGAAAAAGAGTCAGAAGAACAGGAGGCAACAAGACGGGGTTCGCAATGCCAGCGCCCAACGCGATCGCCAGCAGCCAACAAATGGAAGCGATGGCGGCAAAATCGGCCAGACCGTACGCGAGGCCCACGAGATAGAAAGCCGTAAGGCTCAATGGGAAACGTAAGAGGGTTCGAAATTCAAACGTTGCGCCGAATCCCGCGACGAAAAGCGGAAAAACCTGCCAGAAGAGAAACACGCCCCAGAAGAGCAAGACCAGCCACCCGAAATGACCGGTCGAAATGGAAATATAGGCGCCCCAGCAAAACGCAAAGCTCAGGCCGATCACCATGACGCCGGAAAAAATTGCCGCCCAGATGAGGCCGATCAGATCGAGCTTGCTGTTTTTTCTGCGAAGCTGATTGCGCAGGATCCGCCAGCGCAACTCCGCGACCAGGCGGATTTGGCTCGCGACGCCGAGTTTACCGGCTACATCAGCCACGAGAGTTCTTCCATTTGGTGGCGTCCTGATCCGTCCTGGCCGACGATGGATACAAAAATCTCCTCAAGCGTGGTCTGGCGGCCTCCTTCGCCGGAGGTCCCCGCGCGAAGTTCTTCGAGTGACCCTTGCGCGACCAGCCGACCTTTGTGAATGATGGCGACGTGGCTGCACAAGCGTTCCACGATCTCAAGTACGTGCGAAGTCAGGAAAATGGTAACCCCGCGTTCGGTCATGCGCCCGAGCAGGGCTTTCAGCGCGCCGGCCGCTAGCGCATCCACACCTTCGAAGGGCTCGTCCAGAAAGAGGATGCGTGGCCCGTGGATTACGGCGGCAGCAAGCGCTAGTTTCTTCTGCATGCCGTGCGAATAGTCCGCGATGACCGATTTGGGGCGATCGGCGAGTTGCATGAATTCGAGTAATTCTTCGGAGCGCTGGCGCGTTGTAGCGCGGTCAAGCCCATACATGCGGCCGACAAAATTCAGATATTCAGCGCCGGTCAAGCGCTCGAAAAGCCCCATACCTTCTGGAACGACACCAATCTGACGCTTGACTTCCACGGCATGCGAGGAAAAATCCAATCCCAGAAGTTGGACGCGGCCCGAACTTGGCGCCAGCAGACCAGTCAGCATTTTGATGGTCGTAGATTTTCCCGCTCCATTAGGCCCGAGGAAGCCGAAAAATTGTCCGGCCGCGACCCGCAGGTCAATGCCGTCCACGGCCAACAAGGCACCGAAGCGCCGTGTGAGTTTGTCGGTAACGATGGCCTCGTCGGTCATGAGAGTTCCGTTTTCCGCGTTTCGAGCATGAAACGAAACTCTAGCATGACTTCTTCAGACTTCTGGAGCAGCAAGAGGCACGGATGTTACGAAACAGCGAGGGCAGAGAATCAAGACTTCGGAGGCAGTGGTAGCGGAGTCGCGCCCGCGAGATGCGGTTCGCGCGCCGGCAAGGCTGCCAGGACCGCAGGCAGTTCGACGCGAAAGACCGCGCCACCCATCTGACCGTTGTAACAAAGGATTTTGCCGCTGTGTTCCTGCAGGATGCCGAAGCAAATGCTGAGGCCGAGTCCCGTACCTTTACCCACGGGCTTGGTGGTGTAGAAAGGATCGAAGACGCGATGAGGTTCCTCGATTCCAGGGCCGGTGTCGGAGAAAAGTATGATGACGTTGCCGCGATCGCGAATGGTCTTGATGGTAAGCACGCCGCCTTCGTGCGACTCCATGGCATCGACGGCGTTATTGATAATGTTGAAGAACACTTGCATCAATTGGTTGCCGTCGCCGCGCACACCGGGAAGAACCGATTCCAATTGCAGTTCGACGCGCGTCTTGGTCGACCGCAAGTCCAGAGAACGGAGCTGCAAGGCGTTGGTGACCACGGTATTGATGTCCAGAAGAGTGCGTTCCGCTGGCACCTGACGGGCGAAACTGAGTAAATTGCCTACGAGGGTTTTCGTCCGGCGCGCTTGATCGCGAATCTTGGCCGCAATGGCCCGCGATTTCTCCGTTAAGCTCATGTCGTCGGCCAGAAGATCAGAATATCCCAGAATAGCGGCTAGGGGATTGTTGATTTCGTGAGCCGCGCCGGCCGCAAGTTGCCCCAGGGAAACCAGCTTTTCGGTCTGGACCAGCTGTGCTTGCAGACGTTGAAGGTTCTCAACGGATTGTTGAGACTTGGACAACAACCGAACGCGATCTTTGTCGGCAATGCTGGTGCGCAGGAAGATGATCACCATCAACGGGATCGATGCGGTCAGCGTAGTCATGATGCGGTAGTCGCGTATCTCGCGTGCTTCGTGGGAGAAGCGCAAGGCGTGGATCGCAAAAAATGGCAAAGAAAGCACCGCTACCATCGCCAGCCGCGAGGCCCACGTGCGTTCTCCCATCCGGTCGCTGGAGTCTTCTTCCGCTTCTTGTTCGCCAGAAGCGTCGAGGGCGGCGCGGTTGCGGTAGGCCACAAGACCCGCAAAAGCGAACCACAAGAAAGAAGAAATGAGCGGGAGATCGTAGAGACTTCCGGTGGAGTATTTGTGTAAGGAGATGGCGACGTTGATGGTCAGGGAGGACAGCATGTACAGGGCTGCGCCGCCGAAAAGGTTCGCGTAGACCACCCGCCACGCACCTTGAGAACGCAGCCATAACGCGGCCAAGCCGCCGACGATCACCATGTACTGAATGTTCGCAATCAGATCGTAGTTGAAATTGTATTGTGCTTCGGACGGCAACACGTACATCCACGGGAATACCACGTAGATGTAGAGGAACGTCCACCACGTGAATAGCGAAACAAAGTCGAGATACCCCAGGCGCAACTGTAGTTCTCCGCGCCTGCGGTGAGGTTGCAGTGCAAGCGCCGCCATCATCGGGATGCCGCGAAGGAAGAAGACGATGTCCCCGCCGTAAATGACCGGCACGGGTTGGTGCGCGTAGACCTCGTGGTACGTCCAGTCAAATTGGCCAAGCATCCACAGCGTGCAACTCAGCGCCAGCAGCATCCAGAAGATGTTGCGGCGCCAGTGCGGAGTGCCCGCGTTCAAAAGCAGAAAAGCGTTGGCTACAAGCGGAACCACGCACTGCACCAGGTTCCCGAACGTGGATAGCGACTGACTGCCGCTCGGAAACACGAAGGACATGACGGCATATGTGGCCAACGCGAGCAGCCACACGAAGACGAATGCCAGAATGGAGCGAGCGGGCATGCTTGTACTTACATCTAGTGTAGGCGGGAAGCGGACCATTGGGTTCACGGGTACGGCTTGGTTGGCCTAAGGATAAACGAAGCGAGCACGGCCGCTAGCTGCTAGAGTTGGGCAGGCGGGTGGCAGATCACTCGCGGGATGCCGAGAATCAGGTTTTCGTTCGCAAGCGCCGATCCACGACTCGACGCTTGCGGGACAGGATCGCCAAGCCTTTTTTAGCTTTGAGTGGCGCAGGTTCGTGGGTAAGAAACCAGAGTTGGCTATCGATGGCTTCCGGTTTTCCGTTCTTGCTGCTTCTCGCGTAGTGTCCGTCGCTTCGCAAATGATGTGATTTCTTTTCGTCAGCCAACTGAATGTCAAGAATGTCCTTTAAGCGATGGACCAACTTGGGACTAGCGACGGGAAAGAGGATTTCGACGCGATTGCTCAAGTTGCGTCGCATGAGGTCGGCACTCCCGAGATAAATCTCTTCGGCGCCTCCGTTGCCGAAATAGTAGATGCGGCTATGCTCCAAAAACCTGCCCACGACGCTGGTCACGCGGATATGGTCACTGAAGCCACTGAACAAGGGCCGCAGACAGCAGAGTCCGCGCACCAGCAGATCAACCTTTACACCCGCTTGCGAAGCACGGTAGAGGAGCCTGATCATTTGCGGGTCTTCCAGCGCATTCATTTTGAAAATCAGATGCCCATGCTCGCCCTTCTCTTGCGCGGCGATTTCTCTTAGGATCAATTCCTCGAGCCGATGCCTCAGATTAACGGGAGCCACAAGAAGTTCCTGCGGCTCATTTTTCCTGGAATATCCCGTCAGGGCGTTGAAAAAGTAAGTGGCGTCATCCGCGATTGGTTCATTGCACGTAAAAAAACCGAAGTCGGTGTAGATGCGCGCCGTCACCGCATTGTAATTGCCGGTTCCCAGGTGTACGTACCGACGAATGGCTTCGCCTTCGCGGCGCACCACCAAAGCGATCTTGGAGTGGACCTTCAGGCCAACCAATCCATAGACCACGTGCGCACCGGCATCTTCCAGCGTTCGCGCCCACTCAATGTTGCTTTCCTCGTCGAAGCGCGCTTTGAGTTCAACCAGGACGGCGACCTGTTTTCCCTGCTCGATGGCCTCAAGGAGGGCAGCCACAATCGGTGAGTTGCGGCCCACACGATACAAGGTCATCTTGATCGCCAGCACGTTTGGATCGCGCGCCGCTTCCTGAAGGAATTCCACAACCGGCTGAAAAGACTCGTAGGGATGATGCAGCAGAAAATCTTCGCGGCGGATGACAGAGAAGATGTCCTCTTCAGCATCGGCCGCGAGGCTCGCAGGGATGGCTGGCACGAAGGGCTTGTCCTTCAGATCCGGGCGATCCAGCGCATAGAGTTCCATGAGCCGTCCAAGACCGATGGAGCCGCGGATGCGATACACGTCCTGTTTGTCGATAGGCAGATTGCTGGCCAGAATCTCCAGAACTTTCTCGGACACTGCCGCGTCCACCTGCAGACGGACGACGCTAGAGAAGCGTCGCTGCCTCATAGCCTCTTCGACCGTTTCCAGGAGGTCGTCGCTTTCCAGTTCTTGAATGGCGACTTCCGCATCGCGAGTTACGCGGAAAGGGTAGGCCTCCATAATTTCCATTCCCGGAAAGAGTAAAGGAAGATTGGCAGCTATCAACTGGTCCAACCAGACGAACATTCGTTCGGATTTGGGCGATTTGGAACTCTTCGTGTGACGCGGACCGGTTATTACCGGAACCAGCCGGGGCAGGGAGTCCGGCACTTTTACACGAGCGAAATTTTCCGTGCCCTGACTGTCTCCCACGACTACGGCCAGATTCAAACTCCCGCTGGATATAAGCGGGAATGGCCGGCCGGGGTCGAATGCCAACGGCGTGAGGACCGGGAATACATGCTGAAGGAAATACGAGTCCATCGCCGAACGTTCTTCTGGAGATAAGGAGGAAAAGTCCGAGATACGGATTCCCTCCCGCTCCAGGGCCGGCAGAAGTTCGTCGCGCAGGAGATCCTGGATCTCTTCAACGAGTCGCCGGACTTCCAGGCGGATGCGCTGCAATTGAAGCGCAGCGGACAGACCATCGACGCTTGCTTCTTGAACGCCGCTGGCCGCCTGCTTTTGCAGACCGGCGACGCGCACCATGAAGAATTCATCGAGGTTGGAACTGACGATCGAGAGAAACTTTACTCTCTCGAGGAGAGGATTTTCGAGGTCCCGCGCCTGCTCCAACACCCTTTTTTGGAATTCCAATAAGCTGAGCTCACGGTTGATGTACAACTCTGGAGATTCCAGCGTGAGAGTTGGTGGACCAGGTGAGGCTTCGGACGACGATGTGTTGACCGGCGTCGCGCCATCGGTCACGTTTTCCGTTTCGACCGAATCCGATTTACCGGCTGGGGAAGTATGCATAGGCCCTTATTTTACTCAGTTTCAGCGAGAGGGAGCGCGAATAATCTTCATACACCGCCGGCAGTATGCCTCCCCTAAACAGAGGGAATTCGACGGGTTTGTCTCCCGGCCCGACAACTTTGTCGACGTTGTCATCGCCGGGAATGCCGGTCTAGATCCATTGCTTTCGTAACAGCCCCACTTTGATGAGCTGCGTAAGGCTGACATAGCCCAGCAGCGTGAGCATGAGGATGGGCCAGTACAGCGGCGGCAGATTCGTGAAGCCCAGCGCAGGGGCCAAAGGAGAATGGGGCAACCATACGCCCAGAGCCATGACTGACAGTGTTGTGACCGTTAGCGCCCAGCTCGCTCGGCTCTGCAGGAAGGGAATCTTGTTGGTACGGATGACGTGGATGATGAGCGTCTGCGTCATCAAAGACTCGACAAACCAACCGGTCTGAAACAGTGACGCCCGGGATGGGTCCCAACACTTGAATACCCAGAGCATGACGAAGAACGTCGTATAGTCGAAAATCGAGCTGATCGGACCAATAAAGAGAATGAACCGCTTGATTTCCCCGATATTCCAGGGGCGCGGACGAGCCACTTGCTCCTCGTCCACGGCGTCCGCGGGTATGGGCACTTGCGAGAAGTCATACAGAAGATTGTTCGTCAGCACTTGAATCGGAGCCATCGGCAGGTACGGGAGGAAGGCACTCGCGCCGAGCACGCTGAACATGTTCCCGAAGTTGGAGCTCGCTCCCATCCGGATGTACTTAACGATGTTCGCGAAGACCTTACGGCCTTCGATAACGCCCCGTTCCAGCACCGTAAGGTCCTTCTCCAACAGGATCAGATCCGCGGACTCCTTGGCGATGTCCGTTGCGGTGTCAACGGAGATGCCGACGTCGGCCGCACGCAGGGCGGGAGCGTCGTTGATCCCGTCGCCCATGAATCCGACGACGTGCCCTTTGCCCCGGAGAACACGGATCACCCGTTCTTTGTGCGCGGGAGAAAGGCGGGCGAAAAGTGCCGCCTTGTCGGCAGCCTCGGCGAGGTCCGCATCGGACATTTTCTCCACCTCGCCGCCCAGGATCATAGGGTCGGCGGAGAGGCCCACGTCTTTGCACACTTTGCGGCTAATAAGGTGATTATCCCCAGTGAGAATTTTTACGGCCACGCCATTTCTATGAAGAGCCGCAAGAGCGTTGGCAGCGGTTTCCTTAGGCGGGTCCAGAAACGCGACGTACCCTCTGAGTACGAGGTCGCGCTCATCCTCCTTCTGGCAAATTTGCTTGCCAGGCAACTGCTTTGTGGCGACTGCCAGCACGCGGAAGCCGTCGTTGCTGAGGCTGTCGTACTCCTCCTTCAATCCGACCATCCGTTCGGGCTGCATTGGGGATAACTCTCCGTCGAGTTCAAAATGCGAGCAGCGAAGGAAAACCTCTTCGGGGGCTCCTTTGGTGAGGAGGATGGCCTTCCCCTCGGGGTCCTGCACCAGGACGGACATCATGCGTCGAATGAAGTCGAACGGGATCTCATCCAGCTTCGTATACTTCTCAACGACCGCCTTCCAGTGAAAGTCGGGACTATCCAGAATCGCGCGGTCAAGCAGGTTCTTGAGTCCCGTCTGGAAATAGGAGATCAAATACCCGTCCAGCAGCACGTCATCCGTTTCAACCCCAGCGACGTTGCAATGGCGCATGAGGACGACGCGGTCCTCGGTGAGCGTGCCCGTCTTGTCGGTGCACAACACGTCCATGGCCCCGAAGTTCTGGATGGAGTTAAGCCGTTTCACGATCACCTTCTTGCGGCTCATGGCTAGCGCGCCATTGGACAGGCAGACGGAGACGATCATCGGCAGCATCTCGGGAGTGAGACCTACGGCCACAGCCAGCGCAAAGAAGAAAGCTCCCTTCCAATCGTGTTTGGTGAAACCATTGATGAAGAAAACCAAAGGCACCATCACGGCCATAAACTGCATCATCAGCCAGGTAAAGCGGTTGAGGCCCTGGTCGAAGCTGGTCTGCACGCGTTCCCCGGTAATCGAGCGGGCCATACTGCCCAAGTACGTTTGTACCCCCGTCGTGACGACGGCGGCCGTCGCCGTACCGCTTTCCACGCTCGTCCCCATGAAGCAGATGTTCTTGAGTTCAGTGGGTGAGCTCTCCTCTTGGGTTTGGGGGTCGTGGAACTTCTCGACCGGGAGCGACTCACCCGTGAGACTGCCTTGGGTAACGAAGAGGTCTTTCGACGACAGCACACGCACGTCACCTGGAATCATGTCGCCGGCGGCCAGCTTGATGATGTCCCCGGGTACCAGGTTCCGGAGTGGAATCTCCCTTGGCGCGCCGTCCCGAACGACCGTAGCGGTCACGTGAATCATGGCCTTGAGCTTCTCTGCGGCGGCGTCCGCCCGGGCTTCCTGCCAGAAGCGAAGTCCTACACTCAGCACCACCATAGCCGCCATTACCGTGCCAGCACGCGCGTCGCCCGTGGAAAAGGAAACCGTCGACAAAATCGTGAGCAGGATCACCAGTGGATTGCGGACGATTTTCAGGAGCCGGACGAACCAGCCTTGCTTTCGCTCTTGTGCGACCTCATTCGGACCCGTCGTGCGCGCACGTTCTTCGGCCTCCGCCTGCGTTAGCCCCGCTGTGGACGTTCGCAATTCCCGCAGCAGCTCATCGCCGCCGTTCCGGGCGGCGGCGAGGATTGCATCCGAAACACGGATATTCTCGTGCTTCGCCTTCGCCTGATTTGGTGGTCCCACAGGCTTGGCGCTTGCCGTTCCCGCGTCAACGACTGAAGCCCCCGAATTGCTACCCGCACCCGCTGTTGTCATGTTATTTGCCCATTTTGGTGGCAAGCTTGCTCGCCCAATGCTGCCTCCCGGGACCATCAAGACGCGAGCGGAGGTTGGACTGGCGAATCAAAGATCAAACAATTGCCCCCGCGCGGTCTGAAAGCTTCTGGCCGGGACTGACGTGTCGAAAGTGCGTGCCCAGCTGTGAATCAGCTGCCAATGTGACCGATTTGCGGCCTGCATTTTTGCGGAAACTCTCCGGCGGAATTTTAAGGTATTTTCATTACCGCACGGTGAACGCTGGTGTGGCGGAGGCCACTTAGGCAGGCGGCCTGGCCCGTCCAATCAGGAGGTATAACCAGAATTCGCTGTGGGAATCGGAAGTAGTGGCGCGAAACAATCGTTTTTGGCCCAGACATCCATCTCAGAACTTGCAAGTTAGCATTAGTCACTATAATGTTAGGGCGACTCTCAGATTGAGTGATGGCACCTCAAGCGGTGCGTCGTGCGGGGGAAAGAGGATCATGCGCCGCAAGAGAGGTGGACTAGCCGCGCCGGGATCATCGGAGCCAGTGCGCGCTGGTAAGCGTAAAGCTTCGAAGCCCAGCCGGACTGTTCCCAGTTCGGGGAAGGGCCAAACGGGCGGCCTTCGTGAACGCAAGAAAGCGCGCCTACGCCAGCAGATCGTCGAAACAGCCCTGCACCTTTTTCGGCAGCGGGGCTATGAGAGCACTCGCATCGATGACATTGTGCATACGCTGGAAATCAGTCAGCCCACATTTTTCCGCTATTTCCCCAGCAAGGATGCGGTATTGCGCGAGGTGGGACGCCGCGCTTTCGCCCGCCAAGCGGAAAGCCTGAAGGCGGAACTATCCGTCAAAGCTACGACCGAGGAACGCTTGCGCAGATTTTACGAAACTTTGGGAAACGTAACTGAGGTGGGGCGGCCGCTGTGGCAGGCTGTAATTCTCGCCGGAGCTATGGATCCGGTGCGTTCGCCGGAGTTGCGCGGAGCGGAGGCAGCAACCGTCAACCTGCTCCGGGAAATCATCGCCGAAGGGCAAAAGAACGGCGAGATAACCGTCGATTTTCCGGTCGTACATCTGGCCGAATTCATGGAGGGACTATTCAACACCGTCGTTCGGCAGTGGGCCGTGGACCTTACCGGACCTCACAAGCTGACTGAGCGAGTGCGAAACGCCGTTGAATTCTTCTTGCGCGGCGCCAAGCCGTAGTGGCCCCCGCCAGTTCGCTGCAAAGCTGTAAAAGTTGGCCCTCTTCCAGCGAAGTTAGCCGGTAGACTTCGGGCTCACCGAGACAAACCGAATGAAAGCCGCCGTCTTACACGAATTGAGACGTCCACTGTGTATCGAGGAAGTATCTCAGCCGAAGCCCGACGCGAACGAAGTACTGATCGAAGTGGAGGGTTGCGGCGTGTGCCACTCGGATTTGCACGTCGCCGATGGCGATTGGCCGCAGATCGTTCCCATCACCAAGATGCCACTAATACTCGGGCACGAAATTGCGGGTCGCGTAGTGGAAAAAGGCGCCTTGGTAAATAACCTGGAGCTCGGCGACCGTGTGGGTGTTCCTTGGGTGCACTGGACGTGCGGGGAGTGCGAGTTTTGCCGCGAAGGCAGCGAGAATCTCTGCAGTAAGCAAACAATTACCGGCGTCACCGTCGACGGCGGATACGCGGAGTTCGTAAAAGCGCCGGCGAGCCATGCGCTGAAAATTCCAGACGGGCTCTCGTGCGTCGAAGCTGCGCCACTTTTCTGTGCGGGCGTCACGGTCTACCGCGCCCTGAAACGCGCGCAAATCAAGCCAGGCCAGCGGTTGGCGGTTTTCGGCGTCGGAGGTTTGGGTCACCTCGCAGTACAGATCGGCCACGGACTCGGAGCTATCGTCACGGCGATCGATGTGACCGACGAGAAGCTCGCGCGCGCGAAAGAGTTAGGCGCCTCGGTGACGCTGAACTCGGCAGCAAGCAACGTGGTGAAGGAAATTCGGCGCGCCGGCGGGGTCCATGCCGCTTTGGTGGCTTCTGCCGCAAAAGCAGCCTATGACACGGCGTTCCGGTGCGTCAGGCCTACGGGCTCACTGCTCGTCGTTGGGCTTCCATCCGAAGCCATCTGTTTTCCGGCAATCCAGATGGCAGCGTTAGAGGTGCACATCCAGGCCTCTTCTGTCGGTACGCGAGAAGACATTCAGGAGTTGCTGGCCATGGCTGCTGCGGGGAAGATCCATTCTCAAGTAACTACGCGTCCCCTAGCGGACGCGAATGAGGTCCTTGCCAGGTTGCGCGACGGCAACGTTTCGGGCCGCGTCGTGCTGACTCCCAGGTAGATCGTTTTCCTCTTCGCCAGTAGAAAATCCCGAGTCGCCGTTCTTCACAGGCCATTACCAGGCAGGTAAACACCCTGTAAGGCATTCAAAAAGCCGATATCCTGCATCTGATTTTTTGTTGACATTAGTTTCTCTAATGTGTTACTTGCTAACACAATCGCAATCGAGAATCTAAGGTGCGAAGTATTGCGGCTCAGAGGAAGTACCGGACACCCCGTCCTGCTTCGCTGACCCGTGCGGCGGCGTGGCAATTTTAGGTCAGGAAGGCCGGCGACGGTTTGGATGAATGCCCTGGCACGAAGCAGGAAGGATTCGCGAACAGTCTGGACGAGCAGCATAAGAACCACGTCGAGTGATGTTCTACAACCGGGAGGAGTTATGAAATCGATCCTGCTTTCCTGCCTGATGTTTTTGTTATTGGTCAGCCCGGCCGCACACGCGCAGGGCGTGGGCGCTTCCGGTCATGTCCGGGGCACTGTACTGGACCCTTCGGGGAGTGTCGTACCGGGCGCGAACGTAGAAGCTCTCGACATTCGGAAGGGCACTCGCTACTCGACGACAACCGACTCGAGCGGACAATACCAGTTCCCAAACTTGCCTCCCTCCACCTATGAATTGACCTCTCGGCATGGCGGTTTGCAGACCGAGATACAAAAAGGGCTGGAGGTTCAGGTCGGCGAGACGTCAACCGTAGACTTTCACATGGCCATAGCGGGAGGGACGGTGCAGGTGGAAGTGTCTGCGGAACCGCTGGCCATCGAAACAACCCGGGGCAGCCAGGCGGATACGGTCTCGCAAAGATACATTGACGACCTACCGATCAGCCGGCGCGATTACCTGACATTCACATTGCTTCTTCCCGGGGTCAGCAATTCCAACACGATCGCGGACAACGCCGACTTCCGCGTGAAGCAAACTCCCCAGAGCGGCCTGTCCTTTTACGGCAGCAACGGCCGAGGCAACAGCGTGACTGTGGATGGGGGCGAATTCAATGACGATGCAGGGGGCGTACGGCTGAACTTGAACCAGGATGCGGTTCAGGAATTTCAAGTGAATCGCAGCAATTACACGGCGGAACTGGGGGGCGCCAGCGGAGCATCGATCAACATCGTTTCGAAATCCGGCACGAACGCGGTGCACGGCGCGCTCTACGGATTGTTTCGCAATGATGCGATGGACGCGCGCGATCATTTCGCACTGACGTCGGCGTTGTCGCCTGGGGAGACGTTCTCGTCCAATGCAGTATCCGCGCCGATAAAGAACTCACTCAATCGGCAGCAATTCGGCGCCAACATTGGCCTTCCGGTCAAAAAAGACAAAACCTTTGTTTTCGTCGCCTACGAAGGATTGCGCTCCGACGCGCAAGACTCCGTCCCATTGCTGACCAACACGAATGTCTTCAATCCCACTCCGGAACAAAATTCGATCTTTGCTGGCCTGGCGTCGCTACCAAACACCGCGTTGGTCCCTTGTCTGTCCAACCCGCAAAATCCCATCGGTGGAGTCCCTACGTTTTTGCCGGCGCCCACCTGTGCGTTCGTGCTTTCCCACTGTTTGACCATCACGCCAACCGCTTCCCCGTGTCAAACCAACCCGGCCACGCAAGCGCTAAATCCATTCATCATCAATCAGGCGGAGAGCAACGGTGGACTGTTCCCATTCCCGATCCGCGAACACCAAGGCTCGGGGCGACTGGATCAGCGTTTTGGCGAGAACGATCAAGCGTTCCTTCGATACAGTTTTGATCACTTAACGGAAAAAGATCCCGATGTGCAGGCGCTCACCGCTTTTTCTCGCGGCACATCGGAACTCGCGTGGGACAGCACGTTACAAGGTTCCTGGTTTCACAGCTTCAGCTCCAGGACGCAGAACGAAGCCTTGGTGCAGTGGAACATGTATCAGTTCAACGTGGACACTAACGATCCCGGTGGACCGGGACTTGACGTGCAAGGTTTCGGATTTTTCGGGCGCGGGATTTTCCTCCCCAGCCATACACGCGCAGGACGTTATCAGTTTGCGGACAATCTCGGATTGGTACGCGGGCGGCATACTTTCAAGGTGGGTTTCAACGAAGTGGTTCGCGGCAACGACACGACCTCCCAGACTTTCTTCGCCGGACGATTTGAGTTTCTGGAATTACCCGGAATTTTGCTCAGCCCCTGTTTGCAAGTGCCTATCGCTTGCGGCCTTTCGGGGAGTGCAATCCCAGCAACGGCCGCGCTCACGGCGCTACAGTCGGTAAGCCTGGGCGCACCCGGGTTCTACGAGCAGGGTTTTGGCAATCCCAAATACACGCAGACGAGGCCCTACACCGCGTTTTATGCGCAGGACACCTGGCAGGTTCGATCCAATCTGACCTTGAATTACGGTTTACGGTACGAACTGGATTCACAATACGGGCCTCTCCACACGCCTAAGAAGGATTTCGGCCCCCGCGTTTCGCTGGCGTGGGATCCCTTCAATAACCATAAGACCGTGGTGCGTGCCGGCTATGGAATTTTCTACTCTCAGATTTATGCGCAGATTCCGAGCGTAGTCAGCGTGCTCGGCAACGTCAATAACACCCGAACGATTGCCAATACTTTGGTAAAGCTGACGGGAGTCCCGGGAGAACCCACCATCGCCAACTCTGCGGCCATTTTTCAGACCCTGTTTGGCGAGGGCAAAATTGACTGCGGCACACCGCCGCCGGGGCAGTACGCATGCATCTCGCAAGCGGACCTGGCGCAGTTTGGCTTGTCGGTGCCCAACACCGGACCGCTGCCTCCCGGAACGGTATTGTTTTCCGGGCAGCCTGGATACAAGAGTCCGACCTCCCAACAGGCTTCGCTAGGGATCGAGCGCGAGATTGGTGGGGGATTGACGGTATCCGCCAACTATATCTGGGTTCATACCACGCACCTGCCGGTAGCGATTGACACCAACTTGTTACCTGGCGCGCCGTTCGACACCGGGTCTACGGGCCTCCCTTCCAACGGCATTCCGTTTCAGGACTGGGGCGCGTCGGCTTGCGTGGCCACGCCTTCCTTGTGCTTTGCCGACCCCACGGAAACGATCTTGCAGAACAACGTTTATAGCTCGGTCGGCTCGGCCATCTACAACGGCGCCATCCTAGAGGCGAAAAAACGGTTTGCGAACCACTTCACGCTGCTTTTCAATTATACCTACAGCAAAGCGATCGACAATGCCACGGACTTCAATAGCGACTATTCTCCTTTTAATGCCACCTGCTTGAAATGCGACCGTTCGCTCTCGGATTTTGACCAGCGGCACAAGGTGGTATTCGCGGGAGTCTTTGCAAGTCCGTTTGACAATTCAAAGATCTTTGGCGGCTTCGAGCTTTCTCCCATCTTCAGCTATAACAGCGGACACCCGTTCAATCTTCTGGCAGGGTCGGATATCAACAGCGACGGTCACTTCACCAACGACCGGCCGCCCGGTGCCGGCCGAAACACGGGAAGGGGTCCAGGCTATACCGATTTCGACATGCGTTTGAGTCGCGCGTTTAAGCTCGGCGAGAAGGCTGCGCTGACCTTTACCGCGGAGGGTTTTAATCTCGCCAACCACACGAATTATTCCAGTGTGAATAACGTAGTCGGGCCGGGACTCGCGCCGCCGTTTACGGTTCACGGCAGCGCGGATCTTTACGCCAACCAGCCACTTGCGTTCACAGCGGCATTTCCGGCGCGCGAAATTCAGTTGGGCGTGCGCCTGACCTTCTAAGATCGGCGCAGTTCGCACTCCTGAGTAGGCTTGCACTTCCGCCCCGGGCACGGTTGCGGACCGGAAGGCGGTTAGCGTTAGTAGCTAACATATGATGTAAACACACGTCTCGCTGATCGCGCGAAAGACGTTAACGTCCGGAGCGGCCACGGTGAAAGGCAGGGAGCGTTTCGATCTAAGCGGCAGGGTGGCCATCATCACCGGCGGATCCGTTGGGCTGGGGCGGCAAATGGCCGATGGCCTCGCCGAAATGGGAGCGAGTCTGGTTCTCTGTGCGCGGAAGAAAGAGCGCTGCCTGCAGGCGGCCGAGCAACTGCAATCCCTCGGAGTGAAGGTCCTGCCGCTCGGCTGTGATGTGAAGGACCCCGGCAGCATTCAGGAGGCGGTCGAAGCCGCTGTGAAAGAATTTGGGCGCATCGACATCCTTATCAACAATGCCGGTACTTCGTGGGGCGCACCAGTGGAAGAAATGACGCTAGCGCAGTGGAATAAAGTGATTGAGACCAACTTAACCGGCACGTTTTTGTTTTCGCAGGCGGCGGGCAAGGTCATGATCAAGCAGCGCCGCGGAAAGATCATCAACATCGCTTCCGTGGCCGGAATTCGCGGTTCTTCGACCTCGCTCTCGGCGATCGGTTACAGTGCCAGCAAGGGCGGCGTGATCATTTTCACGAAGGACCTGGCCTGCAAGTGGGGCATGTACAACATTCAGGTGAATGCGATTGCTCCAGGATGGTTCCCCACGGACATGTCTGCAAAGGTCATGGAGCGAAATAAGGATGCGCTGTTGACGGGCATACCTTTAGGGCGCTTTGGCGGACCAGAGGATTTGAAGGGCGCCGCGATCTTTCTATCGTCGAGCGCTTCGGATTTTGTCACTGGACACGTTCTGGTCGTTGATGGAGGCCAATCCGCCTGATTCAGGCGACTTCCTGCTATGAATATTCCCCTTACTCCGCTGCGATTCCTCCGTTATGCAGAACAGCAGTATCCCGCGCGGACCGCCGTGGTCTGCAACCAGAACAAGTACACGTACGCACAATTTGCAGATCGCGCGAGACGTCTCGCTGGTGGATTATGCCAAGCAGGTGTTCAGCCGGGCGATCGCGTCGCGTTTCTCAGCACCAACTGCCATCGCTTGCTGGAGGCCTACTATGGCGTGCTGGAAGCCGGAGCCGTGCTGCTGCCGTTGAACATCAGGCTCGCGGCGGGCGAGCTCGGCTACATTCTACAGGACTCCGGCGCGACTGTTCTCTTCGTCGAAAAGCAATTTCTCCCGCTGGTCGACGCATTTCGCAAGGATGTTCCTTCGGTACGAATGTTCTGCCAGTTGGACGGCGATCCGGAAGGGTCGTGGCTTTCGCCAAGTAATTACGAAGCTTTGCTCCAAGCAGCGACACCTCAACGAGCCGATATTCCCAGCATCGACGAAAATTCGCTGGCGGAACTTTTTTATACCAGCGGTACGAGTGCGAACCCCAAAGGGGTGATGCTCCACACCGAAATATATATCTGCACGCGCTGCACATCTCTTTGGGATTCAACACGGACAAGGGCGCCGTGGAACTGCACACGATTCCGCTGTTTCATGCCAACGGGTGGGGAGTAGCACATTTTCTCACGTTGCTCGGGGGAAAACACGTGATGATCCAGCGTTTCGATTGTAAAGAAGTCTTCCGGCTGATCGAGAAAGAAGGAGTACACGCCTGCAGTTTGGTTCCCATCATGGCCACGGCACTGGTGAATTCGCCGGAACGCAAAAATTACGATTTGAGCAGCCTTAAGCGCATCGTGATCGGCGGCGCAGCCTCGTCTCCGACACTGATTCGGCAAGTTGAAGAAACGCTCGGCTGCGAATGTTTTTCCGGGTACGGTTTGACGGAAACTTCGCCGGCCCTTTCCATTTCTCCCATGAAAATCGGAATGGGCTGGCAAGGCGAACAGCGATACGAAGGCCAGGCAATGACCGGGTTCCCATTCCCCGGCGTTGAGATGCGCGTCGTAGACGGCAACGACCAGGACGTGCCGGCAGACGGACAATCGATCGGAGAAATCATCACGCGGGCGGACGGCGTGATGGCGGGCTACTGGCGGCAGCCGGAAGCATCCGCGGAAGCCTTGCGCGGTGGATGGTTCCATACCGGCGACATGGCAACGGTCAACAAAGATGGTTATTTCCTGATTGTCGATCGCAAGAAGGACATCATCGTTAGCGGAGGAGAAAATATTTCTTCTCTGGAACTGGAAAAGGCGATCTTGGCACATCCCGCGGTCCTGGAAGCGGGCGTGATTCCTGTTCCCGACGAGAAGTGGGGCGAGGTACCGAAAGCACTGGTGGTTTTGAAGCCAGGCGCTTCCGTAGCAGAGGCCGAACTGATCGAGTTCTGCCGCAACCGGCTGGCCCGCTATAAATGTCCGCGCTCTTTCGACTTCGTCGATAGCTTGCCGAAGACGGCAACGGGGAAAGTGCTGAAGAAGGAACTTCGCAAGAACTACTGGAAAGGCCAGGACACCCTTCATCCGAATGTCACCGCGTCGAGCGGCAAAACGTGAGACGTAGTGACGTTCGCGAAGAGGAAGTGTAGAAAACGAAGCGATGCAGGACTGACTTCGGGGCAGGCAAGGAGAAGGAGTTTCATCCATGGATTTGAAATTGACGACCGAGGAGCAGGCGTTCCGGGATGAGCTTCGCGCATGGCTAGCTTCCAACGTTCCCAAAGACTGGAATGAATGGCGCGAAAAGCCGATAGAGGAATCGTTTCCGTATTTGCGTGCCTGGCAGCGGAAACTTCATGACGGCCGCTGGGCGGCGGTCTCCTGGCCAAAAGAATACGGCGGGCGCGGCGCTACACTAATGGAGCAAACCATTTTTTGGGAAGAGATGGCCCGGGTGGAAGCGCCGCCAATGGCCAACTCGCTAGGGCTAGGCCTCATTGGGCCAACGATTATCGCGTATGGAACGGAAGAGCAGAAGAAGCGCTACATTCCAAAAATTCTGAGCGCAGAGGAGATCTGGTGCCAGGGCTTTTCTGAGCCGAATGCGGGCTCCGACCTGGCGGGATTGCAGACGGAAGCGCGTTTGGACGGCGACCACTACGTCGTGAACGGCCAAAAAGTGTGGACGAGTTACGGCTGGGTTGGCGACTGGTGCGAACTCGTTGTTCGTACCGACGCGAGTGTGCCGAAACACAAAGGGCTCACAGTTCTGCTGGTGGACATGAAATCACCAGGCGTCGAAGTTCGTCCGCTGCGCCAGATGACCGGAGAATCGGAGTTCAACGAATTGTTTTTTCACGATGTGCGGGTTCGGGTTAAGAATGTTCTGGGCAAGGTCAACGACGGATGGAACGTAGCAGTGAGCACGCTCATGTACGAGCGAGGTTCCTATGGCGCGCGGCTCCATCTTACGTTCAAGCGCTATATCAGCCGGTTGATCGAACTCGCACGGTCCGTTCCTCGCAATGGCAGGACTGCCGCTGAGGACCCGCTCATCCGCCAAAAGCTAGCGCAGTGCAGCGCGGAGATCGAAATCATGCGCTTCAACCAGATGAGAGCCTTCAGCAGGATCACAGCAGCCGGCGTGCCAGGCCCCGAAGGCTCGATTCAAAAACTTTTCTGGAGCGAGTTGAATCAACGCCTTCAGCAAATCGCGCAGGAGTTGCTCGGTTCGTACGGTCAACTGCTAGCGGGTGACCCGCATGCGATCGACAAGGGAATTTGGTCCTACGCATATCTGCGCACCCGGGGAAATACCATCGAGGCCGGCACCTCCGAGGTGCAACGAAACATCATTGGGCATTTCGTCCTGGGGTTGCCGAGAAGCTACTAAGGGGATGAGTCATGCAATTTGGCTTGAGCGAGAGCCAGGAATTATTGAAAGACGGCGCACGAAAGTTCTTCGCCGGCGAGTGCCCTAGTACCGAAATGCGACGCTTGATGGAAACGGAGACCGGATATGACTCTGCCCTCTGGTCGAAAATCACCGAGCAAGGGTACACGGGCATCATATTTCCGGAGGAGTATGGCGGAGTCGGCCTTGGAAAAGTCGAGTTGATGTTGCTAATGGAGGAAGCCGGGCGCGCGTTATTGCCTGGGCCGTTTTTTTCGACCGTGGTGCTGGCGGGTTCCGTTCTAGAAGGCGTGGCAACGCCAGCGCATAAGAATAAGTATCTTTCGCCAATCTGCCGGGGAGAAACACGCTCGACGGTCGCCATTTTGGAACCCAGCGCGAGTTGGAACCTCCGGGACTTGAAACTTAGCGCTAACAACGGGAAACTCACCGGTGAAAAACTGTTTGTCTCGGATGCCGCCGTCGCCGATTTTATTCTCGTCGCGGCGCGCAATGGCGTATTTGCCGTGGATTCAAAAGCGTCCGGCCTGACGATCTCTCCTATGCCGGGATGGACCTCACCAGGAAGCTCTATACCGTGGAATTTAGCAATACGCCCGCCGAGGAAATCGGCCCGAACACAAACCTGCCGAAAGCATTCGACATAGCTACGGCCGCGTTAGCCGCCGAATTGGTGGGAGGCATGCAGCGCACTCTCGATCTTACCGTTGAATATGCGAAGACCCGGAAGCAGTTCGGTAAGCCAATTGGAATGTTTCAGGCCGTGCAGCACCAGTGCGCCGATATGTACCTGGAAACGGAAAGTTCGCGTTCTGCTGTGTATTACGCCGGATGGACGCTCGAAGAAAACACACCGGACGCGGCCGCCGCCGTTTCCATCGCCAAGATGTATGCCAGTGACGCCGGACGCACCGTGGGCAATCGTGGCATCCAGATCCATGGCGGCATGGGTTTCACCTGGGAAAACGATATTCACCTTTACTATCGCCGCGCGAAGGCGTCGGAAACGGCCTTCGGCGACGCCACATTTCATCGCGAGCGCATCGCCTCCCTGGTGATTGACGGCGGCAGCGTCTCCGCGAGAAGCGCGTAACTGTAAGTCACATTCGTAAACGAAAGAGCGACTTCGATGACCGATCTAGTGCACCTGACGAAAGACAACGGCATCGCCGTGATTACCATCAATAATCCGCCGGTGAATGCATTGAGTCCAGGCGTTCCCGAGGGGATTTCGGATGCGCTCGATCAAATCGCACACGATGACATTGTCAAAGCGGCCGTCCTGATCGGAGGCGGCCGAACATTCGTCGCAGGCGCGGACATAAAAGAATTCGGCAAGATGACCTCAGGTAAGCCGCGCGGCGCGGGACTCCTCCCACTGCTGTTGAAGATCGAAGACAGCAGCAAGCCTGTGGTTATAGCCATTCATGGGACGGCCTTTGGCGGCGGATTGGAACTGGCGATGGCCGGCCACTATCGAGTGGCAGTATCCAGCGCACAGGTCGGCCAGCCGGAAGTCAAGCTCGGTCTAATACCCGGCGCGGCCGGCACACAGCGTCTCCCGCGGCTCGCCGGGGTGGCGAAGGCCGTCGAAATGTGTACCACCGGCAGTCCGGTTAAGGCAGAGGATGCGCTGAAGTGCGGCATTGTTGATCGAATCATCGAAGGCGATCTGCTCTCCGGAGCAACCGCATTTGCGCGCGAGGTTGCGGGCCGACCCGCTCCCAAGACTCGTGAGCGCAATGAAAAACTTGGCAACGCGGCGGAAAACGCGCAAATCTTTTCCTCCGCGCGCGAGAACGCCGCAAAGAAGCAACGCGGCCTGCTCGCGCCTGTTGCCGCCATCGAAGCTCTGGAAGCCGCGACAAGACTTCCCTTCGACGAAGGCTGCAAGGTTGAGCAAAAACTATTCATCGATTGCCTTTTTTCCGAGCAATCCAAATCACTCATCCACGTTTTCTTCGCCGAGCGCGAGGTGAGCAAAATTCCCGACATTCCAAAAGACACTGCTGTGATTCCCGTGAAATCCGCAGCGGTGGTTGGGGCCGGCACGATGGGCGGTGGCATCGCCATGGTGCTCGCCAATGCAGGCATTCCCGTGCTTCTCAAAGAGGCGGACCAGGTTGCGCTCGATCGCGGACTAGCCACGATCCAGTCGAATTACGAAAATTCCGTCAAGCGTGGCCGCTTCACTCAGCAGGTAGCCGACGAACGATTGAAGTTGATCACACCCACGCTGACCTATGACGATTTCTCAAAAGCAGACCTGGTCATCGAAGCTGTTTTCGAAGGCATGGACCTGAAGAAAGAAGTCTTCCAGCAATTGGATCGTGTTTGCAAAGCGGGCGCCATCCTTGCCAGCAACACCTCCACGCTCAGCATCGATGAGATCGCTTCCTCCACGTCACGGCCCGAGTTCGTTATCGGCACCCATTTCTTCAGCCCGGCCAATGTCATGCGTCTGCTGGAAATCGTCCGCGGCAAGGCCACCTCCAGGGAAGTGATCGCCACGTGCATGCAGCTTTCAAAAACGCTTGGCAAGGTGGGCGTGCTGGTCGGCAACTGCAGAGGCTTCGTCGGTAACCGCATGTTCGGCCCCTACCGCCGGGAGGCCCAGTTTCTTGTGGAAGAAGGTGCTGCTATCGAAGATGTGGACCGCGCGCTTTCCGACTTCGGAATGGCCATGGGTCCATTGGCGACCGGGGACCTTGCCGGGCTCGATGTTGGCTGGCGCATTCGCAAGGAATTTCGCCATTTGGAGACGCCTGGTATTCGTCAGCCCTTCGCCGAGGATCGTCTTTGCGAATTAGGTCGGTATGGCCAGAAAACCGGTGCGGGCTGGTACAAATATGACGAGCATCGGCGCGCGACCCCCGATCCAGTCGTTGCCGATCTCGTTCGCAAATGGGTCGATGAAGCAGGCATAGCGCAACGGCAAATATCGGCTCGCGAAATCACCGACCGTTGCCTCTACGCACTGGTGAACGAAGGCGCGCGCATTTTGGAGGAGGGCTACGCCCTGCGTGCTTCCGATATCGACATTATTTATCTCAATGGCTACGGATTCCCCGCTCATCGCGGAGGCCCGATGTGGTACGCCGACACCGTGGGTCTCAAGCAGGTTTATGAGCGCGTCTGCGAATTCCACAAACAGCACGGCGAAAACTGGCGCCCTGCCCCGCTGCTGACAGAACTTGCCGAGCAGGGCAAAACTTTCTCTGATTTTGGCAAGGAAGCCGGCGCCGCTGCTTGATCCTCATGCCTCACCATAATCGCGCGGCGGCCTTGTTCGAGAGCGCCGGCTGATGACCTTCAATTGAGGCCGCTGGACGCTCAGACTGTAATATGAGTCTCAGCTTCAGTGCCGCGTTTCGCCGCGACAAATTCAGCTATGAATTAGGTGCCAATGGGACAGCTTTACCTCATTCGCCACGCGCAGGCGTCCTTCCTCGAGCCCGACTACGGCAAGTTGTCCCCGCTCGGCGAGAACCAGGCCCGGCTTCTTGGGAAATACTTGGCGGTGCGCCGCATTATTTTTTGACCGGGCATGTACCGGCCCGCGTCTGCGGCAGAAGGACGCTTGCATGAGCGACCTATTAGATCGTCCAACAAAGATTCGATCTGGCGAGGAGCTTGATTTGAGCAAGCTTGAGCCGCATTTGCGGCAACGATTCCCGGACGACACCGGTTCTCTCCAGGTGCGCCAGTTTCCGAGCGGCCATTCCAATTTAACTTACTCGCTGCATCTTGGCGCCAGAGAGATGGTTCTTCGGCGTCCGCCTTTCGGCAGTAAAGTGAAGTCTGCGCACGATATGCGGCGCGAATTTCGCGTGCTGTCACAGATTCACTCTGTCTATCCCCCGGCCCCGAAAGTGCTTTTCTATTGCGACGACGATTCCATCCTTGGCGCGCCCTTCTATGTGATGGAACCGATCCACGGGATCATACTTCGTCAGGAGCTGCCGCCGGGTCTGGAATTGAATCCAGAGAAAACAAGAAGGCTTAGCGAATCGTTTATTGAAAATCTCATTCGCCTTCACAATGTGGATTATCGGGCTGTGGGCCTCTCTGATCTCGGAAAACCGCACGGATATCTGGAGCGCCAGGTGCGCGGCTGGACCGAGCGCTACTATGGCTCGAAAACCCACGACTACCTCGAGGTCGAAAAAACCGCTACCTGGATGCAGGAACGCATTCCGCCGACTCGTGACGTTTCTCTGATCCACAACGACTACAAATACGACAACATCGTCCTCGATTCGGTGGACCCAACACAAATTGTAGGAGTTCTCGATTGGGAGATGTGTACCATCGGCGACTCGCTTGCCGACCTGGGAACGACACTCGCGTACTGGATTGATACGACCGATCCTGAGGAAATGCAGCAGTTGCGCTGGGGGCCGACGACTCACCCTGGAAGCTTTACCCGGTCGGAATTGGTGCACTTCTACTCGCAGAAAACAGGGCGCGACGTCTCAGACATCGCATTTTATGTCGTGCTCGCCCGGTTTAAACTCGCTGTGATCGTTCAACAGATTTACTACCGTTATTCCCAAGGTTTAACGAAAGATGATCGATTTGTGGCGATGCCCGAACGGATCAAAATGATCCTGCGCGCCTGTTGGCTCACCGCAGAAACGGGACGCATCTAGCTCGCACGTGAGAATTCGAGAGTGAACGGCCCTGCGCGGGACAAGAAACGGTCGCATGGTCAGCGATAATAGCGGACAATCCATTCCGCGACGCAACATGGTTTGTCAAAATCTTCGATCTCGATCGTCACTGCGTATGTTGCGGTAACGCCTTCCGCCATTTCTTCGAATCGTAAAAGCGCGACGCTTGCGCGAATTCTAGAGCCCGCGCGCACCGCCGCGGGAAAGCGCACGCGATTCAAACCATAATTGACCGCAAGCCGCACGCCACTTTGAATTTGGATTGCTTCATTCACGAAATGACTGATCAAAGAAAGGGTGAGAAACCCATGCGCGATGGCACCGCCGTACGGGGATTCGTCGCGGGCCCGTGCGGCGTCCACGTGAATCCACTGCGAGTCCTCCGTGGCCTCCGCAAACTGCGTGATTCTCTCTTGCGTGACACGGAACCAGCCCGTGCGGCCAATATCCTTGCCCACAAACTCTCTCAATGCTTGCGCGTTTTTGACAATGAAGGGCGGCACAAACTTCTCCAGATACCAACCGCGCGTACCGGCTGCTTGTTTGCCTTTCGATCAGTGTGAAACCGGAGGTGTCCCCATTTTGTTGCCTTTGGCCAACTCCCACTTCGCGATCGATTCGATATGGACTTCGTCAGGCCCATCCGCCAAACGCAGCGTCCTGACTGCTGCCCAGGCGCTAGCCAGAAAAGTATCCTGCGAAACTCCCGCGCCGCCGTGAGCTTGCATCGCGCGATCCAGCACGCGCAATGTCATATTTGGTGCGATCACCTTGATCATTGCAATTTCCAAGCGCGCCGCTTTGTTCCCCACCGTGTCCATCATATGGGCGGCCTTCAGTGTCAGCAGCCTCGCTTGCTCGATCTCCATACGGGACACAGCGATATCCGCACGAATCGTCCCCTGTTCGGCAAGCGTCTTTCCAAAGGCCACGCGCGCTTGCGTTCGCTTGCACATAACTTCGAGCGCCCGCTCGGCCAGGCCGATACATCTCATGCAGTGATGAATCCGCCCGGGCCCCAGACGGCTCTGAGCAATCTCGAATCCACGGCCTTCGCCAAGCAACATATTGGTTTCCGGAACCCGCACATTCTCGAACTGAATTTCGCCGTGACCGTGCGGCGCGTGGTCGTACCCGAACACTTTCAGCATTCTCACGATCTTGACTCCTGGCGTATCGAACGGAACCAGGATCATCGATTGTTGTTTGTGAGTCGGCGCCGAAGGGTCGGTCTTACCCATGAAAATCGCGATCTTGCAGCGAGGATCACCCGCCCCTGAGGCCCACCACTTCCGACCGTTGATGACGTACTCGTCGCCATCTCGTACGATCGCTGCTCTGATATTGGTGGCGTCCGAGGACGCAACATCCGGCTCGGTCATGGCAAAGCAGGAGCGAATTTCCCCAGCCAGGAGCGGCTCCAACCATTTCTTCTTCTGCTCCTCGGTGCCATAACGCGCCAGAACTTCCATATTTCCGGTGTCGGGTGCCGAACAGTTGAACACCTCCGGGGCCATGTGACTTCGGCCCATGATCTCACACAGCGGTGCGTACTCAAGGTTCGTGAGACCCGCACCGTGTTCATGATCGGGCAAAAACAAATTCCACAAGCCCGCCTCACGCGCTTTCGGCTTCAACTCTTCGACAATCCGTGCCGGCTTCCATCGCTCTCTCTGCACCTCCTCGTCAAATCGATGCTCGTTTGCATAGATGTGCTCGTCCATGAACGCTTGCAAGCGCTTCTGCAATCCCTTGCTCTTTGCGCTGAGTTCAAAGTCCATCGGTCTCTCTCATTTGCTGTGAAGGCGCGCATCCCGCTTTTCAATAGAATGGGCTGCACCGGCGCATAAGCTTCGCGCCCGGCGCACGCGATTGTGACAAACCGCGCGATACAGGGTCTGTCGATTTAGCCTAGCGAAACGGATTATATACAACGGCGCCCGCAATTAGTCTCCTTCATCTGTAAGTGACTATCGCTTTCGCCCACCGTGAAGTCATCTCGACCCGCGACCGTCTGTTTCCCTTGTGAGGGCACCCGGAATCGAGAGCCGGGACGATCTATTGTAATAGAACGAACGATCGTGCTATTATGGGCCACCAAATGAAGCTAAGCCAAAAACGCACTAGGGCTTCCGATCGGCCGAAGCAAAGCTCCGGCTCAGCGAGTAAGACCCCGCTCAGACGGCCTCGCGGACTGAAAACCCGCCGGGCCATTCTTCGAAAAGCGGTCAACCTCGCCTCACTCGAAGGCCTCGAGGGGCTGACCATCGGAAAGCTGGCTTCCGCACTCCACATCAGCAAGAGCGGCTTATTCGCCCACTTCGGTTCCAAAGAAGATTTGCAGTGCGCCGTAGTCGACGCGGCCCGCGAAATCTTCGTCGAGAAAGTCGTCCGCCCGGCTTATGAATTCCGCGGACTCAAGCGCCTTCGGGCTCTCTGCGAGAACTGGCTGTCCTACGGCGAGGGAAAAGTCTTCCCGGGAGGCTGCTTCTTTTCCGCTGCGTCGCTCGAGTTCGACGATCGGCCCGGCCGCGTTCGCGATCAGATCGTGGAACTGATGAAGAAGTGGCTGGGAGGTCTCGAGCACGCGGCGCGCGACGCTCAGTTGGCCGGCGAAATCAAGAAAGAAGCGGACGTACGCCAGCTTGCCTTCGAAATTCAGGCGCTGGCGATGGGCGCGAACTGGAGTTCGCGCCTGTTCCGCGATCCAAACGCTTTCCGTCTGGTACGCGGCGCGATTCTGCAGCGCATCGACCAAGCCACAGAATCGATGCCATTGAGGCAGTGATGCGAATACGTCTGAGTTTGCTCGCTTGCGCCTTCGCGGGGTTGGTTCTCCCCGTAACAGTGCGCAGCGCGCGACCGCAGACCCCGGCCAACGGTACCGAGATTCCTCTTCAGCACTGCGATCGCCTGCCCATTGTGATTCTTCAGGTAGACAAGGCCGACAAACGCTTCCTCGTCGACACCGCCGCCACATCCATGCTCAACGAAAAGTCATTTCCCAGCGGACACACCAAAGAGATCCGCGTCCAATCCTGGAATAAAACAACCTCCCTGAACGCGCGCGAAGTTTCGATCGGCGAACTATCGTTGGGCAATCACAACCTGCGCGCCGTCAAGCTTCCGGCCATTGACTTGAGCGCTATCGCCAATGCTTGCGGCGGCACAGTCGACGGAATCCTCGGCGTCGACCTTCTGGAGCAATTGGGCGTGACGATTGATCTGAATCGCAGCGTTGCGCGCCTCGGCATAACCCCCTCAAGTTCCTCGGAGCTGTCCCTGATCGCGGACATGGAGAAAGCAATGCATTCCTGCTCCGAAGCTTTCAACAACCGAGACGCCGACAAGCTTGCTTCCTGTTTCGACCCGGATTTCCTCCTGAGTTCTCCGGGCGGCGAACTCCATGGACGGAACGAGGCCACCAATCATTTTCGGCAAAAGTATTTCGAAACCAGCCCGCGCGTCCATCTTTCCCTAACGATAAGCGACCAGCGAGCCGTAGGTGACGTGGTGTGGAGCTTGTACGACTACACCATCGAATCTCCATCCGTCCACGCGGAAGGCCGGGGCATGATGCTTTGCCGCAGATCCAACAACCGTTGGTATATCCTCAGCATGCATGAATCGCCGGTCGATCCAGGCCTCGAACTGAAGGGTCGAAATTGATGAGTTTGTCGAAACGGACGAGCCCATTGCTTTCCAGCGGGCACCCTTGGAATATGGCGGAGGAGGAGGGATTCTGTCCGAGCACCGAAAAACCATTTTGCCAGTGTCATTGGGAAATCTGAGGTCTGGGATTTCGTCGGAAGTCTTAGGAAAAGCTTAGGAAGATCGAATGCTTTCCGCGCCCTGAGAGATTCGTGCCACTGACCCTTCAAATGTACCCAACGTACCCAAGCCCGCAGCTATGCTCGCATGCTCGACCATTCCCCGACCTTCGTGATGCGCACGCTCCCGTCAGGCAGCCCGCGCACCGAGACCCTGTCCAGCCGCGTACAAGCCGGAGCGAAATCGGTTGCGGCTTCGCTCGTCTATGCCGATGCCTGGAACGTCGAAGTGTTGACCGACCTTTAGCCTGTGGACGCGGGCCGCGATCTTCCGGTACTTGCCCGGTTGCTCGACGCGTGGACGGACGTAGGCGTGCCCCAGTGCGATGCAGTGTTCGTTGCCGCATCGGGCATCGACAACTTGTCCGGCAGGGACGGCACGGTGCGCGTCGATCCAGTTGCGCCGCCGCCGACCGTAGGCGGTGGACGGGTTGGCGACCTCCTCGCAATCGCCGTGTTGCCTTGTTGGCGAGAATTTGGTCATTTCACCGCAACCATCCAGTGCGTTCACCCGATGGGCTTCGTTCTCGCGCCGTCCACCGAGTAGATGTTGTGCTAGGACCAAGAAGTAGATCGGGGCGCAAATGATGCTGCCCACGAACCCGTGTGGGCAAGTCAAACGCGCTTCAAATCCTCAATAGCCCAATACCAATCTACGTCAGGTGATCCGAAGGGTCTGCCTCGGCGTTCCCAATGGTAGTAGGCGTGAAGGGCGATTTCCTCGTGGGAAATAACGCGCTCGGCCGCTGGCGGCAGAATGCTGGCGTAGACAGTCAGCGTGTCCCACATGGCGAGTTCGTATAACGCGGTCAGCGGATCGTCGTGGGCACCTCCTCGCCGTATCCTCAGTCCCGGACCCAAATGCACGGGACCAAAAGCAAACGCAGTCAGCAGTTGGTCCACAAGCTCTGGAGTTTCGGTTGGGAAGAAAACCTCTATCTCGTAGGGAGGTTCTACAATCCTTCCACCAGCCAGCCAGTATTCGCATCCACGAACGATCTTTTTGACCACAGCATGAACGTCTTCAGCCTCTATCGTGAGTTGCATTTGCGAACTCACGGGTGCCTCTGGGTGCGGCCCCAGTCCGGGAATTATGTGCGGTTGTACTTCGGGCGAATACGGGCGAGCCTCAGTCAGGAGTTTGCGTCGCCGCGCCTCGCGGTGTCGCTTTTCTTCGTCGCTGAGACCCTCGACTCCGATACCCATGGTTCTTCGCACGCGCTCGTACAAGCCTTGCGCAGCGGGCTTCGTGGGGTTGATGCAGCATGCTAAGAACGCCAACAGCTCCTTCTCTAACTCGCCAAAGTGGCCGTTGCAGCTTTCACAACTCGGTGCGGTCCATCGTTGGACATCATCAGGGGTTGTGTCCGGGTACCAAGAACTGGGAAACACATGATCTTTCGTTGTTTCGGTCAGTGGCTCTCGGCAGTGGGTACATCTGCCATCACTTTTCGGCCTTCGAATAATTGGTTGGCGTTGCACGTTAGCAGAATGCCCTTTTTGAGCGCGAGGCGCAAAGCGGTCCCGAACTTGTGCAAGAAACTCCGAGTGAGTCGTTCTAAACTATGTACTGGCTGGAGGCGGTTTCAGCAGATGAACAAGCTATTGCTAGCTATCACGATGACTTTGAGTCTCAGCTACTCTGTTTTAGGGCAAACACCAGCACAAACCCCTCAAACGCAAGCTGCGGTCCAGCCGAGGTTCGAGGATACTCTGTCGAAAACGGTGGTGAGAATCACGGCGCAAGCGGAGGGTATAGACGGAACCCTGAATGGAACGGGATTCTTGGTGGAAGTGCCTGAGACACGATTGCCCGGTGACCGAGTCATTGTGTATCTCGTGACGAATCGGCATGTCGCGAATGCCATGGCACCCGACTCCACAGGTCGGGATGTCCCGCATCGGGTTACGAAAATGGAAGCCATCCTAAATCTGAAAGCTCCCGTGGACGGGAATAAAGCCACTTCAATTCACCTACCTCCAGAAAGCCCGTTTCAGTGGCACTTTCCGGCCGACAGTTCGATTGACCTCGCTGTAATTGGCTTTCCGATGAGAGACGAATACGACGCGATGCGAATACCGCTCGCTTTCTTTTATACGCACGATGTTTGGAAAACATATCGAATCGGTCCGGGCGACAAGGTCTTGACTTGCGGTTATTTTGTGCACTACGCCGGGGCACACCAGTTTCAGCCCATCATTCGTGAGGGCAGTCTGGCGATGGTCCCAGACGATGTCATGCCAGTCCCAATCGGAGGGTCTGCAAACATCTACCTCGCCGATCTTCACATCATTCCGGGTAACAGTGGCTCGCCTTGCGCAGGGGCGCAGGAAGGATCAGTGGCAGCCCCCGCCCGCTTTACCAATTTGCAGACTAAGCTGCGGGAGATGCCCCACTTCTTGGCGACGGCGGTCAACGTCATCCCGCTGAGTCGGTCGCGCACTATCGCCTCTCGATTTAAGTTCATCGGGGTGCGTCCGATTCGCACGCCATCAAGCCGCGCCCTGCGCATTCCGGCGAGCACCCGTTCGCGAATCAGGTCAGATTCGAGTTCCGCGATCGAGCCAATAAGCGTCAAGAACAGACGCCCCATAGCACCGCTCGTGTCCACATTCTCGCGACGCGAGATGAACGTGATGCCGAGCGCGTCGAACTCATCCATGACTTGTAGGAAATGCTTGACGCTTCTCGCGACCCGGTCGAACGCGGCGACGAGAACAACCGAAAATTTCCTTTGTCTTGCATCTGCTATGAGCGCGTCCAGACCGGGTCGTCGTGCCCTGCGCCCCGAGACCCCGCAATCGCGATATTCCTTCACCACCTCGAAGCCTCGTTTTGCCGCAAGCTCGCGGAGGTCATAAAGCTGGCTTTCGACGTGCTGATCGGCTGTGCTGACCCTGACGTAAATCGCGGCTTTCAATGGGTTCCTCCTGAAAGTGGGGATCGGGCGATCTTGCAGTCTGTCCTATGGACATATTATACGAGTCCCGCCACCATTCGTCAACAGTATTATGTCCTTAGGACAGACTGCCGTATAATGGCTGCATGGGCTGGACGACAATGAGGGTCGCCGTATGCGACGTATGCGGGCATCGGTGGATACCGGAGACGGAGAACCCGCCAAATTGCCCTAGTAAAAAGTGCCGCTCAACCTTGTGGAACAAGGGCGGCGTGGACGGCAGGACTCGGGAGGCGCGGATTAAGGCGGGGCGAAGCCGCAAGGCGACGGCGAACAAGAACCAATAACTGCTACACAACGGCGGCCAACGCTGCTCGCGAAATTTGACGATTCAGAGAAGGCTATATTTTCGGGACAGGCTTCAAGGTGAAACGCGTAGTCATTTTGGGTCGTGGTGGGTCAGGCAAATCGACTCTTGCGGCTAAATTGGGCGAGATCACGGGTTTGCCAGTGATCGAGTTGGACAAGATTTTCTGGCAGCCGGGACTTCATGCTCTCCCTCTCTCAGAATGGGTAAAGATGCAGCGGAGCTTTGTCGCGCAAGAGACTTGGGTCATGGATGGAGATTTGGGGCCTTACGACGCAGTTGAAGTGAGGTTGTCAGCGGCAGATACGATCATCCTGCTCGACTTCGGGCTGGTACGTTGCGCATGGCGGGCGCTTCGCCGAGGGCGGGAGCGCAGTGATTTTTGGCAATGGTTGATAAAGTATCGACGCCGAAGTCTGCCTCTGCTAATGCAAGCGATCAGCAGATTCGCGCCACATGCAGAGCTTCATCTGATTAGGAACCCTGAAGAGCTACGGCGGTTCGTTGCGGAACTGGAGCAAAAGCTAGATTCTTGAAAGCTTCATGTATTCTTCCGCACCTACGATCCTCAGAACGAGCCGCACCGGGAACGGGAATTGCCGACGTGTCGGGTCGCGCACGACCTTCGGTGCGGAAAGCTGATACTTCTTCCCGCGAGTCTTGAGTTCGCAGCCCCCTGCCGCGAGCACGTTCTTCACCCACTCGCATTGGCTGCTGTAAGTGAGCGCGATGACGAACCCGTTGGGCGCTCGAAAGACATTCACCGGGGTTCGGTAGACCTTTCCTGATTTCCGACCTGCGTGAGTGAGGATGCCAAAACCCGGAAGCCAGCCAGCGAACAGGCTGGTGACCCGGTTCGTAACAGCGAGATTGAATGCTGCTACCCACCTCTTGCGGAAGCGGATGAGGACGATCGGAACCGCAAGGATTGCGAGAAGCAGGATGACCCAGGCCATGATCGGCATATCCAACTGCCTACACTACACTGCTGCCAACACCCGCTCGACTGACTTCGCCGGAGCCAGCGCGAGCAAGGTTACACCGATGACAACAAGCACAGCCGATCCGACCAGAAATCCTACGCGTTGGTTCGGAATTTCGAGTCCCAGTATCGACATCGCCACGGCATGGGCGAAGCTTGACCATGCAGCGAAGGCGATCAGGCTGCGATGCTCAGATGGATTCCGCACTGCGATGAGCAGGAAAACGCCGAGCGCGACATAGAGGCTGAGCATCATGGTGTCGCCCATGTCGGAGCCAGCCGGATGCAATGGAGAGCCGATCAGGGGATAGATGCAAGCGGAGAAAAGCAATCCCACTACGACCAGCACAATCTTCAGCGTCCGTTCTCGCCACATAGTAGCCTCCTGTATGTGGACACAATTACCACATGTTAGCGCGAAAACTGCTGCTTACCGTCTATTGCGATCAGTTGCGTGTCTCTTCGAGGTTTTGATCTGCTTCGACGACCTTCCGGCCGCTTTTGATCCGGACTTCGACGTTCGTGTGCCCGGAATTTTGCCGATCCGAGGGTCTCCAGCCAGCACAAGCTCGCATGCCCGCAGTGCCGCTGATTCAAAGTCAGAGGCATCGACTGGTAAGACCTGCCAACCCGTTACGCGTTTGCCCAATACTTGAATGGATCGCATGTTCGGGAACTCACGCCGCAAGCTCTGGTGGTGTTCTTGGGTAGTGGCGAGCCATACTCCGTTATCCGCAGTGTTCGTAGGCTTGTCCCGCAGGATCAACACGATTTTGTCTTTTACATAGATTGCAAGGCAGCCAAACATCGGACGCGTGTACGGTGATAGTGTGGAAATCGCATCAAGCGCGAATGCGTGTGGAATGCGTTTGCGGCGCTTGGGCAGCAAACTCGCATCCAGAGCTTCTGGAGAAACGTCTTGTCTCTTAGTCATACCCGCACACCTCCAGAGCGCCGCCTCCGAGCCTTTCATGGACGCAGTAATGCGAGATAGTCTGCCAGATGAATTGGGTGGATGTGCTCATTAGCGGAAATCTTAGGACGCCAACCGGTGATGGTCAAACAGTGCGGCGGATCGACAGTTCGGAATAGGACAAACCGCCCTTCATTGTTTTCTTGTGCTTGCGCGAAGTGGCCAAAAAGGGGGTCTCGCCCAGCAGCCGAAACTTGCTTGTTTTCAACGCGGAAATTTTCGTTCTGTGTTGGTCACAGGGTATACCTTCTGAGCCGGACATCACCGCCCGCGACGTTGCTACTCACAGACTCTTGGCGGCGGATACCGGAAACTGGCAATCCGCGAAATTGTCCTCAGATGGATGCCCTCGGGACAGGGGCGGCGTTGACGGCAGGACACAGTGAAGCGCGGATTGGAGGCGGGGCGTAGCCGCAGAGTAGCTGGCAGGAGGAGCGACTGGGCAGCCTACGCAGCCGCCGATACCCTCTCGGTCGGCTGTCTCATAGGTTTTGCCGGAGCCAGCACGATCAGAGCTACGCCAATCACAACGAAGAAAGCCACGCCCACAAGTTCGCGGCGAGCGATGAAACTTAGGAATGCCTGAACCCCCATGACAGTCGCGTGAGCAAAGTTCGACCACGCGGCGAAGGCGATCAGGCTGCGATGCGCTGAGGGGTTGCGGGAAGCGAGCAGCAAGAAGACGCCGAGTGTCGCGTAGAGACTCATCATCATAGCCAGAGCAGGGTCTTGCTTCGCCATCAGCACAAGCGGATAAACGGCAGCGCAAAAGAGCAGTCCGACCAATACAAGCACAATCTTAAGCGCACGTTCTCGCTTCATCGTCGCCTCCTCGCGTTCACGAACTTGTGAGCCATGCCGAGCAAGTCCCGCAGGACATCGGGTGTGACGCGAGACAGGCGAACCAGCACGGCGGTGTGGCCGAGATAGTGGTCGGTCACGTAGTATACATCCGGGTCTGCTGCGAGCAGTTCGGCGCGGTCGTCGAAGCCGACGCGAACGACAAGCGAACCCGGCTCAGCCGAACGATGAGCGGGCACGCATGCCAAGAGTTTTCCGCGAACCTTGAGCGCGGGCGACCCGTAGGCTGTGCTCTCTTCCACGCCGGGCAACGCCAATCCGATCTTTCGCACAGTGTCGAAGTTGGTTGTGCTTCTTGGCATGGGCGAGTGCGATTAACCGCAAGAACGTGATCGTCGAACAGCTATTGTAGCTTCGCGTACTCCGCTTTGGGTTGTTTAAGGATGGGGGTGTCGGGGTCGGCGTCTTTCCACAGGAACTTCCCAGAACGGGACTTATCGGAAATCGGTAGGCGTCCTCGCTCTTATTTGAAGACGTCATCCAACCAGTCGAACATGATCTGGTGCTCAAGGCTCTCGTTGTTGACCCCGCAATGAGCCTCGCCGCCTTCCTTAGTCGCGATGATATGCTGCGCTTTGGGACAAGTCAGCTTCTCGTAGAACTTCTGACCATCGACAGCCACCTGCCCCTCGGCGACTCCGCCAATATTCAAGTACGGGCATTTGATCTTTTCCTCCAAACCCCGCAGGTTGTACTTGTTCAGTCCGTCGATGTACTCCGCGATCGTTCGGCCGCCTGCGCCCATTCGATAACGTATGTCTCCCTGGGCGATAAACCTGCTCCCCACGGTTGACAGATCGATTTTGCTCTCAAGATTTCGGGGGCAAGGCTGATCGGCCGGCAACCCGAGCGCTTCCAGAACCACATTCTGAAAATTCGGCAATGTCGTGCTCGCAATGCAGGCCTTTATCCGCTTCTCGAAAGCTACAGCCCTCGGTGCGAAGTACCCGCCCAGGCTCCAACCAACTAAGGCAAGGCGTTTCGGGTCAACATCCACGCGACCGAGCACCCAGTCGCAAACATATTTCAGCGGAACTTCGGTATCCGGCCGATAGAACAGCTCCGCAGCGGGATTCGAATACATCGCACCGCGCTGCCCCGGAATCTCGAACAGCAAGGCGTTGTATCCCCGGCGAACCGCTGCCGCACCGCCGCCCCAGAAATAGAGTTCCTCGCCCAAGGAGTCGGCGCCACCCAAGCTCAGCAACGTCGGTCGCGGCTTTTCGGTCGCATCAGCCTTCAGGAAGTAGCCGGGAAGCGACTTCCCATTCTCATACGGAATGCTGACAACCTCGAATGGCAGGTCCATCAGTTTTCCTGCTTGCACAAAGCAATCCCGTTGACGCTCCCAACTCGCGCGACACTTGGGATCGGCTGTGCTTTGGTAAAAACCTACCTCGCGCCAGTACGACGACGCTCGCAGGAATGCTTCCCGCGCACTCACCAAATGCCCGCCCGCAAGCGATTGGCGTGCGATAGCCTCGACCCGCTCCGCCGTGACGCGCCATGCTTCCGTATAGCTATCTTCCTTTTCGTTCTCGATGCGCGAGGCGGTCTCGTAGCACTCGCCGATCTCGGCCCCGTCATAAGTAGTGCACCCCATCGTTCGCACGAACTGGTAGTCGAAGTTGCCCTTAAATCGCGCGGGCATCCCGGCAGTGGCGCCAAACGCCAGTGTGGCGCCCTTTTGAGGGGCGGAGGCGGTTGATATGTTGGAATTCGTATCTTGTATTTTTCCCCCGTTAGCGCTTCCCGATTCAGGAGTTGCATTTGGATTTGTCTTCACTTCAGTCACGGGATTCATTTCAGTCTTCTCCCTCACACTTAAATCTTGCTACTTGCAGGATTGCTTCTCACGAGCTCGCGCTCGTAGAGCTGCGGCAGAAAGTTCTCCAGCGAGCCCATCTCTTCGATGGCGTGCTTAAGCCAAGCCTGTCCCTTGGGATTGGGGAACATGAATGTGCTGATCGGCTTCGAGAGCAACCAAAGTTTCATGTTTCCCGGCGTGATCAGACGATGTTCAAAGCGCGTTCCGCCCTCCGTCTCATGGAAGTCGTGCTCCATCCGCACAATCGTCAGGCCAGCGACAACGACGTTGTTGATGAAACCGGATTCGTCGAGCTTCTCTATTGTCGCGGTGACTTCGGTCTTGTAGCGGGGGTTTCGGGCGATGAATTCGCAAATTCGGATCTGCGCTCCGGGACCTATTGAACCGTCCGGCATGCGCCGCACGTAGCGCGCCCAACAGTGATCGAAGGGGTGGAAGACCCGATATCGGCTCAGAAGACGGCTCCTCGATCTCGACTTCACCCTCAAGATGGCTGAACCACCAGACGAGCATCTTGGAAGTGATGCCTTTGAGGAATTCGTCAACCCAGAAACACCTGCGACCGTCTTCGAGAGTCTTAAGTCCGGACCGCGCCGAAGAAAATGGCTTGAGTTCCCATGGGAGCGAGAGCGGCTCGGGTAGCGTTGTCCCCCATTTTGCGCCTCCGTTGTCGTTGGAGATCGCTGACCCTGAAAAATCAGTCACTTCAGCCACGCGCTTCATTTCAGTCCTTCGCGTCTCCAAAACTATGACATGGCGCTAACGAGTAAACTGTCCACTATAAGACAGTGAAGTCGAAGGAAAGTTGGCCGTGCACGTGGAATTCAAATCCTTTCAAGGGAGGCAAGAGGATGAAACGATGCCATCACTATCCAGAAACCCGACCTCCATGATAGGTCTTTGTCAAGAGGCTCCTTCGCTCAGTCGGGTTAACGGCAAGACCTGGCAGGCCACGCGTCGAAGAAATCCTCCTGGTTCACCGCCACGTGCTACGCAGCGCTGTTGCTGGTCTCCACGACCTGAAAAGTCCGCTGTCCGCGATCCACGGCCATGAGGTAGGCCACCAACTTTCGCGCCACCGCCAGCGTCGCGCGATTGGCATTGCCTTTCTGTTTTTCCTGGTCATAGAGCGTGGCCAGCGCCGGGCTGTTTCGCGGCGCCATCTTGGCCGCCTCGATCAAGGTCGTCTGTAAATGTTTGTTGCGCTGCTTGGACAAGGGCGTGCGCTGTACGGTGCTGCCGGAACTCTTTTCGGCGCCGCACAGCCCGCAGTAGCTGATGGCTTTCTTGATCGAGGGAAATCGCTGCACATCCCCTACTTCGAGCGCCCAGGTCAGCGCCGTAATCGGCCCCACCGCGGGGATGGTCATTAATCGCTCCACGCGATCCACTAACAACGCATCCCTTTCCAGCGAGCGCACCAAGGCACTCTCGGTTTTCTGCAGGCGCACCACGGTCTCGCGGCATAACCGCAGCAGCGCACGCAGCCCTTCGTCGATGTCCGGGTTGCTCGCCAGCAGTTCACGGAAATAGCCGGCTTTGTGCAAGCGCTGTTTGTTGTAGCTCACGCCGGCTTCCATCAGTAGCGCGCTGATCTTGATTTTCATCTGCACCATCTGCCGATCATGAAAGAGCCGCGTCTTTCCAAAGCCGAAACCCGTATCCTGGAGCAGTATTGGAAACTCGGCACCGCGTCGGTGCGCGAGATCTTGGAGATTCCTCGAGGACAAACGTGTCGCTTACACGACCGTGCAAACGCTCGTGTATAGACTCGAGGAGAAGGGCGCTTTGAGAAAGGTGAAGAAGATCGGCAATGCTCAGCTCTTTCAGCCTGCCATCGATCAAAGCCAAAACCGAGGCAGGCTAGTAAGGGATTTGCTGGATCTGTTTGGAGGTTCGCCGCGTCTTCTTGTCTGCAATCTGCTGGAGAATGGGGCTCTAAGCTTGCAGAGCCAGGATGGGCTGCCTTCCCGTACTCATTCTTCATTTGCTTATCCCAGCTTCTTCCAGTGTGAGCTTGTAGGCTACGTAATACTTATAGATATTACTTACGTACTGGACGGTTTCTTGTCCGACGCCTTTGGCCACAACCAGTTCGACATTTCCGAACCATAGATTGGGATTCAGTCCTTGACTCGCTGCCGTCTTCCGCAGGCGTGCAATCCTGGTGGGGCCAGCGTTGTACGAGGCGAAGACCATCAGGGTTTTGTTCAGAGCGTCGAGGTTGTCGTCCTTAAAATAGGTGTCCGCGATGTTCCGAAGCATCTTGGCACCTGCCTGGATATTGCCTTCAGCGGTGTGGACGTCTGAGATGCTGATGGGAGGGGCGGCTGCGTATTTGGGGATCACCTGCATGATTCCCACCGCTCCGCTTGGATTCTTGCGGTCTTGGTTGAGCAGTGATTCTTGATACCCCTGCGCCACAAGCATCAGATAGTCAAAATCATATTCAGCCGCATATTTTTCGAAATAATGCACGTATATCTGAAACTTTTTCATTTCTTCGGTCGCTGTAGCATCTTTTACCCACTCGGTATTTTGCAAATAGCGTTGCAGCAGGGTGTTCCCGAAGCTTGTACCAACTCGATGGCCTTGGATGAACTGGTCTAGAAGTTGTTTCAGATGCGGGCTGTCCTTGCGTGTTACCCAGGCGAGCTCCCCTTCCTCTTTCAAGACGATGTCCTGATGAAGCGTCAAATTGGGAAGGACTTTCGACCAAAACTCGGCTCGGGCGTCGAGCGTCACTGTTGCCGGAATCAATCCGGCATTGACCATCTCGAGGAGATCCTCGTCTCTAAGGTTGGGATCGGCAGCTTTCACCAGAATCGGTGCTTTCCCAGCCTTTTGCAAGGCTTGGCTCAGATGTTGCAGGTTCTCGTAGAAGTCCGTGAGAGGATTTACGTAAATCTCTCGTCCACTCAAGTCTTCCAGACTTGCGACGGGAGGTGACTTCGGCCCCGTCACAATCACTTGTTTCACGTTCGTTGCTATCGGGGCGGTGAACAAAGCCAGCTTCTCGCGCTCCGGCGTGACAACCGTCCCGTACGCGAGGACATCGCCCACGCCTTCCAAGAGAGCGGCTTGCATCTGCTCTCCCCTGACTGGGATGTACATAACATGGATCTTTAAGTTGCCGGTCTTGAGCTTCAGGTTCGCAAACCGCTGGAACGCCTCCATGGCTTCGTAGAAGATTCCCCGCGGATGGCCTTTATCGTAGAAAAAACCAGAACGACTGGGAACTACCAGAGCGCGAATTTGGCGCCTTTTCGCCATACCATTGAGATCGCCAAGGTGCCGCGGGAATGTGATGGGCATTTCTAACGAAGCCGTCGATTGCGCAGTATTCTGCCGGGAAGTTGCGGCGGTCGCTTGCTGATTTAACTCGGGCCGAGGACCCGCGTGGCTGCTCATCGGAGCAAACGGAGCTAGAACCGCTGCCGTCGATGCTAAGACTATAACCAGCCTGATAGAAACCGTGGACACTATTCACTCCCTGGCAGATACGCAGCGTTGTTCACTTTAGATTGATGGTCGCGCCGACCACTACACCCGGCATATTTACGTCGTATTGGGCGTCTCCATTCGGTCTATAGTCCACGCTTCGATTCCGATACCCGGCCAGCACAACACATTTGCGGCGAGCCCGGACAGTTGATCCGGAAATTAACAGCAGGAAACTCGATGTCTAAAGCGAGAGGATTGTACCAGTTCGGCTATTGGGCTTTAGTCGCGAGAGATCCATAGCGGCATACATATGCGCGGCAACGGTCCGTTTCGTGACTTGCAGAATGGAGGCGACTTCTTTCATGGATCGTCCTTCCGCAGTAGTTGAATGACGTCCTGCTGTCGAGATGTGAGCTCGGGCTTCCTGTGTGCGTCTCCGTACAGAGAATTGTGATCTTCCTCTCCTCGTCGCGAAAACTGTTAAAACTGACAGTACCAAATATACGGTTTGAATTGGTAAATCGAGAAACCAACCTTGGAACTCTGGTTCTCTCAAGGTAACTCGAAGAACCTAGGGATACTCCGTGGGTGGTTGAGCCCGAACGATCAAAACGGGCTGAACCGTTCGGGCGTGGACGGATAGGGAAGTGCCCTGTCTTGGTAAGAGATGACGCTATGATCCGAATGCTGACAATCGCCAACGCACTTCGTCGGATGCTCCGGTCTCGCAGTTCGCGCCCAACGAATATGGACTGTACGACATGGCTGGAAATGTCTGGCAGTGGACCGCCGACTGGTATCGACCTGACTACTACAGCCTGCTGGCCACGGCAGGAGGAGTAGCGCGCAATCCGAAAGGACCCGAGACTTCCTTCGATCCAGCGGAACCGTCAGAAAAAAGTGCATCGCGGAGGATTCTTTCTGTGCACCGACTGGTATTTCTCGCGCTACATGGTGGGAACACGCGGAATGGGCGAAGTAAGCACAGGAACAAATCACCTGGGTTTTCGTTGTGTTGCGAACGCGCGGAACTAGGACGATGGGTCATAAGATCCACAAAGTTGGGCTTTTTGAAAGGAGATACACCATGCGGCAAAAAGCAGGAAACAAAGTAACGAAACTCGGGATCGCGCTCGTTTTGGCTCTTGCAGCGTGCACGCTGACTCGCGCTCAGGACGTCACCACCAATTCGATGCCCGGCACCGACTTCTCCAAGTTTCACACCTATAAGTGGGTCGCCATTGAAGGCGCAACCCAGCCCAACCAGATTCTCGATGCGCAAATCAAGGCTTCCATCGATTCTCAGTTGGCAGCCAAAGGCCTCACCAAAACAGACGGGGACAAGGCCGACCTCCTTGTCGGCTATCAGACCTCCCTCGATCAGGAAAAACAGTGGAACGCCTATGGCATGGGCGGCGGGCTCCGCTGGGGCGGGATGGGATCGGCCACAAGTTCAACAATCAGCGTCGGCACTCTCGTCCTGGATATGTACGACCCCTCTATCAAGAAACTCGTCTGGACGGGCCGTGTCACCAAGACCCTCGATCCCGGCAACAATCAGGAGAAGAAACAGAAAAATCTCGATAAGGCCATGCAGAAATTGCTGAAGAATTACCCACCCAAATAAAAATAGAAAGTAAAGGCTTGAAGACGGTTGAGAGAGGACTCTTATGAGAAATAATGTGCAACGGATCGCGAAGGTCGCGCTTCTTACTCCATTCGTTTTTCTGGGCAGCGTTGGTTTCAGCCGCCCTGCTAACGCACAGAACCAGGAGCTGCAGGAGCGTGTCGCGGAGATGAAGGAAGCGGCTGCGAGGAACAAGCAGGCAATGGCACAGTACACGTGGGTTGAGCAGATCAACATCAGCCTCAAAGGGGAGCAGAAAAAGCAGGAGCACTTCCAGGTTCGCCTTGGACCCGATGGAAAGCCACAGAAGACCTCGCTCGATCCTCCAGCCGAGCCGACGGAAAGTGGTGGCCGTCTGAAAAGGCATATCGTCGAAAAGAAAAAGGAAGAATACAAAGAGTACGCCGAACAAATGAAGGCCCTCGCGCAGCAATATGTGCCGCCGGACAGAGATCTGATCCAGCAGGCTTATGCGCAGGGGAACATTACGTTGGGCTCGGTCGCAGGGGCTCCCGGTGAACTTCAACTGGTCATTCGCAACTATTTAAAACCCCAGGATTCGATGACTCTGGTATTCGACAAAACTCAAAAGGAATTATTGCGGCTTCAGATTGCTTCCTATATGGATGATCCAAAGGATGCAATGAACCTGACGGTGCAATTTAGCCGCCTGCCGGAGGGGCCGAACCATGTCTCCAGCATGGTGATTGATGGCGTCAGTAAGCAGTTGAATATCGCCACTCAGAACTCGAACTACCAGCACTTGTGAGCTTCTTTCGGCCGGCGACCGGTGCAAAGAACCGGCTGTTCCCCGGTCGCAAGCGCTTGCTTCTGGCTTGACGTTTGCCTCTGAGAGTTTTATGAAGATGCTCGAGGCTCAGACCGGACTCGGAATGGGAGTAGACAAATTCCGCGTTGTGTTTGTATTTGACAACGAAAAGGCTTTTGACAGCTTCGTCAACTCAGGCTGGGAATTTGACGGACAATCAACAGTCGCGGCCAAAACCGAGGACCAAGGCGGCGCGATGCCGGAGCGGTGGCGGTCTCGGACGGAGTCTGGATGTATCAATTGACGGACAAAGGCTTGGCCGTCGAAATCAGCGCGACGGGGACCAAGTACTTCAAGAACGATGACCTGAATTAAGTGCGATTTCAGGTTCTGTTCCCTAGGGCGATCGGGTCTGTCACTTATGGCCTTGCTGTCAGTCAGTGGAGTCTTTTTCCGTCAGAGGCATCAGCTGAATCTCTCTCTAGCCTCAGACCGCAGCGTCCCTCAGGCACTGTCACATCTGACAGTTCCACTCCCCCGCCACAACCGGCATAATCGCGGCCCCCAAAGACAACGACGAGTGCGGTCTGATTCCGAGGAAGTACCGTGAGGTGCGCACACGGCCGATTCGGAAGGAAGAAGCGGAGAGGATAAAATGCTTAAGACCCTCACGAAACAACTTTTATCGACAACGCTGTCCGTTCTGTTGCTCATTGGCGCCACGCCCTTCGAAGTGGGAGCTCAATCGGGTCAATCGGGGTATTCGGGACAAGGCGTGCCGCTAACCGCGGATGAGTTGCAACAATTGGTGGCGCCCATCGCGCTCTACCCGGATGCCCTCGTAGCGCAGGTCCTTGCCTCCGCGACCTTTCCGGACCAAGTTGCTGAGGCTGCCAGCTGGCTCCAGCAGTACAGCAATCTCACCGGATCAACCCTGATGCAGGCCGTCGATGCGCAGCGTTGGGACCCCAGCGTGAAGGCTCTTACACAGTTTCCATCCGTCCTCGGCAACCTGGCGGCGAACCTCACTTGGACTTCATCGCTGGGAGAGGCGTATCACACGCAGTCAGCCGACGTGATGGCGGCAGTTCAAGTGTTGCGTGCGAAAGCATTGGCTGCCGGGAACTTGAAATCAGGAACGCAACTCTCCGTCGTGCAACAGTCGCCGCAAGTGATCGTGATTCAACCGGTGAACCCGCAGGTGGTTTACGTTCCCATGTACAACCCCGCAGTCGTCTATGGTTATCCCTATGTGACTCCTGCATACGTCGCGCCTCCCGTCGCTGCGACCGCGGTGGTGGCGTTTGGAGTTGGCATTGCAGTCGGCGCCATGATGGCCGGCGGCTCTTACGCCTGGGGATATAGCAGTTGGAATTGTGGCTGGCACGGCACGACGACCGTGGTCTATCGCGGCGGCGCGTATTACGGAAACAGTGCGTGGCATGGCGGTTACTACGGCTCAAGTGGATCTGCGTATGGTCCCAACGGTTCCGCGCACTATAGCAACGGCTACAACCCGTCCACCGGGACTTACGCGCGTGGCGGCACAGTTTCAAACGGTTATGGCAGCGCCAGCGCTGGCCAGGCGTACAACCCAAGAACAGGAGCATCCGCCTCCACAGTGCAAACTTCCAATGCCTATGGGAGCGCGGGAGCCTCGACGGCATCGAAAAACGGCACGACCGTAAACAGCCAGCATCAAACCAACGCTAACGGAACCACGGGCCAGATGCACAGCTCGACCGGTGCCTCCGCATATGGCGCGACGGGCAAGAATGGCAACAGCGCCGCCGTGGGCCAAGCCGCGAATGGCGACAAGTATGCGGCGGCAAACGGCAAAACTTACAGCAATACGGGCAGCGGTTGGGACCAGAAGAGCGGAAGCCCGAACACGTCCAGTTACAACAAATCCAGTTCCAGCGGCTGGGGCGGCCGGGAAGGGAGCGGTCGCTCATCAGCCATGAGCAGCGAGGGCGGCGGATGGCAATCCAGGTCGGCCAGTGCTCGTGGTTCGTCAAGCATGGGACGCGGCGGTGGCTGGGGTGGTCGCAGGTGAAACTAACGCCGGCGGGGCCGCTGCAAACGAGGTGAAGTCAGGTGCTTTGGTCAAGCGCTTATAGTCCAAGTTTGGGAGGATCAGCATGTCGCGAGCAACGCCCACAATCGATAGTAAGAGTCGTCTTATTCTGCTGGTAATGCTGATTCTATTCGTCGGATGCAACAACGCCGCCAAGCCTTCGTACCAGGTGTTCGCTTCACCCGACGACGCAGGTAACGGGCTGTTGGCTGCGGCAAAGTCAGGCGATCCAAACACGATACTCGCAGTGTTTGGTCCAAAGTCCAAAGACATCATTCTCTCCGGCGATCCCGTGCAGGACAAAAATACCGCCAGCCAATTTGCGGCCGCCTATAGCGTGATGCATCGCTGGCGCAAGATGCCCGACGAATCCCAAATCCTGCTGATCGGAGCAGACAATTTTGCCTTCCCGATCCCGCTGAAGAAGAATGGCAGGGGACAGTGGTACTTCGACGTGGCCGCGGGCAGCGAAGAGATTCTGGCCCGGCGTATCGGCCGAAACGAGCTGGCTATCATGGACGTTTGTATGGCGCTGGCTGACGCTCAGTCTGAGTACTACTCAGAGCGTCACGAGGACGGAAGCACGCACCAGTTCGCTGTGAAGTTCATCAGTGACCCCGGCAAGCAGAACGGTTTGTACTGGGAGTCGTCGGAAGGTCAGCCCAAAAGCCCGCTCGGGCCACTGGCGGCATTCGCCACCAACGAAGGATATAGCGTGAAGCCGGGTTCGCACGTGCCGTTCCATGGCTACTACTTCCATATGCTCACTCGCCAGGGCAGTCATGCACCCGGCGGCGCGAAGGACTACGTGGTCGATGGAAAGATGACCGGCGGTTTTGCTTTCGTCGCCTATCCCGCTGAATACCGCAACTCCGGCGTGATGACGTTCCTCATCAACCAGGATGGCGTGCTGCTCCAGAAGGACTTGGGCAGCGCCACTACACAAACCGCAGCCGCAATGACCGAGTTCGATCCCGATCCCAGCTGGACCCCGGCGCAGCAATAGCGGGTTCCCCCCGCGTCGCGTGAAACCCAAAATGTAGGCTGACGCGGTAGATGAGTCCACCCTCTTACCAAAGCAATTTAACAACAATTCTCGTGTTACCAAGCGAAGCTCTTGCTTGATTTCAGTTCTCGGATTGTTGATTTTCATTCTTATCCTTGGGTGTATTGTCAATTCCCGGACAGATTGTCAGCAGCTTGGCGCGCAGCGAAGCTATCGCGACGGAAAGTCTCAATGCGCTCACAACATTGAACTCCGATACTCAGCAGCGCATCTACTAAGAGGCTTCACGCGCGAGAGGATACGAACGGTGATTGTGAGGTGATCCGATTGGGATTCGTTTGGGTGCTAATGCTCCGCAGTCAAGGGGAAATACACTGCGGTTCACGCGGAACGAGTAAGTGGCACAACCGGCCAGAGATATCTAAAGAAAACAACGACGGCGAGGAGGAGAGATGCTTCGCTGAGGAAATAAGCGGTGGCAAAGGCAGCGTATTCCAACCTGCCTATGAGGGTGACTGCAATCGTGGTTGCGATCGCGATATTGCGCACAGGGTATAGGATGGCGAATGTGATTGAGTCCGATCTCTTTAGACGCATAATCTGACCGATGGCCCAGCCAACAGCCATGGCCACAACCATCAGGGAGAAACTGGCGATCCAAATGGCCTTCCAATCTGCCTTTAGCTGCTCGTATTTGTTTGCAATCACGAACATACAAAGAGCAAGGACCCCGCCCACACACAGTACACGCAACCTCGCCGAAACCATGCCGGCCGCCCCTGCGTGCATGACTCGGAATCCCATTCCCAGAACAATCGGCACAGCCACCAGCAGGATCAGTCGGCCAACGAAGCCGAATGAAGGAACCGACAATGCGAACTCGGCACCCATTATCCTGGCATACACGCCGAAAACCACCGACATCGAGGCCACCGACAGGAGACAAGAAAGCGCGTTAACCGCCACCGACAAGGCCACATTTCCCCTAGCAATCATGGTGTAGAAGTTCGCAATATCGCCAACCGGGCACGCCGCCACCAGGAGAATTCCCACTCGAAGGTACTCTGGGAGAGGAATTGCGCGGACAATGAGGATGCCGATCACCGGCAAAACCACCATCTGTCCGATCAATGCTCCAAGAAAGGCGCCCTTATTTCGAATAAGTTCCTTGAAGTGACGCGGCTCCAGCTCCAGCCCTACAGAGAACATCAGGGCTATGGTGAGGGTGAGAATCCCGAAGTCGACGACAGTTTTCATTTCAGTGCGGTCCGATGGCAATAACCACCGGAGGCCGGACGCGCCGCTCCAGTGCTGGTTCTCCTGAGGGCGAATTGGAAATACCGCCAGTGCGCTGGGTTATTCCCCATGCAGGGACTCAGCGAGGCTCATTAGGTTTTGTGGGACCACGTGAATTATACCCCTGCGGGGACTGTCAATATCCGCTATGAGAAAGAAAGCAATGCAGAGGATTAGCGGTAGCGTAATCATTCGGATGGAGCCGACCTTGGCGTGGTGCGCGCTGTACCCGACCAACAGGTTGCAGCAGATGGCGATGGCTATCATCAGCGCCCACGCGGCGCTCGGGATACGGTTCCACCACGCGGCTTGCGTGTAACCTTGCGAGTTCAACACATCGTTCATGCCCGACACGACGAGAGCGAAAATGGGTGTTGGTTGCGCAGCGGCCGGGGACCGCACCGTTGACCACAGCTCGGATTGTAGTTGCGCGGTGCGAGCATTGATTTGCTGAAGTGTACGCTCATTGCCTGCTTGATAGAACAAAATGCGTTGGTCGAGATAGTCGTTCAGCAGTGCACGCACTCTCGCCGCATCGGTGGCAGGTAGCAGGTCCGCCCGCACATATTCCGTACCAATCGCGTTGGCCTCTGCCTCTTCGTAGTTCTTGCGCTGGTCATATCGACTAACAGCCATCGAAAAGGTAAATCCAATGATGAGTCCGAGCAGCGTCAGGGTGGCGGCCATGATTACGTCGCGGTCCTGCTGCTCGGCTTCCTCTAAGCTCTGCTGCTTCTTGCGAAAGAACACCCCTACGTGGGCGGAGAGCAGCATCAGAAAGAAAGAAAAAGTCAGAATAGCGATTGGGTATCTAATAAGATTGTTCATATGCTGTGACCTCGTAATCCTTGCTCCGGCCACTCTATCGCATGTTGCACGAACCCGGAACGTGCAGGAGCGCTCATGTCGACTGAACTTGGAAAGACTAGACGCCGCAAACAGGATTATCTCCGCCTGTTGCCCACCGCGTGATTAACGCATGATGAAAGGGCGCCCTTTCGGAGTAGGTTTTAGATCGTTAGTGATGGCCTGGACTGTCGCGGACTTGGGCATCGGTGATAACGGGCTGCGGAAAAAGTGTGGCTCATGCCTTTCCGTGACGCTGTCTACCTCGCGATTTGGCTCGCCAGTTTCGGGTCGAATCGGATCAACTCGGCGGTGAGCAAATCAAAATGGAGAAGGGGCAAATGGTTCCGGCCGTCGCGAAATCCCCAACGGCGTTAGGGCGCTCACTGCTGCGGCGGATTATTTTTCGGCCTGCTCTTTGGGGCTGTGTTGGTTCAGGGTTGAGAGGAGCTTCTCCGCTGAGGCTGGAGCCGCAACCGCTCCCTCGAGCACGATGTCCCTCGCGGACAGCTTTTTTCCGTAAAGACTTTCGTTGGCCTTGTTGTCAGGACGCAACGTGGAACCTTCCAGCGAGACTCCTGCAAACAGGCCGCGGGACCTTGAATAGGTCAGAATCGACGTTCTCAGATAGAGATCCAAATTCGCCTGGGTGTCACGTCCCACGGGGCCAGCCGCGGCGGAAGCGTCGCCACCAATTTTCACCTTGCTGCTAAGAATCGACCGGGCGCCACGTTCGTTCATCACCAACAATACGAAGTCTGTGGCCTGGCCCCCGATCTGGAATCCGAAGCTCACCCCTTCCAGGGCCATCATAGAGGGCGCGCCCCACAGGCCCTTGAAGTCGTCACCGCTCCGGCAACTCATGGCTCCACGGCCATAGCTTCCACCAAAGCCAAATGCAGTCTTGAGAACCGAGGGAATGACGATAACGCAGTACGCCTTGTTCAGCAGGAGCTGCGGGATGTGGGACCGAATTCCGACAGCCTCTTTGGCTACCAGGCCCGCATTCTCCAAACGGTCCTCAATCTTGCCCTTACTTACTGCCAATAAAAAAGGGGGACCGCAAAGCACGGCCAGAATCGTCACAACAAAGATGCGTTTCATATTACACGTCCTGGCGCTTGCGGCCGTCCAATTGGCGCAGGCGAAGAGAATTCTCAATAGATGAGTCCGAGTACGAGACTTATCCCTCTGCGCGAAGTCAGCAGCGTCGACACACTGTGCGGGGCAAAGACTGGGCGGGTCGAAGAACCCCAGCAGCCAGACTAGCAATCGCCCGGGTTTAAGCAACTGTTAAAACTGCCAGTGCAAAGTTGGGCCTGCCGAAGGTTTTCGCCGGCAACGAGGCTCGGCAACTTGGTGAGACGGCTTTTGTCTTAGCGGCAAATGACAATTGCAGACAGTTTGAAACTTGGGACTTGCTTCCCCTGAGGGGTCGGACTGGCGAACACCGAACACCGGAAGTTGGACGTTGCCACGTGACAACGCTACGCCATGCTCATCGGATGCTATGGCAAGCTGAGTTTCTGATCATTCTTAATTGTCAATTCCTCCTCTGGTTCCACGTGAACAAGAACTTCTGCTACTTGGGGCAGAATCCTCAGTACTTCGTCTTCAACCTTATGCGAAAGCGAATGTCCGTCGCGTACGGACATTTCCCCGTCCACAACTATGTGAAGGTCTACGTAGAAACTCAATCCCATCTTGCGAACAAAGCATTTGTCCAAACCAATGATGCCAGGCACACGCCCGGCTATCGCTCTGACCTGTGTCTCCATGCTCTCATCTGGGGCAATGTCAGCAAGTTCGCGGACCGCGGGTCGCAGCTGCTTCCAAGCGTTGTAGAGAATCACCATGGCGGCACAGACGGCTGCCCACCCATCGGCCGCCTCCCAGCCCGGCCCTCCAAGCAGCGCGATAGAAATGCCAATGAATGCGAACGCGGAGGTCAGGGCATCACTTCTGTGATGCCAGGCGTCGCTTTTGACTGCGAGACTGCCTATCGAGTCGCCCACGGCACTGACATGCCGGAAAAGCAGTTCCTTGATGATGAGTACGCCGGCGAGCACGACGAGTGTGTAAGGCGCCGGTGCGCCCTGCGGCGCGGTTATTTCGCGAATGCCTTCGTAGACTATAGCGAATGCGGCGGCCATCAACGCCAGGCTGACAACTACGGCGGCAAGAGGTTCAGCTTTTCCGTGACCATAAGGGTGGTCTGCATCCGGAGGTTTGACTGCGACTTTCAGGCCAAAATAAACAACCAGGCCGCTGAGCACATCGGTGATGGACTCCAAGCCGTCCGCAACCAACGCGAAAGAATTCCCGAACAACCCAGCAGAGAACTTGGTCAAAGCCAAGCCAAGATTCAGGAGGATGCCCAAGACCGTGGATTTCATGCCCCGGTTCGCGGCGCTCTTCAACGGATCAGTGTTAGCGTTCATACGCGCAGACTCAGCAAAGAGACATTATGCCTCCTTCGCCGCTCAAATGACGGTATCGTCTTACCATCGAGAATAGCGGCTGAAGCGGTCGCTCACAGAGTCGCATTTGTCGGTGCTAAGCCCCCTTTACAGCAGCGAATGCGTGGCAAAAGGAAACATTCTTTTAGCAGAATCAATTTGGAGCTTCCACACCCATGTCCGCTTTGAGACGTTCGTCGCACGCCGATCATCCTCCTCAAGCTGACCGCCATTGAATCAGTGGCTACGGTCGGCTCGCCTAAAGTGAAGGCTCGCAGGGCAGCCCTGTCAAAAGTGACAGTGTCGCCCAGCCGGGACCCGCCGATATCTTCGAATGATTCATATTCCGGGTCGTTTGCCACGGATTCAGCGGTGAGTTTAGGCCCGACGCCAATGAATGGGCGCAGGGAGACTCAATCGGTGCTCGCCATGGTTATCGCCCACTGAAAGAACTGGAGGTCGTATGAGCAATAAGAGCACGGCAGCGGCGTTGATGCTGGGCGGATTGCTTTTCGTCGGCGAGGCGTTGTTCGCGCAGAATCTCGCAGCCCAGGACGCGCAACCGGTGTCGGGCCGCGAGAACGGGGCATCCATCGATCAAGAGATCGCTATGCTGAGGTCGGACCTGCGGTCCACCCGAAAGCAAGTTGTCGCCGCCAATATGAAGTTGAGCGACACTGAAGCGGAGAAGTTCTGGCCGACCTACGATCAATACGTCGCGGAGCTGGTGAAGATCAACAACGCGAAATATGCCTTCATGAAAGAGTATCTGCAAAGCGGAAATATTACGGAGGAGCAGGCCGATACCCTTTCGAAGAGGTGGCTCGCCGTGGATGAATCTGTCGTCCAGCTCCGACTCAAGTACATTCCCATCTTTCGGAAGGCGCTATCGGCCAAAGGCACTGCGATGTTCTTTCAGATCGACAGGCGCGTCCAAATGATGATCGATCTGCAACTAGCAAGCTCGCTTCCGCTGATTGAGCCTTAGCTGGATTTACACCCGACGTGGCGGCGCTAGGATTTGGGCCCAACCCAGTCTGGATCCTTTAGATTCCAACCTCCGCCTAGAGCTTTGTAAAGTTGCACGATGACCGTGCGCCGATTGAGTTCGGTCATGGCGAGAGCATTCTCTGCAGGAAACAATTGCTGCTGAGACTCGAGAACTTCAAAATAGTTGGCTTTGCCCGCAACGTAGCGCTGCAGGGAGACCTTGACGGACTCCCGGTAGGCTTCCACAGCGCGGACCTGCTCGGTGCGAATCGCCTCATATTTCTGGCGAGAGACAAGGGCGTTGGATACGTCCTGGAAGGCGCTCAATGCCGTTTGTTCGTACTGCAGTTTCGTCTGTTCCCAGAATGCGACGGTCTGGCGCTTTCTGGGCCGTAAGCGCACCACCCTGGTACAGAGGACCACTGACGTCGCCGGCAACACTCCAAAGGTTTGTCGCGCCCGAGGATAGGTTGGAAAGCGGAGTACTCGCTTTACCGAGCAAGGCGGTGAGGCCGATCTTGGGGAAGTATGCGGCTGTGGCGACGCCAATCTGGGCGTTGGCCGCGCGCACCTGTTGCTCTGCCGCGAGGATATCTGGGCGGCGCTCCAGCAATGTGGAAGGCAATCCCGCGGGGACCTCGGGAGGAACGATCTGGTCGAGGAGTTTCGCGGTATGCGTTATCCCGTGAGGGTTCTGACCCAGCAATACGCTGATCTGGTTCTCTGTCAGCGCAATCTGTCGTTCGAGCTCGCCGATGCTGGCGGCGGCGGTAGCTTGTGCTGCTGCCGCCCGTGATGTGTCCAGCTTTGTACCTACCCCGCCTTCGAGCCGCTGAGTGAAAAGTTGCAAGGTCTGGCCGAATGAATCCGTAGTTTGCTTGGCGATCTCAAGTTGAAGGTCTAAATCCAGAAGCTGGAAGTAGGCTTGGGCAACGTCGCTCACGAGAGAGAGCATGACGCCCCGCCGTGCTTCTTCCGTAGCCAGATATTGGGCTCGAGCAGATTCATTCAGGCGCCGGATACGGCCCCAGACGTCAGGTTCCCAGGCCGCGTTGGCTACAGCTATCAATGCCCCCTTGCTCGACCCGCCGGAGGCATTAGGATCGATCGTGCCAAATTCATTCTTGCCGTCGCTCGCGTGTACTGCATAACCCGCGGCGGGGAAATATTGCGCTCGGGCCTGCGCGGCGATTTGCCGCGACTGCTCGATCCGCGTGACTGCGATGGCCAAGTCGTAGTTGTTGGCCAGCGCGGTCTGTACGAGGGTTTTCAGCTGCTCGTCCTTGAAAACGTCCCACCAAGGCAAGTCGGCAATCGAGGCTTGCTGGGACGCACCCTCAGCGCCGCGGAATTCGGCTGGGGCATTCACCTTGGGGCGCTGGTAATTCGGGCCGACCGCGCAGCCGGGAAGGAGCATGGTTAATGCACAGCTTAGGACGAGCGTGAGGGAAGAGAAGGACTTGGCACGTTGTGCGGTGGCCTCTGCACGACTGGCGATGACGGCAGTCGGGATATTCCCCGAATGGCAGGCGTCTTTCTGAATCGAAATCGTATTTGTCATGGCCTTGAGCGCCTCTTGACCTTGAGTTAGCCGAAGCTAGTCATCGCCGGCGGCAGTCCCATGCTCCGGAGTGGCCGTTAAGGGCATCTTGACCGCGTGTTTTGCGCCGCCAAGCTTCTCAACGAGGTAGAACAGCGCGGGGATAATAAAGATGGCTATACCGCTGGCAGCCGCCATCCCTCCGATAACTGCCGTGCCCATAACTTGACGAGAAACGGAGCCAGAGCCGGATGCCCTCCAGAGCGGCACGCAACCCAGGAGGAACGCAAACGAGGTCATCAAAATGGGGCGGAGGCGGAGCTTGGCGCCTTCCAGCGCGGCGTCCACAAGGGGCCTGCCTTTCTCGAACTCTAATTTGGCAAATTCCACGATCAAAATAGCGTTCTTGGCCGCGAGACCAATCAGCATGACCAGGCCGATTTGAGCGTAAACGTTGTCCTCGAGGCCGAGATTTGCATAATCATGAAAGACCAAAAGACCGATGATGCGGCGCAGGAACAGAACACAGAATGCGCCAAAGACCGCAACAGGCGTGCTTAAGAGCACGCTGAATGGCAGCGTCCAGCTCTCGTACATGGCCGCCAGGACTAGAAAGACGAATAGGATGGAGAACCCGAACACAACCGACGCCGGCACACCTTGCTGCGCCTTCTGTTCCTGGAAGGACATGCCCATGTAGTCGAAGCCCATTCCCGGTGGCATGGTCTGCGCGAAGACTTCCTCGAGCGCTCTCATAGCCTGTTCGGAGCTAAAACCCGGCTTGGTAATGCCATTAATCTGAACGCACTGGTACATGTTGTAGTGCATCGTGAATTCAGGGCCGAGCCTGGGTGCGATGGAGGTAACCGAGGACAGAGGGACCATCTGGCCAGCGTTGTTGCGGACATAGAAGCGGCCGACATTTTCCGCCTTCGTCCGAAAATCGCCTTCGGCCTGAACGTAGACTTGCCAGACTCGTCCAAAGCGGTTGAAGAAGTTAACGAAGGCTCCGCCCATGAAGGCTTGTAGTGTCTGGTAGACATCGCTGAGCGGCACGCCTTGCTTCAATACTTTGTCGCGTTCGACCTTCACGGAGAGCTGCGGAACAGAAGGCAAAGCGGTGGTGAATAGAAAACTAAACTCAGGCCGCTTTTGCGCCGCAGTCATAAACTTCTGCTGATTGTCTCTGAGGAATTCGAGACCTCTTGCGGAGCGGTCTTCAAGGACGAAGGTAGCGCCGCCCGATGCCCCCACTCCAGGAATGGCCGGCGGCGGAAAGGATAGGGTAGTCCCCTGCGATATCTCTCTGAGCGCTTCGATCAGGTGGATCTTGATGGGCCAATATTGCTCGTCTTCGGCCTTGCGCTCCTTCCACTCCCGCAGGGTGATCCAGAAGAAGGCGCTGTATGTACTCTGTACGCCGCTCAACATATTGTAACCGACGACGGTAGTGATGTGATCTACCCCCGGAGTCTTCCGAACGATGTCTTCGACTTTCAGGGCGGCCGCGCTGGTGCGTTGCAGGGAAGAAGCATCAGGCAGCTGCATAGCAGCGAAAAGGTAACCCTGGTCTTCTTCTGGCAGGAAGCTCTTGGGTAGTTTGGCTCCAAAAAAACCAGCGAGGACAGCAAAGACGAGTAGCAGGGCGACGGTGAATCCGATTTTGCGGATGAGGACCCCACACCAGTTGACATAACCGTCGGTCAGGCGGCCGAACGACCTGTTGAACCACGCGAAGAATTTCCCAAGTGGTCCGCGCGCCGGCTTTTTGGGACGAAGCAAGAGAGCGCTGAGGGCCGGGCTGAGCGTGAGGGCATTAAAGGCCGAAATAATGACGGAGACGGCGATGGTGACGGCGAACTGCTGATACATGCGGCCGGTGATTCCAGGAACGAAGGCCGTGGGAATGAACACGGCTGAGAGAACAACCGCGATGCCGATGACCGGGCCCGTAACTTCCTCCATGGCTTTGAAGGCAGCGTCTTTCGGAGACAGTCCATGCTCGATGTGATGCTCAACAGCCTCAACCACCACAATGGCGTCATCGACCACCAGACCGATAGCGAGCACGAGACCAAAGAGTGAAAGAGTGTTAATGGAGAAACCAAGGAGAGGGAAAAGTGCAAAGGTGCCGATTAACGAGACGGGCACCGCCAGCAGTGGTATCAAGGTGGCGCGCCAGCCCTGTAGAAAAATATATACCACCACGATCACAAGTACGAGGGCTTCCAAAAGCGTATGGGTGATCTCCGTGATGCCCTCAGTGACCGGGAGAGTGGTGTCCAGCGCGATCGCATAGTCCAACCCTGGCGGAAAGCTCTTCCTGGCTTCCGCCACAAGATCCTTGGCACCTTGTGCCGCCTTTATGGCGTTAGAGCCGGGAAGCTGGTAAATCGCGACAACCGCGGACGGCTTACTGTCCAACCTGCCCTGCAGGTTGTACACCTGCGTGCCAAGTTCAACTCGGGCGACGTCTTTCAGCCGGACGATGGAGCCGTCGGGATTGGCGCGCACCACGATCTGGGCGAACTCATCCTCCGTTACCAGGCGGCCCTGGGCAATGACGGCGAAGGTAAATTCTTGCCCGTTGGGTACCGGCTCGCCGCCGATCTGGCCTGATGGATTTACGTTGTTCTGGGCTTTGATGGCGCTGATGATTTCCGGGACGGTAATCTGTAGCTTAGCCAATTGGTCCGGATTAACCCAAAAGCGCATGGCGTACTGACCGGCGCCAAAAATCGTGACGCTCGAGATGCCGTAGGAGCGAGTGAGCGGGCTGAGCAGGTTGATGTAAGCGTAGTTGGCGAGGAATTGGGCGTCGTACTTGCCGGTGGGCGAGTACAGATCGAAAAGCATGAGCGGGGCGCTCGTGGACTTTTGCACGGTGACGCCCTGGGCGTTGACCTCGGACGGGAGCTGCGAAGCAGCCTGGGACTGGCGCATCTGTGTGAGAATCAAGTCGGTGTTGGCATCCGTCTTGATATTGAAATCCACGGTCAATTTCATCCCACCGTTGTTCGGGCTCGTCGAATACATGTATTCCATGTTGTCCACGCCGCTCATCTGTTGCTCGATGGGTGTGGCGACGGATTGATCCAAAGTAAGAGCGTCCGCACCGGGGTACATCGCGACGACCTGAATTTGAGGGTCGGCCAGTTCGGGGAAAAGAGCGGTGGGCAAGGTGAACATTGCAAGACCGCCCACGATTACCATGACAATCGAGATCACGATCGACATGATAGGGTTGTTGATGAAAAATTTAGCCATGGCTGTGAGTTGCTAGCTACCGCTTCCTTGGTTGAGTTTCTCTGCTACGGAAGAGTTTTCCTGGTAAGGCTTGGGATTGACCTGCGCGCCTTCCTTCACCTGTTGCGTGCCTTCGGCAACGACGCGGTCACCCGCTTTAAGGCCTTCATCAACGATCCACCACGTGCCGACCTTCTGGCCCATTTTGACCGAGCGGATGCTGGCCTTGTTGTCATGATCGACTACCGCGATGAGGTATCCACCCTGTAGCTCACTCACGGCACGCTGCGGCACCAGCAGCGCGCCCTGCTGGATTCGCGTAACCGTGCTGACGTTGCCGAAACCGCCCGGGCGAAGGACATTGCCTGGATTTGGAAATTGAATTTTGACGAGGATCGCTCCGGTGCGCACGTCAACTTGGCGGTCGATTGCATTAAAGCGTCCCTTGCGGGGAAAGATCGTGCCATCGGCAAGCTTTAGCTGCCACTCCAGTGTGCGCAGCGCCGCATCTTCAGTCAGACTTCGACCTAGCAGCTTGTTTTGCTGCCTGATTTGATCGATCGCTCGGAGATACTCCTGCTCACTCACCATGATGCTTACGAGGATGGGATCGACGGTGGAAACCGTTGTGAGCGCGCCACTCTGGGGGCCAACGAAGTCTCCGACCTGAGCTGTGGAGATCGCGGCAACCCCATCGATTGGGGAGACAATCTGCGTAAAGCCGAGATTCAATTTGGCGGATTCCACCGCAGCGCGGGCTGACTCGATTGCCGCTTTTGCTTGTTCCACCTGGGCCTTCGCCGCAAGATCAGACTGGACGGCATCGTCGAGTTCCTGTTGACTGATGGCACTCTCTTTGGCGAGGGGCGTGTAGCGAGCGACGTCCAGCTGGGTCTTACCGAGCTGTGCCTGTGCACGTTGCAGATTCGCATTGGCCTGTTGCAGGTTTCCATTGGCCTGGTCGAGCGCCGCCTGGAACGGTCGTGGATCAATCTCAAAGAGAGGGGCGTCTTTTTGGACATACGAGCCGTTCGTATAGTTCTGTTTGAGCAGCAGGCCATTCACTTGGGCGCGAATCTGAGCGTTGACAAATCCATCGAGGGTAGCCACCCAATCCCTTGTGATGGGCACATCCTTTTGTACAACCTCGACGACTTCGACAGCGGGGGGACCCGCCGGAGGAAGCCCCATCTGTCCGCATCCAGCAAGGAAGATCGCGAATATCGCAAGAGAAGTTGGAACTCTTAGTTGTTTTCGCATGGCACACGCTCCAGGAAATGCTTGGTGCACCTCCCAGAAATCTGGTTGTACAGAGGGTCCCAATTCCTGGCATTACGCAATGTTTCTGTGGGGCACCTCACAGAGCGTTGATGCTAGGTGCGCCTTGACGTGCGCGGAACTGTCAAAAATGACAGATGCTCGTCGACCGAGGTTGCGGACAAATGGCGACTCGAGGTGACGGATTGCAACGAATCAAAGCATTGAAACAAAATGTGTTACGGCGGTGGAGCTACGCGGCGCGCCGCAAGGGCACGATGAACTTGCTGGCTATGAGGTAGGCATATAGGTGGCCCAATGGGGGCGGGGGACGTAGTTGATCTGCCGAAATCCAGCTATCCGTTGCTTCCCATTGCCAGCCGGCATCAAACGCGGAATTTGGCGACAACTTCAGAGCGGAGACCGCCACCGGAAAGACATAGACGCGCACGTTCTGTGAGAAAAGTTTCGAAAGCCCTTCGAGCAAGCGGCCTTCGAGCTGCCCATACGCCTGCAAGAAAATGTTCACCAAGGCGGGAAGTCCAGCGGCAAGACGCACTTGAGCTTGTGTGTAGCGGTTAACGAACGACGTAATCCGGTAAAACTCGCTGTATTTGGAAACGAGCACGTCGGCACCCAGGGCACGCAGCTCTTCCACGGCGCGTGAGACATCGAAAGTTTCCGGTACCTCCTGGAGCAGATTCGCTGGCGCGGTGGGAACGGCGACGAGACCGAGCGGTTCGCGGGCACCCTCTCCCGCTTCGGCCTTCAGTTCATTCATCGCGCAGGACAAAATTTCTCGTGGGATTGGGTGAGGATCTCCAAGATTGAGCGGCGCCAGCACGATTGGCCGCTTGCGCAGAATTTCTCCAGGCGGCCCACTCCGGTTGCCTGCGGGAAGAACGACAGCTTCAGCTAGTCCTTCCAGAACAAGCGCCCGGAGCAACTCATGGGGATTCCAACTCCCAAACCTCGCACCACGCACTTGGATGAAATCGATTTCCACGCGCTGCACGTTGGCTTGATCCAGAAGAGCTTTCAAGAAAGTCTCTTTCGTCTCGCGTTGGTGAAAGACTGCATAGATTAGACTGACGCCCACGATGCCGATTACTTCCTGCTGGAGCACATTGGAGGGATCCTTTAAGCTGACGTGCAAGATAACGTCATGTGGCTCTCCCTGGGGGTGCTCCTGAAAACGTATGCCCATCCAGCCGTGGCATTCGTTTGTGCCCGCAAAGTTGCGCGCTGAAACGGTATCTGCGAAGGAAAAAAAACGTGTCGATGGACCGCGGCTATTTTGTACTTGCGCCAGAAGTTGGTTCCATTCGCGATCGAGCATCGCTTCCAGGCGCTGCATTGACACGTAGCGCGTTCCCGCTCCATAAAGATCATCGCTAACTTCTTTGTCATACGCCGACACGGTCTTGGCCACGGTGCCCGAAGCTGCCCCCACCTGTAGAAACCACCGGGCCACTTCCTGCCCGGCACCGATCTCCGCAAACGAGCCGAAGATGGTTTGATCCAAATTGATTGCTAGGGCTTTTTGGTGCGTGTCAAGTTCCGTAGGCGACATCGACGGGTCTCTTTGTCAGACCAAATCAAACATATTGCGAGCGCGGGTCGAACGCGCCAATTCCAACGGTGATAGTAGGGCCTGTTTGATATGCGGGAACTGTCAAAACTAGCAGGTGAGGACACAGCGGCTGATAGAGAGCTTCGAAGACTTTCCTTCGAGTAAGGCTAGGGCAAGACCACGGTTACTTGCCGATCTTACGCCGATGACTTCGCCCGAAACGCTAATTTCTACCTCGCGATTCTTTTGCCTGCTCGCGTGTGGAACTTCGGCGACCGGACCGGGCTTGCCGAAACCCTCCGCCGTTGCGTTTAAGTCAGCTAAGGAGATAGCTTCGCCACCGCTTCCGCGCGCTTCTGAGACAGCGCCCTTCTGCCCGGCCAAGGTGTGAGGGTGGTATCCCGTGCGGACCTTGGTTGGATAATGGAGGGCAACTTTTCTGGATTCGTCGCGGGGACTGCCAAAAGTCAGGGAGTGCGAAATGGACTGCGGATTCTGTGGCCGACGGTCTCCGCACAAGAAGAAATGGAAAGGGGAATCCGAATCGGCGGTGTTCGCGGGAATTCCCGAGGTTGGGCTCAGGATACGAGAATCCGCGATTTGATTGCGAATTGAATCAGGTCGGCGTTTGTCTTTAAGTCAAGCTCTTCCATGATGCGATATTTGTGAAATGCCACGGTGCGCGGGGTCACCTTCAGGACACTGGCGACTTCCTTCATCGATTTTCCCTCGGCCAACAGTTGGACGACCTCCCGCTGACGGGCGGTCAGGGTTTTGGCGCGCGCTTTAGGTCCCGGGTTGGGATTGTGAATAAATGCCTTCTGCATTCGCTTCGCTATCTGTGGCGTGACGTATGATTTCCCTTTGAGTGCCAATTGGATGGCGCGAATCAATTCCGAAGCGGCGGAAGTCTTCAATAGGTAGCCGGACGCCCCGCAGCGTAGGGCTTCCACCGCCAGGTCGGAGTCCTCGTTCATAGTCAAGAAGATGAGTTTCATGGCGGGCAGGAGTTCCTTCAACCGTAAGCCAGCTTCCAGACCGTTCATAAGCGGCATACTAATGTCCGCGACGATCACATCGGGTTTGAGCTCGGTCGCGGTCTCCAGCAAGGCGCGCCCATCCGCTACGGCGGCAACAATTTCGCAATGAGGTTCCAAGAGCTTGCGAAATGCCTCGACAAGGATCGTGTGGTCGTCGGCGAGCATGACTCGCGGTAGTGCCATGAATGTTCCCACTTGCCGGGAATGCTAGAAAAAGCAACACGCTGCGTATACTGTCAGTTCTGACAGGGCGAATTCTTGCGGAGTACTCGGCCCGAGCCGTGGACGCGATCAGGAGGCGTATCGCTCGCACCCGGTCTGTCAGAATTTGACAGCTTGCCCAAACACTGAGGGTTTACACTGCGGTTGATTTCAGTTCTCTGGTGTCGTCCGCGCCAGGGCGCTGAGATTGGGTAAACGCTTATGCGTATTGCAATTGCAGAGCTTCTGGGTGCAGACGGCGCGCCTCTGCTCCGAGGCTGCTTGCTGCCAGGAGCTGTCTTTGTCGAGGTTCATCGATAAAGCCTGGAGATACACCACACGCAGATCACGCTTATTAAAGGATAGGGCTCCTCGCCGTCCCTCGCCTGAACGATCCATCTGAAAACCATCCTCGGTGCTCTGTCACTTTTGACAGTTAACGAGTCGACTCAGCTTGTGCGACTTTGGGTGCGCTTGAAGGAGCAGCGATGAGAAACAGGATGCCGTCCGCGTTTCTGGCTGTGGCGAGCAGTCTTGCAGTCCTGAGCATTCTTTCGGTTGCGGCTTACAAGGTGCGTTCCCAGGAAAAGCCGAAGCCCGAAGTCATTCAAGCCCAGGCGATGGGACAGTTACGAGCCTCAGGAAAGCAATTCAGCGTCACCATAAATATCCAATCGTATTCGACCCCGGAAGATCAGCAGGTGCTGATCGATGCTTTTACAAAAGGTGGCCACGACGCCTTGGTCAAGACACTGAGTAAGATGAAATCCAAGGGAAGAGTCGCAATTACCGGGACCCTTGGTTACCAGATCGCTTACATCCGGACCTTTCCGACGGAGAATGGGCGAACAATTCGCTTGATCACCGATCGGCCCATCAATATTCAAGAGGCCTACGCCAGCACTCGCTCGAAGGACTACGACCTGTCGGGCATCGAAATAAATCTCGCTCCAGACCCAAAGCAAAGCACCGGTAGCCTGGTCATCGCTGCCAAATTCACGACGGACAAGAAGACACAGCAGATCACGTTTGAAAGCTACGGCTCCGGGCCGTGGCGGTTGACAAACATCATGGAGCGATAAAGAGCCGGCATCGACTGGCTGAAATTTTCTGATTCGAAATGGGTTAGAGAGCGGTTGGCTGTACGATTTCGAAGAATTCGGATAGCGCGGTACATCGATTTGGACGGGAAAGGTATAGCGTCATGAAATCAGCAAGAACACTTCTGGTCGCCGCCCTGGTGGTCGTGCCCTCATTCGCAGCAACTGTGGCGTTCACACAAGAAGATGCCAGCTTCGAATCCCGCGAGCAGAACTTTCGCGAATACGTGACCTTGCTCCGTGCGGATCTAAGGGGAGAGAGAAAAGACATCATCACACAGATGATGCAGTTCGACGCCGACGATGCGGCAAAATTCTGGCCGATTTTCAATCAATACGACGCGGAACTTGCCAAGATTGGAGACGGCCGCACTGAGCTCATTATCGCCTATGCCAAGAACTACGAGAACCTGACGGATGCTGAGGCCGATACACTCATGAGCAAGGCCTTCGAACTCGAAGCACAGCGCGCCAAACTCAAGAAGAAATATTTCGACAAGATGAAGACGGAAATTGGGGCAACGCAGTCCGCCAAGTTCTTTCTCATCGAAAACCAGATGCAACACATTGTTGATCTTCAAATCTCCGCCGAACTGCCCACGGTGAAAACCCCGTCCAAGTAATCCCGGAGCGTAGAGAAAAGGAGAAAGCGATGAGGAATCCTGCAAAGCACGGACGAATAAGACTCGCAGCCATACTGCTGGCCTGCGCTGGAATGGCCTTGGCGCAGCCGGCTCGCGGGCAGAAGCAAATGATAACGGTACCCGCGGGAACGCAACTCCTTGTGCGCATGATCGACTCTGTGGATTCCAGCAAGAATTCGGTGGGTTCTCGCTTCACTGCGAGTCTCGAGACCAACATTGAGGTGGGGGGAGTAGTGGTCGCTCCGGCGGGCAGCAAGGTCTTCGGCCGACTCGCTCAAGCGAAGGAAGCGGGGCGCGTGGCGGGGAAATCCGAGTTGCAATTAGAGCTCACCGAGATCGTCATCGGCGGCACGGCTTATCCGATCTTCAGCAGCGACTACCAGGTCAGCGGAAAAAACAGTGGGGGAAGGACCGCTAAGCGCGTGGTTGGCGGCGCTGGTCTGGGTGCGATTATCGGCGGCGTCGCCGGAAACGCAGGCAAGGGGGCAGCCATCGGCGCGTTGGCCGGAACCACCGCAGCCGTCGTACAGAAGGGTCAAAAAGTAAGCGTGCCGAGCGAGACGCTGCTTGAATTCCGACTTCAGCAGCCTGCATCCTTACCTGCTCGTGGTTGAACCAACTTCGGTATCCAGCAACGCCGAGGAGGCGCCGGACCGTGCTGTTCGATCATCCAGCCCGGGTTCTTGGGTGTCACCTAGAAGAAGAAAATCCGTGAAAGCTAGCAAACAAGACCAGGCGGAGCAAGTACTGCTCGAGAGGACGCGCGGCGGCAGTCGCGAAGCATTCGGCGAACTCGTGCAGATGCATTTGCCGCATATCCACCACGTATCGCTTAAGATTTTAAAGAATCACGCAGACGCAGAGGACAATCTTCAAGACGTTTTCCGTAAAGTGTGTATGAACATCCATCGGTTTGAGGGTCGTTCGCGTTTTTCTACCTGGCTAATTCGCATCACGATCAACGAAGCCTTGATGAGGATTCGCAGACGGCGTTGTGAGCGATTGACCCTTGAAGCGGACTTGCCGAAGCCCGAAGGCGAAGGGATCGCAGCACTGGACATCGAGGACAGTGGACCGGATCAAGAGCAACAATACATAGCGAAGGAGCTCGCGGCAAAGGCACTGCGTGGACTGCATCCATCGGTCGTCGACCTCTTTATCCGGCACACCGCTCAAGGGTGGACACAGCGCGAGTTGGCGCGCCAAGTCGGGGTCAGCACCGCAGCACTCAAGTCGCGCATTTTTGCCGCGCGGGCTCATATGCAACACCAACTCCGCGGCTCGATTGAGCGGAAGCGCAAAAAAGCAGCATGACTGACCGGCGTTTGGGCCGGGAAAGAGCAAGACCTAGAGCATGCCTGGAAGACCTGTAGGAGAAGGAGAGTTCGTGAAGAAACCAGGGTCCCTCGGTATGGCGCTCCTGCTGGCTTTCTTGTGCGAAGTGCAGACATCTAGCGCTCAGAGCGTCAAGATCGATTACGCGAGAGACTACGACTTTGGTGCCCTGAAGCGTTTTGCCTGGAAAAAGAATCATCTAGTTACGATGCGACACCCGGAAGATAACCAGGACCTGGATCGGAAGATCATGCGCGCCGTGGCGCAGGAGCTTGCTGCCAAAGGAATCGTGGAGGATCCAGCCAATCCCGAATTTTACCTTTTCTATCACGCTGGGCCAGGTGATGAGGGCCTTCAGGCCGGTTCCTCGGCGCCGGCAGGCCTCGACAGCATCCAGCCGCCCGACATGAGTCCCCCCGGCAGCAATATGTGGAACGTCGGCGCGGGAACGAATGCCGGGTTCGCACCGAGCGTTTGGTATTCCGTTCAGGGCAAGTTTGTCTTTTACGCCTTGGACTCCAAATCCAAAATCGTCATTTGGGAGGGCACCGCGACCAAGAAATGGAATGATCCGCAGAAGGCACGCAAGAACGAGGACAAAGAGATCAAGCAGATCGTGACGAAATCTTTCAGGGATTTCCCGCCAAAAGGCAGAAAGTAGGGAAAACTGCGGCCAGCAAACGCCCGAGCTCTGGATGAGGATGACTCCACCAAACAGACCTAGGAACCGGGCGCGGGCTCTCTAGTCTTGAGTAACTCCAGTTGGCTGGCAGGAATGAGAAGCTCAGCGAACCCGCAGTCCAGACAGACTAGGACGTCTTGGCAAACGTACACCGGGGTGGCCCTTATTGAAGACAGGCCGGGGAGACTAGCGGTCAGCTCTCCATCGAGCTTTTGTAAGTTGCCTGATTTGCATGCCTTACACTGCATTTGCACCCCGGACCGCCTCGCGCATTACGCGGGCGGGCTGAGCTAAGTCGATTGGCGTCCAGCCCTAATAGGGCCGGATTCTAGCACATCGTCGTGTTGGCCCGAAATTTGATGTTTTTCTCAGTCCCACCCGCAGAGGAAGGTGGCCTTGCAACTCGCGATCATCATGTTTCCACTGCTGGCAGTCTTGACAGTATACAGAGGTACGTCCTGGCAATAACTTGAAGCTGGCGCCTGGCGTGGCCGTACGGAGTCGACTCGTATATTTTCTGGGGACGGATTGCACGCTGCATTTTCTGTCTTTTTTAGCGGGCGCGAATCCGTCGGGCGGGCGAATTGAGCAAGGCAAAAGTACTTCTGGCGGACGACCACCCACGCTTCCCGGACATGGCAGAACATCTCCTGGAACCGGAGTTTGAAGTCGTGGGCAAGGTCGTCAATGGCCGGGATCTGTTTGTGGAAGCCATGAGATTGCAGCCCGACGTCATTGTCACTGATATCTCCATGCCGGTGCTGAACGGCATAGAGGCTGCCGACCAATTGAAAGAATCAGGCTGTAATTCGCGCATCGTCTTCTTGACTGTGCATACCGACTCCGATTTTGTGCGAAGATGTCTCTCCGCAGGTGCATTTGGCTACGTTGTGAAGTCCCGAATCGCAACTGAACTCGTCACCGCCGTTCGAGAGGCTCTGGCTGGGAATATCTTTATTTCTCAGAACCTGCCACATCACCACCTCACATGAGGCTTACTCCCCAGGGAATCAGCTCTTTCCGATCTGAGAGCAAAATTGTTCGGCTTCGCGAGTTCCTCCCGAGCGAGCGCTGGAAAGACCTGGAAGTCGGGACGAGCCTACCTGTCAAAACTTACAGTGTCGCAATCATGATCCTGCCTATTACCTTGCTGACCCGAAGTTCATTCTCGCGACCAGGGATTTACTTGGGGATGTCATCGGATGGCAGATCACGATTGGCGGCGCGACACAACTCATGGCCTTCGCGGACATCACTGCTCAGATGATCACGGCTGCTGCGCGGCGGCTTGACCGCAGCTTGGCAGCCTGAAGCAGTCCGTCGTTAGTCTTACCGGTTCCTACTAGTAGAAGTGGCAGTTTCTGGGCAGCCTGGCAATGTTATTTCGTCGGGCGCACGACCTGAGGAGACAAAATGAAGAAACACAGCGCAGTGCTCGCGGTGGTCGGGGCCTTGTTTGTGCTGGCGGTCGGTGCAAGAATTGCGTATTCGCAAGCGAAGCCTGCTTCCGGCACGGTACAGGTTCACATGGTCATCACCGACCAGGCGGTGAACGAAGATAGCGAAATGCCCCCCCTGACCGCCGGGAACGTCCAGGTCAAACAGGGCAAGAATATTCTGAAAGTTGATCAGGTGATCTCGGCGCGCGACGACAACGGCGCGCTCCAACTATTCATCCTCATCGATGAGACATGCGACACCGGAATCGGTAACAACCTCAACGACCTTCGCGACTTCATCAACGCTCAGCCCGCGTCCACCATGGTTGGTATTGCCTATATGTCGAACGCAACCGTCCAGATCACTCAGAATCTTACGGTCGAGCACGCCGCCGCCTCCAAGGCCGTACGACTCCCCCGCGGAAATCTGTCTTCCATGGATAGTCCTTACTTATCGCTCATCAGCTTGGTCAAGAGCTGGCCCCAGTCAAAAGTAAGGAGAGAAGTTCTGATGGTGACCGACGGAATCGACCGGTTGCGTGGGGCAAGCACGGCCAGCGGGTTCTCGTCACCGGGTGGTATGGGGCGCATGCCCGGACCTGCCGCCGCCACGATGCCCAGCATCAGTATGGACGCGGACCCAGCGAGCACCGCGAGCCAGCGTTACGGCGTCATTGTTCACTCCGTTTACTCGCCGGGCGTCGGGCGGCACGGCCGGAACGCTTGGGAAGCACAGCTTGGCCAATCTGGTATCGCCAAAATCGCGGATGAGACTGGCGGAGAGTACTTCGCGCTGGGGACACAGAATCCAGTCAGCTTCAAACCCTACTTGGATCGTCTGCAGAAGATCTTCAACAATCAATATTTCTTGGTATTTCAGGCCGTGCCGAAAAAGAAAGACGGGCTTCAGCGAGTCGGAATCTCCACAACCGCGCCGAACGTCGATATCGCAGCGGCGGATAATGTCTGGGTTCCGGCTTCTGGAGGATAGTCAAGCGCCAGGGCTTGCACCAACAAGTGGATGATCTTCGGGCCAGGCGACTACATCGGTGGGAATGGGGGTAAGGCGTCCGTGACATCTTCCAGGAGTGATTCTTTTCACGGGTTCAAGCGTCACGGGCGTCGCCTTCGCCTCGGCCCACGGGCAGAATGGTTTTTCGCTGCCGTCCTGCTGGCACTGTGCTTTGCCACGACCGGATTGCCCAACTCCGAGAAGCAAGAATTTGTGAGCTTTTCGAAGCCGGAAACGCTCACGTTCGACGAGTTGGTGCAACTCGAACAGACAGAGGAGCCGCAAGGACAGCTTGCCACACGATTGGATTCGCTTCTCCACACGCCGTTTCTCAGCAACGAAGCATATCTAAGTGGTGCAAAGCCAAACCGTCCCTCCTCGGAATACCTGGGGCCATTCATCCGCGCAATTTGCTGGAACATCGAGCGCGGAATCCAATTTGACGCGATCAGAACCGCGCTCGCAGAACCAGAGAGGTTCGACGAGATAATCGCGCAGAAGAAAGACCCCAAGGCCAAACCCCTGACTCCAGAGCAGTTGAGAGTGGTAAAGAAGCAGCTCGATCTGCTTAGGCCCGCCGACCTCCTGATCCTGAATGAAGTCGATTACGGAGTTACCCGGTCGGACTATCGAGATGTAGCCCGCGAACTCGCGCAGGCCCTCAAGATGAACTATGTATACGGGGTCGAGTTCCTGGAAATCGATCCATTGAACCTGGGCCTCGAAAAGGTTGTGCTGGAGGACAAGGCGGCGCAGGAGGATATTCAGAAATCGTTCGATGCCGATAAGAACCGCTACCTGGGAATGCATGGCACCGCAGTGCTGAGCCGGTACCCCATCCGCAAAGCAACCATCCGCTCGTTTACGGTCTGTCATGACTGGTATGCCGACGAGAAGAAGGCGATATCTAAGCTGGAATCCGGGAGACGAGCGGGGGCCAACCTTGTCTTCACGGAAAGAATCACTCGTGAGGTTCGCAGGGGCGGCCGGATGGTATTGATCGCGGAGCTTGCGGTGCCGGAATCGCCGACCGGCTCGGTCACCGTCGTTGCGCCGCACCTGGAAAATAAGTGCAAACCCGAGTGCCGAAGAAAACAAGGGGCCGAGCTGCTCGAGTGGATCAAAAGCGACGCCAACCCGGTAATTGTTGGCGGCGACATGAATACGACTGCGGCAGACAATGCGCCAATGTCGGTCTCCAAGGTTATGAAGGACCGGGTCAAGGACTATGACAAGTGGGCGGTAAACGCGATCAAGTGGTCCACCGGGGCTCCAACCATATTGCTAATGCCCGTGAATATGATGCGGAACAAAAATGACCCTACGGGATTTGATGTTCCCCTGGTCTCTCGCAAGAAAGAAGCAAAGTTCTTCAGTGATCTTGCCGCCTTTCACTTCGACGATGGCCACACATTCGATTTTCGTGGCGAGGATGCGCGTAGCGCGGAAGCACGCGGCGGAACTCTCAGCGATTCGAATCAGCGCGCCACGAAGGGGTTCCGATACACTTACGCGCTGGCGCGAACCTACGGCGGCTTAGTGGGCGAGTACAAACTCGACTGGTTCTTCGTCAAGGGCTACGCCACGGATTCCGGAAAGCCGGGGGGAAGTTACAAGTTTGCCCCGCACTTCGCCTGGACTCTCCAGGAAGTCAATAACGCGCCCGACGAATCCTTATCCGACCACTTTCCGATCACCGTGGACCTTCCGCTGACAGAGCCAGCACCGCAGGCGGGAAAGCCATGAGGGGCTGGCGTATGGCAGCTATGGAAGTTTCGATCGCACCAGACCTCGCGGCCGGGGCATAGACGCAAATGGCTTTTGTAATCAACGGCTTAGTCGACGGTGACGACTGGACGTGATCCGGTAGAAGTGGGCGCGCGCTCTGCTTGTTGTTTCGACGTTCGCTTGATAATCACAGCGGTCAGATCGTCTTTCTGTTTCGTACCGCCGGAGAATGCAATCACCGCTTGATAGAGGTCAGAAATAAGCTCACGCGGGGTCCGGTCCTTCGATATGCGAATCACGTCTTGCATTCTTTGGACGCCGAACAACTCTTCTTGTGCGTTTGCCCATTCAAAAAAACCATCCGTCACCAGCACGAGCATGTCGCCAGAATTGAGTTCCAGCACCCGCGGAGGCTCGGAGATCAAGCTGGGTACGATGCCGAGCGGCAATCCTTGAGCGCCCATCTGCTCGAAACGATCTTCCTTCGACACGAAAAGCAATAGCGGCCCGTGCCCCGCCGAGAGTAGCTGCACGCATGAGCTTGCTGGGTCGCAAACCGCCGCTACAAACGTCACAAAACGCCCCTCGCCAATATCGATGGAGAGCGCGGCGTTAATCTGTTCCATGGCGCTCAACAGCCCATTGCCTGAGCTGAAGTTTGCTCTCGCATAGGCGCGGCAAACCGCCGCCAGCAGCGCGGGACCAATCCCGTGACCCGTTACGTCGGCCAAGGCCATAACAACTTTCCCATCTGGGAGTTCCTGCCAATCGTAGTAGTCTCCGCCGGTTTGATCCGCAGGCTGGTTCCAGCCAGCGATCTCGAAACCATCGATCTCCGGCATGGTGCTCGGCAGTAGAGACTGTTGGATCGAGCGCGCTACGGAAAGATCATGTTCCAGGCGATCTACTTGCCGCCGCGTTTCCGCCTCCCGGAGAGCCGCTTCAACTTGCTTGCGGACCTCGCCCGCGACCACCCCGGCAACGAATCCCGCGATTACAAAGGCAATGGCATAGCCAAAAACCGCCCGTTCAGGGGAGAGCAGGGATGTGCCTTCGCTCATCGAAGGTCTCCAGCCGAGATAACTGGCAGCGGCCAGGTAGCTAACCGCCGCCGCCAGTCCCGAAATTCTGCAAAGCGCCGGATTAAGGCGAAGCGTGGAAAGGATAATGAAGAGAAAGAAGGCAAGGCCCGCGGGATTTGCCAGCGGCCGATAAACGGGATCGATGGATGCGCTGGATACAAACGCGACAGCTAGAGCGGGTAGCGAAGTTTCCAAAATAATGTTGCTAAACCATGCCCAGTCAGCAAGTTGTCGCCCGCCCTGAATGGCACGATTCACACGACGCAACATTACGAATTCGTATATGAGGAAAAGACCGAGCAGCCCGCCTAGTGCCAGCAACGAGGAAAAACTCTCCTGGCCGCCGGCAACGACCGATCGAAGCGTTCGCAAAAGCAGCGCTGCGCAGACGGTTCCAATAATGATTTGAATCCGAAGGCGCTCACTTTTGAGGAGAGCTTGCCCGAAGGCAGTGGATTCGTTGTGGAGATCACTCATGGCGCAACTGGCTGCCGCCGGGTGAATTTAGATATTTGATGAGCAGCACATCGTTGCCCTTTTCGCGGTAGATCAGCTCATCGACGTAATGCTGGGCGAGCAGAACGCCTAAAACCTATCTGAGGCCCGTTACTTGGCGCCACTGTTACTTCTTACAGTGATCGTTAGGCTCACAATATAACAGGGCAACAATCCAGATGGACTTAGATCCATAATCATCCATTCCATCCGTTGTGATGAGGTGCAACGAGGCCTACCGGGATGGAAGGGGCTCGAAGTTCTTGAATTGTAAGCCCTTATAACCTTCCGAATTACTCGGTGGCCTGTGTTATATTTCCTGCGCTCACCTAGACAGCCACCTTTCTTTGCTGCTGCACACGATGTTGAGGACACTTATGAAACTACCGCGAGTGATCCTGGCGGATGACCACACTCTCGTAGCGGACGCCTTGTCGAAGTTGTTGGCCCCTCACTGTGAGGTTGTGGCGACCGTGGCCCATGGTCGGGCACTCCTGGACTCCGCTACAACGCTCAAGCCCGATGTGATTGTAGTTGATATCGCGATGCCGCTCCTGAATGGGCTCGAAGCGGGCCGGCAACTCAAAGAGAAAATGCCCGGCGTCAAACTGGTCTTTCTCACGATGAACGAAGATCCGGAGCTCGCCGTGGAAGCGATGAAGGCGGGGGCATCCGCTTACGTGTTGAAGAAATCTGCAGCTTCAGAATTGCTCTACGCTATTCACGCGGTGCTCCGGGGCAAGTCCTATGTGACACCGCAAGTTGCTCGAGGGATGCAGGAAGCCTTCGTTCGCGATCCGCTTGGCAGGAAACACCCCAAAGGGATCACTCCGCGCCAGCGAGAAGTCGTCCAGCTTTTGGCGGAAGGAAAGTCGATGAAACAAGTGGCATATACCTTGAAAGTGACACCACGTACCGTGGCCTTTCACAAATATCGGATCATGCAGGAGCTCGGGCTCAGAACCAATGCCGATCTCGTCCAGTTCGCTATCAAGAGCCGCCTCGTTGCGGGATCGGCGGACTGACCGGAAATGTTCTTTGGCAAAGCTGGAAAGCGCCGTTCTCTAATGGCGTGTACGGTTTTTCCGCAAGGCCTCTCCGCCAGTCCCCGGAGCGTGAAGCTCCTTCGAGGATTTTCTGGAAGAAATTGAACGAGAACGGGACGAGATGGGCTTAGCCCACCCTATCCCGTTCTCGCGTTGGGGAATGCGATCAGGGTCTATCAGCCTCGGAGACTGGCGAATCGCGCGGTGGTCGCGCGAACCACCCTTGCGATCAAACTGAGAGCGCAGAACAGCGCACCGAGCAGTCCGATGAGCGGGACATTGCTGGCCGTCGTCGGAAGCTTCGCAGGGGCTGCCTCCGCGGGCTCCGCCGCCGGCGCAGGTGTCGGTGCGGCCATAACGATTAGAATTGGTACATCCTGCTTCGGTGGAGCGGGTGGTGGCGGCGCAGTTCCCGTCCTGCTAACTTGCTCTGCAACAACCGTTGAGGGAACTTCAACCACTCTTTGGGCTGAGACGTTCATTCCCTTTTTGAGACCCCAAGCATCCGTTTGTCGGCCATCGACCATGAACTTTTGACCTTTGGGGATTTTGAATTGTTGGTTTTGGCCGTTTTCAAGGGTCAGAATAACGCTGTTCGGCGGGTTAACATGCCACACCTTCCCAGTCACGGTCTCGACGGTGGTAACCGTCTTCGGTATGGTTGTTCGCACCGTTTGTTTTTCGAGCTTCATTCCCACTTTGGCGTTGTTGATGTTGACTGGCTTACCGTCAACCATGAACGTAAGGCTTTCTGGAACGTTGTCGAATTGCCGCAGCGAGCCGTCGTCCATCTTGACAACCACGCTATTCCCGCTGATGTAGACAATCTCCCCACGCTCGACGGTAACGTCCTTGGCTACTGGACCGTGTTCTACTGTCGTGCTGCTTTGCACTTGCGCTACCGACGGCAGGGAGAAGGCTAGACAAAGAGCGCCTCCACCCAGCAGGCCACGCAAGATCGTTCTTGAGAACCTGGTTGAAATCATTTTCTCTTCTCCTTGTTTTAGTATTTCTTCCCCGTGGAAATCGACTGCTCATGAGCACCGGGATCCGACTCCTGAGTAGTTTCGAGCGATGCCGTGACGATGTATCGCTTGGGAGCATGCCCAACAAAATAAAACGGATAGCATGTGACCAGTGTGAGCGTGGGAATCGGCCTCGAAGCCAAAACGGACGTATCTTCCGGCGCGACGATCCTGATTTCACGCACCGCGTACGTGTCCGTGTGTCCCGGCCGCTCGAGTTCGATGACGTCACCTGCTGTCATGTTCTGCAGCGGTCGGAAGAAGCCATCGCGATGTCCCGCAATCCCCAGATTGCCTGGTTGTCCGATCCGGGCTGTCCCGAGAATCCTTCCCACCCCGCGATTCAGCGTTAGGTCATCGGTGTCGTTGAAAACTGGGACTTCAAGGTCGATCTTCGGAATACGAAGAATAGCCAAGGGGGTGTCCATCTTCTTAGTGAGACTCTCTTCGTAGGCCGAGATGCGCTGAACCGACCACAGGCGAAAATCAATTGGTGAGTTCGAGTCGGGATCCGGCAACGCAGCAGGTTTATCGATTGCGTTCGTCGGCTGGTCCGCCTGGAATCGCGCAATGGCTGCCCGCGAACCGATCACCCGGTACAGTCGCGCAGCACCCCATAAAGCCAGTAACACAAGACCGATTGCGAGAAGCACGAGTTCAACTCTTCGAAGCTTCAAGGTGCCGTCCGAAGCCGGACCGATTCTGGCCTGCGGTGTCATGCAAGCTTCCCACGTCTTAGACCGATTAGGCGCATAACTCTGTCTGACAGCGCCGACGGTATGGAAAATTCAGGCCGCTGGAAACTGTCAAAAGTGACAGATGGTTTGGTACTCGTTAAGCCGCGTCGTCTAGCTGGTAGTTTTGCCAGTGGCCCAATCGGGCGGCTTCGTTATTTATAAGGAACACACGACGGAGTAGAGGAGTGAAGAAATGGCGATCCACGCCCGCAGCGTATGTAGCCAGATCATGGCGGTAGCATGCTCCGTTTTATTGATTACCGGCTCGGTGCCTCCCGCGGCACAGGCGCGATCCGGACAGCAGGCGGCTGCATCCGACGAGGCGGTCCCGACGATTCCCAACGATCAATTGGATTCTCTAGTTGCCCCGATCGCCCTGTATCCAGACCCGCTTCTCGCGCAAGTGCTCGCGGCATCAACATATCCGTTGGAAATCATCCAGCTTCAGCAATGGCTGACGAAAAACAAAGGTTTGAGCGATAAAGCTCTGGCGGACGCGGTGATGAAAGAGGATTGGGACCCGAGCGTCCAATCGTTAGCCGCCCTTCCGGACGTGGCCAAGCGCCTGGCAGATGACATCAAGTGGACGACTGACTTGGGAAACGCCTTCTTAGCGCAGCAGTCCGATGTCATGGAGGCTGTCCAGCGAATGCGCGCGAAAGCCAAAGACACCGGGAACTTGAAATCTCAGCGAGCAGCAGAAAGTAGAAACCAAGGTAATCGAGAGCAAGACCGTCATAATCATTGAACAAGCCAACCCGCAAATCGTTTACGTTCCCACCTATAACCCAGTCGTGGTCTACGGGCCGCCCATTTATCCCTATCCGCCAATTTATTACCCACCGCCGGGCTACTACGCCGCCGGTATGGCGATTTCGTTCGGCGTCGGAATAGCTGTAGGAGCGGCTTGGGGTGGAGGATGGGGTTATTACCCGCGTTGGGGCGGCGGTTACAAAACTACCAACAACATAACGATTAACAATAACAATAATTTCGTGAACAACGCTAACAGAACGAACATCAACAACAGACAGAACGTCAACAACGTCAGCGGCAACCGAACCGGCGGGAATAACAATTGGCAGCACAATGCCCAGCACCGTGGCGGCGCTCCGTATGCGAACCGAGCGACGGCGAACCAATACGGGGGTACCGCTCGCGGTGATTCCATGAGCACGCGGCAAGCGAACGCGCGCCAAACCCAGGCCCAAGCAGGTTCACGGCAGCAGACGGGTGCCACTCGTCCGACCCAAGGTCAAGCAGGCGCCCGGCAACAGCCGACCGCGGGCAATCTTTCGGCAGGGAGCGCCGGCGCAAACCGCGCCAATGCTGGCACGGGCGCGGGCACCGCGAATCGTGCTACCGGCGGCGGTGGTGCCAGTGCCGGCGCAAATCGCACCGGCGCCTCTGGCGGAGCGACTAGCGGAGATCGCGTCGGCAACCGAAGTGTATCGCCAAGCCCGAGTGCCAGTTCCCGGGGCACCGCACTGAGTGGTGCTTCCGGTGGTGCGGGTGGAAGCGCTACACGGGCGAGCAGTTCGCGGGGTGCGTCCAGCATGGGCGGTGGCGGCGGGCGGCGGAGGTAATCGAGCTATGATTAACGAAACGCAAATGAAATCAAAAGTAGCGCGCGTTATCGAAACAACAGTTCTCCGATCCTTCCTGCTGATTGCTCTCTTCGGCACTACGACGACACGCTCAGGAGGGACGCAGCAAACCGGGCAGACCGCATCGGCACAAGCCTCGCCCAAAGCGTTTGCGACGCCCAAACAAGCCTCCGAAGCGTTAATTCACGCGACGGAAAGCTTTGACCTGCCGGCGCTGAAAGAGATTCTTGGTCCGGATGGCGAAGACCTGGTGTCGTCGGAAGATCCCGTCCAGGACAAGAACGCTGCCGCCGCGTTTGCCGAAAAAGCCCGCGAAAAAAACGAGATTACTCCAGATCCCAACGATCCCAAGCGCGCCATCCTATCGGTGGGCAATGACGACTGGCCAGTCCCGATCCCGCTTGTCAAGAAAGGAGGGAAGTGGTCTTTCGACACCAAAGCAGGTCGCGAGGAGATTCTATTCCGGCGCATCGGCGCCAACGAACTGGACGCCATCCAAGTCTGTCGTGGCTACGTGGAGGCTCAGGACGAATATGCTCTGGAAAAACATGATGATGACGAGGTGAACCAGTACGCACAACGAATCATCAGCACGCCAGGAAAACATGATGGCCTTGCCTGGAAGAATCCGGATGGAAGCTGGGGAGGCCCTGTCGGGGAACATATTGCCGAGGCGATCGAGCAAGGCTATTCGAGTAAGAGCCAGCCCTATCACGGTTACTATTTCAAGATCTTGAAGGGACAAGGCCCCGACGCGTGGCTAGGCCAAATGGATTTCGTCGTGAACGGGGCAATGATCGGAGGATTTGCCCTTGCCGCCGCACCAGCGGACTACCGTGTCACCGGCGTACAGACATTCATTGTCAGCTACGAAGGGGTCGTCTATCAGAAAGACCTAGGTCCGGACACGCTCAACATATTCAAAAGCATGGAGCTCTACAACCCGGACAAGACCTGGCAGCCTACCAACGACAATTGGTAAACTTCGCATCCCGGCAGGACGGACGAGGCGAGCATCGCAGATTTTCTACGAGTACTGCGACGGGTTCGCCGTCGGAAGGAACATTGATGAAGCTTATGACACCGAGGCTAGCATTACGAGATCGGCCTCGCGGCGTCTCTAGCCAATGCGAGATCTCGAACTGAAGATGAGCCGGTTCACGCGTTATGAGGGTACTTTTTCCCGTCGCGCTTTTGCCTGTTGTTCTATTCGCGGGATGCGCCAATTCATGCTTCGTCGCAATCTCGAGCCCTCCGAACGGAACGATAGGCATCGTTGCGAGCGACACTCCCCTCTCATGCCCGCCTCTTAGAGCGAAGAGCACACTCGACGTGGTCATGCGCACGGTCCCCTTATGCGAATCCTGCTCGGATTCCAGTCGGATCGAGGACGTCCTGTTGACTCTTAAAGGCATCGGACTTCATCCCAAGGCAGTTGCGGGGGAGCAATCGGTCGATTGGCAAGAGCTCTTCCCAGAGTTTGAAGAGCACCCGCTCCGAATCGATCTGACGAAGACGACCGCGAATGAGCTTAGAGCAGCAGAAATCCAAGCGGGAACTTATGATCAGTTGCGCCTCCGTCTCGTACCGGATCGGGAAGGCCCAGAGGATGAATTCGCGCTAAAAAACGGGTGCGGCGCGGCGGCATCCAACTGCGTGATCATGGCGGACGGACGCATTCAGGCACTGCTGTTTGACCGAGGTGCTTCGGAACTTCGTATCTCCTTAGAGTCGCCGACGGATGGGTTCCTTCTCATTTCCCCGGATAGTGAGGGTGAATTGCTCATCGAGCTGACGCCAGTTTGGTCCATGAGCTCAACGCTCGGGGGAGAGTTGCGGCTCCTGCCCGTACTCACGGGCCGAGCGAGGAGTGAGTTAAAATCGGCCAGTGTGAAGTCATCGAATCCGTAAGTATTGTTGTAAGAGTAACTTACCTCGTCATAGAGCACATGAGCGAGCGAGAAAGAAATCTCTTTACGGAGGTCCGCACTTAGCGGGGCGGTCGCGGGAGATGGTGGGCGGATGGACGTGTAATCGATAAGCCTTACTAGGTTAACCCTTAATTTAAGCTACTGATCGGGCTACTTTTTTGCCACTCCGTAGTTCGAACCAGCCGTTATAACACTAAGTGGCTAATTACCTCTGGTCGGAGTAGCATCCTCGCATCTTCTGCATGGGCTTTCGAGCGCCCTTTCGCTCGCGGTTCAATTGCGCCATAGACCGTTCCAGCGGCATCGGAGGTAGGTCATCGAAACCACTCGCGGACGCCAGTCGGTTGTGCTCGTGAACTTGGATTCCTCGGTCCAAGTGGTGATGTTGGTGTGCCTGGTGGCTGCGTTGTCCTACCTGGCCGCAAAGCTGGGCGGAACACTGGTGATACGTCCGCAGATGAGTTGGGCGCTTTGGCCGGGTAACGTGCTGCTAGTGTCCGTGTTGCTGCTAGTGCACCGACGACTCTGGCCACTACTCATCGGAGCGGCCTTTGCAGCGTTTGTTCTCTATGACTTACAGGAAGGCCTGTCGCTTGGTTCGATTGCCCTGCTTGTTCTTTCGGACACTGTAGAAGTCCTCACGGCCGCCTTGTCTCTTAGCTATTCCTTTGGTGGCACGCCCGAGCTCAATAGCGTGAATGCCCTGGCGAAGTACTCGTTCTTCGGCGTCTTCCTCGCTCCATTCTTTGCAGCCTTTGTCGGCGCGTTTGCAACCAAGGGGGACTATTGGACGAGTTGGAAGATTTCTTTCTTTTCGGAGGCGCTGGGATTCCTGATCCTGGCACCCGTCATTTGGGGTTGGGGCAGGAAAATTCCAGTATGGATCGACAAACCGCGAGCCTATTACTTGGAGGCAATCGCCTTGTTGGCGGGGCTGCTTGTCGTCGGATACTTCGCGTTCGCTGCTCCCGGAGGGAGCATCCCGGCGGCTATGCTTTATTCTCCCGTGCCGTTTCTCCTGTGGGCCGCTTTACGTTTCGAGTCGCTCGGGGTCGGTACGGCGGTCATCGCGGTTGGTTTCCTGTCGATTTGGGGCGCGGTCCATGGACGGGGTCCGTTCATCGAGTTGGGGGCGCTCAAGAATGTGTTTTCGCTGCAGTTGTTTCTGTTCTTCACGGCTGGACCTTTCCTGGTTCTGGCGGCGCTGGTCGAGGAGCGTAAAAACGCGGGCGAGGCACTAAAGAAGTCGGAAGAGAAGTTTTCCAAGGCCTTTCGCCAGAGCCCTATGGCTCTCACCCTTACGGGCGCCAAGGATCACCGATATATCGAAGTTAACGAAACTTTTGAGCGTTTAACAGGTTGGAGCCGCGAAGAGGTAATCGGCCGGACTCCCTTCGATATCGGGTTATGGGTTGATCCCAGCCAAAGAACAGAGCTCGCAAAACAGCTGCTGGCAAAAGCCCACCTTCGAAATCTTGAACTTCAATTCCGCACAAGAACCGGTGAGGTGCTGACGGCCTTGGCGTCCGGGGAATTGATCGAGATGAATGGCGAGCCATGCGCCCTTTCCGTGGCGGTCGACATCACCGACATGAAGCGAGCAGAAGAGGCCAGGCAGGCTTCCGAGCGTCGATTCGCCCAGTTTTTTGCGACCGTGCCGGAATATTGCTACATGGTGTCGCTGAGCGGTCACATTTTGGACGCCAATCCAGCAGCTTGCCAAGCCTACGGTTACACCAAAGCAGAACTCATAGGCAAGCCCGTGTCCACCATCTATGCTCCCGAGTCACAGTCAAAAATGGCTGATCTATTTGAGAAGTGGAAACGGGTCGGCACCCTTGACAATGAAGAGATGGTGATTATTACCAAGCAGGGGCAGAAGCGAACGGTGCTTCTCAATGTGGGGGCCGTGAAAGATGCCCAGGGGAACATCTTACATACCGCGTCAGTGCAGGTGGATATCTCCGAACTGAAGCAGATTCAGGAGAAGTTACGCGATAGCGAGGGCCGTTTGGAGGGCATCATCCAATCAGCGATGGACGCGATCATCGCGGTCGATGAGGAACAGCGAATCGTTGTGTTGAACAGCGCTGCCGAGAAAATGTTCGGTTGCCTGGCACTTGAGGCGATTGGAACTCCGGTCAGCCGTTTCCTGCCGCGGCACTTCCGCGCCGTTCATGAGGGGCATATTCCCCGTCTTGGCGAGACCGGGGGCACCAACCGCGCCTTGGAAGCCTTGGACGCATTGTGGGCTTTCAAGGCGAGCGGCGAAGAGTTTCCCATCGAAGCCTCTATCTCCCAGTTGGAAGCCAATGGCAAGAAGCTCTTCACCGTTATCATTCGCGACGTCACCGAGCGTAAACGGGCTGAGGATACACAGCGCAAACTCGCAGCCATCGTGCAATCTTCCGATGACGCCATCCTTTCTGTGAGTTTAGACAATGTCATCACGAGCTGGAATCCGGGCGCTCAGCGGATGTTTGGATACACTGAGGCCGAAGCTCTGGGACAGCCTATCAGCATGATCATCCCATCCGAGTTGCGGGAGGAGGAAGCCGAGATTTTACGACGCGTCAAAGCAGGCAACTCACTCGAGCACTCCGAAACGATACGCTTGGCAAAAAGCGGCAATCGGCTCAATGTTTCCTTGGCGATTTCTCCGATACGCGACTCGGCAGGCAACATCGTGGGTGTTTCCAAGATCGCCAGAAATATAACTGAGCGGAAGCGCGCAGAGGAATTGCTGTACGAGAGTGAAGAGCGCTTTCGCGTGATCACCAATGCCGCGCCCGTAATGATCTGGATGTCGGGTACCGACAAGCTGTGTACGTTCTTCAATCAGCCCTGGCTGGATTTCACTGGCCGTTCCCTTCAGGCGGAACTTGGAAACGGCTGGGCGGAAGGAGTTCACCCCGAGGATTTCGATGGCTGCCTGAAGACCTACGCAAGCGCATTCGATCGGCACGACTCTTTCGAGATGGAGTATCGCCTGCGGCGGCACGATGGAGAATATCGCTGGGTTTCCGCCTTGGGGGTTCCGACCTTCAAGGCGGACAGCTCCTTTGCCGGCTACATCGGCTCGTGCGCTGACATCACCGAGCGCAAGCTGGCCCAAGAGGCGCTCTCCGACATGAGCCACAAGCTTATTGAGGCCCAAGAGCAAGAACGCACCTGGATTGCGCGAGAGCTTCACGACGATATCAATCAACGTATCGCGCTGCTTGCAGTGAATCTGGAACGATTGAAAGGTTACCTCCCCGTCTCGGCGGCCGAAGTCGGCCATAGCCTTGACGAACTAGGCGAGCAGGTCTCCGGTCTTGGAAGCGACATTCAGGCGCTATCGCACCGTCTGCATTCTTCAAAGCTGGAATATCTCGGCATCGCTGCAGCGGCCTCCAGTTTCTGCAGAGAGATATCCGAGACGCAAGGAGTTCGGATTGATTTTCACGCCGAGGGGGTCCCGAAGAAGCTACCGCAGGAGATCGCCCTCTGTTTCTTCCGCGTCCTGCAAGAAGCTGTTCAGAATGCACTGAAGCATAGCGGATCACGGGACCTGGAAGTGTGGCTCAGAGGTGCATCGAATGAGATTGAGTTGGCCGTGAGTGATTCGGGGATTGGCTTTGATCCTGAAGAGGCTATCACCGGACGCGGGCTGGGCCTCACAAGCATGAAGGAACGGCTCAAGCTGGTCCATGGCGAGCTTTTCGTCGAGTCGCAACCTCAGCGCGGCACGATAATCCGCGCCATAGTACCTCTTAGTGTTGTTGCGAAGTCTGCGAAAGCGTGACACTTCGCACATCGAACGAGGTATAGGTCAGCTAACTGAAATTCTGGTTACAGCCAATCGAGATTCGCCTCTTTACATTTACATCTGAAAGGGGGAAGATGCCCGATACCTGCTGCTTCCATGAAAGCTGTGAAACACCATGAAAACCGATATTTCTATTTGTAATTCATGCGCGTCAGCCAATCTGGCGGAGTTCGACTCTGAGATGAACATCCATTTTCCCGGGCTGAGGAGCCTGGACAAGCCATCAATCTTTGTGTTTCCAAAGATCATGGTTTGCTTGAACTGCGGATCTTTGCGGTCCACTCTTTCGGAAGAAGAACTGCGAATACTCCAGAAAAGTGCTGCGCGGACGGAGCGAATCCTCCTTTAGTCGGACTCGGTCGAAGTCTTGATCTGTTTCGTCGCTAGGGTCGCGCCAAACCTCTGCCCACGAATTGTTCGCCGCCCCGAAGAGCTGCGTCGATGGCATCTAACAGGTCGTTTCCGGCTCTCGATTTGAGGACGTAACCACAAGCCCCCAAATGCAGCGCCTCGTCCACTACTTCGGCAGAGCTCTCTTGGGTGAGAAAGATGATCTTCGCCGCCGGAGCGAACTCCAGAATCTGTCGCGCTGCTTCGATTCCATTAAGCTTGGGGAGGCCGATATCCATCAAGATCAAATCGGGAGTAAGTTGTTCCGCTTTTGCGACCGCGTCTAGTCCATCCGATGCTTCGCAAATTACCTGCATGTCCGGTTTTTCTCTGAGCAAAGAAGTGACGAAAGCGCGGTAAGGTTCGAAGTCTTCCACAACCAGAATGCGCGTAGTCGTAGGTGAAAGATTTGACGCGTCAGCGATGGTCTCTTCTCCCGAACTTTTCACTCCGCCGTTGATAGAAGAGGTTCGCTCTACACGGTCATGGATCGCGCACTGTTTACTCAGGTGTGCCTCGCTAAGCGACTTCGGCGATGAAAGACAGCTTCAATCGGCTCGCTATCTTGGTCCTACGAAACAGAAGCCTACGGCCACGCTACGTCGAGGTCAAGTCTTGCTTGAACTCGTACGGCATCAAAAAAGTACTACTGTGCATTAGCGAGCGACCCAACTCAATAAGACAGTCTTGCCGGGCAGACGGGCATGGCAACTATGGTCTGAATCCACTTCCGGCCTGAGCGCTCTTTGCCTTTTCCGCCACCTCGGTGACGCCCGCAACCTTGCCGAGCGCAAGCACCTGCTCCGGCGTGGTCGTCGCAAACAGATGCATGCCGCGTGCGATGATACCGGTCCACCCTGTCTGGTGACTTGCGCCCAGGCCCGCCCCGTTGTCTCCGTGAAAGTATTCAAAGAACGAAAGGTAGTCGCGCCACTGGGGATCTTCCTGAAACTTGCGTGTTCCCCCGTACACTGGCCGCCGGCCATCCTTGTCCTTCAAAAAGATGTTGTTGAGGCGGCGCGATAGCTCTTCTGCGATCTGGTAGAGGTTCATCTGTCGCCCGGACCCGGTGGGGCATTCGACCGTGAATTCATTGCCGTAGTAGCTGTAATACTGCAGCAGCGCCCGGATGATCAGGCCGTTCACGGGCATCCAGACCGGCCCGCGCCAGTTGGAGTTTCCCCCGAACATCCCAGTGTCAGATTCCGCCGGCAAGTATGAGACGGTGTAGTCCTGATGATCCACCCGAAACACGTAGGGGTGCTCGGCGTGATAGCGGGAGAGAGCCCGGATGCCATAGGGGCTGAAAAATTCATTCTCGTCCAGCATCTTCGCCAGCACGCGACGAAGCTTGGTCTCGTTCAAGATAGAACACAGGCGGCGGCCACCACAACCGACTTTGGCAGGCTCGTGGATGGAGGCAGTGAGTTCTGGGTGGGCAACGAGAAACCGGAGAATTTCCTCGCCGACCTCAGGGTACTTTCCAACAATTTCTCCCTCGAACACCGTAACAGCACACAGTGGGAGTAGGCCCACCATGGAACGCACCTTCAGGCGCTGAGCGCTGCCGTCGGGGAGTCGCAGGACGTCATAGAAAAACCCATCCTCTTCGTCCCACATCCCTACATCCCCGCCCTCGTGTACCAGGGCTGCCGCGATCCGCAGGAAGTGCTGGAAGAACTTGACCCACATCTCCAGGTAGGCCGGCTTCTCCATCGCCAACTGCACCGCGATCTCCAGCATGTTCTGGCAGTACAGCGCCATCCATGCCGTGCCGTCGGCTTGTTCCAAGTGCCCACCGGTTGGAAGCGGCGCGCTGCGATCGAAAACGCCAATATTGTCGAGCCCAAGGAATCCACCCTCGAAAGCGTTCTTGCCGGTGCGATCTTTGCGGTTGACCCACCATGTAAAATTCAGTAGCAGCTTGTGGAAACTCCGCTCCAGCCAGTCCAGGTCGCCTTTTCCCCGGACCTTCTCCAAACGATATGTGAAGATCGTAGACCAGGCATGTACCGGAGGATTAACGTCGCCGAAGTTCCATTCATAAGCCGGCAATTGCCCGTTCGGGTGCAGGTAATATCCCCCGAGCATCAAGTCCAACTGCTGTTTACCAAAGTCAGGGTCCACCAGCGTCAGTGCGAGGATATGGAACGCCAAGTCCCACGCCGCATACCAGGGGTATTCCCATTTGTCCGGCATGGAAATGATGTTTGCATTGTACATATGGTGCCAGTGGTTGTTGCGTGGGGCGGTACGGCCGTTAGCCTTGAACGGGTCGGCTCCATGCTCTGCCAACCATCTGTCAACGTCGTAGAAATAGAATTGCTTGGTCCAGAGCATGCCCCCCACTGCTTGGCGCATGACGTTGGCCGCATCGGCCGTCAACGAGGATGGAATGACGGTGGCGTAGAACTCATCTGCCTCCTTCTGCCGAGCCTGCATTACCGTGTCGAAGCCACTTCCAAACGGAACGCTTTGCTTTTTCTTCGTCGACACAAAGGCCGCCGGTGCCGCCTCGGCGAGTCGCAGACGAAGAGTCTGAGATTGGCCCGCACCCACCGTGATTCGATAGTGCGCCGCGGCTTTTGTCCCATTCTTCTCGGGATTCACCGCCTCCCGCTGTCCATTCACCAAATAGTTGTTGATCCCGTCCTTGACATACGGAGTCCGGTTGGGCGAATGAAAGAGCCGTTCATTGTTCGTTTCGTTCTCGGTGAAAAGCAACTCTTCCGCGCCTTCACAATATAGAATCCGGTCTCCTATCTCGGGATGCGAAGCGACAATCGCTCTATCACCTCCTTCCGTGGATAGTTCCTTGAGATTCGGACGATCAACGTCACCACCCCACGACCACTCATTGCGGAACCACAGCGTCGGAAGCACATGCAAGGTAGCGGGCTCCGGCCCCCGGTTGAAAACCGTGATTTTGATCAGGATGTTCTCCGGCGTCTCTTTCGCATATTCGACAAACACGTCGAAATAGCGATCGTCATTGAAGACGCCCGTATCGAGCAGTTCGTACTCGAAATCGTTGCGCGTCCGTTTCCGGTTGGTCCCCACCAGGTTGTCATACGGGTACGCTCGCTGAGGATATTTATAGAGGTACTTCATGTAGGAGTGCGTCGGCGTGCTGTCCAGATAAAAGTAGTATTCCTTTACGTCCTCTCCGTGATTGCCCTCGCTGTTTGTGAGTCCGAATAGGCGCTCTTTCAGGATTGGGTCTTGGCCATTCCACAACGCCAGGGCAAAGCAAAGCTTTTGTCTATCGTCGGAAAAGCCCGCGAGCCCATCCTCTCCCCACTGGTACGCGCGCGATCGTGCCTGGTCATGACTGAAATAGTCCCAAGCATTGCCGTCTTGGCTATAGTCTTCGCGTACGGTGCCCCACTGGCGTTCACTCAGGTAGGGTCCCCACTTTTTCCAAGCTACCTTTTGGTCGCGTTCAGCTTCCAAACGCAGTGCTTCTGCGGTCTTGCTCATGATCACAGCCCTCCCTAAATGTTCTCGAACGGTTCGAGCGCCCTTATTCTTCAGAGCGCCTCCAATCGGAATACGTGGTAACCCCAAGGTGGCATGTCGAGGTACAGGCCCCGAGAGGTCAGCTCATCGCCGCCGCGTTCGTAAATTGCCGAACCCATCAGATCCTGCGCGCGCACGGTATGTCCGCGGATCTCGTCAAACGGCACCCGCAAGTAGCATTGACTCTGATTCGGTGCGTAGTTCACGACAACGGCAAGCGGCTGGCCGCCGGGTCGCTGCCAGCCGAACGAGACGAAGCAGTCCCAGGTCCAATTGCCGTCCCACGCTGGTGCGGCATCAAGCAACTGCCACTCCCCGTCTTTGATCTCAGGCTGGGTTACGAAGCTCAAAAGCCGAGCGTAAAAGTCACGCAACGAGCTTTCTACCGGCTCAACAGGCCGGCGCTCAACGTGTACGGAAGCTTTTCTTGTTCGACCCTCAAACTGCCCATCGTGAAAGAACCGCAGACCCATACAAAAGTAGGTCAAGACGGCAGCAGCTCGATGAACCTCTGGTGTGAATATTGCGGCCGCTCGCGGCTCATCATGGTTCTCAAGGAACCGCGCCGATTTCCGCTGAAATTCTACGTCCGCACGGAAATGATCTCGGATTGGCCGTGCGTGCCCTTCGCGAAGTTGATCATAGAGTTGCTTGTCGTATGTATAGTCGAAGCCTTGCTGCTGCAGTGTCCATTCCAGGTCCCAATAGACCTCAGCCATCATCAGAAAGTCTCGCCGATCGTCGTGCACGGACTGGATCGCGTTGGACCAAAACGGTTCCATTCGCAAACCCCATGTCCGCTCGAAGACCTCGGGCAGAATCAACATCGCCATGTCACAACGCACACCATCGCACTTGGCGGCTACTCTCAGTAGCTCCTGTTGCACGGCCTCTTGGAGTGATGGCTCCGCGTAATTCAGCTGCAGCGTATCGGGCCAGCCCGCAAAATACGGATCACGACCATGGGCCAGCACCCGGTGTTTTGTGCCGACCGAGATGCGCACATAGTTCTGGGGTTCGCGGACAAGCTGCTCTTCCGTGCCGTGCACATAAAACTCCGGGTGACTCTGAACCCACGGATGATCCAGTCCAGTATGATTGGGCACGAAATCTAGCATCAGTCGCATTCCTCGTTCGTGCATCCTGTGCCGGAGTTGCTCCAGGGCCAAATCTCCGCCAAAGTCGGAACGCACCGCATAACCTGTAACCGCAAAGCAGGAACCGCAGACGTCTTCTTGCTGAAGATCTGGCAGAAGTTGTCGGAACTCGCCCTGCCACTCCGAATGCTCACGCGACACTTGTCGGCTGGCCGGTCCTGTCTGCCACACACCCAGAAACCAGAGCCAGTCAAAGCCCGCTCGCGCCAGCTGGTCCAGCTCGCCGTCAGGGATGTCGTCCAATGTCGCCTGCCGCGCCAAGTTATGCGACAAGTCTCTCAGCCAGACACGGGTGTTGATCTGGTACAGGCAAGGGTATTTATGCTCTCTAGCTTCCGTGCTTATGTGTGGAGTCGGGAGGTTCTGCTCGGTTGCTCGGGCAGGATTCAACGAAGCGCTGGCCATCGCCCACCTTCAAGATGCAAGACTTCCCGTCACTAAGTCGCGGCTTTCACGCGCCGGGATCTGATCCGTGGGACAGCCGCATCCTACGCGCCGTTGGGAAAGAAGCAACCTGTCAATACTTACAGGTGTCAGGTCCCGCGCGCCATCCATACATTCAGCAAAATGAAGTTCTTAACCGCAGGCTCCCGCCAGCTCCTTCTCTTCTTTACTGGCTGCCTCGTTGCCGGCGATTGCCATGCCCAGGACCTCGCTCCCCGGGCCTATCTCATCTCTCCCACCCATTCCAACGCGGTTACTTTGACGTATTCCTTCTTCGACGGCGGCGTCATATTTGACGGAACCGTCCCCATCACAGGCGCGACGGCCAGGGTCCACGTTCCCATTTTCAGCTATTCCCACTCCCTCAATTTTTTCGGCCGCACCGCTAATTTCACTGCCGCGTTACCTTACGGCGTTGGGAATTTTCGTGGCACCGTCGTTGGTGCGGAGGCGTCGGCGCACCGCTCTGGTCTTCTAGCTCCCACCTTCAGGTTTTCCGTTAATCTTAAGGGAGGCCCGGCCATGAATGTCGCCGAGTTCGCCAAATGGCGGCAGAAGACCATTTTGGGCGTTAGCATTAAACTTGTGCCGTTGGCAGGGCAGTACGATCCCACGAAACTCATCAATCTGGGAAACAATCGCTGGGCCTTCAAACCCGAACTGGGCTACTCCCGCCGCTGGGGCCATTGGATCCTCGATGCTTATGGGGGCGTCTGGTTCTTTACAGAAAATCACGAATTTTTCTCGCACAACCAATTTTCTCCTGGCACCAATATGCAGTCCGAGACTCCCGTCGGTTCTTTCGAAGGGCACCTCAGCTATGATTTTAAGCCTCGACTTTGGATTTCAGCCGATGGCAACTATTGGTTCGGAGGCACAACAAGCATAAACGGAGTCGAGAATCCGGTGACGCTTCAGAGGAACTCACGGGTGGGTGTGACCGCCTCGATCCCTTTGACCAGGCATCAGTCTATAAAACTCAGCTATAGCAACGGCGCCTACATTAGATATGGCGGCAATTACCAGAATATTTCCGTCGCGTGGCAATATTCCTGGCTGGGCAGACCTAATTAGCGGGATAGCATCATTGACATGACCCATCATCGACAAACTGGACTACTTGCCTTTGAGCGAAGCCCGGTCGATGTCTTTCAAAGAAGGCGGGGATGGAATCTTGCTGGTTACCACGGCCGAACGTAGATTCAAGCAACGCTCACGGGGCGGCAGGAGGCACGCAATGAAGGCGAACGGGCTTTGGCTAACTGGGACTCTTATTTTGATCGCAACCTTAGCGCCCGTCAGTACTCTGGGGCAGTCACAAAACTCCACCGATGAGGTTCGAGAATTGCGAAAGCTCGTCGAATCGATGCGGGTACAGATGGGCGAGATGCAGACGGAAATTGCTGAGCTAAGAGGGGCCAGACTCACGCCAGCAGCTCAGCCCGCTACAGCTCCTACAGTCTCTGCGACTCCACAACCGGGCACTATCGAAGCCGCGCAACCTCCGCAGGAGACCACGCTGTCCCCGCAGGTTGGAGAGGCCACAGCAGAGCGCCAAGAATTTGGCGAGGATGCGGCTGCAGCTCCACGCTTTGATAATTTTCCTCTTGACCCGAAGTATACCGGCTTCTTTAGATTGCCTGGAACGCAGACGATTCTGAAGATCGGCGGCTTCTTCAAGACAGACTTCATTTATGATTTGAAACCCGCGGGAAACACTTTTTTGTTCATCCCGTCCTCCTTTCCCGTTCCTCAAGTGCCCGGCGTGTACGATACCAACGTTTCTATCCGGCCGACACGCCTAAGTCTCGACTTCAGGATTCCAAGCAGCGCGTTTGGCGACGTGCGCCTGTACCTGGAGGGTGACATGTTTGGAACGAACGCGACCACGCCCCGCTTGCGCCACGCGTACGCGCAAGTACATAACTTGCTTATCGGTCAGACGTGGACGAATTTCATGGATCCCGACGCAATTGCTGACAGTTTGGACTTTCGGGGACCGAATGGAATGGTTCTTCTGCTGAATCCACAAATTCGCTACGGATTTGCTCTGGGCTCGAGCACCACTTTTTACGTTTCCGCGGAAAGGCCCAGCTCGGACGTTTTCTTTCAGACGCCTCAATTTGTTGCCCAACCGAACTCCCCAAGTCCCGACGGCACGATTCGCCTGCTCCGGGAATTCGACCGCGGACACTTCCAGGTGGCCGGACTGTTTCGTTCCATTGCCGCATTTCTTCCGGATGGGAGAGCGGACTCAGTCTTTGGTTGGGGCGTGAATACTTCCCTTGGCGTGAAAACGATCGGGATGGATAATCTGATCGTTGAGGTAGCTTCGGGACGCGGAATTTCACGGTATATCCAGGACATCTCCGGACTGGGCATTGATGCGGAGCCGGCCTCAGGGACCAGTCCTCATTTGGAAGCGACGTCTGCGGTCGGAATCGCGGCAGACTATCAACATTATTGGCTGAAAACACTGCGGTCCAATGCGATTTACTCATACGCAGACGTGATCAATACCGATTTAGCTGCGCCTACAACGTACAATCACGCTACATACACGGGCGCCAACCTGATCTGGAATCCCTATGGCTCGTTCAATGTCGGCGCAGAGTTCCTGTACGGCTGGACAATGCTGCAAAACGGTCAGAAAGCGAATGCATCCCGCATCCAGTTCAGTGCGAAGTACAGCTTCGTGAAGGTGGACCAGGGTCAGAAATGACACCGTCTTGACGCTATGGTGCAAAGTAGTGTTCGCTGAATTGCAAGCACAAGTGTGAAAACGCAAGTATTTCAGGACGAGCGGCAGACGTGTTCTCTGCGAGTACCTGCGTCAAGGCAGGAATGGCCCAGTGCCGCCTGGGCCGATGGCTTGCGGTAAGCGGATTTATCGACTTCTATATTTCTGTCAACATCCGCGTTGTGGCCTGCAATTTTTTGGGGTCTCAAACAGTCTTCTGAAACGCAAATCAATCCTTGGGCCCGTCAGAAGTTGGCATGGCTTTCAACCTATCCAATTCATGGAGTACTTTCTGCCAAGCTTCTGGATCGGTCTTGGTTGCAAATCCCTTCCCGAGGTCCGCGTAATAGCCGAGAATGTCCTGGAGCAAAGCGTTCGAAATAGGTTTGCCGCTCGTCTTGCCCAGCAAGCTGGCGTATGTCTCGTCTGTGAGTCTGTAGACCGCCGGACCAGTTAGCCCACCGGTGTCGAGGTTGTCGTTCGGCAATTGAAGTGGGCCCTCCTGTTGCGAAAGGAGCAACAATCGATAATGGTCCAGGGTCTCGTTGAAACTGTGCATATAGATCTGCTCTACGGCCGGAGTGGGTGGGTGAAATCCGAGGGCGCTGAACGGACCGATTCGGGGCACTAGATACAAAACGAACGCTTTGAACCGCGCGAAGAAATCTGGCTTCTCGTAAACGTCTCCCCACTCCTTGCGGTACCCAGAGTTTGAAATGTTGTACACGAATTTTGTTTTGGTCTCACTCGGATCGCCGTGCTGAATCTCTCGCCTCTTGAGATGCCATGCTACCTTGGTCGTGCGTGGAATGACGGTGGAAACAGCGTGCCGATAGCTGCCAATTGCCAGATCGACGCGGAAAAAGACACTCGACATATCGAGCGAGTATGTTCTTGCGAATGCTCTTTCCAGGGACGCTTTCGAAACCTCAAAGCCGATAAAGTCGTGGTAGGCCTTGGGCGCGTAGTGCCCCTTGGCGACCTGATCCACATCGAAACCGAACTCTACCTTCATGTGCGCGGAGGGTTTGTCCTCGTACGTCACCACCGGTCCGTACTTCCTTGCCAGTTGCGGATACGTCATTGCTACGGCCCGATTCGTCGCAATCGGATGACCCGAGTTGTCAGCGGCATAGTGTGCGAGCGCGCCTAGCGCAAATGCGTATTCGTTTAGATCCCTGGATTCTTCAATCAAGGCGAGAACAAAATCTCCACTCCGGACATAGTGCGTTAGATCACTAAAGAACGCGTTGCCGAAAGGGTAGTAGCCCATGTCCTGGATGATTGCGCCGCCGTAGGCATACGCGTGGGCCTGGAGTAGTTCCTCCGGTGTCGCGTTGGGGAACCGCTTCAAGAGCGCTGGCACGATGCTCTCCTTCCACGCGGCGTCGATAATCGCTTCATGCGTCAGAACGGAGTAACCCGCACAACTGGGGGCAGAGCATGTCCCGAAGATGAGTGCGAGGATAACGGGCACAGATAGCGAGAACGATTCGAATCGACTAGGGGTCAGCATCTTCTGTGATGATAACAGGGGTTTCTCACCGACCGGTTGAGCTGGCAGCGCTTACAGAGAAGTAGCCTGATTGTCGGGTTAGCTTGCTCGAATCCCATGGTCTGTTTCTGTGGGGCTGCATCCTCGTCTCTGAGCCGCATTCCGGCCTCAGCACGCAAAGAGGAGCAAGATGCACAGGCTACGATTCTGCGGGAGGCAGATTCAGCAGATGCCGTGGACGGAAAAAGGCTCCCACTAACCTGTCATCACCGAAGACCCGTCGCAGCTCCGTAAAGCCAAAAAAGGGAATAAGCACCACGAACATCAGAACCGTGAGAGATAAAAGTCCCTTCCACGATCCGCCAGCGATTACCGCGATGCTGTTCTGAAACGACTTGCCATGAAACAACATGCCGACCACGGCTTCTTCGACAATCTTGAAGCAAGCAAGCACAATGGTGAACGCGAAGGACTTCAGCAAGGTCGGATAGATGAGCGGCGCGCCTCGGAACTGGTCGGCAAAATGGAGCTCCTGGGCGACGAGGATGACCTTTCCAAGCGCCAACGCGTTGATCAGGGCCAGTCCCTGCGGTTCGAATTCAATATGCTGCTCGGCGAGAATCACGGATTTATAGATGGCAAACAGGCCGAACACAACAAAGAGATAAAAGGAGATCATGAGGTACTCCCTTGCTCCGCGAAAGGCTCTTTGCTTTAGAGTTAGCTTGGTTTCGCTCACAGTGTCATCTCCTTGGAACTGGTTTCGCGAATCGTTTTCACTATAAGGCGATTTCACTATAAGGCGATCTATCGGCCTATGGTTTTGACGCGTGCAGGCAAAGGGCTGCCTGCCATCGGTTCGCGTGGAACAAAAGGGCGAGCGGCACTTCTGATGAACCGATTGACCAGGGTCCCGGCGAAATGAACGGGCGATAAGAAATCACGAATCCAGGTCGGTTATTGCTTAAAAACCAAGGGAGGCCCGCTGACTCGCCTACCCTTGAGGTCGACAGTAACCTCGACGCGGTCGGCAATCTTGATGAAGGGAATGCCGCTATTCATCCCGTACTCCTTACGGTCGAAGGCCATTGTGCCTTTAATCTCGCCTACGCCTGTCCCCTTGCCGGAAATCGTGAACGTCAGAGTCTCAGCTTTAGACACTCCGCGAATCGTAAATGTTCCCTGAACATCAACGGTGGTGGGGCCGGTCTCTACAATCTTGTTTGAATGAAACGTGATGTACGGATCGTCCTTCACATTGAAGAAGTCCTTGCTCTTCAGCTTCCCGTCCTTCATGCCGCTTCCTGTGCTTACACTGTCGGCCTGAATCTTGATGTCCAGAACACCTGTTGTGACATCCGCAGACGGATATGTCAGCGTAGCATCCCACTTGTCGAACTTACCTTCCAGAGCCACCGATGCTTTCACGCTGAAGTTAATCGAGCTATCTTCCTTCGAGATCGTGATAACAGGAACGTCTGCAGGAGTCTGTGCTCGGCTTAATGACGGGAGCACTGCGGACGCTACAAGGCAGAGGACAACCAATCGCATGGAATCCCTCCCCGAACACGAAGATGGCGACAGAACTTTACGCATCTGGAGGCTGCATCCTCGGAGGATTGGGTTCCACTGTCAAAAGTAACAGGCCATTCGCTCAAAAAAGCGAGCGGATGGTTTATCGCGATAGCCGGCCTGGCGGTTGCCATTCTGGTCGGCTGGCTGCTGATTTTTGGAGGGGTGGCGCACCTGGTCGCGGCGTTCGCCGGTGGCGGAGCAGGGCGCGTGATCTGGCAGGTGATTCTGGGGATTATCTACATTGTGGGTGGGATCTACTTTCTGACACGTCCATTGCTGGGGCTGGGCACGCTGGCGCTTCTGCTTGCCGGCATTATTCTGATGGAGGCGGTGGTGGAATTCATCGCGTATTTCCGGACTCGGAACGAGGGTGGCTCGGGATGGATGCTGTTTAATGCACTGATCACATTGTTCCTGGGCGGCTTGATCTGGTTGCACTGGCCCTCCAGTTCGGTGTGGGCCATCGGAACGCTGGTGGGCGTGAACCTGCTCATGACCGGAATCTCGCGACTCATGCTCGGGATGGCAGCGCGCAAGCTGGCGAGCCGAGCGGCAGCGTAACCGGTTAGGATCTAACCTCATACGCGCCGCACTACTCACGCCTGGACCGTCGATAGGCTAGTTGCGGGCGCTTGCTCGAATGCCCGGCGTTTCTCGCCACCGAAACTTCCTGAAGTTCTGACGCAACGAATTCGACGTCCCCTACGCCTCGTATCATAGCGGCAAGATTTGCTGGTTGTTCTGGGGACGTGCGCGATCTCCGATTGGCTCCTGGTCGCGTGGCTTTGCTGGAGGCATAAGAAAGCGGCGCGGAGACCGCAGGAAGCTCGCGACCGTATAGCGAATCAACTGGAGCTGGTCACGCCATGGCACCCCATAGGCCTTCATCGCAACCGAGGCGGCAATCGAAAAACTCACCCCCAAATTCAGGACGAACGTTGCCATGATGCCAAATACCGTGTGTATGAACCAGCCCCGATACAGCCAGTTCCTTCCGAGACTGGATGCCGCCAGCGCCAGGGTGCCCGTGGAGAGCGTCACGTGGCGAACATCCAGTGGTATACCGAGAAAGCTTCCCATTTCCGGCACAAATCCGAGCAGGTAGCCGAGCACAATAGAGGTGGTCCAGCCGGAGAGATTCACATCCACTGTTTCAGCCAGTCTCTTCATTCGTTCGCGCCCCAGCCTCCCTCCCACGGGGTGATGAGCGATTGCAGCGGAAACGTGGTTGAACGTGGCAAAGTTCTCGAACCAGCCTCCGGCCAGAGCTGAAATCCAAAGAATTACGCCGGTCAGAGCGGCATAGATCATGGTCCCCGAAGCCAATGGGTTCAGAGTTTCGTAGACATGCTCGGCGCTTGGAGTTTCCAGGTAAGGTCGCGAGAACGCCAAGGCCCACAAGCGGGCAAATAGGATGCATCCAAGGCATACCGCCAGCAGGTTTCCGGCAGCGGATGCCAGTTGGCTGCGGGTGATCCGGCTGATGAACTCCGCAACCTTCTCCAGCCGGTCCCGGCCCCGTGTGGTGGTGCGTACGATCCCTGCAATAGTTGCCGCGGTTACGGACGGCTGCTTGGTGGCGAGCGCAAGGTGAAGATGCTGTAACACGATGAAACTGACCGCGTAGTTCGTTCCCGCCGCCATTCCTTCTACGAAGGGAGGAAAATGTGCCTCGACAATGCGCATCTTCACCGCGGCCGTCAATACCGTCAGCAACCCTCCGCCCAGCGATGCCTTCCACAGGTCCCGATATTCGCGCCGCGAGTTCGCGATGTAATGTTCCCCGGTCTTACCGGTCCGCTCCACGACCTTGCGCGCGATCAGCGCGGAATTTTCACGAAAGAGCGCCCGCAAGCTCATGTCGTCGCGCCGCGCGTTCATCACATCATCGAGCAGGCTTTTGACGGCGGCGACCAAATGAGGCTGCTCGGCAACGAACAGAACCTCAGCGATCCTTTCCATGCGAGCTATGGCGCGCTCAATCGTTCCCATGTCGAACACCAGGGAAGTGTTGACTCCGGTGTCCTCCATGCGCTGATGCACGTACTCCATTTCGTCGCGACACCGCTGCACCTTGCTGCGCCAGCTTTCAAGCGCAAGGGCAGCCCCGTGCTGTCGAGCGAGTTCTCCGGTGGCTTGCTGAAGCTGGTAGAAAGGAGACTCTTCGATGGTCCACGGGTGGCTGCGGGCCCGAAGTCCTGGCGAGAGGCCGATTCCCGCCGCGTGCACGCCTAGCAAGCGGAAAGCCTGCGTCAGGTCCTCCCGCTGCTTGGCCCAAGCGCTTGCGTCGTTCACCGGCGAAATCATCCGCGCCATGCGCTCGAAGGTGTCATCGGGTAATGCGATCAGCCGGTCAATGGCTTTGCTAGTGGGATAAATCCGGAAGATCAATTTCGAGAGGTCGGTATCCTCCCGTGCGGAGGGCAGAAGCTCTTCCATCAAGCGTCTCAGGGCCTCGGACCACAAACCTTCCCGCGGATGGAGTCCCGCCTCCGCAAACAGTTCAACGGAACGAACTTCGGTCAGGATCTCCCGCACTCCCTGCTGGAACCGAACACGGAGTTCGCTCTGTGATTCCATGAGCGCCAGAACGGTTTCCAGGCGGGTCATTCTCTTGCCCGCGCCCTTCCCTGTAGGTGAGGAAGAGCGGCTTACGGTCCATTCTTTTAACTCTACAAACGCGTCGAGACGCGTGGGCAAGTCCACGGCTCCGACGAAATCCCCCAGGAGGGAAGCCAGAGATTCGACACTGTGCTCCGAGCGTCTTTCCGGTGGAAAGAAGTTCAGCGTCAACTCTCGCGCCTGTTGCGCCGCGGTTGTCATCATCTGAGGCATTTTCTATGGGCCGAGAAACGACAGGGATTGTACACCCCTCTCCGAGGGTACGATTTCGTTTCGCGTTTCCTTCGCGGTCCCGAAGCCGCGAGGTATCGAAAGAGCCTCAGACTGTCAGATGTGACAGGCGCTTTGGAATCTTCCAAGGCTTAAGAAATCACGATGCCCAACGACGTCCAACCTTCGCGAACCCCGAGCCTACCCATTGAGGTGCTCACTATTCCATTTGTGCGCTTTGCGAAAATGGAGGCATCCAGCGGCCTGCTGCTTCTGGCCGGCACCATTGCCGCCCTCGTCTGGGCCAACTCACCCTGGGAGCAGAGCTACCATGCGATTTGGACTGCCCCGATGTCTATCGGGTTTGGTCGGTTCTTCATGTCCGAAACCCGTCACGAATGGATTAACGATGGGCTTATGGCAGTGTTCTTTTTCCTGGTGGGGCTTGAGATCAAGAGGGAGGTGCTGATCGGGGAGCTGTCTTCCCTGCGAAAGGCGGCGTTTCCCTTCATGGCGGCCGTAGGCGGCTCGATCGTCCCGGCACTGTTTTATCTATCGGTCAACTATGGCAGCAAAGGACAAAAAGGTTGGGGCATTCCGATGGCCACGGACATCGCTTTCGCGCTGGGTGTACTCGCCGTGCTTGGGAATCGTGTGCCCGTTTCGCTGAAGATCTTTGTCACCGCGCTGGCCATCGTAGACGACATTATCGCCGTACTGGTGATCGCCCTTTTCTATACCGACCGAATTCACGTTCTCAGTCTCGCGATAGGACTTGCCGGAGTGGCTCTGGCTTTCGTAGCAAACCTAGTTGGCGTGCGCAGGCCGCTAGTCTACGCTTTCATTGGGATTTGCGTCTGGTGTGCCGTGCTTAAGTCGGGAGTGCATGCAACTGTGGCTGGGGTCTTGCTGGCTTTCGCGATTCCCACGCGGACGTACATCGATCGCGATCTGTTCATCAAGAGTACCCGTTGGCTGCTTGATCGATTTGAGGCCGCGGCTCCCAATTCCTCTGAGGCGCACGCGGCGATTCATTCGATGGAAACCCAATTTGCGTTGGTGGAATCACCATTGCAACGTATTGAGCATTTCCTTCACCCCTGGATCAGCTTTCTGGTGATGCCACTGTTCGCGTTTGCCAATGCAGGTGTGCGAATCCTGGGCAATGGCGCGGCGGCCGCAACGCATGCAGTCAGCCTGGGTGTGGTGCTGGGACTGTTCTTGGGGAAACCCATCGGGATATGGCTCTTCGCTTGGACATCCGCAAAAACCGGATTGGCAACACCGCCTGCAGAACTGTCCTGGGGAAGTATCTTCGGAGCGGCCTGTCTGGGTGGGATTGGTTTCACGATGTCGTTGTTCATCGCCACTCTGGCGTTCGGCGAAGGAACTTTGCTGGACCTGTCAAAAATCGGAACCATGGTTGCCTCGCTGGCCGCTGGGATATGCGGAAGCATGATCTTGGTTCGTAGACCCAATTTGTCGCACAGCCCGGCTCAAGCGCTTGCGAGTGAAGGTTCCGCGGATCTGTGATGCGCGAGGAGTGAGCATTTGAGCGTTCTTGGTGTAAGGGAGTGGTTCTCTGATAACCGGCAATGGAATTCTTCCCTCCATCATCGGGCATTATGGTTGAACACATGAATCACGAACTGATGTCGGCTATTCGCTCCGCTAAGTTCCGAGGATGGGGCCTGAAATCCTTGGTCAGCATCATCGTGCTGGCTCTCCTCGCGGCAACCAGCCAAGCGCAAACGGCCAGTCCGCAGCCTTCGTCACCAGTTCCGAAATCAAACCAGGAGCTAAAGGTAAATTGGCTTTACGGCGCGTATGTGGACAACGATGTGCCCCTGCACTCGCTTTCCAACCACCAGCGCTTCCAACTGTTCTTGAGACAAAGCTTCACAACCCCCGGGGTTTACCTCAAGACCCACATCCCCAAAACGCAGAGTTTCAAAGCCCTCCCGGACAAAGCTCACGGCATAGACCCCGACTGGCAGCTCGGCAATTTCATAGGTTCCCTGGCCAGAAGAGACGGTCTCGCGCCGAAGTCCCGTAGCGTCTTGTACCGCCATCACTTGCACCTCTGGAATCACGTGTCCGGTGGCATCAGTCACGGTACCGGTGAGTCCCGTGCCGTCCAGTTGTGCCCAACTGCGGACACTTCCGAGCACGCAAACGACACCGATGACTAGGAGACGAAAGCAGAACATGAGTCTCATCAGCGGCGTCCTTTCTGCGCGCTGGCCAGCATGAATTAGTGCGCCTACCCCGGTAGAAACCGCAAAAAATAGAAAAGCAATCGACCTTTGACACTTAGTTTGGCTCCCCATAAGGCCTCTCGGTACTTCGGCGTTAAATCACACCGACACATGCTCTGTTTAGGAATCCGGGCTTAACCTGCCGCGGAGTACGAGTCATTACAAAACTGACATGATTGCTGGGCTACGCCGATATTGTTCTTTTAAATTCTTGGACAATAAAGTTGGCGGTCTCTCCTCGAAGCATTCATGTGCCTGTGACGCAGTATTAACGGCACCGGATTATTTCTTATTTACTTCCCAGCTGTGGATCCGCGATCCGATGTATGTGACGTCGGTTCGTTTGGGGATGGATAAATGTTTTGTCCAGTTAATTTTTGCTCCCCAAATTCGCTTTCCGCTGAGCACAAGTCTTGCTCATTCGTACTGCTAAATGACTTAACTGGCGTGTTGTGAGCGAAAGCTCGGCTGCGGTTCGGGAAATTCGGTATGAAAATTCTGATCGTCGAGGACGAGGCCAAGACAGCCAAGTTCCTAAAGAAGGGATTTGAAGAGGCGGGCTTCGTCATCGATGTGGCGGATGATGGTTTGGAGGGTCTTCACCTGGCGCGTGAAGTAGATTTCGACTTGATCATCCTGGACGTCATGCTTCCCGGCCTGGATGGCTGGCAGGTTCTCACCTGCCTGCGCCAGGCGGGTCGGCGCTCCCTCGTACTCTTACTGACTGCGCGTGATGCCATACACGAACGCGTACGCGGGCTCGAACTGGGTGCCGATGACTATCTCGTGAAGCCGTTCGCCTTTTCGGAATTGTTAGCTCGGGTGCGTTCGCTTTTGCGTCGAGGACCTGCTCGCCAGCCGGAAACCATTCGAATGGCAGACCTGGAAATCGATCTATTGCGCCAGCGGGCGGCACGCGCTGGCCAACGACTCGATCTAACGTCCAAAGAGTTCTCCCTGTTAACACTCCTTGCCAGGCGCGCGGGCGAAGTATTGTCCCGGACCCTGATCGCCGAGGCCGTTTGGGACATGAACTTCGACAGCGACACAAATGTGGTGGACGTAAATGTGCGCAGACTTCGCGCCAAAGTCGACGAGCCTTTTCCCCTCAAACTGATCCACACCGTCCGGGGCGCCGGATATGTCATGGAATGTGGACAGTAGCTTCACTCGGCTCGCTACGGGGTGGGGCACCCTTGCCCTGCGGTTGACCGCAGGTTATGCCTTGGCAGGCCTACTTATGGTCCTTGTCTCCACGGCGAGCCTTTATTTTGTGCTTGTCACCCAGTTGGAACGAAGCACTGACTTATTCCTCGCTGATAAATTGAACGTGATTCGCACGATGTTGCGGGAACGCCCTGATGACTTCGACGCTTTGCGGGAAGAAGTTGAGTTGGAATCCGCGGCGCGCCGATACGAACAGTTTTATATTCGCTTGCTGGATGAACGAAATGATCCCCTCATGTACACGCCGGGAATGATGGAGCAATTGGATTTGCGGCATTTTCCCATCCAAGCACAGACTTCGACGGGCCGTGCGCTGTCCATGATGGGCAAAAACGGTCGGCCCTTTCGTGTCACTAGCGTAGTGGCACCGGTCGGGTCACGTTCTGGCGAGACGGCAACGATTCAAGTTGCGATCGACGTCTCGCAGAAAGAAGAGTTGTTGGCCCGGTATCGGCATTGGTTTGGCGTCATCCTTCTTGGGTCGCTCATCATTTTTCCGCTGGTCGGCTATCAGATCGCACGGCAGGGAATCCGTCCCGTCGAAGAAATTGCCAACACCGCTCGCCACATCAGTTCCACCAATTTGCGAGAGCGCATCCTCCCCGAAGGTTATCCATCGGAACTCGCGTCTCTCGCCGGAACCTTCAATCAGATGCTCGACCGCTTGGAAGAATCCTTCGAGCGAATTTCCAGATTCTCCGCAGACATCGCTCACGACCTGCGCACGCCCGTGAATAACATCCGCGGCGAAGCGGAAGTGGCTTTGGCCCGGGCGCGAACCGTGGACGAATACCGCGATGTGCTCGGATCCTGCCTGGAAGAAGCCGTGCGCCTTTCCAACCTGATCAGCGATTTATTATTTCTGGCTCGTGCCGAGAGCCCCCTGGCACATTTGCACTGGGCGTGCGGGGACGTTCGCGAACTGTTGAGCAGCGTGCGGGATTACTATGAAGGTGCCGCCGCAGAAGGTGGAATTTCGCTCGCCACAGCGAACGGCCAAGAACCGGTGATCGCCGAAATGGACCGCACCCTGGTGCAACGGGCAGTTGGCAATTTGGTGGCGAACGCCGTTGCGCATACGCCGTCCGGAGGTTCCGTAGTTCTGGGGGCCGAATCCGAAGGAGACTCGATTCGCATCGCGGTTGTCGACACGGGCGCCGGCATTCCACCCGATGCTCTTCCGAGAGTCTTTGATCGTTTCTTCCGGGTAGATAAGTCGCGTTCGCAGGTCTCCGGCGGCACCGGATTGGGGCTGTCGATTGTCCAGAGCATTATGGTGCTTCACAGTGGCAATGCAGAGATAGCCAGTCAGTTGGGCCACGGCACCCAGGTCACTCTCCACCTGCCGGTTTCACGCCCAAGATGATGAAAATGTAGTCCGCCCGTCGTGCTGGCTAGCGCCTTCTGAACCGCCTTTCGCTAGGGACGCCATGATCTTATATCCAGCATCCGTCGGGTACAGCCCATCGTCAGCCAGAGCGTCGGTGTAGATGGGAATCCGCGACGCTCGGTACTGATCCAGCTCAGGGAAGCCAATGGAAGGGATGGGAGGAGCGGGCTGTTGGGCCAATGCTGGAATCGAGAGAAGAATTGCAAATAGCGGCTGCGATAGGGCGCTCACCCCAAAAGTACCATCGATTCCCTCAGACTGCAGCGGAGTTACTTACCTTCGGCAGTACATCTGGTGCCTCGCCCTGGGTTCAGATAGATTTCACCCCGAGGATTCATGGACATTCTTGCAGCGATCAAACGCGAAGAGAGAAAGCTCGAAAAGCAATTACACAAGCTGAATCACCAATTGAGCGGTGTACGAGCGGCCGCAAAAGCATTGGGCGGCTCCGCGGAGCGCGAAGTCGTCGGCGTTGGGAAGCGCGTCTTGTCGGCTGCTGGCCGGGCGGCGATTGTGAAGGCGGCGAAGAAAAGATGGGCGAAGGTGACGCTGGAGTTGAACGGGTAAGGGTAGAGCCTGCGACAGATCGCCGCAAACCCGAGGGTTGGCTAGGACGGTCCGTGCAAGGCTCCAGGGATGAACGAAAACCACGCTTCAAAAACGCACCGCAGAAAACCACAAAATAACAACTCAGCACGCAGAGTTTTTGTGAGGAAAACTGTAATTTTGCGCTCGGACACCTCGAGGTGTGGCGCGGTGGTTTAGGTGGAACCTATCGGTTGCCGGCTCTTTCGTTTGCCGGTGCCGCCGCCCTCAAAGCAGAGGGTAAGCCGAGAGCGGAGTCAGACCTATACTCCGGGCCAACGACTCATGTCGGGCAAATAACCTAGCGTAGTTGCGGCGGGCTGTTGACGCCGGGCAGTTGGGATAAGCGCTAGGGTACGACCCGATACGGGCCCAGCGCTTGAGCTTGGTGGCAAGCAGGTACGTTTTCACCTGCGGTCTTGCACGCATTTTTCGATTTTCCTCCCAAAGCTGGTGGCTGCTTTTTGCACTAGTGATGGCAAAATTCGCGTGTCTCGCAAATTTGGCAACCTGCCGGGGACGGCAAAGTTGCCTCCCTGAAATGGTTCCGGAAGTCACCGGATTGGCCCCTGTGATGCCGCAGAGCATCCTGAGAGGACCTTCAATGATGCTGAGTCACTCAAGATAGTCCCAACGCCAAGGGTCAGGCCAGTCGCTCGGAGGTTCCCAGTCTTCGTCCAATTCTTCGCTGCACTCATCCGAGGCGGGCGTCTCTTGTCCCTGTCGCTGCTCCTCCTCCCATCGCTGCCTGTCGCAGATCCACTTCAACGCCCCAATCCGCTGGACTGCCGTGAAAGAACACTTGCACGGACTTCGTCGCCGGCTTGCCGCAGGCGGCGCGCATCATCAGGTTCCCAGATGTCGTAGTTGTACTCTCTGGTATGGGCCATCAGCGGCCCTCGGCGATCTTGTCGTGGTCCTTCGCCGTCCGCCATCTCTACCTGCATGGCGTCCGGCGCGTCCTGCACCATCCGTCTTAATTCTCCTACGTTCATGGTTTGGCCGCCCTCCCTGGGCGCGTGAAAAATGCCTGTCTGAGGCACCCCAGGCCGTGAGCATGAGCAGGGTAACGAGCAATGAGCAGAGCAGGGTGAAAAATACATTATTATTGAAGTTTTGCCCCGCTCTGCTCATCCAGGAGGGTGCCAAGGGGCACCCTGCTCATGCCCTGCTCAAAGCTCCTTTATTTTTCTTACTTTTGAGCAGGGTCCCCCCTCGGCAAGCGGACTCGGTTTTCCTACTTTCGCGCGGCAGGATTTCCTCGACGGCAGCCCCATTTTTATCCGCCAGACCCTCAGGGTTCCTGCGGGCACCCCCGTGTGCTCGGCCATCAGGGGGTAGGAAACGCCCCCGAGGTAGAGGGCGCGGAAACGCTCCCAGACCCACTCCGGTCTCTTCGCTTTCATCAGAGCTCCTCCGCGTCTTCGATCTTCCGCTCCGGCGACTCCGGGGTGTATTCCTTCCCCGGCAGCCACCAGAACCACGGGGCCGAGACGCTGCTCACGATTCCGAGCTTCGCCTTGGCGCGGCGCTTGGTCGCGTCGCTGACCCCCGCCGCCTCCAGGATCGGATGGATTTTCCGATGCAGCCGCTTGCCGTTGGCCAGTTCCTTCTCGAATATCGCCATCGCCACGCCCAGCTTCGTGTCGTCGCCGCCCTCCTCCTGCATCTGCTTCTGCGCGTCCTTGATTTGATCGGCGGTCTGGTCGTGCTCCGTCGTCCACTTCACGTAGCCGATGTCGGTCAGCGGCAAACCCCCGGAGGAGATCAAGTCCATCTGCTCCACGTCGAATTTCATGCCGCCCCCGCGTTTGCCGTGGGAGAGCTTCAGGCTGGCCATGATGCGCCCGTTCGGCTGGTTCTCCTGGTCGGAGCTGAACCTCATGCCAGCGCGGATGACCTGGGAGACGGAGCCCGCGCCCATCATCTTGTCCACCGCGTTGCGGTCGCTGTCCTTGTTCTCGTGGATGATGCACGCGACGGCCGCTTTGGTTCTCATGCACATCTTCGCGATCTTCGTCACCATCGGCCTGATCTTCTTGTTGTCGTTGGGGTCCGCGTTGCCGTAGAAGCCGGTCAGCGGGTCAAGGATCACGAGCAGGATCGAGGGGTTCGCGAGCAGCGCCTCGTAGAGCCGCTGGGTGTCCTGCTCCAGGTTCATCGCGCGGCTTTTCCTCACGCCGTCCTTGCCGACATCGAAAGCCGTCTCCAGGTACAGGCACTTCTCAAGGTTAGCGCCCGCCGCGCGCAGCCTCGGGCGAATCACGGTTCTCAATTCGTCCTCGGTCGCGCAGATGAGGACTTCCCTCGAGCCGAACGTGTTCTTCCTGCCGTCAGGCCAATCCGCACCCCTGCTGATGCGCGAGGCCATGTCGAGAAGCGCCATCGACTTGTTGCACCCCACCGGCCCGCTGATGGTGAACGCCACGCCCGCTGGGATTCTCCCTGGCCACAGCCAGGCGACCGGCTCGTCCGGCGAGTCGCTGATACGCAGCACCCGCAGGCCGGAACTGCCGCTCTTAGTTTCGGTGTGGACGAGGTCGAAAGATTTGTCGAAGCCTTTCAGGTCCGGCGTCGGCTCCGGCTCGGCCTGCGCCTCTTCCTCCCTCGCCTTTTCCTCTTCGAGAATCTCGGAGGCGCGGGAATGGTCGGGGCATCTCGGCTCCTCGCCGTCCGGCACCATCTCTTTGAAGACGATGGCGCCGCACTTCGCGCAGGGCACGACCGCGCCCGGCTTGTAGTCCTTCGCCTTCGCCGCAAATATCTCCTCGGCCGTCGGCATTTTTGGGGCCTCGGGCGCGGGCGTTTCTTCGGCGGCGGGCTTCTCTTCCGCGACCGGCGCTTTCACCGGCACGGTGTCGTCGGCCAGTTCGGCCCCGAAGCCCGCCGCCCCGTCCTCGTCCGACTTTTCGAGGAACACGCGGTGCGGGTATCTTTCCTTGCCCTCCGCGACCTTGATCTTGTTGATCTTCGCGATCACCTGGCCGAGGCTCACTTCGCCGCTGAAGCAGTTGTTGCGGATGGTCTGGTCCTTCTCGTTGACGATGATGGCGTAGTGCTTCTCCGCGCCCTGGCCGCTGTGCTCGTAGATTCCGTCATCGTCCGCGTGGATTGGGCAGTTGGACGAGGGGTGATAGATTTCGCCGTTGTACTCGAACTCCTCGCCCTCGACAAGGTAAGGATGCGCCCAGTCGAAGAGGTCGCCCACGCCGCGGCTCTCGTACCACTCGGGATCGTAGGGACGGCCCTTGCCGGTCGAGGAAGACTTTCCCGCCGACGTTGTCGGCAGTTCCATCTGCGCTTCGAGCAGGTTGCTCAGCTTCAGCGGCACGATCTCTTTCGGCACCGAGACGATGCCGGACTCGCGCCAGGGAGTCTCGCCCTCGTTCCTCTCGGACAGGCGCGACCAGGTGCCGTATGCCTTGATGATCTGCTCCGGCTCGGAGAGGCTCTCGTCGATGTTGAACTGCTTGCCGTCCTTGGCCTCGCCGGAGATGTCGCGGAAGTGGTAGGCGATGCCCTTCAGCGTGTCCTTGAGCACGCCGAACCAGTGCGCGTCCGCCGGCCACGACGGCACTTTGTAGAGCAGGTGCCAGCCGTTGCCGCTGCACATCACGAGCGGCTCCGGCCAGCCGAGGTCCCTCAGCCACGCCTGGACCTTGTTCCTGCACCGCGCGAGAATCTGAAGCTCGGCGTCCGTGGCGTTCTCTTTCTTCGTCCCCTTCGGCTGCCGCGGCCGGTCGATGTCGATCACAAGCCATTCGTAGGCCGCGATGTCCTTGCGGCTCGTCGCTTTCCCGGGATCTTTGCTCTGGTCGATGCCGGGCTTCAATCGCTGAAGCGTGTACCAGATGGCCTGGAATCTGCCATTGGCGTCTTTCTTCTCGAGCACCCGCGCCATTTTGTGGAGGTCGGTGAAGTACATAGACGCCATTCCGCCCTCGCGGAACTTGCCGCGAATCTCGACAAGTTGACCAGGCTGGAAGAGCAGGCTGATCGCTCGTTGGATGTCTTCGATCATCAGGATTTGGGCGCGTAGCCTTTCTCATCGCTCATTGTTTTTTCTCCTTGCTCGCATGCTTCGCGTCCTCCTTGCTCATGTACTCCTCGGCCTCGCGCTTGGCCTTCTGGATCTCAGGCTCGTAGGAGTCGGCGAGTTCCCGCCACCGTGGCGAGCCGAGCGCCTTGAGCGCGTCCATCGCTCGGCTGAGGCGGAACTCTATGTGGTAAAGGTCGTCCAGCTCGCGTCGGCCGACCTGGAACTCTAGGTAGTACGTCGCGTAGGCGGCCTCCCCTATCAGCAGCTCCGCGAGGAGTTCCAGCGCGGCGATGGTGAGAACCGCGCGATCCGCGACGTTGTCGTCGTAATGCCTGATCCAGTCGCGGTCGCGGTGCACCTGGGCGTCCATGGTCTTGAACGTGGGCATCTCCCGGGCATGCCACTCTTCGCCCGTGCGCTGGCGCAGCAGGCTTTTGACCGGCATGTCCGCCGCCTTCTTGGAAAGAATCACCAGTTCAACGTCCATAAGCGTCGGCCGGAAATTCTCGATCACGTACTTGCTCATTTGTCTTTCTCCTTTTCTAGCTCGTCGATTTTCTGGGCGCAGGGCTTGCACAAGTTCTTGCCGTCTTTGCGAACCGGTCGCCACCCTCGGTCTGACCCTTGTCAGCACGCCCATCACGGGTGGCCGCCGCTGCGGCGGCGTTTCCGGTTATTCGCCAATTCGAACAAGCGGCGGCTCGTGATACCGACTGCCGAACAATTCCGTCCCCTGCCCCGGGCGAAACGCGGAATGCTGTTTGAAATGGAAGCCGACACCTTCCCGGGCACATGTGTCGCGCAACTCAAGCGCCCACTCTTCGCGCATCGAGCGGAATCCCGAACCGCTCTCGCCTCCGGCGATGAGCCAATGGAATTCGTCGAGATTGATGTCAGCGAGACTCTCCAGCAGTGGCTCCGCCGAGATGAAACGCACAGCAGCGGGGATTTCCCGCAACGCATCGAGCCGAGGATAGGATTCCCGCGCTCCGCAGGTCGTGCCCAGCCAGACGTGTGGCCAGCCGTTTCCCCAATCCTTCGGCAGCCGGGACGGGATAAGCGCTGGGCGCTTGGTAAGGATGAGCCAGTCCATCTCCGTGCATCGGTGGATGACATCCCACGCCTCGTCCCGCCACGGGTCGGCGTCTTGGATGAAGAAGTCGGTGAGACTGGCGCAGAACACCCGGACTCTGCGTCCAAGCTCCACTGCGGGGACCGGAGCCTTGCGATTCCATTTCGGCGGCTCCTTCCAAGTCTTCGCGCGCGTCACGGTTGAAAAGTCTCGGCCCATGCGGTTGGTCACCATCATGTCGGCGTAGCAGTGGTCGCATCCCGCCGACACGTGGCGGCAGCCGACCCAAGGATTCCATGTGTGGTCTGTCCAGTTGATTTTGCTATTTTCCATGTCGCATCTTCTCGGTAATCATGCCTCGTCGCCCCGCGATCAGTTTGGGGCGGTCGGGGTTTGTGCCTTATGCCTTTCCGTGGACTCTGAATCCTGCCTGGTCAATCGCGGGCTGTAACTCGTCTTGCAGTCTGTCAATCAACTTGCTGTAGAACTCATCCTTTTCCGAGGGAGACAAGTACTTCGTGCAGGACACCGCGAATTCGAATGCGGACTGCACTCTTTCCGCGGTAGAAAATGAGAGGTTGACTTCGGGGACTGGTGGCGTGTTCGTGTACGGCACCAAAACACCATCTGGTTGCACGAAGCCTGTGCCACCGTCTGGAATAAACGCGACGTCTTCGTCTTCGGGGACATTGATTCCTGTTTCGGACGGTGTCCCTGTGGGATTGACTGTAGTTGGCTGTGCCGCGCTTCGCGGCTGGTTGGTTTGGGGACTGCGTTCTTCCAAGAGAAGGCTGAGGCGTCCCAACTTCTTGCCGAGTTGCCGCACGTACTCGTAGGTGACGCCCAACTCTTTCTTGAAGAAAATCTTGACTGATTTGTATTCCTTGCCGTCTATCGTCAAGACTTCGTTGTTTTTCTTCGTGGACGCGAAATCACGGACACGCTGGACTCTGTTGGCGAAGGCGAGAGTCTTCATTTTTTTCGAGAAGAACTCGTCTCGTGCTTCAATAGCTTCGTCTGCGGTCTTGCACAATGCCGCGAAGCCTTTCATCGTGACCGCGAGGAAGGATGCGTCGTCGCTAATGCTTTTGAGGTATTCCTGCCGTGCAGCTTCTTCATCGGCTTTCTTGCCGCGTGCCAACTCGTCTGAATTCAAGTTGATCGTCTTCGCGCCTTCCGCCTTGCCGACCTTCGGCTTGCGTGCCTTCTTTGCGCGAGACGCCACAGCTTTGGTTACTGGTAGGACTTCTGCTTCTGTCGCGAGATCAGACAACAGTTGTCCGATCTTTGGGGAAGGAACGCCGTCTTGGAAAATCTGCTTGCAGTCGTCGCAGACTTGCCGTCCGCTGTCTGGTTTGCCTACGTCCGTGCGGCTTAGATGCCCGCACTGCGCTTCTGCTTCTGGTGCCACTACCGTTGTTTCCATGTGTTTCCTTCCTCTCTTCTCGCCGTGCTTGGTCGCCCGGCACCTGGCGAAGTGGCGGCATTCCCAGCCGTGGTACGATCGCGATTCACAGGTGGCTGCGCAGGTGCGGCCGCAGCATGGATGGACTCGCTGTTCTGCGTGTTCGCAGCTTTGTCCGTTTTTGTGTTCATGATCTCAGGGTATTCCCGTCAGTTCGGTAGTCGTGAGTGAACACTGATTCCCAGAATTTCGGGTCTTGCGTGGGCAACAAGGCGAAATGGGGGGGGCCGTGCCTAAGCGATATCGGACGCAATTAAAAGTTAATCCAAGACCAACTCGTGGCGAGGCCTTCTTGGCGGACTGGTTGGAGAACAACAAAACCAGCGGAGCAGACATCGAGGAGTTAATCCGATTGTGCAAGGAGTACAGGACGCGAGACCCTGAGGACGAATCAATGGACGACATGGATTATCTTGAGGCCGTTGATGACCTGCTGCATGTTTTGCCAGAAGGAGTGGATGCGCACTTCTGCAATCTCATTGATGACGTGCTTCGCAATGCGGACCTCGCGATTACGGCGATGTTTATCGTGCCGGCGATGGCTGTTCGCGCTACACCCGAGGAAGAAGCATTGCACGCCTAAGTGTCGCGACAATTTCCGGATGAGCACACCCGAGTATCGGGCGCGAAAAAGAGAGGACATGCGAAGGTTGAGAAAAATTGATAAAGAGCGACAAAAAGCCAACCGAGAGTACAGTGAAACACAGTCGAGAGAACGCGGTACCCCCAAGCAGGGCCTGGGGAAGTCCCTTTAATACACAGGTCCCCCTTGGAAATTCGATTCGCGCCTCACCGATGGTCTTCGGTGTCACATCGAGAGCGTCAGCCGTTTGAATTTACTGTCGATGATGATCATGCGTGCCGCGTCGCCAATTTTTATGTGGCACGCGTCTTGAATCCTGGCTGTCCTTGCTTCCCTAGAGACCGACGTGGACACCATTGACGATGTTTCGAAGTTCCTCGCTTGCGTCCTCGTCGACCGCAAGGGAAGAATAAAGGAAAAGCTGACTGCTCCACGAAATTCAAAAAAACTTCAGACGATCTCAGTATGGATTACCTAGGTCTGTGGCAACCACGTCCTTCCATGGTACCCGTTAGCCGCGACCGAAGAGAAATGTCCATGATCACGAGCAGACCACAAGTTTCAGGCACAGCGCCCGCCGTGGCAGGCGAGACGGTATACGCAAATTCCCAAGTGACGACCGGGGCGATTCTGTCCTCCGTAGGAGCGCGTTCCGCCGTCAGACCTGTTCGACTTACTTGAGAGCAAACCAGTTTGGAAGCAAGCCAAACGCGGCAACTTCCCATCCTTCCGAATTGGTTCGTGCGTCCGCGTCTATGGCAAGGGCCTCGCTGACCACCTCCGAGGCAAGATGAAGAACTAAGAGGTTGGCGGATGGATCGGAGCCTTCCAGTACTCACCTATTAGCCCCGACTGCTGCTACACAGTTGAGGCAGTTTCCTCAAACAGACGGTGTGCCAGTCACTACGACAGTGGCTTCGCTACTTCACAGGGCGCGGCCCTTGACGGATTGGTCGCCCTGAGTGCCCGTCTGGTACCGGATGTCCTCACGATTCGCGGCGTCTCTCGCACCCTTGCTCTGTCCATCAAGCCATGCGGTGTACCGCATAGTTTCGTTGACATCCTCATGCCCAGCCCACTTTTGCACGGTGCGGATGTTCACGCCGTCCTGAATTTTGTTGGTGACGAACGTGTCCCTAAAACGGTGCAGTTTGACGTGCGCCACGCCGGAGTTTTCCACCTTGCGCTTGAGCTTATCGAGGAAATGAACGTCCGGGTTGCCGTCCTCGTTCGGGAATAGCAGCCCCTTGGGCAATGCCAGCAGTTTCGCCAAGAGTCCGTCGCTCACTGGGATGCTGCGCGTGCTTGCCGGGGTCTTGGGCTTCCAGATGTTCCCGCGACTGATGCACTCTTTGCAGTGAAAGCACGGCTTCTGCCGAATGAGGATTTCCTTCGTGCGGGGACTGATGTCGGCATCGGTTAAGTGTGCGACTTCCATGTCCCTGCATCCCGTTGACCTGAACAACCGCACCAATAAATTCGTCTTGTCCTTCGTGTGCGCCTCAAGCGCGACAATCTCCGCGTCGCTATATGGTTCCGGGGGATTCTGCTCGTACTCCGGCCAGTCGCTCTTTTGGATGTTGAGCTTGAGCCTAAGCCACTGGTTGAAGAACGTCACGACCGCCATCATTTGCTTGCCGACGTAATTCGGGTCATAGTCGGCTATGAGTTCATTGCGGAAAGTGAGCACGTCGTTCCGGCTGAACTCGTCCACGAATTTCTTCGGGACAATGGTCACGAACGACGTGAGGAAACGGCGCTTCTCTCCGACTGTCTTGTAAGGACGCTTCGCAAGCTCCAAGTTGGCGAGGTATGCGTCAACTTCGTCTTTAATGACTTTCCTCCCCAGATGAATGAGGTTTGGTCCGGGAGCCGTGGTCTTGCCGGTAAGCCGCTCATACTGTGCTTGATTGAGCTTTAGCTTACGTTGGTGCTGAGCCTCCAACGCATCCGCGCCGACGGGTATCCATGTGTTGTTGAAATTGAGGAAGTAAGCACCTTCAGCGTGCTTCTCCTCAGTAGCCTTGCCGTCCGCACCTTTCACGATCACGATATTCGGCTTGATTTTTCCGTTGGAGTGAAACGCAGCACATGCGTACCGCCAGCCCTTTCCTTGCAGTTTTACGTACTTGTAGACCGAAAATTTTCCAGCCATAAGAAATTCCTCTGTTTGGCTAATACTGAGATTTGAGGAACTCTTAGGAAGAACTTTAGGAAGGAATCCAACTCATTGAAAACAAAGAACTGGCGGAGGAGGAGGGATTCGAACCCCCGAGACCCTTTCGAGTCTAACGGTTTTCAAGACCGCCGGTTTCAACCGCTCACCCACTCCTCCGCAGGACTTAGCCCAACTTTACCGCACATTCACTGCACAGAGCTTTGGTTGCTCTGGTAGAGACGCTCAATGAGCGCCATACCTTCCATTCTAGCCCGAGGGACATCTTTTGAACGAGCCGGGATTTTGTACCAGGAGCACTGAGAGAGTTTACATCACAGCCGTTGGTTGCGAATTCAGTTTTGATACCATCGGGCTACAGGCCGCGGGGGCAGGCGGCCTGTAGCCGAGTGCGGCGTGCGGCCGCTTCGTGTTGTACTGCACTCGCCACTTTTCGATCACCATCTGAGCCTCCTTCAACGAATAGGAGATTTCTCCGTTCAGGCATTCATCCCGCAGCTTCCCTTTGAAACTTTCGCAGTAGCCGTTCTCCCACGGACTGCCTTGGCGTATATTTGTGCACCCTCATTGGGCCGGGTGAGGGTGACAGTACAGCGCAGGGGAAACATCGATGAGTGCTGAGAAGATTCCGGTTGATTCGGCCGATGCCGATCAAAAGCAGTGGTATCGGGTCGGCGGTATCGCCGCACTCGTGATAGGTGCCGGGTACATTGTCATCATTCCCCTGTATGCGCACGTCGGTGTCGCGCCCATTAGTGGCGAGGCTTGGCTCAGGTACCTTCCCGGGAAGACGGCAGTCTGGTGGGTGATTCTTGGTCTCTCCGTCTTAACGGATTTTCTCTTTGTGCCGGTTGCATTTGCGCTTTATCTCGCGCTGGAAGGGACGAACCGAAACGTGATGCTGGTAGCGACGGCTTTCGTGGGGCTGTTTGTAGTCCTGGATTTAACAGTCACCTGGTCACATTATGCCTCGCTGCTCATTCTCTACGATAGCTATTCTCGAAGCACGAATGACGTCCAGCGGGCGAGTTACCTTGCGGCCGCCAACTACGCTTGTGCAGTGCTGGCGTCCCCTCTGGAAGTCATGTACGCAATAGTAACCCTCTCGTTCGGAATCCTCATGATTAGTTTCGTAATGCTGCGGGGAGTCTTCAACAAGATCACGGCCTATCTGGGCTTGATCACCGGAATCCTTGGCATCGTTTCGCTAGCGGGCTTCAGTCTGACCATAATTATGAATGCCCTGTTTGCCACAGCCTGGATTCTGTTTGTGGGCTACAGGCTCTACCGACTCGCTCAAGAATGATCCGGGAAGTTCGATCCACGGTGGCTTTGCTATGTCACGTGCCCCGGAAGCGCGTTTACCAGGACTCACTTCAAACGCTTAGAGATAGTGAATGCCCATCGAGGTGGCTATCCGGCGACCGCGACCCACGAGTACGACTCACTGCGACACCTCATAGAGGTCGTAGTGACTGAGACGTTATCAGGCGTGCCGCCTTCGCGTCGTTCAGTCGGATCTGGTCGCGGTACAGTTCTATTCTCGTCAAGGATGGCGGTCATTTCGGTGCCCCAAATCGTTCCGTCCTACAGACGTACCGAAATAACCGCCCGTCGGCGACGCTTGATGCGGCGAACCAATCGTCAACGGATTATGGCGTCGTTACGAATCCCTGAACCGCCGATATGAAGAACAGCTAATCGATGATTTTCGACTCACTGCCCAAGGCAAGTCTTTCGAGTGCGAACCTGCACCCACGAGGCTTACCTGGTCCGACTTTGCTTTTCGTAGATGGCAGCCTCTGTGGGGCCCAAGCAGGAATGTCCTGCGAAAGGTACGTTAATCGAGCCGGTACCTTCGAGCAGTTAATCGATCATCCGTTCGCATTGCTAATACTTAACGGGGTCTGCGGTTCCATCCGACCATCTGCCCACGGGAATCATGAATACGTCGATTGGTTCCGGATCGCCATGGAACTGTGGATTCAGCATGACAGGAGAATGGGGCAGATCTGCACCCCAAACGGCACTGTCCGTAAGGGGAGCGTAAATCATCAGGTGAGCTATCCAGTTGTGATGGCCGTCATCGCTAAGGTACTGTTCTTTCGACATCATATAGCTCATGGCCCCAGGCTCCAGAGGCGGCAGCTTTTGCTTTACAAATGTCTTGATGCCCTCGATGATCTGAGCTTTGGATTGACCGGCTAATACCGTCTCCGTTCTTTTATACGTCATCGGCAGAATGGAGCGGACAGCCGGTGGATTGAAGCAGAGCGGGCCTCGAAGTTTAGGGTTCCAAAAATTACCGGCAAATTCGCCATCGAATGGGCCCATCCACCCTCGCTCCACGACGCACACGAAACCGTTCTTACCTTTGACTGCGGTTTCGTAGCCACGCCTTCCCAGGACGAGGACATCGGCATCGCGTGAGATGGCCTCCGGGGCCGCGCTCCGCGCGATGGCAATCTCGGCGTTGCGATCCATTAGGTATTGATCAAGCGGAGCCATGCTGGGATAGGGTTCTTTGGCCTCCTGCGCTTGCGCTCGCCGCAACTCGCCGAGCCCGATAACCAGCGCGAAAGTTCCCAATGCGATTATGGCGACTATTTTTGGCCCATTTGGTTCATTGATTCCTCCTAGGGAATTAAAAGACCAATAGATATAAATGAAGCACTGGAAACCAGCGACGCACGGTTGTTTTCGTGCGTCGCTGGAAAAAGCAAAAGACGTCCGAAGATCGGGACGCCTTCTGCGAAAATGCGGCTTCATCGAGAAGCGAAAGGGTTGGGTCTAGAAGAAAATCTTCAAAGAAAGTTGCAGCGCTCGAGCTTCGCTCGGGAATACCGCACTAAAGTTGTTGAAGATGCCGCGTTGCGGTTCGAGGGCGTTGCGCGGCGAACCGGTAACGGCCTGGGCAGTCACCGCGTTGGTCGCTCCACCGAGCGCACCGGGGCCAGCACCCGCGGCGCAGCATGGAACAAATTGTGGGTGATTCAACAAGTTGAAGGCCTGCACTCCGAACTCGACTTTGTACCGCTCGGTGATCGAGAAGCGCTTGATTGCCGTAGCGTCGAAGTTGTTCGTCGGGGGGCTCAGGATCGTGTTGCGGCCGGTGGTGGCCAATGCCCCGTAATACGCCTGAATGTACTTCGCACTGGGATTGGTTGCGGCATAGCCGACCACCGCGCTTGGGAAGGTCAGCACGTTAGCCAAGGTGCATTCTGACGCCGGGATGGCAGTCGTGCACAGAGGCACCACGCCGCTGCCGGTCACTCCCACGCCCGCGGGGTTAGTAATTGTTCGGTCACCGGCTTGGTCGCCGTTCAGGTTGGCGTCAATGCCGCTCTGCGCAGTCATCCATTCACCGGTCTGATAAGTGTAGATTGGCGCGATCTCCCAATTGCCGAGGACGTTTCGAGTGAGCGCGTTTCCGTTCTTGAAGAACGGCACGTCGTAGAGCACGGCCATAGTGAAGCGGTGCCGATGGTCCAACGCCGAGTTCGAGCGATCGGCGTTCAGATCTTCGAAGTCCTGTTGCCGGCGCGGCGTCAGGTCGGTGGTGTGGAAGTCTGCGGTGCTGTTATCAATTAAGTGGCTGTAGGTGTAGGCGCCCACAAATTGCAACCCGTGGCTCATCCGCCGCGTTAGTTGCGCCGCCAGCCCGTGATAAATCGACGACCCTGCCGGAATAAAGGCGGTGAGGGCGTTTCCGTTGAACCCGGCAGCGTCGTACGCGGGAACTATGCCGTCGCCGCTACTCAGAATAGTGTTCAAGTTGATAGGCGAAGCGTTCAAAGCAGCCTGCGATGGCACATTGGTCGTGTACGTCGGCAAGAACAGTGACGGAGTCACCAGGTTCGCCAGGTTGACGATCGACTGCACGTTGAGGTGGATACCGCGCGTGCCGATGTAGCGTACCTCCAGAGTGTAGTCGTTCCAGAAGGAGTGCTGCACGCCCAATGTCCAATCAATGGTCTTCGGATCTTTAACGTCCGGCGGATAGTAAGTCGAAGTCGCCGCTCTCGCCGCAGCCGCGTCCGGGAATGTGGTTATCCCTCCAGTCCCCGGCGGAAGACCGCCGTTGGCGAGGAAGTTGGGAATATTCGCGGTGAGCGACGGCGTATTTTCGGTGACGCTCAACTCCGGCGGGAGAGACGTAATACCGATATTGTCGTAGTGCACGTCATAGGCGATGCCGAAGCCCCCGCGAATGGAGGTGCGGCCACTGGTCCCGGGTGAATACGCGAACCCGATGCGCGGGCCCCAATCGTTCTTGGGAGCGCGTGGCGAATCGAATTCCGCGAGGCCCGGAACGCTGGCGATCTCGTTCAGACTCTGGGAACGAATGCCGAACGGCGTTGTGGTGTATTCGTAGCGCACACCGAAATTCAATGTCAGGTTTTGCCGGATGCGCCAGTTGTCATTCACGAACCAATAGATCGCCGACTGGTCGCCGTAGTACGTCGACTGTCCCACGCTCCTTTGCGCTAGAGCGTCGGGGCTCAGATCGTCCAGGTATTGCCCCAGCGAGTTGTACTCGTAGTCGCCTCGCGCTCGTTGGGTGAACGACAGAGGAGAGATGTACTTGCGACCCTCAATGCCCACTTTCAGAGTATGTTTGTTGTGCGTCCAGCTGATGCTGTCGGATGCTTGATAGGTGTTAATAATGGTAAACTGCGGAGCGTTCTGGTCTGGGCCAATATTGATGCCGTTGAGGCTATTGAGAACGATGTTGGGGAAGCTATCCAAACCTGGGAACGAAAAGTTCCCGGCTGGATTTATATTGTCAAAGCGATTGTAGCCGAGCCGGAACTCATTCTGCGTGTTGGTATTAAACGTGTGGTATTCATTAATGGTCACAAGGTGAAATTTAGTCGGCGCATTTAGATAAAAGGCAGGCAAAAATGCGTTGGTGTCAATTCCGACGGAGCGGTTATATACATAACGCCCGCGCAGTTGGTCTTTTGAGGATATATCGTAATCAATACTGCCCAACGCCGACCAGTTGTTAAGGTAGTTGGGACCGGAAAAGCTCAGGACGCCTTCCGGAACCTGCGCCACTGCGCCCGAATTGCTTTTAACCGTTTCCACCCCAGCCGCCGCAGCGTTTGGACCGCAGGTCCCGGTGGTGTCTACGGTGGCCGCGGGGGCCACGTATTTCTGCAAAATGGCTAGATTGGTCGCGGAAATTCCCGGCAAAGCCGCCAAGGCACTATAACCAGCGGCTGTCGGTGCGCAGACGGGGGCCCCAAGCACGGCCGCTGATCCGATGGGGTTATATTCCAAAGCGCCAAAGAAGAAGAGTTTATTCTTGATGATGGGACCGCCAAACACTCCACCCATGCGGTTGTTGTCATAGCGCGGATTTGACGTCAGGCCGTTGTTGACGACGGATTGGTCGATGGCGTTAAAATTTCTGTTCTCCGAGTAGATATAGGCATCGCCATGAAACGAATTCGTGCCGCTCTTAATGATGGTGTTGAATTGGCCACCGGACGAATGTCCGAAGTCCGGAGCGAACTGATTCTGCAGCACTGAGAATTCCGCGACTGCATCATTGGGAATGGTGACCAACGGGCCGGTCACGGCTTTGTCGTTGTTGTCCACACCCTCGATGGTGAAGTTGTTGTTTCTGGGACGCTGGCCACCGATGCTGGGACCGGTGCCAGCGCCGATGCCGCCGCCGGTGGCGACGCCAGCGCTCAAAAGCGAAAGATTCAGAACGCCGCCGGTGACCGAGGAAACGGGCAGGTCCGCCGCGAGCTTCTGGTCAAAAGTGCTGTTAATCTGGGCCGTCGTGGTGTCCAGAGCAGGTGCGGCACCGGAGACCTCGATGGACGTGACCGTGCCCTTAATTTCCAGAGTGATCTGCAGCGTACTGGTCTTGTTCAACTCCATCACCACACCATTAATCGTGGTGGTAGCAAAATTGGCTGCCGCGCCCGTGACGTTGTAGGTGCCTACGGGCAAGTTGTTGAAGCGATACTCGCCGGACTCGTTGGCCACGGTTGCATACCTTACGCCGGTGTTAGCATTGGTCAACTCGACCCTTGCCGCCGGAACGACCGCGCCGGTCTTGTCCAGAACCGTTCCGACCAGGTCAGCGCTAATGACCTGCGCGCTTACTTCGCTGGAGAACGTCAAAGCCAGCAACAGCGCCGCCAAAATAGCGAGCACACCACACGCATATGCGATTTTCACAGACCCCTCCTGAAGATCCGAGTGGACTTGGCTCAGAGGCAAATACCTTTGGAATTCGCCCCACAACGTTTAGCAAGAGGCAACCTCGGATTAGTGTCTCGAAGTGCACGCCTCGCACCAGTCCCGGATGCTTCCGGGCCCTGTGTTTTCAGCGACTTAGAGCCTAAGGTTTTCGGCAAAATATGAGTCTGCGGAGGGGTGGTCTGTTGGTTCGTCGCTCGGAAATTCCGAATCCTACCAAACCCGAGTCGTTCGCTCCCACATCAGAGTCGGTTTCCACCGATCGGAAGGGACGACGATAGGCTCCGCAATTTGGAAGGTCCTAGGGGCGCCGGGAGTGTCGACAACGTTGAGAACCGCTATCAAAGAAGCAGAGGGTTCAATGGATCAGTCGTTATGAATTACCCGGCGCGTTCCGCAGGGGGCGCAGGATGGCTCTAGCTCCCATAAGCCCAGCGGGACGCGAAACGTCTTAGCGCGTTGCGATACCTTCGAGAAACATGATACGCGCCGGCTAGTCCCTTGAGCTGGACAAGCATTTTGCCGGAGGCTGAAGTTCGGACCTCCTCCACAAATCCTCCATTCACGATGGTTGAGCGATGAATTCGAATGAATCCATACTTCTGAAAGTTTTCGGCAACAGCCGCTATCGGTTGTCGCAGGATATGCGCGCCGGAGAGGGTCCTGAGGGCGACATAATTGCAACGCGCCTCCACGACTACGACATCCGTCAAGTCAACGAAAACGATTTTCCTCCTCGACGTTATAGCGATTCTACCGTGGGTCATTTCCTTCGAGTAGTCCGCAGGGCTGTTCCCGGGACTGCTCGAAGGGGAATCTCGGACAGTGTGAAAGGGGTTTGCGGGCCTTCGCTCGCCACTCTGAATCCACACGGAAGACCATTCGTTCAGAGTTTCAGGACGCTCGTCTCGTTCTTTCATCGGAGCCGATCCGTTAACAGGCCACCTAGGCCCGCCATCCTAGTAAGTGACAGATCCTGCGGTTGCACACGGTTGCGAATCCACTCGCGGATCTGACAAAAGAATCCTTTGGGCCGAGTCGCAGGCAACAAATGCCACAGTCATGGGACGGCGCTGACGCAAGGGTGTGCGCTGTTTGCCGGAATTTCGTGGCAATGGCATAGCTCTCGTCACAAGCAGCTTCCATCCTGGTGACTCGATGTCGCGTCACTCGGTGCGATTGGCCCGGCGCGAAGAGACCTCAACCACTCCACGATGTTTTTAATGCCCACTTTCAACACTTTCGCATCCTGGGCGTTTTTTGCTAACGAGACGTAGCCCTCGAGCATGGCGATCAGAAACCCGGCGGTCTCAACAGGTTCCGCGTCACCGCGGACCCTTCCCTCAGCCTGTCCCCGTCGCAAGGCGTCCGCGATACCCTGCTGCCATTCACGGAACACGGAAGCAAGGCGCTTACGAAATCCCTCGTCAAGAGGAGACATTTCTTGAGCCAAGTTGTTCAGCGGACAGCCGCCCCGTACGGCTTGGGGCTGAACGGATTCGCTTTGAACAATGCCAATTAAGGTGTCGATAGGCTCCTTGGTACTCCGGAGAGGACGTAACCACTTTGCGCGGAGGTTGGGGGCGATGATCTCTTCGACGAGGGCATATCCTAAGGCTTCCTTGCTTTTGAAGTGGTAATACAGCGCCCCCTTGGTGACACCGGTGGTGGCCAGAATCGTGTCCAGGCTGGCACTCTGGAAACCCGACACGTAGACTTCGCGGCTTGCCGCCTGCAGCAAGCGTTTCCGGGTGGACTCAGGATCGCGCAGCCTGGTCGCTCTGCGTTTCGGACTCTTGCGAGCTCGTAACATACCAACCAGTATGTATCTTAACGCACTACGATCGTCAAGAGGCTAATGCAATTTCGCCTCGAGCGCAATCACAGCAGATCCCGAACTGAGCCCCCTCGATTGCATTGCGGCCAGGACAACAATCCACGTGCCGTCGGACTAGACGACATCAATGGCGATGAGTGTGATGTCGTCCTGCTGGTCCATGGAAGCTGGTTGCCAGCGGCGAATCTCCGAGAGCAGTTGGTCCAGCAACTCGGACGGTGGGCTCCACTGATACTTGCGAACCACCTCTTCAAGCTTGTGGTCGCCAAAAGACTCGCTGCTGGCATTCTCGGGCTCAATCACGCCGTCGGTGTAAAGGAGAAAGCGATCCCCTGGGCTAATAGGCATCTCGCAAACGGGGTAGTCGGGGTCCGGCAACACTCCGAAAACTATTCCGTTGCTCTCGATGCGTTCCAACTCGCCTCCGTGTGACCGGAGCAGTGGCGGATGTCCCGCAGCTGAGTACAGCGCTTTGCGATTCTGCGTATCGATCAACAAATAGGCGGCAGTGACGAATTGATCGCGGGGTTGCCCGAAAAGGATGCGGTTCAACCCACGCAGTACTTCCCGGGGATCATCTGCGTTGGGCACGACGGATTGCATCGCCACCTTGATCATTGCCGCGATGAGCGCGGCTGGGACACCGTGTCCGGACACGTCAGCCACGAGAAAGCCAATCCGGTTCTGATCAATGGGAATGAACTCATAAAAATCGCCGGCGACGGCTGTCATCGGACGATAGGCCGCGGCGATGCGAAGGTCTTTGAGTCCAGGATTGCTGCTGGGAAGAATCGAATTCTGTATCTCCCGGGCGATTGCGAGTTCGTTTTCAATCGACAGCAGGCGGCGCTCGCTCGCAAAGACGATCTGTAGGGCAACATATCCAAACGAAAGCAGGAGAACTGCAAATCCCAATGTGTCCAGGATAAGCGGAGTGTCGTAACCCAGGGGATGCGCCAAATTAACATACAGGGCTTCCACCGCGAAAACCAGCGTACCGACCGCCAGAACGCGGTTTGTTTGGATTGGCAGAACGAGGAACTTGCGGGATAGTTTTGGCACCACGACGACAATTACGAGGACAAAGAGGGAGCAGGCAGCCAGGAGATTGTTGTAGGGTATCAACTTGTCGTTCGAGCCGGTGAAGATGAAGAAGCCGATGCCTGTCAAACCTATTGCCAGCCCCACAAGGATCACCGTCCAAAGCCATATGCGAACTTTGCCGAGACTCAGCTCCAGAAAAGCGAAGGTAGCAACAACCAAGATTAGGTACGAGATAACAACGTCCATGTAAGGAAGGCTAACCTGAAACCAGTGCGGGAGAAGGCCCACGACATCCAGCGAATCCGCCAGGTGGCGGACTCCATACATCGCACTCCAGATTCCCAGCCAGACGAGCGCGCGCACGCCCCTCCGGCGGCGCATGGCAGCGATGCAACATGCCGCCAATCCGCCGAACACAAAAATTGTTCCAAAAATGATGTCGGCGACTCGGTCGCGGAGTATTGCCAGGGCGTGCTCTTCCAGACGCGTACCTCTCTAACACCGCAAAGATATCAGAATGGGAGTAGTTGCCCAACGGGACGGCGCATGGAACTAGGACGTCAGAGCAGGTTTCTTGGCGTAACTAATTTGATATGTGCCCGCGCGTGTCGCTCTTGGTAGTCGGAACGAGTAGTTCGCGTGGTGCCCCGCCGCGGCAATTTTGAGCCGATTTATCCACCCTGCTCGGAGATAGAAATCCCATCCGATCCCCACAAATCGCCGTAGACTTATAGAGATACCTTTCTTCGCCAGAGGACATATGCTGATTCGCCGATCGCCAGATCTCACCTACGCCGACATCACCCCCAAGTCCGTGTACCTCAACCGCCGCAAGTTTCTCCAAGGGATGGGAATCGCCGGCGTCGCCTCTCTCGCAGGCACGCGTTTGATGGATTTGATTTCGCCTTCGCGCGACGTCTATGCCGGAACCAAGCTGGCCACCGTCAAGGGCCCTTTCAATACCGATGAAAAGATCACTCCATTCAACGACGTAACGCACTACAACAATTTCTACGAATTCGGCACCGACAAGTCCGACCCCGCGAAGAATGCGCAAAATTTCAAAACCTCCCCATGGAGCGTCTCCGTCGAAGGCGAAGTCGCCAAGCCCCGCACCTTCACCCTGGACGAGATCCTGAAGCTCGCCCCGCTCGAAGAGCGCATCTACCGCCATCGCTGCGTCGAAGCCTGGTCGATCGTCGTGCCGTGGATCGGTTTTTCGCTCAATACTCTAATCAAGCTCGTCGAGCCCACACCAAAAGCAAAATACGTCGCCTTCCAGAGTTTTTACGACCTCAAGCAAATGCCCGAGTCCCGGGGCACGGGCCTCAACTATCCTTACGTCGAAGGCCTGCGCCTTGACGAGGCGATGAATCCCCTCACTCTGCTGTGCGTCGGTATGTACGGCGAAACCCTTCCCAATCAGGACGGCGCGCCGGTGCGCATGGTCATCCCCTGGAAATACGGATTCAAGAGCATCAAGTCCATCGTAAAAATAAAATTCGTGAAGGGTGAGCCCCCGACGACCTGGAACCTCATGGCCCCCTCCGAATATGGCTTTTATTCCAACGTGAATCCCACCGTCGACCACCCGCGTTGGAGCCAGGCCAAGGAGCGCCGTCTAGGCGAAATCCTCCGCCGCAACACGCTGATGTTCAACGGCTACGGCGATCAGGTCGCCAACATGTATGCCGGGATGAATCTGAAGAAGGAATACTAGCCCGAGAAAACCGCGTGCATCGCCTCCTCTCCAACAAATGGACCAAGGTACCGGTCTTTATTATCTGCCTCGCCCCGCTCGCCACCCTCATAGGGCGCGCGCTGACCGGCCGGCTCGGCGCCAACCCGGTTGAATTCCTGCAACACGCCACCGGCCTCTGGACCCTCCGCTTCCTGATTTTCACGCTGACCATCACTCCTCTGCGAAAACTTCTCAAGCTCCCCGAGCTCATTCGCTTCCGGCGCATGCTCGGCCTCTTCGCCTTCTTCTATGTTTGCCTGCACTTCCTCACCTACATAGGCCCCGACCAGAGCTTCGATCTCGCCGCCATGTGGAAAGACGTGGAGAAGCGCCGTTACATCACCGTAGGTTTCCTGGGATTTGTGCTCTTGATTCCGCTCGCCGTTACTTCCACCGCAGGCTGGATCCGCCGCCTGGGCGGCAAGCGTTGGCAAACCTTGCATCGATCGATCTACATCGCGGCGATTTGTGGTGTGATTCACTACTATTGGCTGGTGAAGTCCGACGTGCGCAATCCGCTTTTCTACGCCGCGCTGGTCTCCATCTTGCTGCTCTGGCGGCTAGGCGATTGGTTTGCCAAAAAAAGGCGCGTGGCGCCTGCGAAATCAGACCCTAAGCCCGAAATGAACCGCGCTTCCGCCAACGCTTCCTAGCCCCGCTGGCAGACCGCGTGACTACTCAGCGGACGCTTCGCTGCCGCTGCCCGACACCTCGCCGTCAATAAACTCAAGCCCCCAAAAACGCGGCGCCGGTGTCAAAAACTCCACCCCGATACGCTGCCCTTGATTGCCAGGCTCGCCCAAGAACACCACGCGGCACTCCTGCTCCTCGTCGGTGTCCGGATTGGTCAGGACGATCATCTCCCCCTGATCGACCTCGTTCTTCAGCAGCAGCAACCCGCCGTGTGAATTCACCACCAGCGTCTGGCAGACTTCTCGAAATTTCCGGCCATCGTGACCCCGGCCGTGCGCCTGAACTCGCATCTTGTGGAACACGCGCCCGCTGCGCCGTGGCGCGGTAAAAGTAACTTGGCTCATGCTCCAATTTTCAGACCACCCTCCGGCAGGGTCAATTGCCCGACAGGACAGGTGTTTCCGCCACGGCAACCGTGAAGCCCCAGCAGCATTTCCAACCCAAAAAACGCGAAGCGATCGGTCCCAGCACGGGATCGGCTCAATCCATCCCTTTCGTTACATCGTTACTTCATTACTTCTTTACCTCTTTTTTCTACGCCGCCGCCGCAATCCTCCTCATCAGGTCCTGCTGCTCCGCCTTACTCTCCGCTCCAATCGTAAACGCATCCAGCAATCCCAGCGACAACGCATATTTCAGCGCCTCATCCTGCCTCCCGCGCATGTCGCCCTGGCCCAGTATCTTCATCCCAATAACTCCCTTACCCGCCGCCCGCATTTCCCGGATCACGCTCACAACCGTCTCCGGATCGGCGTCCATGTGCGACCCAATCGGGTTGATCCGCACCAGATCGACTTCCACCCACGGCGACTTCGCCGCCGCCCGCAAAGCCTCGATGCTGTGGCACGAGCAGCCGTGCGCCCGGATGACGCCCTTTTCCTTCGCTTCCGAGAGCACATCCATCACGCCCTTGTACCTCTCGGTCCAGTCGCCCTCCGTGACGCAATGCATCAGGCAAATATCCAGATATTCCGTGCCAAGTTCCTTGCGAAATCGGTCGAGATCCGCTCGCGCCGTCGCAGGATCCCGCGCCCACGTCTTGCTGAGCACGGTGACCTTGTCGCGCGGCACGCTCTTGAGCGCCTCCGCCACGTGCGGATGGCTCCCATACGAATCTGCCGCGTCAAAAAATCGCAACCCATTGTCGTACCCATTCAGCAGCAGCCCGGAAAGCCCGGCAATTCCCAGAGCCGTCTGGTTCGAGTGATGCCCAAAGCCTACAGTACCGGTCCCCATCGCCAGCCGGCTAGTCTGGATGCCCGTCTTCCCGATCGTCACCGTATCCGTAGCGCTGAATTTCCGATCCAGCTTCGGCAAAGCCGCCATCCGCGCTGCCAACCCTCGCGACCCCAGCCAAGCCGCCCCCACTCCAAACGCCCCACGCCGTAAGAACTCTCTCCGTTCCATGCTCCCTCCTTTGCCGTTCCGCCGCAGAATACTCCCATATGGACGCACCCGGGAGCCCCTGGTTATCGAAGGAGCGGTGTCCCTCACGCTTGACGCCGGCGCGTCCCTTCGCTATTCTCCGCTCCTGTCGGTAGATCTCCCCATTCGATAACTCCGGAATGACTTGTAGCGGCCGCCTTCCGAGGCGGGCGCATTTAGTCCCACCTCACTGCCGCGGCAAATCTTCAATCTGCGCTCAGCACTGGACCTTTCGGGTAGAATGAAACCGGAAGCATTTCTACTGTCAACGCCATCACCCAAAGCATGAAACTGAAACTACCCCCCGGCCCGTTTAACGCCTACCTCTTCGACTGCGACGGCACCATCGCCGACTCCATGCCACTGCATTACCTATCCTGGAAAAAGGCGCTCAAGGAATGGAACTGCGAATTTGCAGAGGACCTTTTCTACGCGTGGGGCGGCATGCCCATAGCCGAAATTATAGCCACCCTGAACGAAAGGCAAGGATTAACGATGCCGGTGGAAACGGTAGCCCGCCGCAAGGAAGACTTATTTCTCCAACTGCACCCGCATTTAAAAGCAGTCCCCGAGGTCTTGGAGCATATTGAGGCCGCGCACGGCCGCATACCATTCGCCGTCGTCTCCGGAAGCACGCGCGAGTCGGTGAGCGCTTCTCTCATTTCGCTTCATCTCCTCGATCGATTCGATACCCTGGTCTGCGCCGGAGACTACCAGAAAAGCAAGCCCGATCCGGAAGCTTTCCTGCTCGCCGCTAACAGGCTCGGCGTAGCCCCCGAAACCTGTCTCGTTTTCGAAGACACCAAGATGGGCATTCAGGCAGCCCACGCCGCCGGCATGGCCTGTGTCCGGGTTCCCCCGCCGTGGGAAAGAGCTTCAGCAATTTCCTGAGCGCGATTGTCGACGACCTGGACAACCTGTAGGGGCGGGGCTTGCCCCGCCCGGCGTTAACTTAGGCACAATCTCCCCCTCGGATTGCCAGCGCACACCGAACGCAGCATGTAAAATGTCCTTACAAAATGCACCGGTTGCTTGTGCCGAAAGCCCTGACAGCCCTAAAATACTTCTAAGCGGCTTCGGAAACCTTCGAAGTGTTTCGGTGTGCTCTTACCCCGGCCGCAATATTTCGCAATATTTGAAACGCACTCATACCGGAAGGGACTCGTACTCTTGGGATCGAACATGAACCTTGCAGAATTTATCGAAAGTTGCCGCGACCGGCATCTGGCGGAGCTGTGCGAATTCCTGCGCATCCCCAGCGTCAGCGCCAAAAGCGAGCACAAGCCGGATATCGAGCGTGCCGCACGCTGGGTCGCCGGCAAACTCTCTTCCGCCGGATTTAAAACGGTTCAGGTCGTGCCCACCAATCTTCACCCCTTGGTCTATGCGGAATCCCTCGAGGCCCCTGGTAAGCCCACTATCCTTTTCTACGGCCACTACGACGTGCAACCTCCGGAACCTCTCGACCTCTGGACTTCTCCCGCTTTTGAGCCCACCGTCCGCGACGGCAATCTCTTCGGCCGCGGCACTGCTGACGATAAAGGCCAGGTGCACATCCACATCAAGGCCCTGGAGGCTTTGCAGCACGTCAATGGAAAGTTTCCCGTCAACATTAAAGTGTTGATTGAAGGCGAAGAAGAAGTCGGCAGCGTAAGCCTGTGGGATCACGTTCAAAAGAACAAAGAAAAGCTCAAAGCCGACGCGCTAGTTGTCTCCGATACGTCCATGCTCGCTAAAGGCGTCCCGTCCATCACCTACGGCTTGCGTGGCTTAAACTACTACCAGATTGAATTGACCGGGCCCGCGCACGATTTGCATTCTGGCGTGTACGGCGGCGCGGTCCCCAATCCGCTCACGATTTTGACCGAGCTCTTCGCCAAGCTGCACGACAAGAACTTCCATGCTCTCATCCCCGGCTTTTACGATGACGTCGCCAAAGTCTCGGCCGCCGAACGCAAAGCCCTCAACGCCCTACCTTGGAAGAAAAGAGATTTCGAGAAAGCCGTCGGCGCTCCCGCCTACGTCGGTGAAACCGGATTCACAACCGTGGAGCGTTTGTGGATTCGCCCAACTCTGGAACTCAATGGCATCTGGGGCGGATACCAGGGCGAAGGTGCCAAGACCGTGATTCCCTCCAAAGCCTTCGCAAAATTTTCCACTCGCCTGGTCCCCAATCAAGACCCGCACAAAATCGCCAAGCACGTTGAAAAACAAATCCGTAAGCTGCTGCCAAAAACGGTCCACTGCAAATTCGATGTGCTCAGCACCGGCAAACCGTGGACCGCGCCCTACCACGCCCCCATTTTCGCGAAAGCCCAGGGAGCGCTCGAAAAGGGTTTCGGCAAGAAAGCCGTATTCATCCGCGAAGGCGGCTCCATCCCCTTCGTCACCCAAATGCACGACACCTTCAAGGTCCCCTGCGTCCTGATCGGCTTCGGCCTCCCCGACGAAAACGCCCACGCCCCCGACGAGCATCTAGCACTCGAAAATTATTTCAGCGGCATCAAAGCCATAGCCCACTTCTACTCCGACGTAGCCACACTATAGCTGCGTCAATGGCAACCAGTTCCACGCCGCTCCTGTAGCCGCCGTCTCCGAGACGGCGGGATTTAGAGTAAACATCGCCCATTCTTTCACAGGTACGCCATAGTTTATCGCGTGTGCTCTAGAGCGGAGTATCGGCGCTCTTTCCAGCCACTAAGAGCCGCTCGCTTCAAATCGTAGCCAACTGCGACCGCCGCCCGTGGCGCAGCCATTCCTGGCTGCGCGCTCGGCCAGGAGCGATTCTTAGCTTGTCTGTGATTCCGTTTCCGGATGAATCTTTCCTAAATCGTAGCCAACTGCGACCGTCGCCCCGCAGCGTACTCATGAAGCGCCGCGTTCGCGCTGGTGATGACCCCGAGCGCATCAGCAACCGCCGCCAAATCCCTCCCGCGCAAAACCAGGTACATCTCATCCTCGCCCAACCCCGTATAAACGCGGTTCCCCATGCAACCCAAACTCAAAATCGAACCATGCTGTAACGCGGCAGGCAGCGCCATGCACGTCGGCCGGCCCAGCGCTGGTATCCCGCTGCCAACGCCCGCGCGGCCCGCCGCCTCATTGAGCAACATCGCCGCGGAAGGCTTGCAAGCAAACAAAACGACATCCGGCTCAACCGGCGATTCTCCCAGCGGCGCGTAAACGATTGCCGCGGGCGCTTTCGCCAGTCGCGGAATCTGCGGAATCTCTTCTGGCTTCACGTAACCCAACTCGAACATCATCTTCAACGTCTGCTCGGTCTCTTTCTCACGCTCGGGAGACAGCGCGATACTGTGGGTATACGCGCCGACCGCGCAATTGAAATGATTTTCCGGAACGGTGTAAAACACCCGGCCGCCGGCCGCCAGACGCCAGAAACTGCAGCCGGAAGGTTCCGTCCCGGAAAATCTGGCGACGTTGGCGGGCTCTGAATCCAGGAACGCCACGGCCACAGGGCGTCGCGCCAGCTTCACCGACGCTCCAAAACGCTGCTCCAAATCACTCCAATTCGCAACACTCATCCCGTTTTCTCCTCGATTGATCGGACAATTCGCGAGCATAGCACAAGCCGCCGATCACTTCTTAAAGCCTGCTTCAGGCAACGACCTGTGGAAAACCCGCTTGAAATCAGTGTTTCCACGCGCTGCCCTAAAAAAAACCCCGTGTTTCCGGCCTTTTTTGAGGTTTGTCGCTTGCGTTCTGCGAATCCCTTGGCTATAGTGCAATGCGGCCCGAGTCTTTCGTGGAATTTGAGGGGGAGAATCTCGCGGCTGGTCTCGAAATTCTTTCGAGGCGCATTGATAAAATCAGGAGGATAAGAATACTAGATGGCAGCCAAGCCTTTGAGTAAGACGAAGGTCGTTTCGCATATCGCCGAGAAAGCCGGCACACCGAAGAAAACCGCAGCGCTCTTCTTTGACGAGCTCTTCAAGCTCGCGGTGAAGGAAGCCAAGGGTGGCGCGGGCAAATTCGTGATTCCGGGAATCGGCCGCGTCGTGAAGGCGCACCGCAAGGCGCGCATGGGTCGCAATCCGCAAACCGGTGAGGCGATCAAAATCAAGGCGAAGACCGTGGTCCGCCTGCGCCCGTCAAAGGCGCTCAAGGATGCGGTCCTGAAGTAAATTCCTCGCGCTGCGAGGATCGGGCCCTGAAAAAAGCGCGCGAAAATTGGCGGCCGTCTCCCAGAACCGGCGCTGCTTTTTTCGGCCAGCGCAACAGTAGCTGGGCCAAGTGAGTAGCTGCATCGGTCAAGTTTGCCCTCCGTTGCGTGTCGCAATCGCACCGGAGGGCTTTTTTATGTAGCACAGACACTCTTGTCTGTGCGCTCTGACTGAGTAGCATTCAACTTCGCCGCCGATTCGCCCGCATCGCATAACCGCCGCCAACGTCTGTGGTGGCCGCGCGGAGCCGCCAGCGAATAGTCCGCGATTCTCTCTTTCAGAAACCGCGAACTGTACCGCATCCTCGACAGCGCCTAAAGCGTCTTGACGTACGCGGCGACATCCTTAATCTGCGCCGCGTCGAGCACATCCTTAAAGGGCGGCATCAGGTTGTCGCCATTTTCAATCCAGGTTCGCAGAGATTCGTCGGTCACCTTGTTGTTGTTTACGGTGAAGGTTCCGCGCTTGCCGATTCCCTTCAGGCCAGGGCCGATCTTTTTCGCGTCACTGTCCGCGTAGTGACACACACCGCATTTCTTGTCGAACACTTCCTTGCCGCGTGCCGCGGCTGCGCCGCCTCCCGTGGACTTCTTGGCGGGAGGTTTTGCGCCGGGATCCTGCGCGAAAACCGCTCCGGACACCGCCAGCGCTGCAATCCCAAGAACGATAAAATTACGATTCACGATTCCCCCTGGACTGCCGTATGAGAGTCCCCTCATTGTCCACGTTCAGCCCCCCAATTTCCACTCCAACCCCGGCACAAAGGACAGGTTCCCCCTAGCACACGCGCTGCACCTTCGTACTTTTGACCCCTGCAAAACCATGTGCATACAATCATAAATCATGAGCCAGGAAACCCTCTCGCGCGCCTGGGAAGTGCTCCAGGACGCGTATCAAGCGCAAATGGAAGGCGACTACGAGCGCGCCGTGGAGCTCTACCAGTCTTCGCTGGACCTCTATCCCACTGCGGAAGCGCACACATTCCTCGGCTGGACCTACCATTTTCAGGGTCGCCTGGACGAAGCCATCGCCGAATGCAAGCGCGCGATAGAAATCGATCCCGAGTTCGGCAATCCGTACAACGACATCGGCGCGTATTTGATCGAACTGGACCGATTCGATGAGGCGATCCCCTGGCTGGAGCGCGCCGTGGAAGCCGCCCGCTACGAGCCGCGTCATTTCCCGCATTACAATCTTGGCCGCGCGTATCTCGGCAAGGAAATGTACGCGAAGGCTACGGAGTGTTTCCAGCAGGCACTGGAAATCGAGCCTCGCTATGCGCTCGCCCGTGATGCCCTCGATTCCCTCCGCCGCATGGTGAATTGAAGTAAGTCGACAGTCGACAGTTGAAAGTCGACCCCCCTCGTAGAGCGACCGTCAGCGACTAAAGCCGTATTGAAAGAAAGCCTTGCTGCGCGGCTAAACCCCGTGCCCTTCTATCGGCCGCACGAATTCAGGTTTTCAATTTTGCCGGTTAACGATAACTGACCCTCCCCCCTGGTTTTTTGTAAGTATTCATTCTAAAGATGGTTAAAGTGGTTTGTTTTGATAGAGTTTTGCAAGTGTTCATTCTGGGCGATTTAGCTTGACGTGGAAAATGAATCGGATGAACTGGGCGCGGGCCGACGGCGACGCCTAACGACGTGGCAAGAAACCCATACAGAAAACGCGAAGAATCGGTTTCGACGTACACGGGGTAGAGTAGCACGCGAATGTTAATTAACTAAGTGCTATACAGCGAACGGTCGAAATTAATGGGTAAGCGGTCGTCGGGATCAGTTAAGTGTTTGCCGCTGCTTGACGAATACGGTCGCGGAGAAATGCGGCGAACGAGGAACGGTTCCTCAGAGGCTAAAGCCCATTAACAGTACCGGCTTTATGTCGGAGCTAAAGCTCCGACCCCTTCGACGGCTTGACGGTGCGATCGTAGATTAGGAGCAATAGCGCGGTCAGGACGCCTACGCCGGTGATCACCCACCAGGCGCGCTCCGGATGATGAGTCACCTCGCCGAAGTGGTGCATCACGGTCCCGCCGAACCAGCCACCTACCAGCGAGCCAATGCCCAGCGGGAGAAATGCGAAACCCATGTAGGTGCCTTGCTGGCCTGGCGGGGCCAGGCGCGAAATATATTCGTAGTAGCGCGGCTGGTGAATGATTTCGCCTAGCGCGAGCACGAAGATGGAGAGGTAGCAGGCCAGAACCGTGGGGTGGAACGCGAGGATGAGCCACGACAGGGAAGTAATCAAGGTGCCCAGGATGATCGCGCTAAACGCGGGAATTTTTCGCGTCAGATAGTTGATCAGCAGCGTCAACGCGATGACCGCAGCCGAGTCGGTGATCAGGATGCGCTCGACGCGAGCGTTGGGATCGATGTAGGCGTGCACGTAGCCCGGCAGGGTGATGTACTGCTGCCAGAAAACGATCCAGTAGCCGGTGAAGATCAGCAGAAACAGCATAAATTTGGGATTGGTGACCACCACTCGAAAATTGCGGAGGGTGTTGAGAATGCTGGGTAGCGGCTCGCCGGCCACGCGCTGCGGCTCGCGAAACAGAAGCAGCACCAGAAAGAACATCGCGAAGACGCTGAGCGCGGAAACGCGAAACACCTTTTCGATGCCGAGCTTCTGGTGGGCCCAATCGGCGACGTAGGGACCCGCGGCCCCGCCGATGTTCACCATCGTGTAGTAAATGGAATAGCCGATGGAGCGGACGTTTTCTTTGGAAGCGCGCGCCGTCGTTCCCACCACGCAGGGCTTCACGAGCGATACGCCGAGAGCTGGCAAAATCAAAATGAAGCCGACGAACAAGCCGAGGGGCACCGCATTGCGAATCGGCGCGAGCCACGAAGCGCCGACGGAACCGATCAGAAAGTAAGCTGCCGCGAGGATCAGATAGGCGAGGGAGAGCGCGCGGCGAAAGCCGAGACGGTCGGCGATCGCTCCGCCGAAGATTGCCAGAAACCAGACCATCCCGCCGAAGATTCCGGTCAACGTGCCGGTCTGTTCGGTGGAAAAATTCAGCTTCTCCTGTAGGTAGACCGCCAGGGAGGAGAAAGCGCCGTAGTAGGAAAGGCGCTCGAAGATCTCGCTGATGTTGGCGACCCAGAAGGGGCGCTCGAAGCCGTCGCGAATCTCGCCTAGACGTTGGCTAAAGCCCATCGCGTCTCCCAAGCAAGCGCAGATGATAGCAGAGCCAACGAAGTTTAAGACCGAAGACTGTCGAGGCAGGACGACAGCAGATGTAGCTATTTAGTTGTACATTTATAAGTTATAAACATATAATATTTATTGATGAAGATATCTGGGTGCCGCACCCTTGGTTTTTAAGGGTGCGGGTTTTGATTTTTCCGCAGTTCGAGGCCAGTTCATGTGCACCCCACTACACCGCTTCTATGGGCAAGGCGACCTCCACTTCATAACCTTCAGCTGCTACGCTCGCCGTCCCTATCTAGGCAGCTCCTCCGCACGCAACAAGTTTCTACAAATCCTCGACGAAGTCCGTTCCCGACACAGACTCCAACTTCTAGGCTACGTAGTCATGCCGGAGCACGTTCACCTTGTGATCAGCGAACCGCGAACGGGCGATCCGTCGAAGTCTATGCAAATGCTAAAGCAAACAGTCTCCCGCCAAGTGAAACTGCGGCACGAAGCACCATCCACGAAAGGATCGAGCGCGCATTCCTCAGGAGATGATCAGCAAGCTTTCTGGCAGCGCCGCTTTTACGATTTTAACGTCTGGAGCAGCAAGAAATTGCAGGAGAAGCTGGACTACATGCACAGGAATCCCGTTCAGCGCCAACTCGTCCACCATCCCGCAGACTGGCCCTGGAGCAGCTGGTCGCACTACGAAAAAGGGGAGCGTGGTCTGATTCCAGTCGATCAGCTATTCGAGGAACGGAGTTTGCATCCGAGCGCCCACCCGGAAAGTCAAAACCCGCACCCTTAAAAACCAAGGGTGCGGCACCCGATGACCCAGAAGGGGCGCTCGAGCCGCCGCGAATCTCCCCCAGCCTTTGGCTAAAACCCATCGCGCCTCACAAAACCGTAGAGGCACGGCAAGCCGTGCCCGCGCCGGGAATGATACGAGAGCAAGTACTCAGTCGGAGAAGAGGTATCCGCATGGCTTTAGTTCGCCCTGAGGTGCGAAGGCCGGCGTTCTCCCGTTCCGCGATGGGCGGGACTAGCCGCTCTCAGCGTCAACCCAAGGTCCGGTGACCCTCCCCGTCGCGCCCAGGAACTAAGTACCGCGTCTACGTCCGCCACCTGCACGAGGACACCTGCTTTTAGCTTAGGACAACAAAGGCCCTTCTCATGCACGGTTCCTTCTGGCATAGCAGGGCGTGTATGGTTAGCATCTGAGCTATGGAGTTGAACCCACAGCGAATCGCCACGCGAGAAAAACTGATATTGGTAGGGCTCTATCTGTCGAAATATGATTCGCTCGCTTTGCGGCAACTCGGCTTCGGTAGTTTCGTCGAGGCGTTCAATGTGATTGGCTACGCTTTAGGCTCGAAGCCCGCATCAATAAAGAACTACCGTGATGAATTCGACCCGTTGTTTCCGAACCGCCGGAAGGGGTGGCACAAACGTAGTACGCGCGGATATTGCCAGCAAGTGTTAGAGCAATATAATTCGCTGGATCTGCAATCGTTCACCGGGTTGGTCAAATCGTTTGTTGGCTACGACGAGAACTTATCGAGCGAACTTCGACCCCAAGGGCGATCGAGGAGGCGCCAGTCGTATTTCGCTGAAAGACTGATCACTGGACTAGCAGCGGAACAATATTTTGAGTCGGTTCATCCTAATCTCTCTCAGTTCAAGGGATATTCTTTGCAGAACACGACCCGTCTCGGGTGCGGGTTCGACTTCCGACTGGAGCCTACAATTGGCGGAGATTTTCTGGCGGTGGAGGTTAAAGGCCTTAAGGATATGACTGGCACCCTGTCTCTCACTCCGAAGGAACACGAAACTGCCAGTCTGCTTGGGGAGCGATTTTTCCTTGTTGTCGTCCGTAATTTTCGAGAATTACCCTCTCATCGAATTTTCCGCAATCCACTATCGAGCAGCCTAAGATTCAGAAAAAGGAAAGAGTAATCGCACAGATTTCATGGCTGGCAAGTGTGTAGTGGAAAGCGCTCTGGACGTGATGAATAGAGTTGATAAGCATCAACTCTAGAAAACGAGAGCCGCATTAGAAGTAAGTTCTAGCGAGTCGATACAAAGGACACTTATGTCGAAGAGACACAAACCTAGTGACAGACGTCGTGCTGAACTCGTGCGCGAGGCGCGCGCAGGACTGCTTCCGCAGAGCGACGACCTGGTGAACGAGGTCCGCGCACGAATGAATCGAACAACGCTTTCTGCACGCAGTATCAAGACTTACACAAAATTGGCCACGTGCAGTTCGGAAGAAGTGGCAATTAGCACGATTCTCGCCGACTTGAGGCATTATTGCGCCTCAAAGGAATTGTCGTTTCGTAAGCTTGACGCGGCCGGGTACACACTCTACGTCGAGGAAGTGAGTGAATCTCGGTTGGTCACCACCGAGCAGCTTGAGTATTTGAGCGTACCTGTCTGACCGATGCTGGAACCTCCAGCAACAGCGATGTCGTCTGACTGGGGGGTATTGGCAGCCAGTCCGACGCGGCTGGCTGCCATTTAGAAGTGATATTCTTACCAAATAATCCTATGAGATGTGCGACCGGTAATGAGAGGACTTACGTGAACCATATCGTCCGTGACAAGCGGATCTGCGGCGGCGAACCTGTGTTTAAAGGCACGCGAGTAACCTTGCGGGCCGTGCTGGCGAACCTCGCCGATGGCGATTCCCCTGAAAAAATCCTTGCGGCTTTCCCGACGTTGAAGCCCAGGCACATTGGAGCGGCAATCGCTTTTGCGGCTGCCTCGGCGGAAGAGGATTTGCCTGTGCGCGAAATTCCACGCGTGAGATGAAAATCTAATCAAAAACGTCTCCGCAATTTCGGAAGAAGAGAGATCCCTCTCTGCGCAGCCCGACCCTTCGCAGGAGCGAAGGGTAAGAAAAGATCGGGCTGCTCCGTTCGGAATGACGGGTGGGGAGGCGGTCATGCCGGAGCTTCAGCTCCGGCCCATTACTCGTAGCGCAAGGCTTGGGTTGGCGCGATGCGTGAGGCTCTTCGGGCGGGGACGTAGGCTGCCAGCATGGTCACCAGGAACATCGATGGGACGACGATGACGTAGGCGAGGATGTCGACTCCGCCGGCGTCGAAGAGCATGGAGTTCATGAGCTGCTCGAGGGCGAAACCCAGCACCAGGCCGATTGCTGTTCCGATCCCGACCAGCACGAGGCCTTTGCCCATCACCAGACGCAGTACGTCGGAGCTTCCCGCGCCGAGAGCCATGCGGATGCCGATTTCGCGGGTTCTGCGGCTGACGTTGTAGGCCACCAGTCCGTACAGGCCGGCGATGGCCAGCACCAGGCCGACGATGCCCATGGCAGCCACCAGGTCGGTCGCGGTTCGTGGTCCTTTTACGGCCTTGTTCAGGTAGAACTCCTCGTAAGCGCGGGTCTCGAGCATCGGCAGATTCGGATTGAGGGTGCGGACAACATCCTTCACCGGGTTGACCAATTGCAGGGGATCGCCGCTCGACCGCAACATCAAGGTCATTCGCGCGATGGGATGCTGGGCCAGCGGCATATACAGGAAATCCATGGGCTTTTCGGTGGTCGTTTGATACTTGATGGTCTGCGCGACGCCTACGATCTCCACCGGCGTGCCGTCGCTGCTCTCGAGTCGGATGTGCTTGCCCACCGCATCCGCTGCGGGCCAATAGTGTTTCGCGAACTGCTCATTTACGACGGCGACGCGCGGCGCCTCCGCGGTATCGGACGCCAGGAAACCACGGCCGTGTAACAGCGAAATCCCCATCGTCTGGAAGTACCCTTCATCAATGGTGTCCATCATCGAACTAAAATTCTCACGGTCGGCGGGCATCTGAAAACCTTCCGGCACGAAGGCCACGGCGTCAAAGTCGAAGAAGTCTTGTCCGAGCGGAACGTTCTGCGTGAGGGCCGCGCTCTGCACTCCCGGTGCGGATCGCACACGTTCGGCGAGCAGCTTGTAGAATTGCTGCGTCTGGGCTGGGGTGTACTGCACCAGACGGGGATCGAAGCTGGTCATCAGCAGATGGTCTTTGGCGAAGCCGGTGGTCTCCAGCGCGCCATGTTGGAAACCGCGGACCATCAGGAATGCCGCGGTGAGCAGCATCAGCGATGCGGCAACCTGGGCCACCACCAATATATTTCGGCCCCACAGGCGTTTGCGCCCGGGCACGTCCACGTCGGCCGACTTGAGCCCATTCACGAGGTCCGGGCGCGTGCTTTGGAGCGCCGGCGCCAGGCCGCAAACGAGCGCGCTCAGGGCGGACAACACGAGGCTTGCCAGGAGCACGCGGGTGTCCATGCGGAACGGCATCGACATGGGCAAATCGGTCATAAAAATTTCAGGTTGATGCGTGTAGAAGCCATTGCAGGAGGTTGTACGCCGATAGAGATCCCGGCCAATCCACCCAAGCCGGCGAGAATCAGGCTCTCGGTCAACAACAAACGGATGAGGCGGAAACGCCCGGCGCCAATCGCCAAGCGGACGGCGATTTCGCGGGTTCGCGAGCGGGCACGGCTGAGAAGAAGTCCCGCGACGTTGGTGCAGGCCACCAGCAGGACCGCCAGCGACAGGATCACAAAGATCACGGCGAATTTCCAATTGACGTCGTCGTCTTTGTGTGCGCATTTCGAACTGGGTGTGGACCGCCGCGCCGCGACCGCGATTGAGCTTCGGATATTCACTCTCGAAGTTTTTCGCCAGCACCGCGAGTTCATTGCTGCGCCTGCTGCAGCGTCGTGCCCGGTTTCAAGCGCGCTTTTACGTTTAACTCACGATCGTCGCGGTCTTCGAAGAAATTCTTCTGGTGGTTGGTTGAAAACACGCGCGCCATCGCCAGCGGGACATAGAAGTCGGGATGCGCGAATGTATTGCATCCCGGCGAACGTTTCCGGCGCGACACCGATCACGGTGAAGTTCGCGCCGTTGAGGCGAATCTGCTTGCCGATGACGGAGGGGTCGCTGGCAAATTCGTGCTTCCAGAAGTCCGGCCCGAGCACTACCACGGCATCGCGACCGGGCACCTGATCTTCTTCTTCGCGAAAACCGCGACCCGAGACGCGGCTCTACGCCGAGCAGCTGGAAGAAGTTGCCGGAGACCAGCATTCCGCCCTTGACGCGCGGCGTGGCGCCGGGTTCGGCGCTGAAGCCGACGGCCTCCATATCTTTGTTGGCGACCACGCCGTCGTAGCTCTTGGTTTTGTCGCGGATGTCCAGGTATTCGCGATAGGAGAAATTGTCGACGCTGATATCGTGCGTGGTGCTCACCAGCGTGACCACGCCGCTCGGATGCGGCACCGGGTACGGACGGAAGATCACGCATCCACCATGCTGAAAGTCGACGAGGTCATCCCGATTCCCAGCGCCAGCGTGATCACCACGAATGCGGCGAGTCCGGGGGTGCGTCGCAGGCTGCGGATGGCATAGCGCGCGTCGTCGATGAAATCGGTCAGCCAGTGAAGGCCGCGCATGTCGCGCATCTCCTCTTTGCGTTGTTCCAGGCCGTCCATGGCGCGCAGCGCCGCGTAGCGGGCTTCCTTTTGGGGAAAGGCCATTGGCGATGCCTTCCTCGATTTTGTGTTCGAGGTGGAACTGGAGCTCCTCATCGAGTTCGTGCTCCGCACTGGTGCGGCGGAACAGAAGCGACCTCAGTTTCAAGCGGGGCCGTGAACCACCAGTGTTCCATACGCATAACTTCTCCTAAGCCTCCGAAAGTTGGACGACCTGCGAGATCGCGGACGATAGCCGTTGCCAGTTCGCCGCCTCCGATTCGAGCTGTTTCTTGCCCAAGGCGTGTGAGCGAGTAAAACTTTGCCCGCCGGTTATTTTCGGTTTGCTTCCACTCGGCGGTGATCCAGCCTTCCTGCTCCAACTTGTGCAGTGCGGGGTAAAGCGATCCTTCGCTGACCTGCAGCACATCGCCGGAGATGGATTTCAGGCGAAGACTGATGGCCCAGCCGTGCAACGGCTCGAGCGCGAGGATTTTGAGGAGGAGCAAGTCGAGGGTGCCTTGGACGAGGTCGTTGGGTTTGCTCATATCGGTTTCCTAGAGGAGTATACAACGAGCTTCTCTCGGTAAGCAAGGGGAATCTTTTGATTGAAGTTATCGCCCGAGGCTTGGTGGCGGATTGATCACGCCCTAAAGAAACCTGACTGTGCCTACTTAGGGATGGCCCGGGCAAGCTGGGGCAGCAGGAATCCTGCGCCCCTACAACGGAATCCGCGCGCTGAACTCCACGGGTGTACGAGTGCTATCACTTCGCGGGGGTCTTGTGAGCTAGAAAGATGGTGTGGCGCGGTCCGCCCTTTTTCAGGCGCGCGCGCACGTGTTCTACCTTGACGGCGAACCTGGCGTGGCGGAGGCGCTGCTCGAATTTTCGGTCGTCGCGGGCGGACCAGACGGCCAAGACTCCGTTTATCTTAAGGGCCGCAAATGCGGCGGCGATTCCCTGGGCGTTGTATAGCTTGGCGTTGGTCGAAGCGGTAAACGCGTCCGGGCTGTTGTCTATGTCGAGCAAGACGGCATCGAACCGGCCGGGGCTAGAGCGCATTGTGGCGGCAACGTCATTGGTGTCCACGTGGACGCGCGGGTCCTTTAGCGGCTCCGCGGCCAGCGGGGCGAGTGGGCCAAGATTCCACTCCACGACCGCGGGCACCAGTTCGGCGACGACAACCTTTGCGCGGAGAGGGAGGAGATCGAGCGTCGTGCGCAGAGTGAAACCCATACCGAGGCCGCCAACGAGCACCACGGGTTTCTCCATCGTCCGCGCCTGCCGGCAGGCGAACTCGGCCAGTGCTTCCTCGGAGCCGTGCATGCGGCTCGACATGAGGGTCTTGTCGTCGGCGAGGATGATGTATTCGTCGTCGCGGCGGACCAGCTTCAGGACGGTGCCGTCTGGACTCAATGCTTGGCTAAGCAGTTCGAACGGCTTCACACATGGGATGTTACAGCATGGGAAAGCAAAAAATGGACCGTTGGATGGTCGGATCCGGCAGGTTACGGCGAGAGCCGGGTAAACCCGGGGCGAACGCTTCGAGGCACAGGTAAAAGAAGGCTGTGTATGCTACGACCGTGAAGAAGCCGGCAGGATGCCGGCGCTACCAGTTACTCGTTAGGCTCACTATTCACCAGCCCGTGCGGGGTTGGCGCTGGAGGTAGTCGTTGGCGGCGGGGACGTTGGTTACGCGCATGTTGCCGCCGTCGTATTCGATTTTTTTGCCGGCGCGCAGGGCTACTACGCCAAGGAGCATGACTTCGGTGAGGCGCGAGGCGTATTCGAACGGGCAGGAAGCTTGCGTCGCTCCCTTGGCGGCCGCCACCCAGTTCATTTCGTGATCCTCGCGCAGGATGCGGGGAAGCGTTTGTGGCGGCTTGCCGACGGAGTCGTGCAGCGATTTCGGCAGCAGGCGGGGGTGCATGCCGTAGGTGTCGTGCAGGAGCTTCCCCTTGCTGCCAATCAGCAGCGCGCCGCCGCCCTTGTTCAATTCTTCGTCGCCGAGTTCTTGGGGTTTGGGTGGAAGGAGGCCGCCGTCGTACCAAATGAGCTTAACCGGCGGCATCGAGCCGCGCGCCGGAAAATCGTAGAAGGTCTGCGTGGCGAGCGGATAGGAGGCCGCGTTGAAGGGCGTCGATACGGTCTCGATGGAGGTGGGAAATCCCAGGTTGAGCGCCCACATCGAGTGGTCAATCAGGTGCGCGCCCATATCGCCGATGGCGCCGACGCCCCAATCAACCCAGCCGCGCCAATTGAACGGGTGATAGATGGGGTGATAAGGCACCACGGGGCCTACGCCGAGAAAAAGATTCCACGCGAGCGTGTCGGGAACGGGATAGTTGCCGGCCAGGGCCGCAGCGAGGCGCGTGTTGACGTCGCGGCCGCTCCATCCCACAGGCTGCGACGGATCTTTCAGAGGTTCGGGACGCGGCACGCCTTGCGGCCAGTATCCCAGCGGGCGGTTGGTCCAGATGTGGATTTCGCGGACCTCGCCGATCGCGCCTGATTGCACGTACTCGACGGCGGTGCGGGCGTCGTCGAGGGAATGCCCTTGGTTGCCCATCTGCGTGGCGACTTTGGTTTCCGCGGCGCGTTGCGAAAGGCGGCGCGCCTCTGCGATCGACCATGTGAGCGGCTTTTGCACGTACACGTGCTTGCCCAGATCCATGGCAGCAAGAGCAATCGTCGCGTGCATGTGGTCGGGCGTCGCGACGAAGAGCGCGTCGATGTCTTTTTGCTTCTCGAGCATTTCGCGGTAGTCCTGGTAGCGCTTGGCTTTTGGGAGGATGTCGTTTTTCAAGCGGATCATGTGATCGAGGCGGACTTTCGCTTTGTCGCGGTCGAACGGCTGAGGCGGCGGTTGGCCTGGTTGCGGGGGCGATTGTTGCGGCGTCGTCGGGGCCGGCTCATCGAGGCGCTTTTGCAGCGCGGGAATTTCGGTGCCGAGGCGATCGAGCGAATTGCCGGCGTAGCCCCAATCCACATCGCAAAGAGCCACGATATTTTGACTGGAGAGATTGATGAGGTTGGCGCGGCCCATGCCGCCAACGCCGACGCCCGCGATGTTCAGGGTGTCGCTGGGTGGAACGAAGCCGCGGCCGAGCACGTGCCTGGGAACGATGGTGATGGCGGCCGCAGTCGTGGCGGCTTTGGTCAGAAACGAGCGGCGCGAGATCGTTTTCGTCGTGGTCATCCGGATCTCCATGGCGACGCCGCCCATTATCGCGCGCCAGGAGATTTTTGGGCAATTTTCCGCGAGCGATGGCGGGCCTACGTCAACGAGATTACTGCAGCGTCTGCCGGAACGATGGCGCGGGATTCTCCGCAGAAACATCGACGACCATACTCGATTGATACCAAGTGTAAACCGGGGTGCCGGCTAGTTTTCCGTAGTTGGCGTTGAAGAATTTCTCCTTGGATTGGCCTTCGGGCACCGGACTCGGCAGCAGAGCCATTATCGCGCGGAAATGTTCGGTCCTGCGCTTCATGTAGTCCGGATCCTTCAGACGCCAGAAGGCTGCAGCGATACGGTTCGCGCCGTATTCCACGACATAGTGATCATCGGTGATCTTGTGTTGGCACGCCTGCCACCAATGACCCAGTTCGTGCACGAAGACCCAGCGATGCACGCCTTCTTCGAAAAGCTCCTCGGGGGTCTGGCGGCCTTGCATCATCTCGGAGAGCCGCACGAAACGCGATTCCTGATCGGGTGGAAGAGTTTGCCAAGCCGAAGTGTGCAGAGTGTTGTTCTCATCTTCATATCTTCCGTACGACGGCGGGTTGTCGATGACGATTTGAGGTGGCGGGAGGGTCGGCTTGAAACCTTCCGCTTTAACCTGATTCACAAATGAATCGCGCAGCGCCTCGAGCTGCGTCATAAGCGCGTCGGTCGAAGAAGTCTGCGACGTGGGTGGAGCGGCTTGGGCGCTCGAAATGAACGGGAAAATGGCGGCGAGCAGAATCAGGCAGACGGATCGTGTTGCGTAACGATGAAATCCCATCTCTTTCTCCATTGCGATTTGAGTGGCACGATTTGAGTGGCGAATGATATCACGTTGGTCGAAGAGACGCGGTTTCGATGTGTGATCCGGCTTATAATCTGTGCTATGCCGGCTGGGCCGCGTCGTCTCGCTATCGCGATTTGTTTTTCATTTCTGCTCACAATTGGCCCCTGGAGCCGATGTATTGGCGCGGAGGTTGCGTCGTGGCGCGGCATTTTGCGAGATGCGGCGGGGCACGTTGTGGGCGACGCGACGATCGTGTTGCATGCGGTTTCGGGTGATCGCGAGTATACGGCGAAGACCTCTGCCAGCGGACAGTTCGCCTTCGCGGAAATCGCCGGCGGAAGCTATACGCTGCGTGTGACGCATGACGGCAAGACCTGGAATGGGGCCAGCCCCGTCGTGACTGCGGATGGCGTAGCGCTTGTTGCGGCGCTTGAACTCGCGAGCGAGGGCCAAGTCGTGCGCGTGGTGATCGAAGGGAAAGCCATTGCTGCCCAGGGCAGCGGCGGCCAACATCTGTCGAGCGATGAGGTGTCGAGCCTGCCGCTGAATGAGCGCGATTTCAGCAAGTTGCTGTTGCTCGCGGCCGGGACGATGACCGATACCAATGGCGCGGCTAACTTCACGCAGCAATTTGCGGTGAATGGGCAGCGCGGGGTCACGTCGGTATTTGCGATGGACGGGGCGGATACGAGCGACCCGGAATTGGGCGGCGCGACTTTTTCGAACTTCAACGTCGATGCGATTCAGGAGGTGCAATCGAGCTCCGGAGTGATGCCGGCGGAGATCGGGCACGGGGCGGCTGGATTCACGAACGTGGTTACGAAATCCGGCACGGATCAGGTGCATGGAAGCGCGTTCGAATTCGTGCGTAATGCCGCATTCGATGCGCGGAATTTTTTCGACCATTCGACCGATATCGATCCGCGCCGGATACCACCTTTTGCGCGCAACGAGTTTGGCGTGACCAACGGGGGACCGGTCGTGCTGCCACGAATTTATGATGGCCGCGGAAAAACGTTTTATTTTGGCGAGTATCAGGGTTTTCGGCAGGTCCTGGGAACCACCCAGGTCTTTCCCGTGCCTACGGCAGCGGAGCGGCAGGGAATCGACACGACGACATTTCCCGGCGATACGTTAATGGTTCCTGTGAGCCCGGCCATCGCGCCCGTGCTTGCGCACTATCCTTTGCCAAACGAACCGCAGGGACCATATGGAGCGCGCACCTATGCGGCTTCGTCAAAGGTTGTGACCGATACCGACCAGTTTTCGGTGCGCGTCGATCACAAGATTTCGGAGAAGGCCACGGTGTTTACGCGCTTCAGCCTGAACCAGGTGAATGGCCCCACAACAAATCCGGATCAGACCGCGATTGATCCCGACTTCGGCGTGAAGTTTTTCGATCACCAGCGGAACGCGGCGATTCGCTACTCGCGCACGGTCTCTCCGCATCTAAGTTTCACAACAGCGTTCGGATATATTCGCAGCACGCCCTTTTTTCCGACGACGAACCATACGCAGCCTGCCATAGCGTACGGTGACGGGCTGTTTCAGGGTTTCAATTCAGCGGATGGCTCGATCTACGGATCCTTCGGGAACGTCTACCAGTTCAAGCACGACATGAGCTACGTGCACGGTTCTCACACGCTGAAATGGGGCGTCGAAATACGGCTGAACAAGGATGCGACGATCTTCGGTACGAATCCCAACGGTTTGTACACTTTCGGTGGCGGAACTGCATACTCACGAGTGACGATTACGTCCGCGAGCGGCCAGCACAATATCGCACCGGGCGATCCGCTGCCGGATGCCTTGACCGGATTGCTGACGGCAACGCCGTATTCGTACACGATAAGTGCGGTCGAGGGTCTGACGCCCGGCGGCGACAGATTCGACGAGGCCGCGGTACGACGCGAGGCCTACAATTTTTATTTCCTCGACACCTGGAAGGCAAGTTCGCGCTTAAGCGTCAATTACGGCCTGCGCTACGAAGTGAATAGCCGCATCAAAGAGGCCAAGAATCGAACGTCGATTATCCAGCCAATTGGCCCGGACGGTAAACCGACGGCATCTTTCCTTACGCCAGGCACAACGCAAATTTATCTTTATAATCCGCAGCCCGTCTATCCGCTTGATTGGAATGGCTGGGGCCCGCGCGTTTCGGTCGACTATGCGCTGACCGCGCACACGACTCTGCACGCTGGCGGAGCGATTACCACAATCTTGCCCAACTTGTGGCAAGACAACTTCGTTACCGGAGCGTTTCCACTGATTTTTCAGCCGCTGATCACCGCGAAGCCGGATGTGCCCGTGCCGTTCAGCAATACGGTCTCTCCGGTAACGCTTCCGACGGTTTACAACATGCAGGGCCAGCCTCTTTTTCCTGGCGCCGACAGCTCCAAAGTGGCGCCCAACACGCCCGTTGATTTGCAACGATTTCAGAATGATCTGGCAGCGATGACGCCCGGGAATGAAGTCCAGTTGTTCAACACCGGAAGCATCTCTCGCGATTTCCGCAATGGATACATCGGTACGTGGACGGCGGGAATCGACCATGATTTTCACGGCGTAAAACTCAGCGCCGCTTACGTGGGCACGGCGGGAATTCACCTCGCCAGCGTGTTTTCTCCAAACGGCTATGCCGGCGCCGATCCGGAGTTCGCGCGATTTACACAGTTCAATCCCGCGGGGCACGCGATCGGAGGTTTTGGGCCGGAGGCGATTATGACCACGAGTTCGCACTCCAGCTATCACGCGCTGCAAACAAGCATCAATGACAATTACTCTCGAATCGGCCTGAGCTTGCAGGCGAGTTATACATTCGCGAAATCGATCGACGACACCAGCGCGGTCCTGGGAGGTTTGCCGGCAAATGCCGGAGTAATCCTGCAAACGCTGCCGCAGAACCCGTTTAATCCCGAGGCCGACAAAGGCCCTTCAACGTTTGACGTGAGACACGCGTTCTCGCTGAGCCTGATCCAGTCTTTGCCGTTTGACCGGGTAAGCTTTCTGCAGCCGTTGGGAAATCGAATTACGGCGGGATGGCAGTTCCTGAACATTACGTCGGTGACCAGCGGACCGCCTTTCACGGTGTATTCCGGCATCCAGCAGACGGGCGTTGGCGCGGGCGGAACGGACCGGCCCGACTTGGTTGTGATGCCCGATTTCTCGACGAGCCGCACGATACGCGAGGACTATTTCGGGCGAGGCGCGAACAACAGTTCATTTTTCTCGATTCCCATCAATGTTCCCGGAGGCACCGGTCCAAATCAAGGCTACTTTGGAACGCTGGGCCGCAACACCTTTCGCGGGCCGGGCTTCCGTGATCTCGACATGGCGCTGATTAAAGACACTTCGTTCGGCCATCGGGGGAAAGGCGAATTAGGCATCGTGGAATTTCGCGCGGAATTCTTCAACATATTCAATATCGTCGATTTCGGATTGCCTTCCAATACGGTACGCGGCACGGGATTCGGCACGATCAGCCACACGGCAGGACCATCGCGACAGATTCAGTTTTCGCTGAAATTGATCTATTAGCCCGTTGGAGTGATCTTGGTTCGGAGCCGTCAGGATGCCGGCGCTACCAGTGGTTGCCCCGACGCTGTTGGTGATCGAGTGGAGGGCAACGCCGGGCTGAAGCCCGGCGGCTACAGAGTGATTAGAAACTCGCGCTCATATCGCTCGACGTACCACCTGCAGCAGGAACGTAGCATTTCAGGGTGTAATCCATAACCATCCGATCGGCATTAAAACGCCAGCCCAGCGTGCGGATGGTGCGCTTCATGCGCTTGATCCAGTCGCGTGGCAGGCCGTCGCGGTCTCGAAGGTAATACAGCGGAATCACTTCTTCGCGGAGCACGCGGTATAAATCTTCGCCATCGCGCGTGTCGTGAACGTTCATGTTGGAATGTGTTCTTCCGGTGCCGATCGCGAAGCCATTATGGCCGTCGAACGCTTCGGCCCACCAACCGTCGAGCACGGAAAGATTTAAGCCGCCGTTCAAAACCACTTTCTGCCCGCTGGTGCCCGAAGCTTCCAGCGGCCTTCGCGGATTGTTGAGCCAGACGTCGACGCCCTGCACGAAGTGGCGCCCGACATTGATGTCGTAGTCCTCCACGAAAACGAACTTATCGGCGAACTGCGAGTCGCGCATCATCCGCGCAATTTGCTGTAAAACTGTCTTGCCCGGTTCGTCCAACGGGTGGGCCTTTCCGGCGAAAACAAACTGCACCGGGCGTTTGGGATCGTTGACCATGGACGCGAGCTTTTCGATGTCCGCCAAAATTAGATTAGCGCGTTTATAGGTGGCAAAACGCCGCGCAAAGCCGATTGTCAGAGCGTCGGGAGTCAGGAGACCGCCGAGGCGAATGCGTGTTTCCGCCGATTCTCCGCGAATCTCGGCTTGTTTCATGGCGCGGCTTCGCACGAACTCGAGCAACTGCAATTTCAAGCTGAGGTGCGTCTCCCACAACTCGCCGTCATCGACATTTTCGATGCCTTCCCAGATGCGCGCCTCGGCGCCGTGCTGCTGCCAGCCGGCGCCCAGGTGACGATCGTACAAACGAGACATTTGCGGCGCAAGCCACGACGGAACATGCACGCCATTCGTGATATGTCCGATGGGGACGCGGTCTTCGGTCTTGCCGGGATTGAGTCCCTTCCACATCGCGCGCGATACTTCGCCGTGAAGCGCTGAGACTGCATTCGCGCGGCGTGCGATTCGCAAGCCCAGCACGGTCATGCAGAAATCTTCGTCCTTATTCCCCGGAACCTCGCGGCCCATGTCCATCAGCCGCTCGCGAGAGAGTCCGAGACTTTCCCGCAAAGGTCCGAGATGCTCTTCAATCAAATCGCTACTGAAACGGTCGTGGCCCGCGGGCACCGGCGTGTGCGTGGTGAAAACCACCTCGCGCGATACGCCCGGCACCGCCGCGTCGAAAGTCAGGCCCTCCTCCTGCATGCAGCTGTGAATGGCTTCGAGCACCACGAAGGCGCTGTGACCTTCGTTCAAATGCAAAACACCGGGCGTAATGCCCATTGCTTTCAACGCGCGAAATCCCCCGACTCCCAGCAGCAGCTCCTGCCGAATTCGTACCCGGCCGTCGCCGCCGTAGAGTCGCGAAGTCAGTTCGCGATCCTCCGGCGCGTTCCCCTCCACATTGGAATCGAGCAGGAGCAGATCGCAGCGACCCACTTTTACACGCCACACGCGGGCGCGGATGCATCCGGTGCGCGTTTCGATCTGCACCGTGACCGGTTCGCCGTTCGTCCCGATGGCGTGTTCCATCGGCTGTTGATTCACATCGGTCTGAATGTATTCTTCCTGCTGCCAGCCTTCCAGGTCGAGCCGCTGCCGGAAGTATCCCTGGCCGTAAAACAGACCGATGCCGACCAGCGGAATATCCAGATCCGACGCGCTTTTGATGTGATCGCCCGCCAAAATACCCAGGCCGCCGGAATAAATCGGCACCGACTCGTGCAGCCCGAACTCCGCCGAGAAATAGGCAACCGGGCGCGGCCGCAACACGCCGGCGTATCGCGCACCCCAAGTGCGATCGGCCTCGAGGTATTCCAACTGCCTCCGGTACGCGTAGTTGATGCGGCTGTGCAGCACCAACTCTGCTGCGCGCCGCTCGATTCCCGCCAACGGAATTTCCGCCAGCAACGAAATCGGATTGTGATTACATTGCCGCCACGGCACGGGATCCAGATCGCGAAAGAGAGCGACCGAATCGTGATCCCAGCTCCACCACAAATTCCGCGCCAGGGCCCACAAGCGCTCTTGCACCGGAGCAATGAAGCGATCCAGGCTTCGAGCCTCGCTCACTACCGGCGCCACCTGCGCCGCTGCCGCAACCAGCATGCGGACTTCGGCCTCGCGAAATTTGCGCGCCTCGGTCGTCTGCACGATCAGTACGCCCTGCAAAACTCCTCGGTCGATCAGCGGCACGCCGAGAAATCCCTGGTACGCGTCCTCACCCGCCTCACGAAAATATTTGAATCGCGGATGCTTCTTTGCGTGCTCTAACGCGAGTGGACGTACTTGCTCCGCCACTAGACCCGCCAAGCCCTCATTGAGCGCCATCCGCAAGGTCCCCACGCATTGCGGGCGCAGCCCCAGCGTCGCCGCCAGCACCAGGTTCGCGCGGTCTGGCTCCAGCAGATACACGGAACACACATCGGTCTTGAAGCGCCCAGCGATCAGCGCGACAAGGTTGGTCAGTGTTTCGGCCGGCTTGCCCGCGTCCTTCGCAAGGTTGCGGATCTCGTCCACGGACAGGACGTAGCTCTGATCGCGCACGTTCGTAGTTTGACTCAAGCTCATGTTTGCTTCACCGGTTCCCGCTCACGCATTGCTGATTGAAGACACGTATCAGCACGTTTACCTCTAACAGTTTAAGTCGGTGGGCTAGACGATCCAATTTGAAATTCTGATGGCGTTCATTCAAGACAATGCTGCGATGAATACCCAGCGGCGATTCCCGCGTTGACTCCGCGCGGCGGGCTATATTCACGCCGGCTTCAGCACCAGCACGTCGTATGGCCCAAGTGAGGCCTTTTCCGAATGTGCAGTCCCGGTCAAAGAATCCGCGAATCGCCCGGGCAGGCTGACCTCCTGTGATTCCGTAGTGTGATTCAGTAAAAATATCCACCGGCGATCGCCTGACGTCCGCACCGTCATTTCCACGCCTCGCGGGACACCGAACGATGACTTGATCCCAGCCATGCCCAGTAAAGTTCCCAAAACTCTCGCCAGGCTCACAGGATCCAGGTCCGCTCCCAGATAGATTGCCTTGCCCTTGCCGAAGGAGTTGCTCGTGATCGCAGCTTCCCCCGCGTAAGTTCCCGTATAGGTTGCCAACACCGAGGCGGAGGCGGGTTGCAAAAGATCTGCCCACAATTCACATTGCGCATCGGGACCCGCCAGCTGCGAAGAAAACTTCACGCCGACCTTCTCGCTGTATATGGGCACATAGTCTTTCACCGTCACACCCATCACGTCGCGCAGCAAACCAGGCAACGGAGTTCGCACGATCTGACTGCTCCTATCCTTCACGCCCAACCGGAAACTCGTCACGAACAGCCCACCGCCATCGACAAAGCTGCGAATTCCCTCCGCCTGCTTCTCCGACAAAACATACTGAAGCGGCGCGAAAACGGCTTTGTAACGCGAAAGATCGGCGTCGCCACGAACTATATCGATGCCCGTATGCGCACCGGCGATAGACGCATACCACGAAATCAGATGCGATTGGTAAGTGAGCTTGTTGTTTCCCGGCTGTATCTGAAGCGCCCAATCCGAATCCAAATCGAAGACCAGTGCCAAGTCAGCCGAGTACGACGACTCCAGCATTTCTCGCCCCAGCGTTTTCAATTCTTTCACGGTTTGCTGAATTTCGTCGAAGCCGATGCTCTTTGACCGGTCATGGTTCAACAGTCCATGCCAGTATTCCTCGGCGCCAAAAGTGGCCGAATCCCAGCGAAAATAATTTACGCCCATCGCCCCGTGTGCGATCGCCTGATACGTCCACAGCCGCAACTGTCCCTTATGGGGTTGCGGAGCGAAAAATCTCTGCCCCGCCTTGCCGGATTGCTCTTCCATGATTAAGTAAGGCTTGCCATCTTTCACGCAGCGCATGGAGTCATGTCCGAGCGCCATCACACTCGGCAGTATCTCCGGCGGCATACCCTGGCTGAAGATTTGCGCGAAGCCCGGGTAGTTGTCGTGGCAGACAAAATCGAGGTTCCGATACAGCTCGCGCAGATCGATAGTGTCCAGCGGCGCTCCCACATTGTTGGTGGTGACAAAGTGGCGCGGGCACGTCTTGCGCAGCATCACCAATTGCTCTTCCAGAAAAGACGCATTCGCGAAAGACTGATAGCGATCGTAGTCCAGCGCAAGTCCCGGATTTGGATCGCCATTCGAAGGCAGCGGCACCGGTATCTGGCCGAAGTCCGTGTACACCTGGCTCCAGAACGCCGTGCCCCACTTCGAATTAATGGCGTCCAGCGATCCGTACTTGTTGCGAAGCCAATCCTGAAAGCCCGCGCGGCAATATTTGCAGTAGCACCGGCCCCACCGCTGCAGCGTGAATTCGTTGTCGATTTGCCAGCCGATCACGCCGGGAGTGTCCGTGAACGCGCGCGCCATTTCCGATGCGATGGCCAGCGACAATCGCCGGTAGACCTTGTTGGTGGGGCAAGTGAACCGCCGTCCTCCCGGAGAAATCGTCATGCCCTCGTCATTCACCATCAGCACTTCAGGATATTTCGCGGTGAGCCAAGGCGGAGGCGCCGCAGACGGCGTCCCCAAAATGACGGCGATGCCGTGCTTCTGCAGAATGTCGATCGCGTGCCGAAGCCATGCAAACTCAAACTTGCCCTCTGACGGCTCCATCAAAGACCAGGCAAATTCCGCGGCGCGCACGTTGGTAATGCCAAACTCCGCCATCATCCGCGCGTCTTCTTCCCACAACTGCTCCGGCGTCTGATCCGGATAGTAGTCCACGCCCAACAGCAGCGGAACACTCAGAGTCGCAGGTGCCGCATTATCCCCGACTTCGCGCGACCAAAGCGCCGGACCCGCGACAGCAGCAGCTACAAAACCGCCCGCATTTGCCAAAAATATTCGTCTCGTGAACACGTTTACTCGCTTCCTCGCTTCCCGAAACTCGTGCGGCGCTCCTGTACGATTCGAAGGCAGACAGGTGCCTCGCCATCTTCTATGTCACTCGCAGACTTGTCAAGAAAACCGGATATTTCTACTTTGCGTTGCCAGAAACCGGACGAAGCCGAGTGGGCGATACACCCGGAGTGGCTTATGCTAGCTTTCTCGGCAAGATTGGAGGCCGTCCATGAATAACGCGGTCGCTTCTAGACGAGCTTTTCTCAAATTAGCCGGCACAGTTGCCGCCGCTGAGCTTCTTCAACCCGCGTTCAGGGCTGGCGCGCTGAAGGCGAACGAGGCAGACGCGCTTCCAGAAACAACGCCCTCGGACTACACCCTGCGTATCGCTGCCGCTCCAGTCGAGATCGCGCCAAACCACATCGTCTCGGCAATCACCTACAACGGTCAGTTCCCCGGCCCTCTCTTGCGCTTCAAGGAAGGCCGCCAAGTCGTCGTGGACGTCCACAACGACACGGATACGCCGGAACAATTGCACTGGCATGGACAATTCATCCCTGTCGATGTGGACGGGGCCGCTGAGGAAGGCACCCCTTTCATTCCCGCGCACGGCATGCGCCGCCTTGTGTTTACGCCGCGTCCCGCGGGCCTTCGCTTCTATCACACCCACAACCGCGCAGGCGCCGACCTTCGCGCAGGCCAATACAGCGGCCAGGTGGGTCCCGTGTACATCGAGCCGGCACACGAGCCCGGAGGCTACGACCGCGAAGTCTTTTTGGTCTTAAAAGAGTTCGAACCGTCCTTGAGTCGCGGGGGCGATATGGCCATGGATTTTCTCGCTCCGGCCACGGAGGACAAGGCGCTGAAGGAGGCCGGCGAGTCCGCCATGAAGGCGTCGCTAGCCAAGGGCACGCCGCATGGCTATGAGGTCGGCTATCGCTACTTCACCATAAATGGTCGCATGTTGGGTCATGGTGAACCGGTCCGCGTGAAAACCGGCGAGCGGGTGCTGTTTCACGTACTCAATGGCAGCGCAACGGAAATTCGCAGCCTGGCTCTTCCGGGTCATACCTTCAAGGTCATCGCATTGGATGGCAATCCAGTCCCGCTCCCCGTGGATGTTCCGGTGCTTTGGCTGGGCACCGCCGAGCGCATTTCCGCAATCGTGGAGATGAAACATCCCGGCGTGTGGGTGATGGGCGATCTGGCGGACGATGACCGTTCCCATGGCATGGGCATCGTGATTGAATACGGCGGCCAGCATGGCAAGCCGCAATGGAGCAAGCCCAAGCCGTTTCACTGGAATTATGCGCGATTTGGCAAGACCAGCAGCGCCAGCCCTGCGCCGGATGAAACCATCGACATGCTTTTTTTCAAGCGCAACGCCGCCCTGGAAGGTTTCAACGAATGGACCATCAACGACGTGGCCTTCTCCATGGACAAGCCCGCGCCAATGTTCCACGTCCGGCAAGGCCGCCGCTACCGTCTGCACATGCGCAACGCCAGCGACGACATCCACCCCATTCATCTTCATCGCCACAGCTTTGAACTGATCAAGCTCGCGGGCCAAGCAACGGCAGGCATCATGAAAGACGTCGTCATGGTCGGCGGCTATCAGGAGGTTGAAGTGGATTTCGTGGCCGACAACCCTGGCCTGACTTTGTTCCACTGCCATCAGCAACTCCACATGGACTACGGTTTCATGGCCTTGTTCGACTACGTCTAAGCTCGTGGCCGCAAACAACAATGTGATGGCGTCTCAGGCGACCGCCGAGGAAATGCGCTCTCACGCGTCTCCCTCGGCCATTTTTTGGAACTTCCTGCACCTCGGGTGCACTTCGTTTGGAGGCCCCATCGCGCACCTGGGATATTTCCGCACCGAATTCGTGTTTCGCCGCAAGTGGCTGGACGAATCGACCTACGCCGACATCGTCGGCCTCTGCCAGTTTCTGCCCGGCCCGGCAAGCAGCCAGGTCGGCTTCACCATCGGCCTTCTGGAAGCTGGACCTCTCGGTGGTCTCGCGGCGTGGGCTGGATTCACGCTGCCGTCCGCCTTACTGATGCTCGCGTTCGCCCGCGGGCACAACCTATTCTCGGGCCGCTTGGGCCTCGGCATTGTGCACGGTCTCGAATTGGTAGCGGTCGCGGTTATCGCACAGGCTGCTTTTGGAATGATGCGCACACTTGCGCCCGACCGCATCCGCGGAACCATCGTCGTCATCGCGGCTGCGATCGTGCTCCTATCCGCGCGCGGACCAAGTCAACTCATCGCCATCGCCGCAGGAGCACTGATCGGCCTCTTTTTCTGCCGCGACGCAAACGCACCTGCACTGCGACCGCTAAGGGTCTCTGTCACCCGGACGGCTGCGCTAATTTCGCTGGTCATCTTCGCCCTGCTCCTGGTCATTCCTCCGGTTCTTTTGCTGTTCGCCCCGAATCAACCCATCCGCTTGTTTCAAGCCTTCTATCGAACGGGCGCGCTGGTATTTGGCGGAGGCCACGTCGTATTGCCGCTGCTCCAATCCGCTACTGTCACCCCTGGTTGGGTCAACAACGATGTATTCCTGGCTGGCTACGGTGCCGCCCAAGCTCTTCCCGGTCCCCTCTTCACCTTCGCAGCATACTTAGGCGCGGTTGTGCAACCAGAGCCGCATGGGACTCCGGGTGCAGCCATCGCCCTCCTGGCCATATTTCTCCCAGGACTATTGCTCATCCTGGGCATCTTGCCTTTTTGGAATCAGTTGCGCTCGAGCGCCAGAACGCGCGATCTGTTCGCCGGCGTCAATGCGAGCGTAGTCGGGCTTCTCCTCGCCGCTTTGTACCAACCCGTGTGGACCAGCACGGTCCACAAACCCTCCGACTTCGCAATTGTCCTGGGGGCTTATATCGCGCTCACAGTGGGGAAGGCGCCGCCCTGGGCCGTGGTCTGCGCCACCGCCGCAGTCAGCGGTGCCGTGTCTCTTCTTACTTAAGCTGATCCCCCCGCCTGAGTCGCTGGGAATGAAATCTCAAGCCGCCGACGCACTCTGTCGCAGTGCGATCTTCGGGAAGTCCACTTCCACTCCTGCGACGTTGTTAAAGTAGTTCGTGAAGACATTCAACGCCACGTGCGCAATGATCTCGGCGATTTCGCCGTCAGTGAATCCTGCGTTACGCACCGCATCGAAATCGACATCCGCGATCCGCCCTTTTTTCGCGACGATCTCGCGGGTAAACTTAAGCGCCGCAGTGGCCTTCGGTGAATTGCCGCGAGCGTCCCGCGCTGCTTCCACTTCCGCATCAGAGAGCCCCGTCATTTTACCGATCGCCGTGTGCGCCGACACACAATACTGGCAGGAATTCTGTTCGCCCACCGCCAGTGCGATTTCCTCTCGCAACTTGGGGTCCAGCGCCCCGCCAGCCAGCGCGCCGCTGAAGGACAGGTAGCCCGCCAGGACGGCGGGCGAATTGGCCATAACCCGAGTCATGTTAGGGGTTATCTTGAGTTTAGCCTGTACCGCGTCCAATAATTCCTTGGCTTTTCCGGTCGCGGCCTCTGGTTGAATCGCTGTAAGTCTGGACATAAAATCCTCCTGGTCGTCTGAATGTCGCGTTTTCCGCGCACGCCATTTGGATACCGGCGAATTCCGGGAGATACAGGAAAATTATGTAACCTGCATTACCGTTCCGGGCCTTCACGCGGGACAGAAGACCTCAAAACATCAGGCAACGTTGACGTCGTGAGCAAACGGCAGCCAAAAGTCGCGGACAGTATCGTGGAAGCGGGTTCGCTTTCGGCGGTCGATCTATTTCGTGACCTTCCAAAGTCTTGTCTGCGTGCCCTTGAAAAGAACAGTCAGGTTCGAGACCTTCGCGCAGGCCACGTATTTTTCCAACCCGGCGAGACGGGCCAAGTATTGTTTTTTCTTGAAAGGGGCCGCGTTCAAACCTTCCGGGAATCCGGCGCGGAAAAACTAATCATCGCGGAGTTGAAACCGCCAGCGATTTTTGGAGAGATGGGATGTATTGGTCAGGGAATGTATCACTGCTCGGCGCAGACCATCGAGCCTTCGCGCATCCGCACCGTCTCCCGCGCCCATCTGGAAGCCCTTCTTGAGCAATACCCAGTGGTAGCGCGTCGGCTCCTTGAACTCGTGAGCCAGCGATTCGTTCACGTGCTTCACGACCTGGAAGCAACGGCGTTCCATCATCTGATTCCGCGGATGGCCAGTCTGTTGTTGCGGAGCGCAGAGGGCGACACCGTGCGCGGTTGGACGCACAAAGAATTGGCTCAGCAGCTTCGTGTCTATCGCGAATCGGCGACCGCTGCATTGGGCGAAATGCGCCGCGCGGGAATTATTTCTGTCCACCGGAAGCACATCCGCATTCTCGAGCGCTCTCGCCTGGAGCGTGCCGCCCGCGAATAATGTATGTGCCGGGCGGGATATGTCCAAGACCTTGCCAGCGATCCACGTCTAGCAACCCTGCCGCGCGGCCATCGTGCTGAATTCCTCCATGCGCTCTCGCGGCAGCGCCACCAGGTTCGCATCATAGGACGGCAGATCGCTCGACACCGGTTGAAGCTTGCCGTCCTCTCCCAGCGCGAACCACCGATAGTCTGCCGACACCAGAAACCTAATAATCTCGCGCGCAGGATATCCCCAAGGTCGCGTGCGCAAATCTTGCACCTCGGCGAGGATCGCCGGCCGCGGCGCGCTTCGTAGCACTCTGGAAGCGCCATGCAAAAAGCTAAGTTCCGCTCCTTCCACGTCCAGCTTGATGAAATCCACACGCGCGATTCCCAGCGCGCTCAGCACATCGTCCAGCGGCCGCACCTCGACGCGCACGACGCAGGAGCGCTCATCCACCTCCGGCGGGCGCAAGCTGTTGCACCAATCCTGCCGTCCTTCAACCAGAAACAGATCCGCTTCTCCCGCATGGTCCCCCAGAGCCAGCGGTTCGACAAAAACATTCGAGCACCCGTTGATGCGCAGATGCCGCAACAGCCGCCGCCGCTCCCGCGGTGACGGTTCGAACGCGATCACTCGTCCCGCCCGCCCCACGCGCTTGGATGCCAGCAACGTGTACATCCCGTGGTGCGCTCCGATGTCCAGCACCGTCATCCCTGGCCGCAGCAGTCTTCCAACAAATTCCGTCTCCGCGGTCTCGAACCCGTCCCAGATCACCTCGTGATCGAGCGCCCCTTTTTCCGCCAACCACCAAGCCCCAAACGGCAATCGCAACGGAATCGGCATTTCCGGAAACACCGTCCTCGCACGTTGCGCCAACGAAATATATTGCGTCCGCACAGGCCGCCGCAAAAATCTTTGTATCCGCCTCGGCAGCCCGACCGAAATCGTCCCCCCATTCTCCCGCGCCCAAGGGTCGCGGTAATCTTGCGGCTCCGCGACCCTTTCCAGACACGACGCCCCGACCGGCGCCGTCGACGCGAACAACACCGTCCGCCGCCGCGCATGCTCGGACGTCTCGCGAAAATCGTCATGGTCCGGCATCGCCGAGGCCACAACCCGGTAAACCTCCCCGAATCCCGCTCGGTACAACATCTTCACTAGGCAACCCTCACTCGGACACAACGCTATGTCTGTCAAGCTCTGATCTTCCTGCGACGGCTCCGACCGCAGCATCATTCCGGCCCCCGCCCCCGGTACGCACATGCTCTCCAGCAGCAACCCTTTCCCCGTCAACGCCCGCAGGTGCCGGATCGCCAGCATCGGATTCTCCAAGTGGTACACCAGCCCAAAGCACAGCACCAGGTCGAACGTCCCCAGCCGCGCAATATCCGGATCTTCGATATCCGCTTGCCCGAACGGAATGCGCGGAAAGCGCCTGCGCGCCTCCACAACATTCTCCAGCCGCCCATCGAACCCGCGCACGTACAACCCGCATTCCTCTAGCGCCTGCGCAAAAAATCCCACCCCGCAACCCGCATCCAGCGCATTCGCCAAACTCATCTCCGGCTTAAGCTGCGCCACCGCCCGCCGAATCGTGTCCCCCCGCGCCCGAATCAACTCCAGGTAATGCCTTTTGTCGAACGCAGTAAGCGCCAGCGAAACCGCACTGCCGCCGCCACGCCATTCAATCTCGGGCAGCGAAGACACACCCGCATGTACCGGTGCCATACTGGGAACCTCCGCGGAAGTCGCGCACGGCATCCATCCCATGCGGCCCCGGCGCATCGCAATGAAGGTATGTCGGCGCTGGCCTTTAGGCCGGCACCCCATCTGACGGCACGAACCGTCCCGCCAGACGCGCCAGAGACCACGCATCCTACGAGTCACGCAGTAGATAGTCAAGTATATTATGCTTTAGTTATCAGAGGAAAACTGTGCAAAAGTATTTCCGCCAGCCCCGCTCACTCGTAAGACTTCACCGCATTCAGCAGCGGACTCTCATTCCGAATAAACGCCAGTTCGCATACCCACAATACATTGTGCTTGGGGCTGCGATTCAAGCTGGTGACATCCAACAACCGGTACCCCGCCCCGCACATAAACTGCACCACACGCGCAACCGAATTTTCGTTGTTGCAACAAACCGCAGCCTCCACCAGAAACACCTCGGTATTCCCGAAAAGTTCCGAAGCCCCGGCCAGGACCTTCAAATCAAATCCCTCGGCGTCGATCTTCACCATCTCCGGGCAAGGCAGCCCGCTCGCCCTCACGATCTCGTTCAAGGTCTTCACCTCGACGGGAACCCGCCGCAACCCCGCGTCCTTCGCCTCTTGCTCGCTCAAGCTGAGCGTACTGCTGTCGTCCCGCGTTGCAATCGTGAACGGCAGCACCCCCGCGCGATCCCCAGCCGCAGCGTTCACCCAAACAATCTTGCACTCTCTCGCGACAAGATCCTGAACATCGCGCTTCAACTCATCCTGCGGCTCCACCAAAGTGTAGTGCGCGTCCGGAAAAAACGTAATCGCCTCGCGCGTCCACAATCCATGATTCGCGCCCACATCCACGATGTGCCGCGGCGCAAACCCAAGCTCCTTAAGCGCAGTCAAAAGCGGCCCCAGCCGTTCGCTAGCACGAGGTCCGCCAGCATCGCCGGCCTCGATCCGGACCACGCGGTACCCTAATAATTTGAATAAGGAATGAATCGCACGTTTCATCAAGTCGTCGCTACACGCTCACCTGCCGCGTTACCGCCCCTCACCTTACGCACCCTTACGCACCCCCAACCTATGCCGCGCCGGCCGCGTCACATTCAACAACCCAAACCAAGCCCAATACCACGCCCCCACCGCATACTGGCGCCCCAGGATCCACGCCGCCCCATAATTCCGCCGAATTCCCCGACTCGTAAGCAAATGCGATGCATTCGCCAAAGTAGCGAATTTTCCCCTCATCAACCGGTAATTCTCCTGCGCCTCCTCACCCTCCCACACTCCCTTTTCCCCCTCCGGATGGTACCCATAGTCATGATTCTGATGCACCGCCCGCACCACCCGCGAAGCATCCACCACCGGCACCCCAATTGATAGCGGATACCAAAGCAACCAGTTGTCCCAACCAGGCCGCCCCACCACAAACTCCGGAATCTGCTGATCGTAAAGCCCTCTCGAAAACACAAAATAATCAATCCACTGAGGCGGCCTCTGCCGATCCGTCTCCACGGCCAATCGGTCCACACGCGCCTCCCAATCGCCCGAGGAAAAATCAATCGCCCCAGTCAAATCCACATCCCACCGCCGCCCGGCCATCAAAAATCGTTTCTCCGTCGCAGCCACTCGCTGCACACCCCACAAAAAATCCGCCATCAAAATAATGTCGCAGTTCACATGACAAACAACCTCATGCCGAGCCGCCGCCTGCGCCCGATCATAAATATCCGCCAAATATTTCGTCCCAAACCGGTTCCGCCTCACCGCGGGAATATGCCGAATCCCAAACTCCGCGCAAACCTCCGCCGTCCCCGCATCATCCCCCACCAAGATAACGTCCACATCCGGATGCAAGCGTATCCAGCTGGAAATCGCATTCCGCTGAATAACACCAACATGCCCGACAAACGGTTTCGGCGTAGCAAACACAGTCAGCATAATTCCCCTACAATAATCCCCCGGTCACAATCCCGTCCGACGCACCTATCATTCGACATCCCTAATTCTCTGTGGTCTGTGTGTTCCGATCTCTGTGCCCTCTGAGTTAGATCTATTCCCCTGCCTTTTTCCCGCGCGTCAACTCCTCCGCATCAACCCCTGCCAACCCCCCAAAGTCCTCCGATGAATCTCCTCCGCCCGCCGATACCCCACAATCAAAGCCAATCCCGCCCCAACATAATTAAATAAGGTGTACTTCCAGTTCTGCAAACAAGCACAAACATAATTCCGCCGCACCATAAACCAGAACGACCTCCATCTCCCCGGTGGATCCGCAAAAAACTCCGCCGACTGCATCTCCAAAAGCTGCGGCTCAATATACCCGCGCGTATCAATCCCATTCAGCTCATGCTTATGCGCAGACATCCACGCGGCAACCTCCGCCAGCACCACCTGGTACGCCGCCACCCGTCGCCGCGCCGCTTCCGGTGTAGAATCGGCCCAATCCGCATACGACAAATTTCCCCCATGCACGCGGTACACCGCCAGCGCTTCATCGAGCGCCAGCACCGGCGCCAGCAGCACCGCCAGCAGCTCGATAAACGCGTCGGCACTGATCCGCATCGATTCCGGCACGGGCATCAGCCGTTCCACCACCGACCGCCGGAACGCCAGGCTCGACGTCTGATGTGCCCTGAACCGCAACAACTTCTCCTTGTCATCGGGAAGGAAACCAGAAATCAGGCTGAACGCAAACCGCGCCTCTCGCAACTTGCCGGATTTGTCGTCCAGCTCCACCAATCGGTGATAAATCATCCCCAATTCCGGATGCTTCTCAAATTCCTCCATCACCCGCCGCAGTTTGCCCGGCAAAAAATAGTCGTCCGCGTCCAGCGTGAACACAAACTCCCCTCGCGCCTCCGCAAATCCCAAATTGAACGCCGAAGCCTGCCCCCCATTCTCCTTCCGAAAATAACGAATCGCCCCGCCATACTTCTTGACCCGTTCCGCGGTGTCATCCGTCGACCCATCATCCACCACCAAAATCTCCACCCGCTCCATCGCAAAATCCTGCGACAACACGCTCTCGATGGCCTGCTCAATAAACCGGCCATAGTTGTACGCATCGATCAGCACCGTAATCACGGGTCGCATCGCGCCTCATCCCTTACGTCCGGCGTCACGTTATCCACAATCCATAGTTAAACTTGCTTACAGTCATGGCTCTCAGTCAAAATGCTCGCGGTCTAGCGTCCATTCTTATACAGGCCGCTGTCCCCAAACCCTAATGGATAGGTGCTCCCATTCCCCAGCGAAACTCAATCTATTGGTGCTTCTCTTTTATCTGTCTTTCTCTTTTTATCATCGGTTGCGGCGGCGGCCAATCACAGCCACAGCCGGCTACCGCAACCACGCCACCGGTCTCCATCACCGTGACCGTATCCCCGACCTCTGCCGCTATCAACACCGGTCAGAGTACCCAATTCGCGGCCGTCGTCACCGGAAGCAATTCCGGCGTCACCTGGGCCGTCAACGCCATCGCTGGCGGCAACTCGACCCTCGGCACCATTGATTCAACCGGCAAATTCACGGCCCCCTCCGGCACGCAGAGCAGCAAGGTCATGATCACCGCCACAAGCTCTGTCGACACGTCCAAGTCCGCATCCGCCTCCGTCGAAATCGTAGCACCCGCCACCGTCGCCGCCACGGCCAATCCGCAGGTGGCCCTGCTGACCATCGCTTCACCCGACAACAGCAACGTTTCCGTGCAGTTCGGCCCCACAACAAGCTACGGCCTCACCACTTGGACGCAGCCCGCCGCTCCGGCCACCGGCCCGGTCAGCCTCTTCGTCGCCGGCATGCTCGCAAACACCCTCTATCACATGCGCGCCGTCATTCAGTTCAGCGATGGCACCCAATTCATGGATGCCGATCAGGTCTTCACCACCGGCGCCCTCCCTACCAATCAGTTGCCGGCCCTCACCGCCACGACTACCCCGGGGATGACTCCGCAATCCGGCGTCGAGTTGCTGGACTTGCTCACCATCCCCGCCGGGGCCACCCCGCTTGGCGTCGTCGTTTCCGATCTCAGCGGTAACGTTCTCTGGTCCTACAATCCTGGTCTCACCGGCGGCGTCATCCCCAATCCCATCAAATTGCTTTCGAATGGCCATTTCCTTATCAATTTCAGCGGCTCAGCCACCGACGGGCTCGATTCCGTCTTGCAGGAGGTGGACCTCACCGGAAAGCTCATCTGGCAAATGGACGCCGCTGCCCTCAACGCCGCCCTGGCCTCCGCCACCTGCGCCGGTTGCAACATTACAGTTGTCGGAACTCACCACGACTTTCAGCTTTTGCCCAACGGCCATCTCATCGTCATTGCCGCTCTCCAACAGGTTATCGCCGGTGTGACCGTGACCGGCGACGCCATCATCGACCTCGACCAGAATCACAACCCCGTGTGGGTCTGGAATGAATTCGACCATCTCGACATCAACCGCCGGCCCTATCTGTTTCCCGATTGGACCCACACCAACGCCGTGATCTACTCCCCCGACGACGGCAATCTAATCATTTCCATCCGTCACCAAAACTGGCTGGTCAAAATCGATTATGCCAATGGCGCGGGCGCAGGCGACATCCTCTGGCATCTCGGCTATCAGGGTGATTTCGCCATGCAGGGTGTCACGGATCCGACCGATCCCTCGAACTGGTTCTACGCGCAACACGGCCCCTCGTTCGTCACCTCCAACACGACCGGGAAGTTTTCTCTGGTCCTCTTCGATAATGGCGACGACCGTGTATTCGCCAGCGGCGTCACCTGCGGTGCCGCTGGCCAGTTGCCTTGCCTCTTCAGCACCGTTCCACTTCTCGAGCTCGACGAAACCGCCAAAACCGCGACCGTTGCCTTCAATCCCACAACGTCCGCCTACTCCTTCTTTGGCGGCAATGCCGAGACCCTCAAAAACGGCAACATCGAATACGATGAATGCGCCGCCACCGCCCTCCCAGCGAACAATGCCGCCATCTATGAGGTTACCCAGACCTCTCCCCCGCAGACCGTCTGGCAAATGCAAATTGCCGGTCAGTTCGCCTATCGAGGCATGCGCCTCCCCAGCCTCTACCCAGGCGTGCAATGGTAAGCCGCGCCGCACTCGTAAGGTAGCTGCTAAGGCTAGAAGTCATCAGTCATCTCATAAATGCATCTCAGGGGTCGGAGCTTTAGCTCCGACATTTGAAGACACGCAAAATCGGGCTTTAGCCCCTGAGGAAATCCTTCTCCTGTTTCGCCCATTTATGGGATGGCCGCTAGCTCTCTCCGCGCCCCCCCACGGGCTTGGATCGCATTCCCAGCACTTTGCGAATCGGCCGCGTAACATCCAGAAAGCCATGCCACACCGGCAACCACACCCGGTAGGTCCACCCTTCCTGCCATTTTCGCAATACCCTTCGCGACCGATACACGTAGCGATACGCATTCGGCCGGATCTCGCCACTCGCCTTCATACGATGGGTCGCAAGCCCAATCGAGCAAACATGTTTCTCTCCACCGATCGCTCGCAAGTTCACGAGCGATAGCGCATCGGTGGATTTCCCCACAATGCGACCGGAGGCTGCGCTATACCCGTGGTTCTGATGGACCGGCGTCATGAATAATGTCCCGTCGATGACCGGCACCCGTTCCGCCAGCGCCTTCCAGATCATCCAGTTGTCCCAATAGCAATGCCCGACAATGAGCGGAGGCATATCCAGGTACAGGCCGCGCTTGAAAACGAATAGGTCAATCCAGTATTCGTCCCGCTGAGCTCCCTGTGTCAGGGCCAAGGTCCGCAATCGCTCGGCCCACGCACTAGCTCCAAAATCGATTAGCTCTGTAATGTCCACGTCCCAGCGCCGCGCCACGAACAGAAAATGTTCTCTCCACGCCCTCGCTCGCTCAAAACTCCGTCGGAAGTCTTCCATCAAGACAATGTCGCAATTGCAGTAGCAAAGGTACTCGTGCCGCGCCATCTGGTTCGCGCGCTGAAACATATAGTCCAGCCGGTTCCTGCCCGACGCGTGCTGTTCCACATGCGCATGGTGCACAAGATCAAGCTCCGCACACACCTCCGCGGCACCCTCGTCCTCGCCAAAGACAATAACCTCCACATCGCGATCAAGCAGTTTCCAACTCTTCAGCGCGTTCCGCTGGATTATCCCGTCATGCCCTCGGAAAGCCTTCGCGGTCGTAAAAAATGTCAGCATGCTCAACTTGCACCTTCGCCTGCGGTGCCATCACTCCCCGTTTCCCATCGGTGATTGCGACTTTCGCCGCAATTGCGTTCCCTTCGCTCGCAACCCCAGCCTGACTCGCGCTGGCCTGGTCCATTTCAGCAGCGTATGCCAGATCGGTAGCCAAAGCTCGTATTGCACCAAGTTCTTCGCTTTGCCAAACAAACTACGTACCACCCGATGCTGCAACCGGCGCGAGAGCCGCTTCTGGATTCTGCCGCTGCGGTCAACTCGGTGCGTCGAAGATTTGATCTGCCGTATTCTATTCAACCCGCCGATCAGGTGTAGGTTATGCAACGAAAGTGGGTCGTTAGGAACACCCTTGACACGCCCAAACGCCGGGTTGTATCCATGATTCTGGTGAATGGGCATGACGAACGAGGAGCCATCCAGCACCGGTATCCCCGAATGGAGCGCGTTCCAGATCATCCAGTTGTCCCAATAGCAGTGCCCCACCAGCAGCGGGGGCATATCCAGATACTGCCCCTTGCGGAAAAGGAACAGGTCGATCCAGAACTCATCCTGCTGGAAACCCCAAGTCGCCGCCACCTGCCGCAGCTTGTCGGGCCAATCGCGATCTCTGAAATCGATCGGCTCCGTGATATCCGTATCCCATCTCTGTGCCACGAAAAGAAACTCCTGCCTCCACGCCCGCGCCTTCTCGAAAGCCCGGAGAAAATCCTGCATCAGAATAATGTCGCAGTTGGCAAAGCAGAAATATTCGTGCCGGCTGATCTCCTGCGCCCGCGAAAATATGTAGTCGAGCCGCTTTACCCCCGATTCATGCCGTTCCACATGCGGCTCGTGGCGCAGCCCAAGCTCCGCACACACCTCCGCCGCTCCTGCTTCATCCCCAAACAGAATCACTTCCACGTCGGGATGCAGCTGCTTCCAGCTCCCCAGCGCATTCCGCTGGATGATCCCGTCGTGCCCTCGAAACACCTTACCCGTTGTAAAAAGCGTCAGCATACGTCCACGGTTTCGGGATTTCCAACGCCCACAAAAACCGCTTCCCCCGCATCTTTCGTTTCAAATTGATAGTCCTGCAGGTGCCCCTTCCGAACCAGCGGCTTCTCGAAATATCGCCAGGAGAGAGCGCAGACCGCAAAAGTTGCGGCCAGGGCCGCGCAAGCGATCAGGAGATCCCGCGAGGAAACAATGCGTGGCGCTGACGCCCGAAATATTGCAAAAAACGCGTTGAAGATCAGGAAGTGAAACAGGTACGTTCCATACGCGATCGTACCCAGGGCCCGAAGCCAATTCCATCGCAAACACCGGCTTAGCCAGCTTTCGCGCACGAGCACCGCGTACATCAGCAGACTCAGAAAAAACAGTGCAATCACAGTGTATCCGCCCGCCGCCAGCAGGACATCACCTGTCTTCGGCAGGACCTTGACCATAGTTCCCATTCCCATAGCGAAAATAGACAATGGTATCCAGAGGTAGCGTCGTCTGTTTTCTAGCCAATTACGCCAATTCAGCTCTCTGATCGCGTAAGCGCCAAGCACCCCGAGAAGCAAAGCATCCGCACGACACGGCATGAGCACGCGATAATAAGCCCAGTTCGCGGGCTGCGACCAATAGAGTACTACTCGAAATACTTCCGCCAGTCCCACGCCCGCCAGAAGAACGGAGACCAGTCGCCGCGATGGCGTAAATCGAATCAACAGCGGAAGCGTCAGGTAAAACTGTTCTTCAATAGCCAGTGACCATGTAACTCCCAGTGTGGTGCCACCAAGCGTATTGTGCGCCCCCATCCAGAAATTTTGCAGGAAAAGAAAATAAGGCGCTACCGGAAGCGGGCAATCGGCAACCAGGCGAAGGCCCGCTTGGCCAGGCCCCGCGCTGGCTAGAACGATGTAGGCAACCAGTAGAACCGAATACGCGGGAACGATGCGGAAGAAGCGCCGCGTGTAAAAAACCGGATAAAAATTCGCAGCCCCGCGCGCGTCTAACAGGATGCCGCCGATCAGGAAACCTGAGAGGACAAAAAAAGATCAACACCGCTCCAGCCCAGCCTTCCAATACTGAACAGGTACGACAGCGCTGAGCCCGGACGAACCTCGGTGATCAGGAAAAAACAGTGGTAAAAAAGAACCAGCCCAATGGCTACTCCGCGCAAGCCGTCCAATTCAGGGATGCGCCTCTGGGCTTGCACGTCTTACGTATCCCTGCTTTCGCACTCGATGGATGCCGCTCTCGAAACGGCTTTCCGCCTGCAAAAGAATTCCTCACGACTTTGCCCCCTTCCGTAATACGAAGCACCCAAGCGCGTACGAACAACCGTGCGGGTCGGAGGGATCGTGTTGAGGCTGGAAGTCAATGGCTGACTCCCGGGACGATACCACCCACTGGTTGTCTTGGTTTTTCGTCCAATACTCTTGCTTCTCAACAGTAAACATTGCGAACAATCGGGGGAGACGCCGCGCGCCGTAGACGCGGCACCAGGGCGCCAGAACCGCATCCTTTCCGCATGGAGCGGTCATCAGCAACACACCCTTGGGCTTCAGGATTTGTGCCAGCCGATCCATTACCGCGATGTCGCCGTCGTCTTGAGCGACCTCAATCCCATAGCGGCCCGCGACGCCTACGTGCTCGACCGACGAACAGTTGATGGCCAGATCAAAAGAGTTCTCCGCGAAGTTGGCTTTTAAAAAATCCCCTTGGCGAAATTCCACATTGGGATTTTGCCAAGCAAACTTCTGATCTTGGAGATCGTTGGCGATCACATGAAAGCCCTTTTCGGCCGCCAAAAGACTCAAATAGCCCTGCTCGCAGCCGAATTCGATCGCTTCGCCCGGACCGGTCGGCATTTCCCGGCTGAGAAATGCCCATTCCACGCTTCTTTCACCCCATATATTGATCTTTGGAGGAGGAACCGCCGCTGCAGGAATGAACGCTCGCTTCATGCTGCGGATGGGTTGATGCAGCCAACGAGGCAAGTAAACGGGCACCAGAAATTTTTCTGCCATCAATGCATCTACCGTTTCTTGATCATTCGCTGGATGGACTTCACCTTGTCGGGCAGCGGTTTGCTGGCGAACCGTTTTAACTTTTCCGCTGCCGTGACCGGCACTCGAGCAACGTGTGCGTCCCACGGCCTGATCTCCGAGCTTGGCTCTTTCACTAATTCAACGTGGTTCGAATTTAGCGGGACCACCGACGCGGCTAGTATTGTTCGCACTCGTCGTGTCTCGGGAGTATTGCTGTACTCGGAATGGTTCGGCTGCTGCCGAAACGTATACACATATGCAAATCCCACACGATAAAACATCTTGATGAGACAAGCCTCGGTTGGATAAAACGCGATGTGTTCGAGGCCTTGGTCATCGTGAATTTCTTCATCGATTAGAGCCATGACCGGTTCATCACCCGGAAAAATCACGGCCTCGGCCAGCAACAGCGTTTTCGTCATCGCGTGCAAGTGACGAATCGCAAGTAGCGGATTCTCGAGGTGATACAGCAGGCCGAAGCAAAATGTCAGGTCGAACGCGCCAAGCGACCGCAGTTTGGGATCTTCAACACTGCTTGTATGAAAGGCCACCCTCGGATTCCGGCGAGCCGCTTCCTCAACATTCTCGCGCCGGCCATCTACGCCGGTAACTTCGAAACCCATCGATTGTAGAAGGCCAGAAAAATAGCCAAGTCCGCAACCTACGTCCACTGCGGTACGCAGATCGAGCGGACCCTTCAGTTCGCTAAGCAGGCGGGTCACCACCTCGCCCCGCGCACGATTTAACAGTGCGTAGTGCTGTAGATCAAAGACTCGAGGCGCGCCCAACGGCAATTTCCTCTCCTGCTTTCATTGCAAATTCGGTCGGTAAATTCAATATCCCGTTCCACTCGTCCATATAATGCTGATGCACGTCGGTCGCGATAGTCATGTCCGGAATGCAATCCCACATGTCCAGCATGTCACCGCCATCCCACAAACTCACTTGCCACTGGTAGGCTCCGGGCCGCAACGGCAGCGACGCAAACGAGTGCGAGAAATAGTGCACCCCCACTTCCAGCGTCAGGTCATTTTCCGCTCGCGCCCACATCAATTGCCGCTCCGCGTTGAAAAGCGCGATCCCGTACTGCGCGCCCTGCACTGGTTGCGCCAGCTCCACCGCAAATTTCACCGTGACCCCATCCATCGTCCGCAGCGTATGCCGCTCCTCGCTCTGCGGCTCGGCGATCTCCCATCGCAAAAACTGCGCCTTCGTGCCGGACCCGCGCTGCATTCCCTGCGATCTCTCCCCCGCAAACATCGCCGACTCATACCTCGCCAGAACCTCGTGAGCGCCGCCCGTCATACGCACCTGCCCGCCATCCACCCACGCCACTCGCTGGCACAACCTCCGGATCTGGTTCATCTGATGGCTCACCAGCACAATCGTCCGCCCCGCCCGCGCCACGTCCCCCATCTTTCCCATGCACTTCTTCTGAAAATTGATGTCCCCCACCGCCAGCACTTCGTCCACCAGCAGAATCTCCGGCTCCAGGTGCGCCGCCACCGCGAACGCCAGCCGCACGTACATCCCGCTCGAATAATGCTTCACCGGCGTGTCGACAAACTTCTCGATCTCCGCAAACGCCACAATCTCGTCGAATTTCCGCGCGATCTCCCGCTTGCTCATCCCCAGAATCGACCCGCTCAAATAAAGATTCTCCCGCCCGGTCAACTCCCCATGAAACCCCGTCCCCACCTCCAGCAAACTACGCACCCGCCCATGAATCTCCGCCCAACCAGTCGAAGGCCGCGTAATCCGCGACAAGATCTTCAGCAGGGTAGTCTTCCCCGCCCCGTTCCGCCCAATCAGCCCCAATACTTCCCCTTCCTTCACCTCCAACTGCACATCCCGCAACGCCCAAAACTCCTCCTGCGCAGGCGGCCGCAGCGCAGCCAGCGGCGCCCGCACAAACCGCGCCAGCGAATCCCGCAGCATCCCCCGAGGCTCCACCACCCCCCGCCGGTATCGCTTCCCCAACCCCTCAACCCGAATCACCGCCGTCATCCCAACTCCACCTTTGCCCCTCAGTCCCAACTCCACTCTCCGCCCCTCAGTCCCAACTCCACCTCTGCGCCTTCCCAACTCCACTCTGCGCCCCTCAGCGTACTCTGCGTCTCAGCGTTATCTCTTTCCTTCAACTGTCGACCGTCAACCTCAAATCCGTCTCCTCCGCCCGACCTCTCCGTCTTCTCTCTGCGCCCTCAGCGCTCCGCGTCTCAGCGTTATCCCTTTCCTCTCGGTCTTCTCTCTGCGCCCTCTGTGACCTCTGTGACCTCTGTGGTAAAAAACTCCCGCAGTTCGCTTTCGACTTTCAACTGTCGACTGTCAACCTCAAATCCGTCTCCTCCGCCCGACCTCTCCGTCTTCTCTCTGTGCCCTCTGTGACCTCTGTGGTAAAAACTCCCGCTGTTCGCTTTCGACTTTCAACTGTCGACTGTCAACCTCGACTGCGGTTACAGAAATAAGTTGACTCTCTAGCCAATATATGGTAACTTTTACCGTGACTCCGATTCACCAGCCAGTCACAGAATCCGCACTTCCCCCGATTCACACCCAAAACGAAATCCCTGCTAAACCCAGCAGAATCCGCACTTCCAGGAAATCCACCCGTAACCCCTGTAGAATCCGCACTTACAAATCGTTAGACTTAAACTCCTTTAGAATCCGCACTTACAAAAAAAGCCGGGGGGGCCCCCCTCCAGCCAGCTCAAACTCGATCAGCGACAGTTCCCTCCACCCGCTGGAAAAACAACAACCCGCCCGCCAACACCACCAAAACCACCGCAGCCGAAACAGCCATCTGCGGACCAGGCGCCGACCCATGCCCAGTCAAAGCCCACCGGAACCCATCAATCACCCCAGCCATCGGATTCAATCCATACAGCCACCGCCACCGCGCCGGTACCAGCGAACTGGGATACGCCACCGGCGAAGCCAGCATCCAGAACTGCACCACGAAAGGAATAATCGAAGCCACATCCCGATACAAAGCATTCAAAGCCGAGGTCCACAGCCCAACCCCGAGCGCCGTAAGCACCGCTAAAATCATGAACCCGGGCAAAAGCACCACACTAATCGGCGGATGGATCCCAAAACTCAAAGTCAAAATGATCATGACCACAAACCCAATCGCCAAGTCCACCACGCCGGAACAAACCGCGGCCAAAGGCAAAATCAATCGCGGAAAATACACCTTGGTAATGACATGCTGGTTCGCCACCACAATATTCGTGCAATTACTGAGCGCCTGCGCAAAATAAGCCCAAGGCACCAGCGCCACAAAATAAAAAATAGGATAAGGCAATCCTGAAGAAGGCAGCTTAGCGAATTTCCCAAAGAAAATCGTAAACACGCCCATCGTCATCAAAGGCTGCAAAATCACCCAAGCCACGCCAATGACGGTCTGCTTATAACGCACCTTAACGTCACGCCAAACAAAGAAGTACAAAAGCTCGCGATACTCCCAAACCTCCCGCAAGCGCAACTCAAACCACCCCCGAGGAGGCGCAATACGCGTGACCGGCGCCGCCCCAGCAGCCAGCGGCAAAGCAGCGGTCTCCTCGCAGCCCAGAGAGCCCGCCGGAGGAGGTGTGGTAGGTGTAGTAACCGAAGCCATCAATTTTTCAAGCCCGAAAACAGCGCGCAAGCCTCATATACGCTGGGAAATATAAGACTAGAGTAGCAGAGATGCCCCCGCGACAAGTGTTTCACAACCAGATTTTCGCGAGTGCAAACACCGCACAGCGACCTCAGCGTGAAGGCACGGCTTCAGTTTACCCAGAGGTACGCGCCGCGCCAGAGGTACGCGCCGTGCCAGACGTCGCGTATCGACCCGACTGTAGCCGCCGAGGACCGCTCCTTCAATACTGGGGTGAACTGGGCGGTGTACTGGGCTGGTTCATCTGCTCGATGTCGCGCTGTTCGATCTGGCGCATCAAGTTGGAACGATGAAAAAGATACGTCTGAAACTTGCCGGAAATCTCGCGCGGCACGACCAGGAATTGATTGCGAATCATCTCGCTCCAAACGATAGGCCCGCGCGCCGGAACCAGATGCGTGCCCCACTGAAACACGAACGCCATGTTCCAAAGGATCAAGCACGCAACCAGCGAGGACGCCGCAGCCATGGCAACGCGTGAAGAACGGAACAATGAATCAGCACGAGCGAACAACACGCTCAGCCCGAGAATGAAGGGAGCCGTCAGCGAAATGAAAAACCGGTTCCCATACGACGAGATTCCGTCCCAATCCGGGTAACACGCGATGAGCAAGTAAAACGCCAGCACCGCTGCCAAGATCGAAGTGCCGACACGCGGCTCGCGCCACAAAAAAATGAAAAGCCCGGCGAGCGCAAGGATCACCACCGGAGTCCAAACCAGCAATCCGTGATTGGGCGAAAACAACACCTGCAGAAAATATGGCGACCGCCAAGCCCAGTGGCCAAGCGGAACATACCCCGACTCCAGCGCACCCCCGTAAATCACATAGCGCGAAACAAAAGTAGGCAGCAAACAAACAACAACGATGAGATTGAACAGCAAATGATTCGCGAGCAGTTGTGCCACGGACGGAGAGCCGGGCGACGAATCGCGTCGCGCCGCCTGGTCAAACGGCGGATCGGCGCGTGCTACAGCGTTACCATTTTCATGCCGCCTGAAACCGCCAGCGGAGTCACCGCGGAATGCGGCGAGATATTGCCGGATGGCTTCAACGACGAGAACGGCCAGGATCGTGACATTGGCATAGTACACGTTGAGCATCAAGCCCGCGATCACCGCCAGGATGCACCATTGGCGCAAGCTGCGCGGGTCGCGGGTCTCGTGCCAATACCAGAGGAACAGCGCGACGGCGAATGCGGAATGCGCGTGAGACCACGATGGGTTGAAATACATGTACACAGGAAGCGAACTGCTCCACCAGATGGCGATGGTGGCGACAAATGCCCAGCGCTCGTCGACGTACTTACAGGACAAGCGATTGGCAAGCAGCAGCCCGAGAAAACCGTACAGCGCGGTCCCGAACGCCATGGCGAAGCGGTAGGGTGCGGAGAATCCGTCGGCCGCCACGTGCGATCCGAACACGCGAGCGAGCAGCACGCCCGAATGCGCGACCAGCAGGAAGGGTGCCCAAAGTATCGCAGGCCCGACCGTGAAGTGATTGTCGAGGTGACCTGTCGATGTGCGGAAAAGCGACCTGGGCTGACCGTTTTCGTCGATGCGAGCGTCGCGGAAACTCTCGTTGCCGGATCGATAGTCGCGCTCGAAATCGAGGCTGTGTTCGATCAGCGGCGCGCGCGCAAGGGCGTAGTAGCCAATGCCATCGCCGCGGATCCACGGATTCACCAAGGGCAGCGATACAAGAAAAACCACGAGTAGCCAGCGCTCGCGTCGCGTCAGAGACAAGGGGTCAGACAGCGAAGCCGGCGGCGGCACGCGGTGATGGAGCGTGAGCAGGAGTTGGCTCGGCCTTTTGTCGGAAGAAGGCGGCTACACGGTCGATGATTTCGGTGAGGGGAATGCGCGGACGGAAGCCGGTCAGGGCTTCGAGTTTGTCGACACAGGGGACGCGGCGCATCATGTCTTCGAAGCCGGGCTCGTAGGCTTTGTCATAGGGAACGAATTCGATGGGAGACATGCTGTTGGTGCGCTGCTTGACGATCTGCGCGAGACCCTCAATGGAGACTTCTTCGGTGTTACCCACGTTCACGACTTCGCCGATGGAATGCTCGGTGTCGATCAGACGGACGAGCGCCTCAACGGTGTCGCGGACGTCGCAGAAGCAGCGTGATTGTTTGCCGTCGCCATAGACGCTGATGGTGGTGTTGTCGATTGCGGCCTTGACGAAATTCGGCAGCACCATGCCGTAGCGGCCGGTCTGCCGTGGACCCACGGTGTTGAACAGGCGCACGACGATGACGGGAAGCTGCTTTTCCTTCCAATACGAAAGCGCGAGAAATTCGTCGAGAGCTTTCGACGCGGCGTAGCTCCAGCGGCCCTTTGTGGTCGGCCCGAGAACGAGGTCGGCATCTTCATGAAAAGGCACATTGGTATTCTTGCCGTAAACTTCGGAGGTAGAAGCGGTAAGCACAAGTTTGCGCTTCTTGCAGGCAGCTTCCAGGATGCGTTGCGTGCCGTTGACGTTGGTCTCGATGGTGCGAACCGGACTCTCCACAATCAGCTTGACGCCGACGGCAGCCGCGAGGTGAATCACCGCGTCGGCATCGTCCACCAATTCGGCTACCAACTGCCGATTCTCAATGTTGTCCAGGTGATATTCCATGCGATCGAAAGTCTTGAGATGACGAATATTGTCCATGCTGCCAGTGGACAAATTGTCGAGCAACACGACGCGATCGCCGCGGTCGAGCAGCCTTTCCGCGAGATGCGAACCGATGAAACCAGCGCCGCCAGTAATCAGAAAGCGCAAAATCCCCCCTTAGAGTTCCTGGATGTCGTCTTGATCGCCACCATTGTGGCGGCCATGAGATGAAGATTTGAAGGCCGCTTCGGACTCATCGCCTCCGTGCGAGGCGCCAGCCGATTCCTGCGGTCCGTAGCCATACGAGTACGGATAATAGCGGTAAGAATAGTAATAGTCGGGCGCGCGCGAATTCACCGCGTTCAGGACCACGCCGAGCAGGCGGCATTTCACGCTGACGAGCAAGTCGCGCGTACGGGTGAAGGCTTCCTTGGGGGTTTCTCCACTGCGCACAACGAGGAGCACACCGTCGGCCTGCACGGACAAGATGACCGCATCGGTAGCAGCCATGACCGGAGGCGTATCAATGACGATGAATTTGAACTTACCTCGAAGCTGGGCGATGGCGTCGGCCAATCTATGAGAGGAGAGCAAGTCCGCTGGATTGGGCGGCAGTGGGCCGGTGGGAATCGCGGAGAGATTGGGTACGGAGGGATGCTGGACTGTAACAAGGTCGAGGCTGGAGACGCCAGCCAGGTAAGAACTCAGGCCGGCATATTTTCCACCGTTCATATTGAGAAGGCGGCCGATACCCGGTTTTCGCAGGTCGGCATCGATCAGCAACGTGCGATCGCCGAGCTGCGCCAGGGTGACGGCTAGATTCGCGGCGGCGGTGGTCTTGCCTTCCCGGGGCAGTGCGCTGGTGACCAGAATGACTTGCGGCGGGCGCCCGGCCTGCGACAGGAGAAGCGCCGTGCGCAGGGCGCGGAAAGCCTCGGACATCTGGGACTTTGGCAGATGCTGCGCGACTAACTCGACGTGCCTCGAGTGCCCGTTGCCAATGGCCTGTTTCAGAGTCTTGGTGCGTCCCTCGTACTTGGAGTCCTCGAAAGCAGGGACCACGGCAAGCGAAGGCAAGCGCGCGAGGGTCTCGACGTCATCCGGCGTCTTGACGGTGTTGTCCATGTATTCGCGCAGAATCGCCAATCCGATTCCGCCAACGAGGCCAACCAGAAATGCCAGCGCAACGTTGCGCGCCTTCGCGGGACGCGAAGGAAACGAGGGGATCATGGCGGGATCGACCACGCGAATATTGGAAGACTGCAACGCCGCGGAAATGCCGGCCTCTTTGAGCTTGGTCAGCAGGCCGTCGTAGAGCGCCTTATCGGCTTCCGCGTCGCGTTTGAGAATGTTGTACTGCACCATGCGCTCGGACATGAGATTGGCTTCGGTTTTCTGCTGGTCGAGCGTGCGCGTCAGCAACTCTTCGCGCTGTTGTGCCTCGTGATATTCGCTTCCGAGACGCACGAGGACCGCGCGCTTTTCCCGGTCAAGATTCTGATCGATCTCCTTCAACTGCGATTGCAGCCTCTGCACCTTGGGAAAATTGGGACCGTATTGATTGATGGCTTCGGTGTACTGCGAATTCAATTCGCTGCGCTTGCGCAGCAAGTCCTGCACTCCCACGCTGTCGCGAATCTGCGGAACCAGATCGGCGTCGCCCTGCTTGGCGAATTCGAACAGCGACTGCTTGCGCATGCGATCGCCCTGAGCCTCGATGAGCTGGCGGCTGATCTCGGAGAGGCGCTGGGTGGTGAGGTTTTGTTTGTCGTCAAGTTCCCAGATCTGATTCTTGCGCTCGTAGTCGAGGCGGGCGTCCTCGGAATTTTTCACTTTAATCTTGAGCTCGTCGAGTTGGTCGGTAAGCCAAGTGGTGGCCGCGGTGGTCGCGTCGTAGTGGCTGCGGCGATTCTGGTCGATGTAGTTCCGGATATGCGCGTTCACGACTTGAGCAGCCAATTCCGGGCTGGTGGCCTCGAAGCTGATGTCCATCAGGCGGCTGTTGGGGACGCGCCGGACACTCAGGCTTCCGAGAAACGCGCCCAACTCAGGTGGGCGCTTCTGGTTGGCCAGGCTGCCAGTGGCGATGGCTTCGGACGAGGGATCGGAATTCTGAAATTGCGGCTGACCGGTGAGAACGCCGGTGCGAATGGTTTGCAGCGCGAGCGTTTCACTGGTGAGAATCTTGGACTGCGTCTCGATGTAATTTTCGAGATCGAGCATGTAGTCGTAAGAATCGGTGCCCTGGAAGGGAAGAATGTTGGCGTTCTCGCGGCCGAGTTCAATGCGCGTGGTGGCGACATAAACGGGCTGCATTTTGAAAGTGGCAATGGAAACGATGGTAACCACCGCGAGCATGAACGAAACGATGAGCCATTGATGTTTGCGAAGGATGAGCAGGTAATCGTAAAGATGGGGCTCGCGCGGTGAGAGCTCAAAAGCCGGGCGCACGGCCCGGGAAACGATATCGACGGCTTCGCTTGAAGGGTCGTCGCGAGAAATCAGTTTGAAATCGTCAGCCATCGTTTAAGGAACCAGTCTATAAATCAGCAAGCCGGTGCCGATTGCCAAGGTAAGCTCCGCGACCCGGATGGCGGTCGTTTTGCCTACGCTGGTGGGGACGTAAAGAATGTCGGAGGGCCGCATTTGCACATCTTCCGCCTGAAACTTCATCACTTTCTTGAGGTCAACTTCCACTTCGTGTTGCTGACCAGTGCCGTCTTTACGGACGATGACGGCATGATCAGATTTTGCAGTACGATTCAGGCCGCCGGCCAGCGAAAGAACCTTGAGCGCGGTGAGCTGGGCGCGATCGTTGGAAACCGTGTAGCCGCCGGGCTTGGAAACCGCGCCGAGGACGTAGACGATTCCTGCGTGGGGAACGGTCACGACATCGCCGGGGAGGACCACGATATTGTTGGTCATGTCGCCGGTCTCAAGGATTTGATTCAGGCTGACGGTGATGGTGTTGGCTAGCGCGGGCGGGGTATTTTGTGACGGGTCGGATGGCGGGGCGGGCGCCGAAGGAACCGCCGAGGAGTTCGCAGGCTGCGGAGCGGGATCTTGGGTCAGCGCAGGAGGATCGTTGTCCGTGCCGGTCCCCGGGGCCTCGGAAGGATCGGACGGGGTGTCGTGCTCCGGACGAGTGATGATGACGTGATCGCCGGCATCGGGAGCGATTCCTCCGGCCGCGGCAATAACATCAATGAGCCGGACTTGGCGGTCGGCTTCATAGACCATGGGACGCGCAACGGCCCCGACGATGGTGATGGGCCGGTTCTTCTTTTCCTTCACGGTTACGGTCACTTCGGGGTGGGAGACCAGGCCATTGGCCTCGAGAACTTCCTGGATTTTACGTTCCGCCTGCATTTCGGTCAGACCCGAGATGTGTAAGCGCACAGGGATCAACGGAATGCCGATGGTGCCGGTCTGGCTGACGCGCAATTCGCGGGAGATCTCGGGAACGTCGAACACCTGGACGGAAATCAGATCACCGGAACCGATGACGTAGTCGCTGGAAGGCGGAGCGGCGTGGGGAGCGGCTGCGAGCGCGCGAAGCCGGTCGTTGGTTTGTTGCGGTGTCTCAACTCGCTGCGCGCGGCTGGACGGCGCCAGGGTTGCGAGCAAGGCGCAAGCGGTCAGGTGAATGACCAGCGAACGCAATCCTGCTGGCTGCATAGAATAGAAGGCCCCCGTGTTGATTATACAGTTAAAGCGGAGAAGTCAATGAGGATTTCGGGGCTAGCGCCGAAAATGTTGGGATGGGCCGTCGGCAGATGGAGATGGGGTAACTGCGCCGGTGGCCAGGTGCGCTATCAAAAGAAAAAGGATGGCGTTGGCAGGTATATGAAGGTTGAAATCCACGAGACTGTGTACTAGAAAGCCACTACACCCAACAAGACCGGAGAGATGCAGCGCGGCGGCGAAGGGCTTGTCGCGTTGCAGCAATTGACGCAAAGAGACGAAGAAAAGAATGCCGAGGAACGCGGCGCAGCAGAGCCCGCCGGCCATGCCGGTTTCGGCTAAACCCTCGAGATAGTCGTTGTGCGTGTGATTGACAATTTTTCCGTCGTAGTTGGTTTCGTACGCGGGGAAGACGGTTTGCAGCGTCCCTAAGCCCGTGCCGGTCCAAGGATGGTCGAGGAAAATGTGCCACGTGTCGAGTCGCATGGAGGCGCGTTTGCTGGAAGTCACTTCGAGCGATTGCAGCGAGGAGAAGCGTTCGAGGACCTGCTTCACGCCAAGCCACGATACGAAAAGCAAGGCCAGGAGCAAGACGATGCCGCCAGCCAGGACGTGCTGCCCGCCGGTGCGGCGCAGCGACATCATGAGGATCAGAACGCCAACCTCAACGCCAAAACTTACAACGCCGCCGCGGGACGCGGACAAGAAAAGAGCGCCGATGGGCAGAAGCGCGAAAATGGCCACCAGGTACCAGCGCTCCTTGCGAACTTTGCCGAGAATGAGCGGCACGAGCGCGACCGGGACGACCAGCTCAACGAAGCCGGCGAAATGATTGCGGTTGACGTACGGGCCGAAGGGGATGCCGCCGTAGCGCATCTCGCGAAACCAATAGAGCTTACCGTTGAAGGTGACCTGTTGGAGGATGCCGAAGATGGCGACGAGGAAGTCGAAAATCATGATGAACCAGATGAATCCGCGCCAATCGTCGGAGTAGCGGAAGGCTTGCGTGGCGAGAAAGAGGAGGATGGCGTAGGCGAGGAGAAGATTCAGGTCCATGCGGGTGTCGTAGGCGGAAGCGGTGGCGTGCAGCAGCAGCTGGGCCAGCGCGACGACCGCCAGCAGAACGAGCGGGGGCAGCAGCGGCGTGAGGACGATTTCGTGGTCGTCATCATATGCGCGGTAGAACAACACCGACCAGAAGAGGAAGAGAAGGCCGGCGGAGGTCTCGAGGACGGCTTTGGCCCAGTCCTCGACGGCGCCATGAGCGAGAACGGCAAAGGCGACGAGCGCGCAAATGCCGATGCGCAGCAGCTTCATGGCTTCGGACTCGCGGAAGATTCCGGAACGAGCGCGACATCGTCAATCCACGCGGCGCCGTGAATCCTGCTGACAAGATCGCCGCTGGGATGGCGATTGACGCAGACGCGAAGCTGGCGCACGCCGGCGACCGCGGTCCAGGGGAGCGTGAGCTGCGTCCAAGGCTGTGTGCCGTGCACTTCCGTCGTTTCCGTCGAGGCGTTTCGCGAATTCTCGAGCCATTCGAGTCGGAAGCGGATGCCCTGATCCGTGGCAAGCCCCTGGGTGCGCACCCACGCCGAGAAACGATAGGAGGTTCCCGGCTGAACCTGCGCGAGGTGGCAAACATCGGAAAAATCAACGTTGCGGCTGCCGTCGAAGCCCAGGCGCAGGGAACGCTGGCCGGAGTGCTTGTCGCTTGAGTCGATGGTGACTTGAACGCCGGGGGAAGGTGGCGCGATGGTCCAGGCGAAGCCTCCACCGAAGACGCCGGTCTCGAAGCCGCCGTCCCAGAGAACGGAGCCCGGCGGATCCGATGGGGGCGGCGAGTCGGCCAGGGCGACGGCCTGGTCCCAGACGCGGTGAGCGTCGTCGATGCGGTGGGCCTGGATGAGGGAGTCGGTGAAGGGAATGATTTTCGCGAGCGGCAGCTGTGGATGGAGGGAGATTAGCCGGTTCCAAACAGCGAGGGCCGGATCGATGGCGGCGTCGGCGTCGAGTTCGCGGATGGCGTCGAGGTAGACCGGAACGGTGGGCGGGAGAGCGTGATCGAGGATCGCCTGAATGTCGGGGTCTACGCGCCAGCAGCGCGAGAAGGCTTCAGGGGCGCGCTTGGGATCGACGGAAACCGATTGGCGAATTTCGGCGAAGGCCGCGGGCAGCTCACTTTGCCGGAGCAGAAAATTGCCGTAACGCCAGGAGACCTCCGCGGAAACCGGATAGACGCGCTTGGCTTGCAGAAAAGCTTCGCGAGCGGCGGCGAGGTCGCCTTGCGATTCGTAGGCGGTGGCGAGATCGAGCCAGACGCTGGCATCGCGCGGATTGAAAGAGAGTGAAGTATGGTATGCGCTGATGGCGCGATGGACGTCGGGCTCTTCGAGATTGTATTGCCAGTAGCGGCCGAGCAGAAACCAATGATTCGCGTTTCCCGGCTCAAGTTGCGCCGCTTCCTCTAGCCCAGCGCGCGTTTCGAGACCGGAATTGTAAGCGGCAAGCGCGTTGCGAACGCTCGAATAGCTGAGCGCTGTGGCCAGAATTAACGCGACAAAGACTAATGTGAGGCGCGCTGCGGCGCTGGAGAGTCGCAGAACCATTCACGGTACTGTGCCTAGCGGACCGCAGAGTTGCAACATGAAATTAACGAAACAGGAATGGGTGTAAAGATGGAGAACGCGATGGTTGCCTGGCGGCCTTGCGCGGCAATCGTTACGCGCCGGTTGTCGGTGCGGGGTTTGAATTTTTTTGGACGATCGTTACTTGCCGATCGAGGCGGCGAGGCTTTCGTCGGCGCGGCCGCGGCGACGCACGTCGATGCCGAGGCGCTTGATTTTCTGGTTGAGGGTAGACAGCGGGATCATGAAGCGCTCGGCGGCCTCGGTCTGATTCCAACCGGTGCGCTCAAGCATGTCGATGATGATGCGGCGCTCGATCTCGTCCATGATCTGAAAGAGCGAGGGCTGCGGATGATCGGCGGCGGAACGCGAACCGGGTTCGCCGGGCATGGGCGGCAGGAATTCGGAGAGCTGGAGGCGAACGCCGCGAACGATTTCCTTGCTGCGGATGCTTTCGGGAAGCAGATCGACGTCCACGCGCTCGTGTGTGGAGAGCACGACGGCGCGCTCGACAACGTTTTCGAGTTCGCGGACGTTGCCGGGCCAGTCGTAGTCCATCAATAGTTTGAGCGCGCCTTGCGTGAACTGGCGCAGGGGCTTGGTGTTTTCCTTGCAGTAGCGCTCCATAAAGTGAGCGAGCAAGGCAGGGACGTCTTCGCGGCGGTCGCGCAGCGGGGGCAACTGCAGGTGAATGACGTTCAAGCGGTGATATAGATCTTCGCGGAAGCGGCCCTCGCGGACGAGCGTGAGCAAATCGATGTTGGAGGCGGCGACGATGCGGACATCGACCTTGATCTGCTCGGTCCCGCCGAGGCGCATAAATTCGCGCTCCTGGATGACCCGAAGAAGCTTTGCCTGCGTTTCATGGCTGATGGTGGCGATTTCGTCGAAGAAAATCGTGCCTTGGTCGGCGACCTCGAAGAGGCCTTTTTTGGAGGCGATAGCGCTCGTGAATGCGCCTTTGACGTGCCCGAAGAGTTGCGATTCCAGAAGATCGACGGGGATGGAGCCGGTATTCACGGGCACGAAAGCTTTGTCGGCGCGGGTGGAGGCGGAATGAATGGCTTTCGCGATCAGTTCTTTACCGGTGCCGCTTTCTCCGCTGATCAGGATGGTGGAGCGCGACGGCGCGACCTGCGTAACGAGGTCGAACAGCGCGAGCATCTTGTCGCTCTTGCCCACGATGTTGGGGAAGTTGAAGCGCTGCTTCAGGGCGCGCTTCAACTGCACGTTTTCTTCGCGCAGCCGGCGCGATTCCACCGCTTGCGCGACTTGAGCTAACAGTTCGTCGTTGGACCACGGCTTGGTGATGTAGTCCATCGCGCCGCTCTTGAACGCGGCACGCGCCATGTCGATCGAGCCATAGGCGGTGATCAGCACGACGGAGAGCTGCGGATCACGCCGGCGAATTTCGCGCAGCAAATCGAGACCGTTGCGATCGGGAAGGCTCACATCTAGCAGCAGAAGATCGTAAGGATGCTCTTCGAGTTTCGCGAGGCCGGACGCGCCTGTGCCGGCACTGGACACACCGTAGCCTTCGCTGGCTAGCAGCAACTCCAGGCCTTCTCGAATTTCGGATTCGTCGTCAACTACCAGGATGGAGCCCTTAGACATGGACCGCTTTCCTTACCGCGGGGAATTCGACGTGGAAAGACGTGCCCTTGCCGGGAGTGGAGCGAACATCAATTTTTCCAGCGTGCTCTTTGATTATACCGTAGCTGACCGAAAGCCCCAGACCGGTGCCGCGGCCGCTGGCTTTGGTGGTGAAAAACGGATCGAAAATGCGATGGATGTGCTCGCGCGGAATGCCCGCGCCGGTGTCCACGACTTCCACTTCGACGCTGCCATTGTGCGCGGCGGTACGCACTTCCAGCATGCCGCCGCCGGGCATGGCGTCGCGCGCGTTCAGGAACAGATTCAGAAATACTTGCTGAAGTTTGTTGGCGGAGCCGCGCACTGCCGGCAACGTGTTGCCCAGCTGCTTGACCACCTGGATCTGTGAGGTCTTCAAAGGATGCGCGACCAGCGACAGTGTTTCTTCCACTACGCGGTTCACATCGATGTCCGCCAACTCGGTGGCGCTGGTGCGCGAAAAATTCAGCAGGTTATTTACGATTTCGCTGGCCCGGAAGGTCTGCTTGACGATTTTCTCGATGATGCCCTGCCGCGGGTCGCCTTCCGGCATCTGCTTGGCAAGCATCTGAATGTAATTGGAAATCACGGCCAGCGGCGTGTTGACCTCATGCGCCACACCGGCAGCGAGCAGTCCGAGCGAAGTCAGCTTCTCGGTCTGCGACATCTGCTCTTCCATGCGCTCACGCTGGGTAACATCGTCGAACAGCAGCAGCCGGCCGATGCGCTCGCCGGATTTGCTGACCAGCGGGGTAATCGAAACGTTCAACGTCAAAAGTTTTCCCTGATGATGCAGCCGCTGCTTATAGATGCCGGTAATTTGCTCTTCGTCACGCCGCGCGGCAATTTCCGATGCCAACTCTTCCGGCAACAAGGCGCGCAACTGGTGACCTACCGCATCCTGCCGCGACACGCTGAAAAGCTGCTCCATCCGCGTGTTCCAGGATTCCACGATGCCGCCCAGATCCACCGCCAGAACGCCTACGTTCAGCGACTCCACGATGTTTTCGCTGAAATCCTTGAGGCGCGCAATCTCCAGCGCTTTTTGCTCCAGCGAAGTGTAAAGTTGCGCATTGTCCAGCGCGACCGCGACGTAACCTGCAATCGTTTGCACCAGCTCGACGTCATCGCTGGAAAGAAAATCGCCATCGACGGTTTTGCCCAAACCCAGGACGGCGACCGTGCGCTCACGAATGCGGCAGGGAATAAAATAATTCAGATCCAGTTGCTCGAGAGTCTGCCGGACCGAGTCGGAGACTTCTCTCGCCACGCGGGGCGACTCAAAAAAGAGCGCCCCACGGGCGAACTCGGGCCGGGCCGGCTCGAGGAAGCTAAGATCCATAGGCTCCGCCAGGCGGACGCCCATCGAACGCGCCAGGCGCAACTGCCCGGGCTGCAAGGGGTCTTCCATAAAAATCGCCAGGCGATCGACGAGCAAGGTCTGCGAGATGCGATCCATCACCGAGCCGAGCATGGGGTCGAAGCGAACTTCGTTGGTGAGCGTGCGGCCAAATTCGATCAGCGTGCGGCGATAGTCCAAGCGGTCGCGGTAAAAGAAACGATCGAGGCGCGCCTGAATCCATTCGCGGAACGGCTGAAACAGAAAGGCCGCGATGACGATGGCGATCATGCCGCCGACGGGACCGGTGGTCTGCGCGTGAGAAATCTCAGCGATCAAGGCAATGAGAGCGAAATAAACGGAGGCAACCGCTGCCGTGGCTGCCGTGTATGCCAAGCCGCGCTTGAAGATGATGTCCACATCCATCAGCCGGTAGCGGATGATGGCGTAGCCAAAGCACAGCGGAATCAGCACAAGACTCAGCGCGGAGAACTTCGTCCACGCCGGCGGCACCGCGTCGAGCACAAACGGAATCACGTACAAGAAAGCGAACGGCAACGCGCCGGCAAGCGTGCCGCCGGTGAGCCACTTCAACTGCTGGCGAAGCACGCCCGAAGGAGCCTCGCGGTAGCTCTTGTAGAAGACGATGGCCGCGGCAAGAAAATAGATGCCGAGATAGCTGTACTCAATCTTGTCGATCAGGACGCGCGAGCCCAGCCAGGGCACGAAGCCCAACGCGTTAAGGGCCAGGCTGATGTGAAACAGCAGCAGCAGGCACGGTGGTCCGTACACCAGCGCCAGCTTGGAGAAGGAACGCGCGGCGGCTTCGGCGCGCTCTGGAAACACCAGCGCGAAGTGAAACAACAGGGCTGGCGCAAACATCAAGGACGCGATCTTGGCCCAATAAACCTCGTAGTCAAAGGCGTCCAGCTTCCCGCTGTAATGGAATGAGAACAACACAAAGGAAGCGAGACAGAACACATAGAAATGCACGGCGCGGGGCGCGTTCCACCGCCGAATGAAAATGAACAGGCCAATAAACAGGTACAGAAGGCCGACAACGCGTTCGTAATTTTCAATGGAAGCAGGCTTCTCCGCCGGCACGGTGACCAGCGGCGTCTCAAACTCCCGGCCATCGCGAACCAGTTTGTAGCGGACTTGCGTCCACAATCCCGCCCGCCAAAGGCGCTTGGTGACTTGAACTTGAGTATCGACCGGCGCGTCATTGATCGCGATCAGGACGTCATCGGGACGGATTCCGGCGCGAGCCGCGGGGGAGTTGGGGGTTACCTTCCAGGCTTTGGCACCGTGGGTGGTATCGAACCAGGCGACGCCATCATCGGGAATGTCGTAGGTCTCACGCTGGCGGAAGTTGATCCAGGCATAGATGACGGCAGTCAGGGTCGCAAGCGCCAGGACCACCGCACCAAGACTGACTCTGAGGTTCTGCTTCATCGCTAAGCCCGGTAGATAAGCCAGTTAGGACACACTCATAGTACAAAAATCAGGTGCAAATCGGTGTCCAATCTTTTGTAGATCAGCTCGCACCGAACTCTAATCTATTCAATATCTTACGGTACCCCGACTGGAGCCACCCCAAGGGCATCCAGTTTATGGAAGGAAGCATACAGCTTTTAACAGATAAAACTGTTTCAAAACTGAACGCTCAAACCACCTCGGAACGTACGAAACGCGGGCACCAGCATGGTGCGCCCATCCTGGCTGCTCAAAGTCACGTAGCCTTGCGACAGAAGATTGTCGCAATCGGCGATCGCCTGCCACCGGCCGGGGCCAAATTTCGGGAGGGTCTGCCGGATACCAACATGGAGGTAGGGCTCCATTTGATAGAGCGACTCGCCATAGCTGTCCAAACGGGAGACCGTCGTACCGCCAACCCATTTGTACCCTGCGGTAACCTTGGTCTTGGAGCGCGGGACCGTAGTCGTAACCGAAGCCCCAACCGAACTGTGCATCGAGGTCTTTAGCATCTCCCGCAACGCGCCATCCGCAGAGTCAGACGGGCTGAGCGCTCCCGCATAAGCGTAAACTGCGGTGATTTCCACGTCGTCGGACAATTTTTCACGAACCGCGATCCGCGTGCCCCAGCTGTTCATGGAGCCGCCGTCGTACGCAAATGCATTCGAGAAATAGTCCTGCAGATAGTCGGAAGCGGGCAAATCGCCGCCACGGCCGAAGACCGCCACATTACGGTCATCGTCATGAAAAGCAGCAACTTGCAGTTCGCCGCGGGAGCCCACCTTACGCTCCGCGGAAATCTCTTCGTGCCAACCGCCCTCCAGCACCGGGCTTCCGTTACGCCAGAGCAACGTGGGGAAAGAATCGAGACTATTGACCGCCTCCGCTAAGACGCCGCCAGCGTCGCGATCTTCGGCAGCGATGCTGCCGACACCCCCGGGTTCCTCTGAAAAAATAAGCGCCGCCTTCCAGGCGTCGGTAACTTTGGCGTCGAGTTCCAAACGGGGACGCAGGGAAGAGGCAGACTTGTCCAAGCCCACCATCACATACTCCCCGCTATAGAGAAGCTTGGCGCGGTCGCCAAGGCCGAGCGTTCCACCCTGTTCCATCCGGACGCCGTGGAAGGTCTGCCCATCCGGGCCAAGTTTCGCTTCCCGAAGAACCAGCGTTGAATGAGGTCCCGAACCCAGCGAACCGGTCGGCAGCCAAACGGTCGCAAATCCTCCGCCAGGAGCGGAATCCATGTAATTCATCTCGCCGGCCATGAGCAGTCTGGCTGTACGACCCAATTTTTGGTCGTAAGCGAAGGCCGTCGCCGGAGCGGCAGGCACGCCGGAAGCCGAACCGGGGCGCCGCGCCCCGTCAGTGAATTCCATGCGAGCACGGGGCCGCAGCACCTGCTTGTCGAGAGCCGCGTTCGAGGTGACCTCGGCGCTATCATCGTCATCCACCCATTGCAGCACCGGCCGGGTGGCCGAAGCGGAACGCAGCACCCATTTCCAGTCGTCGGATTCGACTGATGCGGCAGATGGCGCACGTCGCAGTTGATCCAGCGAAGCGAACATGGACTCGAGCTGGACGCGCACCACCGTTGTAACATGAGGGTTGATGCGCACGTGCTGCTCAAGAGTAGGAAGGAAACCCGCCAAAGTGACGCGGACGGTGTAAAGACCTGGAGTGACCTTCTCGCCACGAAAGACGCCTTGCGTGTTGGTCAGGAAATCAATGGCCGCCAAAGCTCCGGCCGACTCCGAAATCAATTGCACCGTGGCGCCCATCTGGGGGACGCCCAAAGTGTCGTTCACAACTCCGGCAAGCTTCCCGGAAGCTGCCTTCACCTGCGCGCGCGAAGGGACCACACCAATCGACAGACACATCCCGGCAAGAACCAGAGCGCCAAGGATTCGGAGTCGTCGTTGGTTCACTGCGCGCTACCTCCCCGGTGCGGCTTTGCCGGCATTGGCGGCCGTCTTGGTGTCGGCGGGGGCCTTTATGGAAAACTCGGCTGTCTTGGAAACGGTCTTATTGGCGTTGGAGTCGGTGGCCACAATCTCCAGCGAATACTTGCCTGGGGTCAGCGTGGCCAACGGCAAAAGGCGCTCGATGGTTACCTGTTCGCCGGTCTGCTTCATTTCCTCGGAGGTTTCCTTGAACTGCATGATCTGCTGCTCGCCCTTTTTCACGGTGTAGACGAAGGTGGCATTGGACTTGTGCGTCTTGTCGTCGGGCTTCAGGTTGTAGACCTGCATGTAAATGCCGAGCTTTTCGGTCGCGGCGAAATCGGCATCGAGACGCGGCACGACCTTGGTGGAACCCAGAACGAATTGGCCGGTCCCGATCTGCTTGGAAGGCACATGTTCGAGTTTGGCGCCATCGGCAACGATAAGGGAGCTGGTTTCCAGCTTGTCGTCTTCAAAACGTGGCACTTGCAGCCGGGTATTGACCACGCCCACGTTGCCGCTCTTCACGTCTTTGATCACGATGTCCAGGCGATAGAGTCCTGGGCGCAGCGGAATCGCCTTCTGATAAATGGACTGCAGCTTCACGGACTGCTGATAGAGGCTCGCGGGAAAGTCGCGGCTGACGGGATCTTCGAACGTTTGCACCACGCGACCGGTCAAGGAACTCACGCGGCCAAACACGTTGAGCGTGGCGGAGTAAACACCATCCTTATTGTCGAAAGAGAGCTGATTGTTGGGCACCTGGACGGTGACCGGCACCAGGACAGTGTCGTTGGTCACCTTCATGAAGTCGGTGTGCCATGAGAACTTCATCTGATCGCGCACGATGCGCGCGGTAACGATGGCTTCCAGGTCTTTGTACTTAACCTCCGGCGGTTTGAAGGCCTTGGCATATTGATCGAGGCGATTGAACTCGTCCATGCTGGAAGGTGTGCCGCCGAGCGCGGTCGGCAAGTTGGTGCCATCCGAACGCGTAAAGCGATCCGTCTTTGAGGCCATGCCCATTTCTTCGAGCAAGCTCAGGCCGGCGCCTGGCACGTGCAACAAAGCGTCTTTTTCGCTGGGATCCATGGTCAGGTGATATTCGCCGGAGCTTGTCGGATCGACGAATTCCCAGATGATGTTCTCGCCGATGCCTTCCATGTAGCGATAACGCCAGGTTTCCCAGGGGTACGTGGTCGTCGAACCGCCGCCTTCGTCCATCGGACGATCGTAGGTGCCGCCGGTGGGATGCGATTCGATTTCATCCGGGGCTCCCCACATGATGTACATGCGGCCGCGATCGGTCTTCCAGCCCGGAATGCCCGAAGCGAAATGCTCGTTGGCATAGGCGATGCGGCGATAGTGCTCTTCCTTAAAGTCGTTGTCGGGCAGGTCGGGAGTGGCGCTGCGGCGCAACCAGAATTGTTCGATGAATTGCTCGCGCTCTTCGTTGGTCTCCAGTTGGAGGAAGGCCTGGCGCTCCGCGGGCGAAATAATATAGATGACGTCTTCGCTCAGCCACTGCTTGTAAGGAGTGTCCAGCTCCTTCAAGGTCTTCTTCATTTTTTTCTTTTGTTCTTTGTCGAGCTTTTGCGGAACGGGTGCGACGTTGGGATCTTGCGTCTGCTTGGCCTCGCCTTGAGGTTGCGGGTGGGCATTGATGGGTGGAATGGCGATGGCCAGGGAAAAGAATGACGCGACCAGGGTACGAACTACCCGTGACATAGGCTACACCTCAACTTCCGACAGGACGTACGGATTCTACTCCGCGGGCGAGTACGGCGTCAATCAGCGAATGTCCTGCATTTTGTGACACTTGTCCCCCGAGAGTGGTTAGGATGCGCGGCGTTGCCAGAGGTTGCCTGACAATTTTTGACCTGAACGGTCGTACAGGAGAAAGTTTGTTCCCGCATATCGGATGGATTGGCGGAATACCTTGGGACCGCTGAACTTTAGAGGAGAACCGGGGTGCGTTGAGGGAGAGGCAACGCGATGGTGCTGTAAGTCGCGGGTTACTGGACGCGTTGCTTCTGGGCGTCCCATCCGACGAGGGAATCGAAGATGGCGAGGACGTGGCGCCGATATTCGACCATGCGATAGAAAATGTCGCGCAGCTCCGGGTCGCGCTCGGCGTCGCGGTGCCACTTTAAGAGGACGGCCGGGGGGACCTCGATATCGCGGCGAAGCTGCTCGGGGGAGTGGCCACGCAGGAAGAGCCCATAGAAAAACGCCGCCTCGCGCTGGGGAAAGGCGAAGTCTGTGGTGACTTCTACGGGAACGATTTGTGCAATCGAGGCCATAAGGAAAAATGCAGTTTACCGAAAAGCGTCTCCGCGTCAAGTGGTACGGTGGATTGGATGTCGCGTGCCGGGCAACGGGCGCTCCGGGCACCCGTTCTGGAACACTGAGCCGCCGGGGTGTTCGGGGTCTATACAACGCCGGGGTTGCCAGGCGATTCTAACCGCCGTAGGATGCTGTAAGGTGCGACAAAGTTTCATGGTTCGGATTTGATGACTCGGGTTTCATCGCTGAGATCTTGTCACTGGGATGCTCATAGCAAGGTTTCATTACAGAGGTTCACGACATGGGTAAACGGTCATTGGCGGGGCGGGGTGTTGGTCGAATCTTGCGATTCGGCGTAAAGAGCGGATTGCGCTCGGTGGAGGTTAATCCCGAGGATTTTCGCAAGCAACTCGCGAACAAGCACCGGCTATGGGTGCCGAACTTCGCGCGGATGCAGGATGTGCCGCTGGACCAGCTCGACGAGATTGCTAGGTTGTTGATTCGCGACGCCGCGAGGTTGGCGCTTGCGGAAGGGGCGGGGTTTGGGCTCGGCGGGATGATGACGATGATTCCGGACGCGGGTTTGCTAACGGCCATTACCCTGCGGTTGATGCAACGGTTGTGCCTGCTGTATGGATTTGAGTCGCACGGCCCGGACGAACGCATGGAGCTGTGGCTGGCCGCGGCAGCGGCGACCGGAGTGGACTACGGCAAGGATTTGGCCGAGAAGCAAATGTTCGAGAAATTGGGCCCGCGCGTGGTAGAGCGGCTGGCGACGCGTTTGGGCGCGGATGCGGCAGAGAAGTGGGTGGGGCGGTTGATTCCGCTGGCTAGCTCGGCGATCAGCGGGGCACTGAATTATTCGTTCGTGCGGACGTGGGGGCGGCGGGTGCAAAAGAACTTGCGCGAGCGGCACATTGCGACGCGGCCGGTGTCGGCGGGACCTCGGCCCTATGTTTCGCCTAAGCCGATCTTGGTTTAAGGTGTGTCAGTTGCTCTTCCGTTGAGGTCCTTCGCTTCGCTCAGGACGACAGTGGCTCCTGTGGCGAACGACGGAGGTAGTAGCAGCCCGGAAGCTTGGAGAGACTTGCGATGACGCGGAAAAAGATTGTGCTTGGCGTCGTTTCCCTGGCGAGCTTGGCTTTGGTGCTGATGGCGATACCGCAGCGGGCGTCATCGAGGAGGGGGCCGCAGGATGCGAGCGGCGCCGAGCCGATCCCGGCGTTCCATTCGCAGGTTCCGGCGGGGCCCTTGCCCGCCACGCTCAGCCCTGAGACGTTCAGCGATGTGGTGGTGCAGAATGCTTATGCGTTGGCTGCGCGCGTCCGGAAAGTTTTGTATCAGCAGCCGTGTTACTGCCATTGCGATCGCAGCCAGGGGCATGGAAGTTTGCTGGATTGCTTTACGGGGAAGCATGCGGCCGAGTGCGGGGTCTGCATTCGCGAAGGACTGTACTCCTACGAACAGAGCCGCAAGGGCAAGACGGCGGCGCAGATTCGCGATGGCATCGAACGCGGCGAGTGGCGGCAGGTCGACCTGACCAAGTATCAAACTCCGGTTTCAGCGAAATAAAGCCTTTAAAAAAATTCCGGTCTGAAATTTCCGACGACACCCTTGTTGGCATCCAGTAGTCTAATTCCTAAATTTGGATAAGTCCGAGTCTCAGGCGGCCCCGGCACCCGCCGATCGACAGGAGAAGCGTAATGAGAATGCGTGGACGGCAGTGGATGTGGATCGTAGCGGTAGCGCTGGCGCTGGGCTTGAGTGCCGCGCCGGGCAGAACCCTGGGTCAGGACAAGCAGCACGTGGTTTCGGTGGAAGAACTGAACCGGGATGCGGCGCGACCTGCGCAGACCCGGCAAGCGAATGAAGCTGTCGTGCGGGAACTGCTTTCTTCGGAGGCTGGGAAGGAGGCGTTGAAGTCCGCGAAGGTCGATTATCAGCGAGTGGACAAGGCGATCGGACAGTTGAGCGACGAAGACCTGGCCAAAGTTGCCGAGCGTTCGCGGCAGGCGGAGAGTGATTTTGCCGCTGGGGGTCTCAAGGCGACGCTGATTATCGTGATTATTATGATCGTGGTTTTGATCGTCGTGCTGACGCTGGTTTTTTAGTTTCTGCTTCAGCGAGCGCGGTGTGACTGCAAGGGCGGCACGGTCTGTATGGCAACGTCGACAAAAACCGGCCCCCAGCGGCTGAAGCCGCGCAATTATGCAAGCGCGAACGGCACGGCTGAACAGGCTGCGGAAAAATGCAACGGCGCGAGGAAAAAGCTTTCTTCAGGGGCTGAAGCCGGTGAGAGCACGCAGTTTACGTCGGCGCTAAAGCACCGACCTCCTGAAGAAAAAGACGCTTTCCGCAGCCGGCAAAGCCGCGCCGTGATGTATTGCACGGACCGGGGCGCCGGGCTTAAAGCCCAGCGCCTACATCTTTTGTTACCGGCTGAAGCGGGCCTTAACGTTGCCGCCGCGGAATGAGGACAATGCGCCGTTTGCTTTCGGGTTTCGTGCTGGGCTTGTTTGCGGTGGTGCTGGTTCAGGGGCAAACGGCCGAAAATGCTGGGATTTGGCTCGACGTTCCTTTCATCAAGCAGACTGCGGAAGGTTGCGGGTCGGCGTCGATTGCGATGGTGCTGCGGTATTGGGGTGCGCACGGGACCCTCGTCGCTGCCGGGCGCGATGACGCTGACGCGATTCAGAAGTCGCTTTATTCGCGCAAAGGGCATGGCATTTTCGCTTCGGACGTGGAGCGCTACCTGAAGGAGTGCGGCTTCCGCGTGTTTGCGTTGCGCGGGGCGTGGAGCGACCTTCGGGAACATTTGGCGCTGGGGCGGCCGTTGATCATCAGTCTAGAACCGGGAAATTCGCGGGCTCCGTTACACTATGTGGTCGTTACCGGAATGGATTGGCAGCGCGAGGCTGTGTTTGTGAACGACCCGGCGCGCGGCAAACTTTTGCGAATCGAGCGGGCGGAATTCGAGAAAGAATGGCTAGCGGCTCGAAACTGGATGCTCCTCGCCGTGCCCGCGTCTGTGCCTGCGGGATAATTTTCTTCGCTCTGATCTTTCTTCAGGTGAGCTGCTTGGCGAAAAAGCGCCCGCTTCCGAAAGCGGCCGCTACAAATTCCGGGCAGGAATTTTCCGAGGCGGCGCGACTTGCTGCGGCTCAAAAAGCGTTTGACGCTGGACAATATGAGGATGCTGCGCGGCTGGCGCGGGGTTCCAGTGATCCGTCGGCGGATCTGGATTTTGTGGCTGGGTTGTCGCTGGCGAAGTTGCAACGGTGGGACGATGCGCGCGGGGCGCTGGAAGCGGGTCATCGCAAGTCTCCGGGGGAGGCGCGGTTCCTGGTGGAACTCGCGGGTGTCGACTACAAGCTCAAGGATTTTCGCTCGGCAAAACGAGAATTACGCGCGGCGTTGAAGCTCGATCCGAGGGATCGCTACACACGCGAATTTCTTGGCACGCTGTACTTTCTGGACGGCAATTTGGAAGCGGCGCTGCACTATTGGAACGCAATCGAGAAGCCGCGGCTGCGCAACGTTTCCGTACAGCCGCCCGCGAAAGTCGATGCGGCGCTGCTGCAAGACGCTCTGGGATTCAACGCGCCGCAGATTTTGACGAACGATGCGCTGCTCGGGGCGGAAGCGCGGCTCGACAATTTGGGCATTTATCCGTACCGGCGCGTGGAGTTGGCGCCGGCCGGCGGGGGAAATTACGATGCGACCCTGCATATGCCGGAACGCGACCTGTGGGGTCAGCCGTGGTGGGAAGGCACGCTCTCGTTGTTGAGCGGACTGCCGTATGAGACGGTTTATCCAGGAATTTACAATCTTGGACATGAAGCCGTAAACGTTACACCGCTGCTGCGATGGGATTCCGAAAAGCGGCGCGCGTACGTGGACGTGTCGTCGCCTCTGCTGCGTCAATCGAAGTACCGATTTGGGGCCTATTTTGACGGGCGCAATGAGAACTGGAACTTGACGAATACTTATTTCGGTGCGGGTCCGGCGCTGAGCGACCTGAATGTGCGGCGTGTGGCTGGAGGCGCGGAGTTGCGTTCGGTCATGAACGGCTATTGGAGCTGGAGCACGGGACTTGAGATCGCGAACCGGTCATTCCGGAATCTCACGGTGCAAGCTGCGGTTTCGGGGAAGTCATTTTTCACGGATGGCGATTCGCTGGTTTACTGGGGGCGTGTCGACCGATCGTTGCTGCGCGTGCCCGAAGAGCGATTCACCATCGATGCTTCCGTCGAAGGACGCATCGGACGTGAGTTCGCGGATCATTTGGGGCCATTCGGGACAGTGCGTGGCTCGCTTGGCGCGCACTGGTTTCCGCAAGCGAAGGGCGACGACTATGAGATGCAAGCGCGGGTACGGACGGGGGAATCCTTCGGTGATGTGCCCTTCGACGAGTTGTTCCAACTTGGGATCGAGCGCGATAACGACCTTTGGTTGCGGGGCACGGCCGGTACGACCGATGGCCGGAAGGGTGCGGCCCCTCTTGGGCGGCGATATTTCGTCGCAAATTGGGAAATAGACAAGAACGTTTACGGGAATGGCTTCTTCACGGTGAAGCTGGGGCCGTTTTTAGATAATGGGGCGATTGCCGATTCGTCAGGCCTGTTCGGTTCGGAGCGCTGGCTATGGGATACCGGGGTGCAATGCAAGGTTCGCGTGCTGGGAAGTATGACCGTGGTGCTGTCCTATGGGCGCGATCTGCGCGGCGGGCGCAACGTGTTCTACGGCACTGCGGTTCATTGAGGCCAGTGCTTACCCCACCCCCCCCCGGGTTTTTACGCAAGGATTTGAAATCACAGGACTTACGCTACGGAATGGCGCAGTGATTTGATTCTAAAGGGTTTAGGTGAAGGTGACTAGGACGGAATGGCCAGCTCAGACCTGAATGCCAGTCGCAAGTATACCTACTTCGTATATTATACCGCGAGCTAACAAAAGGCAAGGAATTTTCGAGAGCCCAGAAGTTAATTCGATTCGGAAAAAGGAAGGCTAGGCCAACACGCTGCGTGCCCTCTGCGTCGTATCCCTACTTTTCGCGCTAAGTTCGGGAACTTTCGCTCAGGATCATTTCGGCGAGATTCTTATTACGCTAGAGCGCACCGGCTGCTATGGAGCCTGTCCGGCGCGGTGCGTGGAACGGGGGAAAAGATTCTGTCTTGGAACTGAGCGCCAAGGCTGCGTGCTGCGGAAAATGCCAAGATCGTTTCCTCAGGGGCTGAAGCCCGTCGATCGCCGGATCTAATGTCGGAGCTAAAGCTCCGACCCCTCGAACCGATCTCACTCGGCCAACCCCTCGAACCGATCTTACTCAGGCGACCCCTCGAACCGATCTCACTCGGCCAACCCCTCGAACCGATCTTACTCGGGCGACCCCTCGAAACCGATCTCACTCAGCCGACACTTCGAACCGGTCTCACTTCAGTTTCGGCTATTTTATTGCTTTGAGCCTTTGGAGAATTTGGGGTCTTCGATTTTGCCTTCGATGCGGAAGGGGAAGGTTAGCTTGCCGTCGACCATTTTGGCACCTTCGAAGCGGGCGAAGGTGTTGGTTAGAAAACCCTGCTTGGTGGTGATGGTGGCAATGCCTTGATAATTGAGGTCGTCGGAGCCGGAGACGCTGACACTGCCGGAGCCGTCAACATCCACACCATAGCCGTCGATGTCGATTAGCTTACTGGTGATGCGCAGGTTCTCGAGCTCGAAATCCGTTGCGATCGAGGAGAAGGAAGCGGGATTTTCCCTGGCGGGGCCGAGGTCATTGAAATGGGCTAGTTTCATCAAGCTGGCGTTCAGCATCAAGGTGGGAACCTGACCGTTGATGACTTTCACGTGCCCGATTCCGCGCATGTGCGCCAGCGGGTTGTTGGTGTGCTCAATGTCGCCCGAAAGCTTGAAGTCGCCCGCGAGGGTTCCGGTGAGCCTGCCGCGTGCGTCGTGGAAGGCGGCGAGAAGGCGAGTCATGTTGATGTCACTCATGCGCGCGTCGGCCTTGAAGCTGGGTGTTGTTTTCGCCAGGCTGACGGAGAAGTCGCCGGTAGCTTTGCCGCCGTAGGTATCGGCGTGCAGGTCGGTGAAAAACACTTCCTTGGACTCCAGCCGAAACCTGGCATTCATATTGGTGGTCACGACGACGCCGAAGCGCAAACGAGCCGCCTTCCAGTTGCCCTGACCATTCAGGGAACGTGCGGCTGGATTGACGATGGCGGCCAGGTCCACGCGATCGAGTTCGCTGTTGATGTCGTGGGCTTCCAAAAAGACGGGACCCTGCGCTTCGGAGGGGAGCAGATTGGAGACGATCAGCTGGCCGTGGTTGATCACCATCTTATCGAATGCCGAGGGGGAAGAGATTCTTGGAATTTTGCGATTGCGGGTTTTCGAAGTTCCATGGACCGTCTGGGTCGGAGACCAGGTTGATTACGGGTTGTTCCAACACCAGCGAACGAATGACGACGTTGTGGTGCAACAGCGGCCAGAAATCGACGACGACATCGGCTTGCGGAACTTTAACGATGTAACTGGGCGGAAACAGGGGAGGGCTCTTTACGGCAAAGCCCTCGAAGTGAATCGTCGTTTTGGGAAAGACGGACAGTGACAACCGCTGGATTTCGACTTGTTTCCCGGTGCTTTCCTGGAAATAGGAGATTACCTGGGGCCGGTAGTGGTCCAGGTTCAAAAAACGCGGCGCAAGGAAAACGAGCGCGGCGAAGATGCAGGCAGCTATAACGATCAGACTCAGGACGATCCTGCGACGGGGAGCCATGCCAACTCCAAAGGTGTTCCAGGAGGTGCCCTGGGTGATTTCCATTGTACTCCGGCCTGGAGTTAAGTTGCGGGATGAGCTTACGGCATTAAGTGGGACACAGACCGGAGTGTCTGTGCTACTTCAGAAACGGTAGACGATGCCGATGACGGCTTGTCCGTTATTCTGCGACTGGCCGAAGACTTGCGTTCGCACGTAGTCGCCTTCCGCGCGCAGTGCCCAATTTGGATTCAGGGTGTAGTCGAGGCCGCCGCCGACGACCACTTCGAATCCGTTTTGCGAGCCCAGGGCGGTCTGAGGAAGAATGTGCACGCCGCCAACGATGGCGTGAACCCAGGGCTGGAATTTGTCGCGCATAAAGTAGTACTTGGGGCCCGCGCCGTAGCCTACGTATTTGACCTTCTCATAACTTTGAAAGACGGCGGGCGCAAATGCGGAGGTCACCGCGCCTTCGATCGCCAGGGAGTCGTTGAAGAAATACGCTACCGAGGAATTCAGGCCCACCGCGGTAGCGTAGTACACCGAGGAACGGAACCTCACGAGCGCAAGACCTAAACCGATTTGCCAGCGGAATTCGCGTCCGGTGTCTCTAATTGTCGGAGCGGGGGATGGTGCTGCAGGGAGCGGATACGCCGGGGACGCGACCGAACGCGGTGAGGGGAATGATTCCATCGCAGCCGACGCAAAGGGATCCGACCAACGGGAGGAAGCGGCGAAGGCCCAGAGAGAATCCTGGGACGAGGTTGCCGCCTGGCTGGCGGCCGAAGTGCGGGAAAAGTCCAGCGCTACGTTGTCGCTGGGTTGGGGGGCACTGGCTCGTGGTGCGGACGCTGGCGGGGCCGAAATTTCATTTTGCGCGCGCAGCACACTCGTTGTCCCCAGTACCAACAACCCGACCGCTAGCAGCCTCTTCATCGTTTCCTCTCAGATGGATCGACGCTCAGGGCTCCGGGCAAGCCACTTTGCTACGGTAAACAACAGACTCGTTAGTTGTCCACGTTCTTTCGCGCCATGATTACACGAATGGGACTGCCGCCGGGTATTTTGTTGGAACCCGGCGGCCTTGGAAAGGTTGTTCTAGCGGCCGTGGCGGAGGTAGTCGTCGGTTTTGTTCAGCCAGTCTTCGCGGGGCGGATGGAAAACATCGAGATCCACGGTGTCTTCGAGGGCCCAGGCTTCGTGGGGCATGTGCGGGGGGATGCACAGGACTTCGCCGGCGTTTACGACGATTTCTTTTCCGTCGATGGCGAACTTCAGGGAGCCTTCCAGGATGTAGGTGACCTGTTCATTGTGGTGATGATGTAGCGGGACGTGTCCGCCTTTCTTTATGAGCACGCGGGCGAGCATGACCTGGTCACCGACGATCATTTCGCGATCGATCAGCGGGTTAAGTTTCTCGCGCTCGACCTTGTTCCAAGGAATGTATTTGAAGGCTGCGGGCGTGCTCATTTGGTTCCCCCGTAAAGTTTGGCGGCGTTGTCATGCAGATACATGTGGGCTAGCTCAAGCGCTTTCGGCTCGGTGTAGGCGCCTTCGGAGACGAGTTCGGCCAAAGCTGCGGCGAGCGCGGTGCGGGTGCTGCGGGCTGAGAGCCAGAAACTTTCTTCGGCGCCGAGCGCTTCGTTGAAGGGGAAGGCGTCGGAGGCGTACATCATTTTTTCCGGGAACAGCGTCAGCAATTGCTTCAGGACATCCTTGAATTGGGATGGGTAGAGGAATTCGGATTGGAATGAAGTGTCGAGATAGACGTTTTTCACCGCGGTTAGAAGCGCCGCTTCTTTGTAGTAGGGCCATCCTCCGTGGAGCAGGACGAAGGTTTGATCTTTGTAGCGGGCGTCGCGCAGGACATTTTCGAGATTGAGGACGTCGCCTTTGCGGATGCTGAAGTAATCGCCAATACCTACGGCACTATGGATGTGCGTGGGCAGATGGAGTTTGCCGGCTTGGTCGATCAGCACGCGGAAGATGTAATCCTGAAAGATGTTGTATTCCTCAGCGGAGGGGACGCCGCCTGCGCGGTATTTGTCGTAGATGGCGGCGGCTGTGGAGCGAGGCGGGTCGGTGAAATAGAGCGAACGGAAATAGGCCGCTTCAAACTTCATGGCTACGCCGCCGCGCTTGCTTTGATTGTCGGCTAGCGTGCGGCGGAGGAAATCTTCGTAGCCGGAAAGATCGGCTGGGAGGCCTTCGACGCCTTCGAGTTTTTTGTAGCGGGCCAGCATTTTTTCCTGGAGGGGGACGTATACGCCCATGTCCGGAGTGCTGGCGGTTTGCGCGGAATTGTCGAAGGGGTAGAAGAAGGAATCGACGAAGAAGACCCAGTGGAAGCGTTTGGGATCGAGATAGGAGGGCATCATGGCGCGATTGGCTAGGACCGTTTCGGTATTGAGTTTGTCGAGGATGGCGTCGAAATATCGGGTGTCGCCGGCTTTTTCGGATTCTTTTGATTTGTCGGCCAGCCATTTGACGTGCTCTGGGGAGAAATCGGAATAGGGATAGCCGAGGAGGGCCTTCGCGGCGGTAACAAATTCGGGGTTGTCGCTGCGGGTGCGCATGAAGTCGGTTTCGCCCGGAGGAGCGGCCATGGCGTCCACGTCGGAGTCGTCGCCGAAACCCGGATGGGCGTGGTTGTCGTAGAGAGGGATCTTTTCGATCTGGGACAGGAGCCGGTCGTAGGTTTTCTGGAGGTCCGGGCCGGGGAAAGGCCTGGCTTGAGCGGCGGCGGTGGTGGCGAGGGCTAGGGCCGCGAAGATTGAGAATGTTGAGTGAAACAGGTGTTTCATTTTTTGGTTTTCTCCAGGCCGCTCGTGATTTACGGGCCGCGCTCCGACGTGTTCACTGTACCGGGTTATCGTCTAAACCCCGCCCTCTAAAGGCAGAGGGCGGCTACAGGATCTGCCTATCGCGATACGGCGGCGCGCCAACGAACGGATATGCGCTCGATGCGTGTTAGTGCTTCCTCCAGCAGGGTTCTCGCGCTGACTAGCGAAAATCGCACGTAATTCTTGCCGGCCGGACCGAAGGCTGCGCCGGCTATCGCCGCTACTCCGGCTTCTTCGAGAAGGACCCTGGCCACTTCTTCCGCGGGCAGTCCGGTGTCTTCGATGTTCACCCAGGCGTAGAACGCGCCTTCGGGCGATTGGCAACGGAACCCGGGGATGGCGTTTAGCTTGGTGACGAAGAGGTCGCGGCGCTTGCGATATTCGGCGACCATGGCGTCGACTGCGTTGGTGGAGTCCTGCAAGGCTTCGATCGCCGCTACCTGCGTGAATTCTGCCGTGCAGGTGAAGGTGTTCAGGACTAGCAAGTCCATTGCGTCGATCATCGCTTTGGGCGCGACCGCATAGCCCAGGCGCCATCCCGTCATTGCGAAGGTCTTCGAGAATCCGTCGATGATGATGGTGCGCTCCGCCATGCCTGGCATCGCGTAGATCGACTTGTAATCACCGCTGAATAAAGATTCGGGCGTAGATTTCGTCGGCCATGACCAATAAGGTCATGCTTCACCGCGAGGGTCGCGATTTGCGCGAGGGTGTCCTCGCTGAATACCGTGCCGGTGGGATTGTTCGGCGAATTGAAGATAAGCACCTTGGTGCGGTGGTTGATGTTCGCGGCGATTTCGGCGATGTCCGGTTGAAAATGATTTTTCTCTTCGAGGAAGAACGGAACGGGGGTGCCGCCCAGTCCGCGAGTGAACGACGGATAAATGGGGAAGCCCGGATCGGGGTACAGCACTTCGTCCCCGGTTCAATCAGCGCCATCATCGCTAGGGCGAGGGCCATCTTACAGCCCGGCGCGACGAGCACTTGTTCGGGCGCAAGATCGAGGCGGCGAGTGCGCTTGAAATACGCCGCAATGGCGTCGCGCAAAGCGGGGATGCCGCGATGGCGAGACGTAGCGGTCGCGGCCATCCGCCACCGCGGCGCGGACAGAGTCCACGATCGGCGCCGCCGGATGAAAGTCGGGTTCGCCGAGTTCGAGATGGATGATCGAACGGCCTTCTTTTTCGAGTTCTTTGGCGCGCGAGAAGACCGCCAGCGCGCCTTCGCCATTGAGCTGTGAAACACGGGTTGCGATTGGTTTCATGGTGGCCCCGGGGAATCCTATCATTTTGCGGCGGGAAGCGGCGTGACGGGAATATGAAGGCCGTCGATGAAGCGAGGAAACATTTCGAATGCGGCCGCGGTGAGGAAGAGTTCCACGAGTTCCGTGTCGTTGAACGTGGCTTTCAACTCCGCGTAAAAAGCATCGTCCACTTCGCGCGGTCCGCGATGCAGGCGATCCGCCAGCCGGAAGCCGAGTTTTTCCTTTGCACTGTAAGGACCGCGCTCGAAATCGGATACGGCCGCGATCTGATCGCCGGTGGCGCCCTTTTTTCTGGCGGAGGCGTTGTGCGCGGTGATGGCGTATTGGGATTCGAGCAGGATGGAGATGCGAACAGCGATCAGTTCCTTGTACCAGCCGGTCAGAGCGCCGTCGCTTAACAGGGCTCGCAAAAATCCTGCGACACCTTGCGCGATTCCCGGCGCGTAGGCGAGAACTTTGAACATATTGGGGACCACACCGCGTTGCGCGAGGAGTGCGTCGTAGAGTGCGGCGGTCTCCGGGGCCACGGTGTCACGCTCCAGCAGAGCAATTCGTGAAGTATTGTCGCTCATGAATCCTCGATGTGACCTGATGGCGGGCGGAGCAAGTCCGCCCCTACAAGGCGTGTTTGGGGGTCCGTCAAACACGTTGGTCCGTTATGCACAAACGTAGGGGCGCAGAAGGTGCGCCCCTGGGGTGCCAGTGTAAAACAGCCAAGCGCTTAGAACATGTAACGCAGCGAGAACTGAATGAGCCGCGGTGTGCCCAGGTCGCTGGTGATCTTGCCGAATGGACTGTTCGCCAAGCTGATGCTTTCGACGTCGGTGACGGCAGGATTGGCGAAATTCACATGGTTCCAGATGTTGAAGAAGTCGGTGGTGAAGCGCAGGCTCTGCCGCTCGGTGATCTTGAAATTCTTGATCAGCGAGAAGTCCCAGTTCTGCTGGCCCGGTCCGCGGTAGGTGTTGCGCCCCAAATTACCGAAGCCGGTGGTGCAGAAATTGGAGTCGGTGAGGCACTGGGTGGGATAGAGCTGGGGCGCCGGGGTGAAAGCGGCTGGGTTCAGGTACCCGTTAATGCGGGTGCCAATGCCGCCACTGCTGAGGCCGCGCGAAATCGTTTCGCCAGGCGCGAGGCTGGCTGTGAGCACACCCGGTGCGGATCCGGAACCCGAGGAATGCAGTGCCGGCGCCGGAATCGAGGACCGAGAAGGGAGCGCCAGACTGAACGATGGTGATTCCGCTAATGGCCCAGCCTCCAGCAACTTGCGCGTCAAGCCCTCAGAACGAGAGAAAAACGGCAAATCGTAGCGATAGCTGACGGCCAGCCGGTGCGTGCGGTCGAAGTCGGAAAGCCCGCGCGAATCGTTCAGCGTGGACTCGTCGTTGAACGCCGTGTTGAACGCGGTGTTGCCAGTGGAAGTGGCGTCGGTGGAACGCGCGAATGTGTAGGCCGCCTGGAAATAGCCGGCGCCCCAGCGACGCGACAGAGTGGTTTGCAGTGAATGGTAGTGGGAGTAGGCATCGTTGGCGAACAACTGAAAGCCGCTGTAGCCGTTGATGCCCTGGGCGCGCGAACGAGCGATGGCGTTGTTCAAGGTGTTGGTGGTGATGGACTCGCCGCCGACCACAACCGGGATTCGTGGGTGTGGCGTTTTGGGACTGCAGTGCGTCGCGAGTTTCGCGCAGGTGTACCGAATGAGTGCCGACGTAAGCGACCTCCAGAACCCATTGTTTGCCCAGGGCGCGCTGCACAGAGAGATTCCATTGCTGGGTGACTGGGCACGACGAAGTGGCGCGGCTCGGCAAGTCCGAAAATTCCCAGGGTCTGAAGGGGACCCGGGCAGCCATTTCCGGTAGCGGTCCCGTAATTCGCCGCCTGGGTAGTATCGCCACCGGGGACGCTGTGGCTGCTGGGCCTTTACGCGTATCGGCTGTGCGCGCGGCGGCGCCTGCCACGGGTTGCCGGCGCGGCCTTGTGCGCGGGCGCATTGATCGTTCTCGTTCTCTACCTGGAAGACGCGCGCCGCTACGGTGAACTGTTCGCGGCCTTTCCCTCTCGCCCGAACGGCTGCACGACTACGCGCAGGACTACATCGTGGCTGTCCTGTTCACGCTGCACCTGATCGGCTTTGTTGCCGTCTCCGACTGGTTCGCGCCGCTGCTGCTGCGCTGTGAGCGGCCAATCCGCTGGATCGCCGGAATGACGTTCGCGCTTTATCTGTTCCACGTGCGGCTGATCCACGTGGTGGTCGCGTTGGCGCCATGGCCCGCGGATACCTGGCAGACGCGGTCGCTGGTGTTTTTCGGCGTCCCGCTGATGGTGGCTGCGTTAGCAGAGGTGACGAGAGCGGCGAGCAAGGCGGCGCGGCAGCGGGCTATTCTCGCGCTGCTGACGCTCGGCGGCATCGACAAGGCGGGAGCGCTGGCACGCAGCCGGCCAGGGTGATGAACCCTGGCCGGCTGCTGCCAGCGGCGCAGCGATCCTCAGTTAGAGCATGTTCGGTGCTGGCAGAAGCACCGAACATGCTCTAGCTCTTTGTTTTGATCGCGTGATTCACGTCTCCGGCAATTCCGCCTGCGACGATCACGCTCTAGCCGCCCACCGGCGTTTCCGACCCGCGAGGAATGAAACGGGTAGGCGGGCGTCCTCGCGGGCGCCGGGCGCCAGCTTTGTTTCTTGTTAGAGGGCGATGCGCTGCTGGTCGGTCAATGCCGACATTTGCGCGGTCGTGAACGCCGGGATCTGCACCGAGCTGAAGGCCGCAAGCTGATCGGTCGAGAAGCCCGATACCTCGTCCGTCGTCAGCGCCTGAATATTCTTCGTGCTGAGTGCCGGAATTTGGGCGGTTGTCAGTGCGACCACATCGGCCGACAGCATTGCCATGACCTGCCCGGTGGTCATCGCCGCGATGTCGCCCGAGGAGAGCGCCACCAATTCGCCGGTGCTGATCACGGAGATGGCCGCCGTGGACAGCGCCGCGAACTGTGCCGAGGTCAAGGCTTGTAGATCGTCAGACGTAAGCGCGTTCATCTGCGCCGTGCTCAGGCCCGAGAGCAGGGCCGTGCCCAGGGCCGGCGCCTCAGCGGTCGTGATCGCCGCAATGAGGTCGGTTGACATCCCCACCACCTGTGCCGAAGTGAAGGCGCCGAGTTGCCCGTTCGTCAGCGCCTGCATCTGCGTGGTGCTCAAGCCCTGAAGTTGCACTGTGCTGAGGCCGTGTATCTGCGTTGTCGTTAGCGCGCGCGCCTGGTCGGTGCCGAACGCATTCAGTTCATCGGAGCCCAGGCCAGCCAGCCCGGCGCTCAACATCGGGATCTGTGCCGTGGTGAAGGCCGCCACGTCGGCGGTCGGCATCGCCACGATCTGCGCCGAGGTCAGCCCGGACATTCCGCCGGAGCCGGGGCCGGTCCCGCCAGCCGTGCTGAACGCCATCGCCTGCACAGTGCTGAGCACGTTGACGTCGGCGGTGGTCAGAGCGGCTGCCTGGGTTACGTTGAGCATGGCGATCTGGTTGGTTCCCAGGGCCTGCGCCTGGCCGGTGGTGAGCGAGGCGATCTCGGCGGTGGTCAGCGCTTTCACCTGCGCGGTGGTCAGCGCCTGCGTCTGGTCGGTGGTGAGCGCGGCGATATCGGTGGTGCCGATGGCGGCGATCTGTGCAGAGGTAAAGCCGATCACCTGAGCGGTGCCGAGCGCCACCAGTTCGGCGGTCGAGATACCGGCGAGCGCGGCGGTACGCAGGGCGGCCAGTTGCGCGCTGGAGAAGCCGGCCACGTCGGCGGTCGGCAGCGCGGCGACCTGCGCCGAACTCAGCCCGGCGGTGCCCAGGACGGCCGACTGCGCGGTGCTGAGCACGGCGATGTCGTCGGTGGTGAGTGCGGCCACCTGCGTGCTGCTGAGCACGGTGATCTGGTTGGTGCCGAGCGCCTGCGCCTGGCCGGTGGTCAACGCGGCGATTTCGGCGGTGGTCAGCGCTTTCACCTGTGCGGTGGTCAGTGCCTGCGTCTGGTCGGTAGTCAGCGCGGCGATATCGGTGGTGCCGATGGCGGCGATCTGTGCAGAGGTAAAGCCGACCACCTGAGCGGTGCCGAGCGCCACCAGTTCGGCGGTCGAGATGCCGGGCAGGGCGATGGTGCGCAGCGCAGCCAGTTGCGCGCTGGAGAAGCCGGCCACGTCGGCAGTCGGCAGCGCGGCGACCTGCGCCGAACTCAGCCCGGCGGTGCCTAGGACGGCCGACTGCGCGGTGCTGAGCACGCCGATGTCGTCGGTGGTGAGTGCAGCCACCTGCGTGCTGCTGAGCACGGCGATCTGGTTGGTGCCGAGCGCCTGCGCCTGGCCGGTGGTCAACGCGGCGATCTCGGCGGTGGTCAGCGCTTTCACCTGCGCGGTGGTCAGCGCCTGCGTCTGGTCGGTGGTGAGCGCGGCGATATCGGTGGTGCCGATGGCGGCGATCTGCGCAGAGGTAAAGCCGATCACCTGGCGGTGCCGAGCGCCACCAGTTCGGCGGTCGAGATGCCGGCGAGCGCGGCGGTGCTCAGCGCGGCCAGCTGCTTGCTGGAGAAGCCGACCACGTCGGCGGTCGGCAGCGCGGCGACCTGCGCTGAACTCAGCCCGGCAGCCAAAACCACCGACTGCGCGGTGCTGAGCACGCCGATGTCGTCGGTGGTGAGGGCGGCCACCTGCGTGCTGCTGAGCACGGCGATCTGGTTGGTGCCGAGCGCCTGCGCCTGGCCGGTGGTGAGCGCGGCGACCTCGGCAGTGGTCAGCGCTTTCACCTGTGCGGTGGTCAGCGCCTGCGTCTGGTCGGTGGTCAGCGCGGCGATATCGGTGGTGCCGATGGCGGCGATCTGCGCGGAGGTAAAGCCGACCACCTGATCGGTGCCGAGCGCCACCAGTTCGGCGGTGGAAACGCCGGGCAGCGCGATGGTGCGCAGGGCGGCCAGTTGCGTGCTGGAGAAGCCGGCCACGTCGGCGGTCGGCAGCGCGGCGACCTGCGCCGAACTCAGCCCGGCGGTGCCCAGGACGGCCGACTGCGCGGTGCTGAGCACGCCGATGTCGTCGGTGGTGAGGGCGGCCACCTGCGTGCTGCTGAGCACCGTGATCTGGTTGGTGCCCAGCGCCTGCGCCTGGCCGGTGGTCAACGCGGCGATCTCGGCGGTGGTCAGCGCGTTGACCTGCGCGGTGGTCAGCGCCTGGGTCTGGTCGGTGGTGCAGCGCGGCGATATCGGCGGTGCCGAGGGCGGCGATCTGCGCAGAGGTACAGCCGATCACCTGGCGGTGCCCAGCGCCGCCAGTTCGGCGGTCGTGAGGCCGGCGAGCGCGGCGGTGCTCAGCGCGGCGAGCTGCGTGGTGGCGAGGCGGCGACGTCGGCGGTCGGCAGCGCGGCGACCTGCGCCGAAGTCAGCCCGGCGGTGCCAAGACGACGACTGGGCGGTGCTCAGCACGGCGATGTCGTCGGTGGTCAGGGCGGCGACCTGCGGTGCTGAGCGCGGCGATCTGGGTGGTGCAGCGCCTGCGCCTGGTCGGTGGTCAGGGCGGCGACCTCGGCGGTGGTCAGCGCTGCGATCTGCGCGGTGGTCAGCGCCTGGGTCTGGCGGTGTCAGCGCGCGATGTCGGCGGTGCCCAGGGCGGCGATCTGTGCAGAGGTAAAGCCGACCACCTGAGCGGTGCCGAGCGCCGCCAGCTCGGCGGTCGAGACGCCGGGCATGGCGGTGGTGCCAGCGCGGCGAGCTGGCGGTGCCGAGGCCGGCGACGTCGGCGGTCGCAGCGCGGCGAGCTGGGCCGAACTCAGCGCCGGCGGTGCCCAGGACGGCGACGCGCGGTGCGAGCACGGCGACGTCGGCGGTGGTGAGGGCGGCGACCTGGCGTGCTGCTGAGCCCGGCGATCTGGTCGGTGCCGAGGCCTGCGCCTGGCCGGTGGTCAGCGCGGCGATCTCGGCGGTGGTCAGCGCGTTCACTGTGCGGTGGTCAGCGCCTGCGTCCTGGTCGGTGGTCAGCGCGGCGATAGCGGCGGTGCCCAGGGCGGCGATCTGCGCAGAGGTACAGCCGACCACCTGAGCGGTGCCGAGCGCCACCAGTTCGGCGGTCGAGATGCCGGGCAGCGCGGTGGTGCTCAGCGCAGCGAGTGCGTGCTGGAGAAGCCGGCGACGTCGGCGGTCGGCAGGGCGGCGACCTGGCGCCGATCCGCCCGGCGGTGCCGAGGGCAGCCGACTGGGCGGTGCCGAGCACGCCGACGTCGCCGGTGGTGAGGGCGGCCACCTGCGTGGTGGTGAGCACGGCGATCTGGTTGGTGGCCAGCGCCTGCGCCTGGTCGGTGGTCAGCGCGGCGACCTCGGCGGTGGTCAGCGCCTTGACTGTGCGGTGGTCAGCGCCTGCGTCTGGTCGGTGGTCAGCGCGCCGATCTGGGTGGTGCTCAGCGCGGCGATCTGCGCCGAGGTAAAGCCGCACCTGAGCGGTGCCCAGCCCGCCAGCTCGGCGGTCGTGAGGCCGGCGCAGCGCGGCGGTGCTCAGCGCGGCGAGCTGGTGCTGGAGAAGGCGACGATGTCGGCGGTCGCAGCGCGGCCAGCTGGGCCGAGCAGCGCGACCAGCACCGCGACCTGGGCGGTGCCGAGGACGGCGACGTCGCTGGTGGTGAGGGCGGCCACCGGCGGTGGTGAGGCCCTTGATCTGGCTGGTGCAGAGCGCCTGGCCTGGCCGGTGGTCAGCGCGGCGACCTCGGCGGTGGTCAGCGCGGTGACCTGTGCGGTGGTCAGCGCCTGGATCTGGCGGTGGTCAGCGCGGCGATATCGGTGGTGCTGAGCGCGGCGAGCTGCGCGGAGTAAAGCCGGCGACCTGATCGGTGGGGCACCGTCGGCGGTGGAAACGCCGGGCAGCGCATGGTGAGGCCGGGCATGGCGGCGGAGAAGCCGGCGACGCCGGCGGTCGGAGCGCGGCGACCTGCGCCGAAGCCGGCCAGCGGGGCCGAGGACAGCCGACTGGGCGGTGCCGAGGACGGCGACGTCGCTGGTGGAGAAGGCGGCCACCGGCGGTGGTGAGCCCCTTGATCTGGTTGGTGGCCAGCCCCTGGCCTGGCTGGTGGTCAGGCGGACACCTCGGCAGTGGTCAGCGCTTTCACCTGCGCGGTGGTCAGCGCCTGGGTCCGGCGGTGGTCAGCGCGACCATATTGGCGGTGCTCAAAGCGGCGATCTGTGCGCTGGTAAAGCCGATGACCTGAGCGGTGCCGAGCGCATTCAGTTGAGGTGAGAGCCGGGGAGCGCGGCGGTGCTCAGCGCGGCCAGTTGCGCGCTGGAGAAACCGGTCACATCGGCGGTCGGCAGCACGGCGACCTGCGCCGAACTCAGCCCGGCGGTGCCCAGGACGGCCGACTGCGCGGTGCTGAGCACGCCGATGTCGTCGGTGGTGAGGGCGGCCACCTGCGTGCTGGTCAGCACGGCGATCTGATTGGTGCCCAGGGCCTGCGCCTGGCCGTCCAGGTCCGAGGCGTGTCGGACCACCGTCGCGATCAACTCGGGGCCGAGGTTCAGGCCCGAGCGGGCGAGGAAGTCCTGCGCGACCGGCTCGATGAATGGCCCCACCCACTTCAGGTTGACGCCGTCGTGGATCGTGGGCAAGTTCAGACGGGGCAGGTCGTCGATGTAGTCGGAGCGCATAACGAGAAGGACCCAGACCCGGTTGAGCGGCGAATTCTGCAGGTCCTGGAGCAACCGGAGCAGCGGCGCCTGCCGGTCCGGGTCGCGGCCGTGGAGGATGATGAACTCGTCGAATTGATCGACCACCACCAGCAGTCGCAGGTCGTCGGCCTTGAGCTTCTCGTCGACCCGGCGCAGCCGGCGGGAAGGTCCCTGGGTAGGTCCTTCGGCGGTTGCTTGTAGATCGCCCCGGGCTGCCGCAGGGCCTCATCCAGCTCGCGGAGCGGCTCGCCGAAGCTCCGCATCGACAGGGTCACGAAGCGGGGCGTGCCGGCCCGCAACTCGGGCAGCACGTAGGCGCCGAGCAGGGAGGACTTGCCCGTCCCCGACTTCCCGATCAAGTAGAGGAGTTCGCCGGTGCCGCGCGAATCCAGTCGCGGACCTCGACATGCGCATGTCAGGCGTTGATACCGCGCACTGATCCTGGTTATCGCCGGTATAGGGCGTGGTCCGGAAGTAACCGGGCTCAGTAATCCCCCGGTCCCCCAGTCGATGAGGCGGCGGTCGCGCCGCCGTTGCCACCACGCAGGCAGGACCTCGCAGGTCAGGATGATGGCGGCGGGAAACGCCAGGCCGACGCCGACGCTCACCCAGTCCCGCACCCATTCGGGGCCGAATTGCGGCACGAAGTCCTTGACCAGGTCGGGGAGCCGGCGCACGGCGAGCCAGAAGCTGACCACCGTACCCGTGATGTACAGCACGACCCTGGCCGTCTGTTGCTTACCTTGTCGGGCCGGCCCCACTCGGGCGGCACCGCGCGCGACGGAGGTCGTGCCTCGCCCGGCCATGCTCGGCAGCCTCCCGCGACCCTCGACGACTCTTCGCACCCCGGCGGAATCAAGATGAACGGGACCCATTCGCTGGAATCGCGCCTGAATCCATGCGATCGAGACAATCTGAGCTTATCACGATCCATGCCGGGGCCAATAGGGCGACGACTTCAGGCCGAGTTCTATGTCCTCCCGAGCGGACAGGCGACGTGGATGTCACCTGTCCCACAGAATCGACCGACCCCTCCTCGAGTCAACTCTCATTCCCGGCCCGCTTGCCGCAGCCACTCGACGGCGGCCTCGGCCACCGTGTCCTTCCCGCGAGATGTCCCTGGCCGTACACCGCACCGCGACGTCCGGCTCCAGGCCGCGGCGCTCGATCGGCCGGTCGAGGAAACCCGTGTACGCCTTCACGGGGACCTGGACCTTGTACAGCCCGTTCGAGAGCGTGTACATTTCCTTCCGGGCCGAGGCACCGGCCGTCGTCGTGCCGAACAGCCGGGCCCGCTTCCGGGCGACGAACCACGACGCCCAACCCTCGCCCGCGCTGATGCAACGCTCGTCGATCAGCATCGCGATCGGCCCCTGTAGAGCGGCCAGTGCGACGCGGTCGCCTCGGCGGGCGCGGGGTCGAAGTTCTGGAACGCCGTCGTTCGCGTCGAACCCGCCGCCGCTGTTGCCCCGGACGTCGAGGATCAAACCCTTGATGTCTCCCAGCGCCCTCAGGGCCTGGTCGAGCGACACCTCGAGCCCCTGCCGGATCCGACGCACGGAGATGTAGCCGATCCCGTCCTCCAGCCGGACCCATTGCACGTCCGCGCCGCCGTCCGCGATCCCCGGCCTCGGCACGGGAGCGCGGGATGTACCAGCCCCGGGCATCGGCCGTCAGCTTGACGCCCAGGGTCCGGCCGTCAACGTCCTCGAGCTCGAGCGTCACCGTTGCCCCTCGCTTCATCTGGCGGTGGAAGAACCGCGCGGCGTCGTATCTTCAGGTAACGCTCGCTGGAGTAGCCGACGTATTTCCGCTGGTGCTGCATCCAGCGGTCCATCGCCTCCGCCGCGGGGACGCCGTTGACCGAGACGACCGTCATCCCCGGGCGCACCCCGGCCTTCCACGCGGGCGTCCGGGGATTCACCGCGTAGAGCACCGGCCGCCCCCGGTCGTCGATCAGGCTGGCGAGCCAGGGGTCCCACTCCGGGAACCCGGCCGACGGCGGCGTCGCGGTCCCCTTGTGGACGTAGGCATGGCTATCCTCCAGCCGCGCCACCAGCTCCTCGACCAGCAGGCCGAACTGCTCCTCCGTCTGTACGGCCTCGGCGCAGCGGCAGTAGTTCGCGGCCGACCTTCGGCCAGTCGATCCCCTTGATCGCGAAGCTCGGGTAGACCTTCCCCAGGTGCTCGTACAGATCGCGGAAGGCCGCGGCGTACCCTTTCCTCACCTCCGGCCCGATAGGCCCGGGACTCGTCGGGGTCCGGCCGGTGAGTTCGCTGGACTCGCCCACGGACGCAGGGGCCGTTGACGGCTGACTCGCGAGATCCTGCCGCGCGGGAACCGCGCGGCCGCACATCAACAGCCCGATCCCGATGGTGATGCGGACAACCGCTTTCATCAACGCGCTCCTCAGTTCGACCAGGAAGATCGACGTCATCACGTCCCGAGCGATCCCCACCTACCGTCGAGTCGGACGGAACGCGGACGTGATCCCTCCGGGCCGTCGGCCGCTCACCGCGCGAACGGCTCGGCCGGCATGGCCACGTCCATCATCAGCATCCGGAAATCGTCGCGGCCGCGGAGCGGGTCCAGGGCGGCCTCGGTGCGGAAGGCGTCGGCGTTCACGAATCCCATGGCCACGGCCTTGCGCAGCAGGGCCATCGCCGCATCGGCCTCCGGCGCCGCCGGACCGGCCGCGACCCTCGACCCGGCCCCCGGTCAGGCTGGCCAACGTGGCATGGCAGCAGGCGGTCTCGTAGCACTCCTGCCGCGACCGCGACGGCAGCTTGTCGAGGAGTCCCAGCGCCCGCCGGGCGTCGGCCGTCGCCCCCGCGAGATCGCCCAGGTCGCGGCGGGCCAGCCCCCGCCGCCGCAACGAGCCCGCCAGGCTGCCGAGATACACGGGGGTCGTCGGGTGATCCTTGACGAGCTGCTCGCGGATGGCGATCGCCCGGTCGTACGCGTCGCGGGCCTCGACCGTCCGGCCCGCGGGGCGGACGATATCGCCGAGGTTGGTCGAGCGCCGAGGCGACGCCGTCGCCGTAATCGGGGACCTTCGGGTTGTGGTCGGCGAGGTCCCGGTAGAGCGCCAGCGCCGTCCGGGATTCGGCCTCCGCCTCCGACAGCCGGCCCAATCCCCACAGCAACAGGGCGAGATGGTCATGGGTGTAAGCCAGGTAGTGGCGGAAGATCGGTGACGGCGGGGTTGCGGTCGGTCAACTCCTGGTAGAGCGCCGCCGCCGCGCGGTACTCGGGCTCCGCCTCCGAGGAACGGCCCGTCTCCGCCATCAGGTCGCCGAGGTTCACGTGGCCGTGCGCCAGCCGGATCCGGAATTCGGTGACGGCGGGATTGTGGTCGACCAGCTCCTGCTGGATCGCCAGCCCCGCGCGGAACTCGGCCTCCGACGGCCGGCCCGACTCCGCCAGCAGGACACCGAGGTTGACGTGGGTCAGGGCCAGGCTGTTGCGGAATCCGACGACGGCGGGGTTCTCCTCGACCAGTTTCTGGTGGATCGCCAGCGCCTTGCGGTACTCGGCCTCCCCCTCCCGGGGCCGGCCGGTGTTCGACAGCAGGCGACCGAGGTTGACGTGGGTACTCGCCAGGGTGCTGCGGTAGCCGGTGACGGCAGGGTTCTCCTCGGCCAGCGCCGGTAAATCGCCAGGGCCTTGCGCTGCTCGGCCTCCGCCTCCGACGGCCGGCCCGTCCCCAGGAGGAGCATGCCGAGGTTGAAGTGGCTGGCCGCCACGTGCTCGCGGAAGAGCGAGACGGCGGGATTCCGGTCGGCCAGCCTGCCGGATCGCCAGGGCCTTGCGCTGCTCGGCCTCGCCCTCCGGGGCCCGGCCGGTATCCGCCAGCACGAGGCCGAGGTTGTTGTGGCTCGCCGCCAGGCTGCTCCGGAACTCGCTGACGTCGGGATTCTCGTCGGCCAGCGCCTGCCGGATCGCCAGCGCCTTGCGGTACTCGGCCTCCGCCTCCCGGGGCCGGCCGGTGTTCGCCAGCAGGCGGCCGATGCGGTTGACCGTGTCCCCCAGGTCGCGCCGGGCTTCCGGCGATGCACCGGTGGAACGCGGCCAGCGCCTCCTGGTCGGACCGTGCCAGGCGGTAGGCGTCGAGCGCCTCGGCATTCTTGCCGATCGTGGTGAGGAAGCCGCCCATCCGCGACCGGCAATCGCCCAGCGCGGCGCGGGCCTCCGGCGACTCCGCCGCCGGCCCGGACAGGACGCACTCGGCCTCGCGATAGGCGGCCAGCACAAGGTCGGTCTTCCCCGCCGACTCGAGGAGCCCGGCGACCTCCGTCAAGCTGCGGCCGACCTCGGCCCGGGCCGCCGCGCCGGCCGCCGGCTCGGAGGCCATCGCCCGCCGCGCCTCCAGGACCGACCGGTGCGCCGCCAGCGCGTCCGCGTTCCGGCCCACCTTCGCCGTCAGGCCCGCCAGCTCGAAGTTCGCCGACGCCAGCGCCCGCCGCGAGGCCAGGTCTGTCTCCCTGCCGAGCAGGGCGCCCAGCTTGCCGTAGAAGTCCGAGGCCGATTTCAGCAAGCGATCCCGCAGCTCCTTGAACCGCTCCTCCTTCAGCAGGAA
>CAWENU010000003.1:0-36575 GCA_963810355.1 uncultured Acidobacteriota bacterium
CACAACTCGGCCCTCAAGTCTTAGCGTCATCGCTTCTGGTGCTTCTTGAACTGTGATTCTCAGCGTGACCTTGGCTCTCCTGCGCCACGATGTCCTTATGGCACGCAGGGAGCCAAAAGGGATGAGAGTGCGGATTCGGGAAGATGCTGGGGGGAAGAGTTATAGTCCCTAGGTTGGAAAGGCGGTAGATTAACACTCGCGAGCGTGACGAAGCGCACTGACGAGATATCGTCGGCCAGACTAGATATAGTCCTCGCGCTCGATACCCAGCTTTTTCAGCTTGGAGTTCAGTGTGGTTCTTTTCAGGCCGAGGCGTGCCGCAGCCCCCTTGGGTCCCGCGATCAAGCCTTTGGCTTCCCGAAGGATGCGGAGGATATGGTCCCGCTCGGTGGCTTCGAGCGTGGCGTCGTCCTTTTGCGGCTGTCGGGCAGACATCTCGAGCTCAGCGAACGGGATGCGGAGGTTGGGACCCTTCGAGAGAATCACAGCGCGTTCGATGAAGTTCTCGAGTTCTCGAATGTTACCCGGCCAGTCCCATTTGGTGAGGGCCTTCATCACGTCGGAGGGGATGGACTCGATACGCTTATCCATGCGCCGCGAGCTGCTTGTTGACAAAGTAGCGAACGAGAAGGGGGATATCCTCCCGGCGTTCGCGCAAGGCGGGCATGGAGATCGGAAAGACTCTGAGGCGATAGTAGAGGTCGCTTCGAAATTCCCGGTCGGCCACCATCTTTTCTAAATTTCGGTTGGTTGCAGCGATCAGCCGCATATCGACAGGGATGGTGCGGGTGCTGCCCAGCCGCTCAAATTCCTTTTCCTGGAGCGCTCGCAGGATTTTCGGTTGAAGCTCTGCGGGAAGGTCCCCGATTTCGTCGAGGAACAGCGAGCCCTGATGCGCGAGTTCCAGGCGGCCGATTTTCTGCGAAAGTGCGCCGGTGAAAGCGCCCTTTTCGTGCCCGAAGAGTTCGCTTTCGAGCAGGCCCGTGGGAATCGCCGCGCAATTCAATTTCACGAGCGTGCGCGAGTGCCGCGAACTGAGCTGATGAATCGCCCGCGCAATCAAATCTTTACCGGTCCCCGTTTCTCCGAGAATAAGAACGGTTACGTCAGTTGCGGCAACCGTTTCGACTTGCTTCAAGACCCTTCTCAGCGCGGAGCTTTCCCCGATAATGTCCTCAAACCTGTGTTCCGTGTTGAGTTCCTCTTCCAGATAGCGCTTTTCGCGCTCTCTTCTGTTCCAATTCTTCCTCGATGCGGGCTTTTTCCGAAAGATCGCGAATCACGCTTAGCACCGCTCTATTCGTACCGGTTTCCACGGTGCTGAGCATGATATCCACCGGAAACTCGGAGCCATCCTTGCGTCTGGCGCGCAGTCCAAACCGATTCCCATCGGCCGCAGTGCGAGGCTTTCATTATAATCTTTCCGGTGGCCCGGGTGAGCGGTTCGGAACCGCTCAGGAACCAGCATTTCAATCGGCTGGCCCAACAATTCGGCTTTGACTGTAGCCGAAGAATTTTTCCACTTGTGAATTTGCTTCCGTGATGTCGCCCGACTTGTTGGTGGCGAGAATCGCGTCGGGCGAGAAATCGAAGAGGGTCGCGAAAACGCTGTTCGCTGAGTTGGAGTGCCAATTCGATCTCATTTCTTGCGTTCCGTAAAATCGCGCGTGACTTTTGCAAATCCCAGAGAGCTCACCGTTTTTGTCGCGGACGGGCGTGATGATGACGTTCGCCCAGAAGCGCGAGCCATCTTTTCGGACCCGCCAACCCTCATCTTCCAAACGTCCCTCGGAGGCGGCAATTTTTAATCGTTGTTCGGGCTTCCCGCTCTCAATGTCCTCGGGTGAATAGAACCACGAGAAATGTTCGCCGACAATTTCTGCGGCGCGATAGCCTTTGATGCGTTCCGCGCCCGAATTCCAAGTGACCACCCGCCCGCTGGGATCCAGCATGAAAATGGCATAGTCGTTTACGCCATCAACTAGCACGCGAAAGCTCTCTTCGCTTTTCTGCAGAGCTGTTTCGATTCGCTTGCGTTCCGTGATGTCGCGAACCATGGCCAAGGAGAGAGTTTCACCGTCCACTTGCAGCGGACTCAACACAATATCGACCGGAAATTCCGAACCATCCTTGCGCCTGCCGTACAGTTCCAATCCCATACCCATGGGGCGGGCAGCAGGTTGAACGCCGTAGTGTTTTACGTGGGTGGCGTGAGCGAGTGCGAAAGCGTTCTGGAATGAGGATCTCAACCGGTTGCCCGACCAGTTCCGCACGCGCATATCCGAACATTTTTTCCGCTTGTGGATTCGCCTCGATGACGCGTCCATCGCCATCGGTCACGACGATACCATCGGGCGAGGACTCCACCAATTTCTGCGCGAGAGCATGCGATGATCGTAGCTTCGGTGATAAGGAGCCAGTCATGTTTTTTCTCGCAGATCAGGCAACCAGCATCCTGCGTGCGTGAGCATGGTTCGTCACGCTTATGGCAAGGGTTCTCTTTCCAGGTGCGACTGCGAGTATACGCGAATTGGCTATCCGAAGAGTTACCGAGACAAGACGGATGGGATACTGCGGAAATGCGGACAACCGGTTGAGAACTGCTCCTGAACAAGAGCAATTCGCACGTTGTTCGAACGCGTCTTCTGCTAACTGCTGACCATCAGAACCGGGCACGTTGCCCGCGCGACGATTCGCATAACGTCCGAGTGAGGCAGATGTTGCCGGACGTGTCGCCCGCTAGCGTTCACACCCAGAACGATCAAGTCCGCGCGGCGGCCGGCGGCCACTTCCAGGATCTTTTCCGAAGCCGCGCCGTGTTCCACCACATAATCCGGCTCAGAACCGAGCTCCGCTCCGAGCGGGACCAAGCGACGGAGCGTGTCCGACATGGCGGCGACATCGCCTCCATTTTGGATCGAATGAAGCAAGATCAATTGCGCACGATGCTCTTGGGCGAGTGCTATCGCGTACGGGGCAGCGGCCAGCGATTCGGTGCCGAAATCGGTGGCGTAAAGAATTCTACCTAGCGCTCCATTCTGCGATGGACGAGCCGCCGCCGCGGGACCCATAACCAGGACGGGGCACTGCGCCTTGCTGATGATTTCTGCCGCCGAGGACCCGACGAATGCTTCTTCGACGCCCGGGCGATTGTGCGTGCCAAGAACCACCAGGTCAATGTGCTTCTCTTCGATCAACCCAGAAATCGTCTGCCAGATTTTTCCGGGCCGGAAGATGACCTCGTGAGGACATCGTTGCAGTTGCTGCTCCAGCTCGTCTCGGCGGTCTTGCCTGAATGATTCTGCTTCTCGAGCCATCTCGGGCCAGGCGTCAGGCGGTAGAAGCGGATAAACGTCCGGCTGGATCACGTGCAAGGCATAGATCGTAGCGCCATATTGTTCAGCAATTTTCAAGAGGCGAGGCAGGGCCTTTTCGGCGGTCGAAGAGAGGTCGGTTGCAAAGAGGATGTTCTTCAGCTTGAGCCTGCCGGCAGGATCCAACACCTTCATTTCCATCTCCTAAATCAAATGCACGCCACGGCGATCTTTTGGCGCAGTGCGCTGAACGTAATTGCGATTTCGAAAAAGGATGCGCCTGCTCTGCAGCAAGGGAAATGATGCGGGTCACAGCAGGATGTGACGCAGCTCACAGAGACGGGCTCAGAAGCCAGACAGAATGAGGCCAGTTTCATCTTCGGACGAGGGCCGCATATTGCGGATCAAACGTCGAAAGGTGATTAGCAACAGAGGAGACCTAAAATGACCGAGAAATCAACGGTTGTACAAATGACGCCGGAAGCAACGTCCTTGAAAGTAGTCGAGTCCAACACACTGGCGGATCGCATCGATCGAATCCGTGAAGATATCGCTCGTCGCGCCTTCGAGATTTTCGAAAGCGACGGAGCCGGGTTTGGCCATGACTTGGAGAACTGGTTCAAGGCCGAGGCGGAACTGCTTCATCCAGTGCGCGTGAACATCACAGAGTCCGACGAGGCGCTTAACATTCAGGCCGAAGTGCCGGGCTTCAACGCCAACGAGCTGGAAGTAAGTCTCGAACCGTCGCGCCTGACAATCAGCGGTAAACACGAAACCAGCAAAGAGGACAAGAAAAAAGGGCAAGACGATCTATCAGGAGCAGTCCTCCAGCGAGATTCTCGCGTGATCGAATTGCCCTCTGAAGTGAACACCGTGAAGTCGACCGCAACGCTGAGAAATGGCGTTCTGGAAGTCAGCGTGCCTAAGGCTGTGCAGGTAAAGGCAAACCGCGTCGAAGTGAAAGCGGCGTAGGAGCCGTGGGAAAGTTGGGCGAGCTCAAGACGGAGGGCGGCGGTTCGTCGGCGGGTGCGGTGCTCGACTATTTGGCGCGAGCGTGACGGCACGTATTTGAATCGCCGCCTGTTTACTTATTGGTGCGGCGGAGGTGGCGCCGGTAAGACGACGTTATTTAGGCAATTATTGAAGGTCAGATTGGCGGCTTACGAAGGCTGAGATGAAGCGTATAGCAGTGCTCACGAGCGGAGGCGACGCACCGGGCATGAATGCGGCGGTGCGCTCCGTGGTGCGCACAGGCTTGGACAGAGGCTGGGAAATGTTCGGCGTCCGGCACGGCTATGCGGGCCTCATCCGTGACGACTTCGTTCCGCTAGGACCTCGCGACGTTGGCGGCATAATTCAACACGGCGGCACAATGCTTGGAGTACGCGTTGCCCGTGAATTCAAGACGGACAACGGGCAACACGACGCGATCAGGTTTCTTCGTCAGCGCGCAATTGAAGCGTTGGTGGTGATCGGCGGAGACGCTCGCAAGCCGGCTCGTTTGCTATTTCCCAGAAGGGTTTCCCTGTCGTCGGCATCGCTTCGACGATTGACAACGATTTGTGCGGTTCTGAAATCACGATCGGCGTGGACACGGCGCTGAATGTTGCCCTCGAAGCCATCGACCGAATCAAGGTCACCGCCTCCTCGCACGAACGAGCGTTCTTGGTGGAAGTCATGGGAAGAGACTGCGGCTACCTGGCGCTGATGGCCGGCATCGCTGGTGGAGCGGAGAGTATCGTCTTGCCCGAAGTCGAAACAGATCCCGAAACTGTGGCGCTAGATCTGCGCGACGCCTATGAACGCGGTAAGGCGCACGCGATCGTGGTCGTTGCCGAAGGCGCGAAGTACAATGCCGAGGCGCTCACTGCTTATTTCCGTGAGCATCACGAAAGGCTTGGCTTTGAACTCCGCGTGATCAAGCTGGGCCATGTGCAACGCGGCGGTACGCCCGGGGTGTTTGATCGTCTGCTGGCCACACGGATGGGCGCGGCAGCGACAGAGAACATCGCGCATTGCAGATTTGGCGTGCTTGTGGGACTTATTAGAGGCGAGATGGCAGCAACGCGTTTGGCAGACGTCGCCGGCAAGAGAAAGATTCCCGATCTGGATTTGTTCAAGCTGGCCGGCGTGCTTGCCAGGTGAAGTAAGTACAGGGGACGCGCAAAACGCGCACTCGAAAAATTGGGTGCTCTCAAGCGGCCAGACCAACAATGTCTAAGCCCAAATATTATCTGACGGAACCAGTCTATGGCGCCACCCTGGAACCGGAAATCGGCTCTCTTTACTCGGCAATCTTGTGCGATGCGATTGCACGCGTGAGAGTGCCTGCCCCGAAACTGGTCCAAGCGAAGAGAGAGAAAATCCGGCAAAATTGGACAGCCTGAAGGAGGATTGTCGGATGAAAAAGACCCGCTATACGGAAGAGCAGATTGCCTTCGCGTTGCGGCAAGCAGAAACGGGGATACCCGTGGGCGAAGTAATCCGGAAGATGGGCATCTCCACGCAGACGTTTTATCGCTGGAAGAAGCAGTATGGTCAGATGGGCGTGGACGAGATCCGGCGATTGAAGCAGCTGGAAGAGGAGAACCGGAAGCTCAAGCAACTGGTGGCGGATCTGAGTCTCGACAAGCCGATGTTGCAGGATGTGCTTTCAAAAAAACTCTAAGGCCTGGTCGGCGGCGGGAGTTGGTACGAGATCTGCAAGGGCGGTACGGGGTGAGCGAACGGCGAAGTTGCCGCGTGCTCCTGTTTTTCCGATCTTCGCACCGCTATAAAGCGACCCGGGATGATCAGGCCGCCTTACGGATGCGCATTCGAGAGATTGCGGAGGCGCGGGTGCGCTACGGCTATTATCGGATTTACATTCTGCTGCGACGCGAAGGATGGAAGGTGAACCACAAGAGGGTATACCGGCTCTACCAGAAGGAAGGACTGAGTCTGCGCAGGAAGAGGCCGCGACGACACGCGAGTGCCGCCCAGCGAGTCGCGCGAATCGAGGCGGGGCCGCGAATGAATGTTGGTCGATGGATTTTGTTTCCGACGCGTTGTATGACGGGCGAAGATTGCGGGCTCTGACGGTCGTAGATAACTACACGCGCGAATGCCTGGCGATCGAAGTGGATCAAGGGATCGGCGGAGAAAAGGTGGCGGGAGTCTCTGGGACGGATCACGATGGAACGACAGACACCAAAGACGATTCGAGTAGACAACGGCCGAGAGTTTGTTTCGAAGGTGCTAGATCAATGGGCTTATCGAAACGGCGTGAAGTTGGATTTCAGCCGGCCCGGAAAACCAACTGACAACGCGTATGTAGAATCGTTCAACGGTAGCCTGCGCGACGAATGTCTGAACGTAAATTGGTTCTTGTCCCTGGAAGACGCTCGGGGCAAGATCGAGGCTTGGCGGCGGCACTACAATGAGAGTCGTCCTCACTCCGCGCTGGAAGACGTGCCGCCGCGCGAAGTCGCCAGCAAGGGCGGGGCTAGCCCCGCCCTTGCTGGTTCTGCAAGACCCGGAATTTTCACTCCCTAGCTGGACCTAAAATGGGGGGACCTTCAAGGATGTAACTCTCTCACTCCCGCTGGTACAAAAACTCGGTCCGGTCAATTTCGCGGTGCTTTTCCCAGAACGGCGCAGAACCGCTCCATTGGTTGATTACTTCTTGGTCGCGTTGCACGAGCGGGAGTATAGCTTTCTGGCGGCAATTGTCACGACGTTTGACTCAGGGATCTGAGAGGGGGTGCTTAAAATGAGCAGTCCTTGTAATTTGGATTTCAATCATTCGTCGACCTGAACGGCAAGGTGGAAGGAGCCACAAGACGGACGCCGAAGAATTTTACAGAGGCAGATCCTTCCGCAACAGGAAGGATCTAGCTCGCAATCTCAAAAAGTGGGAGAAAGAATACAACGAGGATCGGCCGCATCTGCGCTGAAAGGAAAAACTCCTGCTGAGCGAGTTCACGAACTCGCTCCGTCATCCCGATCCGAACTTATAAGGGATCTCTCTTGACTAATACAGAACCGACTGATCTGGTGGAACAGTGAACCTTGTTCAGTTGTTCCTGATATTTTCTGACGGCGGGAAATTCGAGCCGGGAGTAATAAAATGAAGGCACAGCTTCTGGCGTTTGGGTTGGCGCTGCGTGTGATGGCACCCCCTAGTGCTCGATATTCACTTGTAACAAACCTCTAGTATCACACTTCGCTTCCTCGGCCTTATCGCATTTTTCGATACATTTGCCTCAAACATTCGATGAAGTGCGCAGTTTTTTTCTTGTACCATCTCGCAACATAAATTAGGACTCGTAAAACCGATGAAGCGCCGAGAGTTTTTTTGGTTTGATGGGAGTGGACGCAAGTTCGCAAGAAAGAGCTGGAAGACCAGCTCTGAAGAAATAGGATCCTCACACTTTTTGCGACGGAGGGCCAGATTCAGGGAATGGGTGTACGTTGCCGACTGCAGGGAACGAAAATGGCAGAGGCGAGACTATGCGGGTTTGGAACTGGTCCCACGCCGATTGTCGCGTCGACAAATTGTTGGGGCCGGAAACCAGCAACAGTGGCGGCTTCCAGCATTGCGACATTCGATCTGGCTGAACGTGACAAAAATTGTTCACGCGGGATCGTGTCTCAAGCTGAGAAGAGTACCCGCAGATACTCGCTAGAAATTCGGAGCATACGATGCCGGTCGCTATAGAGAGTCAGTACCGTTACCCCGTGTCCATCCCACGTTGGCAAAACAGTGAAAATTGTTGGATGATTTGTGGAAATCTTGCTCCTTCAGAATCTCGCTTGTTCCGTAACATGTTGTCTGGTAAGGGTTTATATTTACTTCAAAGTGGCATGCTACTTGCGAATCGTGTTGCACCCGCCCTGGTACGTTTGTACTGGTGTCCCAAACCTTGAGAGCCGAAGGCGTTCGGCGAGGAAAACTAATGGCTACGATGAAAGCACTGGGATTAGCGATTCTACTCACTGTGGCCCCAGCGAGTCTGTGGGGTCAACAGAACAACGCGGTCTCGGCTGCCACCGACTCGATCGCGCCTCCTGCAGCTGGCGGTGCGCGTGCGAGCGATGATCGGCCCGCTCTGCAGCAGCGGAACCCGCGTTATCAAGTTCAGCGGGATGACGTCCTGCTAATTACCTTCGCCCTTTCGCCGGAGCTGAACCAGACCGTGACGATTCAGCCGGATGGATATATCAATTTGCAAAACGCCGGCAGCGTGTATGTCCAGGGAATGACGGTTCCGGAAGTGGTGGCAGCGCTAAAGAAAACCTATTCCAAGACGCTGCACGATCCGATTATTGACGTGGACCTGAAAGACTTCCAAAAGCCCTACTTTGTCGCGCTCGGGCAAGTGGGAAAGCCCGGGCAGTACGACCTGCGCTACGACATGACTGTGACCGAAGCGATAGGCGTTGCCGGCGGCTTCGCACCTACCGCGAAAACCCAGGTTTTCCTCTATCACCGCGTGAACAACGAATGGGCTGAGGTCAAGCAACTGAATATCAAGGACATCCTGCACGGCAAAAATATCAATGAGGATGCACATCTGATGCCCGGCGACATGATCTTCGTTCCAGAGAAGTTCATTACCAAGTTCCGAAAGTATGTGCCGTATTACATTGGGGCAAGTTTTGACCCAACGTCGGCGTGGTTCTAAATCGGCATCGAATTCGAGACGAACGAAAAATCTCAGAGGCGAAGGTCCCATGACGAAATCAAATCGCATGAACAGGTCGGAACAAGAAATGCCAGAAGTGACGCTACGCGACATGCTGGCGCCATTGTTTCGCCACCGTCGCATTGTGATGGTCACTTTTTGTTGCGTAGTCGTAGCCGCAACGGTGATTGCCTGGGCTTGGGCGGCGCGCTACTACGTGTCCACGATGGAGGTGGTCGTGGAACAGGACCGCTCCGATCCGGCCGTTACGTCAGCGCAAAATGGCGCGATGTTAAACAATAAGCCGATAACCACGGATCAGGTGAGTTCGGAAGTCGCGCTACTGCAGGGTGACGACATGCTTCGTGCGGTCGCCGCGACCTGTGGTTTGGCTAAAGAGCAATGGTCGCCGTCGAACATTTTCCTCCCCAGCGATCCCGAAAAACGAAAGGCTGCCAGGCTGGAACTGGCGGCAGGGAAACTGGCAAAGAAGTTGGACGTAGAAGCTCAGAAAGCCTCGGACGTCATTGACGTGAAGTACGGAAGAGTCGGAGAGCCCGAGACGCCAGCGTGTGTATTGCAAACTCTAAGCAAGCTTTATCTTGAAAAGCATTTGCAAATGCAGCGTCCTGCCGGCGCCTCCGATTTCTTTGCTCAGGAAACGGAAAAGTACCGTGACGCGCTGTCCAACGCGGAATCGAAATTGGCAGATTTCAGCCGCACAGCCGGCGTGGCGGCGCCGGATATTCTGCGCACGGACATGGCCGGGCAGGTAGCGACCTCCGAAGCTGCGCTGTACCAAGCGAAACAAGCGATCGCCGCCGATGAAAAAAGAATTGAAAACATAAACGCGCAATTGGCGCAGACGCCGGCAAGATCCGCTACCGCCGAGAATTCCATGGCGGCCAATCTACTGTTGGAAAATCTGAACACAACTTTGTTGGCGAGCCAGATCAAGCGGAGCCAGCTGCTGATGAAATATGACCCCGACTATCCGCTGGTGAAGGAGGCGGATCAGGAAATTGCCGAGACACAACAGGCAATTAAGAACGCCGAGCAGGCGAAATACGTCAACGCAACGACCGATCGCGATCCCACCTACGAACTGTTGCGCGCGGATAAAGCGAAGACCGAGGCCGATTTGGCTTCAGAGAAGGCGACGGCAGGTGCGTTGGTGAGCAGCATTCAGGGAATGCGATCGGAAATGGTCAATTTGGATTCCGACGCGGTTAAGCAGGCCGCACTGATTCGCGAAGCCAAGGCGGACGAGGGCAACTACCTGCTGTATCTCAACAAGCGTGAGCAGGAGCGCACGGCAGACGCTCTGGATCAGAAGAGAATTGCCAATGTCGCCATCGCTGTTCCCGCGGTCGTGCCGGTGTTACCCGCGCATAGCCCGTGGATGGTGATGTTCTTGGGCTTGTTGGCTGCGGTGATTATGAGTATCGGCGCGGCGTTCGTTGCCGAGTATCTGGATCCATCCTTCCGGACTCCTGACGAAGTGATGGAAACCCTGAAAATGCCGGTGCTGGCATCGATGCCGAAGAGGGCGGCGTAGGCGAAATGTTTTTGGAGTATTACAAACTCGCGGAACAGCCGTTCGGCGTAACGCCCGACTCGCGCTTCCTGTACTTGGGACCGAAACATCGGGAAGCGCTGGCGTCGCTAGTGTATGGGACGGAAAGCAATCGTGGTTTCCTGGCGCTCATCGCAAAACCGGGAATGGGCAAGACTTCGTTGCTCTACCACTACCTTTCCTACCTGCGCGACAAGGCGCGCACGGCCTTCATATTTCGCACCGATTGCGACTCGCGCGAGTTTATCCGCCATCTGCTCATTGATCTGGGAATTGATGTCGCCGGTATGGATTTGCCGGCGATGCATGACAGTTTGAATCGGCTGCTGACGGAAGAAATGCGCGCAGGGCGCCGGTTCGTATTGGTGATTGACGAGGCGCAAAATCTGGACGAAAAGGTTCTCGAGTCTGTCCGGCTGCTCTCCAATTTCGAGACTCCATGGGTGAAATTGATGCAAATCGTCCTGGCCGGACAACCGCAGCTGGCAGACCGCCTGGCGAGCCCTTCGATGGCGCAGTTGCGGCAGCGCGTCTCCATGGTCATCCGTATCGATCCTTTCACCAACCAAGACGTCAACGCCTACATCGATCACCGCTTGTGGGTTGCAGGTTGCGAGAAACCAGCGCTATTTACCGTCGGCGCACGCAAGCTGATCGCCGAACACAGCGAGGGCATTCCGCGAAATATCAATAATTTGTGTTTCAATGCGATGTCGCTGGCCTGCGCTCTGAAACGAAAAGTGATTGATCGTGACATCGTCCGGGACGTGATCGCAGACCTGGATTTGGAGCCGTTGCGCGAGAAGAAGGTCGTTGCGGAGAGGTCAGAAAAGAAACCGGCGCGTCTGGCACCTAGTTTGTCGCTCGTCGCCAGAAAACAATCGGTCGCCGACAGTTGGATTCCCAAACTTGCCATTACCAGCGTTCTGTTGCTGGCCGTGGGTGGGCTCCTCTTTAATTTGGACCGCAGCGCTCCCCGAGCCTCCGCATCCCCGGCCGGCTTTGCGCCTGTGTCAGAAGTTCAGCCCGCGCCTCCGGTTGTCGTATCACCGGTTTCACTTCTGGCGGCAGACTCAGCGGATTCCAAGCCAGCGCAAGAATCCCAGGATGTCCGAGTACAGCCGGGCCAAACGCTTTATCAAATCAGTGTAGCGAAACTTGGTAGGTATGACGGCAAGGTACTAGAGGAATTGCAAGACCTGAACCCGGGGCTGAGCGATCCCGACCGTATACACCCGGGACAAAGGATTCGTGTCCCGGCAGCAGCGACGACTTCCACAGAAACACGACGAGCGGCGCAGCAGGCTCCTAACGCTGCACCCGCAGAGGCAGGTAAACAATGAGCAAAAATTATGAATTGATGCAGCAGGCAGGCAAGGAACACGAATTTCGTCCGGCCCGCAAGCTCGAGCCGGAGACTCCGGCGAAGTTCGGGAATGGGCACGGAAACGGTCATCGCGAAGCGGATGGCTTGGATCTCGATCAGCTTGCCGGCGAAGAGGCTCTGCGCCTGGTGCAACGCGTCTTCTTGCTGCAAGCGCAAGAGCCGCCGCACATGGTGGCATTTGCCGGAGTCGACCACGGCAACGGCTGCAGCCGGATTTGCGTGCGCGTCGCCGAAACGCTGGCCAAAAATGTTCGCGGCTCAGTTTGCCTGGTCGAAGCGAATCTACGATCGCCCGCGCTGCCGGAAATGTTTGGCACCACAAATCATCATGGGTTGACGGACGCTCTCTTGCAGGAAGGTCCAATCCGCGAGTTCACCAAGCCCGTGCGCGGCGAAAATCTGTGGCTGCTCTCCAGCGGTGCGCTTGCGACGGACTCAGCCAAGCTATTGAACTCCGAACGGTTGAAGCCGCGGCTGGCAGAACTACGCAAGGAATTTGATTTCGTGCTGATTGACGCACCGCCCCTCACACGGTACTCCGATGCGATCGGTTTGGCGCAATTGGCGGACGGGTTGGTGCTGGTTCTGGAAGCAAATTCTACGCGACGCGAGGCTGCGGTGCAGGTCGCAGAGAGTTTGCGCGCTGCGAACATTCGGATACTCGGCGCGGTGCTGAACAAGCGCACCTTCCCGATTCCGGAGACGCTGTACAACAAGCTGTAGACACGAAGATTCGGGTAGTAAAGGGTGTTGCAGGTACTTGGTGCGGCGCGAAATCCATCGTCGAGCCTTTAGTTCGGGCGGTAACAAGCGGGCGCATCCCGAGGGTAAATCAGCCACAGCGTAATGTGACTGAGAGTAGCGGAGCTCTGTCTTTGGCTTGCCTACGACTAACCACGAATCAACTATTATCCGGCCATTCGGCAGTCCTGATAGACGAGCCGGCGTGGTTCGCGGTGCAGACCCGGCCGCGGCACGAGAAAAAGGTTTCAGCGGAATTGCATGAGAAAGGGATCAGCAGCTTTCTGCCGCTGGTGTCCGTGACCCGCCAATGGAGTGACCGGCGGCGTGCAGTGGAAATTCCGCTTTTCCCGCAATACATATTTGTGAGGATTGCCCAGACTCTGAATACTCGAGTCTCGGTGTTGAGGATCAACGGCGTCGCGAACTTTGTGGGAACGCGTGGGATTGGAGTTCCGATCCCTGACGAACAGATTGAGCGAGTACAGACTGTCGTCACGCAGCGTGTACCGGTCACTCCCCACGCATATCTGAACGTCGGCAAGCGCATTCGGATTCGCGGAGGCGCGCTTGACGGTCTACAGGGGATTCTCACGGCGGTGAACGGCGATCAGACTTTGGTGGTATCGGTTGAGCTCATCCAAAGATCGATTGCCATCCGAATTGTGGGTTTTACGGTCGAGCCGGCCTGAGTAGTCAATCCATTCTTAAAACCAGGACATCCAGAGCGATGGACATGAGATTCGGTCGCTGCGTCTGAAGGTTCTTAATCGGGCGTGTTCTGCAAATCCTTGCTTGTGGTGTAAACGCAGTTCGCAAAGCAATCTGAGAAACAAGTACCCAGCTCAAAGAGAGAAACAGTGAACGAAGTAAAACGTCGGTTTCTTTTGAATGCGCTGAAGCTATTTGACCTCGGCTTGATCGTGGTGTCTTTCGGATTGGCTACTTTTTTGCTCGTTCGCGCGAGCCATACCGTCTCCTTGCACGACTTTCTGGCCATGAGGGTCAAGCTCTCGAACTGCGCGATTTTCGCAATCGCGCTCTTTTTCTGTCACACCACGCTCTCGTTGTGCGGCCTTTATGAATCAAGAAGGTTGTCAACTCGGCTGGCAGAGAGTATCGACGCGCTGAAAGCCACGTCCCTGTCTACTGCCTGCTTGGCGTTGATTGGCGCGATGTTCTCGGTTCGAATGATCACGCTGCCGTTCCTACTTTTGTTCTGGGTGATCAGCTCGTTGGCACTGGTGGCTTCGCGTCTGTTGCTCCAATATTGGCTCGCGGTGGTCCGACGACATGGGCGAAATCTGCGCTTCATGTTGATCCTGGGCACAAATGAACGTGCCATCGAATTCGCGCGCAAGATCAAAGCGGCTCCGGAGCGAGGATACGAGCTTCTCGGCTTCGTGGACGAAGCTTGGCCGGGGTTGAGCGAGTTCCACGCAACCGGATTCAAGCTTAGCTGCGATTACGCGGGCCTGGCCGAGTTTTTGCGACGCAACGTAGTTGACGAAGTGGCAATCTATTTACCACTGCGTTCGTTCTACGAGCACTCCTCGCAAGTTGCTTCCTTGTGCGAGCAGCACGGCATGGTAATGCGATTCGCCTCCGATATTTTTGGTTTAAAGACGGCCCGCTCCCGCGCCGAAGATTTTGATGGCGATCACCACATCGCAGCGTACACCGGCGTTCGTGATGGATGGCCGCTGGTGGTGAAGCGAATTCTGGACATTGTAATCTCTTCAGCGCTGCTGATCGTGCTGGCGCCGCTGTTTCTCATTGTCTCTGCGCTGATTAGGTTCACGTCGAACGGCCCTATTTTCTTTCGCCAAGAGCGCCTGGGTGTCAATAAGCGAAGATTTCGCATTTACAAGTTCCGAACGATGGTCTCTAACGCGGAAGAACTGTTGGAAGCGCTGGAAGATCAGAACGAAGCCTCCGGACCAGTCTTTAAAATCATGGACGATCCCCGAATTACGACCGTCGGGAGGCTTTTGCGTCGAACGAGCATCGATGAGTTACCGCAGCTCATCAATGTCTTAACCGGAGATATGAGCTTGGTCGGCCCACGGCCGCTCCCGGTGCGCGATTATCAAGGATTTAACCAGGATTGGCAGCGGCGACGCTTTAGTGTTCGGCCCGGCATCACCTGTCTCTGGCAGGTGAACGGTCGCAGCTCGATCCCCTTTGAGCAATGGATGCGGCTGGACCTGCAGTACATGGATGAATGGTCGCTGTGGCTGGATCTGAAAATTTTGGCGCGAACCATTCCGGCGGTATTGCGGGGTTCGGGCGCGGCATGATCCTTGCGGGTTGCGGCACATCACCCCTTTTCTCGATGATGAGCTTGGCGCGACGAATTCCGTAAACTACAGCAAACAGTCAGGGAGATCGAACGCATGAGCATCGCAATCATCACCGGATCGGCTGGACTGGTAGGTTCCGAGGCCGTCGCCTATTTCGCGGCGCTCGGGATGGACATCATTGGCATTGACAGCGATATGCGCGCGCAATTTTTCGGCGAGTCTGCTTCCACGCATTGGGTGCGGGAACGCCTAGAGCGCGAAATTCCTTCTTATCATCATTTCAGCGTGGACATCCGCGACGCTGACGGCATCTCGCAAATCTTCCAGCGCTATCAGAAAGACATCGCACTGGTAATCCACACTGCGGCGCAGCCGTCGCATGATTGGGCTGCCACGAATCCCACGGTGGATTTCACTGTCAATGCCAACGGTACTTCCGTCCTTCTGGAGGCCACGCGGAAATTCGCCCCCGAGGCTGTTTTTATCTTCACTTCGACGAACAAAGTATACGGCGACCTGCCTAACTATCTGCCTCTCCAAGAGCTAGAGACTCGTTGGGAGATAGATCCCGCGCACGAGTACGTGAATGGCATACCCGAAAGTCTCAGCATCGATCAAAGCCTGCACAGTCTGTTCGGTGCCTCCAAGATCGCTGCGGATCTGCTAGTCCAAGAGTACGGCCGCTACTTCGACATGAAAACTGCATGTTTTCGAGGCGGATGCCTCACCGGACCGAATCACTCTGGAACGCAGCTTCACGGCTTTCTCGCCTATTTAATGAAGTGCGCGGTCACCGAAACCCCTTACACGATTTTCGGGTACAAGAAAAAGCAGGTTCGCGACAACATTCATAGCGCCGATCTGATCCGCGCATTCCATGAATTCTTCAAATCTCCGCGGTCTGGTCAGGTCTACAACATCGGGGGTGGCCGCCATAGTAACTGCTCCATGCTGGAGGCCATTTCGTTGTGCGAGCAAATTACTCAAAAACCTCTCCGCTCTCGATACGTTGATGAGAATCGTCGCGGCGATCACATCTGGTGGATCAGCGATCTCTCTCGTTTCCAGCAGCACTACCCCGGCTGGAAGCAACTGTACAATGTGCCGCAAATCTTGCAGCAAATCTTCGAAAGCAACGTCGAGCGTTGGGAGGAAGAATGCGTTCTTCGAGCAAACGCAATGTCGTCGGGATCCTGATCGATGCGGTCGATTACGGCACAGCTATGGACGTAATCTTTGGCGCTGCTCGCGAACGTCGCGCAACCTCAGTTTCTGCTCTCGCAGTGCACGGTTTGATGACTGGCGTTTTGGATCCTGAGCAAAAATTCCGACTGAATCATTTTGATCTTCTGGTAGCTGATGGCCAGCCGATCCGCTGGGTGCTCAATCTAATTCATCACGCCGGACTTTCCGATCGCGTCTACGGCCCCAATCTGACGCTGAAAGTATGCGCTCGCGCCGCCGAGGAAGGAGTTCCTGTCTATTTTTACGGCAGCACTCCGGAGGTTCTCGCGTGCCTGGACCAAGCGCTGATCGAAAGGTTTCCGGGATTGATCATTGCCGGGTTGGAGCCCTCCAAATTTCGCCGCCTGGCACCTAGCGAGAAGGCCGAAGTCGCTGCGCGGATTTGCGAGTCCGGAGCCCGCATCACATTCGTGGGCCTCGGCTGCCCGCGCCAGGAAGCGTTCGCCTACGAATTCCGTGACCTGCTCCCTATGCCGGTCCTTGCTGTCGGGGCCGCATTTCCGTTTCTCGCCGGACAGCTTCCCCAAGCGCCTCGCTGGATGCAAGATGCTGGGCTGGAATGGCTATTTCGTTTGAATGCCGAGCCTGCTCGGCTCTGGCGACGCTATCTCTATCTCAACCCGGCATACCTTTTCCTGGTAATCGTCCAGGCCCTCAAACTGTGGCGTTTCTCCACGAATGGAAAATCTCCTGCGCGAGAGTTGCTGTACGGCTGATTGATCCGCCGCTCCCGTCGCCCGTCAGGCGATTTCGTGATAACGAACGAAAGCTAAATCCACATACCTAAGGAGAATTCAATGCGGGTCGCAGTCATCGGATCAGGTTACGTGGGGCTCGTCTCAGCAGCTTGCTTTGCGGAGATCGGCCACGAAGTTATTTCTGTCGACAACGACACCGCAAAGATAGCGGCCTTAGAACGGGGAGAAGTTCCAATTCACGAGCAGTTTCTCGCCGAGTTGCTGCAGCGGCATCGCGGAGGCAGGCTGAGGTTTTCCACATCTATCGCTGAAGCGGTCAAGGCATCGCAAGCAGTTTTTATTACGGTGGGAACTCCCCAATCAGCGACGGGGGAGGCGGATCTCTCTTACGTGGAAGCCGTTGCGTACGAAATAGCATCGGCAATTCAATCTCCAAAATTGATCATCGAGAAAAGCACGGTGCCGGTAAGCACCTGTGAATCCTTGCGCAAAACTCTACTGTTGAACGGCGCTCCGACGGGCCTATTCTCAGTTGCTTCGAACCCGGAGTTTTTACGTGAAGGAACGGCGGTGACCGATTTCTTGTATCCGGATCGCATCGTAATCGGTGTGGACGACGAATTTAGCTCTACTCTGCTTCGCGAGATATACCGGCCGCTTACGAGCGGTGATTACTACACGAATCCTGACGCGATCCAATCCAAAGGAGAGGCGCGCCTTAAGGCCCCGCTCATCGTCACCACGGCCAAGAGCGCCGAATTGATCAAACACGCATCCAATGCATTTCTAGCAATGAAGATTTCTTTTATCAACGCGGTGGCCAATATTGCCGACGCGGTAGGCGCGGACATTCAGGAGGTGCGCGCCGGCATCGGGTCCGATTCTCGCATCGGACCGCAATTCTTGAATGCAGGCATCGGGTACGGTGGATCGTGCTTTCCCAAGGACGTGCAGGCTTTTCATGCCGTTGCCAGTCAGTGCGGTTACGATTTCGGGCTGCTCACCGAAGTTATGCGCATCAATGACGAGCAACGCCGGCGCTTTCTGAAGACCGTCAGGACCGCTCTGTGGACCCTGCGAGGAAAACAGCTCGGCGTGCTGGGGCTCGCGTTCAAAGGCGACACTGACGACATTCGCGAGTCACCGGCGATCGCGATAATTGAAGCGCTGCTCAAGGAAGGATCGCGCGTGCGCGTGTATGACCCCGCGGCCGGCCCCAACGCGAAAAAAATCCTGTCACATGATCGTGTCGTGTACGCCACAGATTGCTACGATGCTGCCCACGGTTCGGATGCGTTGCTGATACTTACAGAGTGGAAGGAGTTCGCCAGCCTGGACCTTTCCAGGCTTCACCCACTTCTGAAATACCCGATTGTTATTGATGGACGCAATCTTTACGAGCCGGAGCGAATGGCAAGTGTGGGCTTCATTTACCACAGTATTGGCCGGGCCACAGGGGTTCCCGCGCACCTGTCCGCGATAGCGCAGCCGACGGCGGCAGAGTTGCGGCTTTCCATCGCCGAGCCTGCCAGCGGAGCGGTTGCGTCAAGCTAGATAGTTAGCGGTAGACAAGGATCGGATCGCGGGCACCGAATGATTCCACGTCGCATCAGACAGTTGCACAAGAGCTCGCTCGCAAGAAATACGGGATGGATGTTTTTGGGAAATGGTCTGCGCATTTTCGTGCAGGCCGGCTATTTCATCCTGATTGCCCGAGCGCTCGGACCAAAGGAGTACGGCGCATTTGTCGGTGCGGTCTCCTTGATCGCGCTGGTAGCGCCGTTCGCCAGCGTTGGTGCCGGAAACTTGCTGGTCAAGAATGTATCGAGGGACAGATCAGTATTTTCGGAGTATTGGGGAAACGCGCTGTTGCTTTCAGCTGTGTCGGGCATTCTGCTGCTGGCATTTGTGGCAGCGGTGGCGCGGTTCGCGCTTCCTGGCTCGATTCCTTGGTCGCTGATTCTAATGGTAAGCGTCGCGGATCTTCTCTTTATCAAGTATGCCGAGATCTCAGCGCAGGCTTTCCAGGCCATGGATCAAATGCGCTACACCGCGGCTCTGACGCTGCTTCCAAACGTTCTTCGGCTCGCTGGCGCGGCGGTCGTCTTCGTCGTCTGGCGGAGCAGCACGGCGGTAACCTGGGGTTGGTTCTATTTAGGGTGCACGGTGATCTCGAGCGTGGTGGGTGTGACGTTGACCCGTTACCTGCTGGGCGCACCCAAACTTGCAATTTGGCGGATTCGCGGGGAATTGGCCGAGGGATTCTACTTCGGCACCAGTATGAGTGCGCAGACCGTCTACAACGACATGGACAAAACCATGCTCGCGCGCCTCTCGACCTTGGACGCAACCGGCATCTACGCAGCGGCTTACCGCCTGATCGACGTTGCCTTCACCCCGGTCCGCTCCGTACTCAATGCCGCATACACAGACTTCTTCAGGCACGGCGAGTCGGGAATTGCCGCCAGTTATGCGTACGCCAAGAAGTTGCTTCCCAAAATGATGGGATATTCGTCGGTGATTTTCGTGGGTTTGTTCATTGCGGCCCCGGTAATTCCGATCGTTCTCGGCCGCGACTACGCGCGCGCCGTGGAGGCGCTTCGCTGGCTAGCGCTGTTGCCATTTTTCAAGTCCATCCACTATTTCCTGGCGGACTCGCTGACAGGAGCCGGATATCAGGGAATTCGCACGGCCGGCCAGATTGGGGTTGCTGTCCTCAACGTCGTCCTCAATTTGTGGCTCATACCGGCTTACTCGTGGCGTGGCGCGGCGTGGTCGAGTCTGGCGAGCGATGGCGCGCTGGTGCTAACGATGTACATCGCAGTCACGCTGGTGAGCGCCAAGGAAGCGCGTCACGCCTTCGATTCAACCCGCAAGCGCGTGGAGGAGTATTAAGCTGCGATCGCCGGTTGCAGAGTTGACAGCAAGTTGCCGCAGTACAGGCCATTCGCTTGGTTTCGTTGACGAAAGAGGTTCCATCGTTTGAAGTTCAGAATTTCCCAAACTCAATTCATCGCGGAGCGCATTTCATCGAGTCATCCCTATGATCAACAAGCAGACTATCCGAAGGATCGTGCCAGCTCGACAACGACAGGTAATTGTAGCGGCCCTCCAAAAGGTATTGGGACCGCGATGGAAAACAATCGTATTCCGGCACATTGACCAAACGTCCCTGACGGCTCTCGCTCAAACACGCGCCTTCGAGCCCGAGTTGAAACTGGTGCCATTCTTCCTCTCGAAAAGTGGCGCCGCCTTTGACATTGGGGCCAATGTGGGCGAGTACACTTATATTTTGGAAAAGGCCGTCGGCCCGCAACAGACGTATTCGATTGAGCCGGTGCCACAACTGTATTCCAAGCTCACCCGATTATTTCCCGCCGCGAATGTATTGCGAGTAGCCCTGTCGGACGCGGACGGTACGCACACCCTTAAGATTCCGATCGTTGATGGAAATCCGCTGTGGTCACGTAGCACTCTCGAGCGGTTCTCAGAAATCGGTGAAACTGGCGCTGTGATGGAGAGCGTCCATTTGCAAACACTCGATGGACTTTGCGAGAAAATTAACGTAACGGACGTTCAATTCATAAAAATTGATGTAGAGGGCCACGAAGAGAAGGTGCTCCACGGTGCGGCAAAGGTGCTGGCCAAGTGGCATCCCGTTCTTTTGGTTGAAATTGAACAGCGCCACCACGCAGAACCGATTGCACGCGTGTTTTCGTGGATACAAGAGCAAGGGTATTCTGGTCATTTCTACGACGTCCAAAAAATGGCGCTCCGGCCGATTGGGGAGTTTTCGATCGATTCAAATCAGAGGATCGACATGCTGGGCACCACCAATTATGTTAATAATTTCTTTTTTGTCAGAGAACAAGGCGCAGAGAAGATGATTGAGGCTGTTCATCAGGCTATTCGGCGCGCTGCAATTCAGTGATTGCATTACGAACGGATTCACGTTCGTGAGCCGGGCCCGGTCCGAACTCGTCGGATTCGTCACTGAACCGTAATTGTTCGAAGAATACGCGGAACACAAAGCCCAAAACGAACCTCTCACGAATGGTGGCCAGCCAGGCACACGGTTGCACGTGTTATCAGATACGCGCCGGTGCGCAGCAAGACATATAACGATGAGCGGCGATATCGCGATTCGACGATTGAGGGCGGCGATACTACGGTGCGCGTTCATATTGGCTGCACTCTTGCCCATCTTGTCGTGTGATGTGTTACGTTCGGCAGATTCCGGGAAAACTCTCACGCCGCGTGACGTCCCCATCCCGAATTCCTACTTTTCCTTAAATATTCTGTTTCACCCTTTAAACAAGGTGCCGTGGCCGGCTGTTCCATTCGGCGGGTGGAGACTTGCTCATACGAATTGGGCCGATCTTCAACCCCAGAAAGATAGATTTTACTTCGATCTTCTTGATAAATATGCAGCGTGGGGACAGGAGCACAACACCGAGATCCTCATGATTCTCACATTTTCGCCGCGATGGGCTTCCCGCACGCCCGATGCGGAGACCGACACGACGCCGGGGATCTCCGGAGCACCTCGTGACATGGAAGACTGGAGAACCTTCGTGCGGACGGTGGCTACGCGATATCGGGGCCGTATTCACGAATACGAAATTTGGAACGAGCCGAATCGTCTAAAAAGCTGGACCGGCGACGTGGACACGCTGGTGGATATGACAGAGGAGGCTGCAAAGATACTGAAGGAAGTGGATACGCACAACCTCGTAATTTCTCCGCCGCCAACCGGGCCCAGCGGTGTCGCATTCCTCCGGGAGTTCCTCAGTAAAGGCGGCGGGAAGCATGTAGACATTATTGGATACCATTTCTACGTTCCACGCACGGACAGCCCCGAGGCGATGGTGCCGCTCATTCAACAAGTTAGGGCGACCATGATTCAGTTTGGCGTCGACCATAAGCCACTTTGGGACACCGAGGCGGGTTGGCTCGGTCCTGATTTTTTCCCCGACGATCAACAGAGTGCATACGTTGCGCGCGCCTTCATTCTCAATTGGGCGGCCGGTGTGGATCGTTTCTATTGGTACGCGTGGGAAAGTCACCGCGGATCACAGATTGAACTGACGGGGTCGAACAACACCACTCTCACACCCGCGGGAACGGCGTTCGCAACGATTCAGCAATGGCTAATGGGATCAGTCATGAAAAGTTGCGTGACTTCTGACAACCATAATTGGTTCTGCCAAATGGATCGGAACGGGAAAACTGAGTATATCGTATGGAACTCCTTGGGTCAGGCCTCATTCCGCATCTCGAGCGATTGGCACGTGAGCCAAATAACGCAGCTCAACGGAAGTGTAAACAGCATACGTTCAGATTCCATTCCGATAAATGGTCAGCCAGTTCTGCTGCAGTAGGAGAAACTTTTTGATGATGGACAACGCGGAGCCGAAGTTGAAAATTCTAATTTCGGCGTACGCCTGCCTTCCCAATGAAGGCACTGAGCCGGGGAATGGTTGGAATTGGGCCACTCATTTGGCAGCGCGTGGTATGGAAATCTATGTCCTGACTAGGCGCCAAAACCGTGAGCGCATTGAAGCACATCTAAAGAATAACCCGTGCCCTCGAATTCATTTTCATTACCCGGACGTGTTCCTCAAATCCGTCCGTGAGACTACGGGTGTCCATTACTTGATGTGGCAGCTGTCCGCACTGACGATCGCAAAACGTCTCGCGCAAACCACCACATTCGATGTTGTCCACCATGTGACTTACGGCAGCGTTCACATTCCGTCTCAATTGTGGCGATTGAGACTTCCGTTCATTTTCGGACCCGTAGGTGGTGGGCAAACTGCTCCCCCTTCCATGCTCGCGTACTTTGGGCATAGTCAGACAAAGGAACGCCTACGCTCGCTGCTAACGCTTGCGTTACGATACTCTGTTCTTCATCGTCTGTGGTTCAGGCGAGCTTCGTTGGTGCTCGCAACAAATCAGGACACATTAGCCCTATTTAAGTCACTAGGTTGTAATCAAGCCCAACTCTATTTTGATGCCGGTTTGCCCGAAAGTTTTTTTGCCTCCGGACCTCGAAGTTTCGATCCCGAGGGAAGGCCACTGCGCTTGTTGTGGGTAGGACGCATGCTGCCGCGGAAAGCGCTTCCTTTGACGCTTGATGCTTTGTCCTCCGCCCGTTCGGCGGCGACTCTGACTATCATTGGTGATGGACTTGATGCTGCTACGGTTGAGAAAATGATTTCCGACCGTGGTCTAGAGGGTCGCGTGAAATGGCTGGGCCGCCTGGATTGGTTGCAGGTCCGCGAAGCATATCTTCAGCACGACGCCTTACTGTTCACGAGTCTGCGGGACTCTTGCGCTGCTCAGCTCTTGGAGTCAATGGCGCTCGGCCTTCCCGTGATAACCCTGGACCTGCACGGCGCTCACGATTTAATTCCCGATCAAGCCGGCTTCAAGGTTAAGGTAACTACCCGGAGTGAAACTATCCGTGCAATTGCCGACGCGATAGATCGATACGGTGCCCTTCCGAGGGAGGCGCGCAACTACATGTCCAAAGTAGCGTGGAGTTTTGCGCGCACCTTGAATTGGCCAACTCGAGCGGAATATGCCGAGTCGTTATACAGAAGTCTATTGCCGAAGCGGTCTGAGGTGTGACCAGTCGCCCTTGGATCACCGTCGCGTTCGCGACAATTCGAATGCTCTTCCGTCGGACTACCTGTTCAAGATCCGCCGGAGTTCAGAGACTGGAGTTACCGGACTTAGAATTACTGCCCCGGTTGTCGGATGCTGCTCGCGACCGCGCGTGCGGACTCATACCGCGAGCCCAACTCAATGGCGAATGTGGCGAAGTTCCCGCACCGAAGTGGAGCTGAGCTAGGAGGATTTCTCGGTGAAAACCATAATCGAACGATGCGCACTTTTCATGGTTCTGATGCTCGCCACGGGCGCGGGCGTGGGCATTTTTATCGGACGGGACGCCGCCACGGCTGCGTCCAGTGGCGGGGAGCCCATCATTCAAGTGGCATTCGGTTTGATGTACCTGCTGGTGTTCGTTTTTGTCGCGGTGAGATACAAGAGCGCGGTGAATCTTATTTATCACGAAAAATGGATAGCCTTGCTCTGTTTATGGTGTCTCGCTTCGGTGGTTTGGTCAGTGGACCCGGGCGAAACTCTTCGGCGTTCGCTCGCGCTGATCGGCACGTCAATGGTAGGCCTTTATGTTGGAATGAGATACGAACCCAAGCAACTGCTTAGAATTCTTGCGGTATGTATAGGAATAGGCGCAATTGCAAGCTTGGTGGCGGGCCTAGTTGTTCCGAGCATCGGCATTTTGCCAGATGGCGCGTGGCAAGGCGTATTCTTCTTGAAAAATGCCTTAGCGCGATTGATGGCGCTGGGTGCGCTGTGCTTCGCCGTGCTAGCAATGGGACAACGGCGCTATCGAACGGTTTCGATAGGGATGATCGTGCTTTGTTTTGCTCTGATGGTGCTTGCTAAGTCGGCAACGGCTTTGGTCGTCTCCCTAATGGTCTTCGCGCTACTGCCATTTCGCAGGATTTTCGCATGGCCCAACCGCCGATTGATCGCTCCCATGATCGCTGCCACTGTGGTGACTGTACCTGCCGCATTGTGGGCCATTAAGAACATGGATGCGATCCTGGGAGTTTTGAACCGGGAATCCAGTCTGACGGGCCGCCTGCCGCTGTGGCACTTGGTGAGGCAAGAGATTGTGAGTCGGCCGATACTCGGGTACGGGTTTTCGGCATTTTGGACGAGCTCGGAAGCATCCCGGATTCAATCCATAGTTGTGTGGGATGCCCCTAACGCCCACAACGGCTTTTTAGAGGTGATTCTTGGAATCGGCTTGGTTGGACTGGCAATTCTGGCGGCGGGCCTGCTGGCGAACCTGGCGCGGAGCGTTCGGGCGGTGAGAGCCGATCGGGACGTTGATCAAGCGTGGCCGTTTTTCTTTTTGATTTTTCTGGTGTTCTATAGCCTTACCGAATCTTCGATGCTCGCAGTGAACTCCATTTTGTGGATGCTTTACTCCGCGAACTCCTATTGGATGGTTCGGGCGAGCTTGCGTCCTGAAACAGAAACGGCCGAGGAACGAGAAGGTGCCCCCGCCTATGATGGTTCGCTGGAGCCTGGACCCATCGCGTCGTGAACAGCCAACAAGGAATGGAATGCGCGTCTTAGCTTGGCCAATCGACACCGGATTGAATCCGTACACTACGCTGCTCTACGAGAGCGTGCGATCCACCGCCAACGTGGAGGAATGGCCGGGTAATCCGCTGAAAAAGTACGCAGTCTGGCACATGCACTGGCCGGACGCGCTGCTAAACATTCGCAATCCGTTGCATGCCGCGTGCAAAGTCTCCGGGATGTTCGCAGCCGCGGACTACGTTCGGATGCGCGGGACCAAGATTATCTGGACGATGCACAATTTCCACTCCCACGAGGCCCTGCACCCTGCGCTCGAACCTTGGTTCTGGCGCCATTTCATACCTCGTGTTGATGGCGCTATCAGTCTCAGCGCAGCGGGCCTTTCGCTCGCGCTGAGCCAGTTTCCCCGGCTGCGAGACATTCCCACTACCGTTATTCCGCACGGGCATTACCGCGCAGAGTATCCGCCCAACGGTCATAACGCCAGAAGCGTGCTCGGCATCTCCGCCGATGCCAGAGTGATCATGTTTTTCGGCGCCGTTCGGGCATACAAAAATGTGGACGTACTGATTCGAGCTTTCCGCAAGGTCAGAACACCCAACGCACTCTTATACGTGGTAGGCCAGCCGAATTCGTCGCAACTTGCTACGGATATTCTGCAGGAAAGTTCGCAGGACAGCCGAGTGCGCGTAAAATTTGAGTTCGTGAAGTCGCACGACGTTGCCACTTATTTAAGTGCCGCCGACCTCGTGGTGCTGCCGTATCGTGACGTGCTTAACTCTGGCTCCGCTCTTCTAGCCCTTTCATGCAACCGGCCAATTCTGGTTCCAGAGCGCGGTTCCATGGGAGAACTACTGTCGGAGTTCTCAGACGCATGGGTCCGCACCTTTGGTGGGCAGCTGGATGAAACGATTCTGGAGTCTGCACTGGACTGGGCGCGGTGTCCACGGCCAGCCGTTTGTCCGATGCCTCAAAGATACAACTGGAATGAGATCGGCGTGGAAACAGTCCGCTTTTACGAGCGAGTGCTGTTGACTGCTTGAAGTAAGTAGTCGAAGCACAGGAAGTGATCGGGGAAAGCTCCAAACATGGCATTACTAGACGCGCCAGATTCCAAATTCCGCACCCGCGAACTGGATTTCCTTCGCGGGATCGCCATCCTCATGGTGATGGCATACCATTTTGAGCAGGCTCCCGAAAATCATCCCATTCTGCGCGCTCTGCAAATGCCAGGAAAAATGATCGGGAAGACAGGCGTTGACGTGTTCTTCGTGCTTAGCGGATTCTTGGTGGGAGGCCTCCTCCTGAAAGAATACAAAATGACAGGCGCGCTGCGGACGAAGCGATTCCTGCTCCGGAGGGGCCTCAAGATCTGGCCGGCTTATTACTTTTTCATTTTGGTGCAGGTTATCGGACACAAGCATCCCTTGAACACGTTCTTGGTGGCGAATCTGCTCCATCTCCAAAATTACATGGGATCATCGATCTCTCATACGTGGACATTATCCCTGGAGGAGCATTTCTATCTGTTGCTAGCGCTTTCGATGGCTCTGATGTCAGCGGCAAACTGGTCGTCTGATCGGATTCTTAAAGCGTTTCTTTGCGGAATTGCCTTGGTGATCGCAGTTCGCTGTTTCACGGTATATATGGGCTGGCCGGGTGCCTGGAGCTACACTCATGACCGTTTGGACTCGCTCTTATTTGGAGTTGTGTTGGCGACTTTGTTCGATTTCTATCCCGAGCGATTCGAGCAGATCGCGCTAAGGAAATGGCTGCTGATGGCGATCGTTGCGTTTACAGTCTGCTTTTATTGTCTTGTTCAGAACGAGGCCGCCATCAATTCGGTTGGATTTACTGTTCTTTACGTCGGCTACGGCGCGCTGTTTCTGTTGGTCTATAGGCATTCCGGACGAATGCGAGAGTGGGCGCTATACCGTCTCATCGCGCTGATAGGTTTATATTCGTATGGAATTTACCTTTGGCACAACAGCGTTCGTGCTCCTCTCGTCCAGTTGGCAACCCACTATCCGGACGCAATTCACTGGCATTTATTGGCTGTCTCCGAATATTCGGCCGCGATTCTTTTAGGAGTGTTGACGACTCTGCTCATCGAGTGGCCATTTCTGCGAATTCGCGATCGTATTTTTCCGCAGGAGCGCACGTCTCTTTCCGTCGTGAGGCAACTCGGTTCTATCGATGCGGAGGGGCCAGCACTGCCGGCACTCTCGGCGTCGCAATTGCCCCGATCATTCGAGAACACCTGATCAGAGTCGCGAGGCAAGGGAACTCCGGTTAACGATCCGGGAAAATAGTGCGGTCAACTGAGAATCTCCGGTTCTGAAGCTTCGCACATCCAATATGAACATTCTAATGTTGCATAACAGCTACCAGATTCGGGGTGGCGAGGACGAAAGCTTTGAATCGGAATGCCGCATGCTTCGCGACGCGGGTCATCTGGTGGAAACGATTCACGTCAACAACGACGACGTGGAGGCCGTTGGAAAATTCACCGTGGCGCTGGAGTCCATCTGGTCTAAGCCGTCCTACGAACTCGTCCATCGCAAACTCCAGGTACGACATTACGATGTACTCCACGTGCAGAATTTCTTCCCTCGGCTTTCGCCATCGGTTTATTCGGCGGCAAAAAAAAACCGCGTCGCGGTCGTTCAGACGCTGCGCAATTATCGGTTGCTTTGTCCCAGCGCAATCTTTTTCCGTGACGGACATGTCTGCGAAGATTGCATGGGAAAGCTAATCAAGCTTCCCGGCATCGTGCATGGCTGCTACCGTAACAGCCGAATGGCCACAGCGGCCGTAGCTACGATGACGGCTTTGCACACGTTAAGAGGAACATGGCGCAATGCCGTACACCTTTACTTGACCTTGACCCAGTTCACACGGACAAAATTCATCGAGGCGGGTTTCGCCCCCGAAAAGATCGTCGTCAAGAGCAATTTTGTTTATCCCGACCCGGGAGCGGGAAAAGGCGACGGTGGGTACGTATTGTTCGTGGGCCGGCTGACGGACGAAAAGGGTCTGGCGACCTTACTCTCCGCTTGGGGGCTACTGAAGTCACCCTGGCAATTGAAGATCGTTGGAGAGGGGCCGCTCGCATCGTATGTGCAAGCGTTTTGCAAGAAAGACGGCACTGTCGAGTGGCTCGGGGCCAGAAATTCGTCGGATGTCAAAGAATTGATGGGTGCCGCCACTGTGCTGGTATTTCCTTCGGAGTGGTACGAGACTTTTGGCCGCGTCGCAATCGAAAGTTTCGCGAAGGGAACCCCGGTGATTGCCTCGCGTCTGGGTGCCATGGCCGAAATCGTGCACGACATGGATACGGGTAGGCTGTTTGAACCCGGAGATCCCAGCGACCTGGCCAACAAGTTGCAGTGGGTCCGGGACAACCCTGGTTCTTTGCTTCAGATGCGGCAGTCTGCGCGCCGTGAGTACGAAAGTAAATATACAGTCGTGGAAAATTGCCGCGCTCTGATAGAAGCGTATCAGTCGGCACAAAAAGCGGCATTGGCGGTGCGCTGAAGATGTGGGGAAACGCGATTTTTCGGCCTACTTCGCGGCATCGCTCGCCCGGTTGGAATTGAGCCTTAGCGACGCTCCCTTCGCGAGATGCTTCGAAATCCGGCGAGCAACGAAATCAGCGCCAAATGCAAACCGTAACACGGGACCGAAGCTGTTCGCGGCGGCGATGCCCACGAAGTACAATCCCGGAACCGACGCCTGAAAATGTGAGGAAAGAATCGGCGTCTGTTCGACGGAGCGAATTTCCGATTGGAGCGCGTCGCTGAGAAACTTCAATCGCCGCAGATCAACTCTATAGCCCGTAGCCGCGATAACGTGCTCCGTTACGTGTTCCTGACGGGCACCTTCACGATTCACTAGCGCCAAATGGACTTTGCGGTCGCGAATCTCCGCGCGCTCCACCCGGGATCCCAGGATAAACGGCACACGTCCTACGACGCGCTCTTTGAGTGGCCAGCCCGCCGCGGGACCCAGGTGCCTTGCCACCACTCGCAATCGAATATGTTCGGGGAAGCGATGGAAAAGCCAAGCTGCGTCCGTGTAGAAACGCGAGCGGAATCCTTGCCCGATTCCGGAGGAAGGATTGCGCAACCTTTGCCAGAGGGAGCGCGGTCTGGAATCTGGCGGATTGTGAAAATTCACCGACGGGCGCCTGGCGACGACCGTAACGGCGGCGCCACTTTCGTGAGCCAAGGCCGCCACGTCGATCGCCGAAGCCCCTCCGCCGATCACAGTTATATTGCGGCCGCGAAATTTCTGGACGTCGGAATGCGCTGAGCTGTGCGACAAATATTCCGGAGGCAAGTGCGACAAGTTTGGCGGCACATAGTGAAAATGGGTGATTCCTACGGCGAGCACCACGTCGTGGCACGTTGTAGTTTCGCCGTTGTCCAGCTGTACTCCGAAGCCGTTTGCATGGCGATCGATCGCTACCACCTGGCGGTCTTCCAGCTCCGGCACGAAGCGCTGTTGGAATGCCACGCCGTACGCCGCAAAAGTCTCCAAGCGAACCGGGATGGTTTTGTCGTCATAGGGAATTTGATGCAACTCGCAGAAGTGCTTAAGCGTGAAGGAGCCTTCCGGGTCCGATAGATTCGAAGCAAAGCCGTCGGATTTCAGGAACATGCCTTTTGGCATATTCTCAGTCCAGGTACGCATCGGAGTCCCGAAGATGCGAAAGGGCACGCGTCGGGCCCGAAGGTGTGCGGCAATTGACAGTCCGTACGGACCGGCTCCTACAATCACTACTTCTGGACGATCTGCGGTCGTCACTGCGCAACCTTTCGTGCCTGAGCTATCGCTTCGCCCGGCAATCATAAATATGATTAAAGTAAAGGCCTGTACTAGACCGCACTCGGACGCTTACTAAGCGGTCGAGCCTTGACGCGCTGCAGCATGCTGGCTCGCAGTCACGGCGCCCCCGCCTCTTCGCAACAGACAACGGGTTATCGCCTAAATCGCATGCTTTCATTTCCATATTCGCATCGTGGTTACAACCATCAATGACGCCTAAGATTCTTCTGGTTACTACCTGTCGCTGGTTCGCCACCACCCGGCTCGGTATGGCCTTGGTGCAGGCAGGCTGTCACGTCGAGGCAATGTGTCCGGCGGGGCATCTTTTGACCAGAGCTCGCGGGATCCAACGAATTCATTCGTACTCCGGCCTGTTGCCTGTGAGGTCGGTGAGAGCGGCAATTGACGCGGCAAAGCCGGATCTAATCATCCCGTGCGATGATCTCGCCACACGCCACTTACATCGCCTGTACGCCATTGTGGCTCGACTGCAACCCGATTCTAACGCAGTTTTGGCATTGCTCGAGCGTTCTCTCGGAAACCCAGCCTATTATTCTGCGGTCGATTCGAGGAACGGCTTCATGACGTTGGCCCACGAAGAAGGAGTGCCGGCACCTGCAGCGTCGGTTATCACATCCATGGATGACCTGCGGCCTTGGCTGGACAAAAACGGCCTTCCAGCGGTGCTAAAGGCTGACGGGACGCACGGTGGGGCGGGTACCGAAATCGTGCACAATATGGAGGAAGCGGAAAACGCGCTTCGCAAACTGAACGTCGGCACTTCCGTAGCACGAGCCGCAAAGCGCGCTCTCGCTGATCGCGATTTGACGTTTGCGCGGGCGTGGCTGCAGAACCATAAGCCGGTAGTAAACGTCCAGAGCTTCATTTCTGGACCTGACGCCAGCAGCTCGGTCGCCTGCTGGCAGGGTGACGTACTTGCTCTCATCCAATTTGAAGTCCTGAAAAAAAATAGTCCAAACGGATCAGCTACCGCGCTGAGGCTGATCAATAATCCGACGATAGTCGCGACGGTTAAGACGATGACATCTCGCCTCGGACTTTCGGGGCTGGTTGGCTTCGATTTCATCCTGGAACAGCACACAGGGCGTGCCCACTTAATTGAACTGAATCCGCGCGCGACACAAACTTGTCATCTGCAACTCGGTGCCGGCCGGGATCTTGCTGCGGCGTTGCGCTCCAACGTATCGGGGGAATCACCTCGAGATGTGCCAACGGTAACTGAAAATGACGTTGTGGCGTTGTTCCCGCAAGAGTGGCGACGCAGCCCTGGAAGCACGTATATCAAGTCGGGCTACCATGATGTTCCGTGGGAGGAACCTGAACTCGTGCTTGCCTGCATGCATCACAAAACTCACTTTGGAGGATGGTTATCCCGGGAAAAATGGCATGAGGTTCGGTCGAAGTTGAATATGAGGCGTGCGTGAGAATACGACTTTAGTCGCGGTGTATTTGTCGAGGCGGACAAATTCGTTGGGCTCCGGATCACGACGATAGACGCGCGGCGTGTAACCTACCCACACAAACGATAGGGTTGGACTCGCGTGCTTCGTGACTGAACGTCTTGCAGGGAATAAGACGGTCCGCACGCAATTAGCGCATTCGCGATGCCGTCATATCTAACGGCTAAGCGGAGCCGCTAGAGTTAACCCTCGCGACTGCTGAATATCGTTTCCCTTATCTCTTGCCTCGCTCGAACCACGCGGGTGCGTTGGCACGGAGCTGGATTTCTCGATGGCATACACTGCAAAGGGTGATGAGATTTCCTTCCACGTCGCCTCCTAGCTGGCTGCGCGGCTGAATGTGATGGACCTGGAGATCTTCGGATCTTCCGCATTGTTGGCATCGCCAGGCATCGCGTTTGAGCACCTGCTGCTGAAGGTCCCGATAAGAATTGTGATCCAAGCGAAGTCTGCGATTTCTAAGGATACGAAAATTCATGACGCCTTCGGAATTCGCAGCAAAAACTCCTGCTGTTGGGAGTTTGGGAGCAGCAGGTAAATTCGATTAAGCGCCAAGAGCAGGGAATCGGTGTTGCCGGAGTCCTCCAAGTTTGCGCCGGCTAGAAAATCCGCGCAAATCATCTCGAGACAATAGCCTCGCGCCTTTTGACCACCGAGCATCAACGTGGCGGTCTCTAGTGCCTGCTCGATCACCGCCAGTTGGCTCTTGTAGACCTTGAAATAAAGCATCTCCCAGGATTCTGTCTCCTTGCCTGTCAGGTGTCTCTCCACTTCCCGCTTAAATTCCTCCCTCGGCATCTCTTTCGCTTTGTGCACCCAGGGTGCACAATCGAAGTTCTGTCTCTCCGCCCGCGCCACTCGGACTAGCTCCCGGGCCTTGGTCCATCCCATCTCTTTCAGGTCGCGGTGGGTCTCGCGGGGCAGCTGCTCGTGAATCGCCATCAGGTAGTATGCCTTCCGCCGGGATTCGGGGAATTTCTTCTCCAGAAACTCATCAAAGGACTTCAGGTTGTCCACCCGCCAGTATTGCCCAGCCCGGGTTTCGCAGAGGTAGCGGCCCAGCTCCACAAAGCGCGTGTCTCGCTCCCGCTCCGTCGTCCGCTCCCAGTGCAGAATCTCGTCGATCTTCTCCAGCACGAACAAGGCGCGACGGTGATTCAGCTTGGGTGCCATCGGCAGCGGCCCACTAGTCCTCAAATTGGTCAATCCAATCAAGATCACTTGCTCCCGGCCGGCGGATAAGTTTTGCATCCAGCAGCTGCTGATCTCCCAAGCAGATCCCCAGATGGGAGCAGCTCACGCATCCGTTCTGGGGAAAACGAATCCCGCTGTGCGGAAGGAATTGGCCCGCTTCAATCTGATTGGCCGTGGTCTCAACCAACTGGCCAAACTCCCGGCGCTGCTGTTCATCAATCGAGGTCTTCAGATACTGGATTTCGGGGGCGTTCTTTCGCACAAAGACGACCAGAGCAACATCGGAGATCCCAGCCATCCAGGAATAGCAGATCAGTTGTGGATCCAGGGCCAAAAGACCCTGCGGCGCTTCCGGATAGCGGCAGGTCGTCGTTTTCCAGTCGATAATGCATTTCGTCCCGTCCAGCTCACCGATGGCATCGATGTAAGAAAGGAATTGGCTCCCGGACGGAAGGGATCGCGTCAACTTCACCTGAAGATTCTCTTTTGGACGTCGTATCCGAACTCGATCATCCTGGGCAAACCGTTCCAGAAGGTGAGTGCCCTGGTGATAGAGCCGGTCCCAGCAGTCGTTCTTGGCATAGGCGAGTGAGGCGTCCTGGTACTTGCGCCATTCCTGGAACAACGCGGCGGTCGAGTCCTCCTGAGCGAAATAGGCAGCCAAAGCGTTCTCGAAGCAGCGGCCGAACATCATTGCGGCCTTGTCTTCTTTCTCGCGCCAGCCGTCGAGGTAGCGGTAGCGATACTGGCGCGGGCAGCGCAGGTACTGGCTAATCTGCGTGAAGCTGTATGTCATTGGAGCCTCCTGCCACGACACCTTCGCGAGCTTCCTTGGAGATGAATTCCCACTCGCTCGATGGTGCGAATGCTTCGAGGTTGAGGAACGTACGTCCGGCGAATGACTTGCGCGTGGTTCGCAAGATGCCCGTGAGACCAAGCAACGCTTTCTCATCCACTTCGTCTCGACCGAGCAGATCGGGGTCATAGCCGAAATCTCGCAGGAACCAGTTCAATTTCCAGAGGGACTTCTGAGTGCAATAGAGGCGCCCTGCGATCTTGCGGCTGGCCAAGTCCTTCGGCTCCAGAACCGTGAAGCTGAGGATGAAGAAGGGCTTCTGCGGATGCCAGCGATAATAGGCTCGGTCCACACGCACCAGGAAGATGCCTTCCAAGAATTCGTTCGCCTGCGCCGGCTCGACATGTAAACCCGGGAAATGCCGTTTCATGACTTCACCTCCTCAGGCTGGCTATAGCTATTCAACTTGCAAATGAGTGCCGCGCGATCTTTCGCGGCTTCCTCGGCTCACGGTTGAAACGAAAGCCTCGACGAGGTCACGGCCTGCATCGCGAAGTTTTTCCGTACCACAGAAATCGGCCGCGTAGCGTTTCACCAGGTTGGGATCGAGTTCGTATTTTCGAATGAGCAGGCATAGCTTGTCTCGCAGTCTGGGCTGGCCATTGCTTGAGCCGTTCGATCCGGAGTGGCCATTTGAATGTGGCGCGACGGCGAAGGGCTTTTGCGGTGCCGAGAACGATCCGAGCTCTTCGACACTGCAGAGCCCGATTCCGTAAGCTTTTCGGAGGGCTCGGTTAACCGCTCGCGTTTCGGCGACACGCATTTCGGCTCCTCGGACGAGGGAGGACGTGTTGGACGGATTGGCGTCGCCGTAGCCGACAAACCCTTTGGAAACGGCAGTCTTGTAAACGGTTGCCTTGAACACCCAGCAGCTGGCAGTGGGGTCAGATACCACATGTTGGAGTGAGGTCGTGATGCCGTGACATCGCCTTCGTTGCGCAATGCGAAGCAAGCCCATATGAGTTACGTACCACTTAGCGTCAAGCAAAAGCAGGTCGCCGAGCGCAATCGAAAGTCCGAACTTCTCAGAAAGATAGTCTAGTGCTTTCCGGGAGGTATGTCCCAAATCGCCCGGCCACATACTCTCCGCGAGATCTGCGTTCTCTGTCCTCAAGCCGGTTCGTTGTTTGTTCATAAGACCACCTTTTATGTAACGCGTATGTAACGCTATTGTGACGCTATACGCGTTACATGTCAACAAGAGAAAAGCGTGGCGGACAGCTGCTTGACGACCACATTTAGGTTCAGTAGGATCTCAGGCGATCTGAACCAGAGGAAAGATGAGGAAAAGCGTCACCTTGAATCTTCGAGTCTCGCCCGAATTCAAGGTGAGGCTTGCAAAAGAGGCAAAGAAAGAGAACCGCTCCGTAACAAATTATATTGAGGTGGCACTAGCGGATTGGTGGAAGCGCAAACGCTCTTCCGTAACAAGGCAGTCAAGTAAGTAAAGTAGTCGATGGACTGGTTCTACTTTCGATCACCGAGCGCCACCTCGCTGTAGAAGAGACTTGCCATCGCATCGCTTGGAAGCCAGTTTCGAATTGTGGGATTACGCTTCGTACGCGCTCGAACCGTTTCCCTAAAATCCCGCATGAATGCTGTTTCTTACTCTGCCTCTTTCGGCTGTTTTCTCGCTACCAGTCTTCTCATTAGACGCTCGTGCTGCTTCAAAACCTAGGCAGAACATCTTTTGAATGCTTTGCAACTTTGAGGACGAATTCGCCGTCTAATTTAGGAAGTGGCAACTTCACTCGGACGTTTCAGAGGAATTCACTCAAGTTCCAGATCGTGGGATTAATCGGCGAGCTTTAAATTTGGTGCGCTTTGTTGGTTTCTATCGAGCCCGACTCGACATCCTTGGACTGCAAGGCGCGAAGCAGATTATGCAGATCGTACTCAGCATTCGAACGTTTGGCCTCAATGCTTCTGTGCTTGTCGCTTCTCAATTGTTGGCAATTGCTGGCCATGAAAAAGTGCGCGATCCCTTCGTGGGAAGCGGCACAACCGCTTTCGCCGCCCGGCGTACGGGCCGCGATTGTTTCTGCAATGAGTTCGACTCCCTCGGTGTTGACAAACTGTGCGTCGCTGGCGCTCATTCAGGGGCAATCGCGCCATAGGATACTAGAGCGGACGAGCTCTTAAATGAGTGATACTGGTCGATAGAAGACTCTGTGCCGGGAGGAAAAGTATGGAACACCGTCGAACCCGAAAACGCGCAAGGCCACTGGACCACGGACCGCCGGCGGAAAACGCCGAAGTCGCAGGAACGCGCTCAAACACGGAATCTTTTCCAGGTATTTGCTCCTGGAAGGCGAGGAGGCTTCCGAGTTCGAAAGCTTGTATCTTGAACTGCGCAAAGACTGGCAGCCCGCGGGTATTCGTGACGATCTCGACGTCGAGCGCTTGGCACATCTCCACTGGAATCGACGGCGATGTTACATAGCCGTGGCCGCCATTATCTCGCGGTCCCCAGGATTCGTAGGAGCATTAGGTAACTCGGATTTACCCTTCCAACATCTATTGCGCGTCCACCTGGGGGATGGCTCGACGCCGGTGAGCCCCAAAGCTGCGCTCCTGGAGTGCGCTCTCGAAAAGTTGCGCAAACTGTGCAGGAAACTCGCGGCATCGGAGTTTGACTTTCTCGAAGCTATGACGACACTGGACAACATATACGGAGATATACAAAACAGTGATGCCGCGATTCCTTACCAGAAAATGGTGGAGCTACTTATTAAGCGCTGCGCCTGTGAAACACGAGACGCTAAATCGGCCGACGCCACGGATTACGCGAGAGAGATGATCGACTTGATTGTCGCCGAAGCTGAAAGGTTTCGGCAGCTCCGCGACGCCGAGAGATCCAAGGATGTAATCCATACGTCGCTCGCATCAATGATTCCCTCTCAACACGATCTGGACCGCATCATTCGGTATGAGAGTCACCTGGGTCGCGAAATCGATGGGAAGAAAACCGACTCGAACGACGACAACGCGAACGACGCTCTCGGTCATCCGCGACTCGCGTGGAGCTGGAACCCTGAACGATCGGCGCGTTAGTCTTCTGTCGACGGCTACAGCGTAGCGTTGCCAACGTGCTCTCTAGCCAACCTTAACTACCTTGAACGCTTACAGCGAATGCAAG
>CAWENU010000004.1:0-618379 GCA_963810355.1 uncultured Acidobacteriota bacterium
TGGTTTACCGAATTTGTTCTTGAGACTGGTCCAGACCTTGGCAACGTACTTGCCGGTTGCGGTCAGGTCTGCCGCCACGTTCCACGGCCTTGATTCGCTGTTCAATGCTCAGGTCTTCACTCATGTTTGCGTTTCCTTTTTGGGTTTGGCCGGAGTGGTTCCGGTTCCCTTCTTCTTACCACGTGGGTCTGACAGGGGACGGTCGGCGTCAAGGTCAATCAGGCGCCCGTCTTCGGGATGGATGACGAACCAGTGGCCCCTGAAGAAGATGCAGTCCGTCACCTGGGCGTGGAGAAGGACATTCCCAATCAGCTCTAGGTGGGAGTCATGCCTACGTTTGTCTATAGTTAGCACCAATGTACTAGCGCGTCCCTCGTCATTTTTGGTGATTTTTTCTTTTCCACGCGGGTGCGTCCCTGGCTTTTTCATGTAACTCCTCGGAATCATTCATAGCGCGTCCCCGGGACGCACCCGCGTCCCCATTGAGGGACACATGCGCGGGCGAGTCCCCCCCTTTAGGGGGACGCGCCGCGTATCAGTCTTTGACGAATAGCTTCATTTTAAGTCCCTCGTACAGTATTCCTGTATTTATCATCTCCCTGATGACGCGTCGCTTCACGGCAGACTTACCTTTAACTACCTTTTCCAATTGCCTTGCGGACAGTGGTTCTTCTTTCAGGGCGCCCTTGATGTCGTCATGGATGCGGTTGACAACCAGGGCCGAGCGCTCTTCCCCAAAGAGCAACTTCACCTTGGCGGTCTCGCCCACATCCTCCACATTGAAGATGGCTTCCTTTGGACACGCGACCCCATTACGGTTCTTGTGCACTGTCACCATGGCGTTGACGCGGTTCTCCTCCAGGTCTTCCTCGCCCTCCGCACGGATTGGGGAAATGTCAAGCACCATGTCCGCTGCCCTTGCGAAATAACTACCCAGCGCCCCGCTCCCACCGGCTAGAGACGGCCTGCCCCCATTCCACTGGCCCTTGACGGTGTGGTGCGCCACCAAGATGCCGCAATCCAGCTCGCGTCTCATGCGCTGGACGGCATTGCGCAGTCGTAGCGCATCCTCCTGGTCGTTCTCATTCCCCATGTGCATCTCGGTCAATGGGTCAAGCACAACCAGCTGCGGTTGAATGGCCATGAGCTCGAGGATGGCCGCGTCCACGGCCACGTCATTGTCCAGCATCAGCCCGGCGTTGAGACTGAAACGCAACCGTGACTCGAGCATCGCCACGTCATCCAGCATCTTCTTAAAGCGCTTCCAATACTCCAGCTTCCCGCCCTCTGCCGCGATGTACACGGTGCGGAACCCGCCAATGGCGGCCAGCTGCGCCAGGTACATGGTGAACCACGTCTTCCCGCCGCCGGGTTCCCCCTGCACTACCGTCAATGCGCCGGCGGACAGGTAGGGTTCCGCTAGCCACGTCTCCGGTTCCGGTGGATAGGCCAGGAATTCCGCAACCGTGACCAGGCCAAGACTTGACGCTTCATCCACCTTGGCCGCTCATCTTGGCCCAACCCAGTGCGATGCGGTAGGACTCCTCGAGCTCGGCATCGGTGGCCTGTGTGTCTTCGGCGCATTCCGCCAGCAGTTCCTTGGCGTATTCCGGATTGGCCTCCACGCGGGCCTGCGCTTCGCGGTAGCGCTTCATGAAGCGTTCCAAGTCGTCGTCTACCATGTGTCGGACCTCTTCAGTAAGCTACGGGGCCGTGTACACTAACAGGCGTGTCCGACGCGTAACAGCTTCTAAGGCCGCCCTGGCCGCCGCCTGTCCCGGTAGCCACGTCCTTCCATGGGAATATGGCCAAGCGGAACACCCCACCGCCACAAGGGGCAAGAATATCGCCAGCGCCCTGGAAGCATACCGCACCGGCACCGATGCCCTGTCATCCTCCCTCAAGGCGGGTCCCGACTATGAAGCGGCCATCGAGGCAATTCGACTTTCACCCAAATTGTCAACACTGCCGGAACTTGCTGGCAGCGCTGAAGTCGCATTTGGGCTCGCCACCCGTAACGGAACTGGAACCGTATTCGGTTACAATATCGGACGGAACTACCCACGAGATTTGGGTCCCGACTGGTGGACCGGAACCGCAGACCAAGTCGGACTTGACGGTGAAGGCCGTGTCGCCGTCTACGACGACAAGTCCGGAAAGCGAAAAAACCTGACGCTACCGGCCGAGTCCTGGCAGCTGCGTGTCCTGGCCGTCATGGTGGAAGCCGCAACCGGGCGCCAGGTGGAACGTGTGGGTTGGTACCTCACCAACAGCCAGGAGCTGGAAGTACAGACCTTACAATCTGTACAGAATGACGATACCCGTGCCGCCATTGCCCTGACCCAGTCACGCATTGCCGAGGCCTCCACGGCAGAAACAACCGAAGACCTCGAGCCTTACCTGCGACGGAATAACGGCTGTAAGTATTGCGCAGCGCGTCCAAACTGCCCACTCTGGCAGTAGGTCCATGACATTATGTCACACGGGCTAAGTTACATAATGTCAGACACATGGAGTGAAAACGTAGACATACTGTCAAAGGGACTGAAGTGGACACTTCTAACATCCTGATTCCACTAACCTATCTGGCAATAGGCTTCTGGCTTGGCATGTGCAGTACCTATGGGCGTGTCACCAACCGAAACCAATAAGGAGTCGAACATGAGCACGACGCGCGCGCGCACAAAAGCGTGGCGCCTCGCTTGCGGGCACTCGACTGCCCGGATGTCCGACTTCTCGAATTACCGGCCGCCTGTCGCCAACGGCGGCTAGCGCTCGTGACTCATGGTCGCGGCCTGGCACCGGACCATGCTGGAAGCGCTGGAGCAATCGCGACCTGGTCCACGTCCGCATCTCAGGGATGATGGCAAGTACTATCGTCCGCGCTGACCACCGCCAGGGCCTGACTGAAGGTCGTCGAGTTAGAGGACAGTATGCGGGGGGAAAAGGCCCAAAGCGTGACTGTTACCGAGGGCGACCTCCGCGCCGCCATCGCCAAGGCCACCAACGGCAAGGGGGGCGACAAGTGACCGCCATCCTCTGCATTTTTCTGGGCGCCTGGTGCGCGCGTAACATCCTCATGGCCCTGACGCGTGAAGTCACCAAGCCCACGCGCATCATGGCCCGCCGCCAAGCGCTGGAGAAGATGAAGCACGCTGATTCCAACAAGGAATGGCTGGATGCTTACCTTGACCTGAAGGCACTCCAATGACCCAGCTTGAATCCGATGTCGCTCGCTACTGCAATACCTGCGAGGTCATCCATTGGGGTAGATGTCCCGAGGACGATATGACGGACTTCACAGACGAAGATGAATGTCGAGAGTCCAATGCGGATCTTGAAGATAAATTGGATTGGGCACTGAAAAATGAGTGAGAAAATGAAGCACGCCGATTCCAACAGGGAATGGCTGGATGCTTGCCTTGACTTGAGGGATGCCCAAGAAGAGTTTGCGCAGTTGTTCGACAGGGCCAAGGCAGACCGTGACGCCGCTTTGAATGCGTTGCAAGGATTAATGGACTGCAGTCATCCACGCGGCAGGGATTGCGCGCACCATGAACGAGCCCGCGCCGCCATCGCCAAGGCCACCAACAGCAAAGGAGGCGACAGATATGAAGCCATCAACAAGGAGGCCACGAAATACCGCACGGCCCTCATTCTGGTCGACAAAATTCTGAAGGCCAGCCACTATCCAGTCTACACCGTGTTCCAGCTCATAAACGAAGCACTGAAGTTGCCGTGAGTGACATATGACCCAGCTTGAATCCGACTTGCGCCGCTGGGTGGAACTGGACCAGCAACACCGTTTCCAGTCCATTGCCGACGCCATTGCAGAAATACTGAATGAAGAGATACTTCCCGAAATCCACGAAGCAGAATGCACTTGCCTTAACTGCCAGGAGGCGTTCGTCCTATGAATATGAATCCATTGGTGTTGTCACCAGACGAATTGGTGTTAGTCGCCGCCGCATTACGTGACGCCCGGGATTCCTGGGAGAACTACGCGGCTTCATGCGTCAAGTTCACCCCCAAGGTGTCCGTCATGTACCAGGAAGATGCACGCGGCGCCCGGACAATCCTGAAGCGCATCCAGGACCACTGGAACGAGGAAACGCAGGAAATGAAAACCGAACGCGAGAGGCAGGAATACCTGGCGCGGATGGAAGACAAATTCGGACCAAGCAATGATGACGGGCACCTTGAATCACTCGAGGGGGAAGGAATGGAGGGGTTATGAGCGGGCTGCGAAACCTATTCGACTTTGCCATGTATTTACTGCTGCTTTTCGCTGCCTCTTACGTGGTCATCCGGGTTCTGCTGGCGGTGGGGTAACACATGACTACCATTGACGTGGATAAGATTGAAGTCGAGGCGCTGCAGGCCGCCCACCGCGCACACCTGGCACTGGCTTCCACCTTCCGGACGCTGGCGGACATTGAACCGTACTGCGAATGGGCAAACGACGCGCGCCATTCGGCATGGGTTGAAGAAAAGCGCGCAGAGGCCGTACGCGAACGGCTGGAAAGGTTGGGCGCCCATGCTCCGTGACTGGGAAGTGCGACGTCTGGACCGTAACTTTAAAGATACGTCCCGAATTAGTGATGGAGACCACCGCTGCAACGCCTGCGGCGCCACGGTGGCCACCCACGATGGCCGCCAGTGCATGCATGGCATTAACGGCAAGACGTGTCCGGGCAGCTATGCGCTGGTGACGTGTAGCGTAAAAGGTACAACCCTATGAGTTATGTAAATTTAGTGGAGGATAGCTACAAGCGTCTTTGCGTCTGCATCGACCTGGTTCCGGATTACGAGCGTTGCCCAGTGCACGCGGTCAATGTGCCGAAGCTTGAGATGGAACGGGACAACTTCAAGCGTGAACGCGACATGCTGCTGCGGATAATTGAAAGGCTTGCAAATGACCTTCGATGAATGCATCGCCATTGCCGCAAAAGAGATTCGTTCAGGCAAACCAATTGATGGCATCTCCGGAATGCTGGTCCGCCTTGGGGCCGACCCCTTCGATGCCAACGACGCGGTGGACTATGCGCTGGACGCGGAACTGGCGGCGGTGGAAGAGCCGATGCTGAAGGAAGCGGAGTGACATGCTCACCTGGTGGAAAAGCGCGTCTCGGCTTGGTCGGGCGGCTGTGGTGGGCGTGCTTCTATGTGCGGTCGGCCTGGGCGGTGTTGTGGTTAGGCTGTTTGCTCCTCGCGTCGAAACAAAGACAGTCACCGACACCACCACCGTAAGCCAACTGCAGGAACAATTAACCGAAACCAAGCAATTAAACGCCACACTACTGGACAGGTTGTCTGTCGTCGTTAACCAGGGCCCCAGGGTTATAACCGTGACGGACACCAGGCCGGCTTGTGATGGCGGAACCCCGGAGACTATCGTGACAAGGGAAACAGATGCCCCCGTCACGACTACAACGACCGAAGAGAAGTCCAGCACCAAGGCGGCCGACACGACTACAACGGCTACTGTCAAGCAGGACACGACAACCCATACGCTCAGCACGACGACTACCAATCCACTTCCACGGTTCTCGGCTTCCGTCGGTGCCGGACTGTCCCCGCTGCGGACTGCCAATGGAACTACACTGCTGGGGGCCTTCCAGGTGCGACCCCTTGAAGCGCTGCCGCTTCAGGTGGGCGCTTGGGGCACCGTCCCGGTACTGGCACCCGCCGGATTCACGGTCGGTTTAAGTGTGGGGCTGCAGTGGTAGACATCATCCGCTGGACTGGACGCGCACTGTGGTTGGCCGTACTGGCGTGGCTTTTATTGGTGGTACTGGAGGCGCTGTGACGGACTGGAGGAAGACGCGTGCCGAAAGGGCCGAGGCCAGGGCAGATGAGCTTGAAGACCTCATTGACTTAGTGCGTGGCGAGTCCAATGAATTGAAGGACAAGCTGAAGAGGGCCGAGGCGGCGCTGGCTTGGCTTCAGCAACACTCGATGTCGGATGTCACCGAGAAGTTAAACGCAGTCCTTGCCGAGACCGACGACCTACGGGCCAAGCTGGCGGCGGCGGAGAAGGCTTGCCGGGAGGTAGACCTCAAGACGGTGCTCTACGCCCACATGCAGAACGAGCGAGACGCCGCCCTGGCTAGGGTGAAGGAGTTGGAGGCGGCGCTGGCGGCGGCGGAGGCTTCGCCAGTCGTTGAGAACACGATTGCACAACTCTACGACGAGCGCGACGACCTCCGAGCCAAGCTGGCGGCGGCAGAGGCTACGATTGTTCGCATTAACAGGATTGAAGAGGGCCGTTCCGCAAGTGCCATTGCCCAACTCGACGCCGCCTTGGCCAGGGTGAAGGAGCAGGCCTGGCGATGGGAGCAACACTCGGCTCGCGTCGCGAAGCTAGAGGCGGCGCTGCAGGAGCTGTTGGCCGAGACAGACGACGGTGCTGACTATGCGCAGAGCGGTCCCGACAGTCCGGGCCAAGCCCACGCCCGCCAGGTACTGGAGAAGAAGACATGAACAGCGCGAAGACATATCCCATTGCGAGCATCTTCCCCTCCATCCAGGGTGAGGGGCACTTCGTCGGCTATCCCATGGTCTTCATCAGGCTAGCTGGATGTAGCGTGAAGGAGTGCCACATCCGGGTAGAGTGTGATACTGACTACAAGGCTAAGGCCACTAAGAGTGTAGACGCCATACTGGAGGATGTGACGGGAATGGCCGGCCCCGACTCTATTGTGAGTCTAACTGGGGGCGAGCCGACCGACCACGACCTCATCCCACTCATCGACGGGCTCAAGAGTTGGCACTATAGAGTGCACATGGAGACCAGTGGAAAGAGGCTGCTAGAGGGCTATGCGGTGGACTGGCTGACAGTGAGCCCCAAGAGCCACAACTTCCTGCAGAGGACGGGCCATACACTGAAGATTGTGGTTAAGCCTGAGATGACCTGGCAGGATGTGTATGAGCTCGACCAGGGTTGTAGCTTCTTCCACCGCTATCTCCAGCCGCTCACAGGGGAGGATATGAAGCCGGTTAATCTACCGCAGGTCATCGCAATGATTAAGAGTTCTAATAATAGGGGTAGTAAGTGGGCCCTCTCGACACAGGCCCACCATGTGTGGCAAATTCCCTAGGTGCTCTATCTGTCCGGAGCCATCAATCCCCTCTTCTTCGGCACCCAGGGCCTGGGGTGGATGCGGACACCTAACATGGGCAATAGACTGCCTCCGGATGGACTGTGGGCAGCTGACAATGGCTGCTTCACTCAGCCGGGGAGTTACACCGATGAACGCTTCCTGGCTTGGCTGGCGCGCGAGGCTCCTAACCGAGGACGCTGCCTCTTCGCTGTGGCGCCGGATGTGGTGGGGGATGCGGCTGCGACTCTGGAGAGGTCCCTACCTATGCTCCCACGTATCCGGGAGGCTGGTTATCTGGCAGCTCTCGTCGCCCAGGACGGGCTCGAGCACCTAGAGATTCCATGGTATGCCTTCGATGTCCTCTTCATAGGTGGCAGTACGGAGTGGAAGATGGGGGAGGCGGTTAAGGGCCTCATCAGCCTTGCGAAGGGCTTGGGTAAGTGGGTACATGTTGGCCGTGTCAATAGCCGTCGTCGATTCAGACACTTTGCAGCTCTGGGTGTGGACAGCGTGGATGGTACTTTTCTAGCCTTCGGTCCCTCGAAGAATCTGCCCAAGTTGAGGAGTTGGCTGTGCGAATCTATCTAGCCGGAGCCATAAATGGCCGTAGTGATGCAGAGTGTGTAGACTGGCGACAGGAGATGAAGAGTGTCTTCCCCGAGCACGAGCTCGTGGACCCTATGGTGCGTGATTACCGTGGGAAGGAGGAGATGAATGTCGATGCTATCGTTGAGCAGGATAAGCGAGACATCTTCAGTTGCGATGTGGTGCTAGTTCGCTACGACAAGCCCTCGGTGGGCACTTCTATGGAGATTCTATACGCCTGGGAACAGCATATCCCCATTGTTCTGTGGACTAATCAAGAGAATCTGAGCCCTTGGCTTCTCTATCACTGTGATTTCGTCGGTCAGATGCTGGATACGGTCAAAAGTCTCGTTTATAGGGCCTATTTAGGCTATTAGAGCACATGGATCACAGTGCGCACTGCTGGCTGGAGTACACCTATGAGGCTATGTGAGTGGCGACTCGCCAACTTAGCCCTAAAAGTTGAACCTGTACTCAAGACGTTGTTTGCAGCACAGGCCCGCGTCGCGGAGCTGGAGGCTAAGCTGGAGAAGTCGAAAGAGTGGGCCGACTATGGTTGGCGAGTTGCCGGCGACCTCCGGGCCGCTATCGAGAAGGCACTTACAGAGAACTTCGCGTGTCTTGCTAGTACCGAGGCGAGTCTAAAGGCCGCCACCGCCGCCGCCCGCCAGGTACTGGAGAAGAAGACGTGATTATCGGCATTCAAATCGCCATCCTGGCCGGCTTGATTATTGGGATGTTTCTCTTATTCTTCCTCCTAAAGAAATGACCTGGTTACTTGTCGCCTCTACCTTCATGTCACAATGCACCCCATTGGCGTACCAGGCCCTGCTGGCCCGTGGCTGTCAGCAGTGGGCGGCGCCCACCTTCGCGCGCCAGTTCTGTAAGTGCCTGGAGAGAAAGGGCGGCTGGGACGCGCCGCTGGATGCCTACCGGCAGTGTGCACCACAGAAAATAGATACGCCACCCAATGGCCCATTGCCCAAGCAGCCACCAGAGAATTTGCCCACATGAAACTTGTCATTTGCGGAGGTCCACGTGTCGGAAAAACAACCCTCGCGTCCCGAATTGGTAGAGATTTGGGCTGTACGCCCAGGTCTACTGATGCGCTTATTGGGAAGACTGTTTGGGGCGACGATTCTCATGAGGTTGGTACTTGGTTCGGAAGTGACGCCTTCATCATCGAAGGAGTTACTACCGCACGGGCGCTACGTAAGTGGATGGCCGCAAACCCCGGGAAGCCATGCGACAAAGTGGTTTTCCTAGGGGCCCCCGTGGTGGAACAGACGCCCGGACAGCAGCGCATGGCCAAGGGCGTGACGACGGTATTCACGGAAATATTGCCCGAGCTCGAGGCGCGCGGCGTGGTGGTGGAAAAGAAATGAGCGAGGAGGCAGACCACCCCAAGCATCTGCACTTCACCACCATCTGCCCGGACTGCAACAGGCTATTGCAGGTACGTAGCGATGGGGAACACTTCAGGTACCCGAAGCATGACTGTCCGAAGTCAGAAACCATCTGGGAAGCGTAGTGTCAGATTGGGACGAGAAAAGCATCGAAGCGCCCAGCATCGGAGGTACCGCACGCGCGAGGCCGGAACACATGGGAAACTACAAGGTCATAGAAGAAGACAAGTCAGGGCCACTAGTCATCCAGTGGATAACCATCTTCGGGGACACACTGGGTTACTGGCGCCGGGAAGGCCAATGGCGCGGGGACAAGAAGACGTGGTTCTTCAGGGAGCGGCCGTGAGTTGCGAGAACTGCACCTTACTCGAGGCCGAACTGGAATTGCAGAAGCGCTATTCCCCACAGGCCATCCAGCTGATGGAACTAGAACGCCGCGCCAAGCGCGCTGAGGAACTGCTCGAGTCTGCCCGGGCGCAGTCAGAGGGTCGCCGCATCCATATTGAAAAGCTAATTAACCGCCTGGAAGTCGTTAAGCGCGTGCTGAGCGAAGATGAATAGCCTCTGGCTCGCCATAACGCTGATTCTTGCGGCGGCATTCCTTGTGATGATGCTTCAGGAAAAATAAAAGCCGTGACCGAACGGCATTACGCGGCCATGGTTTTCCTAGGCGCCTGGGCCGCGTTCCAGCTATTTGTGCTCCTATGGATTCACCCCTGGAAGCGGAGATGATTGCTGCCCTGTACGTGCAAAGGGGTGGCGTCTATTATGGGCTGCCAGACGTTGACCCCTGGGATGAGGAAAGGGATGCGCGCAAGTATGCCGGGCCCTGGCCGGTGGTGGCGCATCCACCATGTTCAAGATGGTGTAAGCCGCTGGCGATGGTGAATGAAACACGCTATGGGCACAAAGTCGGAGATGATGGCGGATGCTTTGCCATGGCACTGGCTGCAGTAATCGCATTCGGTGGCGTGTTGGAACATCCCGCACACAGCGCCGCATGGGATTACTTCGGGTTGGACAATCCAGTACGTGGTAAATGGTCTAAATCTTTCAAGAACATATGGACATGCGAAGTTAGTCAGGCGGCATATGGACACAGGGCCCAGAAATTGACCTGGCTTCTTTATAGTGGAATAGAACCGGGCGCACTGAACTGGGATAAGCCAAAGCCGTCCGCACTTACATCATGGCTTCCGAATACCAGAAGTAAATTACCTCGACTGTCCAAGAAAGAAGCATCAGCAACACCGGAGCCATTCCGAGACATGCTCATCTCACTAGCCGTCCTAGCGTCCTCATCCCGGCCACGCACCACGTCTCCCCAAAAATTGGGCCCACCACCGTCATAACCGGACGGAAGTGCCAGGGCAGCCGGTATTCCCCTTCAGCGAAGACTATTTCAAACCCACCATGGCATTCCGGGCATTCCACCCATGGCATGGACGTAGGCGTCTTTTCCGCGTCACTTGCTGAGGCCGCTAGCCTGGTGCCAGCGTCGTCTTCCGCTTTCTTCACGCCGCATAGGACGCTAAGTAGTATTCAGCCTGGCGTGCAAGTACGTCCGAAACATAGTCCCTGTTAGTCGTTACTCCGTCATAGACGTGCGCCCGTTGTGCCGGCGTCGCATCCGGCGACATTCCGCGCTGTAGCGCAAGTGCCTTAGTGGGACCAGCATTATAGCTACAAATACCCGCAGGAATATCTCCGCCACATTCAGCAATGTAACCAGACAGAATACCGCAACCGCAATCAACATTCAGGACGGGGTCTTCCAGGCCGGTGGTGTCGTGGTAGCGCTTGTCAATCTGCATCAGGCCCACGGCATTGCCGTTGTCGCCCCACCCATTGGGGCCACGCGGCGTCAGAAACCGTCCACCGCCGGATTCCCTGGCGATGATGGCCAGTATTAGGTTGGTGTCGAGGCCATGAATGGCACCGGCCTTACTGGCCAGGTCTCTCCACTGTTCGACGTCAGGCTCAACCACGGCGCAGGGTGCCAGCAACCCCATTGCCTTGAACCATTTTCCTAGGCGGAAAGGACTTGCGGAGCTTTTCCTTGGCCACGCCGATGACCTCCTTGCTTGAACGGAGAACATCTTTAATGTAGTCGTCGCTTTGCTTCTCTTCCTTCTTGCGCTTGAATGGGTTCAGCATTGCACTACCCTTTCGGTGGAAGCCTCTCGAGTGCGTCCGCCAGATGCTGAGAAAGGGCCGTTGTTGACTTGGCCAATTCCATCCGGTCGTCCTCGAGCTTCTCCACGCGTGCGTCTCGTTTGAAGAATAAATACCAGCCCACTGCGGCGAACGCTGTTAGACCCCCGTTCCTCACCAGCTCTGCAATCATTGTGGGGTCCACGTTTACGTTCCTTTGTCCAGGGTGAAGTAAGCCCTGCCAGCTTTCTATGTTTGTCCAGTACCGCCCGTACCCGCCAGCGGCCAAGTCCCAGGTCGCGTGCGATGACATGGATGCCATGTCCCGTTTCTGCGTGGTACGCCCAGATGCTCCTCTCTCCCCTCAGGAAGTGTCCAGTGTCCAGGTACGCCATGGCCGCTGTGTAGTATGCGCGTACGGCGTCTATTTCGTCTTGTGAACGTTCCGCAAACTTGCGCGTCAACATGTATTCGCGATGAATTTCTCGTTTGCTGTCTAGGATGATGCCGAGGCCCTCGCGCTGAAGAATGCGTTCCCACTTGTTCAACATGTTATGGAATTCTAGCACGACCATTGTAAATTGAAATGTTAGCAGGTGGCGGCGGACCCTTCCATGCTAAAGCGCCGGGGCCCAATACAGACATCATGGTGCCGATGGCCGGACTGCCGCCCGTCCAGGCCACCACCGCATTGGCCGTATGGGCGTGCATTCTGGCGTGCGTCTTCAGTAGCCCCGTCGCGGCAAGTACTGCTGAGTCTATTTGTGTCGACAGGTGCCCCTTCGCCTCGGCCATGCCAATACCGGCATAAGTGACGTCATCCAGCACCGTGGCCATGGTGCCGCCAGTCGGACCAATGGCAGCCAGGACGGCCGGGTCCAGGACGGTGGACATACTGGCAGTGGTTCCGGCATACCCAGCCCCGTCCAGCGCCAGGGCGTCCAGTACCGTGGCAACGGAACCCGCCGTGGAGGCCGTGCCGGCCACCGCAAGGGCCGCGGCGTCCAGGGTGTCCGCTAGGGTTCCGGACGTGCTGACGGTGCCCGTGGCGCCCAATACGGCCGCGTCAAGGGTGGTGGCGACGGTGCCGGTGACGACATTGCCACCGAGGCCAGCCAGTACCAGGGCGTCCAGCGTCTGGGCCATGGTACCGGTGGTTAATTCGATGCCGGTTGCGGCCAGGACCTGGTCCGCCAGCGTACTGGCAACCGTCCCGGTAACCAATTCAATGCCGGTGCCGGCCAGCACCACCGCGTCAAGTGTGGTGGCTACGGTGCCAGTGCCGGTGACGGTGCCTGTGGCCGCCTGGGCGACGGAAGACAGCAGTGTATTTAACGGTCCTGGGCTAGTGTAAAAGTACAGCTGCATCGGCAGGTATGGCGCGATGCACCGCGTCAGCTGCATGCGGTCAAACCTGGACGAACGCAGGTACCGGTATTCCAGGCCCTTGGGCTGTGTCCTGTCCTTGAATTTGGCTACCGCATTGGCCAGCGTCGTCTGCAGTCCAGCCGCCGCCCAGTACACGGGCTGCGTCATGGCTGCGTAGTTGCTGTCGCGCTGTAGCTGCTGGCGGCCGAACCGCGCGGACTTAGCTAGCCAGTAGCCCTGCCGGTAGGCCACATTTAGCCCTGTACCATGTTGAAGACGCCGGACAGGGTCCCGGTGGACGCGCCATTACAATTCATAAACATTGCAATGCAGGCGCTATTGGACACCAGTGGAAAACCACAGCCAGCGAAGTCCAGGGCGTTGGAAATACCAACCACCGCAATTGGAATTTCAATAAAACGCTGAATCATAACAAGGTTAAAGGTCCCCGTCGGTGCTGCGAACTCCGGCCAGGGCGGTTATGTATTGAATTCCGTTACCGTTGGCCATGACGAAGGGGAACATACGGCCAAGAATGGCGGAGGCTGGCACGACGCATGTTGCGGACAGGCCAGTGTTACCAGCTCCATCGACATACGTGGCCGTTATGGTAGTTCCCGTGGCGCTTAACGCCGAAGCAATTTCCACCCACAATTCAATAGTCTGGTAAACGTTACCGGAACCGCCATAAGTGCGGTTTGGCGTGGTGGTTGGGTTGGTGATGGAAATGGAACCGTTCACCGACGTGAAGGAGCCGCCTTGCCATAAGCGGTCATAGACGATGAGCGTTCCCTGCACGGAACTTGATGCGGAGATGCGTGCAATGTTTGTGGTGACACCACCACCGCCGTTGTTGGTGAATGGGAAGGCCCCGGTTGTGCTGTAGGTTGGAATTTGACCGGTAGTCGTCTGGCTAATGGCGATGGTTCCGGCCGCTGGGTTACCGGCAGCATTCCAAAGTGACTGGTAGGCGCCAGCGACACCAGTCACTGACGACTTGGTGTATGGCATGATTTGGCCCGGCAATGCCGTCACCAGGCCGTCAAGGGACGTGAAGGCCATTAGCTGTTACCGGCGGTAATGGTGGCACTGGTAATTTGGACTGTCAGCCCGGAAGTAAGCACATTGGTGCCAAGCACGATGTCCGTGCCGGAAGTGCCAACGGTGCAGTCCCCGACAAAGGTACCGGCGTTGTTTGCGAAGCGTCCCCAGATGGCCGTCCCGGAAGCCGCTGCCGTGACGCTCGAGATGGCGTTGAATGTCAGCACCCCGCCAGATGCGCTAGGGGCACATGGGTTGGGAAGGCTGAATGTCGCAAGCAGCGTCTGGCTGGTAATGGCAGCGCCTGTTGCCGGCTGTGGGCTGTTGTACAGTTTCAACGTCCCGGTGGAGCTGGTGTCAATGGCCAATTCAATGGCCTGCACCATGGTGTTACGAATGCTAGTTGCAAGTCCCAATGCCATGTTTATTCCTCAGCCCTTTGTGCGGCCCGTTGTGTGGGCGTTAACATTTGTTGTGAAATTGTGATTTTACCTTCCTGTGCTGGCCGAGGTCTACTGCCCACACCGCCCTGCTGTGTTGCCTTCAACGCATATACTGCCTGGACGCCCTGAATCATAGTGGGCGACATGTTTCCGAAGACATCCTTGCCCAAAAGCAAGGAAAATGCACCGTGACGGTTGTATGGAATGGCGTGCGGCTGCTTCATTCCAGTTAGCTTGCTAAGGGCCTTGGCCTGAAACTTCTGAAGCGTCAGTGGGGCCGTGGCCTGGACTGCCATGACTGTCTGCGGCGTCAGGTTGCCATTCACCAGGCCCCGTCCCAGCGCCGTCACCGGGTCCACCACCGCGTCGTGCTTCAGGTTGTAGTCCTGGGCCTCGGTGGCGGAAGGCGTCCAGGGCCTGGGAAACATTCCCGGCATGGTGGGGGACTTAATCTGGCCCTGTAGGTAGTTGACCTGGTTGCCAACATTCATCGACATTGATGTGGCCAACCCTGGCGAGAACTGAAATGGGGCGCTCAGGGCCTCCGCATGGGCCATTAGGTTTTCCGGTTGGGCCAGCTTCTGAATGTCTGCCACGCGCTTTTGATAGGTGTCCACCTGGTTAGCCACTGCAGAAATGCGACTGCCAATAGCAGCGCCACGAGAGGCAAGAGAAGTAGCAGCGTCAATATGTTTATCAATAAGCGCATTCGCGTCCTGCACCATCATTTCCAGGCGGCCAAACTTCAACCCGGCTTCGGTGGGGTCGAGGAGCAATCTACCAGCCTCAACCATTGTGGATACGCCCTTGACGGCCGCCCCGAGGCCGAGATGACCGGCAGCTGACGTTGCAAGTGTGGCCAGGTCAGAAAAGCTAAGTCCCTTAGTGTCTCCGAGAGCATCACCCTTGGCGTGTGTGTCGAGGGACGATTCATAAGCTGCCTTTCGTGCGACCGGGTCTTCAATGGTGGCCGTGTCCGCAAGCGCCTGTTCCGCACGGGCCTGTAGTTTTATGGCCCCTTCAGTCGCCTTATTCCTTCCGGCCTGAAACAATTCAGCGGCATCCTCGCCGCCCTGGCCGGTAAGGGCGCCGGACACGTGCGCATAGGCCTCCGGTGCGGCTTCCATGGCGGCGCCGACTGCCTTCTGTGCGGCCCTGACGCCGCCGCGTACCAGCTGGACGCCACCTTCACCCAGCGCCCCTAGCGCGCCAAACGTCAACGCCCCCTGCCCATAGGCCTGCAATGCGTGCTCCGCTACCTGGGCGGGGTCACCAAGAGTGGCTTCGGAAATGAGGCTGCCGGTGGTGAAGGGGATGGACTCGGCTGCTCCTCTAATTCCGGCTCGCGCAACCGTTGCCGCAACACCACGGCCAAGGCCTTCGGTTGCTGCCTCTGCGGCGTGTCCGGCAAGCCCGATGGGACCCCCGCCGGGAAGGAGGAGAGTGCTTCCGACAACCCCAGCTGTTTCGCCAAGTGCTGAAGCTGTAGGATTTTCCTGTTGGTATCCCGCAATGTCCGCCTTGCCAAGCGCACCACTGCCGGCGAGAGCGGCGTCAGACAGCCCGAAGGTGAATCCCCGACCAGCCCCAAGTGCCGCCGCTTTAAGCTCATTGCCTATGCCTTTGCCATATTTGTTGTAGTGCGCCCGTGCCTGATTGAATTGCGCCGTCTCGTCCGTACTCGAGTCACGGTAGCCAGCGGCACGGGCATTGGGAATGTCTGCCGCATCAATCGCAACAGTATCCCCCTGTGGCGACAGCATGACATATTGGCCAGTTGGCGCTGGCCCCGGCGCCGGTAAACTAACTGGCTGCGGTGCTGGTATTTCGGCCACTATTCACCACGTGCCGGCGTCGTATTGAAATCTTTACGCGGAATGTATTTAGCACCGGTATACGTCTTGATGAGGTCGGCTTTCTTGGTGTCCAGATTCTGGATGACGCTACTTAGGCGAACTTGGTTATTGCCAGGACTCGAGAAGATGCCTGGATTCTGAAGCAGGTCTTTAAAATACTTCTCTTCCGTGTCCGTGAACCGTCCCAATTCCTCCGCTGCTTTTGGGCCACCAAGTGTGCTTTGATTGATTTGGGCCAAGACCGCAGCCGCCCTTGGGGTCAGCGCTCTTCCGATGCCAGGAATGTGCCTTGTAACTCCATTGGTATAAACACTGATACTGGCCCTATCACCAGCATCCAATTGTGCCTCGAGGCCCTTCAGCTTCACGAGCGCGTCCTGGTAGGAATTCATCGGAGCCAATTGCTTGTTGACTTCCTGTGCATCCTTCGGGTCGGCCGTAGTGGCGATGTAGCCATTGCCAAGACGGATGATGCCCTTGCCCTTCAGGAATGGACTTGCAACCGAGCTCTCTGGCAGTAGTCCATTGTCACCAAGGTTATTGACGTGCTGTTCCGTCTCCATCAGCTTGGCCTGGAAATTCAGCTGATTCTGTTGCATGTCGAATTCGGTCTTGGTCTTGGCGTACTGCTGCGCGAATTGACTGCGCACCGCACCCTCCGCCGCATCCGCCTGGGCAGATAGAAGTTGGGCAGCGGCCTGGGCACGTGGGCCGGTGAATTGGTTACCTACCTTCTTCGCCTGTGCTGCGACCATTGCCGTATCAAGCGCTCTCTGGGCGGCGGTGTAGTTGTCCAGCGTTCCATATTCCTTGATGGTGGCATCGTACAGGAACCTATTCTTGGCTAGGTTTTCCTTTTGCGCGTCGATGTTCCTCTCAATGTTCTTTTGAATAACCGCCATCGCCATATTTTCCGTCGGATGGCCACCCGCAGCGGAAAGACCCTGGCCAAGGCCCGAAAGAAGAACGCCGAGGGATGAAGTGATGCGACGGCTGATGCCGCCATCCGCCCAGTATTTGTTGGGGTCAATCGTTCCATCTGCCACCTGTTGCTTCAGGGCCTCAGCCCTTTTGGTAATGTCGTCGTGCCCCTGCTGCAGGTATGTCTGCATGTTGGCAACACGCTGCTGTTCCGCTTCATAAACTGGCGCCAGGGCCTCGGCTTCCTTCTGTGCCGCATCGGCCTGCGCCTTATAGGCGCCCTTTTCCTCCTGGAAGCCCTGCTTCTGGAGTGGACTTTCACCGGCGTAGGTTGGCTTGATGAGGTCTGGCGTCGGATAACCAGGCATCTCCGGCATCTGTGTCTGCCCAACACCGCCGGCCTGGGCCGATGATGGTAGCCCCGGCGCAGTCGTCTGTGGCGTCACCACGGCCGGGTTTGGCACCTGGTTGGTAATCGGCTGTCCAGTCATCTCGTCAATTTGACCAGTGTCCTCGGTTACGGTACGCGGCGGGAAGTTTGTTTGCTGTACACCCTTTGCGTATTTGCTCGAGGCCTCCGCCACGTCCACCGGCGACATGGCATTACCGCTAGCGTCGACATATTTGCCGTCCGCAGTCGAGAAGACTCCAGGGGCGCCTTCCACGGGCGACGGGGAGTCACCGCCACCAGCCATTTTTACAGCGCCGCCACTGCACATGCCTTGAATCTTCTCCACCGTCTTCGGGTGCAGTCCATTCTTGGCAATGCGGAATTCCCCATGCTCGCCCTTCACATGGAAGTGGGTGCCCTGGTCCGTCACCTCGCCGCCCATGGCCTTCTTCTTGGCGGACATTGGCAACTTACCGCCGGGGTCAGCAGCGGCGAATTCGGCCCCAACCTTCTGCGGAATGCCAAGCGTGGAATTACCGGACTTGGCGGCCCACATGGCCTTGCGCTGACGTTGACTGACTGGCGGCATCAGGCCCTCTTTTCCGTCTTCAAGTCTTTTAAGGACTTCTTCTTCTTGCCGCCCATCAGGTGCTTGACGAAGGCATGGGCCGCTTCCGGGTCATGGCTGATGGACCTGGGTAGGACGACTTCCCCGGGGCTGAGTTTGGCGTCCACGGTGTCGTTCTGTTCATCGTCACCCGGCACCTGCGCGTGGCCCGGGACGCCGCCACCCATCAGGAAGCTAAGCGAGCCACCATGGGCCATCGCCGGTGGTGGGACATAGTTGGCCGGTAGCGGTGCGCCCTGGGCCGCCGCCATTCCCTGTTCCGCTGTCGGGGCCGGGTGGAAGAGATTATTCAGCCCGCTCCGTAGCGCACCACCCAAGTCGAAAATGGGTGCCATCTTGGTTGACGATGGCGTTGGGGGCGGTGCGTCAAATTCATCCGAATCCGGCGCATCACCACCGCTAGCCATCTTCAGTGGCTTATTCAGCGGGACGCCCTTGGCCGCATGTTCCTGGAACTTGTGTTCCCCGTACTTATTCCGGCCAATGGACGCGGCCACGGCACCCGGGTTGTCAATCCCTGGCTTCTTGGCCAGCTCGCCTTTAAGCTTGCTGAAACCTTCGTAGTGCCCCTTCGTTTCCCCGCCATGGGCCATACCCTTCTTAGCCGTACCGGCATCCGCCGCCAGGGCCTCTTCATCCGCCTGACGTTCCCGTTCCGCTTCTTCCTCTTTCTTCTTCTGTATGTCGCCTTCCTGGGCTACCTGCTGGTCCGTCGGTGCCTGTCCGCCCTCCGCCATGCCAATGCCCCGCGCTGGGACGGCGGGTGGCAGGGGCGCGTGGACACCGTGAGTCAGGTGGTGGGCAACCTGGGCCGCGAAGCTGTGCCCACTGGCGGCGGGAGGGGGCACTTCCCCGCCCCGGGCGAGGCCAAAGGCCCCACCAGCGGCGTTGACGATACTGCCGATACCGCTGTTGATGGCTGAGGCATTCTCTTGGGCCACCTGGGCATTCACCTGGTTGGCCGCATTCTGCCCGGTATTCAGGTTTGCATTGGACTGGTTGCCGACACTGCCAGAAGTACCAAGCAGGCCAGTCCCGGCTTGCGTCTGGGCGCCGGCCGTACCAGCGGCTCCCGACAGGGCCCCGCCCAATTCCCCCTGGGCAATCTGGCGTTCCTGGACGCCAATTTGTCCCGCTTGTCCGGCTGCCTGTTGGTTATTGGCCCCTTGTGACATTAGCGCCGTCCGTGCCGCCAGCGCCGGATTCAGCGTCTTGTTGCTGGCCGCAGCCCCTGCCGCATTGGCGTTGTTCTGCGCGGTCGCCTGCTTCAGGTAGTTCTGCGCCTGGGTGGGGCCGCCAGTCCCGGCTGCCTGGTTCTGTAGCATTTGCGCGAAGCCAAGCTGTTGGCCAAGCACATTCTGTTGGTTACCGAATCCCTGCGCCTGTTGCCCCAGGCCAGTAGCGACACCGGGTGCCGCACCAGTGCCGATGTTATTTGCGTAATTCGGGTCAGTGGCAGAAGCCGTTTTCGCCTGAAAGTTGTTCTTCGCGATTGGTCTATCCTCTTCCGACTTTCATGTATCTCGAAAGATACTCATCGAAGGCAGCAACACCGCTGCCGGGGTACTTAGTCGCCACCGTGCACCTCTCGTTGGAGCTGGCACCGGTAGGGCAGCTCGCTTTTTACAAACCCACACAACTCAGCCCGCTTGATGGCGGCTTCATTCCCGACATTCACGTATACACGCTTATAGCCTAAATACTCCGCCTTGCGCATCAGGGCCTCGACGCAGGCGGCAATCCCGGCGCCCCTTTCCGGGTCATGCCGGTGGGTAATGGCATGTTCAAAGAAACAGGAATTGCTGTCCGTCTGGTAAAGGAAACAGGCGGCCAGTCCGGGAATGATGACGCCATGTTCCGGCAATTCGTCTTCCGTTGGGCAGGACTTGCCGCTGCCCCAGGACGCGTACAATTCCTCGAGGATGGTCATATCCCGGTCCACGTCAAACGGCCTTAGCGACAGAATATCCATTAGAAGATGACAAGCGTCACGTCTGCGTCATTGACGGACTGAAGCGTAATTTGCTCCTGTGGGTTGGCATTGCCCACACGGAAAATGGACGTGGCGGCGTCAACGTCAATGACGTACCAGCCAGTCCAGGCGCGGCCCAGAAGGTGGTTAATGGGCGTGGGTGTACCGGACGTCATGGTGACGGAAACGCTATTGCCCGGCGTCATGGCGGACAGGAATGGGTTGACGGCCGCCCGTAAGGTGTCCTGGAAACGGTTCACCTGGGACGCGGTCACCGGGTCCGTCACCTGCACTTTTGGAATAAGGGCCACTCAGTATTCCGTCGGGACATTCCCGGTGCCGCCGAAGATGCGTTCCGCCCCAACCTTCTTCCAGTCGCGCTTGACACCGACGACGAAGCACAGGTTGGACAGGGCGTAACCTTCACCGGGTTGGATGAAGTCCTGCTGGTCCTGGATTGTGATTTGTACGGCCGAGCACTTCTGCCGGTCGAAATTCACACGAAATTGGTAGCTGGGGTAGTAGCCACCCCAGACATCATCACCACCCCAGACAGTGTCGTCACCCCAGAAGCCAGGGTCGAAGGGGTCTGCGTTAATGACGCACACCTGCGTTGGCGTTGGGTCGTAGTCATAGGCGACGTATATTTTTAGGCTATGTGGGCTTCGGTAGTCGCCCAGCAGCATCATCCCCTTGACGCGTTGCCAGCCGCTGATGCCAGCGAAGGACAGCCAGGAAGTTTGTACTTTTAACGGGTAAAATTCCCCAGCATCATCGAAGCCGGTACTTTGCTGCATCACCCTTCCGTTGGCCTGTAGGTAGCAATAGTTTTCCTGGAAGACGGTGGCGTCCACCAATTCCCATGACGGACGCGTTGACCAGGCGCGCATATAGTAGTCGTAAATAAGCATCTGGTTGTCATTCAACAGGAACCGCACTTGGTTTCTATTGGAGACAAGCGTTGCCCCGACTACCGTTTGCGTGTTGTAGGCAGCGACGTCCGCGCCGATGTAGTTGACGGACAGGTCCCGGCCAAGAAGGTAGATGCCCTTCTCCGACTTGAACATGACACCGGCCGGCATCAGGACGACACTGCGCGGTTCGCTGCATCCGGCATCCGAGGTAATGAGTTGGGCGCTGGCATAGGTGCTGTTGGCGCCGGTGGCGTCAGGGCCAGTCCCGTAGGTGTACCAGATGGACGTCTCTTTAAAGAATACCTGGTTCGCGTCCATGTTAATCATGGCCGTGATGTTGCCGCCCCGGGGGTCAACGTTGAAGGTGAATAGGTCCGAGAACTGAACCGGTAGCCCGGGGCTGACTATTTTACTGTACCAGGGGCCGAGGCGACTGTCGGACGGAAGTACCCACAGCCGGTTGTCGAAGACGTCAATGGCGCTGCAGTTGGGCGCGGAGATGTTTTCCACGACGCCGCCGAAAGTGTACAGGTTCTGCCCGGCCACCAGGTTCGCATCCGGAATCATATCCGTGAAGGTAATGACGTCTACCGTTGGGTCGCTGGTGTTGTAGTTTGCCCCGGGGTCCGTCACCCGGAAGTACTGTGTTCCACCCATCTCGGTACGGTATACGACACACGCCACACCCGCCTTCTGCGTCAGCCGCAGCGTTGGGAAGGTAACCGACACGTCCGCCGGGCCACCGGAGATTGTTATTTGTACGGGAATGCTTGGCGCGGACTGGTGAATGTTGCCCTGGCCGTCTACCCATTCATACACGCCGACGTAGCTGTACGTCCCATCCATCAGCGCCGTGCCAATAGTCTGCTGCACCGTCAGCTGTTCCGGCCAGACGTGGAAGCCATGTTCCACCGTCAGGGCGCCGTCGTACATGGACAGGTAACCGCCGGTGACGTGCAGGACATTGGCCATTGTTTCCCGCGCATAGGCAATGGCCGGGTCAAAGAAGTTAACCGTGACGGATTCCACGCCCGTCTGGCTGAATAGCGGTTCCGTCTGGGCGGCTGCGCTGACGCTGGACACCAGGTTGTCCTGAATCTGCAGGGCCCACTGGAAGCTGGTGGCGTTTAGCTTGGTCGTCTCCGGCAGCATGGTGGTTTGGTTGTACCCACCCGCCCCGAGGGCCAGCAGTTTGGCTGCAACGGTGCCGGTTTCGTCAAGAAGGAAATAGGTATTCTGGATGCCGCCCAGGCCGCTGTTGTAGTTGCAGAGAATGTAGTTGAGGCCGCCTTGCGCGAATGGGTAGATGAATGGCTTCCCGGCCATGGACACGCTACGGGCCAGCACGGTGACGCTGCCCGGGACAAGGTTGGTTACGGAAACCTGGTCCACAAGGTTGTTGTAGGGGACTGTTTCGCTACTGGTTGCCGCGCTGGATGTGAAATACACCTGCGCATTGGGTTGGCCGCTGGCGGTGTTGTACAGGGCACCGGCGTTAATGGCATCCCCGGCGGTAGCGCATAGCGTGGTGTCGGCAGTGGACACCGTCAGGTTGTATTCGACAACTTGGAAGTCTAGGTTTGTTCCCTGCCCATAGGTAACGAAGAAGGTTTCTGGACTGGCCGCTGGATTCAGGTCACCGACAATGGACACGCACTGGTTGACGCTGCCAGCAGTCAGGCCAATATTGACCGGGATGAGCGACAGCGTCAGGTAACCGACGTTTAACGCGGCGCCGGCATCCACGAAGGTGTAGAAAAGTCGTTTCCCATCCGTACTGGCACAGACGTCATAGAAGTCCGACCAGCTGCCGGAAATGACAATGTCCGTCGGGGCCGTCGGGTTACCGGCCGGGATGCAGGTGGCGTACAGGGCGCCGGAATAGCCGTAGAAGACAACAAGCCACTGGCCAAAGGTTTGGCACTTGACGAAGCCGCTGCCCGGACGTGACGTTCCAGCCCCTACCGGTACCGCCTCCAGAATCTTCTGCTGGGTGACGGTATCTACGACTGAGTAATACACCCCGAAAATGTCCTGGCCACCGCCGTCCTGTTCCCCGACATCACGCCAAGCGTATACCGCCAGGCCGCTAGCGCTAACGACACCGTCCTGGCTGTCATTGTTGTAGGCGTCCCGGTTGACTGAAAACTGCGTCACTTCAGCAGAAGTCAGGGCGCCCTTCTGGACCCAGGACTGTTCGCTTTCGGAGAAGCTGAATAGCTGGTTGGTGTCGGCAATCAGCAATTCGTCATTGTAGGAAGTCAGCCCCTGGCCAACCTGAATCATGCTACTGGGCGCACCAAGGATGGTCTGCGGAAGCGGAGTGAAGCCAGCGCGCTTCTGCAACTGCAACGGACTATTTAATTGGGCATTCTCGAGCAAAAGCAGTTTGCCAGGCACCACCTGCTTTGGGTCCGTCTTCGTGTCCACCCCGGCACCAAACGCGATGGGCACGTTCTGCCATTGGAGGGGCATGGCTAGAAGACGACGGCCTTCATGGTGATGGCGGTCGTACTCCAGGCCGTTCCATCGGCGGTTGTATTCGCCTTGTATACAAGGCTGACGGTGTAGGTAGCGGCGGATTCGGCCACCATCTGGTATTCGGCCGCGTCACCGGCGCCCGTGAAAACCGGTGTGGCGGATGGGGCAGTGTCGTCCTGTGTGAAGTAAAGCCCGACGGTAGGAATCCGGCACGGCAAATACAGGTGGGTTGACCCGTCGTAAATGTCATAAAACAATTCGATTGTGTCTGCTCCAGTTGGTGTGCCACCGGTATTGGCAAATTCAATTAAATTGATGTGCAGGCCAATAGGACGAAGCGCCGTCAGGACAATGGACAGGCTTGGTGTATTTGGCAATGCCGTGTAGCTGGCCTGTGTCGTCAGGCTGCCGGAAGCGCCGCCACCGGTATTGGTGAGGAAACCAGCGGCCCCCAGCTTGGGCTGCGTCACTGCGTCATTGGCGATGTTGGCCGTACCGATGACGCCGACTTCCATCATCGTCGTACTCCACACCAATGTCGTACCATCCAGCGTCGTCAGCGTCTGGGCATTGGCCGTGGAAAAACCAAGCAGGGAATAGTTGGACCCAGGCGTTACCAGGCTTGGTACGGTGACGGCGCCGGTATGGTCCTGCTGCCACAGGCCGAAGTCACTGGCCGTCGGTGGGTTGGCCGGTAGGGTGTACGTCCAGGTGTTGGACAAGGACGGGGCAACCACGGCCAGGTAGTCCGCCTGCGTCCCTGCCGCACCATGCAGGCGAATGGCACCACTGCCCAGAATGGCCCATGTTGGGCCACCTGGGTCTTCATAAAAGTCAAAGACGTGACTGGCGGCCGTGTACGGGACGGTGGCCGGGACGCCAGGCATGCCGAAGTCACCAGAAAAGCCCTTACCGGCAGTGACGTTGACGCTACCGGCCTCGGTAATCTGTATCTGGTTCCCGTTGCCGTCGTTGGCGTATAAGTCCACTCCGGAGAAGTAGACGGCGCCAACAATCAGGCTCGAGAGCGGGGAAGACTGGAACGCGTACTGCGTCGAAACCAGGTTGGTGATGCTGTAGCCGCCAAAGTTCCAGTCACTGGTTACGGTGACGCCACCTGGCACCGGGACGGACTTGCCATTTCCGAAGGTGTGGTCGTGTGCGTCAATGGTAAACAGGGACTGGTTGACGTCCTCGGCATACAGCGGCCCCACCGTGGAAGACACCACGGGAATGTCCAGGCCCATGAATGGGCTATTTCCACCGCCCAGGTCACTGCCCAACCCGAGGGTGATGAGAAGCGACATTACGCCACCGTCCGCTGGAAGATGGGGGCCGAAGCCGTCGGGTTACCGTTGATGTCCAGCAGGTTGAATGTGGCAATGACGGTGGTGTTGTCCGGGGCATACATCAGCAGCTGGTTGGCATTGGCCCCGGTGGTGTAAATCTCCCAGCGCCCATAGAGAAGGTTATTGATTCCGGTACACAGCGCCAGAATGGCCGCCACGTCCACGTTGACGTCCACTCCTGGCTGCAGAGCTCCGGACGCATAGCGCGGGTTGGCCATGGAAGTTCCGTCGATGATGTAGGCCGTTCCGTTGGCAATGTCGCTGGGCGCCGGCTGGAAGCCGTACATGCCGAGGCCAATTTCGACAATGGACGGTGGGGTGACGGCACCACCGGAGAAGTCTTCATACGCCTCAAACGTCGGAGCCAGTCCGGTGATTGGCGCGCCACCGCCACCGTACAGGGCGAAAATGACTGACGTGGTCGGGTCTAGTGGCATAGGGGCCTACGGGAGAAGCGGGCTAAGGAGTCCGTAGAGCGCGGTGTGTCCCGCGTCGTTGGGGTTGATGTTGTCCGCCGAGAGGTACGTCGCGTCCATGTTTTGGTGGGCCGCCGGGTCGCGCAGGAGGACGTCCACGTCGGCAATGGTGACACCAACCCCGACGAAGGCGCTGAATGAGAGTGTTGAGCGCGTTGCGCTGTATCTCCTTCCCGGCCGAGTAGCCCGGCGCCTGCCCAAAGGGAGGCACCGTGCAAAGAATAATTGGGTTGATGCCATTCTGAATAGCACCGTTGACGCCGTTGAGCAGCGTGCCGGACTGATGGTTTGCAATTACCAGGCCGGCGCCGTCGACATTGTTTGAGGAAACGGTGATGGCATTACCGCCGGTGCCACTGGCCACGGCCGTCAGCAACAACTGCCCGGACACCAAGCTGGGCGTAACGAGCGCCGCCGTAGGGCCGCTCGCGTTGATGAGGGTAATGAGGTCATTCACCGTCGTGTTAGCGTCTGTGTCGAAGTACGAATTGAAGAGGACACCCTGGATGGTGATGGTGGCATTCGCGCCTCCGGTAAAGAAGCCACCCGGTTCGAAAAAGAAGGCCCCGCCCACTCCGTCCGTAGACACTGTATAGGCATTCCCTTGGAAGCCAGGAAGCTTGGAGTACATGAGGACGGCCGTACCAACCGGCGTCCCTCCCCCATTGCTTACAGTGAAGAGTGAGTTGAGCGTCCCATTGGCCTGAATGGCAGCCACTTGGTTATTGACGGTAGTGAAGGCGTCCACACTAAATGTGCAAGGAATGTTAATTCCGTCGATGACGCAACTGGCCGTACCAGCCGTAGGCGGGATGTACTCAGAGAAGGCGTAAGTGTTTTGCACCGGCGGGTTGAAGGTGGCCGTGGCTGGCGTCCCGTTGAGCATGAGCTCGAGCGCGGCCCACACCGTGGCGCCGAGCGAGCCGTTCAGGCAATCGTTGAAGCCGGCCATGACGCACATTCCGGCGAACGTCTGCGCACCACCCCACTGCTGCCAAAATTGCGGGAGAATGTCCGAAAGCACAGTTGCATTCGTCGTCGCTGGCAGCCAGTAGTAAATAGTGCCGTAACGGTTGTTTGCAATTTGCGTTGCGAAGCCTCCGGCCGTGGAGGCGCCATTGAGGCCCAACGTCATTTGGTCGCCAAAAATGGCCGCAATGGTGTTGCCTGGCTGCGGTCCGGCGTCCTGCTCGTAGTACACGACTTGGCTCAGCTGCGTGTCCACCTCAATGCGTCGGATGGTGGCCACCGTCAGTTGCTCAGTGCCACCAAGGTGCTGCCCCACTTGGATTGGTGTCTGCTGGGTGCCAGCGCTCTGGTTGTTTGTACCCAGGAAGAAGACGCCCAGCGCACCGTCCACGTAAATGGACGAAACGGCATACCCGTCGAGCGTCGGCACCAAGTTGCTCAGGCCGAAAACAATGTTGTGGCTGCCGGGGTTCATCACTCCGTACAGCTTTCCGTTTGAGACGAAGCTGTCGCAGAGAAGCCCTAACGCACCAGCGCCAATGTCCACCCGGGCCTGGTAGCCGTTGTTAATTCTCAGCTGCCACCAGTTGGTGTTGTAGGCGCCCATCTCCACGACGACTTGGTCTGCCAGGGTGTTGTCGAAATACAATGAATTGGCGACTGCCGGCACCAGCGTGACGCCAACGTACCAAGGGAAGCCAGTGGGGTCGACCGTGGCTAGCGGGTTCACCATGGTGCTCGGGATGGTGGGCAGGTACTCCGAGCCGAGCGCCGCTCCGGGGATGCGCACCATGACGTAGGCCCAGTGCGTCGTGCACGTGCCCGTCTGCATGACGCCCTGGTTCATTTGGAAGCCAGTGGACTTCCCATTGGCGTCGAGAATGTTTGTCGTCGGCCCCGGCACCGTGCTGCCAGAAGCCGGCGTTGAGCCGGAGTACCCGAGGTACGAAATAATTGGGATATACCGACCGTCCGGCTCCGGCGTTGGGAATATGGGGCCGCCAACCGAGTAGCCGTAGAGAATGTCGAACGTGCCGGCGAGGTTGGAGCCGGCCGTGGCCGTCACGCTAAGCGACTGGTGGTTAGTGAGCGCTCCCTGTCGGAATTCCCCGACGAGGCCAGGGATGTCCGACACGGGACTTCCAAACCACTCGCACGAAATTGCCTGAATAGCTGGCCCCGGATTATTGAGCGAAAGGAAGGGCGTCTTGTTTAACGTCGAAATGCATACGCCACCGGCGCCCGGAAAAAAGGCGTCTTGAAGGTGCGTCGCCCCGCCGGCCGGAGCTCCTGCGTAAATGACGGCCGGGCTTCCGGACTTCGCCGCATTTGCAGCCCAGGTGTTCGCGTAGAAAAACATTTGCGAGTCGCCCTGCATGTAGGCCGCGCAAATTTGGTACGGGAAGATGCCCTCGTCGTCCACGCTACAAAGGGACACCGACACTGGGCTGAATTCGCCACCGAGTCCGCCGATGACGAATGGCACATAGCTGTTCCACCCGGTTTGGCTCTGGGCACTTACGACTTGGCCTCCCATGATGGCGTAGTCGACGCCGTTGCCTCCGGACAGGAGGTTGAAGCCACCGCGCTCGACGAGGTAGCCGATGCCGCAGCCCATGGTCTGGACGGTCTGGCAGTTTTGGATGCCAGAAAAGAACGAAAACCCGTCGATGAGTTGAATGCCCCAGGCCGTCCCGTAGGACGTCCACACGTTGTTGAGTTGCGTGAAAGACGCGGAGTACGCACGGATGCCGCTCGTCGTGCTTCCGCAAATAAGCTGGAAGTTTTCAAGCGTGCAATTCGTTGGGCCGTAGTACTGCTGGTAGACTTGAGTCCAGCCGCTGAAGGGACAGTAATGCGTGTTCGGACCGCCGATGGGACCCGGCGTTGCGGCCGCCGTTGTCGGTGACGGAGGACCGAAATACATGCCGTAGTTGCTGATGGTGGTGACCACCGTCTGTGCGCGCAGGAAGGGCATGGCCACGGAGGGGGCCGTCTGGTCGAAGTTGCACAGCCATAGGGTGTTGGCGTCCCACGCGTACTTGGCCACTGGCGGGACGAAGCTGCCGGTGCCGGTGTGCCTGGCCGTGTTGGAGAGGCGGATGCTGTCCACGGCCCCAGTCATTTGGTACTGCTGGTAGCCTGTGAGCTCATTGCCGGCGTCCCCGAGCGAGGCCGAGTCCAGCGGATTCTTCAGGATGCGGCCCGTCATGGCCACGTGGCCTTGGTTCACCCCGGCGACGTAGAAGTCGAAGTACGAGCCGTCGTAGTCAATCTCGAGGTTGTAAGGAGTGCCCGGGCTGCAGGCCGAGCTCGTGATTAGTTGGTAGCCGGTGATGGACGTCGTAATCGCCGCGTTGAAGAAAATGTTGGTGCCGTCCGACGTAACGTACAGCTTAATGGCCTGATTGCTGCCGATGAAGGCGTTGACGCCGATTATTTGCCGCCCGTCGGTGCCAGACCAAGCTGACGTCACCTGCGCCCAGCACTGCAGGGCCACCTCCGCTGCGAACCATTGCAGGTAGGCACTCCACGCCCAGGAGTCGTCCAGCACCATGGTTGGCGGGTAGACGTTTGGGTTCAGCTGGCTGAACGTCGTCATCACCATGGACTGCCCGGTGGCCCCAACCAGCGGCGTGGTGTACGAAGGGAAGCCGTTGCCGGCCGTCGCCCCGGGGTTGATGCCGCCCATGTACAGCATGGGCCCCGCGAAGCCCTGCACCAGGCTGGGGGTGCTGGGCGTACCCGGCCCAGGGATGAGGTTGGCCAGCCACGGCGCGTCGCCGTACATCCATAGGCCGTGCGGCACCACGATGGGCGCGTCGATGTAGTAGTTGCCCGTCCCGAGGTCCACGCCGCCCACGGGGCCAGTCAATTGGAATTGCGTGCCGCTGCCAACCTGCGTCCATGCGGCGATGGTGGCGAGGATGGCCGGCCTGGCGTTGTTGACGGCGTACGCCGCAGTGGTGGTGTCAGGGGCTGAAATGGCGCCACCGGCATACTGGGGATTACGGATGTCGTAGAGGCTGGTGACTGCCCCCGACTCGAAATACTTAATTCCGGAAAACCCCTGCGCAGAAATGGACACCTGTCCCTGCTGCGCCGCAGTTGCTAGCGGAATCGGGCCAGGAATCGGGGACGGCATTTAGTTAATAACCCACCAGTTGAAGGGCGTAGCCGCCGCAGCCACCCCAGCGCTGTACACATTGAAGCCACCGCTGGTGTACGACGCTCCGAGCGCCCCAGCCGTGGAATCCGGCGCCCCGGCGTAAGAGATGATGATGAGCGACGTTGATGCCACGGTACTGTTGGTGATTTTGAAAGATGAACTACTGCCCATCACCAGGGCTGCGGTTCCGGTCGGCGTATTTGCGGTGCCGGCGCCTGGCGTTCCGGAGATATCCGTAAATCCAAGCGCCATTTTAGTGGTTGTCGTAGTTCCACCAGTTGGACAAGTCCAGCAATCCAACACCACCTGGGTTTGCCAAGCGCATAAGCGGAGACGAAGAACCGCCGATGCAAAACACAATATATGAATCGGATGAGTTAAGATAAAGCCCAGCCCGCATTTGATGAGACTACAAATGAACCGTCTTCTATAAAATAACCGGGCTGCGAGTATACATCATAACCAATATAGGCAACTTCGGTGGTAGAGGCCTGAAAGCTAATTGGTTTTGAAGCGCTGGTTCCGTTCAAGGCCAATGATGTACTTGCCGGGGCGCTTAGGCCGGCGGCAACTGGCACGCTGGAGAACGTCTTAACCCCAGCAAACGTCTGCGTGCTAGTGGTTACCCCACCACCATGCGTCCCGTCCGCCGGCTGCAGCGTCGCCACAGTACCGGCCACCGAGGCGCCGGCCGCAGCTCGGCGTACTGCCGAACGGCGCCGAAGCTGGCAATGCCGCCAGCCGCCAGCCGTCGACAAAACCCCTGACTGATTGAGGTTGGCCACCTCGGCCCCATTCAACTGGAACGAGATGAGGTTATTGCTTCCAACGGCAGTCCCGTTAATGACTAACGGACCGCCAGGAATGTAGGTCGATTGATTGAGAGGAAACCCAGTCGGTCCAGCCATATTTAAAACTCCCTAACTAGCAAACAGCTACCACATACCGCCCATGGAACCGAAACCGCCTCCATAGCCATTTCCCCAACCACCACCGGTGGCCATGCCGGTAGCATACACGTCCCGGACATAATCCGGTGCGCCAATGTCGCGTTGTGCCGCCATTTCCTTGACGCGTTGAATTGCTTCTGTACGGCCAAGAATCAAGACGGTTGCGTCTGATTCTTCCTTCTGCATTGCCTTGATGGCCATGTCCAGCTGGATAATCTCCTCCCAGCCGGCAACCATGGTGACAATGTCCGTCAGGTTAACTAGCGGTGTCAGCTCCGGCGCATACCACACCTGAATGCAGAAGCCGCCAGGGGCCTGTGGCGTTAGCCAGAGGTAGTTGGTGAGGAGGCCGCTGGTGGGGTCGGTGAGGCTGTGTAGCCGGTAGCGGTAGTCGTAACTATAAGCGTTGGCCAGGACGCTGACACCGCCGCCCGCCAGTCCTCCGCCTTGAAAGACATTGTTCCGGTTGCGCTCTCCAAACATGAATGGAACAAGGGTGAGAAAGTTAAACTGGTTGTTAGTTCCATTGCTGAATCCCCCGTTGAAGTTTATATCGGCGCCAAGCAGCTTGTAGAATGGCGGGGCGACAATCGTCCCATTGCTTTGTGTTGGTGTTAGCCCAGGGGTGAAAAACGTAGCCGTGCCGTCGGGCAGCGGGTAAAACATGACCGAAGGCACAGTAAGGAACTGGACCGCGAGAGAGGCGTAATAGTTGGCGCCGTACGACGCGATTAGGAGGTCGTAAAGTTTGGCGTACCCAATGTTGGCCCAGTTGGTCCACTCTGCCGTGCTTACGAAGTCAGAATTTATCTGGTCCGACAGGGACTGCGCATTGAAGATGAGGTCCCCGAGCGTTGTCGAGTTGAGAGCCACTCACTTTTTCCCATCCTCGTGCATGTCCATCCAGTCCTTCAGGTGGGCATGCGCCGCCTTGTGGTCGTGCCGGTGGACGGCGCCGACGAAGTCCGCCATGGCCGAATGGGGGCCGGCCATCGGGTCTTCCATGGCCTTTTCCTCTTCCATGGGCCCAGCCTCGCCACCGGCCGCCATTTTCCCGGCCGGGCCGTGCATCAACATGTGGAGCATGCCCTTGGCCATGACTATTCCCCTTGGCCCTTGATGGAGCTATTTCGGAGGAACATGTCAAACCCGACGACGGCATTCAGTGGGTCCACCAGGGCGCCCGTGTCCGTGCGGCGGACAACCGTGTAGACGCAGCCGCCTTCCGGGGAATTGATGATGGTCTCCGTATTGCCAAGCACTGAGAAGTTGAAACAATAGGCCGGGGTGGCCGTTGCCGGAAGTGAAGCCGTACCGTCACCGGCGCCGCCAGCCACTGCGGCAATGAAGGAAGCACCCACAAGCGGAACAAGTCCAGCATCCAGGCCAGCCGCATACCAGTCGGTGGCCGGGATGGTGGCGAAATTCTTCGAGATGTCGCTACCACTAACCGTCAGCGTGATTGCCGGGTTGGGGTTCGGGTTGTTGGACGTCAGCGTCACCGTACCGGCGTAGGCATTGGCGGTTGCGGAACCGATGCCAGGGGCAGCACCGACAAGGTTCGCCGGTCCGTCAACTGGAATGTAGTTAACGACAGCCGGGGAAACGACAACGGCCTTGGTAGCCGGAGTGAAGGTGGTACCAGTCAACGTCGCGCTGGACTTGCCACCCGTCACCGTTTCACCGGCAACAAACGTTCCGGTGACCTGGACAAGCAACAGGGCCGAGCCGCCAGTGGAGGCATTGGTGGCGTACCCGACTGCGCCGGACGTGCTACCCGTCACCTTTTCGTCAACGTCGAAGGTGCCGCTGTTACCGGTGCTGCCGACAATGGTTACCGGGCAAAGCGTCTGGTACGTACCGGCCGACACGGAAGCAACGGGCGGCGTGATGGTGATGAAGTTGCCGTTAAGGACATTGGCCAGGGCGACAACGTCCAGGGTGGCCGAGGCGCTGGAAGTGACGCTCGAGGAAAAGCCACCAACCACGGCCACGTTAACGTCTGCCAGGGTCGGGTTGTGGGCGATGGTAAGCAGGCCAGTCAACGTTCCGACAACGGCAATCATGTACGCGTCGCCGGGCGTGAAGCTACCGTCCGACGTTGGGGAAGCAATACCCGACACCACACCGGCGTTGCCGAGGAAGTACCGGTTATAGGCGTCCATCAGACGAATCTGGTAGACGCCAGTCCCGGCGTGGGTAACGGACTTGACACCGTTACCGGTAATGCTGCCGATGGGCGGATTCTTAACATTGCCGCTACCATCTGTTTGAAAGGTTCCCTGGATGTAAGTGAGATTCTCCACCAGGGAGTTCAACATCTTCTTAAAAGCACGACTAGCCACTAGGACACCCTCATTGAGTTGAACGGGGCAGAATAGCTTTCGCCAGCGCTGCCCCTAGGTTAGCCCGGACCAGCCGGGGTACTGCCACTACACTATGAGCTCTGGAACTGGATGACTGCGTTGGCGCCAGGGGCCTCGCAAGCGAGAACCCAGTAGCCACCAAGGCGGATTTCGAAGGCATCCTGCGTCGCCACACGAAGCATGTTGCCGGTGATGTCGTCCGTAATGACTGCCGGGCACGGGCCCACGGAACGAATCTTCCAGTGCTTCATGGTCAGCAGCCAACCGAAGTTGGTGGTGTTGGAACGGTCTGCGTAGACCTCAATCGGACCCTTCTGCCCATGAACTTTGAGACCGGTAAAGCCAACCGAGCCGACGTCGTGCTCAATGTAGATGACGCGGCCCTGAAGCGACTTCTCGAGGCTGTTGTAGATGCTGGGCGACACAAACAGTGCCGTGGGCTTGGCCTTGTTCAACTTGGCCAGCTTGGTTGAACCGGACAACACAGCCTCTTCAATCGTCTCGGAAGTGCCGTCGTAGCGGACACCGGCCAAACGGTCCGGGTCGGAAGAACGGTTAACCCCGAAGAAGGAATCGCCGCCGCCTGGGGTAGCAAACGGAACCCATCCCGCAAGCCCCGGGGGTTGCCCATTCAGGCACCCGTCATAGCCGACAAACAGGCCAGCCGCCGTCCAACCGGAAGGCGTACCAGCCACGCCGCCCTGCGTCTGGGAAAGCGTCAGGACACCGTTGTCGCGGTCCACCGCAATGACGTAGCCCAGCGCCGCAAGCGCATTGCTGTTGCTGTTGTTGTCATTGGTGGTGGTGGCCTGCAGCGTGGCGCCAATTTCAAAGTTAATGGCGCTGTCCACGTCCTGAAGGTTGAGGACGCCGGAAGTAATGGTCCCGGAGGCCTGCCCCAGGACGCCAGAGCCGCTACCATACAGGGCCTGCGACATCTGGTTGCCCAAGCCGACGAAGCCGCCGTCAATGGCGAATTCTGCGGCCGGCAAGAAGGCACCCTTGCCATTCTTGGATGACAGCAGCGTGCGCCGGTCAACCGTGGCGAGGTGGTAAAGGTTTGACGTGGTCAGCTGAAACTGTTGAATGCTGCCGGCGGTCTGGTTGGCGAGTGCAGCCGTGAAGCTCGAGGACGAGCTCTGGTTGTACGCATCAATCACCGGCTGCGGCATGTAGATACCTTCAAAGTTGGTATCCTTGCCCAGCATGGCGAGAAGCGGGTTGTCGTCGTTCACCAGGTCCTGAATGGTGACGTCATCAAGGTAGAGAACCTTGAGTGCATTGTCGTAGTTTGCAAAACCAATATCGATAGTCATGGCGCCTATTCAGTCGAGACGAAGGTTTGAAGTGCCTTCGCTCTGAGTTGGTCCCGGTATGACTGGGCGCCCTTATTGGCGCTGACAGTCGGACGAGTTGTCGAAAGCTTTGTCGTCATCCTTGGGGAGATGGTTGGACTCGGCTCTTTCTTCTCTGGGACTACAACTCTTGTAGACTGAACTGGCGGTTCCGCTGCCGGTTTGGCTGGCGGCGGGACATCCGCGTACTTGCTCTTGAACCACTTCGTCGCTGTCAGCTTTTTCCAGGCCGTCGCAAATGGGACGTCTGGTAACTCGTTTCCTGCTTGTAAATGAGCTTCGAGTTTTTCTGCGGCGACTTCGGGCGGGACCCATTCCTGGTTCTGGTCCCAATGCTCTTCTACCATCTTTACAACATAATCCTGAAGCCCGAGCGAATTGACGAGTTCAAATTTCTCTCCCCCGTCAGCAACCAGCTTGGCTGCGGCCACTCTCGCTTCGGACAGCTCCGTTTGGCGCTGTGCTTCGGTTTGCTTCTTGGCTTCCGCTTCCTTGGTTGCCTTCTCGGCCGCCAATTCAGACTTCAGCGCTTCAATCTTCTCCTCGAGGCCGCGTACTGCCAGGTCTGGAGGTGGTACACCGTCATTCAGCTGCGCCTGGGTCATCTCGTCGTAGCTAGTACCGAGAATTTCCAGCGCCTTTAGCGGGGTTTTCTTGATTGCCTCCCGCTGGGCCGCCCATTCCTTGGCTGCCTTGATGTCGGCGGCATGTTCCGCCGCTTCCGTGTCCCGCTGGGCCTTCCAGGCCCGTCTTTCAGCCTCCAGCGCCCTTTCCTTCCGTGTTAGCTGGGCAAAAGCGCTAGATACGCGTGGTTCCTCGGCTTTTGGGGCCTCTGGAGTCGCGGTTACTGGTGCTGCAGGTGTTTCGGGTGCCGCTGGAACTGCAACATCGGGCATTTGCTGTGCCTCCTACAGTTTAAGCGACTATGCTGTGGCTGTAGGGCTGCCCTGGGGCAATAAATTGGACTGCGGAGGCGGCATCGGGGCGCCCTGGGGCGTTCCACCGGGGCCAGGAGGCATGCCGGGGGCTGGTGGGGGCGGCATTGCGGCCTGCTGGATGGCGTCAACCTGCTGTAGCCATTCCCGTAGCAGCGCAATTCTCTCTTCCGGGGCCTCCCACAGCATCGCAAACGCGTATTCCTGTAGGCACAACTCCTTCCCAAGGGCCAAATTGGCCAGCGGGTCGGGCGCTACATAGTCTGCCTCGGCGTCCTTGGACGTTCCTTCCATCATTGTTTCAAAATTCTTGATAAACAGCTCCTCGGAAGCGTCGGCCAGGTTGTCATCGGCCTCGAGGTCAGGGAAGGCCATCAATCGACGGGCGCGCTGTGGGGTTAGCCAGCCGGCCTGGACGTATTCCTGGACCGTCGCCTCCCGTGCGGCGGGTTCCTGGGGCAGGGAACTGACAGGGAAACACCTTATGCTGAGCAAGTCGTCTTCAATGTCGACGTCCTTCAGCGAAAGTTCTCCCAAGTGCCGGCCACCAGAAGCGAAATGCTGGACGACATAGTCTCCGTCGCGGTCCTTAATCTTCCGGGCGCACCGGAGCATCATCTTCGCCAGGTCACAATAAAAGTTTTCGTATTCAATGCCCTTGGAATAAAATCTGTCGGTCTGGATGTAGTTGTATTCCCGGATGGCCTTCCCGCTATCCAGTCCGTCCGGTTTCTTCGACTGTGCGGCCAGCATGGACACCCCGAGCTGTTCAAATGCGCTCTGCTTCACGGTAAGCATCATCTGAGGAATCTGCTCATGGAATGGCTGCGGCGTCATGTAAGCTGGCGGGACGTTGCCGGAATACTGAATCTGTATACCGATGCCGTTGTTGATTTTCTCCGGGACTATGTTGGACCCGATGGGGTAAGCGATTTTGAATGTCCCCATCATGTGGATGGACGTGCTCTGCAGCCAGAGGAGTTTGTTAATCTGAATCTGCTGCCCCTGAATTTGCTGGGCCGCTGACGTTCCCCAGTAGCCGTACACCGGACGGGACCACGGCATCTTGACGAATGGGAACCATTCCTCCTCGTACTTCTCTCGGAACAATTCGCCCTTGTCGACTGAAATTAAATGAAGCCCGTCCTTGGCGCCGGGTTTGGACGGAAGGTGCCAGGATTCACGGACCTCGACGGTGTCTGACACTTGCAAGGGACTACTGCCCGAGAAGTCCGTAGCAACTTTATCAGTCTGTCGAATGATTCCCTCGGACTTAGGGAACATTCCAACAAGTACATCCTTGTCCACATTTCGCACGCGGTGCATCTGGCGCGGCTCGCCATGACTTGCCTCGACCTCGTCTATGTACAATTCAAATACGGGCACGCGCTCGAGGCATACACGGTTTGTGTATGTGTCCTCGTACACATGCATGATGCCGTCGCCCATGATGAGGGCGTCACGGAAACAGTCCTGGCCCTTCACGTAGCACTCGGCCTCGTAAAACATGGCTTCCGAGACCTTGGTTAGCTTACGTGCTTTTCGCTGCTCTCTGTAGGTGCCACCAGAAGTCAAGAAGAAGGGCGCGGGCTTGTTCTTTGTCATTGTTGAGTGGACAGTGTCCACACAACTTGAAATGACATTGTCCGTCAGCCGGTCCGGGGCGGTGAATTGACTGCGCACAATCCGCATGGCATTGCCACGGGCTGCGGAGAACAATTGATGTAAGCCACGATTCCCATACAGGCGAATGGACAGGTTCATCTGATTGAGGCGTCCCACCTGGAATAGACGGATGGCCTGAAGCGTATTTGCAATGGACTGGCATGCGTCCTCGCCTTCCTTCATCCACCATTTGAGGTCCGTGTCCTGGTCCTTGCTGGCGTCGGGCGACTGGATTTTGGACTTCAGTGGCTTACTGGAACTACCGGGCATGCCTTCGGGGACGGCGCTTTTCATTGGGGCTTGTCAAGAAGTTCTGGTTCAATCCCCAATTCCAGCCATTCCATGCCCGTACGGGGGACGCGTGTCTGTTCCTCTTCCGGAATGGTGTCGTGGGACGCAAAGGCGGATTCGTGCAGTTCCACTTCCGTGCCATCGGCAAGCCTGCAGCGTCTAATGCGCTGCGCTAGCATGAAGGCCGTTAGGGCGGAGAGCTCCACGTCGGCCGTCAATCGTCGATGAGGCCGTTAACAACCGCCTGAATGGAATAGACGTCCGTGGTGTCGCTGGGCGTCCACACCAGCCGGTACCAGCGCCAGGAGACGTTATTCCATGGGGTGATGACGGTGGTTGTGGCCCCGGCGGCCATGGTGACGGACACGCCCGTACCGGAAGCGCCGATGACATTGTATTCCGGCATGGCACACCAGACGGATGGCTGGACGTTGGGGAAGTTGGCTTGCTGGAGGACGTCATTACTGACTTGTACAGTCAGGGCCCCGGCGCCGTGTGCCCCAGCCGTTGGCGAGGACAGGACGACAGAGAAAGACTTCAGACCAAAGGGCCCAAAGGCCGGTGAAGTCAGCGTGTAGTCGCCATTGGCCACCTGGTTGGCGCTCAGGGTGCCTGAGGCACCGGAAGTCAGGCCGATGACGACGTCGCCGGAGGTGAAGATGCCTCCGGAGAAGGGCGGGGACACCGGGTAAACGGTACCGAAGGCCGTGTAGGAACCGGTGCCGCTAGGGCCGCCCGCGCTACCAACCACCGGGTCACGCACCATGACGTTGTGGCTGCCGGCTGCATTCACAGCACCGTATAATTGGCCCGTGGCGCCGGTGACGGTGTCGAATAGCGTTTCACCTGGCAGGAAGGCGGGGGACGTACTAAATTTCAGGACCACATCGGCGCTGGAGAAGACGGTGTTGCTATAATATCTAGGCATAGTTCCCTACTTTAATTAAGCAACTCTGTTGAGGACCAGTCGTCTCCGGGCGGAGGTGCCCAGCCCCAGTCTTCTGCTTCCTTGACGCGCTCCGCGTCATCCCGGCGCTTGGTTAGGTTTTCTAGCATAAGCACTTGTTCCCGCGCAAACCACTCAGGCGAACCCGGACGGATTTCGGGTATGGGTTTGGCCCCGAGGTGGCTGTGTGTATAGCGCCAGGCGTAATACGTCGCGTCGGCCAGGTGGTTAGAACAGCCGGGATGTTCCTTGCGCGCGACTTGTCCCGGCGTCGGGTCGGCCCAGATGAGGGTGCCCCATTCATTGATGAGGGCATCCGTCCCTTCCGCCAGCATGCGCATCCCGTTGACTTCCAAATCCATGTCCTTTGCTGCTAGCCTAATTGTCCCGATGATGAGGTCATGATTCATGAGTTCAATGAAGTCACTCTTCCCCGTCTTGTCGGCGGCGATGAGGGGAATGCCGTGACGGACAACCATCTCCATGACGGCCTGCTTACTGGCCATGTCACAGACCATGACATCTGGAGCGAACTTCGCGATGAGCTTGCGCAGCTTAGTGACGACATCTGTAATCAACATATGTTTTTCTTTGTAGCAGTAGATGACGTAGCTGGCGGTGTCATCCTTGGAGTACAGAAGGACGCTGAATGCTGTATCGTCCTCGTACCCGAGGTCGACGCCGAGAATGACACTCCAGCGATTTACCTTGGGCAGCTCCGTGAATGTGTTGCGGCCATCCTTGAATTTGTAAACCCGGCGTCCGTCATCAACGCTCCAGCGGCCGAGGTAGTCTTGCAGGAATTCCGGCGTCTCGAGGCGGGCTGGGGTCCGGAGCTTAATGTCTTCAATCTCTTTGGTCCATTGCTCGGACATGTATGGGTTGTCGTAAGCCGTCCATTTGTGCACCTCAAAAATCGGGTCAGTCTCCTCCCGCTTATTTTCCGTCAAACGGTAGTAGAGGCCTGTCGCGAAGTTGCCCGGAGTGCCCAGAAGACAAAGGGTGCCACCAACGTCGATGAGTCCTGGCTGCAGAGTGCTAACTACAAGCGGGTACAGGTCGACGCGGTGGGCCTGACATTCATCGATGATGGCGAGGCGCAGCTGTGGGAGCCCGAGAAATTTGCTTCTCTCCTCCATCGTAGTATCCACGCCGCTCAACATGATGATTGCATCGTTCTCGAGTGTGACGGTCAGCTCGGTACGGTTCAGCTCATGGGGGATATTCAGTCGCTCCAGCCATTTAATCAGAAGACGCCAGAGTATGCTTTTCGCGCTCTTCCTCGTTTTGGCTAGGTAGAGACAGGTGCTGCCTGGCCAGTTGCGCGCTTCCTGAATTAGGTAGAGGGCTGCCCCTTCCGACTTGCCCGCGCGGCGGGTACAAAAAGCCACCTTGGCGCGGGTTGGGGACTGGACAAAGGCACGCTGCGCCGCAAAGCAGTGCTTACCGACAAAGTCCAGGTCGACTACCTTGCGCTTGATTAACTCGCGGCGCAGTAACTCGCGTTCTATCTCCGCCGCCTTGATGTCGGTGAAGATGCCGTGGCTTTTGGGCTTCCTGGGGATGGCCATCAGGGCAGCTTGGCAAGCGCTTCGTCCAGCTCCGTACGGGTGTGCCGGTCACCCTGGCCATTCTTCAAGTCATTCAACAGGGATTGTAATTCGGCTTCATTGCGCTTCCTGACGTGTTCAAGAATCAAGCGCCTCAATTCCTTCTTGTCCACGTCATTCAAACCGGGCTCTCCTTGCTCCTTAGGGCATAGTACACCGCGTTGATGTTGCCCCAGGGGATGAGGAAGTGGTGGTAATTGGAAGCCGGCTTATTGGGCGCCGGGGTAATCAATACTTCCACGCCATCCCTTGTCGTCTGCATGGTGGCCCGGTGCTTCTTGATTTCTACAGCGGTGTAGACTTCACTCGGGGTTGTTATCGGATTCTTCAGCTGCAGCTTGATGATATCCGGACTCGTCTTCTTCTTCATCGTCTCCTGCTGTGGTGTCATATGTCAATTTCTCCATGGTGTCCTGCTGGCGCTTACTAATATGAATATCCTTCTCGAGTGATGCAATCATCTTCCCACGGCTTACCTTAGCGCCGTGGATTTTAGACTTCAATTCGGCTAGTAGTTCCGCGTCCGTTTTCCCTTCCATCTGCCGGTAGATGTCGCGGTCATCGTCTTCGACTCTACGTATAAGTTTGTCCAGGGCGGTGGCGACGGCGCACATGTTGCCTATGTCCCTGGGGGTAAACTCCTCGCGCCGCTTGGCCTTGTCAGCCATCTGCTTCTGGGCCACGGCCATCAGCCGCAGCTGACGCTTCATCAGCCACCGGGGGTCGGTTGTCTTACTGGTGTAGACGCGCTTACTGTCGACAGTCATTGCCCACTTAATCAGGTAATCCATGGCCGCGCGTAGTCGTACGGTATCGTCTTGAACATGCCAAGACCGGCATTGCACAATCCGCAGAGAAGCGCCCGTGGCCGGCCAGTAGCATGGTCATGGTAGGCATGACAGTTTCGTTCACCTGGTTCAATCTTGACCATGCATATGGCACAAATTCCATCTTGGTTTGCATGGGCAATGGAGACCATCTCATCGGACCACGAGTTACGATTACGGCAACGTCTACGTGATTTTATTCTAAGTCTGGGTGAATTCCGCTTCGCCCACGCAGCGCATGCTGACTTTGCCTTGACGGGATTAGCAGCAGCCCATTTACGGTTGTTCGCCAACTTGTGTACTAATTTGACGTAGGGTAGTAATGAAAATAGCAGATAGGGGTTGTACTTACCCAGGGGCCACTTCTTCCTCAGCCCATGGACCAGGTCGCTGTTGGACAGGTGCGTGAATAGGAATGGCTGGGTCTTGGTGAACCCCGCCTCCGCCATTAGCCGTGTGCCAATGCCATTGCGCTTGAAGGGTCCCTTCACGAATGTCCAGTGCAGGACAGGAACGCCTATACGGTCGCCAGGCGCTTCGTAGATGACGTACCCGAATATCTGCTCCTGGTAGTCCGGTGCGCATGCCACAAGGCAACTGGCGCGCTTTAACAGGCCGTCTAGAAGCAACCGGTGCATCGCCTTGTACGTCACCCATTCCATTCCCTTGGCCCACAGGGACTTCTCAAATGTCCCTGTAGGAGGGTTCCGTATATCAGCGCATCATCGCCTACGTGTCGGGGACGGATGACGTACTGATTCTCGGGTTCCACATAGACTTAAGTGGGTGTGCGGTCAATTTGACACACCCCTTTGACATTTTGTCAAAGACTACTGACATTTTGTCAGGAATCCAAAAATGGTCTGGGTACCATAACCGTAGCGCGCGAAGGCCCGTGTTGCGGTTTCGGAGCGGTTTTCGCGGAGGCCTTGCTATTCTGGGTAACCGGGACTCGCCACTCGGGGAATCCGGGGTTTCGGGGTTTTCCCTGTATTGCGCGTCTGTCGGGGTTTACGCGAATTGCGGGAAGTGCTGCGTTTCCGGCTTTAAGGCCTGGTGGGCCGACTTAGGCGTTCGGACGCCGCGCGAAGGCCCGTGTTGCGGTTTCGGAGCGGTTTTCGCGGAGGCCTTGCTATTCTGGGTAACCGGGACTGTCACGGAGAGCGGGGAATCCGGGGTTGTCGGGGTTTCCCTGAATTGCGGGTCTGTCGGGGTTTACGCGAATTGCGGGAATTGATGCGTTTCCGGCTTTAAGGCCTGGTGGGCCGACTTAGGCGTTCGGACGGAACAACTCATAAAAGCAAATCAATACACAAACAATTCCAATTGACACACCAAGCGCGCGAATGGCTGCGTCTACATTAATCTCCATAAAACGCGCCGCGCTTCGGACGCACTTCAATCTTCTTATTCTTCATTGCCTCGGCTGCGTGTTCATTGCACAGCGCTAGTTCAGCACGCATCGGCTTGTCGCCAGTCTTCCACACAATGCCAGTGCTGTAGCTAATGCGCTTGGTTGCGCGCTTGCGGCACCATCCAGCTTCACATAAGTGCTGCATCTACTTCTTGACTGTGTAAGGACTATTCCTTACTGGCGGCCTGTTGAAGACATTCGGCTGCGGGACTGGTCGTGGCAATCGGACGCGGTGGTTGCATGCGCTGTGGACGCGGCGCAGGTGGCGGCACATGCACAACCGGCTGTGGAGCTGGTGCGGCTGCCTTGGCCTCGAGCGCAGCGATGCGCGCTTCAAGCGCAGTCAGGTAGGTATGTACGTCTGCAGCTGTGCTCATTGCTTGTCCTCAACTGGCCGTTGAATCAGGTTGACACGGTAAATCTCATCGACAATGAATGTACCACCATTCTCGGACTTGAATTCAAAGCCGACTGGCTTGTCCATGATGGTCTCGCGAAACTTCGGTATGAATTGGTTGTAATGCAGCTGCACGCGTTCAGCGAATACCTTGCCATCCTTGTCCAATTCATGCCCAACGACAATGCTGGTTGTGTCGATGGTGTCGGCCTTACTCAACTTGCCTTCACCAATTTCCTTTTCAATGCGTTGCGCCTGCGCGTCACTGACTTGCTTGTTGCGCTGCTTGCGTAGCGCTTCATACGCCTTCTGCACAACGTCGGGGCCGAGCACGTCGGTTGCGCACTGAAGCACGTCAGCAATGTTCTGCATGTCCATCGCCATGCGATTCATTCCATTCTCGAGCGCTTCAAGTCGCTGGAGAATGTTCTGCTGTCTGCGCGATGCGCCTTCGTAGCTGATTAAATTCGGCTTGCCGTCTTCCATTACAGTTTGCTCGCATCCTTCACAACGGTTGCCGCAGCGCCCTGGAACCATCCCATGCGTGCAGCAAGCCACTTGGCGAATGCTGGCACCGTCTTGACGCAAACGCCACCAGCGACAAATGCACCACCAATCAGAAACAACACAGTCAATGACAATCCAAACATATTTACATCTCCTTGCTTTGGTTAGAGGAAGAATTTCCCCTTGACGAACGGTACCGGCGTAACGTGTGCGTGGCCGGCTTTATCAATGTGAGCGATGGCTGCCCCGAGCGTATAATCTCTTGCAGACAGTACTTGGTGTCGATAATCAACCTGTCCCACGTCACCGAGCCATCCACATGTAGTACCAACATGACGCTCGCCGTCGATGGTGCCAATATACTCTTGTTGTAGACGATGGGTATGTCCAAATGCAACGTTCTTGTTAGTTGCTGCGAGCGCTTGACGTACGGCATTCTGCCCGAAGGAACCAAACTCATGCGAGACATATAGCTTTCCGATGGTTTTAGTCTTCATGTACGGCACCACGTCCCACGCGTCACCTATAAGCGCTTCCCAAGTTGGGACAAGGTTCCACATTGCCGGAGCCGATTCCGCAATATAGCGCTGTAGTCTCGCTTCGTGGTTGCCGAGACAGAAGGTGCGCGCCTTGACGGATTTGATGGCCTCGAAGCGTCGCAGGGCGCGTTGGCCAAGGTCAATTTCCTCGTGCATCTTATATGGCCTGGCAGGGTCTTTAACAAAACTAGAGCAGGCGTATGCATCCCACCAGTCACCAAGTACGACAAGCTCTTCCGGTTCCCAGCGATGGAGCGCTTCAAGCAATGCGTCGACTGCTTCCTTGCATTCATATGGGTGGTGTGCATCCGGAATGATTGCAACGCGTTTTAGGTCAGCGCGCCTATGGTGACGCGCATCAGTCACGGTGAAAGGTCAGCAGCAATAGGTACAGGTACATCCCGATGAGAACGATTGTCGTCAACACACCGAACACCACATTCGGCGGAATAGAAGTAAACCAGGACATCAGCATATGGCTGTTCGTCTTCCGCTAGGTCCTCGAGGATGGTTTCGCGTGCATCGAAGCATTGGGCGTCATCTGCGTACAGGAAATCGCTGAAGGTGTCGAGGATGTTGGACAGGTGATGGTCAGCGTCGCCGGCTTCACCGACTGGCCGATGGTAAACGACATGAATGCTGAATGGTAGCGCAGATGGCGGTGGCCTGGCGCCATCTAGCTGTTGCAGGAACCACAGCCGGGCAATGCCACGCCAGATGCGGACATGCGTCTGTAGAACCCAACCGGAATAGTACAGACTGTTTTTGTCTGGAGGTTCAGCCACAACAAAATGCCAAGTGGCGACACAGTCCTGGCCAAGCAACTCTGTCGCCACTGGCATTGGCATCGGTATTTAGTCGCCCGAGATGACGCCGGCCTTGATGAGCAAGGGCGACTTGGACGTGGCACCATTCATGCTGTCCTGGTCGAGGAACTTGGTGAACTCTGGCGATGGACGCACGGGGAACGCCTCATCATAAGTGACATCATCGCCGAGCTCATTAATCTGCTTTGTGGTTAACGTGTCCACGACCTTCTGGAAGTTGACGTAGCCCTTCTGGCCCACGGTGATGCTGGCGATGACGTTGCTCGAGTCGTTCTTGTACGCGATTTGTACGCCACAGCCTGGTTTACCGAATTTGTTCTTGAGGCTGGTCCACACCTTGGTGACGTACTTGTCGGTTGCGGTCAGGTCTTCGGCCAGCTGTTCCACGGCCTTGATGCGCTGTTCAATGCTGAGGTCTTCGCTCATGTTTGCGTTTCCTTTGGTTTCTTTAGGCTTCTTTTTTGGGTTTGGCCGGAGTGGTTCCGGTTACCTTCTTCTTACCACGTGGGTCTGACAGGGGACGGTCTGCGTCCAGGTCAATCAACCGCCCGTCTTCGGGGTGGATGACGAACCAGTGGCCCCTGAAGAAGATGCAGTCCGTCACCTGGGCGTGGAGAAGGACATTCCCAATCAGCTCTAGGTGGGAGTCGTGCCTACGTTTGTCTATAGTTAGCACCAATGTACTAGCGCGTCCCTCGTCATTTTTGGTGATTTTTTCTTTTCCACGCAGGTGCGTCCCTGGCTTTTTCATGTAACTCCTCGGAATCATTCATAGCGCGTCCCTGGGACGCACCCGCGTCCCCATTGAGGGACACATGCGCGGGCGAGTCCCCCCCTTTAGGGGGACGCGCCGCGTATCAGTCTTTGACGAATAACTTCATTTTGAGTCCCTCGTACAGTATTCCTGTATTTATCATCTCCCGTATGACGCGTCGCTTCACGGCAGACTTACCTTTAACTACCTTTTCCAATTGCCTTGCGGACAGTGGTTCTTCTTTCAGGGCGCCCTTGATGTCGTCATGGATGCGGTTGACAACCAGGGCCGAGCGCTCTTCCCCAAAGAGCAACTTCACCTTGGCGGTCTCGCCCACATCCTCCACATTGAAGATGGCTTCCTTTGGACACGCGACCCCATTACGGTTCTTGTGCACTGTCACCATGGCGTTGACGCGGTTCTCCTCCAGGTCTTCCTCGCCCTCCGCGTGGATTGGGGAAATGTCAAGCACCATGTCCGCTGCCCTTGCGAAATAACTACCCAGCGCCCCGCTCCCACCGGCCAGAGACGGCCTGCCCCCATTCCACTGGCCCTTGACGGTGTGGTGCGCCACCAAGATGCCGCAATCCAGCTCGCGTCTCATGCGCTGGACGGCATTGCGCAGTCGTAACGCATCCTCCTGGTCGTTCTCGTTCCCCATGTGCATCTCGGTCAATGGGTCAAGCACAACCAGCTGCGGTTGAATGGCCATGAGCTCGAGGATGGCCGCGTCCACGGCCACGTCATTGTCCAGCATCAGCCCGGCGTTGAGACTGAAACGCAACCGTGACTCGAGCATCGCCACGTCATCCAGCATCTTCTTGAAGCGCTTCCAATACTCCAGCTTCCCGCCCTCTGCCGCGATGTACACGGTGCGGAACCCGCCAATGGCGGCCAGCTGCGCCAAGTACATGGTGAACCACGTCTTCCCGCCGCCGGGTTCCCCCTGCACTACCGTCAATGCGCCGGCGGACAGGTAGGGTTCCGCTAGCCACGTCTCCGGTTCCGGTGGGTAGGCCAGGAATTCCGCAACCGTGACCAGGCCAAGACTTGACGCTTCATCCACCTTGGCCGCTCATCTTGGCCCAACCCAGTGCGATGCGGTAGGACTCCTCGAGCTCGGCATCGGTGGCCTGTGTGTCTTCGGCGCATTCTGCCAGCAGTTCCTTGGCATATTCCGGATTGGCCTCCACGCGGGCCTGCGCTTCGCGGTAGCGCTTCATGAAGCGTTCCAAGTCGTCGTCTACCATGTGTCGGACCTCTTCAGTAAGCTACGGGGCCGTGTACACTAACAGGCGTGTCCGACGCGTAACAGCTTCTAAGGCCGCCCTGGCCGCCGCCTGTCCCGGTAGCCACGTCCTGCCATGGGAATATGGCCAAGCGGAACACCCCACCGCCACCAGGGGCAAGAATATCGCCAGCGCCTTGGAAGCATACCGCACGGGCACCGATGCCCTGTCATCTTCCCTCAAGGCTGGTCCAGACTATGAAGCAGCACTCGAGGCAATTCGACTTTCACCCAAATTGTCAACACTGCCGGAACTTGCTGGCAGCGCTGAAGTCGCATTTGGGCTCGCCACCCGTAACGGAACTGGAACCGTATTCGGTTACAATATCGGACGGAACTACCCACGAGATTTGGGTCCCGACTGGTGGACCGGAACCGCAGACCAGGTCGGCCTCGACCAAGATGGCTTGGTCGCCGTCTACGACGACAAGTCCGGACAAGCGAAAAAACCTGACGCTACCGGCCGAGTCCTGGCAGCTGCGTGTCCTGGCCGTCATGGTGGAAGCCGCAACCGGGCGCCGGGTGGAACGTGTGGGTTGGTACCTGACCAACAGCCAGGAGCTGGAAGTACAGACCTTACAATCTGTACAGAATGACGATACCCGTGCCGCCATTGCCCTGACCCAGTCACGCATTGCCGAGGCGTCCACGGCAGAAAGACTGGGGACCTGGAACCCTACCTGCGACGGAATAACGGCTGTAAGTATTGCGCAGCGCGTCCAAACTGCCCACTCTGGCAGTAGGTCCATGACATTCTGTCACACGGGCTAAGTTACATAATGTCGGACACACGGAGTGAAAACGTAGACATTCTGTCAAAGGGACTGAAGTGGACACTTCTAACATCCTGATTCCACTAACCTATCTGGCAATAGGCTTCTGGCTTGGCATGTGCAGTACCTATGGGCGTGTCACCAACCGAAACCAATAAGGAGTCGAACATGGAAGTCTGGACTTGCCTAGAGTGTGGGAAAAAGTTCAAGACCCTGAAGGCCGTCGAGAAGGCCTCTAGCGTCGGCTGCCCCAAGTGCGGTGGTGTTGATATTGACCTCGTGGTGGCCAAGTGAAGAAGCTTGCGTGTCACCAACCGAAACCAATAAGGAGTCGAACATGAGCACCGGCGAGCACACAGAGGAGTTGAAACGCCTACGGTTACTGAATTCGGAGATGCTGGAGGCGCTGCAAAAATCCTTCCTTCAAACACTGGGGCGACGTGGAAACCGTAGCCCGCGCAGCCATCGCCAAGGCCACCAACAGCAAGGGGGACGACAAGTGACCGCCATCCTCTGCATTTTTCTGGGCGCCTGGTGCGCGCGTAACATCCTCATGGCCCTGACGCGTGAAGTCACCAAGCCAACACGCATCATGGCCCGCCGCCAGGCGCTGGAGAAGATGAAGCATGCCGATTCCAACAAGGAATGGCTGGATGCTTACCTTGACCTGAAGGCACTCCAATGACCCAGCTTGAATCCGACCTGCGCCGCTGGGTGGAACTGGACCAGCAACACCGTTTCCAGTCCATTGCCGACGCCATTGCAGAAATATTGAATGAAGAGATACTTCCCGAAATCCACGAAGCAGAATGCACTTGCCTTAACTGCCAGGAGGCGTTCGTCCTATGAATATGAATCCATTGGTGTTGTCACCAGACGAATTGGTGTTAGTCGCCGCCGCATTACGTGACGCCCGGGATTCCTGGGAGAACTACGCGGCTTCATGCGTCAAGTTCACCCCCAAGGTGTCCGTCATGTACCAGGAAGATGCACGCGGCGCCCGGACAATCCTGAAGCGCATTCAGGACCACTGGAACGAGGAAACGCAGGAAATGAAAACCGAACGCGTCAACGCCTACGTCGAGAGGCAGGAATACCTGGCGCGGATGGAAGACAAATTCGGACCAAGCAATGATGACAGCCACCTCGAGTCCCTGAAGGACGAAGGAATGGAGGGGTTATGATGAGCGGGCTACGAAATCTATTCGACTTTGCCATGTATTTACTGCTGCTTTTCGCTGCCTCTTACGTGGTCATCCGGGTTCTGCTGGCGGTGGGGTAACACATGACCACCATTGACGTGGACAAGATTGAGGTCGAGGCGCTGCAGGCCGCCCACCGCGCACACCTGGCACTGGCTTCCACCTTCCGGACGCTGGCGGACATTGAACCGTACTGCGAATGGGCAAACGACGCGCGCCATTCGGCATGGGTTGAAGAAAAGCGCGCAGAGGCCGTACGCGAACGGCTGGAAAGGTTGGGCGCCCATGCTCCGTGACTGGGAAGTGCGACGTCTGGACCGTAACTTTAAAGATACGTCCAGAATTAGTGACGGAGACCACCGCTGCAACGCCTGCGGCGCCACGGTGGCCACCCACGACGGCCGCCAGTGCATGCATGGCATTAACGGCAAGACGTGTCCGGGCAGCTATGCGCTGGTGACGTGTAGCGTAAAAGGTACAACCCTATGAGTTATGTAAATTTAGTGGAGGATAGCTACAAGCGTCTTTGCGTCTGCATCGACCTGGTTCCGGATTACGAGCGTTGCCCAGTCCATGCGGTCAATGTGCCGAAGCTGGAGATGGAACGGGACAACTTCAAGCGCGAACGCGACATGCTGCTGCGGATAATTGAAAGGCTTGCCGGAGAAACTAAATGACATTCGATGAATGCATCGCCATTGCCGCAAAAGAGATTCGTTCAGGCAAACCCATTGACGGCATCTCCGGCATGCTGGTGCGCCTGGGGGCCGACCCCTTCGACGCCAATGACGCGGTGGACTATGCGCTGGACGCGGAACTGGCGGCGGTGGAAGAGCCGATGCTGAAGGAAGCGGAGTGACATGTTCACCTGGTGGAAAAGCGCGTCTGGGCTTGGTCGGGCGGCTGTGGTGGTTGTGCTTCTATGTGCAGTCGGCCTGGGCGGTGCTGTGGTTAGGCTGTTTGCTCCTCGCGTCGAGACCAAAACAGTCACCGACACCACCACCATAAGCCAGCTGCAAGAACAATTAACCGAAACCAAGCAATTAAACGCCACACTACTGGACAGGTTGTCTGTCGTCGTTAACCAGGGCCCCAGGGTTATCACCGTGACGGACACCAGGCCGGCTTGCGATGGCGGAACCCCGGAGACTATCGTGACAAGGGAAACAGATGCCCCCGTCACGACTACAACGACCGAAGAGAAGTCCAGCACCAAGGCGGCCGACACGACTACAACGGCTACTGTCAAGCAGGACACGACAACCCATACGCTCAGCACGACGACTACCAATCCACTTCCACGGTTCTCGGCTTCCGTCGGTGCCGGACTGTCCCCGCTGCGGACTGCCAATGGAACTACACTGCTGGGGGCCTTCCAGGTGCGACCCCTTGAAGCGCTGCCGCTTCAGGTGGGCGCTTGGGGCACCGTCCCGGTACTGGCACCCGCCGGATTCACGGTCGGTCTAAGTGTGGGGCTGCAATGGTAGACATCATCCGCTGGACTGGACGCGCACTGTGGTTGGCCGTACTGGCGTGGCTTTTATTGGTGGTACTGGAGGCGCTGTGACGGACTGGAGGAAGACGCGTGCCGAAAGGGCCGAGGCCAGGGCAGATGAGCTTGAAGACCTCATTGACCTAGTGCGTGGCGAGTCCAATGAATTGAAGGCCAAGCTGAGAGCAGGCGGCCTGGCAGGCAAGGCTTCGCCACGGCGGAGCCGACCTGAGCCAAGCTGGCGGCGGCGGAGAAGGCTCGAGGTGACCTAGCGGGCTACGCCCACATGCAGAACGAGCGCGACGCCGCCCTGGCCAGGGTGACGGAGTTGGAGGCGGCGCTGGCGCGAGGAACGGTAGGCACAGCGTCAAGAACTCGGATTGCTAAGCTACGCGGCTGCGACGACTGCCGAGCCAGCGCGTGGCGCTGGCAGAGGCCGAGCCGACTGCAGGATAGACGAGGGCCGTTCCACAAGTGCCATTGCGCAGACTCGACGCCGCCTTGGCCAGGGTGAAGGAGCAGGTGCTGGCGATGGAGCAACACTCGGCTCGCGTCGCGAGCTGGAGGCGGCGCTGCAGGAGGTTGCTGAGAGCACTTGCCGACATGCCGTGCAGTCCCGACTGTACCGGCGCCAGGCTGCCGCCGTCGCCCAAGCAGCCCGCCAGGTGCTGGAGAAGAAGACGTGATTATCGGCATTCAAATCGCCATCCTGGCCGGCTTGATTATTGGGATGTTTCTCTTATTCTTCCTCCTAAAGAAATGACCTGGTTACTTGTCGCCTCCACCTTCATGTCCCAATGCACCCCATTGGCGTACCAGGCCCTACTGGCCCGTGGCTGTCAGCAGTGGGCGGCGCCCACCTTCGCGCGCCAGTTCTGTAAGTGCCTGGAGAGAAAAGGCGGCTGGGACGCGCCGCTGGATGCCTACCGGCAGTGTGCACCACAGAAAATAGATACGCCACCCAATGGCCCATTGCCCAAGCAGCCACCAGAGAATTTACCCACATGAAACTTGTCATTTGCGGAGGTCCACGTGTCGGAAAAACAACCCTCGCGTCCCGAATTGGTAGAGATTTGGGCTGTACGCCCAGGTCTACTGATGCGCTTATTGGGAAGACTGTTTGGGGCGACGATTCTCATGAGGTTGGTACTTGGTTCGGAAGTGACGCCTTCATCATCGAAGGAGTTACTACCGCACGGGCGCTACGTAAGTGGATGGCCGCAAACCCCGGGAAGCCATGCGACAAAGTGGTTTTCCTAGGGGCCCCCGTGGTGGAACAGACGCCCGGACAGCAGCGCATGGCCAAGGGCGTGACGACGGTATTCACGGAAATATTGCCCGAGCTCGAGGCGCGCGGCGTGGTGGTTGAAAAGAAATGAGCGAGGAGGCAGACCACCCCAAGCACCTGCACTTCACCACCATCTGCCCGGACTGCAACAGGCTATTGCAGGTACGTAGCGATGGGGAACATTTCAGGTACCCGAAGCATGACTGTCCGAAGTCAGAAACCATCTGGGAAGCGTAGTGTCAGATTGGGACGAGAAAAGCATCGAAGCGCCCAGCATCGGAGGTACCGCACGCGCGAGGCCGGAACACATGGGAAACTACAAGGTCATAGAAGAAGACAAGTCAGGGCCACTAGTCATCCAGTGGATAACCATCTTCGGGGACACACTGGGTTACTGGCGCCGGGAAGGCCAATGGCGCGGGGACAAGAAGACGTGGTTCTTCAGGGAGCGGCCATGAAAGATGTTTGCGTGTTGGAGATTGGGCCGCCTCAGTTTGGGGATGAACTTTCTGGAGTTGTACTAGGAGCCAATGTGGGCTGCGATAATTGTGACTTCTTGAGGCCGAACTGGAATTGCAGAAGCGCTATTCCCCACAGGCCATCCAGCTGATGGAACTAGAACGCCGCGCCAAGCGCGCCGAGGAACTGCTTGAGTCTGCCCGGGCGCAGTCAGAGGGTCGCCGCATCCATATTGAAAAGCTAATTAACCGCCTGGAAGTCGTTAAGCGCGTGCTGAGCGAAGATGAATAGCCTCTGGCTCGCCATAACGCTGATTCTTGCGGCGGCATTCCTTGTGATGATGCTTCAGGAAAAATAAAAGCCGTGACCGAACGGCATTACGCGGCCATGGTTTTCCTAGGCGCCTGGGCCGCGTTCCAGCTATTTACCGTACTAGCCGCCCTAGGGTACGCATCCCGGCCACGCACCACGTCTCCCCGAAAATTGGGCCCACCACCGTCATAATCGGCCGGAAGTGCCAGGGCAGCCGGTATTCCCCTTCAGCGAAGACTATTTCAAACCCACCATGGCATTCCGGGCATTCCACCCATGGCATGGACGTAGGCGTCTTTTCCGCGTCACTTGCTGAGGCCGCTAGCTTGGTGCCAGCGTCGTCTTCCGCTTTCTTCACGCCGCATAGGACGCTAAGTAGTATTCAGCCTGGCGTGCAAGTACGTCCGAAACATAGTCCCTGTTAGTCGTTACTCCGTCATAGACGTGCGCCCGTTGTGCCGGCGTCGCATCCGGCGACATTCCGCGCTGTAGCGCAAGTGCCTTAGTGGGACCAGCATTATAGCTACAAATACCCGCAGGAATATCTCCGCCACATTCAGCAATGTAACCAGACAGAATACCGCAACCGCAATCAACATTCAGGACGGGGTCTTCCAGGCCGGTGGTGTCGTGGTAGCGCTTGTCAATCTGCATCAGGCCCACGGCATTGCCGTTGTCGCCCCACCCATTGGGGCCACGCGGAGTCAGGAACCGTCCACCGCCGGATTCCCTGGCGATGATGGCCAGTATTAGGTTGGTGTCAAGGCCATGAATGGCACCGGCCTTACTGGCCAGGTCTCTCCACTGTTCGACGTCAGGCTCAACCACGGCGCAGGGTGCCAGCAACCCCATTGCCTTGAACCATTTTCCTAGGCGGAAAGGACTTGCGGAGCTTTTCCTTGGCGACGCCGATGACCTCCTTGCTTGAACGGAGAACATCTTTAATGTAGTCGTCGCTTTGCTTCTCTTCCTTCTTGCGCTTGAATGGGTTCAACATTGCACTACCCTTTCGGTGGAAGCCTCTCGAGTGCGTCCGCCAGATGCTGAGAAAGGGCCGTTGTTGACTTGGCCAATTCCATCCGGTCGTCCTCGAGCTTCTCCACGCGTGCGTCTCGTTTGAAGAATAAATACCAGCCCACTGCGGCGAACGCTGTTAGACCCCCGTTCTTCACCAGCTCTGCAATCATTGTGGGGTCCACGTTTACGTTCCTTTGTCCAGGGTGAAGTAAGCCCTGCCAGCTTTCTATGTTTGTCCAGTACCGCCCGTACCCGCCAGCGGCCAAGTCCCAGGTCGCGTGCGATGACATGGATGCCATGTCCCGTTTCTGCGTGGTACGCCCAGATGCTCCTCTCTCCCCTCAGGAAGTGTCCGGTGTCCAGGTACGCCATGGCCGCTGTGTAGTATGCGCGTACGGCGTCTATTTCGTCTTGTGAACGTTCCGCAAACTTGCGCGTCAACATGTATTCGCGATGAATTTCACGTTTGCTGTCTAGGATGATGCCGAGGCCCTCGCGCTGAAGAATGCGTTCCCACTTGTTCAACATGTTATGGAATTCTAGCACGACCATTGTAAATTGAAATGTTAGCAGGTGGCGGCGGACCCTTCCATGCTAAAGTGCCGGGGCCCAATACAGACATCATGGTGCCGATGGCCGGACTGCCGCCCGTCCAGGCCACCACCGCATTGGCCGTATGGGCGTGCATTCTGGCGTGCGTCTTCAGTAGCCCCGTCGCGGCAAGTACTGCTGAGTCTATTTGTGTCGACAGGTGCCCCTTCGCCTCGGCCATGCCAATACCGGCATAAGTGACGTCATCCAGCACCGTGGCCATGGTGCCGCCAGTCGGACCAATGGCAGCCAGGACGGCTGGGTCCAGGACGGTGGACATACTGGCAGTGGTTCCGGCATACCCAGCCCCGTCCAGCGCCAGGGCGTCCAGTACCGTGGCAACGGAACCCGCCGTGGAGGCCGTGCCGGCCACCGCAAGGGCCGCGGCGTCCAGGGTGTCCGCTAGGGTTCCGGACGTGCTGACGGTGCCCGTGGCGCCCAATACGGCCGCGTCAAGGGTGGTGGCGACGGTGCCGGTGACGACATTGCCACCGAGGCCAGCCAGTACCAGGGCGTCCAGCGTCTGGGCCATGGTACCGGTGGTTAATTCGATGCCGGTTGCGGCCAGGACCTGGTCCGCCAGCGTACTGGCAACCGTCCCGGTAACCAATTCAATGCCGGTGCCGGCCAGCACCACCGCGTCAAGTGTGGTGGCTACGGTGCCAGTGCCGGTGACGGTGCCGGTGGCCGCCTGGGCGACGGAAGACAGCAGTGTATTTAACGGTCCTGGGCTAGTGTAAAAGTACAGCTGCATCGGCAGGTATGGCGCGATGCACCGCGTCAGCTGCATGCGGTCAAACCTGGACGAACGCAGGTACCGGTATTCCAGGCCCTTGGGCTGTGTCCTGTCCTTGAATTTGGCTACCGCATTGGCCAGCGTCGTCTGCAGTCCAGCCGCCGCCCAGTACACGGGCTGCGTCATGGCCGCGTAGTTGCTGTCGCGCTGTAGCTGCTGGCGGCCGAACCGCGCGGACTTAGCTAGCCAGTAGCCCTGCCGGTAGGCCACATTTAGCCCTGTACCATGTTGAAGACGCCGGACAGGGTCCCGGTGGACGTGGTATTACAATTCATAAACATTGCAATGCAGGCGCTATTGGACACCAGTGGAAAACCACAGCCAGCGAAGTCCAGAGCGTTGGAAATACCAACCACCGCAATTGGAATTTCAATAAAACGCTGAATCATAACAAGGTTGAAGGTACCAGTCGGTGCTGCTGAACCCGACAGGGCGGTAATGTATTGAATTCCGTTACCATTGGCCATGACGAAGGGAAACATACGGCCAAGAATGGCGGAGGCTGGCACGACGCATGTTGCGGACAGGCCAGTGTTACCAGCTCCATCGACATACGTGGCCGTTATGGTAGTTCCCGTGGCGCTTAACGCCGAAGCAATTTCCACCCACAATTCAATAGTCTGGTAAACGTTACCGGAACCGCCATAAGTGCGGTTTGGCGTGGTGGTTGGGTTGGTGATGGAAATGGAACCGTTCACCGACGTGAAGGAGCCGCCTTGCCATAAGCGGTCATAGACGATGAGCGTTCCCTGCACGGAACTTGATGCGGAGATGCGTGCAATGTTTGTGGTGACACCACCACCGCCGTTGTTGGTGAATGGGAAGGCCCCGGTTGTGCTGTAGGTTGGAATTTGACCGGTAGTCGTCTGGCTAATGGCGATGGTTCCGGCCGCTGGGTTACCGGCAGCATTCCAAAGTGACTGGTAGGCGCCAGCGACACCAGTCACTGACGACTTGGTGTATGGCATGATTTGGCCCGGCAATGCCGTCACCAGGCCGTCAAGGGACGTGAAGGCCATTAGCTGTTACCGGCGGTAATGGTGGCACTGGTAATTTGGACTGTCAGCCCGGAGGTAAGCACATTGGTGCCAAGCACGATGTCCGTGCCGGAAGTGCCAACGGTGCAGTCCCCGACGAAGGTGCCGGCGTTGTTTGCGAAGCGTCCCCAGATGGCCGTCCCGGAAGCCGCCGCCGTGACGCTCGAGATGGCGTTGAATGTCAGCACCCCGCCAGATGCGCTAGGGGCACATGGGTTGGGAAGGCTGAATGTCGCAAGCAGCGTCTGGCTGGTAATGGCAGCGCCTGTTGCCGGCTGGGGGCTGTTGTACAGTTTCAACGTCCCGGTGGAGCTGGTGTCAATGGCCAATTCAATGGCCTGCACCATGGTGTTACGAATGCTAGTTGCAAGTCCCAATGCCATGTTTATTCCTCAGCCCTTTGTGCGGCCCGTTGTGTGGGCGTTAACATTTGTTGTGAAATTGTGATTTTACCTTCCTGTGCTGGCCGAGGTCTACTGCCCACACCGCCCTGCTGTGTTGCCTTCAACGCATATACTGCCTGGACGCCCTGAATCATAGTGGGCGACATGTTTCCGAAGACATCCTTGCCCAAAAGCAAGGAAAATGCACCGTGACGGTTGTATGGAATGGCGTGCGGCTGCTTCATTCCAGTTAGCTTGCTAAGGGCCTTGGCCTGAAACTTCTGAAGCGTCAGTGGGGCCGTGGCCTGGACTGCCATGACTGTCTGCGGCGTCAGGTTGCCATTCACCAGGCCCCGTCCCAGCGCCGTCACCGGGTCCACCACCGCGTCGTGCTTCAGGTTGTAGTCCTGGGCCTCGGTGGCGGAAGGCGTCCAGGGCCTGGGAAACATTCCCGGCATGGTGGGGGACTTAATCTGGCCCTGTAGGTAGTTGACCTGGTTGCCAACATTCATCGACATTGATGTGGCCAACCCTGGCGAGAACTGGAATGGGGCGCTCAGGGCCTCCGCATGGGCCATTAAGTTTTCCGGCTGGGCCAGCTTCTGAATGTCTGCCACGCGCTTTTGATAGGTGTCCACCTGGTTAGCCACTGCAGAAATGCGACTGCCAATAGCAGCACCACGAGAGGCAAGAGAAGTAGCAGCGTCAATATGTTTATCAATAAGCGCATTCGCGTCCTGCACCATCATTTCCAGGCGGCCAAACTTCAACCCGGCTTCGGTGGGGTCGAGGAGCAATCGACCAGCCTCAACCATTGTGGATACGCCCTTGACGGCCGCCCCGAGGCCGAGATGACCGGCAGCTGACGTTGCAAGTGTGGCCAGGTCAGAAAAGCTAAGTCCCTTAGTGTCTCCGAGAGCATCACCCTTGGCGCGCGTGTCGAGGGACGATTCATAAGCTGCCTTTCGTGCGACCGGGTCTTCAATGGTGGCCGTGTCCGCAAGCGCCTGTTCCGCACGGGCCTGTAGTTTTATGGCCCCTTCAGTCGCCTTATTCCTTCCGGCCTGAAACAATTCAGCGGCATCCTCGCCGCCCTGGCCGGTAAGGGCGCCGGACACGTGCGCATAGGCCTCCGGTGCGGCTTCCATGGCGGCGCCGACTGCCTTCTGTGCGGCCCTGACGCCGCCGCGTACCAGCTGGACGCCACCCTCACCCAGAGCCCCTAGCGCGCCAAACGTCAACGCCCCCTGCCCATAGGCCTGTAATGCGTGCTCCGCTACCTGGGCGGGGTCACCAAGAGTGGCTTCGGAAATGAGGCTGCCGGTGGTGAAGGGGATGGATTCGGCTGCTCCTCTAATTCCGGCTCGCGCAACCGTTGCCGCAACACCACGGCCAAGGCCTTCGGTTGCTGCCTCTGCGGCGTGTCCGGCAAGCCCGATGGGACCCCCGCCGGGAAGGAGGAGAGTGCTTCCGACAACCCCAGCTGTTTCGCCAAGTGCTGAAGCTGTAGGATTTTCCTGTTGGTATCCCGCAATGTCCGCCTTGCCAAGCGCACCACTGCCGGCGAGAGCGGCGTCAGACAGCCCGAAGGTGAATCCCCGACCAGCCCCAAGTGCCGCCGCTTTAAGCTCATTGCCTATGCCTTTGCCATATTTGTTGTAGTGCGCCCGTGCCTGATTGAATTGCGCCGTCTCGTCCGTACTTGAGTCACGGTAGCCAGCGGCACGGGCATTGGGAATGTCTGCCGCATCAATCGCAACAGTATCCCCCTGTGGCGACAGCATGACATATTGGCCAGTTGGCGCTGGCCCCGGCGCCGGTAAACTAACTGGCTGCGGTGCTGGTATTTCGGCCACTATTCACCACGTGCCGGCGTCGTATTGAAATCTTTACGCGGAATGTATTTAGCACCGGTATACGTCTTGATGAGGTCGGCTTTCTTGGTGTCCAGATTCTGGATGACGCTACTTAGGCGAACTTGGTTATTGCCAGGACTTGAGAAGATGCCTGGATTCTGAAGCAGGTCTTTAAAATACTTCTCTTCCGTGTCCGTGAACCGTCCCAATTCCTCCGCTGCTTTTGGGCCACCAAGTGTGCTTTGATTGATTTGGGCCAAGACCGCAGCCGCCCTTGGGGTCAGCGCTCTTCCGATGCCAGGAATGTGCCTTGTAACTCCATTGGTATAGACACTGATACTGGCCCTATCACCAGCATCCAATTGTGCCTCGAGGCCCTTCAGCTTCACGAGCGCGTCCTGGTAGGAATTCATCGGAGCCAATTGCTTGTTGACTTCCTGTGCATCCTTCGGGTCGGCCGTAGTGGCGATGTAGCCATTGCCAAGACGGATGATGCCCTTGCCCTTCAGGAATGGACTTGCAACCGAGCTCTCTGGCAGTAGTCCATTGTCACCAAGGTTATTGACGTGCTGTTCCGTCTCCATCAGCTTGGCCTGGAAATTCAGCTGATTCTGTTGCATGTCGAATTCGGTCTTGGTCTTGGCGTACTGCTGCGCGAATTGACTGCGCACCGCACCCTCCGCCGCATCCGCCTGGGCAGATAGAAGTTGGGCAGCGGCCTGGGCACGTGGGCCGGTGAATTGGTTACCTACCTTCTTCGCCTGTGCTGCGACCATTGCCGTATCAAGCGCTCTCTGGGCGGCGGTGTAGTTGTCCAGCGTTCCATATTCCTTGATGGTGGCATCGTACAGGAACCTATTCTTGGCTAGGTTTTCCTTTTGCGCGTCGATGTTCCTCTCAATGTTCTTTTGAATAACCGCCATCGCCATATTTTCCGTCGGATGGCCACCCGCAGCGGAAAGACCCTGGCCAAGGCCCGAAAGAAGAACGCCGAGGGATGAAGTGATGCGACGGCTGATGCCGCCATCCGCCCAGTATTTGTTGGGGTCAATCGTTCCATCTGCCACCTGTTGCTTCAGGGCCTCAGCCCTTTTGGTAATGTCGTCGTGCCCCTGCTGCAGGTATGTCTGCATGTTGGCAACACGCTGCTGTTCCGCTTCATAAACTGGCGCCAGGGCCTCGGCTTCCTTCTGTGCCGCATCGGCCTGCGCCTTATAGGCGCCCTTTTCCTCCTGGAAGCCCTGCTTCTGGAGTGGACTTTCACCGGCGTAGGTTGGCTTGATGAGGTCTGGCGTCGGATAACCAGGCATCTCCGGCATCTGCGTCTGCCCAACACCGCCGGCCCACTCGGAATTGTCCTGAACGGAAGTGACGCCGTTTTTGGCGACGTCGGCGAGGACCAGCTCGATGCCGTGGCGGCGTTGCGTGGGCGACGGGTCGGGGACGTATTGCTCGACGAGGCTGATGGCGGAGCCTTCTTCGAGCATACCGGTGAGTTCGCCGTTGGCGTCGCGTTCGAATTCGCCGCCCTTGGGATTGGGAGTGTCTTTAGAGATGTGGGCCAGCTGAAGTGCGAGGGAGTTTCCGCGACCGCTACGTGGGCGGAAATGTGTGTCAGGAGGACGGGATTTTTTGGAGAGACGGCGTCGAGCTGCTGCTTGGTGGGGAATTTTTTGTCGGGCCAGAGAGTGTGGTCCCAACCGCCGCCGGTGATCCAATCGCCTTCTTTGTGGGCGGCTATGGCGTCGGCTAGGCGCTTTTGCAGCTCTTCCGCGGTGAGGCGACACCGTTCAGGCGGACGGGGCCAGCAGGTCGGCGGCGGCATTTCCCAGATGGACGTGGGCGTCGTTGAAGCCGGGCATTACGAATTTGTTTGCTCGAGTCTGGAGTGGTTTCGGCGTTTTTCGTCGCCGCCGCCACATTCGAGCATGATATTGCTCGATGCCGCCGATGCAGACGATTTTTGCCTTCGCGCACGGCCCCCCGATGGCGGAGGCCCAGGGATGTTGCGGATCGTTGGTGTAGATGCGGGCCGTGGAGATAGTACGTGGTGCGGGGAGGTGTGTTAGGTTTGTGCGATGACGGGCATCGAGCCGAGAGTGGTCAGCGCGGCGAGACAGAAAGACAGACACGCGTATAGGCGGAAAGTTGCAGGTGATTGTGAACAGTGGGCGCGGCTGGGGACGCGTCTCGCAATTCATTTAGCTTTTTCCTCCGCGATTCCGGAAATGCCGAGCAGGGTTTAGGAGGGAGCGCGCTCTCAGGCCCATTTCGCGGCCGGAGGGTTCGTACCACTCTTGCTAGGCGAGTGGGGCGCCGCCGCCGGGTGCCGCCTGCACCGATGGAGATGGCGTCGAATGCCGTTGGGCTAGCGGGTATGTTGGCGTCGGTGGAGGAACGCTCGATGCGCGATTGGACTTGCTGAGCATATTCATCTCGGCGGCGCGCAATCGCGGCCAGGAGGGGGGAAGTTATGCGGAGAGTTCGCCGCCGGGACGCGTGGCCGAGGAACGTCGAATCTTCCCTAGTCGAGCTTCTCCTTTCGAAACGGTCGCGGGAAGGATTCCATTTCGTCGCGGACGCCGGGCGGAGATGGATCCCGCGGAGTGCGGATTCGAGGTTTGATGAGTTCGTCCTTCGTCTTTCGGAGCGAATGTCCGACTTTGAGGTTTGGCGTCCGTAGGGGATGGAGTTGACGGAGGTGCCGCCTTCGACTGCGCCGAGATTAAAGGTGGTGCGCGGGTAGGCGGTGAACTTTTGTGTTGATGACAATCGGATCGAGGCCGCGTGACCCAGCGCGTTGATGGGATTGGGCATGCCGAAGTCGGACCAACTGTGGCCGCCGGGGCCGGTGATGAGAACTTCGAGGCGGCGGGAAGCGAGGGCTTTGGTGGTTACGTGGTCGGTGCCGGAGCCGTCGAGGACTACTGCTGCTTTCAGGCGCGCGCGGTAGGCTTCGACCAAGGCGCGCAGCCGCGGAAGGTTGCCTTCGCCTTCTTCGCCGACGTCGGCGACGAAGAGGATGGTGCGGCGGGGCTTGATCTTGGCTTCGTGGATGGCGCGGGCGATGGAGACGAGCGCGGCGAGGCCGGTGCCGTTGTCGGAGATGCCGGGCGCTCAGACGTTCGGCGTCGCGGCGGACTTTTACGTCGGTGCCTGGGGGAAAGACGGTGTCGAGATGCGCGGTGAGCATCACGATTTCTTTGTCGTTGGCGCCGGGGAATTCACCGATGACGTTGCCGGTCTTATCGATTTGCACGTTGAGTGCGGACTCGGCGAGGAGCGTTTTCACGAGGCTGGCGCGGGCTGCTTCTTGAAACGGTGGCGCGGGAATTTCGGTTATGCGGACTTGCTGATCGTTGATCCATGCGAGATTTTTCGAGAACCAGGATAGGGCGGAGCGGAGTTCGGCGGTGTCAGCCAGCTGTGGGGAGGGGCCGGAACGATGCGGAGAGCCGAGGGAGCGGACGGGCATGGTCGAAAGGATAACCCAAAGGAGAAGATGTTTCACCGAGGAGTTCCGGAGGGATTGCGGAGGCGTGCGCGAGGTCAATGGCGTGCCGGCTCCGTGGCGAGGCCTTGTATTTCGTCGTCGGTGAGGACGCGAGGGGATTTTTTGGCGGCGTCGAGGATGCGATTCACGACGGCGTCGTTGGCGGGGATTTTGTGGCGCTCCAGCCAGAACAAGACGTTGGATTTGCCGCTCATCGGGCCGATTTCGATGATTTGGTCGAGGCCGAAGAGATGCAAGGGGACGCCGCTATAGACGATGTCGGCGAGTTCGGGATTTTTGCCGTGGAAAGCTTTCACGATCGCGGCGGCGTGGACGCCGGTGGCGGTGCGGAAGGCGTCGTGGCCGACAACCGGGTAGTTCGGCGGGATGGTGGTGTGTGTGGCGCGGGCGACGTTTTCGCAATATTCCTTGAGGCGGGAGAGGTCGCGATCGATCAAACCCATCAGGCGGAGGTTGACCAGCATGAGTTCCATCGGGCGTGTTGCCCACGCGCTCGCCCAGCGGAGTTAGCCGCGGCGTGGACCTGGTGCGGCCCCGGCGGCGATGGCGGCGAGCGAATTAGCGACGGCCAGGCCGCGGTCGTTGTGGCCGTGCCAGTCGACGCGGATTTTTTCGCCGCTGGGCTTCACGATTTCATCGACAGCGAACTTGATGAGGTTGTAGGCGCCTTGCGGCGTGGCGTGGCCGACGGTATCGCAGAAGACGACAGCGCGGGCGCCGTTGCTGATCGCGGTGGAGTAGAGACGTCTTGACGGTGTCGCGATCGGTGCGCGTGGTGTCTTCGGTTACGTACATGGACGGCAGGCCGTGCTCGACGGCAAACCTGACCGCTTTTTCTGTGGTGCGCTCAAGGATGATCGACGGTCCAATCTTCGACCAGGCGGCGGATGGGGCTGGAGCCTAGAAAGGTGGCGGCTTCGAGAGGGATGCCGACGCGCTGGGAAATATCAATGATGGGACGGATGTCGGATTCCAGCGTTCGGGCGGCGCAGTTGGGACGGATTTTCATGCGGTGGGAGGCGATTTCGCGGGCGAGAGCTTCGGTGTCGGGCTGCGGCGCGCGGGCCCTGCGCCGGGGAGGCCAATGTTCACGGAATCGATGCCCAGCGATTCCATCAGGTGGAGGATTTCGATTTTTTCTTCGATGCTGGGGTCGTAGACGGAGGGATTTTGCAGGCCGTCGCGGAGGGTTTCGTCGCTCAGGAGCACGAGCGTGTTGGGAGGGATGGCCGGAGGGGAAGCTTGGTTCCAGTCGTAGATGTATTCGCGATGGTTTGTGGGTTCGGTCATTTCAGTTTTGATGCGCGACGCGGTCAAAGCTGCTTTTGATCTCTATCGGCACCATTTGCGTCTAGGTCGCGCCTCTTTAAAGAGAGGCGCCTACACGGAGATATTATAAACCGTGGTCGCGGAACATGGTTCTTAGGGCGGCGCGGGCGCTGGCTACGCGGGCGCTTAGTTTATTGGCGAATTCAAATTGCAGGAAGGCGTCGGCGGCTTGCTCGAGGTCGGCGCCATAGCGATACCACCACGGCTTTTCGCGGCGCGGGAGGCGATCGACGTCAATGTATTTGGTCTGGACCATTTCGAGGAGGCCTGCTTTGCCGTGTGTGCGGCCCCAGCCGCTCAGGCCGCAGCCGCCGTGTGGAGCTTCGGCGATGGCGAAATAGCTGATGGCGTCGTTGACCATGACGGCGCCGGCGCGGAGTTGTGCGCCGATGGCTTTGCCGCGGGCGGCGTCGCGCGTCCAGACGCTTGCGGACAGTGCGAACGGAGAATCGTTTGCGCGGAGGATTGCTTCGTGGGAGTTGGCGACAGTCTGGATGGCCAGGATCGGGCCGAACGTTTCCTCTTGAAAGAGGCGCGCGGCGGAATCCACATCTACGATTACCGTGGGCTCGAAGAAGTTTTCGCCGAGATCGGGGCGTGCGTGGCCGCCGCACAGTACTTTCGCACCGCGGCTGACGGCGTCTTCGATCAGGGCGGTCATACGCTGGACGTGTTGAGGTCGGATCATCGGGCCGACGTCCGTGACAGGATCGCTTCCGGGTCCGAGCCGCAGCTTTTTTGTTTTTTCGACGCAGCGCGCGGCGAAGGGTTCGCTGACGGAACGCTCGACGAAAATTCTCTCGACCGAGAGACAGACTTGTCCGCAATTCGTGTAGCTGCCCCAAACGGCTCCGCTGGAGGCAACTTCGAGATCGGCGTCGGCGAGGACGATCATGGCGTCTTTGCCGCCGAGTTCGAGAACCGTGGGGATCAGACGCTTCGCGCAGGCTTCGGCGACGCGGCGGCCGGTTTCGACGCTGCCGGTGAACAGAATTTTGTCGCAAGCTGCGTCGATCAGGGCCTGGCCTACGTCGCCGCCGCCCTGGACGATGGTTACCAAGCCATCTGGAAAACCCGCGCTGGCGACGAGTCGTTCGATCAAGGCGCCGCAGTGTGGGGTGAAATCGCTCGTCTTGCAGACCACCGCATTACCCGCAACGATGGCCGGAATGATCTGGCTGACCGGAATGGCCAGGGGATAGTTCCAGGAGCTGATAATGCCGATTACGCCGAGCGGTTCGTAGGTCAGGGTGCCGCTCTTGGCTTTGGCGGCGAGATTGTGATGCGAGACATGTTCGGGTTGCAACAAGCGCTCCGCGTTGACGGCGAAATATTGCGCGGTGTCGAGTGCCACAAAAATATCCGCGAATAGCGCTTCGGCGCGTGGCTTGCCGGATTCGCGAACGATCGCGTCGGCCAGGGCATCGCGCGAAGAGAGAATGCGTTCGCGGAGAAGTTTGAGGCGCGCGGCGCGATCGGCAATCGGAGTCTTCGCCCACTTCGCTTGCGTTGCGCGAGCGCGGGCGAGGATCTCGGGCATGCGAGATGGCGAAGTTCTCTCGAAGCAGCCGAGGGCTTCGCCGGTCGCGGGGTTAATCGAAGGAATCGTGCCGACCGAGATTACGATGGCGGCCATACGCAGGATTCTAGCTGAAAACTTAACGGTCGGGAGGAGTTAGTTTTGCTGCAAAATACCATCCGGCCAGGGGAGATGCATTCCGACGTGAATGCCGGCGACAAACCCATCGCAGTGAGGGTCTTGGAATCGAAACATGACAAATAGCTGACGCGCCCAGCCCGGAATGGCTGTGCCACAGCAGCTCACGAATTACGCTACGGCTGTTGCTGATCTTGTGAGATCGGGAGGAGGACGGTGTTGATTGCGGACGGGTCGTCGCGCAGTTTGATGTACAGGCCGGTTTCGCCGGGGTGCGGCACGGCGAGCGTGGCGTCGATAAAATCGGTTGGCACCGGGGCGTTGTGAGCAAATTGCTGATCGGAAGCGACGGAGTCGATCAGGAAGAGATTCGTGCCCGTCAATTGGCACGGTTTATCGGGGCTCTCCGGGCAGCGAATTTCTTTCAGTGCGGGGACGCGCACCAGTGTTGCCAATGGCTGCCAATCCCCTTTTGTGCCGTCGGCTTCCACCGGGCGAAATTGCAGCGGGCCGAAGGCGGACGGTCCGAAAGCTTTGTGGGGATCGAAGACCGCGAGTGCGCTTTCCGAATCGCGCAGGATCAAGCTTCCGTCCGTCATGCTGAGCAGCGTGGTAAACGATTCGTCGGCGGTGGCAACTTCGATGCGTTCGGAACGCGAGAACCGATTTGGAATTTCCGCTTTCAAGAGAAAGGAAATTTGTCCATCCAGCGGCAACTCCTCCTGGCTGCCGAGACTGATCGTCGAAGGCAGGTCGCCCAGCCGTATGCTTTTGCTGACGAGCGTGACCTTCGGGCGCGGCGCTTCTACTTTGGTCGGCAGCTCGAGAACGCGGCCGTCTTTGAGTGCGACCTTCGCCACCAGAGATTGATCGGGGCGTAGCGCGGAATCGGGCTGCGTGGCCGCCAGATGGAGTTCATCTTTTTCATGGGTGCGCGTCAACTTCGCGGGCAGGAAGTGAATGCCATTCAGCTCGAAGTGATCGACTTCATCGAGGCGAGTTCCCTTCAAGACGCCTTGCTGGTCTCCGGCATTGATCGTGAAGCCATCCAGGTGCGCCGCTTCGGAATAGGCTTGCAGCGGAAGTTCATCGGGCTTGGCCAGACCAAATTGCTGCAACTTAACTTGCAGGGCTCCCGCGGGCTGATCCTTCAGCGCGACTTTCAATTCGAGTTCGTCGGGCTTGGGGGCCTTCCAAGTGGTCTTGATCTCTTTGCCCTGCGCATCGTAGATCCTCACGTTATCCACGCACGCGGCGGAATCGGATTGCAAGTGAACGGTATCCTCGCGGCCGACGATGAGAGCGGTCTGTTCCGAAGCAGGAATCACCCACTGGGCTGTGCGCGAAGTCCGGAGATGAAAATTCGGCCCTTCGTAAGGCTCAAAACCCCAATAGCCATGCAGGGTTCCCGTGAGTTGGGCATCGAGCTTTGCGCCTTCGACGCTGTGCGTGTCGATTAGAAATCCACCACTGGTGGCGTCGGCTCTTGCCGGAAGCTTGATTTCCTTGCCGTCTTTGCCGGCAATGTGCAGGAAGAAATCGTGGCCGATGTCGGAGGAGAAAACGAGCGGGGCGCCTTCGACAGGCAGAACCAGCGAGGATTTTTGCAGGCAGAAAACCTGATCGGCGTCGATGGCCCTCAGAGGAGGTAGTTGGGCCGCTTCGACGGCGGGCAGGCCGATGACGATCACCGACATCGGCTTGCGGAAAGACGGCGGATTGTTCAGCTTCAAATTCATCTGCTCGCCCTTGGGGAGGGCGAGAGCAGGAATGTAGACGTAGGAAGCGGTGTGCAGGTTGCCGAGGACGCGCGCGAGATCCACGACCGCGCCAACGTATGCGCTGTAAAATCCGCCGCCCGCCAGCGACGTGGCGCTGACCGCGCCGACCAGGTCGGAGTTGGGTCCGGACGCCAACGCCGTCACCATCGACTGGCTGTGACCGTCGTCCATGACGAGATTGTCGGTGTTTTTGGTCAGGCAGGAACTTTGTTCTTCGACCGGCTTGTTAAAGCATTGTTCGTCGATGCGAATACCAAGCGTGCGAGCCATCAGAATGGAATGCTCGTGGAGCGCTTTAGGGTCGGCATCGGAGACGACCTTTACGTCGGCGAGATATTTTTCCAGGCGCGAGCGGTCGAGGCTGGCCTGATTCAAATCTTGCGAGGCGCGTACGAACACGCCGGGTCTTCCGCGGACCGCGCTGCGCAACGTGCCGAAGTCACCGCCGGTCTCGGGAGCCAGAAAAAGGAGGACTCGCTGGGCGTCTTGCGGAACGGTGACGACGATGCCCTCTTCGCGTACCTGCTTGGTCCAGGTTTCGGCCTTGGTGAACCAATTTTCGGGCGGCGGATTGGTGGCGCCACGAAGAAAAGCGACGATGAGCAGATAGCGGGCTGACTGATCGTCGGGAAAATCGGGATGAAGCCACAGGCGGTCGCCGGGCTGCAAATTGGCGACATCTGAGATCGGCAATGCTTTGCCGCCGCGGGTGACCTTCATTTCGATGCGGGGGCCTAGCAGGTCGAAATTATTGCCGTCGGCGCGGGCAAATGTGGGAACGGCGATGAGAGCAGCCAGCAGACACAGGTAGAGGATCGTCCTTTGCGTCAATCTGTTCGCGCGAAAAACTCGGGTCCTCGAAAAAAACATTGTTGCTACCGTCCCTCAAATTGGTCAAGTTTGCGGCTACGAACGCTTTCAGGAGATGCCGCATCAACGAACGAATCTCAGTTTGAGATTCAAGATGAACTGCGTCGGTTTCTTTGATGCGGTGCGCTTCCCGCGTGCCGCCAGCGGGATGCGTGTTTGTTTTCGGGCCGTTTCGCTAGGCTGGTGCGGAAATACAGCCGCGCAATCGAAAATCAATGATAGTTGCTGTGTGGAGCGTGGGGCAACAGTTCTCTTGATTTTTTCTTATCGAGCAACAGGTCGGATTTCAGGTGACTTGTTGACTGCTCGAAAAGGTTGATGTAGACACAGACAAGAGTGTCTGTGCTACTTGGCGGCGGAGAGTTTGGCAGCTGCCGAAGAGACCAGCGTTGCTTCGTCTTGCAGCACTGCGGCGGCGCGGGCGATGGCTTCTTCGGCCTGCTTCCACTGCTTTTGCTCCATGGCTTCGCGAACAGCCGGGATCGCTTTGGCTTCGTAGCCGGTGTAGACACCCGGCGCGTAGATCTGGTGCTTGTACCACGCTCTCCGGGGAGACCTTCCGGGTTGGTGAGTTTGCGCTCGCTGTCGATGAGCATGCGATTCGACTTCTGCAAGCGACGCTGAAGTTAGCGTGCGCCGCCGTTTTCGGTCGCATGCGCCAAAGCTTTTTGTATTCCTCGGCGCTGCGCGTCAGAGCGTCGGCGCCGTTTTGCAGCGGCGCAAAATTCAAATGCGGCGGGACGTTTCCTGTTTCGGCTGGTGGAACGTAGGGTTTCTTCGGATCAGCGCTGGCGGTGAAAGCGCCTTCTTCGATTTCGAGGTTGCGCTCGCGGATTTCGTCGCGCTTTGTCGAGAAGGTTTGCAGCCCGTGAACGTAGGTCTGCACGGTGTCGGCGAAATCGGAGAAGTCGAAGGGCAGCAGATCGGCGTCGGCGAGGCGCATCACCGCGGTGCCCGCAACTTGCGCGAAAGCGCGCGGCCGTAGGCGAAATCGGTGTCGCTGAAATGCGTGTACCAGTAGAAATCGTCGTAGATGGAGTGATAGATGCCGCTCGCCGTCTTCGCCGCCGAAGCCAAGATTCAGGACGGCAATGCCGAGGAAATTCTGGAATCCGGCGTGGTCGGAGCCACCGCCGGAGACTTCCGATGCGCAGGTCGCGGCGCTGGCGCGGTCTCCTGGCGATGCTTCGTCGCATTTGCACTGCGTAATGTCATGAAGCTGCCAGCGCTTCCACACGGATAGCTTAGTTTCCGGGTCCTGAACGTCGCGGGCGACGTCGTTGATGAATTTTTCCAGAGTGTGCGAGCCTTCGGCGCCAAAAAAGCCGCGGCCGTTGCGTGTCGGAATTGATATAGGCGACCGCGTTCTGGCGAAGTTCGTCGGCGTGGGTCTTCGGCCCATTCGGTGGAACCTAGCAGGCCGGGCTCTTCGCCATCCCAGGCGCAATAAATGATGGTGCGCTTGGGCTTCCATCCGGCTTTCACGCAGCTCGCCAAGCGACGCGGGCTTCTTCGATGACGGCAACCATGGCCGGAGATCGGATCTTCGGCGCCGTTGACCCAGGCGTCGTGATGGTTGCCGCGAAGAACCCACTCGTCGGGAAACTGCGAGCCGGGAATTTTCGCGATCACGTCGTAGAGCGGCTTGATATCCCAATTGGAAAGAACTTTCAGGTGAACTTTCGCGGGGCCGGGACCGATGCGATAGGTGATGGGCAGGCCGCCGCGCCAGGCTTGGCGGGCGCGACGGGCCGTTGATGGCCGCGAGCAGCGGCTGCGGCGTCGGCGTAGGAAATCGGCAGCACGGGAATTTTCGTGAGCGTCGGGGCGTCTTCGATGTCGAGGCGCTTGGCGTCCGGGCGTGGCGCCGATATCCGGAGTCAGCGGATCGCCCGATAGAATTCGGTGCTGTCTTGCACGCTGCCGCGCTGCACGCCGTCGTGCGGGCGCAAGGCGCCGTCGGGAAACGTTCGCCCGCGGAGTAGCCGTCGTCGCGCGGATCGGAATAAATGATGCAGCCGACGGCGCCGTGCTCGGCGGCGACTTTCGGCTTGATGCCGCGCCAGGAGTGGCCATAGCGCGCGATCACGATGGCGCCTTTCACGGAGACGCCGTGGCGCTCGAGTATTTCGTAGTCCTCGGGGATGCCGTAATTCACGTAGACGAGCGGCGCGGTGACATCGCCGTCGGCGGAATACGCGTTGTAGGTGGGAAGCTGCTCGGCCTGCTGATTCGAGGTGGGATCTGCGGGCAGCGCGGGCTCCTGCAGCTTGGCGGTGAAGTGCGGCCCGCCCTCGACGAGTTCGACGAGGCGCTCTTTCGGCGTGGGGAAGAGCACGTTGAAGGATTCGATATGCGCGTCGAGGCCAAATTCTTTGAACTTCGCCAGAATCCACTCGGCGTTGTCTTTGTCGTAAGGTGAGCCGACGTGGTGGGGGCGCGCGAGAGGCGCTGCATGTAGGCGCGAAGATTGGCGGGGTCGGCATGGCGCGGAATTTGTCTTCCCAATCGCGTTCGGTGCGCGAAGAATCGGCGGAGTAACCCGCGAGCGGAGTTTCGTCGGCGATCAGATGATTGCCGAGAGGCGCGAGCGAAATAGTCGCGAGAAAACAGGACGCTAGCATCGTGCTGCGAGTCATGTAGGCTCCAGAATTTGCGACCGTATTCTGCATGAAACCAGAGCCGATTGGAAATCGAAGTCAACCGATACGATAAGGCTCTTCGTGCTCGGCGCTGACCATCCAGAGGCCGTGAGCGGGGACGGTAGGGCCGGATTTGGAGCGGTCGCGCAGTTCGTAGAGCCGGTCGACGTCTTCGGGTTGGAGTTTGCCGCGGCCTACATCGAGAAGCGTGCCTACCATTTTCCTTACCATGTAGCGCAGGAAGGAGCGGCCGTGCACGGTGAACACCAGTTCCTCGTTGTCCGGCGAGCGCACCAGCTCCGTCGAAAAGATTTCGCGTTCCATCACGCGTTCCCTGTCGTCTTCCTCGGAGCCCGTAGAGGCAGCGAAGGATGTGAAGTCGTGAACGCCGACGAAGCGCGCGGCGGCATCGCGCATGGCGTCTTCATCGAGCGGGAATGGATAATGCAGCACGTAACGCCAGAGCATCGGCGGAAGGACTCGGCCGCGATACATGCGATAGCGGTACACCTTGCCGCGAGAGGAAAAGCGCGCGCTGAAGTTCGGTCCGACCTCTTCGGCCTTCACAATGCGAATCGACGGCGGCAACAAGGCGTTCAGGGCGCGATGGAAATCATCGGCGGCGAGGCCGGATTGCGTGCGGAAGCTGGCAACCTGGCCGAGTGCGTGGACGCCCGCGTCCGTACGGCCCGTGCCCTGCAGCGTGATATTTTCCTGCGTCAACTGGCGAAGAACGCCGACGATCTCGCCCTGAATGGTAGGTTTGCTGGACTGAGCTTGCCAGCCGTGAAAATCGGTGCCGTCGTAGGCGATGGTCAGCTTGAAATAGCGCATGCCGGGAGAATTACCAGGAGGAAGTTACGCCACGCTGATCGCATCACGTCGCGGAACGGACGAAGCGGCTCCCAGGTTTCAGGGCGGCGCTGCCCTCACGACACTGCGGGCAATCTTCGGGAGCATAGCTGGCGATCGGCAAATCGAGTAACGCTTGCGATTCGACCGGAAACTCCACCTGGCCGCCACTGCGATCGATCAGCGCGCCGGCGGCAACGACCCGGCCTCCGGCTTCTTCGACAACCTGGATCGTTTCCAGCGTGGAACCTCCGGTGGTCCAGACGTCTTCCACCACGAGCACATGCTGGTCCTCGCGCAAACTGAAACCACGGCGCAGCGTCATGGTGCCGCTGGCATCGCGCTCGACGAAAATGGCGGGAATCCCGCCACCGGCAACGTCCACTTTCACTTCTGGAAGCGCGCGCGCGACTTCCTGCCCGATGATGAGGCCACCCATGGCCGGGGAGACCACCGCTTCAATGGTCGCGTCGGAAAAAAGCGCGGCCAGCGCCTGCCCTAACTTCTCGGCAAAGCGTGGATATTGCAAAACGCGCGCGCACTGCACATACGTAGCACTGTGGAGACCGCTGGACAATTCAAAGTGTCCGTGGCGAATCGCGCCGGCGCTCTCGAACATCCGCATCAGTTCTTCGCGCTTCAGCATGGCTCTCCAACTCGACTCTCGGGCGGCATCAAACTCGCTGCCGCGACAACCGGAGTCGCGTTCCCGGGGCGAAACCTTCGATGGCACAGCTAACTCCAAACCACGGGTAACCGTCGAATCGTCAGCAGCCTAGCCGCCGCGTGTTGCGTTGTCAAGGAAACGAGCCCCTGCTAGACTGCCCAATTCGTGTTTTCGGTCGGTTTCTCGCTTGCCGATGCAGTGCTGTCGTCGATTTGATGAAACAAAGTGCCTCTGGTGAACGTTGTACAGAGAGTCAGGCAACAATGACCCGCGTAGGTGACCCGCGTAGGTCGTGGATAAAATTCAAGGAGTAAACGACATCATGAACTTGCTACGGTTGACCGCAAAGCCGTCAACTCCACGTGCGTCCGTTTGGCGACGTACGCCGCTTCCAGACGGCGCCGCGCGTCCATCGCAATGGGCGCGCTCGCTGACGGCTGCGGTGCTCACGGCGATGCTCGCGGCAGGATCCGGGTCGCCCGTTTTTGCCCAGGACCCCGGTCAAAGCCCGCCACCGGGGCAACAAACCGAGCATCCCGAACTGCCCGTTCCGCAGTCTCCGGAACAGAATCGGCCAGGGCAGGACCCGAATGCCCCCACGCAGGCGCCCAAGCCCGTCTATGGGCCCGGGCCAACGAACCCGCCGATTCCCGTGTCTCTGGGAGTCTCGAAATACAACTACAGGTACGCCCCGCGCCCGTTTCCGAATCTGTTTGCTCCTTATTCGCCAATCCAAATTCCAGAATTCGGCACCGCGAACTCGCCGAACATCGAGCAACTGATCCACGACGGCAAGCTGGAAATCACGTTACAAGACGCAGTCGAACTCGCGCTCCAGAACAGCATGGACATTGCCGTGGCACGCTATAACCCGTGGTTTGCGGACACAGATATTCTGACGGCAGAAGGCGGAGGATTGCCTCAGGGCATCAATGGCGCCGAAATTCGCTTCTCGACCGCGAACGTTCCTTTTCTGAATTACGACCCGCTCCTAACGGCAAACATGTTCTTCGACGACCGCTCGACTCCGGTGAATAACCCGTTCATCTCGGGAACCGGCACAGCCACCGCCACGGGCCTGATATCGCATACGGCGCAGTACAACACGCAATACACGCAAGGATTTGCCACCGGCACGACGTTGACGGCCACCTGGGACAATTCTCGAAGTTCATCGACTTCCGCGGCAAACTTTTTTGATCCCTATATCACATCCTCGTTGACCATCTCATTCCAACAGCAGCTGTTGAACGGATTCGGTAAGTTCCAGAATCAGCGCAACATCATCATCGCGAAAAACAACAGGAAGCTCGCGGACTACGCCTTCGAGCAGCAGGCGATTACCACGGTTACCAATACCATTAACGAGTATTGGGAGCTGGTCTACGCCCGTGAGAACGTGAAGGTTCAAGAGCAAGCCGTTACCGTCTCCAACAAACTTTACGGGGACAACAAGAAGCAGCTCGAAATCGGCACCATGGCACCTTTGGATGTGACGCGCGCGGAATCCGAATTGGCCACGGACCGCCAGAATCTCATTGTGGCCCAGACCGTTAAGCTTACGGATGAGCAAACCCTGAAGAACGCGATCTCGCGAGATCCGCTGGCGCCAGCGCTCGCGAATGTTGAAATCGTGCCCCTGGACCACCCGAATCCTCCAGAGGCGGTCGAAGCGGCCAACTTTGAAGACGCCGTGAAAGAAGCCTTCGCCAAGCGACCGGACCTGCTAGAGCAACAAATCAATGTGCAGAACGCCGGCGTCGACTCTAAAGCAAATCGAAGAGCGTTGCTTCCGACGGCCGCGCTGACCGCGCAATACGCGAGTCAGGGGCTCGCTGGCAACAGCCCCATTATCACCGGCTCAACCACGACGGCGGGCGCGGCTGTGGTGGGCGCCAATGGCCAGCCGGCTACGGTGCTCGACATGAATGGCGTGCCGGTCGAGATCTTCGAACCGAACAGCACTTCAGTCACGGACGGAATCAACCACCAAGGCTTCGGTAACGCGCAGAGCCAGATTTTTCATAACCATTTCCCTGATTATCTGATCGGCGTGAACGTACAAATTCCTATCCGCAACCGGCAGGCCCAGGCCGCCTACCAGCACGCCGTTCTCGCTCAGCGCCAGATCGAAGCGCAAATGCAACAATTGAAGAACGCTGCGCTGCTCGACGTCCGCAACGCCTACATTGCCTTGACGCAAGACCGCGCGCAGGTGCAAGCCGCCAGCAAGGCGCGCGAACTGCAACAGCAGACCTTTGACGCCGAGCAGAAGAAATATCAACTCGGTGCGTCAACCGTTTACAATGTCATTCTCACGCAGCGCGACCTGATCACCGCGCAGGGTACCGAACTTCGCGCGTTGGCTAACCTCGTTGAAGCCAAGGCAAACTACGAGCGCGCCGTGGGACGCACTCTCGAAGTCAACCGCGTCACCATCGCCGACGCCAAACACGGACAGGTCGAACACGACACTTTGATTCCCGGAACACGGAATGGGCAAGTCGTGGGCACCGAGAAGATCTTTGCCAACCAAGGCCAACGTTAAACACGTTCGCTGAGCCGGCACCGCATTCCCAGGTGCCGGCTTTTCTTTTTAAGCCGCTTCTCTCCGTATCCCATGCTTCCGCGATTGGCCCCCACGTCAGGAATTGCGGATCGCCGAACATTCCCCCGGCCGAACATTCCCCGGATTGGTCAGGCAAGTCCTAGTTTGATCGGCGCGTACGGCGATGGCGGCGCTATTGCTCCGAGCGGGCGATTCGCATAGCATTGATTTTAGCGGCCTTTCGAGCACGGCGATTTACCGGCCACAGCTCGAACGGGACGGAAATTTCTATGAGCGATTCTTCCAAGGGCGCCAGCCAAACCGTCGTTCCCGCAGAACTTTCTTCATCCCGCCGCGAGCCTTCCGCCCGAGAGAAAGCCTGGGAAGAGAAGACACTCGCTCCGACGCTCGAAAAAAGCCCCGAACGACAAGCGGAATTCACGACGATTTCCAACTATCCGATCCGCCGCCTCTACACGCCTGCTGATCTGGTTGGTTGGAGCCCCGAGCGCGATCTCGGCTACCCCGGTGAACCTCCTTACACGCGCGGCATTCATTCCACGATGCACCGTGGCCGGCTTTGGACCATGCGCCAGTTTGCGGGCTACGGCACCGCCGAAGACACCAATCAACGCTTCCGCTATCTTCTCGCGCAGGGTCAAACGGGCCTTTCCACGGCCTTCGATCTGCCCACGCTGATGGGGTATGACTCCGACCATCCGCTGTCCGAAGGCGAAGTCGGCAAGTGTGGCGTGGCCATCAGTTCGCTCGCGGATATGGAAGTGCTCTTCGATCAAATCCCGCTTGCGGACGTAACTACGTCGATGACCATCAACTCGCCCGCGGCCGTGATCTGGGCGATGTATCTGGCGGTCGCCGAAAAGCAAGGTGCCGACTGGAAGAAAATTTCCGGCACGCTGCAAAATGACATCCTCAAGGAATACATCGCGCAAAAGGAATACATCTACCCGCCGGAGCCCTCGATGCGGCTGGTGATCGACACCTTCGAGTTCGGCGTGAAAAATACCCCCAAGTTCAACACCATCTCGATCAGCGGCTATCACATCCGCGAAGCGGGCTCGACGGCGATTCAAGAATTGGCGTTTACGCTGCGCGATGGCCTCGAATACGTCGAATGGGGCATGCGCCGGGGCCTGGATGTCGATGAATTCGTGCCGCAGCTTTCCTTCTTCTTCAACGCCCACAGCGACTTCTTCGAGGAAATTGCCAAATACCGCGCCGCTCGCCGCATCTGGCATAAGGCGATGGTCGAGCGCTACAAAGCGAAGAACCCGCGAACCTGGGCACTGCGGTTTCACACGCAGACCGCCGGGTGCTCGCTCACTGCTCAGCAGCCGTACAACAACGTGGTGCGCACCGCGATTCAAGCGCTCGCCGCCGTGCTGGGCGGTACGCAGTCGCTGCACACCAATTCGCTCGATGAAGCGTGGGCGCTACCGACGGAATTCGCCGCCACGATTGCCCTGCGCACGCAGCAGATCATCGCCCACGAAACCGGCGTCACCAACACCGTCGATCCGCTGGGCGGCTCCTACTTTGTCGAGACGCTCACCAACGAAGTCGAACGCGGCGCATGGGATTACATCGAGAAGATCGACGCGCTCGGCGGGATGGTCGCGGCCATCGAACGCGGGTACCCGCAGCGCGAAATCGCCGAGGCCTCTTACCGCTACCAGGTCGCGCTCGACAAAAAAGAAAAAATCATGGTCGGCGTCAACGACTTCGTATCCGACGAAAAACCGCTGGAGACCTTGCAAATCGACGAGACCGTGGCGCACCGCCAAGCCGAACGCCTTAGCAAACTCCGCGCCGAACGCTCCAGCGAAGAAGTAGCCCGCCGCCTGGCCGCCCTCCGCAAAGCTACGCAAGGCAACGCCAACCTGATGCCCTTCATCCTCGAAGCCGTAAAATCCTACGCCACCCTAGGCGAAATCTGCGACGCCATGCGCGAAACCTTCGGCACCTACGAAGAAGTCGCCATCACGTAGCCTTCTCTGCGCGCTCCGTGTCCGACCTTTGTGTACTTTGTGTTAATCTATCCTTTCTATGACAGACAACGAGATCTCGCATGAGATCATCGGCGCTGCGATCGAGGTCCACCGCCATCTCGGTCCTGGCCTGCTGGAGTCGGCATACGAAGAATGCCTCTCGAAAGAACTAGCCCTGCGCGCCCTCAAAATCGAACGCCAGAAGCCGATTCCTGTTGTTTATAAGGACGTGAAACTCGAATGTGGCTATAGAATTGACTTACTCGTAGAGAGTAGAGTTGTCGTCGAGCTCAAGTCGATCGAGAACTTCGCGGCAATTCACGAGGCGATCATTCTGACGTATCTGCGCCTCTCCGGTCGGCGTCTGGGACTCTTGATCAACTTCAACGTTAGTGCGCTAAAGGATGGAATTAGGCGTTACATAATCTAGCGCTAGAGCCGCAGATCAGAGTTCAACACAGAGTACACAAAGGCCGGACACAGAGGTCACAGAGAAGAATGGCGGAGAAGAAAATTCGAGTTTTGATTGCCAAGCCGGGGCTTGATGGTCACGACCGCGGCGCGAAAGTGATCGCCCGCGCGCTGCGCGATGCCGGCATGGAAGTGATCTACACCGGGCTGCGCCAGACGCCCGAGATGATCGCCACCGCCGCCGTGCAGGAGGACGTCGACGTCATTGGCCTCTCGATCCTATCCGGCGCGCACAACACCATCTGTCCCCAGCTCATGAAGTTGTTGCACGACAAAGGGATGACCGATGTCACCGTCCTTCTCGGCGGCATTATTCCCGAAGCCGACGTTGCCGACCTCAAGAAAGCCGGCATCGCCGAAATATTTCTCCCCGGCACTTCCACGCAAGACATCGTCGACTTCATCCACAAGCGCGTCCCGCAAAGCTCTTAAGTCCAAGCCCGCTCGAACTTCACCCGCGTATACAGCACCGAAAAGCCCTGCCGCACCACATTGCGCTGCGAACTGCTTCCCGGCTGAGCGATGCACACCGCCAAGTCGCAGTTCTCTGTCATCGCGCGCCTCAAACGCTCCTTCAGAAGCGCCGTCTGCACTCCGCGATTGCGAAATGCCGGCAGCGTGCTCGCCCCAAGTAGGCCCGCCACGCCCTGGCGCAACGCGAGGGTCGCGCCACCCGCCACCGCTCCGTCCACCCGCGCCAGATAGCACTCGACGCTCGCGCCCAGCGCAAACATTTTCATGACCTCCAGAATCTCCTGCGTCACCGGAAAATTCTCCGCGAAGCCCTGCGACACCGTAAGCGTCCACAAATCCATCTGCTGTTTCCCGATGCGCTCGATGGTGACGCCTGCCGGCGGATTCCCGGTCGTCTCCACCGCCGCGGAACTCGATTCGCCCAACGGCAGCGCCATCACGTTAGAAAATTCCGTCACGCGATATCCGCGCTCGCCGAAATGGCGGACGAGCGACGCGTCCGCCAGTGGGCAAGTCTCCACACGCACCGCCTCGTTGCGGCTGCGATAAAACTCCTCCAACCGATCGAACTCTTCCTCGCTGACCGCGCCATCGAGCCCCAATCCCACGGCCTGCGTTACCGGCGATCCCGCGCCGCAATAAATCGCGAATCCTCCGGCAATCCGCTCTACCGCGCCGACGCCACCCGGTCGCATCCGCTCCAGCGCCTCTGCGCAATCCACAGCCGCGTGCGCTTCCGCCAGCTCAATCCTGCGCGCCAACGCCAAATCCAGAATCAGCGGCGTCATCGTTTGCCTCCGTCGCGTTCGCGCTGCTGATATTTCGCGCGGGCGCCTCGATGCAAACGCGTGATTTTGCTTTTGTATTCGTGCATCGCTGCCGGATCGACTTTGCGCCGCTGAAATTCTTGTTCGCGTTCCAGCTTCTTCAGGCTCGCGACTCGTTCTTCGTCGAGGCGGCCCGCCTCCAAGGCCGCGCGAACCGCGCAACCCGGCTCGTTCTCGTGCCCGCAATCCCGGAAGCGGCAATTCGCCGCAAACTCCTCGATGTCGGCGAACGCCTGCGCGACGCCGGTTTCCGCATCCCATAGAGCGATTTCGCGCAATCCCGGCGTATCAATAATCAACGCGCCGCCTGGCAGCCGCAGTAGTTGCCGCGAAGTCGTCGTGTGCCGCCCTTTGCCATCCGTTTCGCGCGTCGCCTGCACCGCCTGTACATCCTGCCGCAGCAAACGATTGACCAGTGTCGACTTTCCCACGCCAGACGAACCGAGCAGCACGATCGTCTGGCCGGCTGCGAGAAAGCGATCGAGCTCGTCCATTCCCCGGCCGGTTCGCGCGCTGACCGACAGCACCGGAGCGCTTGCCGCTACGCGCTCCGCATCCGCAACAAACGCCGCAGCGTCGCTACACTCGTCGGCCTTGTTCAACACAATGACCGGCTTCACTTCGGATTCCCAGCACTGTGCCAGATAGCGTTCCAGTCGTCGTGGACTAAAATCGCCGTCGAGCGATACGACCAGAAACGCGGTGTCGATGTTGGCGGCGATCACCTGCTGCTCGATGCGCTTTCCAGGTGCTTTGCGTGCGAAACATCCCCGCCGCGGCAAGACCCCCTGAATAAACGCGCGCTCCTCGCCGAACAACTCCGCGGCAATCCAGTCTCCGACGGCCGGCCAATCTCCCTGTGCTTCCGCCGCTACACGCAGTTTGCTCGAAGGCTCCGCCCAGCATTCGCCAAAATCGCCGGCGATCCTCCACAGGCCGCGCTGTTGCGACACCACTCTTGCCGGCGTCCAGCCACAGTCGTCTTGCTCCGCCCACATTGCTGCGAAATACGCGCTCCAACCCAATTCCGTAAGAAGCACTTGCACACCCTCCCGCTGCTCGCAAGCAGCACAGCGCGTCGGTCCACGATGGACGGAACGCGGTTGCGCGCCGGAATGTCCAGTGGACACAACACGATTCCGGACGCAGACTCGACAACTCAAACGGGAAAACTACAAGAAGGGCGTGCTACCTCAAGCCATCGGAAACGCTGAAGGCACACCCGCGATTGGGAACTTCGACCAGGGTAGTCACAGGCGCCTCCAGAGTGAGGATGCGGTGCTTGCAGCAACAGCACCAATGCTCTGCATAGTATCGAGCGCCAACGCCTCCGTCAACATTACCTGCGCGCCCGGATAGTGGGTCAGCCTCCGGTTAGGCGATTCACCGGGCAAGTGAAATGAACTTCCGAGTAGTCCGTGATCCGCTCGAGGTTGTCGGCTCTTTCGCCAAAGCGTCCTGTTCCGAGAACAAAACGGACATGCATCCCACGTCGACATCCAGTCTGGTATCTTGGCGATGCCTGGGAGGTGAGCGGTTGGAAGACCAACTTCTCGCGATGCACCGCGGCCAACTCGCCGACGTCATGTTTGGAACAGTTTTCCTGTTCGTCGGATTGGCAGCTTGTTCCGTTGCAGCCATCCGTCGGCGGAGTGGCATACGACTCGTTGTCTGGCTAGGAATATGGAGCGCGATGTACGGAACCGGGCTCCTGTTTCGGTCGCCGTTTGTCGTTTCGGCCCTGCCGCTCGTGCTTCAGACGAGCACTCCTTACGTGAACACTGCGATCGCGTACCTGCTCGCTGTGTTTGCGATGTCGGCCTTCTTGGAATTAAGCCGGGGTGGAATTCGGCTTCTCATCAAGATTCTAATTCTGGTGGAGGTGCTAATCGCCCTTGTTGGAATTGGATGGTTCGCAGGCGGTGGCTCAGCCGACAAATTCATCTTTTACCATCGGCTTGTCTCGGACTGCGGCCTTCTTGTTCTCGTAACGGTCGTTACCGTCAAGAGACTGTCTGAAAAGTTCCTGGTTCTATTCAACCGCCGTGTCCTCGTTATCGGGACGCTCATTTTAGCCACTGAAGCTTTGTGGTCTAACGCGCTGCGCCCGCGGCATTACGAGCAATCGGGTCTCTCAAGCCATCTGGCCTTTGCTGTGTTCCTTCTTTCGTTCGGGTACGTCGCCGTGCAGATCATCCTTGCCAACGAGCGTCGCTTACTGGCGATTGAAGACGAGCTCAAGGTCGCCCGTGAGTTGCAGTTCTCAATTCTTCCCCCAGCTGTTCCCGAGGTCCACAGCCTCCGGATCGCGGTTGCCTATCGGCCCATGGCTGCCGTCGCTGGTGACTTCTATGAGTTCATTCCCGTCGATGGGAAACGGGTGGGCTTCCTCGTTGCCGACGTCACCGGGCATGGTGTGCCGGCCGCCCTCGTCGCTTCGATGATCAAAGTGGCGATGAAATCCGTGATGACCTGCGCGCATGAGCCGCGCCAGGTATTGCGCGGTTTGAACAGCATCCTCTACGGACAACCACGCGATCAATTAGTGTCCGCGGCTTATCTCTGGCTCGATATCGAGAATCGCAAGGCACTATATTCAGCCGCAGGGCACCCCCCGCTTTTGCGCTGGCGAGAAGGCAAGCTGGAACGTATCGAAAGCAATGGTCTGCTGTTCGGCGTCAATCCGGAGGCCGACTACCCCGTTTGTGACCTGTCGATCCACTCTGGCGACCGCTTCCTGCTTTACACAGACGGCGTGACTGAGCCCCAAAATGCCAGCGGCGATTCCTTTGGCGATCGGAGGCTGGAGCAAGTGGTTCGCGACAATCAGTCCCGTCTGCCTTCTGAGTTATCGGAACAACTGCTTTCCGAGATCCGCGTTTGGCAATCGGCATCGGTGGCCCAGCAGGACGACATCACCCTCATCGTCATCGACGTGCTTTAGTCAGTTCTCTTGCTCTGCCCACATCGCCGCGAAATAGGAGTTCCAACCCAATCCCGTAAGAAGCACTTGCGCACTCTCCCGCTGCTCGCAAGCAGCACAGCGCGTCCGTCCACGATGGACGCAACGCGGTTGTATCGAGAGCGAACGCCCCCGTCAACATTTCCAACACGCCTGGGTGCGGGTTGGTTTCCGATTACCGGACTCCTCGGGGAGTTGCCTGTTCATGGCCGGGTGATCGCGCCAAATTTCGGTGACCGACGCTTACTTGTACGAATCCTCACAAATAGAAGGTATGCAACTAGGCTGTAAACAAATCCTTGAAGTAGGAAGAGAACGAGTAAGAAATAGGCGACTCCCTCTTCGAAACCGGGATGAAACAGCCTCGTCAAGTAAACCGCGAGGTGCCGACTTGGTTCTTGCGTCCAGTTGAACGCCGAGTCTACCCACGACGGCTCGTTGGGGTGTTTAGTGAAGGTTGTAGTCAAACCGTACAACGTTAGAGCCTCGGTTGTAAAACCCACTAAAAGGGCCGCGGTCGCAATGCAGGGAGCGAACCGGACTTGGTTTGTTGGTGGCGCGCCGTCTTCAGTTCGGAGTCTACTCAAGGCAAACAACAGAGTCAGAGTCACCGCCGTAACTCCCGCGCATTCAAATAAAAGTCCTCTTGTATCAACGAGCACGTAAAATGCAGCGGGGGAATCAACAGCCCCGCCGACGCTACGAACTTCAACAGGGCTAGGCTCTTTCAGGATGAAAGAGTGCCCAATGTCTTTGCGATAAGGGATTGTCAACGACTTGTACGCCTGCTGCCACGGTGGGAAGAGAAGCAGCAGAATTACCGCACAAAGTCCGCCGATGCTAGTTGCCTTTTGTGTAGCAGTCATTCCTCGCCTCACCATAGGACGATAGCCTAACCTGTCTGCCTCCGGTAGTGTGCCTGGTAAACGCGCTAACTGAAAACTGAACGCGGTAACCGAAAACTGATCCACCCACCCCCGCGTGTTCTCGCACTATCGGTCGAGAGACCGTATACTGTTCGCTTGTTGCCCGGTCGTTGCGTCACGGTATCCTTCGATGTGCGTTGTACGATTTCGTGCGAGGTTTGCGAGTGTCGGCATCCGTCCTGAAAACTAGCGTCAACAGCAAATCCCCTGAGTTCGAGAAGAACACCCGCAAGGTCATCGACCTCGTCACCCAAATCAAGAACGAAGAAGAGCAGATCAGCCGGGGCGGCGGCGCCAAGGCTATTGAGTCGCAGCACAAAAAGGGGCGGCTCACGGCGCGCGAGCGGCTCAAGAAGCTCGTCGATCCCGGAACGCACTTCACCGAGCTGGGCATTTTTGCGGCTTATGAAATGTACGAAGAGTGGGGTGGGGCTCCGGCCGCCGGAACGATCACCGGTCTGGCGCGCGTCTGCGGCCGCACATTCATGATCATCGCCAACGATGCGACCGTGAAAGCTGGTGCGTTCTTTCCGATGACCGCGAAAAAAGTGATTCGCGCGCAAAATATCGCCATCGAAAATCACATCCCGACAATCTATCTGGTGGACTCCGCGGGCGTCTTTCTTCCGTTGCAGGAGGACGTGTTCCCGGACACCGACGATTTCGGCCGCGTTTTCCGCAACAATGCGGTGATGAGCGCCATGGGCATTCCGCAACTCGCCGCCATCATGGGCATGTGCGTGGCAGGCGGTGCGTATCTTCCGCTGATGTGCGATCACATCCTGATGACCGAAGGCTCCGGCTTGTTCCTGGCGGGCCCCGCGCTGGTGCAGGCGGCCATTGGCCAGGTAACGTCTGCTGAAGATCTCGGCGGCGCGAAAATGCATTCCCAGATCAGCGGCACCGTCGATTTCCGCGAGCCTGACGACGATGCATGCATTGCGCGCATCCGCGCGCTCGCCGATAAGATGGGCGCTCCAAATCCCACGCCCTTCAGTCACGTCGCGTCTCGCGAACCGCTCTACCCGGGCAGCGAAATCTACGGCGTCTTTTCCAACGATCCCGGCAAGCAATACGACATGCGCGAAATCATCGCGCGCCTCGTGGACGGCAGCGAGTTCGAGGAATACCGCGCTGAGTACGGCGAAACATTGCTGTGCGGCTATGCCCGCATCGGAGGCTGGGCCGTCGGCATCGTCGCCAACCAAAAGAAGCACGTGCAAACGACCGCGCCCGGCTCCGATCAGAAACGGATCGAATTCGGCGGCGTGATTTACACCGAATCCGCCGAGAAAGCCGCGCGCTTCATCATGGACTGCAACCAGGACCGCATCCCGCTGATTTTCCTGCACGACGTGAACGGCTTCATGGTCGGCAAAGATGCCGAATGGAGCGGCATCATCCGCGCGGGCGCAAAAATGGTCAACGCGGTGTCCAACAGTGTGGTGCCCAAGATCGCGGTCATCTGCGGAGGCAGCTTCGGCGCCGGACACTACGCCATGTGCGGCAAAGCCTACGATCCGCGCTTCATTTTCGCCTGGCCCACCGCGCGTTACGCGGTAATGAGCGGCGACGCCGCCGCGAGCACGCTCGCAGAAATCAAGCTGAAGCAACTCGAACGCGAAGGCAAAAAGGTGGACGAGAAGGCCAAAAAAGAGCTCTACGATTCGGTCCGCGCAACTTACGAGCATCAGACTGACCCGCGCTACGCCGCCGCCCGCCTCTGGGTGGACGCGATCATTGATCCAGCCCACACCCGCGACGTCTTGATCACCGCCCTCGAAGCCGCATCGCTAAATCCCGAAATCCGCGAGTTCAAAACCGGAGTTCTGCAAACGTAATGCGAAAACGCGGTGCAGTCGTGCTTGCATCTGGTGTGCCTATCTGGCTCCTCCTGGTGTGGTATGTGCATGAGGTCACAAAGTCACCATGGGGATATGAGTTCGGCTCCGTTGCAATGCCGCCACCAACATGGTTTCGGGGAGCGCAGCTGGTTGCATTGCTTTCTCTTTTGATTGGATCGTACTTGCTTGTTGCAGATTTCATCCGCTGGAGAATTAGGAGGTCTACCCGAATTCAAAACAGGGGTCTTACAAACGTAATGCGCAAGCGCGGGCTCATAGTCCTCGCCGTATCCTCGCCACTTTGGCTGATTGTGATCGGATGGAATCTCTCTCGGCGCCCAGGCCAGTGGGACCTGAGCGAAATGGGCAATCCACTTTATTTGGACGCTGCTCTGTTGGCAGCCTTCGTGATTACCCTGTATGCCTGCTCTGTGTTGCTTTACGATTTTGCGAAAATGGCTGCGACGACGATCTCATGAACGAAATAACTAAAGTCATCGAATGCCCACGCGACGCATGGCAAGGACTCCCCGACTTTATTCCCACAGAACTCAAGGCGGAATATCTTCGGGAGCTTGTGCTTGCCGGATTCACGCACATCGACGCTGTCAGCTTTGTTTCGCCGAAGCACGTGAAGCAGATGGCGGATAGCGAAGAGGTGATGGCCAAATTCAACGATTCCCTCTCCATCGACATTGACAGGCCCGAAATTATCGGCATCGTTGTGAACGAGAAAGGCCTTGAACGGGCGCTGGCGACTCCCGGCGTTACCACCATCGGCTATCCGTACTCGATCTCGGCTTATTTCCGGCGCGCGAATGCCAATATGAGCCGCGACGAATCACGTAAGCTTGTCGAAAAACTGAAGAAAGATGCTGCTGCGGCGAGCCGCGATCTCGTAATTTACATCTCCATGGCCTTCGGGAACCCGTATGATGAGCCTTGGGGGCCGGAGCTTGTGCACGAATCGCTGGAATGGTTGAAGGATATTCGCGTACGCACTGTCTCGCTCGCCGACACCGTCGGAACCGCCGACGCTAAACTCGTCGGCGATCTCTACCGCGAGGTAAAGGATCATGTCGCGGGAATCGAACTCGGCGTGCACCTGCACAGCCGTCCAGAAAATGCCGAAGAGAAAATTATGGCGGCGTACGAAGCGGGATGCCGCCGCTTTGACAGCGCGCTTACTGGCCTCGGCGGCTGTCCGTTTGCCGGAGACAATCTGGTTGGCAACATCGCGACCGAACAGGTTCTCGCGGCTCTGAAAAAAGCAGGTGCTGATCCGGGAATCGAACCCGAGCGCCTGACGACGATTCTCGGCATGACCAACGAAATTCGGGCCAAGTACGCCCATGCGCCACTCTTAAATTAAGGATCGTTTCCGCATGTACTCCACACTTCTTCTCGAATGTCGCGACGCCATCGCCACCATCACGCTCAACCGCCCGGACAAACGCAACGCCGTTACCATGACCATGATGGCCGACTTACAAACCGCTTTCGACGCCATCGAAAAAAATCATACGACGCGCGTGGTCATCCTGACCGGCGCGGGCAAAGCATTTTGCGCCGGCATGGACCTGGAGATGCTCGCCGCCATCGCCAAGCAATCCCCCACGGAAAACCAGGAAGACTCCCGCCGCATCGCGAAACTGCTGCGCCGCATCTGGAGTTTTCCCAGGCCCATGATCGCCGCAGTGAATGGAGCCGCCTATGCCGGCGGCTGCGGGATCGCGACGCTGTGCGATTTCACGCTGGCGTCAACGGAAGCGAAATTCGGCTACACCGAAGTAAAGATCGGCTTTCTGCCCGCGATCGTTTCCGTTTTTCTTACGCGCCAGATCGGAGAGAAGCGCTGCCGCGATCTTCTTCTGACCGGACGCATCATCGACGCTCCGGAAGCCAAGGAGTTTGGCCTCGTGACCGAAATTGTCCCCACCGAGCGCCTGCTCGATCGCGCGCACGAACTCGCGGCTGATCTTATCGCCGCAAGTCCCAGCAGCCTGACGCGCGCCAAGCACCTGCTGACTTCCTCCGCGGCGCCCGGACTGGACCACGACCTCGAGCGCGCCATCCTCGAAAACGCGCGCATCCGCTGCACGCCCGATTTCAAAGAAGGAGTCGCCTCATTCCTGGAGAAGCGCAAGCCGGTGTGGCAGAACAAACCGGATTAACCGACGACATGCGAACAATGGAATTTCACGACACCACAGTACGGGTGCGTTATGCCGAGACCGATCAGATGGGCGTTGTGTATCACGCCAATTACTTGATCTGGTTCGAGGTAGGCCGCGTGGAGCTGATGCGCGCCATGGGGTTTGAGTACCAGACCATGGAAACCGAAGACGACTGCCACATCGTCGTGGCCGAGGCGCATTGCCATTACGAAAAGCCGGCGCGCTACGATGAGGTCCTGCGCGTTCGCACGCGCATCGCCGAATGGCGCAATCGCATCGTGAAATTCTCGTACGAAATATTTCGCGAAGCCGACGACACGCTGCTGACGACCGGTTACACGACGCACATAATCTGCGGCAGCAACGGCCGGCCGAAGGCGCTTCCTCCCAAATACCGCGACGTCTTGTTACAACTGAACGTTCCCAATCCTGACCGGAGCGACGCATGAGTGCGGCCCCAAATTCTCGACGTCCGATCGAACTGACTGGCAACGCCCTGACGTTCGCGCAACTGTACGACGTCGCGTTTCGCGGCGAAAAAGTTGCGCTGGCTCCCGACGCCATCGAGCGCATGAACGCTTCGCGCGCGGTCGTGGAGCGACTCGTCGCGTCAGGCGAAACCGCGTACGGCATCAACACCGGCTTTGGCAAGCTGGCGTCCGTGCGCATTTCCGCCGAGCAAGTGCGCCAGCTTCAGGTGAATCTGGTGCGCTCTCACTCGTGCGGCGTCGGCCTGTCTCTGAGCGAAGCGGAGACGCGCGCGATGATGCTGCTGCGCGCCAATGCGCTGGCGAAAGGCCTCAGCGGCATTCGCCCACAAACCGTGGACACCTTGTGCGCGATGCTGAATGCGAAAGTGCACCCGGTGATTCCGTCGCAAGGCTCGGTGGGCGCTTCGGGCGACCTTGCTCCGCTCGCGCATCTGGCGCAGGTAGTGATTGGCGAAGGGCGCGCCTGGTTTCAAGGCGAGATTCTGGCGGGCGGCGAAGCGCTGCGGCGGGCCGGCATTACTCCCGTTGCGTTGGAGGCGAAAGAGGGATTGTCGCTGCTCAATGGCACACAGGGAATGCTGGCGCTATTGAGTCTGGCGCTACACGAGGCGGATGTTGCGGCGGATACAGCGGACGTTGCGGCGGCGCTGTCGCTCGATGCGCTGCGCGGAAGTCCCGGCGCGTTCGATGCGCGGATCATGCACGCGCGCGCGTATGCCGGCGCGGCGGTGACGGCGCGGAATCTGGCGCACTTGAATGAGGGAAGCCAGATTCGCGAGTCGCATCGACCGCCAGAGAAAGATCCGCGCGTGCAGGACGCCTACAGCTTACGATGCACGCCGCAGGTGCACGGCGCGGTGCGCGATTCGCTGGCACAGGCGCGGGCGATGGCGGCGGTGGAATTGAATAGCGCGACGGATAACCCGCTCGTGTTCGTACGCGACGGGTCGGGCGACATCATCAGTGGCGGAAATTTTCATGGGCAGCCGCTGGCGATGGCGGCGGATCAAGTGGCCATCGCACTTGCCACTCTCGGAGGCATCTCCGAACGGCGCATCGAGCAAATGACCAATCCGCTGACGAGCTTACTGCCGGCGTTTTTGACGCCGGAGCCAGGGCTCAATTCCGGCTTCATGATCGCGCAAGTCACCGCGGCGGCGCTGACCAGTGAAAACAAGGCGCTGGCGACCCCGCACTCCGTGGATTCGATTTCGACTTCGGGCAACCAGGAAGATTATGTGTCGATGGGCATGAGCGGGGCGCGACGCCTGGAGCGCATGCTCGCGAATTTGCGGCATATTCTGGCGATTGAGCTGCTTTGCGCTTGCCAGGGGATCGATCTGCTGGCGCCGCTACAGACCGGAACACTCGGCGGAAAAGCCTACGCGGCGGTGCGGGGAGCATCGGCAAAAGTCACTGAGGACCGATCCTTGGCGGCCGAGATTGAAGAGGTCTCGTCGCTGGTCGCCACCGGCGTCTTCTCCACCATCCTCCACTGATCGTCGGCAGCCGAGTTTCGAGGACAACTTCTAACGATATGCCCGGGGGCGGTCGAGCTTTGGATCTGACCCGAGCTAGTTAACCGTTCAGGACCCTCCCCCCTCCCTTTTCCGTAAGTGCGGATTCTAAAGAACTTTAAGTCCAGCGTTTTTGGATCTGCGGATTCGAAACGAGTTACGCGTCGATTTTGCGGAAGTGCGGATTCTACGTGGGTTAAGTCGCATTCGTCGCCCTCGGGCCGCGATCAGCAAAGACGCCTTGCAAATGAAAATAGCGGCAATCGTGTGCTGCCGCCGTCCAAAAAGTTCGCAATTTTTACTTATGGGTATTTTAACACTCAGTTAAGACTTGTCAAAGGAATTCTATCCTAGGCACGCGAAAGACTGTTCGAATCGCAGAATGACCGCAACCCTACAAAACCGCCCCCGCGCGTGGGCTGGCCGGGCTAAAGCCCAGCGCCTACATCGAGCAGCCGCATGCTCAGCCAATGCCCTGCGGCCGTGAACGACTAAGAAAGTGAAGCGGGATCGCTCAGGAATGGATTCACAACGATAAGCCCGTCCAGATTTTGTCCTGCGTGGAAGTCTTCGGTGAGGAGATATCGGCAAGACAGGGATTTGGCGGCCGCGACGATAAGGGCGTCCCAGAACGAGAGTTGGTAGCGGTCCTGAAATGTCCACGCGCTATTCAAAATGCCGGCATTTACCGATACGGGGCGCCATGCGAGGAGGTCGCGAACTTCGTCGCGAGCCTCGTTACGAGCGGAGGGCCATTTGTAGATGACCTTGGCGTAGAACTCTTGCAGAACCTGGAAGCTGATTCGTCCATTTTCACGACTCCAGAGGTCTGAGCGCCAAGCCTGGGCGGCCCGTTGCTTCACGAGATCGGTGGGGTCCAGGGCGTAGATCAAAACATTGGTGTCAACGAAGACGGTCGCGTTCATGGACTTCCTCGCGCGTGAGGTACGGCCCTTCGGACTTGGGGAAAGAGGTCCGCGCTAGCGCTCGGGATTTAGCCACTTTGTAGTGATCCTTTTCGAGCATGCGGTCTTTGAGGAGCGCGGCAATCAAGCGAGAGACGCTGGTGTCGTGTGTGGCCGCCTCGATGCGAGCCCAACGGGCTACTTCTTCGTCGAGTGTGATGGTGATGTTGCGCAAAGCTCGGGGTTTCATTACACGAGTATAGTGTGGCACGGATTACGTGTCAAGGCTACGTAACGCCTTCATGGCTGTACGCGCTGAGACGCGCCGGGCTGAAGCCCAGCGCCTACAGGCGAGCAGGATATCCGCGTGTATGTCCTTGCCAGCAATAGAGTTGGAGAGCCGAACTACTAGGCTAGGGCGGAGCGGAGGAAGGTCAGCATGCGGTAGCCGGCTATGTGGCTGAAGGGGGGGAGTTCGAGGGAGTAGTGGCCGCAGTGGAGTTCCAGGGTGCGGAGATTGGCGTGGTGTTGGCGGAGGGCGGTCAGCATTTGGGCGGTTAGCTCAGGGAGGAAGGTGGGGTCGTATTTGCCGTAGACCATGAAGGCGTTTTTGTTTGCGCCCAGGCCGCGCTGGACGTAGGGCATGGGGCTTACGGGGGCCCAGTAGTCGCGGAGTTCGTCTACCGTGACGTGGTGGCGGAGGCTCTCCCAGACGTGGGTGGTGGTCATGCCCTGGCTTACTACGTCGGCGAAATAGGTGGAGACGTGGAAGAAGCCGCCGGCGCGGAGGGCTTCGTCGTGAACCATGGTGATGTAGCCGACCGAGGAGCCGATGCTGGTGCCCAGGATGCCCAGGCGGGTGAAGCCTTGTTGTTCCAGCCAGCGCAGGCAACGGCGGGTGTCCTGGACGGCCTGGCGGTTGGCCTGGAGGGTCAGGCCTATGTTCGGGCCGACCAGTTGGTCGGCGCGCTCGTGGCCTTTGGCCATGCGGCGGTCATGGTAGGGGAGGCTCAGGCGGAGGACCGTAATGCCTATGCGTTGGAGCCACTCGCAGAGACCGCGCTGGCCATGCCATTTGGCATTCCAATTGGGGAGGAGGACTACGGCGGGCATGGCACTTCGTGCTTGACCAGCGGCGGCGGCTGTTTTTGAGGGGAAGAATTGGGCACAGACGGTGTTGTTTTCGGGCCAGGGCGACACGATGGAACTGGTGAAGGTCAGGACATTTTCGGCGTCGAGGTTGTAATCGGTGGCTGGCGTGGTGGCGAACCACTCGGCGCTGTTTGCGATGGCTTGTTTGGCGTATTCGTGAACGTAGGTGGCGGGATTCGGATTGGCGGGGTCGCCGCCGATGTGCTCCAGGCCCCAGTGAAAGGGTTGGACGCGACGGTTATCGTCGGTGGTCCAGCGGCGGTGCTCGTAGCGACGTATGCGGCGTTCGAACCAGTGCATGGGGGAAGTCGACAGTCGACAGTTTACAGTTCAAAGTCGGCCGGGACAAATTCGGGGAATGCATGAGTTACCGGGAGGGTAACAAGCCGGAGAGAAGATTGAGGCCGGAGAGGAAGGAGCAGAGCCGAGCGCGGAACAAGCGACGGAAAGGGATAACGCAGAGACGCAGAGGACGCAGAGTTACGCGGAGGATTGCTTCCTGGGGATGACCACGCGTACGTACCGACTGCTTTCGCGGGTACACGAGGGGTGGACCTTGATCTGTACTACCTGATGCGACACGGAGGGCGGGCAGTTTGTTGGATCGACAGGGGTTGTGTGGCAAATTCGAGATGTGGTCATCGCGTTCTTTTTTCTCATTGGGATTGTTATCGGGAGCTTCCTGAACGTCTGCATCACGCGGATTCCGGAAGGAGTGTCGATTGTTGCGCCGCGGTCGCGGTGCCCGCGTTGCGAGACGCCGATCAAGGCATATGACAACGTGCCGATATTTGCGTGGCTATGGCTGCGCGGGAAATGCAGGTCTTGCGGGTATCCGATTTCGCCGATGTATCCGCTGGTGGAACTGCTGACCGGACTGTTCTTTGTGGCGTGTTATGTGGATTTCGGGTTGACTCCGCAGACGGTAAAGTGGCTGGTTTTCACATGTTTGGTGATCGTCCTGACGATCACCGATCTGCGGGTGCGTCTGCTTCCTGACGTCGTGAACTGGCCGGGTTTTGTCGCCGGGTTGTTCTTCTCCATGTGGGTGCCTCCGAACGACGGCACGGCATTTTGCTTGTGTCTACGTTTTCCATCGGAGTGCCTCCTCTCTACTTCCTTGGGCTCATGGACGGGCTGCTGGGGGCGGCATTTGGAAGCCTGCTGCTATGGGGGGCGGCCGCGCTGTACAAGGCGGTGCGGCACCGCGACGGGATGGGGATGGGCGACGTGAAGATGATGGCGATGGTCGGAGCGTTTATGGGATTGCGCGGGACGTTTCTGACGATTTTGCTGGGCACCTTATTGGGAAGCGTAGTAGGCGGTGCGGTCATCTTGGGACTGTATGTTTCGGGCTGGCAGCGGCCGTTGGCGGAACGCGCCAGCCGGCGCAACCTGGGAAGTGCCGCGGGGTTGCGTTGGATGCTGGCCAGTCAATACCAACTGCCGCTAGGAACCTTTCTGGGCATTGCCGCATTGCTGGTGATTTATCTGGGGCCCGCTGGCATTGCGTTATTTTTTCAAGGGGATTTTTATTTGATGGCGGCGATGCTGCAAAGCGGAGTGTTTCCGAACCCGCGGGCGCTGGCGGTGGGATTGGTGTTACTGCTCGCGGCGGTCGCGTGGCTGATCCTGTCGCTGGTCAGAAAGTTTTTTAAAGACACGCGCGACGCTCGGAAAAACGAGATGAACGCGGCGCCGCGCATCGAAAACAGCGCGGCGTTCATGACCGCGTCGATGCAAGGCGTGATCCAGAAATTGCGGACGCAGGAGAAGGAACTGGAGCGGCTTCACCGCATTGAGAAAGAGCGCGCGGAGCATACGGAGCGGCTGAGCGAAGAAGTTACGCGAAATATGCCGGCGGGCTTCCTGATGGTGAACGCGGTGGGAATTATTTCCGGGGCTAACCCCGCGGCGGAGCAGGCGCTGGGTATTCGCGGATTGAATTACCGGCGCTACAGCGAAGTACTGGGGGAAAACTCGGAACTGACTAAGCTGGTGTCGGAATGCCTTGGAGAAGGCAAGATTTTCCGGCGGGAACAGGTGAGCCACAGGTCGCCGGCTGGTGATGAGCGGCGGCTGGGTGTGACGATTTCGCCGGTACGCCGCGGGAACGAGAAGGTGAGCGGGACCATCTGCCTGTTGAGCGATTTGACGGAATTGGCGGCGTTGCAGCAGCAGATCGAGCTGAAGAAGCATCTGGCGGCGCTGGGCGAGCTGTCGGCGGGAATTGCGCACGAATTCAAGAATGCGTTGGCGACGATTTCGGGGTACGCGCAAATGATTCGCGCGGAGTCCGCGGACGGCGAAATTTTAGATCATGCGGAACGCATCCTGGAGCAGACGCGGAACATCACACATGTGGTGACCGAATTCCTGAAGTATGCGCGGCCGCTGGAGATTTCGGACGAGATTGTGGAACTGGAGGGCGTGGTGGAGCGGGTCGTAACGGAGATCGGTGGTGCGGCGCCGACCGTGGCAGTGAGTTGCGAAGGAGAGTTTGGCAGCGTGGCCGGAGATGAGAGCTTGCTGCGCCAGGCGTTGCTGAATTTGGCGCGGAATGCGACGGAGGCTTGTGCGGAAGTAAAGGATGGGCGGGTCACCGTGAGAGGCGAGATCGTGCGCGGAGGCGAGACCGGTTTTCAGCGGATTACGATTTCCGACAATGGGCCCGGGATCGCGAGGGACGCGCTGCCTAATCTGTTTCATCCGTTTTTCACCACCAAGCCCCAGGGAACGGGATTGGGCCTGGCGGTGGTGCAGAAGATCATCGTGCAGCACGGGGGCCAAGTGGAGGCGCGGAATCAACTGGGCGGTGGGGCCGCCTTTATCGTTACGCTACCGGAGTGGCGCAGCGGTGGGGTGGAAGCGATAGAATCGAACAAAGACGTCATACAGATATAGAGTTACGTGATTGCGGGTCAACTTTGGGCGCCGGGAAGGCGGGTCGTCATGCGTACAATAACTTGGCGAAAAACTGGAGTGTACGTGCTGGTGGTGCTGCCGGTATTGGGTCTGGCCGGGATCGCGGCGATTGGGCAGCAACAAGCCGCCTCGCAACAAAGCACAACGCAAGAAGGCGGCGTGGATCCGGTGGCAGAGGCGGCTCGCAAAGCCCGGCAGCAAAAGAAGACGGAGCCAAAGCCTAAGAAGGTCTATACGAACGAGGATTTGGGCGGTGGGGCGCCGGCTTCGGCAGCGGCCCCGGCGGCAACGACACCCCCGGCCGAGAATGCGGAGGCGAAGGAAAACGCCGCTGGAGCGGCAAATACGGAACAGGGCGCGGCAGCCGAGAAGACTGGCGCGGGGAGCAAGAACAGCGAGGAAGCCTGGCGCAAGCGTTTCCGGGAAGCGCGCGACAAACTGGCGCAGGCGGAGCAGGAGCTCGACATTTTGCAACGCGAATCGCAGAAGTCGCAGGTGCAGTACTACAACGACCCGCAAAAAGCGCTGAGCGAGCAGTACAGTCGCAAAGAGATCAGCGACAAGGACACGAAGATCGACGCCAAGAAGCAGGAAATTGCGCAAATGAAACAGCATATTGCCGATCTGGAAGATGAGCTTCGGAAGTCGGGTGGCGATCCGGGCTGGGCGAGATAATAAAGAACAGAAGTAATGAAGTAAAGAAGTAATGAAGTAAAGAAGTAATGAAGTAAAGACCGGAGATGGTGCGCTCGCGCGTGCACAGGCTACTGCGTTTCGCTACGCGGTTACGTCGTTACGTCATTACTTCCTTACTTCTGTTTTCCTCCTGGTCTGCTGCTTCCCTTCTCCGCACAGGCTGTGCGGGTTCCCGCGAGAGACTGATGAATTCGTGGTAAAAACGGAACACATGGAATCCCTGCTGCTGGTCGAAGACAAGAATGAGTTGCGCGCGATGCTGCGCAAAGCGCTGGAACGCGCGGGTTATACCGTGGACGAAGCGCCGGATGGCACGTCGGCGATTCAGAAGATTCGCGCGCGGCGATACTTGCTGGTGGTGACGGACCTGAAGCTGCCGGGGGCGTCGGGGCTGGACGTGCTGCGGGCGTCGAAGAGCGCGGACGCGACGATTCCGGTGCTGCTGTTGACGGCGTTCGGGTCGGTGGAAGAGGCGGTTACGGCCATGAAGGAAGGAGCTTTCGATTTTCTGCAGAAGCCGGTGGACCTGGACCATCTGAAGCTTCTGGTGCAGCGGGCAGCGCAGCAGCAGGAAATGATGCGCGAGAATATTTTGCTGCGCGAGGAGTATGCGGCGCGCTATGGCTTTCCGCGGATCGTTGGGGAGCACAGTTCGATTCGCGAGGTCAGCCAGCAGATTCAGCGCGTGGCGGCGACCGATTCGACGGCGCTGCTGCTCGGGGAGAGCGGGACCGGCAAGGAACTTTTCGCTCGAGCGATTCATCATTTATCGCCGCGGCGCGAGCAGCCGTTTGTGGCTTTGAATTGCGCGGCGATCCCGGAGGGGTTGGTTGAGAATGAGTTGTTTGGGCATGAAAAGGGGGCGTTCACCGGGGCGGGGGCGCGCAAGGTCGGGAAGATGGACCTGGCGCATCGGGGGACGCTGTTTCTGGATGAGATTGGGGAGTTGCCGCTGGCGATTCAGGCAAAATTGTTGCGCGTGTTGGAAGAGCGGCGGTTTGAGCGAGTGGGCGGGACCCAGTCGATCGACGTGGATGTGCGGATCGTGGTCGCTACGAATCGCGATTTGCGGAAATTGATCGACGAGAAACTGTTTCGCGAGGACTTGTATTTTCGGATTGCGGCGGTGCCGATGACCATTCCGCCATTGCGTGAGCGCGGCGAGGATGTGCTGATGCTGGCACAACATTTTCTGGAGAAATTCAGCCGCGAGTTTGCGAAGCCTGGGTTGGAGCTTTCGGAGGGGGCCAAGGAGAGATTACTGAGCTACCGTTGGCCGGGGAATGTACGCGAGTTGCAGAATACTTTGGAGCGGGCGGTGATTTTGGCGGATGGGTTGAGCATTCATGCGGATGAGTTGCAATTGCCGTCGGCGCGGCCGGAGGTGGATAGTTTGCCGGCGGGGATGCTGCCGGAGAGTTTCCGTTGGGACGGGTCGCTGGAGGAGATCAGCGGGCGGGCTGTGGCGCATGTGGAGCGCGTCGTGCTGGAGGGGGCTTTGCGGGAGTCCAAGTGGAATAAGACTCGGGCGGCGGAGAAGCTTGGGGTTTCGCCGAAGACTTTGCTGGCGAAGTTGCGGGCTGTGGGGTTGGAAGAGTAACGAGGGAAGAAAAAGGCCCTTTGGAGTGCGTCGGCGCGTCCCCGCCTCCCACCCGCGAATCCCCGCTTACCAACATCAATCAGGGTATCGCTTCGACCGAGGGCACTCCAACGTGTCGACCCGCGGTCTTCGTTTGTGCTTGGGTGTTTGCGCTTTAGTTCAGTTGCGTCTAAATCCCGCCGTCTCGGAGACGGCGGCTACAGGGACTTGATGGCGGTGTGGAGGGCTACGGTGCCAACCGTCCAGACGCGGTACTCGACGGATCGATAGCCCACCGCGGTGATCAACGACGCTAGCTCCTCGGGGCGGAAAAAGCGGGAGACCGAGGCGGGTAGGTAACTGTAGGCGGCGCGGTCGCCGGAGAGCAGGCTGCCGATGCGGGGCAGCACGTTTCGGAAATACCAGCGATAGAGATCCCCGAGCAATCCGGGTGGGGGTTCCGTGAATTCCAGGATGGCTAGCGTGCCGCCGGGTTTCAGCAGGCGGTGGATTTCGCGCAGGCCGGCTTCGTAGTTGGCTAGATTGCGGAAGCCGAAGGCCGTGGTGATCAGATCGAAGGATGCGTCGGCAAAGGGCAGGCGCAGGGCGTCGGCTTCGAAGAATGGCATGGGGCTGGCGGGGATTGTGCTCGATCGAGTGAGGAGCGACTCGCTCTTTGCGCGGGCACGCACCAGCATCGCGTGAGAAAAATCGGCGCCGATGATTCGGGCGGGCGCGGAACGAGAGAGGGAAAAGGCGAGGTCTCCTGTGCCGCAGCATAGATCGAGAACTAATGCGTCGGGCCGCATCAGGATTGGACGGAGGCGGCGGGCCACCCGGGCGCGCCAGACGCGGTCGAGTTGCATCGAGAGCAAATGATTCAGCAGATCGTACCGTGGCGCGATCTGTGTGAACATCTGGCAGACTTGGCGCGAAGCGTCGTCTTCCGAGCGCGCGCCTTCGGGGCGGGTCCCTTTCGGCGGAGTGGCGATGGCTTCGGGCATGGGCGTCCGATTCATTTCGAGAGTGAGTTCGTGGAGAACTGTGGCGCGAAACGCAGGACGCGCTGCACGGCGTCGAGCGGCACGTCGTCGTAGGAGGCGGCTTTGCCGAGGCGCGGGGATAGGACGAAGCGGAGCTTGCCGTAGCGCGCCTTTTTGTCCGATCGCATGGCTTCGATCAGCGATTTCGTGGGCACGCGCGGCCATGGTGGCAGCGGTCCGATGCGGCGGACGAGCGCGACGATGCGCGAAACGTAATCCGCGCTACACAGACTTATTTCGTGAGCCAACAGGGCTGCGGCCATCATGCCCCAGGCGACTGCTTCGCCGTGCTGATAGCGGCGGTACTTCGTGGTGCTTTCGAGGGCGTGGGCGAAAGTGTGTCCGAAGTTCAAGATTTCTCGCAGGCCAGACTCGCGCTCGTCTTTGGTAACCACGCGCGCTTTGATGGCTGCGTTGCGGGGAATCAAGTATTCCAGCGCGCTGCGATCGCGGCGCAACGCTTTCGTCATATTCTTTTCTAGATACGTGAACATTTCCGGGTCGGCGATGATACTGTGCTTGATCACCTCGGCGAGGCCGCCGCGGAATTCGCGGTCGGGCAGGGTGCGAAGGACCGCGGGGTCGGTAAGGATGAGTCTCGGCGGATAGAAGGCGCCGACGAGGTTTTTTCCCTCCGGCAGATTCACTCCCGTTTTGCCGCCGATCGAGCTGTCCACTTGCGCGACCAGAGTAGTGGGCACGTGCAGCAACGCTACTCCGCGGAGATAGGAAGCCGCGACAAACCCTGCGACGTCACCTATTACTCCGCCGCCGACCGCAACCAGCAGCGACTCTCTATCGGCTCCCGAGTGGACGAGTTTTCGGCAAATCGATTCCACCGTGCGCACATTCTTTCGCGTTTCGGCATCGTTCATTAAGTGCACGGTGCTTCGATGGCGGGAATCGAAATTGCCATGGACATCTTTTCCGACAGCGCGCCAGACCTTGGGAGAAGATACGATCTGGGCGCTCGAAAACTTTCCGAGGCGGGCAATTTCTTTCAGAGCGCGATGGAGGACGCCGGTGCCGCACACGATGGTGTACTTGCCAGCGGAAGAGTTTACAGAAATTCGTTTTGGTTTCATTGAGCGGATCTTAGAAATGTAACACAGTGCTTTGAATTGGCCAGGTTAGACGATGATTCGGGTTGCCCTTTGCCTGCAGCGAGGCGATTGCTGGGATTTTATTTGTCGGCGCTCGGGAAGATCTGTGGCACGGTCCATCCAGTCCGAATACGTCCCGCGGGGCTTTGCGTTGGCACAGGCAGGAGTGCCTGTGCTACCTTGGGCCATTCCGTTCGTGCTGCGGATATTGTGGCAAGTCTGATCGCTTCTCATGACGCATCCCCCGAAATCTCATCGCGCGGATTACGTCGTCGTCGGGTCTGGGGTTGCCGGCCTGCGCGCTGCAATCGAGCTTAGCGATAAGGGCGGCGTGCTGGTGCTGGCGAAGTCGGATCTGAGTGATTCCGCGACGTCCTGGGCGCAGGGCGGCATCGCCGTGGCGCTCAGCGATGAGGATGAAATCAGCCTGCATGAGCAGGACACCGTCAATGCGGGAGATGGGCTGTGCCGGATTGACGCGGTTGCGCTACTCGTGGAAGAGGGGCCGAAGTACATTACGCAGTTGATCGAGTGGGGCACGGAGTTCGATCGCGCGGGAACGAAGCTGGCGTTCACGCGCGAGGCCGCGCACAGCAGGTCGCGCATCCTGCACGCCCATGGCGATTCCACGGGACGCGAAATCAGCCGCGCGCTGCTGGCACGGGCGCACACCATTCCACATTTGCACCTTCGCGCTCACGCGTTCACGACGTCATTGATCGTGGAATCCGGGGCGGTCGTGGGCGTTCGCTTCGTCGATGAACTCGACGGCTCCACTCACGAAGTGCGCGCCGGCGCGGTGTTGCTTGCGACCGGCGGTCTGGGACGGATCTATCGGGAGACGACGAACCCAGATGTGGCGACAGGTGACGGTATGGCCATCGCGTACGAGGCGGGAGCGGTACTTTCCGACATGGAGTTCATGCAGTTTCATCCCACCGCCTTGGCCGTGAAAGGGGCTCCGCGTTTTCTTCTGTCGGAAGCATTGCGGGGGGAAGGCGGCGTCTTGCGTAACGTGAACCTCCATCGCTTCATGAAAAAATACAACGAGGCGCAAGAACTTGCGCCTCGCGACATCGTGGCACGGGCGATCGTCAGCGAGATGCACCGCACCGACACCGGATACGTCTACCTGGACATGACGAAAAAGACAGAAGAGTTCCTAAAGAAGCGTTTCCCGCGGATCTATGAGACGTGTTTAAGCTACGGGCTCGACCTGGCCACCGACATGGCGCCGGTCTGCCCCGCTGCTCATTACATGATGGGCGGCGTGAAAACCGATCTCTGGGGGCGTACCTCATTGCCAGGTCTGTACGCCGCGGGCGAAACCGCGGATACCGGGGTACACGGCGCGAATCGTTTAGCGAGCAATTCCCTTCTGGAAGGCTTGGTGTTTGGAGCGCGCAGCGGTCAGGCCATGATGAAGGATGCGCCGGTAGCGAAGCGCCATGCCGTGGGTTTGCCCGGAAGCCCCGCGCCGAAGCCGGCAAATTCGGTGACTGCGCAGCCGAACACAAAAAGCGCGGGTATCCGGCCGCATCCCGCGGCATTCGATAAGATTCGGGACACCATGTGGCGGCAAGTAGGAATTATGCGTGATGGAAAAGACCTGGCCGGAGCGGTCACGCAGCTTCAGGCCATTGAGATGCCGAAATGCGAAAAGCCGGGTCGCGCCGACTACGAAATGCGCAACTTACATTCCTTGGCTCTGCTGATGGCGCGTTCCGCGCTGGCACGCGAAGAGAGTCGCGGCAGTCATTACCGCTCAGACTTCCCTTACCGCGATGATGAGAAATTCGGCAAACATTCGATCGTGCAAAAGGGAAAGGATGTTGGTTTCGAAGCTTAGCGTGGTGTGCGGTTCGCCGGGCTGAAGCCCAGCGCCTACAGGACAACCCTATTTGGCTTGAAGCTGCTTGACGCTTTCCACGAACACGTGGCCGACTACCGCGAGGCTCTTGGAGCTGATTTTGTCCAGAGTGTCTTGGGGGGTGTGCCAATAAGGGATTTCCAGGTCGATAACGTCCACCGTACGAACGCCGCGGGTCGAAAACGATTGGTGATCGTCTTCGATCGCGGTCGAATCATTCACGAAAACTCCCGAATAACCCAGGTTCTTCGCGACCGTCCACATCAGATCGGTGAGCATTTTGTCGGAATTGGCGTCCCGCTTGATGCGCAATTCCCGGCTACCGACAATGTCGGCGAGCAGCAGCGCGCGGATCTTCGCCAAGTCTCCACTGATCGCCAGTTTCGCCGCCATTTGACGGCTACCGTACCGATTGTCGGGATCCTTCCACTGCAGATTGACGGCTTCCTCCCCATCGAAGAACGCGATCCAAACCTGATAGCGCCCGCGCTGAGCACATAGCAAACGGGCCAGCTCCAGCATAACGGCGGTCGAAGAGCCCGCATCGTCGGCGCCCACAAAATCGGCGATCTTCTTCGTGTCATAGTGCGTAGCCAGCAGGATAATGCCGGGCCTGTCGCCGGGGATCTTGACCAAAATGTTCTTCATGGCGATCGGGCCAGCGGGCGTCTCAGCGGTAAATGCATCCACATCCGCAGTACATCCGTAGCTGGACAACTCCGAGAGGATGTAATCCTGCACCTGCGCAATAGCTTGCGAGCCGGCAGGACGCGGCCCAAAATCGACCTGCTTGACCACGTCCGCGAACGCGCGCTTACCATCAAAGCCGCCGGTTTTCTCGGGTGGTGGAGTATCCTCATCCGGCATCTGCGCAGCGGCTTTAGGCGCGGCACTGACCACGGGCCCATGCGCTGCCGGCCCGACAGCATCATTGGACTTGCAACCTGCCAGCACCAGCAAAGGCAGAGGCGCCGCCAGCAAGGCGCAAGCCACCAGTAACCGTCCTGCTGGGATGTTGTTCATCAGGCCTTCCCCGCCGCTTCAGCAGCCAGTTGCCGATTCTTCCTTCGCACCGCCACCGCGGACACCGCGATCCCGATGAAATAGAGCCCTAACATCGGAGCCATGAAGATGAGCATGGTCGTGGCGTCCGGCGTGGGCGTAATGATTGCCGCCACAATCGCGATCACCAGAATCGCGTAGCGAACATTCTTCCAAAGAAATTGCGGCGTCACGATTCCGAAGATCGATAGAAAAAAGATTAGCACCGGCAATTCGAACACCAGCCCGAAGCCCAGCAGCACCATCAGCGTTAAGTCAAAATACTCCGTGACGGTGATCATGGGCTCGATGCCCGGAAGGCTTACCACCGTAAATTTGACCAGAAACCTCAGCATGTACGGCAGGGTTACGAAATATCCAAAAGCGATCCCCGCCAGGAACAGAAACACCGTCGAAAACAGAAATCCACTGATCGCACCGCGCTCGTGCTTATACAGCGCGGGTGCAACGAACAACCAGATTTGGTACAGCACCACCGGCGACGCCAGCACCACGCCGATGTAGACCCCCAAAGTGATCAGCAGATTAAATCCGCCCGCCGGGTGCGTATAGATCAAATGTTGAGGGAGACCCGATGCTTTTAGCGCCGCAAGCATGGGCTCGTTGACGAACCTGATCACATACTTCGATATATACACGCCAACGAAGGCCCCAATCCCGATGGCGATCAGCGAATTGATGAGCCGTTTGCGCAGCTCCACCAGGTGCTCGAAGAAGGTCATCTGACCTCCTTCTTCAGGTTCCGTTACCGGGATCGTGGCGAGCGCGTCAGGCTGGCTGCTTGTAGTCATGAGGGGCGTCTAGATCGTGGGGCGCAACATCGGGCGCGACGTCAACCGCGGGCTTGTTTCCGTTCTCGGGGGCACCCTCGACGCGGTTAGGAGCGGGCGGCGGCTCGAAAGTGTTCGCTCCCAGAGAATTCGTTTCCGAATCCGTGGAGTCTGGAGACTCCGGAGTTCGCGCCACCGCTTCTGCCACCGGCGTAATCACCGGCGCCTCGGTCGCCCCTTCGTTGGTCTGCCCGGATGCTAACGCTGTCGCCCCCGGCTGCGTCTCAGCACCAGAGGGCGTCGCCAGAGTGGCGGGCTGCGGCTGAGCGGCGATGGGATTGGATGCCAGCAATTCGCGCTTTTTTCGTTCCACCTCTGCGGCCTGACGCTCCAGGTCGCGCATCTCGTTCTCGAAGGCCGACTTGAAGTCCGTCGAGGCTTTGCGAAACTCGGCCATCAGCTTGCCCAAACCGCGGGCCAATTCGGGAAGCTTTTGCGGGCCAAATACGACCAGCACAATTATAAAGATCACAATCATGTGCGGGATGCTAAGCATCGCTCGGAGTCACCAAATTGCGCCCTGTTGGCATCATAGAGAAGGGCGTTCGGAAGTGTCAAACGCCAGTTTTTTCGTGTGATATAATATGTGGTTGAAACTCCACGTGAGGTCCGAATGAAAGCTGAACGCCGCGGGCTGTTCTTAGTCGTAGCCGTTTTGCTCGTATCTGCGGTTCTGGGCGGCATTTACGGCCCCAACGTTCGCGCCACCACAGCCTCCGCCGACGACTACCAGACGGCGGTGAAGGACTTCACACGCGTTTTGGACGTGGTTCAGACCAACTATGCCCAGCCAGTCGATGTGGACAAGGCGGTCTATCAAGGCGCCATCCCGGGCATGCTGCGGATGCTGGACCCACACTCGAACTTCTTTGATGCTCGGCAATTTGCGCTTTTGCGCGAAGATCAGCGCGGCAAGTATTACGGCGTGGGCATGGTCGTTGCCCCGCGCGAGAACCACACCGTCGTGATGGCCCCGTATGTAGGCGCGCCTGCGTATAACGCGGGAATTCGCCCCGGCGACGTGATCGTCAAGGTCGACGAGAAATCCACCGAAGGCCTGACCACCAGCGACGTCGCCGACATGCTGAAGGGCGCCAAGGGCACGACCGTCAAGATTACGGTAACGCGCGAAGGTTACACCGATCCTCTAATATTCACCGTCGTCCGCGACGAAATCCCCCGCCATTCCGTGGACATCGCTTTCATGCTCAAGCCCGGCATCGGCTACATCCGCCTTTCCGGGTTCAATGAAACCACCGACCGCGAAATCGCCGACGCCCTCAAGAAGCTCAACGCCTCCTCGCTCGACGGCCTGGTTCTCGACATGCGCGGGAATCCTGGCGGACTATTGAATGAGGCGGTCGCCGTCAGCGACATGTTCCTCGACCGCAATCAGCTCATCGTGTCGCACCACGGCCGGGCATCCGCCGAACGCAAGTACATGACCGTGCGTGGCAACCAGGGCGTCACCGTGCCGCTGGTCATTCTCGTAAATGGCAATTCCGCGTCGGCCACCGAGATCGTTTCCGGCGCCGTACAAGACCACGATCGGGGCATCATCGTGGGCGAGACCACTTTCGGCAAGGGCCTGGTCCAGACGGTAACTCCGCTAAGCGAAAACACCGGCTTGGCTCTGACCACCGCGCGCTACTACACGCCGAGCGGCCGGCTGATCCAGCGCGACTACAAATCCATCTCGCTCTACGAATATCACTACGAGCGCAAAGTCCCTGAGCATCCGACGGAGGTCAAACTCACCGACAGCGGCCGCCAGGTCACCGGAGGCGGCGGCATCACTCCGGACGTGATGGTGGCGGCACCGAAGCTCACCAAGTTCCAGGAGACTCTGATCCGCGCCGACGTATTCTTTCCCTACGAGGCCGGCGTGGGCGGCTTCACGCGCTACTATCTGGGCACCCGTCCCAGCGTAACCAAGGAATTCACCGCGGACGACACCGTGATGAAGGATTTCCGCGAATATCTCGCCAAGAAGAACGTGCGCTACACCGAGCCCGAAATATCCGAGAACCTCGACTGGATCAAGCGCAAGATCAAGCAGGAAGTCTTCATGTCCGTGTATGGCCAGCAGGAAGGCTTCAAAGTGGAACTCGAAGCGGATCCGCAAGTTCAGAAAGCGGTCGATTCGATTCCACAAGCGCGCGCTTTGTACGAAAACGCCCGAAAGGTTGTTGCGCAGCGCATGGGGAATACACCGGACCAGCCGTAGCGTGCCGCGTACGTCGGACCTTGTAGCTTGGGGTTGCCGGCTTGGACGCTTGAAATGGACAGCTTGGGGTCGACAGCTCGAAGTGGAGCGACGTCTTAAGAGGTTGCGACCGTTCAGCGTGATGCGTTTTTCTAAGCGCTAGCGCCTTTACCCTTTCATCGGTTATTTCCGGACACCGTTAGAATCACTATCCCCGCAACTTGGTTGGCAACCCTGTTAGCCTCTGTTAAAATTTCTCTGCTGCTCGTGGGCGAGTAGCTCAGCTGGGAGAGCGCCTCGTTCGCAACGAGGAGGCCGGGGGTTCGAATCCCCTCTCGTCCACCAACTCTTTCGCATTGAAAACTATGCACGTTGCGCTCGATCATGCAGACACGCGATGAAACCGCAAAACAGGGGGTATGCCGGTTTCTGTGCTGGTTTTGCGCAGGTTTGCGGTCAAGATGCGCGACAGCCGCGCGAAGCACGTTAGGTGTGGTAAGCGATTGAAGAGAACTATTTACGCGAAGAATGCCCGATCACGGTTAAAGTCTTACCGCGGTTGACACAGTTATTGAGCGCCGTGTGGCTCGGTTTCCGCTCTCTGCATCTGCAGTCCAGCCTTGGCAAGCATCGGCGTAACCTCTGGATTAGACATGAACAACTTCCAAATTAGCCCAGTCCGGTAATTCTCAACCATTACCGTTATGGGGGCCTGGTTCAGTCCCATGTAAATCGGCGAAACCCAGTTCTCCTGGGCGTCAAATGCATCGCGTGGTCCATAAATGCCCCAGAGCCAACTGCCCTCATCGCGGTAAAAATGTTTCAACGCAGCCATGGAGGCCTCCGGTGTATATGGAAAGGATGACAAAGCTCCGGTCGGCGCAATAAGCCCGCGATCATCGTGTTCATTCGGCGCGCTCGGATTGTATCCTTCCGGGCCATCACTGGCCGTCAGCCCCCAGGACTCGGCGGAGTAACCCTCAAAATGTTTGGGGTTAGCCATGCAGTACGCCCGATTGATTCTGGCGACGTTGCGGTTGTTCTCAAAATAGTTCGTGAAGCGGTCGGTAGCCGCGTGCGGATCAAATCCCATATACGAATAGTGAATAAAAAACAGCGGGCCGCCCGTTCCCCACCCCACGTCCAGCTTGATCCCGAAATGAGTTTCGCCATTGGTGTAGCGAGGTCCCGGACGCGGATCATCCATTCTTGAACCGATGGCCGCATGCTTTTGACTAGCCCAACCGGTGTAGTACAAGTCGGGAGAAATGGCATGCGTGGGTGAAGCCATCGCCAACAAGTACACAATCATCGCTTCGTTGAAGCCCGTCAGACGGTTGCTGATGTGCCAAGCAAAGTCTGGCGACCAGTGCCAATAAAGCGATGATTTGTCAGGACTATTTGCATACCAATCCCACTCGACTCCCTCCCACAACCTGGTGATGCGCGAAAAAAGCTCCGCTCCCTTGTAGGCATTGTCTACATCGTTGGCACTAGACGGACGCTGCGTTTCGTGAATACCGTGATTCGCGAAATATTGCCGGGCCGCCAGCAATCCTTCCATCAGGAAGCCGGTCTCGACCAGGTCTCCACCGTCATCGACCATGCTAAAAACCGGCAAGGTCTGGCCGGTGTGACCGTCCATGAAGTGAGACCAAACCCCATGGTAGCGGGGTGCCTTCTCCAGAAAGGTCACGATCTTCAGCAATCGCTCCAGGCCCTGCTCGCGCGAAATAAACCCACGCTCCATGCCGACGATCAACGCCATAATTCCAAATCCGCTGGCGCCGGTGGCCACAATGCGATCATCACCTGGAACATTTTCCAGCGAAGTTCCGGAATCCGGGTGCGCGCTCTCCCAGTAATAGAGAAAAGTCTCTTCCTGCAGCATGGTCAACAATTCATCGTCCGTAAAAGGCCGATCCGCTGTACGCGTGGCAGCGCTGACTACCTCGGATGGCGTTGACTCGAGATATTGGACGTTGGAGGCCGTCACGCGGTAGTAGAACTTCTTGCCTCCGAGTCCAACAAAATCCGTGTAACGCGTAAATCCCCGCACTTGCATGCCAATCGGCTGAAAAGTACGACCATCCTCCGAACGATAGATAATGTAGCGTTCGAACCTGGCCCCTGCCCCCGAATCCACAGAGCTGTTAGCCGTGACATCAGCCGCGCCACCGGAAGCGGAATCAGGCAGTTGCCAATGCAGAGCGATGTGCCGCTCATAGCCCTTTGCCGAAAGATTGCTGGGCGTAGGAAGAGCCGAACTTGCTTTCAATTGTTCGGCGGCATTGTCAGGCGCCGCGGCAAGCGGGAAGGACGTGGCTGCTTCCGCGGAATCAATGCGAATTTCGTCGATGAGCAGCGCATGTTTTGCGCCATCGGCGGCATTTTGCGAAAAAACTATAATTCTCAAGTTTTGTGGGGAACAATCGTGGATCGACGCGGTCACAAATCGCGATAGCGGAATCTTTACTTGCAACCAGCGCCCAGCGGGCAAGTCTCCCGCGAACTCTCCTAAGGGCAGCGGCCCCGAGAAGTTTCTGCCTACATCTTCGAGTCGCACCCGAGGTAAATCGGTTGCAGCAATGCCTTGCTGTGAATAACACCAGAAATAAAGTGTGTCCCCCCGGAACTGAATCCGGCGGTTGCGAAAATTGACCACCTGAATTTCCGCGTCCCATCCGCCGTTAAGGGCCGATTGCCAAGCCATTTGGAGCGCGTTCGGAGGGGTGATGAAGATTTTGGTGTTGACCGGCAGATGGCCGTGAACCAATTCCAGCGTGCTAGGCGCTGACGCTTTACCGGAACTATAAAAATAAGCGTCCGGCATCGCGCTGTTATCGAAGAAGGAATGCTCATAGTACTGCGTATCGCCAAACAATGCGGGCGCGACACCGCAAAGCAAGACGGCCAACAATCCCGCCGAGGCCAAAAGCCGTAGTCTCAAAGACTTATCTGCCTGCACAGCCACCGCATCTCTCATTTCGCAAAATCGCCCTGAAGGTTCTCTGATGATCCCTGACGCCCGCCTCTGGCAATATTGTCCGTGAATCGGAGAAATATGCCCGGGATAAATGATTTCGATGGGTAACATCAGTAATATCCATTATTGACTCTCAAAAATCGATACTTACACTGTTAAGTTATAGACGCTAGGCAATTTACTTGTCGAGGGTGCCGTTAATCTAGATAGGAGCACCATATGCCCTCAGGCAAGTTCGTTTTTCGCTTCGCGTTTTTTCTCCTTTGCTTATCGGTAATAACTTCAGGGGTTCACGCACAATATCGCGCTTCCCTTCGGGGAACGGTCATTGACCCCCAGAACAACGCGGTTTCCGGCGCGACCGTGACTCTCACGAATAAGGACACCGGCGCTACCCAAGTTTCGACCAGCGACGACAACGGCATCTACGAATTTAACGCCCTGCCGCTGGCAGCCTATCGGCTCACCGCGGAGCATCCAGGATTCAAGAAGAAGGTGCTGGAGCAGGTGCAGATTATCCCCGAGCAAGCCAATTCACTGGACCTGCCATTGGAGGTTGGCGAAGTTCAAGAGACCGTAACTGTCACGGAAACAACCCAGGCGCTGGATACGGAAACAGCCAACCTAAGCGGCACGGTCAGCAGCAACCAGATCCAGCACATGCCGTCCTTTGGACGCGACGTTCTGAAGCTCGCACAGTTGGCTCCCGGTTCATTCTCTGACGGTTCGCAAGGTAGCGGCACCAACAACTATAATCTACCAGGTACCCAGTCAGGTGGAGGGCAGTCCGGCGGTGCGGATGGCATATTCAAGACTGAAAACGGTGCGCAGGTTATTGCCAATGGGCAGCAGAGTGAGAGTAACGGCATCTCGATTGACGGCATTAGCACCACGAGCGCGGTCTGGGGCGGTGCCACGGTCGTCACACCCTCTGAGGATTCCGTTGAAAGCGTAAAGATTCTTTCCAATAGCTATGACGCCGAGGATGGCCGCTTCAGCGGCGCTCAGATTCAAATCATTTCCAAGAGCGGCACGAACGACATTCATGGCAGTCTCTTTATTACGACCCATCAACCGAACCTAAACGCCTATCAGCGGTTCAACGGCGCAGGTCTTGCCGTAACGCGCGACGACAATAAGTTCGAACAGTTCGGCGGCAGCGTCGGTGGCCCGATCTGGAAGAATAAGATCTTCGCGTTCTTTAACTATGAAACCGTTCGTGAACCCGTCACCAATCTGCAGGGCAACAGTTGGTTCGATACCCCGGCTTTGGAGGCTTTGGCCCCTTCGGGGAGCATCGCCGCGAAATATCTCTCCTTCCCCGGTAACGCTGTGGTTGGCACCCTCAATACTGCCGCCACTTGCGCAACGGCCGGGCTTAAGGAAGGAGTCAATTGCAGAACGATTCCAGGTCAGGGCCTGAACGTCGGCTCGCCACTCACAACGCCTCTGGGTACGCAGGATACCACTTGGCAGAGTTCGGCTAATCCCGGCATTGGCAGCGGCCTAACGGGTGTCGCCGACATTGCGAACTACAACACCCTCAACCCCACCAAGTTTACCGCCGTACAATACAACGGCCGTCTTGATGCGAATGTGACTGATAAAGACCGCATCGCATTTGCCATCTATTACGTTCCGCTTTCGAAAGACAACTTCAACGGCAACCGCGGCTACGACATTTTCCACCACTCACAAATCAACGAAGCCATTTCGGCGATCTGGGATCATACCTTCTCGACGAGTTTCCTCAACGAAGCTCGTGTCAATGCCGCCAGTTGGCGTTGGAATGAGATCAATTCCAACCCGCAGTCTCCGGTCGGATTTCCCTCGGACAATATCGATACGACCGGCGGAATAATGCTCAATTCTTTTGGGCCGAACGTCGGGAGCATTTTGGACCAGTGGACTTACGGTTTCAAAGACGTGGCCACCTGGATTCATGGGCGCCACACTGTAAAGTTTGGCGCGGAAGTCACCCGCCTTCAATACCTGCAAGAATGTGCCGGTTGCGGCGTGCCAAGCTATAATTTCTTCAACATTTGGGACTTCCTCAACGATGCCCCTCAGAAGGAGGCCGGGAACTTCAATCCCACTACCGGGGTCCCGACCACGATTCGCCAGGACGACCGCGAAAACATCTTGGGTTTTTTCGTGCAGGATGATTTCAAACTTCGCCAGAATCTGACGATTAATATCGGTCTTCGCTGGTCGTATTTTGGTCCGTCATATGAGAAGAACAATAACATGTTCCGGGCTGTTCCCGGCGCAGGGGCGAACTTCCTGTCAGGCTTGGTCGTCCGGAGGGACAACTCATGGGACGCGCAGAAGGACAACTTCGGACCCCAGATCGGTTTTGCCTGGAGTCCGGGCCGATTTCATAACAGACTCGTGGTGCGCGGCGGCTACGGCCTAAACTATAATGGCGAACAAATCGCTGTTTCGTCCAACATCGTCAATAATCCCGGGTTGGCGGTAAGCCCGACTTTCATCATTCCAACGCCGACATCGCCCAATCCCGGCATTGTTTATGCCCTTTCCTCGAGTGTGAACAACCTTGAGGGCTTTCCAGCAAATCCCAACGCGGTCGCGGCATTTGGGCCGAACGGGCTGCCCACAACCGGCTCCGTTAACGTCCAAATTTTCCCCGGCACTTTGCCCACGACCCGTGTCCATCACTACTCGGCGGACTTGCAATACGATCTGGGTCACCAATTCATAGCGTCGTTGGGATACCAAGGCAGCTTGTCGCGGGACCTCTACTTCCATCAGAACCCACTTGCGGTCCCCGCAACCCTGGGCGACCCCAGCAACCCGCAGATCGGTGGCGGGGACTACTGGAATCTGAACGGTCGCGCGAATTACAACGCGCTGCTCGCGGAACTAAAACATCAGTATTCCCGCCAGTTCTCTGCCGATGCTCAATTCACCTGGTCGAAGTGCATGGACACGAGCTCCGCGCCATATTCGGAGCAGCCCTACCCGTTCGACCCCGGACTGGATTATGGGCGTTGTGATTACAACGTCGGCAAGGCGTTCAAGATCTTTGGCGTGTGGCAGCCGGTCTTCTTTCATGGCAGCAACGCTTGGGTCGAAAAGATCGCCGGCGGCTGGACCCTCAGCGGCATCTTCAATATCCACTCGGGATTCCCCTGGACTCCCATGGTGAGCGTCAATGGCGGAAACACCTATTGCACACAATGCGGCTACGGGTCGCTGTTCCCTGCCGCCTACTTGGGCGGCGCGGGTCAGAGCACCAGCAACAGTGCATTCAAGACGGTTGCTAACTCCAATTTCCCTAACGGCGGCGCCGCGTATTTTTCCCCCACTGCCTACACTGCTTCCCTCGGCACCACGCTTCCGCCGGCCCCTGGTGTCCGACGCAATTCGCTCAACCTTCCCGGATATAAGGGAGTTGACATGACGCTGGCCAAGGCCTTTGGCCTGCCCAAAGCGCCGATACTCGGCGAAAATGCCAGGATTGAGTTGCGGGTGGATGCCTACAACTTGTTCAACAATTTAAACCTTAACCCAAACATGATCTCCAATAACACCGGCAGCTCAAATTTCGGCACCATTACCGGGGCTCTCGCAGGCCGTGTCATTACCCTGGGAGCCCGCTTCAGCTTTTAACCAAGACGCAAAGCCAATAGTAGTATCGAAGAGCGGCCGGAATCGAAAAATCCAGCCGCTCTTTTTTATTTTTTGCTATCTCAATCGGAGCTAAGGCGCCCAGACGAACTCTCTATAAGCTTGCCGCCGAGTTGGCAGGTTCAAACGGAGGGGCTAGTGCTGGTGCGCTCCGATTCCAAGGCTTCCATGACCTTGCTGGACAGAGTGTCGCGCGTAAACGGCTTCTGAAGGAAGAAGCCATCCTCCAAGAACTCCCCACTGCCTCCGTTGTACTCGAGGTAGCCGGACATATAAATGATCTTGATGTCGGGCCGAAGGGACTTTAATCGCTTTGCGAGATCCGGACCTCGCATGTTCGGCATCACCACGTCCGTGACCACCACATCTATTTGCCTTTTCGATGACTGCACAGACGCGAGTGCATCCACGCCGTCTCGGGCAGTCAGGACCGTATAGCCAGCCGACTTCATGAACAAAGCGGCGAGCTCTCGAACCTCTGCTTCATCCTCTACAATCAGAACGGTCTCAGATCGATGGGTGCGTGTATTGGCGATGCCTGCTGGACGCGCTTGTTCCTCGGCTTCGTGGACAACGGGAAGGTAAACCTCGAATCGAGTTCCTTTTCCTGGTTCCGACTCGACCCAGATACAGCCGCCACTTTGCTTCACCACACCGTATACGGTCGCGAGGCCTAACCCCGTTCCTTTCCCCTGTTCCTTGGTCGTGAAAAAGGGCTCAAAAATACGGGCCTTCGTCGCCGCGTCCATTCCTTGGCCGGTGTCGGCCACCGTCAATCGAACGTAGTCGCCCGGCAGCATGGGCGGTCGCGCTTGCGCAAACGCATCGTCGACAGTGACGTTGCGTGTATCGATCGTTAGTCGGCCTCCATCTGCCATGGCGTCGCCCGCGTTCACAACCAGATTCATGACCACTTGTTCGATTTGCCCAGGATCAGCCTTCACGCGTCCCAGCGGTTCTCCCCGCAGAAATGTGAACACTACATCCTCTCGGACCAGGCGCCTGAGCAGGCTAGACATGTCCGTGACGAGCGAATTCAAATCCAGCACCTTCGGCTGTAGTACCTGCATGCGGCAGAAGGCCAGCAACTGGCCTGTGAGCGATGCAGCCCGCTCAGCCGCTTTGTCTATTTGGCAAGCGCTGCGGTGGCTGGGATCTGCCAGTTCCAGCCGATCGATGAGCAAATTGCTGTGTCCCTTTATAACCGTCAGCAGATTGTTGAAATCATGGGCGACCCCACCGGCTAACCGACCCATCGCTTCCATCTTCTGCGCCTGGCGAAGCTGCTCTTCGAGTTGCTGCCTCTGGGTTTCGTTCCGTTTCAGAGTTTGCCGCATGCGATCAAAGGCGCGGGTTACCTGCGCCACTTCGTCTCCGCCTTGTGCCACCAGGGGATATTCGAAGTTCCCTCGTTCGAGCGCGCTAACACCTTCGACCAAGCTGGCTAAAGGCTTGGTAAATCTATCCGAAATCACGAACACCATTAAACCCCCCGCCAGTACCGCCAAAACGAATAGGCCGCCGAGCAGATGGTTGAGTTTCTGCAGAGATGCGCGAGCTTCGTTGTAGGATTTTAAAATTGTCAAGCTTAAGACCGGATTTGAGCCGGGAGTCAACTCGAACGAATTCGCAAGAAATGGCTCCCCGTTAATCTGGATCTGTTCCTCCGAGTTCGTCCCTTGCAACTGCCGTGCCACCTCCCGCTCCTGTGCCGAAGAGAGCGTGCTGGCCACGATATCCGGGCCATATCGGAATGCCAACTGGCCGGTCGAGATTGGCTTAAGGTCGCCTGCAGTCGGATCAATACCACGACCAACAATCACCGTGCCGAGGAGGCGGCTGTGGGCAGGAGCTCCTTCGTAGTATGGTTGCAAGACCACCTGATACAGCCGCTTGCCGCTGTACCACCACGCAGAATTATTCCTCTCCTTGAGGGAGCGATGAAGCAAATCCTCAGCGATTGCTACGGGAAACTCAAAGGTGGTCGTGTGCAAGGCAACGATCTTGCCAGTGCCATCCGCAAGGGCGAACAAATCACAGTCGTCTGATTGCCACGGATCCTCGCTGACATCCTGAATCGTCGTTGCATCCCCATTCCTCATGAACGCCAGCGACGCCAGCAGGTCCGCCTTACGGCTAAGCGCAAGTTGACGTTGTTGCTGAACGACCTGAAATGTCAGGATGACATTGACAGCGTGCTCGTGCATTTCCCGTTGCTCCCGCTCCTGGGCATTGTGACGCACCAGCAGTAAGGTACTGCAAGTCAGTCCGGCGGTAACCAAGACGAGCGACAGCAGGAATTTGGTACGTAACCGCAATTCGCCTCACAAGTCGGGGAATCTCTCCGACACGCAGATCAGATGGAAATTAGCATCTATTTTCGATATGCGGGAATAGGCCGACGGTACAGGTGTGCCGGAATCGCAATCTTATTGGAGACATGGAGGCGTTGACGTGCCTCGGAGTCCCGTTGATTCCATGCAGCATTCAAGGTCGGACGCCGCCGAATGACGATTACTGTTCAAGATTGAAACAGATCAGGTAAAAACGGTATTTCGTTCTCTCAATGCTGACGATAATAATTCTCGCGTTCCCCCTTTTTTAACATCCTTGCGATGATGGAGGGCGCGGTGTTCGATTTCAGCAAAGCTCGGGAAATATCTCGAGAGATCACGATTGAAGATGATCCAGTAAAAATCGACGAACTCCTATCCAATCTCCACGAGATAGTCAGCAAAGAATTTGAGAACAGCCAGATGAAGCATTCGCGTCGGACCAATGCCGCGAGCCACCTGAACTCGACAACGCACGAAGAACACGCCTAGGTGAGAGAAGATGGCGGTAGTTTTTCTGTGCTCGCAACGCTGGTTGTCGCAGCAGTCGTGTTCGGCTATGTAGTTCGAAGGTCCAAACGAAGAGGAATCGAAGCAGCCCGTTTCCATGCCCGATTTGCGTGATTTTTCCACAGACTACAAAATCCACCCGATTGACGCCCAAGGTTTTTCAGCGTCATCCTCTCGGCCAACAAAAGAGGAGTCCCCCGATGAGTTTCGTGAATAGAAATTGGTACCTAAGAGGTGCATCCGACGCTGTTCCACCCGTGCCGTTCGCCGCTTTGGATTATGTGCTTTGTGGCGTTGCTTTTTTCCTCATGGGCATTGCCTTTAACTCAGACATCGCCACGCTCGTTGCTTCCGTGGGCAAATAGCTACCATTATTCGGCCAGCCAGCGAGATTGTCACAGTGCTTGGGACGAGACTGGGGACAGCAAAATAAACCGGTGAATGTCCCGGTTCAGTACACCTTGCCCTCTACAGGACGCGAATCAACTGAGTCGCTCGTTTCCGCGTGTGAGCGGCTAGTCTGGAACAGGGAAAGTAACGATGGTCGCAGTGTCTGCAACGATATGGCGCACGACAATCGATAGAGCTTTCTCGATCACGCCTCTTCTTTTCCATCTGCGAATGGAATTGCTTCCGCAACGCGAACACCTAATCGACATTATCCCTCGGATCAGAAATTAACGGTTAACTCTCTGACGCTCGGACTCAGCGCCACTGGTGAGAGCACCCAAGTGACTTGAGCGGCGCACCCTCCTCAAAGGTATGAGGGTTCGGCAGTCGTTCTTGTCTGCCCACGTCCCTTCACAACGGTTGTGAAGCGCCACGATTATTTTCTCCATGAGATGTGCTTGCTAACAGCGATTTGCGTAACAGACGGGCACGAGCAAGACAGCTAGGAGAGATCTTGCCGAGAGGAGCGCAGCAGCCCTTCGAGGCTTAGGGTAAGCTCCGCCCCTGCAACGGCAAAGAACGGCGCGAAGTTCGGTCTTCGGCCTCAGTGCTTATCGTTCTTGGCGGCCACCGTCTTGGTTGTGGCTTCCTTTGGTTGCCAGAAGTCGGGATCGGCTTTGATGTATTCGTCCGATGGATAGCTCATTTTTGCGTTGTACACGAACAGCTCGTGGTCGGAGGATTCGATCGATGCGGCCTCGAGTTCACCGAGCCTGCGCAGGCCGTGTTCGCCCAGGGCGGATTCAAACTGCTTGTCCTGGCCGAATCCGGCGTCGAGTTCCGAGGCGGTGCGACGCCCGGTGAGGAAAAGATAGGTTCCACCCGCGCCTCCGTACTGCAGGTGATAGCAGGCCCAGTGGGCTTCGGGAACGGATTTTTCGAAGGCGCCGCGGACCAGCTTGACCAACTCCGCCCATTCTTCATAGTGTCCTGGCTTGACATGGTAGGAGCTGATCTCCAGAGCCCGGCGATGGGGATCGCTGTATTTGGGACGCAGACTGAAATCCTCGTTATAGACGAACACGCCCTGATCCATTGAATCGAGAAGTTCGCCGTCGGCAACGCCAGCCTTCTCGAGCGCGGCGGAGAGGGTGGCGTTTTTCGTGGTCGCCGTAACGTCCTTTTCCCAGGCGTCGAACGATTCGTAGAAGGTGAAGAATAAGGCGCGGGACTTGCCCGACAGCGAAGTCATCGCCAGGTAGTTGGTGGGTGCCTTGGCTTTCGCCATGGCTTGAACAAATGCGCTTTCCGCTTTCTCGTGCAGTTCGCCGGCCTTGCCGGGCTTAACGTACTCACGCGTGATGAGGAGCACTTTAGGCGGAGCTTGGGCGAGGGCAACACATGGGCCGAGACACAGAATCGACAATCCTATCATCGAACGACTGACTTTCTTCATGGGAACAGACCTCCTAGGCTGCTTGCAAGAGATTAGAGATGACACAACTCACGGGGGAAGGAAACACACACATGCAACCTGTGTTGGGGACGGAGGATAGCGAAGCGACCCGCCGGCGTCAAGCGTGAGGACACCATGCTCTGCCGACTCAACACAAGACTGGGCTCGTCTCGCCTTTGGGACTTCTTGGGGTGGCCTTCAGGTACTCTTGAACGGCCGTGCGGAGTCGCCAGCGGGACTTCCTGGACTTGGCATCGGAGCGCTTGCTACTGGACATGTGGTGACGCCTACGATGACGATGTTGCCCGGCCCTGCAAATTTTCTACCATCTCAACTTCCCTCGGCATCAAATACGCGGGCCGAACGACAGGGTGAGAGCGCGTAGTCAACCTCGCGAAGTGACGATGAATATTCCGATTTCGGAGGGATAAACATGAACGAGCAATCGCTGAGTGCAGCCGGCGAAAAGGCCTTGCAGGTTTCTCTTTCTGGGTATGATCTCATCAATTCTCCGCGTCTGAACAAAGGAACCGCTTTCTCCGATCACGAACGCGACATCTTTGACCTCCACGGTTTGCTTCCGCCGCATGTCGGGACACTGGATGAACAGGTCGAGCGTCGGATGGAGGCGCTGGCCGAGCAGCCTGACCCTTTCAACAAATACGCCTTTCTCCGCGACCTCCAGGACACCAACGAGACGCTGTTCTATTCCCTTATAGTTCGCAACGTGGAACACATGCTGCCGCTGGTGTACACACCAACCGTGGGCGATGGTTGCCAGCGTTTCAGCCATATATGGAGAAAGCCACGAGGGTTGTTTCTCAGCTATCCAAATAGAGATCGCATCGCCCAGATTTTGAGTCATTCGCGCTATGACGGTGTCAAATGCATCGTGTTCAGCGACGGCGAGAGAATTCTCGGACTCGGCGATCAGGGCGCCGGAGGCATGGGTATCCCGATCGGCAAGATGGCCTTGTACACCGCGCTCGGCGGCATCCATCCCGAGCATTGCCTTCCGATTCTGCTGGATGTGGGAACCAACAACGAGGATAGGCTGAAAGATCCCCTCTACATCGGATGGAAAAACCATCGAGTCCGTGGCGAAGAGTACGATTCTTTTGTCGATACCTTTGTGCAGAGCGTGAAAAAACGCTGGCCTCACGTTTTGTTGCAATGGGAGGACTTTGCCGGTTCGAACGCCGCTCGCTTTTTGGCCCGCTACAGAGATCAACTATGTACTTTCAACGATGACATTCAGGGCACGGCGGCGGTAGCCACGGCTACCTTGATCTCCGCTGTCCACGTGACCGGCGTTCCCCTCGAGCAGCAGAAAATCGTGGTCCTCGGCTTCGGAAGCGCAGGCATCGGCATTACCAACCTTCTCGCCCAGTTCATGCAGGACCGCGGACTCTCCGCGGACCAAGCTCGCAGCCACTTCTACGGTATCGACCGGAATGGCCTGATTACCGAAAAAAGCCAGAATTTGCGCCCGGTGCAGCTCGCCTATGCGCGCAAGGAGCAGGAAGTGCTGTCTTGGCGGCAGCCCAACGGGGAAATTCCACTGCTCGACGCGATCCGCAATGTTAAACCGACAGTCCTCATCGGCGTGTCGGGTCAAGGGGGAGCGTTTACCCAGGACGCGGTGCGTGAAATGGCCAGGCACACGCCTCGCCCGGTGATCTTTCCGCTTTCAAATCCCACCTCCCGAAGCGAGGCGACTCCTCAGGACCTGATGGATTGGACCGAAGGACGAGCCCTGATCGGCACCGGAACAGCATTCGATCCCGTGAAGGTCGGTGGAAAGAAAGTCCACATCGCCCAGACCAATAACTCCTACATCTTCCCCGGGCTTGCCCTCGGAATCGTCGCCTCAAAAGCCAAACGCGTGACCGACTCCATGATCAAGGCCGCCGCTGAGGAGCTGATTCGTCATCTTCCGACCCAGAAAGACAAAAACGCAAGCCTTCTTCCCCCGATTTCGGAAGCGCGTGAGCTCGGTCGCCAGATCGGCCTGGCGGTCGGAAAACAAGCCATCCGAGATGGCCAAGCGCAGGTTCCAGACGAAGCTTCTTTAATCCGCGAAGTCCAGGCGAATTTCTGGGAACCCGTCTACGTTCCCTACGAACGCAAACAGCACTCTTTTCGGCAGGGCATCTAGCCGTCCCCACAGCATGAACTACATGCATGGGCCTACTGCATACCCTAACCCTTTAGAATCAACACTTACAGAACTATAGCAAAACAAAAGACTTTAACCCCTTTTAGAATGAACACTTGCGAAAAACCCGGGGGAGGGCCTAAACCATCTCAACAATAACCGCTCGCCAAGAACCCCCGGGTTTTGATCCGCGCTGGCCTTTGGCCGGGTGACTGTTGCAGCGGACTGAGAATTTTGAGCACGACACAATACTAGAAAAGAGGAGCGGGCCATGGCGAAGAGAGTTGCGGATTTGTTGGTGGAGACGATCACGGGAGCTGGGGTGAAACGGGTCTACGGGCTTTGCGGGGACTCGCTCAACGGAATTACGGATGCCATCCGGACACACAAGACAATTCAGTGGGTTCATGTACGCCATGAAGAGACGGCGGCGTTTGCGGCGGGCGCGGAGGCGCATCTCACCGGGAAATTGGCGGTTTGTGCGGGCAGCTGTGGACCGGGCAATCTACATTTGATCAATGGTCTGTACGATTGTCAGCGCAGCCGCGTCCCGGTGCTGGCGATTGCGGCGCAGATTCCCAGCAGTGAAATCGGCAGCGGATATTTCCAGGAGACGCGTCCAGAGCATTTGTTCGCGCAATGCAGCCATTATTGCGAAACGGTTTCGCACCCCGACCAGATGCCGCGGGTTTTGGAGATCGCCATACAGACGGCGTTATCGCGACGTGGCGTTTCGGTGGTGTCCATCCCCGGAGATGTCGCACTGCAAGCCGCCACAGTGGAGTCGCCACGCTTGCACTTCCCGCCTCCGAAACCAACGGTGTGTCCGTCGGAACAAGAGATCGAGAGCTTGGCGAGTGTTCTGAATGAATCGAAAAAGATCACCATCCTCGGCGGAGCTGGGTGTGCGGGCGCTCATGCGGAACTGATCACCCTGGCCGCCAAATTGAACGCCCCGATTGTGCATGCGCTTCGGGGAAAAGAGTTCATCGAGTACGACAACCCCTTCGACGTAGGCTTGACCGGCTTGCTCGGGTTCTCTTCGGGCCACCACGCGATGATGAACTGCGACCTCTTGTTGATGCTGGGAACGGACTTTCCCTATCAGCAATTCTTCCCAAAAGACGCCACTATCGTCCAGATTGATATCCGCGGCGAGCAACTGGGGCGTCGCACCAAGGTGGACTACGGATTTGTGGGCGACGTAAAAACGACGATTGGCGCGCTTTTGCCAAAATTGGAACAAAACACGAGCGACGAGCATCTGAAGACTTCCGTCGAACATTATCGGAAAACGCGGAAAGGCCTCGATGAACTTGCCACGCCGAGCTCCGGAAAGACACCGATCCATCCTCAATATGCCGTGAGAATGCTCGACGAGCTTGCAGCTGACGATGCCATTTTCACTTGTGACGTCGGCACCCCGACGGTGTGGGCCGCACGCTACCTGACGATGAATGGCAAGCGCCGGTTGCTGGGCTCGTTCAACCACGGGTCCATGGCGAATGCCCTTCCGCAAGCGATCGGTGCGCAGGCCACTTATCCGGGTCGTCAAGTAGTGACGCTATCGGGCGACGGCGGCCTTGCGATGCTGATGGGCGATCTGCTATCGCTTCGACAATTGAAGGCCCCGGTTAAAATAGTAGTCTTCAAAAACGATTCGTTAGCCTTCGTCGAGCTCGAAATGAAGGCGGCCGGCATCGTGGATTTCGGCACCGATCTGGAGAACCCGGACTTCGCTAAGATGGCCGAGGCCGCGGGTCTCCTGGGATTGGCGGCGGAGTCCGCCGATGAGGTACGACCGATGATCGCCGAAGCTCTTCGGCACGACGGCCCTGCGTTGGTTCAAGTTCCCGTAAGCCGGCAGGAACTATCGATGCCCCCCACCATCACTCTCGAGCAGATGAAGGGCTTCAGTCTTTTCACGCTGAAGGCGGTAATGAGCGGTCGAGGCGATGAAATCATCGATCTCGCCAAGGTCAATCTCCTGCGTTAGCGCGAATTGTCGCTCGAGGGCGTATAACTGGTTCGTGTGAAGCAACGCGCCGCAAAATCAAAAGAGGCATAGAGACAGCAATTGGTAGAACGATTCGACGAACATGGTGCGGCCGTGCCGGTATACGGGAATAATTGAAGAGGCGCGGCGGGCCTGCGCGATGGAGAAGGTGTCCAGGTACTTCAGGCTAAGGCAAAAACTCTAGGAACTGGAGGACAACATGTCCATCCGACCGATTAAGCGGGTCATAAAATCCAAGCCAACTCTCGAAGGGGCCGGCGTGCATCTGCGACGAGCGTTCGGTTTCGGAGCCACAAATGAGTTCGACCCGTTCCTGCTGCTCGATGATTTCCGGAATGATATTCCCGAGGATTATCTGGCGGGGTTTCCGTGGCATCCGCACCGGGGCATCGAGACCATCACCTACGTGCTCGCGGGAACGGTTGAGCATGGCGACAGCATGGGCAATCACGGGGTCATACTTCGGGTGACGTGCAGTGGATGACGGCGGGAAGCGGAATCATTCACCAGGAGATGCCCAAAGGCGACCGGGTGGGCGCATGCATGGGTTCCAGCTATGGGCGAATCTGCCGTCTGCACTTAAAATGACCACACCTCGCTATCAGGAAGTGAAAACGGTCGAGATTCCAGAGGTTACCGACGACGATGGCACGCACGTCCGCGTCGTCTGTGGGAGTTTCTGGGGCAAGACTGGCCCGGTAGACGGGATCGCCGCCGAGCCAGTCTATCTGGATGTATCCGTTTCCCCGGGCCGGAGGAAGACTCTTCCGGTCGAGACCACTCGGCATGCGTTCGCTTACGTATTTGCAGGGAGCGGAAAATTCTGTAATGCGTCGGGTCCGCTCGCGGTACCGACGGAGGCGATTAAATGGGCGGACACAAATCCTCCTATAGAGGCGGATAACCGTTCGCTGATACTTTTCGATCGCGGGGATGAAGTTACCGTGCAGGCCGGGGATGACGGAATTCGGTTCCTGCTGGTGTCGGGAAAACCGCTGGAGGAACCTGTGGCATGGTACGGACCCATCGTCATGAATACGCAGGAGCAGTTGCAGCAGGCATTTACCGAACTGCAGGAGGGGACGTTCCTGAAAGAGGGTCGGGGTAAGTAGCGGCTAACCGGGCGAGAGTTGCGGATTATGCAGTCGGGGAGCTAACCACCCCTCGTGCGTGTGCTGGCTCCCTCGGCGTCGGCTCAGATTGCGCGGTCACCGCGACCTGGTCGCTCCGGACATCTCGATGTGCGAACAATATGGTCCCAGAAGCCACAGCCAGGAATGGCTGTGCCACTTGGGCAGCCCCCTCCTCTTCCTGATCAAAGAAACCTAGACGCAATCCCAAAACCGTACAAAGTTGTTGCGAGACGATTGTGAAACTGCTATGCTCTCGCCAATCAAGGGCGTACCCCGCGGCCTTGGATTGCTTCACGATTCGAGAGGCTTACCGGAGATCTTTTAATGAGGCTCATCAATCCAAAATTCGCGGCCGCCGCCTGTCTGTTTGGCATGCTGGCAGCACCCGTTGCTTTATTTGCGGGTCACCAGCCGCCGCCGCCCCCGCCGTGGTATCACAAGCCCACGCCCGTTGCCGAGCCGAGCACGTTGGCGATGATCCTCGTAGGGACGGGCTTCGGTATCGGGTTGGCTGTCGTCGGACTGCGCCGCAATCGCAGCCGAAGCGTCGCCGCCTAAGCAAACGATCGAATCTTTCTTGCTGCAAACGTTGCTGGTACGTCCGCTCGCTCCAGTGAGTGCCCTTTTGATTCGCTAACTTCTTCAGAATCAGTTCATTGCGACATTTAAAAACCGATCCTCTTTGCATCCAAGTCGTTCCACCAAAAAGACGGGGGACGGCGGACGATAGTCTCTTTCGGCATCGAAACACGCAAATCACATTAGTGCAATGTAACTGTAATCCAGCGCGTTCCACACTGCCCGCATGCCTACGACGGCGGTTTTGGTTCAGGACTGCGACGGGCTGATTACGTCGAGTCCCCTGTTTCATGTATCGCTGGCGCAAACGATGACGGACCTGACGGAATGCCAGCGCTTGCGATACATGGTGTTTAATCGCGAGATGGGCGAAGGCCTTGCGGCTTCCGACCGTAGTGGCTTGGACCGCGACCGGTTTGACTGGGTCTGCGACCACCTGATGGTTCGCGATATTACTTCGGGCAGGCTGGTGGGCACCTACCGAATGCAAACCGGGTATCGCGCCAAGGGGAATCTTGGCTATTACAGCGAACAGCTTTTCGACTTCAGCCCTTTCGAGCCGATCCGGGGTGAGATCCTGGAACTGGGCCGGGCGTGCATCCATCGCGACTATCGCAACACCACCGCGCTGTCGATGCTTTGGAAAGGCATCGCATCGTATGCATTGCTGTGCAACGCGCGGTACCTGGTTGGGTGCAGTTCGATTACCTCACAGGACGAAAGCGAGGGCATGGCCCTGTATCGCGCTTTAGGTGAAAAATACCTAGTCGACCCTTTACTGCGCACGGAACCTAAGGCTGATTTTCAGTGCAGAGAGTCCGGAACGCTGACGGAACCGCCTCGGCCCCCGCGGCTTTTTCGCGCGTATCTCGACAACTCGGCGCGGCTTTGCGGGCCTCCGGCCATCGATCGGGAATTCAAGACCATCGACTTCCTTACGCTGATGGATTTGCAGGATTTGCCCGACCGCGTGCGTGCGCGATTCTTCTAGGCCGCGGAAAAATGCGAGAAAACGAGGAAAAAGCTTCCTTCAAGGGCTGAAGAGTCTGTGAGAGAACTGAGAGACGAAGGCCCCAGCGGCTAAAGACTCGTTGATTCGGCTTCCGTTATGGCACGGCTGAAGTGCTCTGACGCATGCACGGACTGCTGCGCCGGGCTAAAGCCCAGCGCCTACATCTTCTGTCACCGGCTGAGGCGGTGCCCTGTCGAAAAACAGAGTTCTCACTCAGACTCTGAAGCCCGTTGAGAGCACGCAGTTTACGTCGCCGCCCTTCGAGGCTCAGGATGAACTAAAGCGCCGACCTCCTGAAGAAAGAGACTTTTTCCGCAGCCTGCTAGGCCGATCGGCTACTGGCTGGCCAACAGTTCCCTTCCCAGTGTCAGAGCTATTTCTGCCTTAGCGGGTTCGCTGAGCCGACCGCGTGCGAAATCACGCGTGCCGCCGCCCTTGCCTCCGAATTGCTGCAGGACCTGATTGAGTAATGCATTCATGTCGGCCGCGGCGTCGGGATGCTGGGCGAAGATCAAATGGCCGCTTGGGAATCCTGCGAGAAGGGCGATCGTTTTGGCGGATTTCGCAAGCTGTGCGGCAAAATGGCCCAGGTAGTCGGGCGGCACGTCGTCCTGAAATGCGCGAGAGAGGATGCGGCGACCGTCTGGACCGGGAGGTAAGGATTGCAGCGCGATGGTGGCATCGGCTTCCGCGAGGCGCTGCAGCGTACTGCGAAAATCCTTGAAATGCGCGTCGCGTTCGGAAATCGCGCGGGCTGCCGCGTCGGGGACTTTGTCGTAGGCGCAGCTCAGGTGCCCGGCAGCGCGCCTGAGCAGCAGAAAATCTTCTCGCGCGATGCGCTCCGCGCGGCGTCCACAGACAAATTCGACGCGCCAATCCTGGCGGACCTTGGTGCAGCGGCGCACCAGCAACATCCCGATCTGCGCGGTGCGCTTGAGGTGCGTTCCGCCGCACGGTTGCAGGTCCGCTCCTTCAATTTCGATGGCGCGTAGAATCCCCTTTCGCTCGACTTCCTTGCGCACGCCAAGCTTCGCGAACTCCTCCGCGGTGCCGTAACGCACGGTGACCGGCCGGTCCTCGAAGATCACCTGATTCGCGGCACGCTCGGCGCCTTCCAGAATCTCTTCGGAAGGCTCGTGGCCGCGCAGATCAATGGTGCTGATTTCGCTGCCCAGATGGAACGAAACCGTGGGTCTCCCGAAACGCTCCTGGAACATCGCTGAAAGCAAGTGCTGCCCAGTGTGTTGCTGCATGTGGTCGAAGCGCCGGGCCCAGTCGACACAGCCTTGCGCCTCGCCCAAAGTAACTTCGCGGTCGACGATGTGCTCGATTTCCTCGCCAGTGTCGCGCACGTCAAGAACGTTGGCCTCGCCAATCTTGCCAAGGTCGTGGGGTTGACCGCCGGACGTTGGGTAGAGAGCGGTCCTGTCAAGAACCACTTCCCATGCCGGCTGAGTTTGATGAAGTGCAGGCTCGCAACTCAACACCCGAGCGGAGAATTCATGCGCGAACGAATCGTCATAGTAGAGTCTTCGCGTCGCCATCGTCGTCAGCTTTGTAGCGCGCGCTGCCAAGCCTCGGCGTATTTGTAGCCCGATCCGGTATTGAAGAGCACAGCCGTTTCGTGCGGCTTGAGCCAGCCCGAAGCCGCGAGCTTGCGGGCCGCGCTCACGGTCGCAGCGCCCTCGGGGGCGGCGAAGATTCCTTCTTGCGACGCAAACTCCTTCCCTGCCTGCAACATCTCGTCGTCGGTCACGGTGAGCGCGATCCCTTGTGTCTGCTTCAGCATGCGCAGAATCAACAGGTCGCCCAGGGGGCTGGGAACGCGCAAGCCGGAAGCCATCGTCGCGGCATTCGGGAAAAAGTCGGCTTTATCGCGATGCGCCTCCCATGCTTTCACGATCGGCGCGCACCCTTCGGCTTGCACCGCGACCATGCGCGGACGCTCTGCGCCGATCCAGCCCATCTCGTGCATCTCATCGAAGGCTTTGCACATGCCGATCAAGCCGACGCCGCCCCCGGTGGGATACAGAATCACGTCGGGCAGCTTGCCCGCAAACTGCTCCCAGAGTTCATAGCCCATGGTCTTCTTGCCTTCGACGCGGTACGGTTCCTTCAGCGTGGAAACGTCATACCAGCCCTCGTGATCCTTATGCTCAGCGACGTACTTGCCACAGTCCGAAATCAGCCCATTGATTTTAATGACCTTGGCGCCGAATGCCTGGCATTCCATCACATTCGCCGCAGGAGTATCCGCGGGCATCACGATTACCGCCGCGAGACCCGCAGCCGCCGCATAGGCGGCCAAAGCACCTCCCGCGTTACCTGCCGTCGGAGCGGCCAACGTCTTTGCGCCGAGCTGCTTGGCGCGGGTAACCGCCGCGGTCATGCCGCGAGCTTTGAACGAGCCTGTGGGGTTTAGTCCTTCATCCTTTATATACAGATGCTCGAGTCCGAGCGACGCGCCCAGTCGCGTCGCGGGCAGCAGGGGCGTCAGGCCCTCGCCGAGTGTGACGACCTCGCCGTCCGGCAAAACTTCGGCGTAGCGCCACAGCGTGCGCGGGCGGGTCGACAAATTTTTGAGGGTCAAAGTTTCGGCCGCGCGCTTCAAATCGTAGTGCGCGAACAACGGCTTGCCGCAGATACAAACATGCTGTTCGACGCCCGCGTCAAATTTCTTCCGGCAATTGGTGCACTCCAGTTCCAAAACGTTGGTCGCGGTGATCATGAGTCGAAGAGTTTAACACACACTTTTTTGGCTATTCTTTGAGGACGCGCGCCCGACGAAATCCCGAAAAAGGCAGAGTTTGACGCTACAATAGAGGCTATGGCTGTGCGCCTGATCGCCCTGGATATCGACGGAACGCTGCTGGATAGCCGGTGGAAATTGCCGGAAGCGAACCGCGCGGCCATCGTCGAGGCCACACGCCGCGGCATCGAGGTCGCCCTGGTCACCGGGCGGCGCTACGACTTCGCGCTACCGATCGCGCGCGAACTTGAAACTCCGCTGACGATGATCGTCAGCAGCGGCGCGCTGGTTCGCACTCTGGATGGCAAGACCCACGTGCGACACCTGCTGCCGGTGGCCATCGCCGCGCGGGTCCTGCAGGTCACCAAGGCGTGGCGCGAGGGCGCGGGCGTGGTGTTTGACCGTCCTCGGGAAAATCAAGTCATGCTGGAGTTCCTGGAAACCGACGATCCCATCCTTCAATCGTATTACGCTCGAAACAAGGAGTTTCTGGGCTGCGCGCGGCCTCTGGAACGCTGCCTGACCGAGGATCCCCTGCAGGTGATGTTGTCCGGCAAGGTCCAACCTATGCGCGAGGCGGAAGCATCTCTACGAGCGGCGCCGTTTGCGCCGGAGTTCGGGCTCGCGGTAACCATGTATGAAAGCCGCGACTTTGCCATGATCGATGTGATCCACCCGGACTGCTCGAAGGGAGCCGCGTTGGCGGAATGGGCATCGCTGCGGGGATTTGCTCGCGAAGAAGTCATGGCCATCGGCGATAACCATAACGACCTGGAGATGCTGTCGTTCGCGGGAATCCCCGTGGTGATGGGCAACAGTGTGCCGGAGTTGAAGAATTTCGGCTGGCATGAGACCGGTACCAATGACGAAAACGGCGTGGCGGTAGCCATTGAACAGTTTGCGCTGCGCGAGGCGGCTTCATGCGCGTGATGTATTTGGCGTTGTTGCTGGCGTTGTTGCTGCCAATGCTTCTGGGATTGGCGCCCCGGGCGCGCGCGGAATATTTTGTGCTGCAAGGCGGGCAACGGCTCCACGTTACCGGCTATCAGCTTCTCGGCGACAAGTACAGATTGCAGATGCAGGGCGGCTTTGTGGAACTTGCAGCGCAAGATGTTACGGGCATCGAGCCTGAGGACGTGTTTACCTCCGCGCCGCCGGTTACGGCGGCGAAGGCACCCTTTCGTGACTTGATCGAAAGCGCTGCCGCCCGATACAGCGTTGACGCGGACCTCATCACCAGCGTGATCGCCGCGGAGTCGAATTTCAATCCCAGGGCCATTTCGCGGCGCAACGCGCGCGGTCTGATGCAGCTTCTGCCACCGACCGCGGCGCGCTTGGGCGTGCAAAACATTTTCGATCCACGAGAAAACATCGACGCGGGAACGCGCTACTTGCGAGATTTGTTGCTGCTCTACAAGAACGATCTGGCGCTCACCTTGGCGGCGTACAATGCCGGGCCGCAGCGAGTCCAGCAGTACGGCCGGGTTCCACCGTTTGCCGAAACGCAGTCCTACGTAAAGCGCGTCAGGAGCGCTTATGCCAAGCGCAAGTCGGTGCTGCCAGATGCCAAGCCTTCCACCACGACCGCACCGGTGGCGGCTGCGAGTGCTGCCCCTTCGGGGTCATAACGCGAGCGTCGTCAGTTCAAATCAAGCCGTCGCAACCAATCAGGACCATACGGTTGTAACTTCAGGGGAGTCCGGCGTGAGGCACATCGACTCTCGTCATTAAAATAGAGGCACGATGGTTCGAAGATGCTTCTGCCTCGTTGAATGTAGGCGCTACACATGCGAAGAGTGTGCGGCCATCGTTGCCTCCTAGCATGCAAGCGAACACGCTCACTCCATCACTTTTGCGTTCCTCAACGATGGTGCCGCCCTCGATAACACGGATCACGCGGTTGTTGAACACGTCGGCTACCCATACCGCACCTTCAGCATCAAGACAGATTCCATCTGGCACGACTGCCGCTTGTTCAAGAATCTCGGGAACGGAGGTCGATCTTGGAGGTTCGCCGAATGCGGCCCAGGTGCTGCGCTCGCTCAAAGAGTCGCCCGCGACGCTGAACGCGCTTAGACGGTTCATCATGGTTTCGGCCACGATAAGCTTGCGGCGGTCCGGGGTCAGCACCATGCCGTTGGGGAAGCCGAGTCGGTCGGCCACGACTCTGGCCGTTCCGTCCGGCATAACGCAGATGAGGGATGTTGTGCAGGCCGGCGCGCCACCCATCAGGTCGAACCCGAACTGCCCCACCCACGCCCGGCCTTCATGGTCAACTAGCATGTCGTTCAGCTGCCACGGTGCCAATGCGGACAGGTCCGCGTGCTCCACCAAAGAACCATCCGGTTCGCGCCGCAGGACCTTACGGTCGAGCATCGACGTGATCAACAACCGCCCGTCTGGAAGGAATCCGAGACCACAAGGTAATCCGGACGTCCGAGCGAATGTTTCTGCCGTGCCGTCCACCGCCAAGGCAAGCACGCGGCGCGTATAGCGGTCCGATACATAGAGCCTCTCGCCACGCCATCGCGGGCACTCAGTGAACGACAAGCCGCTGATGAACGTTGAGAACTCCGCCATAATCGCTCCATTGATGCGTGCATTCACAGGTCTGACACAGAGTTTAGTATGGAACCGGCGGTCTTTGTCTGCTGTTACATTGCAATGCGGCGGCGAATGAGCCTCATTCGAAAATGGAGACCTAACAACTTCGGACGGTTGCAGGCCTCTGCAACCAATTGAGGTAATCGCCAGGGCGGTTCGAGCCTTCGCCGCAGATGGGGCGGCATCTTAGAGTCCCCGCGCGTGTGTTCCAGGTTTGCGTCCAAAGGCGAAATTCAGAGCCCTAACATTGGGGACGTATCCGGCAACCGCCGCTGCCGTGACTCTATCAACGAATTCCGATCGTATGGCTTCGCGCGTGGTGGATTGCGCTTCCTCTTGAGCTCGCCACGCAGGGTGATCCAGGCGCGTATCCCAGAACGCGATGGCCTTGCTGAGTTCGATGGGGTTGGTATTCGCGAGCTCCGTTCTCACGGCTACAACCTCGAACCCCGCCCCCTTCAAAAGCGAACGGCATTTGTCGGGCATATCCGCAATGTCGACGTACGTCAGACGGACCCCGTGCCTGGCTGCAATATCTGCAATCATTTGAGCTATGCCGAATGGCTTGGAGGGCGCGTCAAACGCGATGATGCCCCTGGTTTGAGAAAGCCGATCCAACGGTGAAGAGCGCGGGGAATGTCGGACATAAGCACGAGGGCCGACGAACAGAATACGCGATCGAAACTCTCGCGCGGAAATTCCAGTCGCTCGGCGTCGGCGAGCACGAAGTCGATATTCCGCAGCTCTGCCGCTGCTGCTTTTTTATGCGCCTCGGCGAGCATCCCTTTTGAGACATCAATGCCGAGGACCTTCCCCGTAGGCCCGACCTTCTGCGCGGCCTGGATGGCCAAGAGTCCCGTTCCAGTGGCAATGTCCAGGACGCGAAAACCTGATCTGAGTTCCGCGCCCGCAACAAGCAGCGATACGACGTGATGATGGAAGTCGTCTCGGTCATAAGTCGCAGCGCGCCGATCGAAGTGCGATGTCGAGGAGGGGTTGATGGCATGCTCTGATTGCTTTTTCATGCGGGTGCGCTCCGCTGCTTGAAGGTTCTGCTAGGATCGCGAAATGAGCAAGTCACACTTCATGGAGTGGATTGGCGCGCCAGGCTGAGTTGGCAAGATAAAGTTGCAGGGAGGGGGACGAAGATGTCGGAGCGATCAGGAACCCTCGCTGACGATCCGTTCAGTGGTCGGCACCCAACCAGTCACGAACGGATGACGGGACTGCCCTGGGATGCGTCGTACCACGACGGCCCTGCGCCTTGGGATATTGGCCAGCCGCAGCCAGCAATAGTGCGTTTGGCATCCGAAGGCGGATTCGCCGGAGCGGTGCTCGATGCGGGCTGCGGGACCGGCGAGAACGCTCTTCTCGTCGCCTCGCTGGGATTGTCGGTTCTGGGCGTTGACGTGGCTGAGACGGCACTGGCGATCGCCCGAGAGAAGGCCGCCGACCGTGGGATCGAGGTTGAGTTCGCTGCGGCCGACGCGTTCCAGCTGGAGCGTTTGGGGCGCAGGTTTGAGACGGTGCTGGACTGCGGACTGTTCCACACCTTCGACGGCGACGAGCGACCAGGATACGTGGCGAGTCTAGCGTCGGTGACCGAGCGCGATGGAACCCTGTATGTGTTGTGCTTCAGTGACGATGGTCCCGATACTGGCCCGCATCCCGTCAGTCAGGAAGAGCTGAGAGCGGCGTTCAACCCCAGCAATGGATGGAATGTCGCCGCCATCGAACCGGACCGGATTCAGACGAGATATCCACGACAACGGCGCACCGGCCTGGTTCGCGACAATCAAACGGATCTAGACTGCAGGAACGGTCGGCCTGGTGAGCGGTCCCTCATGACTCAGCGGGCGCTGGCACAGCGCCCGCTGTTCACGAGTCATGTTACCTGTTAATGGTCCAAGCCAGGGAGAACCGGCGTGCCTTCGTGCCTGACGGCGTCGAGGGCATCCGGATGAAAGCCCAGGATTTGCAGGATGGTGGGAGCCACCTGAGCGGTCTCCACAAAGCTGTGGATGGTCCGGGGTTCGATGCGGGGATTGGATACCAGTAGCATCACGTTCGTATCATCCCAAGCGAAGCCGCCATGCTCGGATTGCTTTTTCAAGCCTCCGGTGTAAACCACGCCCACGTTGGGCAGGACGACGATATCGGGTGTGCGCGGGTCACCACCTTCGCGTTTGAAGCAGCAGGGCCCCGGTTCGTTCGGCACCCCCGGAGGGTTAAAGATGCTTGTGAGAGAACCGCCGTAGAGGATCTGACCCAGTCCTATGGTGGTCCCAGCGTTCTCCAAAGCCGCTACGGCGTCCCCGGTAGTTTTTGAATCAGCCAGCCAGAGCTGGGAAATGTCGTCCTCGGCCAGTCCAAGGCCGTTATTGGGGTCGCTGTAAACCGCGGGGAGAAGATTTCCGATGATCCCCGACGGCGGCATACCATTTTTGTTGGTGCTACCGGGAATGGGGAAGAAGCGGTTCGGGTCGATCGGCGACTGGCCGTGCTTGGCGGTGATGATGATCGTCGTCTCGTGGAGAAGGCCCTGATTCTTGAGCGCCGCAACCATCTGTCCGATCGCCGCATCGACGAACTGGATCTCGGCGAGCATCTTGGGTCTGGGGGTGCCCTGGGCATCCTCATAACCGCCGGAGTTTGCGTCGGTTCTGTCTGCGGAACTGGGTTTGATCAGCTTCTCGCCTACGCTGACCGCCTGGAAGTTCATGCCGAAAATCACTGGGACCGGAGCCTTGCTTCCGCCAAGGTGCGTCTTGCCATTGATCCAGTTCACCACCGCGTTGACTTTCAGTTGGTCATAGCACTTGATGGCATCGAAGTCGGTGGTCCAGTCGTTGCCACTGGGGGAAATCTTGGAGCAATCGACCCCGGTTTTGCCGCTCTGCGCGGCGGTCACAACTCCGGGCAAGCTAATCTGGTTGGAGTTGACTTCCGGAGAATAGTAATCATCCACGTTGCTGGGTTGATCGGTTCCGGTGGGGCCGGAAACTACCGCGTAAACAGCGTGCTTGTCGGACCAAGCGGTGTAGCCTCCCGCCGCGTGGATCACTCCGTAAATGGTGTTGGTGCGGACGAAATTCCAAGGGTAAACCGGTTTGCAGGAATTGAACGGATCGCGCTCCAGCTTGTCGGGATCGATTGATTTTACGCCGCCATCGATTGTGGAATACCCTGAGAAGCCACCATTGAGCATGGTCTGGTCGATTTCGACACCTTCTTCATACTCGGTCTGCGTTCCGTTGATCGCCCCTGCAGTGCAGTTTCCGGCTGGCAGCCCATTGCCGGTGGCTTTCGCGGCGGCGCCAGAACGCGATCATAAGCCACATCGTAGAACGCGCCTACCGTTCTGGGCGTGCCACCGGTCACCAGCGCCATCAGGCCGGGGAACGAATCGGATGGCCTGGAAGTGGATGTACGCGTGTAATTTATGCCAGTCTCGCCCAGTTCGGCGAGATTCGGGCAGGTACCTGATGCCACACAGTTTTTGTAGTCGACGGCGTGCATGCCATCGATGCTGATCAACAATACGTGCCGGATTTGGGGAGCAGTGTCCCATCCGCCGTGTTTTGGTGCGGCGCTCACGTTCGGCATGGTGGACAAGACGAGTGTGGCAGTCAAAATGCCGGCCCTCCACTTACTAGCCATTCGAATCCTCCTTAGAATTTTCTCTTCGCATTTTGCTGGGGAGTGCAATCTACTGACCCGCTGCGCAGACCTGCGTCAACAGGATATGAATCCTTCGTAACAAAAAATCGAATTCGGGATTTCGATTCGTTTACTCGCAACAAAAGCGCGAGCCCTCGGAATTTTCGGGGAAGAGGTAGGACCGTTTCATTTTTGCGGGACGGAAACGTCTCTGTTTAGAAGCGGCTTGGAGGATGCTCCTCTGAGCGTTTCGCGTTTCGCGTTTCGCGTTTCGCGTTTCGCGTTTCGCGTTTCGCGTTTCGCGTTTCGCGGCCACTGGCATGAGCTCCTGGCAATAACTCAAACTTTGTTCGCGGTTACGCGACAGCCGTTCAGCCACACACATCCAAGCGCTCCTACGATTCCGAACATCATGGAAAGCGGTAAGGCCGCGTTGGGGGCCCTGCCCATATTCTCACTCCCTAAACCGGCCGCATATCCGATACCAAGACCCAAGCCCATGCAACCCAGGATGATGACCACGTTGAGTAATTTCCACTTCACCCCTCGCGCACTCGCGATGGCGAACACTGAACTCAAAATCAACGCCGCCAACCAGATTATGGCCATTGTTTCGCCTCCCCAGGATCCGGGAACCGTCCAGGATGGCGCGATAAATCGGTGTGACTCCGACGTTCATCTGGGCAGCTATTCACGTTGAGCCCGCCAAGTAGTTGATCGAACATGCAATCACTACAGGGGTTTGGGGTGCGCGGTCAGGGCCTCGCGATAGACCTTGAGATTGCTCTTGTCCACGACCACCGTGCCGGTATCGACGGACGTCGGCATCGGTGCCGCGGGGGCCGTGCGCCAGTCTTTGAATTGATGAACGGCGTTGTGGTGCAAATCATCCAGGAATTTCAGCCCGTAATAACTCATGACGTAGGGCTTTTGCGCGATCGTTGCCGCAATGACGCCGCGGTCGATCCAATCCAGTGTTTCCGGATCGTCGTCGAACGCAACGATCGGGGGCTTCCCTTCCCGGTTGAACCGGTGCAATGCTTCGGCGGCGCCAGAACCCCCAGTCGCCTCCAAGCAAATGATCCCGTCTAATTTTTCTTTCTTCTGGACCAGCTCGGAGATCTGGTCGAACGCGTTTCGCGCATCGCCCTTGTCGTCGAGTATCTTTGTCAGCTTGATGGCAGGGAAATTCTTCAGTGCGTCCGCCACGCCGGCCACTCGATCGTCGAGGTTGCGCTGTCCGGTGATGGTGATGACGGCAATGCTCCCGCCACCCGGAACGAGCGCCGCCATCTGCTTCAGAGTCTCGGTGCCCGCTTTGAAGTTATCCGTTCCGATGTACAGCACGCGCTTCGAATCCGCGACGTCTGCGTCCACACAGATGACTGGGATGCCCTGGGCCACCGCCTTGTCGATCTCCGCCTTAAAGATCTCGGGTCGCCCCGCGGAGAGACAGATTCCGGCTGGGTGCTGTTCCACGATCTCGCGGAACATTCCGAGTTCCGCGTTCGGTTGATAGCCGGTGGGGCCAACGAGCTCAGCTTTTACTCCGAGGGCACTGGCCGCGTCCAAGAATCCTGCCTGAGCCTGCTGCCAGTATGGCAGGTTAATATTCGTGGTCACGAACACGTAGCGTTCGTTTGTCTCGTGGTAGGGCGTGGCACAGGCCGCAATCAGCATGGCCCCAAGGAAAATGAAACCAGGAACCAGCTTCATCCCATTTGTTTTCATTGCAATGCTCCTTTCGCACCAGGGCCTTACCCAACGGGGTGGCACCGTCAGAAATTCGCGCGGCTCCATGCCTCATCGGAAAGGTCGAGTACGGTGGGCAAACCCACCTCCGCCGCTTTCGCCATGTTCGGATTATCGCTTCTGATTTATCGCTATTGGGACCATAGTGCGGCCACGCCTTGGATGTCAATCGGGGGGTTGTGATCGCACGGGATAGTCTCGGCTGTCAGGGTGATGGAACTGGCACAGACGCCCCGGTCGCGGGTTGCAATCACCTTGAGCTTTCGGACGCCGGGGAATCTCGCGATCGAATTCTGGCCAGAGTCGGCCCCGTCCAGTTTAGGGAAGTGTCTGGGATGCCTCACGGGTGCAAATGAGGCGCGCGTCTTTTCTTGGGACAAATTTGCGCAAGAACTCAAGCTGGCAAACCTCCGCTAAGTCGCGCAGAGTCGAGACACAGGGAGTTCCGCAAACACGATACGTTCGCGGCATCTCTTTCAGCATTCGTTAGCGAGCGACAGTGTGGGGTTACTGCGGTGAAGGTCCGTTAGGCGTAAGCGGCGGCGGTCCCTGGATTGGATTGTTAAAATTGTTGGGACTATTGGGGCCGTTTGGCGTGTTGATGGGCTGCGAGCCAGCCGGATTCTGGATGGGTTGGCCGAAACCTTGTCCGAATCCCTGGCCTGGGGGAACTGGTGTACCGACTTGGGTTCCCGCCGCGCCCCCGATCCCCATGGTGTCCTTGGAGGGGTCCCAAATAAATTCAAATAAATGATAGTTTGTGGCTTTTTCGTAGACGATCACCGACTTGCGATCCACCTTGCTACCGATACCGATGATATTGCCGCCGATGATGCTCGATGTATCGGTGGGAGCCAATGACGTCGGGTTGGACAGCGAGTCACTACTACCAGGCCCGAGGCCTTGAGGTGTGCCCGTTGTACCCGCAGCGCCGGTTGCTGCCGGTCCGCTCTGTGGTCCGAATGCGCTTTGGGATGTTCCCGACGCGCCTTGCGAGGATCCGAATGAGCTTTGCGATGATCCAAATGAGCTCTGGGAGGATCCGAATGCACTCTGCGACGAAGTCCCCTGGCCAGCCAGCGCGGCGGCCGGCGTGCCCGGCTGTCCCGCACCTTGCAACTGCAGCGTCTGTGGAGGTTTGAGGCTGCCGATGAGTTGACCCGCGGGTCCCACATAGATGAGCCGCCAGGAGCCGTCTTCCTTGTTCATCGGGTCTTTGTAGGCCTGCCGCAAGTAACGCAGCGAACCCGTCTTCGGCTTGGTTAAGTCATCCAGCGACGTCGGAAACCTTCCGTTTTTGCGGTAATACAACTTGATCGCGCGCACATACTGCTTTCCGCGCCAGATCATCTCCTCTTCCTGTTCGCGCTTGCGCTCGGTACGAACCGACGGAGCGGCCACGATCGTCGCGAGGAGCATCAGCGTCGTTAGAAACACGACCAGAAGCAGGGCGTAGCCTTGTTCTCCACGAGTTCTGGATAATTTGGAGGAACGCTTGGTCATGAGGCGGGGGCCGTGATGGGCTCTTCGCTCAGCGCCGCGGAACCTCGCCGGCCGCTGGCAATTTCTTCAAAATCGAGATTGGCGTTTCCTATTTTCACAACGCGATATTTTCCCAACAGCGTATCGCCTTCGGCGACGATAAAGATCTGATCGCCGTCGCTGAGGAAGGCGCGCTTGGCGGTGCCGTTGGGCACGGTGCCATATCCAAAAAACTTCACATTTCCAGGGAGCGAAGGTGGCGGCGGAGGCGGCAGCGCAACGGGCCCCTGCGGCGAACGACGCACCTCTTTTTGCGCGACCACCGCGGGCGGCGGCGCAAGGGCGCTGAACAAATCGCGCCCGCCACCCTTGTATTCGGTCTTGCGGCTGGCTTCCTGCTTTTCGCGCTGCAAAGCGGGGTTCTCCACGGCCAAAGGCCGATAGGTCAGATCGCCAAACTGCGAGGCGGTTACGGCCACTGCCACGCTTCGCCGTTCGAGATACCACACCAAGGCGGCAACAGCGATCAGCGCGGCGAGGAGAATTCCTTTGGTCTTTTCACTCATCACGTGGTCCGAAAATAGGTCTGGATGTGCATGGAGACGCGCACTTCGCCCCGCCCGGCCTGTTGCCCTTCGTCGCCCTTGGCCTGGAGAGATTCCACGGCGTAGACGTTGCTCGAGCGCTGCAGGCCGTTCAGAAAGCGTACGACACCAGAATAGCTGCCAGTGACGACCGCTTCGATATCCACCTGTTCCAAATTACGGCCCTTGATCTCATTCTGCTGGAAACTGCGGCTCTCCAACTGCAAACCGGACTTGGCCGCGATCGCGCCCAGCTCGGCGCTTACCGCGGAATAGCCAGAGCTGGCTGGATACAAAGATTGCTCGAACTGATCGCAGTCTTTCTGGATTGCCGGCATCTTCTGGCGGATATCCTGCGCGCGCGCGATGTCTGCCCGCAACAGATCGCGATTACGGGTGAGGATGGCGAGGTCCTGTTGGGGACGCCGGGCAGAGGAAAGATTCCAGCCATATACGGCAAGAGCGATGTCTGCGGCGACCAAGGCCACCACTCCAAACAAGATGGCGCGTCGCTCCAGCGTGAAGTCGTGTCGCATTAAGTCCTCGAATACACCACGTTCAATTCCACATCCACGCGATCCATGCCGGTTGCGGCGGGACCAGCCACTTTCTCATTGACCAGTTGCACATGGGTGAACGACCGCGATTGTTCCAGGGCATGTATAAATTTCAGTTTGGCTTCATCGCTCATGGCCGCGACGATGAGTTTCACTTCCACGCGGCCCTTGTCATGCTTGGGCTGAATGCTGACCACGCGGACGCCCGCGGGGAGGATTTTCTCGAGATCCATAAACATCTGCGTCCAATTCAAGCTCTGCTCGTCAATCAGGGTGTTCAGAAACGCGGAGCGCTCGTGGAGTTTGGCATTCTCGGGCCGGTCAAAGAACTGCTCGAGTTCCTTTCGCTGTTCTTCGAGCGAAGCCATTTCCAACCGGATTTTCTCGACTCTTTCACGAAGGGCCGCGTCCGCCCTTCGGATGGAGTACACGTGCCATCCGAGTCCCAGAAAGAACAATCCTGCAATCACGCCGAGGAGACCTGCGGTCGCGAGAAACCGGCGGTGAGTCTCGAGCGGCTTGGTCGATAAGTTTAGCCGGGCCTTCATTTTCTTGCGCCTTGGTTCCCTTCTCGATTCGGACCCGCGCTAACTACGATGCAGCATCCAGCCGACGAGTCCGTCAGCTTCGCGGTCCGCTAATGCCTGTACGTCTTCCGAAACGCGTCCTTCGGAAACCGCCGTATGCAGCAACGAACGGACCTCGCACTTGAATTCCTCTTCCAGGGGGCCCACGAAATCCGGCAGCCGATGGCCCAATCCCGCCACGCGCACCGATTGAATGCCTTCGCGCCAGGTATCCTGATAATACGCTGCCACCGGGAAAATCTCCTCCAGCAGCATCTGCGGCGTAAGCTCAACGTTTTGCGCGGGAAGCTCCGTGCAGCGATAGCCGCAGAGGACGCCTTCCCGGACGATGGCGGTGGTCAGCGCCAGGCCGGAGACGCGAGCCAGCAACGTTGGCTGGCGGTCGTCGAGCAGCGTGATCGCCGCAAGAGAAGAGCTCATCACCACACCTGGATATAAGCCCACGCCTTCCGCCAGAGCTTCATATTCGCGGACGATGCGCAGGCGCGCCAAAGCGGTCACCACGTCCACGCCATCCTCGCGGGGCGCCTGGCGCATGTAGGAAATCACGGTTTCGTCGGCCTCGAAGGGTACGCTCTTCTTCAGCTTCCAGCGGAGCATGGGCTCCGCCTCCTGCGGGGACCTGGGAAACTGCTCGAAATGTTGGACGAAAACGCGGATGACCGGATCGGGCACCAGCAAGGCCACGTCTTCGTCTTTGGCGCGCAAACGAGTCATCAGCCCGGCAATCGCGCTGCGTACGGCCGCGGGATCAACAATGTTGCTCTCCACCGCCGAGGGCATCAGCGCGCCGTTGGGAAGCGCTTCGATGGCGTAGCTGTCCAAGCCTCCGGTCCGGGTCCAGCGGGCGGCGGCGACGCGATCTTGCGAGATTTCGATGGCCAGGGGCGGGTGTGGCATGGCTTCGAGCCAGCGCGCCACCTTGCGTGCGAATTCGCTCTGGTAGATTCCCTGCCGGAATGTAGCGCTACTGCTCAACGAAGGTCACCTTGTTGATTTCCTTTACGCTCGTAATGCCTTCACGGATTTTCGCCAGGCCGCTTTCGCGCAGCGTGGTCATGCCCTCTTCGCGCGCGATGCGCTTGATTTCCGAGGTTGGCCGGCGATCGACGATCATTTCGCGAATGCGGTCGGTGAGGTCGAGTAGTTCACAGATCGCGGTGCGGCCATGGTACCCGGTTCCGGAGCATTCCAGACACCCAACGCCCTCCACGAGTTGCGCGCCGATCCATGCGGTGGGATCGAGGCCAGCTTCCTGGAGTTCCGTCGGCGAGAATTTCTTCGGGCGTTTGCAATTGGCGCAGACCACGCGTACCAGTCGCTGCGCCATGATGCAGTTGAGGGCCGACACGAAGTTGTACGGCTCGACGCCCATGTTGATGAAGCGGCCGATTACGTCGGTGACGTTGTTGGCGTGCACGGTGGTGAAGACCAGGTGACCCGTAAGAGCGGATTGGATGGCAATCTGAGCCGTTTCCTGGTCGCGAATTTCGCCGACCATGATCTTGTCGGGGTCGTGGCGCAGAATGGACCGCAATCCGCGAGCGAAGGTCAATCCCTTTTTCTCGTTCACCGGAATTTGCGTGATACCGCGAAGTTGATATTCAACCGGGTCTTCGATGGTGATGATCTTGTCCTCGTCGCTCTTGATCTCGTTGATGGCGGCATAGAGCGTGGTTGTCTTGCCCGAACCGGTCGGACCGGTAACCAGCACCATGCCGTACGGCTCGCGAATGTAGCGGCGAAACTTGCGCATCTCCTCGCCCGAGAAGCCGACGACATCCAGGCTCAGACTCTGGAATTTTTCGGACAGCGTTTCTTTGTCCAGGACGCGCAGCACGGCATCTTCTCCGTGACTCGCGGGCATGATGGAAACGCGTAAGTCGATGAAGCGGCCCTTGTACTTCACGCGGAAGCGGCCGTCCTGGGGCACCCGGCGTTCCGCGATATCCAGATCGCTGAGCACCTTGATGCGCGAAATCACCGTGGAATGCCATTCCTTGGCGATCGGCTGCATGGCGTGCTGCAGCACGCCGTCGATGCGGTACTTGACGGCCACCTCGGCATCGCGCGCTTCGATGTGGATGTCGCTGGCTCTACGCTCCAGGGCGGTAAAGATGATCGTTTCGACCAGGCGGACGACCGGGCTGACGGCCGTGTCCCGCGTCAGACGGTCGCCGGAAATGGTCTCGTCGCTTTCTTCTTCGTCTTTCCCCACCTGCAGCGTGAACGCTTCGGTGGCTTGTTCCAATACGCGTTGCGACTGTTCGGTGCGTTTCAGCAGGTCGCTGATCTGCCGCGGCGTAGCCACCTTGATCGCCAGCTTCTTCCCCAAAAGCAGCGGCAGCTCATCGCTCAGCAGCACCTGGCTCGGGTCCGCCACCGCAATCGACAACAAATTGTTGTGCAGTTCCAGAGGCACAAAGTTGTACCGGAACATCAGATCGGCGGGAATCGTGCGGAACAGTTCGGGATCGATCCTTTGTTCCCGAAGGTCGACAAAGCCGCAACGGTATCGCTCGGCCAGTTTTCGCGATTGCTCGCGTTCGGCCTGCTCGTCGGTCGGCAGTGCCAGGCCGGTCATCACGTTCGAATGTTGATCCGTTAGCGCCATAGATCCCTTACTTGCTGATCCCCGTCGTGGACAGCGAGAAAATCGGCAGATAGAGCGAAATCAGAATGAAAGCAACTAACATACCCATGAAAATCAGCATGATGGGCTCGATCAGCGAGACCATCGCGCCAAGCTTCAGGTTCACCTCGTCTTCATAAAATTCCGCCACGCTGGTGAGCATGGGTGCCAGCGCGCCGCTGGATTCTCCAACCTCGATCATGTCCAGCGCCATAACCGGCATCACCCGAGTCGCAGCCAGCGCGCTGTGCAGCGATTCTCCTTCACGAACCATTTGCGTCGCTTGCGACACCGTGCCGCGCACCAGCTTGCTGCTGATGGCGTCCGACGCCGTCTGCAGCCCCGCGACCAGCGGCGTGCCGCCGGTGAGCAGAGTGGCCAGGGTTCGCGAAAACTGCGCCACCTGGAACTTCAACAACGTATCGCCGACAATCGGCACCCGGAATTTCAACCGGTCGAACGCTACACCGCCGTCTTCCGTCCGCGACCAGAAGTATATCCCCACAATGGCCACGGCTATGACCGCCAGGCCTCCCAGGAACACGTAACGATAATCAACGGTCAGCGCAATCAGGAGCTGCGTGGGTCCGGGCAAGTCCACGTGCAAGTCGCGATACAGCAGCGCGAATTTCGGGATTACCGCACTTACTAGATAGCTTACAATCACCACCGCCACGATGACCAGGAGCGCGGGATACATCAGCGTCGCCAGGATCTTTTTCCGGACGCCGGTGCTTACCTTCTGGTACGCAATGTAGTAATCCATCACGCCAGAAAGATTTCCGCTCTTTTCGCCCGCCAGAATCGCGGTCGAATAGACTTTCGAGAAAACTCCGGCCTCCGCGACCGATTCGGAAAGCGATTTCCCTTCGCGCACGCGATCTCGAATTTGCGAAATGACCGGCCGTAGTTTGGGCGAGGAGGCGCGATCGGCGAGCAGGTCGAGCGCCCGGAGAATCGGGAGCCCCGCCTTGATCAACGTATTGAACTGCTGGTTAAGGATTAGGAAATCAGTACCGCCGATGGCGCGCCCGCTCTGGCGGCGCATCCCGGAGAGGAAACCGGCTCTCGATTTGACCGAATATACAAACAGGCCCCGGTCCACCAGCTTCTGGCGCGCTTCGGCCAGTGTGCCGGCAGCCTCGACGTGCGAGAAAACTCGCCCGTTAGCATCCGCGACGCGGCAGACAAACTCCCCCATAGAACCCAGTCTACCTCAAGTAAGTCATATGCAGGGAAGCGGCGAAGGGTTGGCCGTAGCTTGTACGTAACACTCGTGTTGCCACCCGCTCGAACGCCCCAAGCGCGTCATTTTACGGCCGCGTCTCCCGCGGGTAATTCTCCGTTCACAATGGCCACGCCCAACGGGACATCGAATCGAAAGAAAGAATCCGGGACCTGCGGATCCATGCGCCAATTCTCAAAACGGAATTCCACCTGGACCCCGCCGCTCTGGCGCACCAGCAGACGCGCCAGTTCCCCAGTGGCCGCCACGATTTCGAAGAATACCGTGTCGCCTTGCCCGCCCTGCGGAGATGCGGGGACATCCGCGTCCCGTTGGGCATCCCGCGAGCCTGCTCTATCGGTTGGTGCACCGCGAACCTGGCAGCGGAGGACCACGTTTCCCTCACGAATGGCTTTTTCGCGGGAGGCCAGTTCCACTCGCGCGCAGACACGCGATACTTTCATCTCGCCCGCGAGCAGCGCCAGTGGCGTGCGCCAGTCAGCGCTCTGTTTGGCGGGAACCCGCGTCACGGTGTGGTCGCCGGGAACGTAAAACCATGCCGTCTTGCCGTCTACCAGAAAGAGATCCTTCTCCGGCGCTTCGTACTCCCAGCGCATCTTCCCTGGGCGCCGGAAATAGGCGGTGCCCGCTTCGGTCCGAACGGTTTGCTCATTTTCGGTGTAGCGCTCGAGGAAAGTGGCTTGCAGAGTTTTCTCAGCACGGTACTTTGCTTCGAATTTCTTGACGTAGGTGGCGGCATCGCCGGGGGAAGGCAGGGCGAGTACGTAAATCGACAAAAACGCCAGCGGGAAAATCACGCTTCGATCTTATCATCAACCAAAAAGCCAGCGGTGGTGACTGCTAGATTTGCGGATCGCCCACTCCGGCGGGAACAGTTACATTGTAATGTGTTACGTTCTGCTGGTCGGAATAGAAACTGCGCTGCCCAGTGACGCCGCGTGTAATCGGGTCGGCGTTCAGCGTGTACCCATTGGAAGGGACCGACGCGGCGTTCTGAAGGTAGTTGAAGGTATAGCCGCTTTTGACGCCGGCTGCCAAAACGTTGTCAATATAGTTGGCGCCCGCCGGGCCCAGGTCGGTCAGCAGCACGGAATACCCGATCAGGGGATTCATGGAAGAGTAGGTAATCTCAGCAGTGTTCACCGCGTGAATCGAGGACACCGCGGAAGACTCGTTCGCGGCCATCTTCGCATGAATGAAGTTAGGGATGGCAATCGCCGCGATGATCAGAATGATGGCTACAACGATCAGCAGTTCGATCAGTGAAAAGCCCGCCGAGCTTTCCTCGCGCGATCGGCGATCTCCGGATTGGATTGCTTTTCTCATCGTGGTCTCGTTTCGCCAGTTCGTTTGAATCGTTCGCTGTGCTCCCAGAATCCTTCTGCCAAGACCTCCGGTTAAAAGAAAGGGGGAGCCGTGGGGCTCCCCCCGTTTTGGAACGAGTTCCCGTTCAGCTTACTGCAGGGCCGGGCTGCCGCCCACGCCAGTGACGCATCCGGCGCCGGCGACGTTGTACTGAATAACGCCGGTTTGGCTGGAGCAGAACTGACGCTGACCGGTGGTGCCAACGGTCGAAGGCGTTCCGGAAGAGGTGTACGTGTCATACAGACCATCGCCGCCCTTAACCGGGGCATACAGGAACGTGTAACCGCTCTTGGCGCCGCCTGCCAGCACGTTGTCGATGATGCCCGTGCCGCCTGCGCAAATCGCGCCCGTGTTCAATTCGGTGAGCGAGGAAGAGAACCCGATGGCTGGGCAAGACGCCGCGTAGTTCACTTCACCGGTGTTGATCGTACGAACCGAACCCACCGCCGACGCTTCGTTGGCGGCCATCTTGGACTTGATGAGGTTCGGGATGGCGATTGCCGCGATGATCAGAATGATCGCCACGACGATCAAAAGCTCGATAAGAGAGAAACCCTTCTGCTGCTTCTTCATGCTGTCTCCTTGAGAGGTAGATGAGTGCCAGAGCACGCCTACACTACGGCAAGACGGAGGCCATTCGGAAAACCAGTGGTACTAGTCGCTGGAACTAGCCTAACTGCATGAGGATATGGCACTTACGAGATGTACCCGCTGGCGCGCCCAGGCAAGACGAGGTCTGAACTCTCGTGCAGGCCCAAAATGACCTTTTTTGTCATCGCGAAAACGACCTAAAGAGGCACGGAGTCCCTAATCCAACCGCCCAATCAGCTCTTTGACCGCTGTTCACCCTCGGAATCGCTTCGAACGCTCCTCGACAATGCCACCATATACCCCTATCGGCCAAAGACGCCGTTAGCCCTCTACAAGTTCGGCTGCGCCCGGCAAGGGCGATTGGGAATATCTCTCCATATTGGATTCCTCCCTCGCCATTGCTCCGGCTAGTTGCCATTCGTAGAAGATGCTTGCGACCAGTGTCGCCACGACCAGGATCCAGGGGACGGCCGGTGAGGTCCAAAAGAGACGATTCGCAAAACGCAGCAGGAACAACCACAGCAGGACCATCGAAAGACCCAGCAAGATCGGCACTAGCCGCTGAGCAGCTCTCCATGACAGGGAAAAGGCGAACAGTCCGCGGATCATCAGGCAAAATGGAAACGCCACCACCAGGTCCACGAGATAGTGCTCACCGCTCCCCAGCGTGGCCAACACCGTGAAGAACACAAAGGCCAGCACAACGCCCTTCGTCCACCACGACAAGCCACGGCAGTACCACCAGGCCAGCAGCACCCAGGCCATGTGCAGCGACGGAATGGCATTTCGCAATCCCGCTAAGAGCACCGGCTCCAGGAGTAATTGCCTGGCCTGCGAAATCGAGAGTGGATGCCAGGGGAAATCCTGATGAAACAGATGAACGGGTCCCAGGGCCGGAAAGATATTGTAGAAAATCCCGCCGATCGGCCCGCAGTACAGCAGCGCAAGCATTACCGGGAGCGCACTTTTTCTGTTGCGGACCAATTGTCCGGCATAGACAGCCGCGATGGGGATCGAAAGACCAAGATAGAAAAAATAGGAAGTGCTTTTCAGCCAGTGCCATTTCCAGAACAGTTGGCCCACGAAGAAGCTCGCTTGAATGCCCAGGCTGCAGTCAAACGAATAGAGATAGAGGTCCAGCACCTTGGGATGGGTCAGTTCGCCGTATTGAAGCAGGGGCGGCGTGAGCCAGCCGACGCCCACGAACAAAAGACTCGGAACGAATGCCCAGAGCAAAGACTTGCGCTCTTCCCCCTCCGTCCACGTTACTCTCAGCCCTAAGATCAGAAGGCTGCTCAACCCCAACAGCGCGAAGACCGCCATGAGTTGCGGCGGAAATTTGAGAATGAAGAAAACGACTGAGCTAAAGGCAGCCGTCGTCAGGGGAAGCCACCCGGCCTCGGACCAGCGAGGCCGAACCGAAAGATGAATGATCGCCGTGCTTGCCAGGCACAGCCACAGAAACTCCGAATGGATCGAAAGCGCGTAGAAATACGCGCTCCCTGCGATTCCCGCCGCAACCGCCAGCAGAACGAGCGTGAAAAAAGCCTGAACGAAGAGCCGTGTGCCGCGCGTCATAAGCCTCGACTCGCCAATCCGCAGACTAAAATCGTAATTTATCCCGGAATTGCACGCTCTGGGACAAACTCATTGGTTTGCGTTCTTGTCGAGCAACACCGGGCAATCATCCGGAAATTCAGGCAGGGACGGACTAGGCTCACAGGTTGTGCTTCTTCGCGTAGTGCCGGAATGAGCGATAGCTGATCTTCAGCAAATCCGCTGCCTGGGTGCGCACGCCATTTGCTCTTTCCAGTGCGCTCTGCAAGTAGTGGCGCTCGGCCTCCGCGATCTCTTTCTCGAAATCCACGCCCTCCGCCGGGAAGCCAACACCACCGGTTTGCCCGGAATGCACCGCGCTGCCGGAGTATCCCGCGATTCGGTCGGGAAGCACGCGTAGCGTGACCTCGCCACCGGTTTCCAGGGCCACCGCGCGCTCCATCGTATTTTCCAGCTCGCGCACATTGCCCGGCCAGTCGTAGGACTCCAGCCGGCTCATGGCTTCCGGGGAAATGCTCGCCACGGGCTTCTCCATCACCTTACGGAACGTATCCAGAAAGTGCCGGGCCAGCAGGGGAATATCCTCGCGCCGCTCGCGCAAAGGAGGTAATTGGATCGGTATAACGCTCAGCCGGTAATACAAATCTTCGCGAAATCTTCCTTCCGAAATCTCTTTCTCGAAATTCCTGTTCGTCGCGGCAATAATGCGCACGTCCACATCGCTCTCTTCGGTGCTCCCGATAGGCCGCACCTTCCCTTCCTGCAGCACGCGGTACAACTTCACCTGCATGGTCAGGCTCATGTTGCCAATCTCATCCATGAACAACGTGCCGCCATGCGCCGCCTGAAACAGCCCCTGCCGGTTTTCCGTCGCTCCCGTGAACGATCCCTTCATATAGCCGAACAATTCCGATTCCAGCAGCGTCTCGGGAAAGGCCCCGCAATTAATGGTGATAAATGGCGCCTGGGCGCGCTGGCTGTTTTCGTGGATGGCGCGCGCGACCAGCTCTTTTCCGGTCCCGCTCTCCCCGGTGATCAGTACGCGGCTGGTTTGCGGCGCAATCGTCTGGATCAACTCGAAAATCGCGCGCATGCTCGGGCTCTGCCCGATGATATTGTCCAGCCCGGTCAACCGCCGCAATTCCCTGCGAAGGTAACCGGCCTCCTTCTTCCACTTCAGACTTTCCGAGACCTCACGAACCGCCCGGCGCAGCTGATCGACCAGCTCGTGGTCCTTGATCACATAGCGGTCGGCACCGGAATTAATCGCCGCGATGGCCGTCTCCACCGTCGGTACCCCGGTTATCAACAGAAAGAAGCAATCCGGAGCAATTTCCTTGGTCAGCTTCAGGAGATCGACACCGCTCTCTCCCGGCATGCGCACATCGGAAATCACGATGTCGAAGATCTGCGATTCGAGCTTGCGCTTGGCGGCCTCCACGTTGTGCGCCACTTCAACGCGATAACCTTCCTTGCGAAACGTAATTTCCAGCAGCTCGCAGATGGAGCGCTCGTCATCCACGACAAGGATGTTCGGCATCTCCCTGCTGTGCTCTCTCACCGCTGCTTTTGTCGCCTGCATAAGACCTCAAGCTACTCGCGGCAGCTCTACAATGAATTCCGCGCCGCGGTCCTTTTGCGAAATCACACTGATTCGTCCGCTGTGGGCCTGCACGATCTGATAGACGATCGACAACCCCAGACCAGTGCCCCCTTGAAACCCCGATTGCCAAGGTTCAAAAATCTTGGACCGCTGCTTCGCATCCAGCCCGACGCCCGTGTCTCGAAAGGCAATGCGCAGCCAAAACGGCCGCTCTTCCAGACCCACGGTAAGCGTGCCGCCTTCGGGCATGGCTCGCATCGCGTTTTCGCACAAATTCCAGAATACCTGTTTGATCTTGCTCGAATCCACGCGCGCGCGCATGGCATGTCCGTTGAATGCCCGGGCGATCTGATATTTCGCACCGATTTCCGGCTTCTTCTCCATGAGCGTAATGGTTTCGTCCAGCAAAGCGGCCACGTCCGCTTCCTGAAATTCGTAAGTTTTTTCCCGAGAATAGTTCAGGAAATCGGTGATGATGTGGTTCAGCCGCTCCGATTCCCGGCTGACGATGTTCACCAAATGAACCTGGTCTTCTTCCAGAGGAGCCAACCTCGCCAGTTCTTTCACGGCGCCGGCCATGGCCGTCAGCGGTTGCCGGATTTCGTGCGCGATGGCCGCCGACAGTCTTCCCAGCGCTGCCATGCGTTCCTTCGTGGCTACTTCTTGCTCCAATCGCCGGAAATCCGTAAGGTCCTGAAAATTGAACACGAAACCGCTGCGTTGATTGTCGCGGGAACGCAGCGGAGAAATACTGATTCCCAGATAACGTTGTTGCCCGTCCGCCGTGCGAAATTCGATTTCCCGCCGCAACGACAACTTGTCATTCATCTCCGGCATGCCCGGCGGCCAGAAGGCTTCACTCAATTCGGAGAGTTTTCGCCCTCGGATGTCCGTGAACCGGTAGCCCAGGATCTCCTCGCCGGTGCGGTTCAGCAGCACGATGCGTCCGGCCATGTCGGTGGTGATCAGCCCGCCGCGCATGGAGTGAATGATGTCTTCGGTAAAATCCTGCAGGTCCAGCAGTTCTTCGCGTTTCTTTTCGAGTTCCTGCCCTTTTCGACGCAGCGACTGCGCCAACAGGCTCGCCAGATAAGCGATCGCGAAGAAACCGAAGGTATTGTTGAGAAACCAGAAGCGCAGCCCTTCCGCCGTGTAGGCGCCGCTGTAGGTGCGCGGAATGTAACCCGCGTGCGCCAAAGCGATCAGTCCTCCCAATACCGCAACGCACGCCGCGGCGATCGCAAAAGCGACTCCCCGCGAAAACAGGATGCTGGCAACGATAATCACCAGCAGATATAGAGAAATGAAGTAACTGTCTTGGAGGCCGGTCGTATACACCAGTGCGGACACCATCGCCACGTCGCTGATTGCTTGCACCGCGCCGTGCCATCGGGCATACGGAATCCAGCGCAGCAGGATGATGTAGATGGTCCCTAACGTTACCCATGACACGATCAGCGCGAGGAAATAATGCCCTACCGTGCCGCGCTCCGTGGACAGTTCCCGGCCTTGGGTCGGGCCCAGGACGTATTGCGGCCAGAGCACGCCGACCGCCAGGATCAAGGTGATCAGCAGCAGGCGGACACGCGTCAGCCAATCCAGCCATTCCCTCATGGTCTGGTTCTGGTCTACCGTTCGACCAAACCCGGCCCTGGCTTGATTTTCAGGCATTTTCGTCGCTCGCCAGAAACATACCGGGGCAGGAAGTCTCCTCCCTGCCCCGGCAACAGATTCACTTCCCCCGAAATGACCGCGGATGTGACCTCGATCACTTACCGCTCAGCTTGCCGATCAGCGAGAACAACGGCATGTACATCGAAATGACCACGCCGCCGACCACCACGCCCAGGAATACGATCATGATCGGCTCGAGGGCCGTCAACAGGTCCTTCACCGCCGCGTCCACTTCTTCTTCGTAGAAGTCGGCGATCTTCTGCAACATGGCATCCATCGCGCCGGTCTGTTCGCCGACGCTGATCATCTGCGTCACCATGCCCGGGAAAACTTCCGAATCCTTCAATGGCTCCGTGAGGCTCTTGCCCTCTTCCAGGGACTTCCTCACTTGCTGCAGCGCCCGCTCCACCACCGCATTTCCCGCCGTCCTGGCCGTGATGTCCAGGCCTTCCAGGATAGGAACGCCGCTGGCGATCAGGGTGCCCAGCGTGCGCGTAAACCGGGCCACCGCGATTTTCCTCATCAGAATACCCAGCACCGGGAGTTTCAGGATGATGGAATCGATTACGAAACGCCCTTGCTCGGTCCCATACCACACTTTGATGCCGATCACGACGCCCACGATAGCCACCACAATCAGCAACCCAAATATGCTGCCGATGAAGTTGCTCAAACCGATCACGATCTTGGTCGGCAAGGGCAAGTCCACGCCAAGACCGGCGAACAACGTCGCGAAAATGGGCACGACCTTCCACAAAAGCAGCGTGACCACGCTGCCCGCGATGGTCATTACGCCGATCGGATAGATGGACGCCGACTGTACCGCGCGCTTCAACTTCACGTTCTTTTCGATGTACGTCGACAGCCGCTGCAAAATGGTGTCGAGAATACCGCCCGTTTCGCCCGCTTCCACCATGTTCACGTACAGCGCGTCGAACACCTTCGGGTGTTGCCGCATCGCCGCCGACAGCGTCGCTCCGCCTTCCACCGAAGCGCGCGTCGCCGCCAGCACTTTCTGAAACATCTTGTTCTCTTGCTGGCCCGCAAGAATTTCCAGGCACTGCACCAGGGGCAAGCCGGCATCGATCATCACCGAGAACTGCCGCGTGAAAATCGCCAGTTCCTTTGAGCTGACGCTGCCGCCGAACGTGGGCATGTTGAATTCTTTGCCCTTTTCGGACATTTTCTTGGGCGTGATCTGCTGCCGGCGCAGTTGATTTTGCGCCTCGGACTTGCTCGCCGCGTTCATCTCACCGCTGACGTTCGACCCGGCTTTGTTCGTGCCCTTATACGTATAGACCGGCATTTCCGTGTCCTCCTCGCTGATGCGTGCCCGATGACCCTAATGCTTCCTGATAACTTTCGCCCGGCTGACCCAAAGCTCTCGGCCCATGGCCTAGCGCTTGCCCACTGGCGTCTTGCCCGCCGGGCCCGACACGCCGCGATTGATCATGTCCTGCAATTCGTCCGGGTTCGACGAGCGCGCCAGCGCGACGTCCAAGGTGATCAGTTTCGCCAGATAGGCATTGGCCAGACTCTGATTGAACGTCTGCATTCCGGTTGTTCCGGTTCCCGTCTGCATCGCCGAATAAATCTGGTGGATCTTGTCTTCGCGAATCAGGTTGCGGATCGCCGCCGTCGGCACCAGCACCTCCATGACCATCGCGCGCCCCCGCCCATCCGATCGCGGCAGCAGCGCCTGGCACAGGATCCCTTCCAGCACCATGGAGAGCTGCGCGCGCACCTGCGGCTGCTGGTGTGCCGGAAAAACGTCGATAATACGGTTGATCGTGGACGCCGCCGAGTTCGTGTGCAGCGTCGCAAAGGTCAAGTGGCCCGTTTCCGCGATGCGCAGCGCCGATTCAATCGTCTCCAGATCGCGCATTTCGCCGATCAGCACCACGTCGGGATCTTCGCGCAACGCCGCGCGCAACGAATTCGAAAACGAATGCGTATCCGCGTGCACTTCGCGCTGGTTCACCAGGCACTTCTTGTGGTTGTGCAGGAACTCGATGGGATCCTCGATCGTGATCATGTGCTCTTCGCGTTCGCTGTTGATCTTGTCCAGCATCGCGGCCAGCGTCGTCGATTTTCCCGAGCCCGTCGGACCCGTTACCAGCACCAATCCGCGCGGCTTGTCGCACATCCCGCGCACCACCGCCGGCAGACCCAGCGCGTCGAATCCCTTGATCTCCCAGGGAATCGTACGGAAGACCGCCCCCACCGCTCCGCGCTGATTGAATACGTTGCCGCGGAACCTCGCCAGGTTCTTCAATCCAAACGAAAAGTCCAATTCCAGATTCTCTTCGAATCGGTGCTTCTGCGCGTCCGTCAGCACGCTGTACGCCAGTGACTTCGTGTCCGCGGCCGTCAACGGCGGCATATCCAGCGGACGCAGTTTTCCGTGCACGCGCACGCGCGGCGCGCTGTTCGTCGTGATGTGCAAGTCGCTGCCGCCCATCTCGATCATCTTCTTCAGCAGCTCACTCAGCGTCATTCCCGCCATTGCGCACTTCTCCTTAGAGAACCGTCTCTCGCAAAACTTCTTCCATCGTCGTCTGACCCAGCGCCGCTTTAATCAGCCCGCTGCGCCGCAGCGTAATCATTCCCTGCTCCATGGCCTTCTTTTTCAACTCCAGCGCCGACGCCCCCACCAGGATCAATTCCCGCAATTCGTCGTTCACTTCCATCACTTCATACAAACCGGTGCGTCCCTTGTACCCGCCTTTATTGCAAGTCGAGCAGCCCTTCCCGTGAAAAATCTTGGTGGTCTTCACTTCCTCCGGCGTGTACCCGGCGTCGATCAGCGCCTGCTCCGGCACTTCCAGTTCGACCTTGCAATTCACGCAAATGCGCCGCACCAACCGCTGCGCGCAAATCAGGTTCACCGAAGTCGCCACCAGGAACGGCTCAATTCCCATGTTCATCAACCGGCTGATCGTCGAAGGCGCGTCGTTCGTGTGCAACGTCGACAGCACCATGTGGCCCGTCAGCGCCGCCTTCACTGCGATTTCCGCCGTTTCAAAGTCGCGAATCTCTCCGACCAGGATGATGTTCGGGTCTTGCCGCAAGAACGCGCGCAGCGCTGCGGCGAAGTTCAACCCGATCTGCTCCTTCATCTGCACCTGGTTGATCCCCGCCAGCTGAAACTCGACGGGATCTTCCGCGGTCATGATGTTCGTATCGACTTGGTTCAACCGTGCCACCGACGAGTACAGCGTGTTGGTCTTACCCGATCCGGTTGGCCCGGTGACCAGCACCATGCCATACGGCTTCAGAATGTTCCGCTCGAATTTCTTCAGCGATTCCGGCTCGAAACCCAGCTTGGTCATGTCCAGCCGCAGGTTTTCTTTGTCCAGCAACCGCAGCACGATCTTTTCGCCGTACAGCGTTGGCACCGTCGAAACACGGAAATCCAATTCCTTCTTTTTGCCGTCCGCCTTGTACTTGATCATGATGCGGCCGTCTTGCGGCAACCGCTTCTCCGCGATGTCCAGCTTCGCCATGATCTTCAAACGACTGGTAATCGCGTCCTTTAACCGCAAAGGCGGGCTCATCACCGTTTGCAACACGCCGTCAATGCGGAACCTCACGCGCAACTCCAGCTCGTACGGCTCAATGTGGATATCGCTGGCTCCCCGCTTCACCGAATCCGTCAAGATCAGGTTCACCAGCTTGATGATCGGCGCTTCTTCCGCCGCGCGCTCCAGCGTCGCGGTGTCCAGCTCCGCTTCTTCCGACGTGAGCTCCAGTTCCTGGTCGTCCAGCGCCAGGTCCTTCATCATCTTGCTCAGCTCTTCGTGGTTCGACTCCGCTCCGCCGTAAAACCGCGTTATGGCCTCGCCAATCGCCGATTCCGACGCGACCACCGGCTCCACATTGAACCCGGTCATGAACTTGATATCGTCCATCGCGAAGACGTTGGTAGGATCCGTCATCGCGATCGTCAACACCGACCCCACTCTCGAAAGTGGGATCACCTGGTACCGCGTCGCCGTATCCTGTGGAATCAGCTTGATGACCGTAGGATCGATCTCGTAGTACTTCAAATTGATGGACGGGACGCCGTACTGCCGCGAAAGCACACCGGTGATATCGTCGTCGGTGATATAACCCATCTTCGTCAAACAGGACCCCAGCTTGCCGCCATTCGAGCGCTGAAATTCCAGCGCCTTCTGCAGCTGGTCCTGCGTGATCAGGCTTTCCTTGATTAAGATTTCACCAAGCCGGACAGACATCCGCGCACTCCCAGAACATTCGAACCCAACGCTCACCTTAGCAAAAGCCGCCGACAACGGTAGCCCGAACTTGACACATCGTTGTGAAATCGCTAATACCTGCACTCAAGTACAGGTATTTCCCACACGCAAAACATTCGCCACCTAGCCATTCTCTGTAGGCGCTGGGCTTTAGCCCGGCGCTTCTGCTCTTGCATCGCCACCAGCACGCTTTTCCTCCCGCAATTCCGAGACGCCGCCGGGCCGCCGAGCATCGATCACCCACCAACCCTTCCCGTCCAACGCTTCCCATCCACCTTTCACCACGCCATTCTTGCCGTTCCGTGAAGAATACTTAGCTAATGGATACTCATATGTTATGCTCTCCCGTGTTTGTCGAATCCGATTCACGCCTGCCCGCCTCGAGCCCCGACGCAACCCTCTTTCATCCTTTTTCCTCGTCCACCGCGCTGGTAAATCCCATTGGGCTGCTGCCCATCATCCCTGGAGTTCTCAAAGCAGATCGCACCAATAAGCTATCCCCTTTAGAATGCGCACTTACCAAAAATCCGCCCGTAACTCCTTTACAATCCGCACTTCCAAATTCACGAGGTTTAAAGTCCTTTAGAATCCGCACTTACGAAAAAAGGCGGGGGAGGGGGGTAAAATGTTAACTACCGATTCCGCGAACGGAAGTTCCGCCAGACTCCGGCCCTCTCAAATGGAAAATCGTACGGAAAGTCTCCAAGCCGCAAACTCCCTGCCGGAGACTCCGCCCTTCCACGCGCGCGCCTACTACGACGCCCTCTTTGCCGCCCATGGCCCCCAGCACTGGTGGCCCGGCCGCACCCCCTTTGAAATCATCGTCGGCGCCATCCTCGTCCAGAACACCTCGTGGACTAACGTCGCCACCGCCATCGAGCATCTTCGCCGCGCAAGACTCCTCACTCCCCGCTCCATCGAAAAAATCTCCACGTCACGCCTCCAGCGTCTGATCCGCTCCTCCGGCTATTTCCGCCAGAAAACAAAAAAACTTAAAGCCTTCGTCCGTTTCCTCCGCAGCGAATACCAGGGCTCGCTAAGCAAAATGTTTCGAGCCCCAACACAAACGTTGCGCGATCAACTGCTCGCCATCCACGGCATAGGCCCGGAGACCGCCGACTCCATCCTCCTCTACGCGGCGAAGCACCCGGTCTTCGTCGTGGACGCCTACATCCGCCGCATCCTCGAGCGTCACGGCCACGCCCACCCCAGACTCGGTTACGAAAGCGTCCGCCAGCTCTTCGAGCGCAGTCTCGCTCCCGACGTAGCCCTGTATAATGAATTCCACGCTCTGATCGTTCATACCGGCAAGCACTTCTGCCGCCCGCGCGACCCGCGTTGCGGCGAATGCCCGCTGAAGCCTTTGTTGTCGGCGATGTTCCCGGCAACGTTGCCGGAGCAGACGGTACGAACGGTGGATATTCCGTCCCAGGCGTGGGGGAAGTCGTCGTCAGAGCCGCCGTCGCCGGATCCGTTATTCGCGGCGCCGGCAGAAAGGACCGCAGCCGCCCTATGAGTTCGCTTCAACCAAAGCACCGCTGGAGCCTGGCCATTGGCGGCATTCTGCTCTCCCTGCTCCTGGCAGCGGTCTTTACCTTCGGCTCCCTGGACGTGCCGTTCGAGCCGGGTGGATGGCGCGCGAAGCTGGTGTTGTTCGCGGTTTCCAGCTTCATCACTGCGGCGGCTCTCGTTTTCGGTTTAATCCTCCTGCGCTCGGTTGTTCGTCTCTGGGCGGAACGCAGCAAGGAACAACTTGGCGCGCGTTTCAAGACCAAGATGGTCGTCGGCGCCATGGCCCTTTCTCTTCTTCCCGTAGTCTTCATGTTTTTTGTCAGCTACTCGCTTCTCAACCGTACCCTCGGCCGCTGGTTCCCCCGGCCCCTCGAAATCGCTTCCGAACAGACCCAGGCGCTCATGAACGATTTCGGCCGCACCACCCTGCCGCGCCTGCGCAATCTCGCTCGGCAGGCGCAAGCGAACGCTGCGGAACCCACCGACGAGTTTCTCAAGCGCGGCTTTCAATCCGGACTCGATGCGCTCTGGATCCTGGACAAGGACGGCAAACTCGTTCGTGGTGGCGTGGTCTGCGACGATCAGCCCGAAGATCGCACCGGCCAGATTTGCGAGCGGCTCGGCGTCTCGGGCACTCCTGCTCGCACGCTTCCGTCTGGAATTGAAATTTGGGACGTTCAAGGAAAAAGCTATTTGGTCGCGCGGATTCCCACCATCGACAAAGGCCGCACCGTCGGTTATGTCGCCGCCGGTTATCTCACCAGCCCAAATTTTCTGGCGCGCCTGACGGAAATCCAGGCCCACCGCGAGGAATACGACAAAGAGAAGCAGAACCTGCGCACCCTCAAGAAACAGATGCTCCTGATTCTTGGCTTCTTCACCATGCTCCTGCTCTTCTCGCTCATGTGGATTGCCCTTTTCCTGGCCAAGCAGGTCACCGTCCCCATTCAGGCTCTCGCCGAAGGCACTCGCGAAGTCTCCTCCGGCAATTTCGACTATCAGGTTCCCGAGCAATCGCAGGACGAACTCGGCATTCTGATTCGCTCTTTCAACGCCATGACCACGCAGTTGCGCGATTCCCGCGCTCAGATCGATCAGTTCACCCGCAATCTCCAGCAAGCCGTCCAGGAGCTCGAACGGCGCCGCCAACTGATGGAAACCATTCTGGAGAACATCCCCACCGGCGTAATTTCCCTGGACGCCCACGGCGCAATCCTCCGCGAAAATGCCGCCGTCACCCGCATGTTCGGCGTTTCTCCCCGAGACATTCAATCGCTCGAAGACTTGGTCGGCACCGAAGCGGCGCGCACCGTGCAGCTCCTGATGCGCCGCAGCCTCCGCATGGGTGTCGTCGCACGCGAAATTGAAACCGTCGTCGCCGGCCGCGTCCTGCACTTTGCCGTTACCGTGAGTTCCCTCGGGCCGCGCCGCGCCAATACCGGTTTCGTCCTCGTCCTCGATGACTTGACCGAAGTCCTCCGTGCGCAAAAGTCCGCCGCCTGGCAGGAAGTCGCTCGCCGCATCGCTCACGAAATCAAGAATCCGCTTACGCCCATCCAGCTTTCCTCCCAGCGTCTGTCGCGCTTCCTCGATCGCCGCGACCCCGGCGAAATCGCGGCTCCGCGCGATGCCGAACTTACTCGTCTCGTGCAGGAGTGTTCCCGTCTGATCGAACGCGAAGTTTCCACGCTCGCCGCCCTGGTCAACGAGTTCTCTCAATTTGTCCGCTTCCCCACCGCCAAACTGGCCCCCACCAGCGCCAACACCGTGGTCCACGAAGCCCTCGAAGTCTTTTCCGGCCGCCTCGATGGCATCCGCATCAAGACTTCCCTGGCCAGCAATCTCCCTCCCGTGCGCGCCGACGGCGGCCTGCTCCGCAGCGTGGTCGTCAACCTCATCGACAACGCCGCCGAAGCCCTCGAAACCGCTGCCTTCCGCGAAATCACCGTCTCGACTTGCGCCCACGGCGAGGCGGAAACCGTCGAAATTTGCGTGCAGGATACTGGGCACGGCATCTCGCCCGAAGATAAAGACCGCTTGTTCCTGCCTCATTTTTCCACCAAGAATCGTGGCACCGGCCTGGGTCTCGCCATCGCCGCCCGCATCGTCGCCGAACACGGCGGCACCATCCACGTCGAGGACAATTTTCCGGTCGGTTCGCGCTTTCTCGTCGAGCTGCCTGCGGCGGATCTCACACCCGCCACCGTCGCCGAACGTAACGGGGTTGAAGCCACCTGATGACTATTCGTCCGCACTTGCTCGTTGTCGATGATGAAGCCGGGATCCGCGAGTCTCTTTCCTCGATCCTCGTGGACGAGGGATACGAGGTCGAATCCGCCGCTTCCGCCGAAGAAGCCCTGGAGCGCGCGGCAGCCGGCGATATCGAAGTCGTGCTCCTCGATGTCTGGCTCCCCGGCATCGACGGCCTGGAAGCGCTGAGTCGTCTTCAAGCTTCTCCGCGCCCGCCGGCCGTCATCATGATTTCCGGTCACGGCACCATCGAAACCGCCGTGCGGGCCACCAAGCTCGGCGCCTTCGATTTCATTGAAAAGCCGCTCTCGCTCGAAAAAATCATCGTGCTGGTCCGCAACGCCATCCAGCAGCGCCGCCTCCAGGAAGAAAACCAGCTGCTCCGTAGCGAACTCGGCCATCGCTATCAGGTCATCGGCGAAAGCGTCCCCATGAAAGCGCTACGCCAGCAAATCGCGGTCACTGCTCCCACCAACGGCCGCGTGCTTATCTTCGGCGAAAGCGGCACCGGCAAGGAGCTCGTGGCCCGCTCGCTCCACGCCGCCAGCCTTCGCAATAAGGGTCTATTTGTGGAAGTGAATTGCGCCGCCATCCCGGAGGACCTGATCGAGTCCGAACTCTTCGGCCACGTAAAAGGCAGCTTCACCGGCGCCGCCGAAGACAAAATCGGCAAGTTCAAAAAAGCCGACGGCGGCACTCTTTTCCTAGACGAAATCGGCGACATGAGCCTCCGCACCCAATCCAAGGTTCTACGCGTGCTAGAAGAGCAGCGCTTCGAGCCAGTCGGCTCCAATCAGACCGTAACCGTCGACGTCCGCGTCCTGGCCGCCACCAACAAAAATCTTGAACAGGAAATCGCCCGCGGCGCGTTCCGTCAGGACCTCTTCTATCGCTTGAATGTCATTCCCTTCCTGGTTCCCCCGCTGCGCGACCGCAAGGAAGACATCCCCATCCTCGCGCGTTATTTCTTAAACGAGTTCAGCTCCGCCTATGGAAAGCGCACCCGTGAGCTGAGTGACACCGCCATGGAAATCCTCATGCGTTATCCATTCCCCGGCAACGTCCGCGAACTCCGCAATCTGGTCGAGCGCCTGGTCATCGTCTGCCCGCAAGCTCGCATCGAGCCCCACCATCTTCCACCCGAACTTTTCCGCGGCGTAGCCGAAAGCCCGCAGCACCCCTACAACACGCTGCACGAAGCCCGCAGCGCCTACGAACGCGAATTTATCTTGAGAAAACTACAGGAACACCGCTGGAACATGACCCAAACCGCCACCGCTCTGGGCCTGGAACGCAGCCACCTCTACCGCAAAATGAAAAACCTAGGCATCGCCGCCCCAGACTAAAGTGCTCAGGCTGAAGTGCCCGGGCCGAAGTGCCCAGACTGAAGTAAATGAAAAATGAATCCGGCAATCTCGATCAACAACCCCGCACAGGTTCTACGTGGCACAGCCATTCCTGGCTGTGGCGGCGTGGGCTACCAGCAACTCACAACCACAACTACCTTTCCGGCTCCTTCTCAGGATCGGCCGGCGGCTCGTCTTCGTCCGATTCCGGTACGTATGCTCCGTTCTCTACTGGCGCTTGGTCGGAGGCATCGCCGATCAAGCTATCCGGCGTCTCGATGCGTTGGTCCTCGCTCAGGCCTTCCAGCTGGAAATGCCAATCGAGCTCGCGCACTTTCTGCGGACTTTCGCGCCAGTCGGGCACAACTTTCACGAATGTTTGCAAATACACTTTGGTGCCAAACAGTTCTTCGAGTTCCTTGCGCGCCTCGGTGCCGATCTTCTTCAGCATCTCGCCTTTGTGCCCGATCAAGATTTTCTTCTGCGAAGCGCGCTCCACGTTCAGCGTCGCTTCGATGCGCAACAACTTCAGCTTTTCCTCGAATTTATCGACGAACACTGCGAGCGCGTAGGGCACTTCGTGGTACATCACCTGGATCGCTTTTTCGCGGATAATTTCCGCCGCCAGAAATCGTTCCGGCTGGTCGGTTACCTGGTCTTCGGGAAAGTACGGCTCGCTCTCCGGCAGATGCTTCAAGATTTCTTCCTGCAACTGTTCGACCCCGCTGCCCTTCAACGCGGAAATCGGAATGATTGCTGAAAACTCGAACGCTTTGCTGAGCGCTTCGATCAAAGGCAGCAACTTGGGTTTCGGCACACGATCGACTTTGTTCAGCGCCAGGATGGTCTTGCCGCGAAATCGCTTCGCCTTCTCCAGCAGCAGTGAATCCGCGTACGGAAGCGCGCGGCTGGCGTCCACCATCAGCAGCAGCACGTCAATTCCTTCGAGCGCCGCCGCAACCTCATGCATCATCTGCCGGCCTAGCGCGGAGTCCGCCTCATGCAATCCCGGCGTGTCGATGAACACGATTTGGCCCTTCGGCGTAGTGACAATACCCTGGATGCGGTTGCGCGTCGTCTGGGGTTTCGCTGTGACGATAGCTACCTTCTGCCCGACTACGCGATTCAGCAGCGTCGATTTCCCCGCATTCGGCCGCCCCACAATCGCCACAAATCCCGCGCGAAAACCAGCGCGCTTCGGCGAAATCTCGCTTTCTTTTTCTATCAAGCTCAACCTCAATTCCTTTTCTAATTTCGCCTATTCTTATTTCATCTGTTTTTACTTCGCTGGCGGCAACGCAACAGCAGCGCGCTTGCGGACCCGCAGCCGCAGCACTTTTCGCTGGTTGGCTTCGAGCACCTCGAAGCGATGGCCTTCCAGGTCAATGGTGTCACCGGGAGCGGGAACCTTGCCAAGCACGTGGCTCAGCAGGCCGGCAATGGTGGTGACCGCTTCGTCGGATTCGTCCCCGAATTTCACGCCCAATAATTCTTCGACATGGTCGATGGCCATGCTGCCGCGCAGGACCAGACTGCCGTCGGCCTCGCGCAGAACGTCCGGCGCGGGTTTCTTTTCGTCGCTGCCGCTCTCACCGACGATTTCCTCGACGAGATCCTCGACGGTCGCCAGCCCGGCCACCAGGCCGTGCTCGTCGATGATGATAGCCATCGGCTGATCTTTTTGGCGCATCTCGCGCAGCAACTCCGAGCCCGCCTTGGTCTCTGGCATGAACAGCGTGGGGCGCACAAGTTCGCGAACCTTGCGCTTGGGCAAATCCTGGTCGGCGATGTGCAGCAGGTCTTGCGCGTAGACCACGCCGAAAATATCGTCGAGCGATTTCTCATACACGGGCATGCGCGCAAAACGCATCTCGATGAATTTTGCGTGCAACTCTTCCAGCGTGGCGTCGGCGGCCATGGCCACAATGTCCGGGCGCGGCGTCATCACTTCGCGAACGCGCTTGTCGCTGAACTCCACGACTTGCTCGATCAGGTCGGCCTGCTCGGGCTCAATGATGCCTTCTTCTTCGGCTTGCTCCACCAGCGCTTCAATGCCTTCTTCGGTGCGTTGCTCTTCGGTCTGCTCGAACTCGTGCTCGGAGATGCGCGCCAGGGATTCCGCGCCCTCCAGAAAAATCCGCGCCGGCCAGGCGAACCAGATCGCGGCGCGAATCACCGGAAGAAGCGGGAGCAGCCAGCGTCCGGTGGTGCGATACAGCAACATGTCCGGAATAAAGTGCATCAGGACGACGACTTCGAGGGTAAGAAAAACCCAGAACTCGATGAACGATTCCCAGGTGCCGGGGACGAAATAAACGACGCCACGCGTGGTTTCCAGCACCAGGAAGGCAAGCCAGAAATGTCCGAGGATGCGGAAGGTCCGGCCGCCGCTGCGGCGATTGATTTTGAGTTTCGGCTCGATTTCCGCTTCGAAGATATCGAGGTGAGCGTGCACGCGGCCGGTGGTCATGCGTCCGAGCTCGCGATAAATCAGCGTCAGATAGGAAAGAACGGGCAGTCCCAGCGCAAGCAGCAATGTGCCGGTTGCATAAGCCCAGAAATAGACTTTCACGACAGGCCTAGCTTTCGCCGCAGGCGGTTTTCGATGCGCGCCATCTGGCCGCGGTCGGTTTCGTGGTCATAGCCGAGCAAGTGCAGGACGCCATGGAGAATCAGGATTTGGAGTTCGCCAGGTAACGTGCGGTTGTATTTTTTTGCGTTGCGCCGGGCGGTGGCGGGGGAGATTGCGATGTCGCCGAGAAAATTGGCTTCCGGGGCTGAAGCCGTGCGTTCGGGTGTTCGTTTTGACGTGGCTAGAGCCGCGCCCTCGTGAAGAACGTGACGATGGACTTTTGTCGCCTCGGAGACGGTCGAAGGGCGCCCGCCTCGGAAGGCAGCCGCTACAGTGTGGCCATTGCGACTGGGCAGCGGGACGGGTTTTCGGCGAGCGACCGCGGGAAACGAGAGGACGTCGGTGGGCCCTCGCTTCTTGCGGAAGGTCTCGTTCATGTGGGCGATCTCCGCGTCGCTCACCAGGCAGATGGCCACATCGGCGCTGCCGAGACCCAGTTGCTCGCGCACGCGGCGCAAAAATGACTCCAGAGGGGGCCTGGCGACACGTACCGTCCGCTGGCGATTCAGAATCATCCTCGGTAAATATCTTGGCTCGATGAAATTACGCAGCTCAGTTAATTTCTTTGATCTGTGATGTCCCGGGCTCGGTCGCGCGCGCTTCGGGTTTGCCACTCACGGTGTTGATGGCCTTGCCGTTACGCTGCGGCTGGGTACCATCATACTCCTCATAGGCGCGGATGATCTGCTGTACCAGGTTGTGGCGCACCACATCTTTTTCGGTGAAGTGGGCGATGCCGATGCCGTCGATTTTGCCGCAGACTTCGAGGGCTTCGATCAGCCCGGATTTCTTGCCCGCCGGCAGGTCGATCTGCGTGATGTCGCCGGTAATGACCGCCTTGGAATTAAAGCCCAGGCGGGTGAGAAACATTTTCATCTGTTCACTGGTGGTGTTTTGCGCTTCGTCGAGAATGACGAACGAGTCGTTGAGCGTGCGGCCGCGCATGAAGGCCAGAGGCGCAACCTCGATGATTCCCTTCTCCAGAAAGCGGTCCAGCTTGTCGGGTTCGAGCATGTCGTACAGCGCATCGTAAAGCGGGCGCATATACGGATCGATTTTCTGCTGCAGCGTGCCGGGGAGAAATCCGAGGCGCTCGCCGGCTTCGACAGCGGGGCGTGCGAGAATGATGCGGTTGACCTGCTTGGTGAGCAGCGCGCTGACCGCCATGGCTACGGCGATGTAGGTTTTCCCCGTGCCGCCCGGGCCGACTCCGAACATCATGTCGTGCTTCTCAATCTCTTCCATGTAGCGGCGCTGGCTGGCGTTCTTGGGGGTGACGACTTTTTTCCCGAACGACCGCTGGCGGCCGTGCTCAAACATCCCACGCGCAGACTCGTGGGGCTCGTCGGTGGCCACGTGAATCAGCGACTTTACTTCAGCGCTGGTGAGCTTTCGTCCGTGACGCGTGACGTGGTTGTACTCCTCGACGATTTTCACGGCATGATCGACGTTATCCTGATCGCCTTCAATGCTCAACCGGCTGTCGTTCAGGTGCGTGCGGACATGCAGAGCGTCTTCGAGCAGGCGCACATTTTCGTCCAGCGTGCCGAAGAAGGGTTCAATTTGTCCGGTGATGTGAACAGTACGGCGCATTCAGATGGAGGGGCGTCCTGCGGTGGGAACGATCTGGCGAATGGTAGATTCCTCTAACGAGAACTTCTAACACCCTAGCGCAGCAAGGTGCCGGGGTCAAGTTACAGGTGGTTAAACGTGTGCCAGGCGAAAGGTGAAGCACACGGCGCGGCACACAGCCAGGAATGGCTGTGCCACGGATTTTTGTGCGACTTACGGGGTGCGGGCAAGAGCACACGGCCAGGAATGACAGCTAAAAGCGCCCGCTTCGGAAAGCGGCCGCTACAACCCCGTGCGGCGTCTGGAGACACTGACAGAGGTCCGTGCTACGGGTTACTTGCGCTTTTTCAGCGCGGTTTGGATGGCTTGTTCGGCTAGCGGGGACATTACGGCGTAGCCTTTCGCGTTGGGATGCAGGCCGTCTTCGCTGAGCTCTGTTTTGAGCAGGCCTTTGTCGTCGACGGTGGAAGCGAAATAGTCGAGATAAACGTCTCCATGGTCCGCGGCGTATTTCTTGATCCACGCGTTCAACTCGAGGATTTTTTCCGGTTGGCGCTTGATACGCATGTCTATGGGATTGCCGCTGCGATCGTGACCATAGTTGCTGACTGGAAGGACAGAAGCGAGGACGACGCGGATTTTGTTGGCGTGGGCGAGTTCGGACATCGAAGTCAGGTTGTCTTCGATCTGGTTGACGGTCATCGGGCCGGTGTTGCCCGCAAGATCGTTCGTACCCGCTAGAATCACCACAACTTTCGGCTGGAGGGCGATAACGTCCGGGCGGAAGCGAATCAGCATTTGCGGCGTGGTTTGTCCGCTGATGCCGCGATCGATGTACGGCTTGCCGGGGAAGAATCCGCCAAACTGCGGTTGCACCCATATGTCGGTAATGGAATCGCCCATGAAGACGACGCGTTTTTCGTCCTTGGCGGGAGGTTGGACGGTGGCGTTGGCGCCGTGATAGCGCGCGAGGTTTGGCCAATCTTGGAGAGTCTTCTCGGCGTTGGAGAGTTTCGCGGCGACCGCGGGGAGTTCTTCGCAATCGGCGCGCGGTTTTTCGGCATCGGGTTGCGTGGGGGCTTGCGCGTTGACGATGCGGGCGTGAAATGCTGCGACCAGTGCGCACGTCAGGAATACGGCGAGGATTGCTTTCATCTTGGGTTCGCTCCGAGTCGGGAGGGTACTTGAAATAGGGCTCGGGGAAAAGAGGTTGCTCGATCCGGCCGTTTTGCGGAACGGAAAAAGCGGAAAAGTCAAAAGATTTAACGCAGAGGACACAGAGGAGGCACAGAGACCACGGAGACGTGGCGATTGAGATTCAGCCGCGTCTTCGGGGGATTCTTCTGTAGAATGCGGGCTGCAAAAATCTGCGTGGTGTGAGGAGCGGCGATGCGGGTTCGAGGTATGGTTTCCGTTTGTGCTGCTGCGAGCGTGCTGGCGCTTTTCGCGGCGTCGCCCGCAGTGCCGTAGGAAACGACGGCGCGCCGATGCGGATGGCCATCGATAGCGGGGGAACGTTCACCGATTGCGTCTTCGTATGCAACGGAAAGCTACAAATCCTGAAAGTTCCCTCGCAACCGTCCATGCCGGAGGAAGCTATCGCCGCGGCGGTGCGCCAGGCCCGCAAGCAGTTCAGCTCGACGCAAATCTTCAGCGATGACCGCGGACTCGACCTGATTTGCGGAACGACCGTGGGCACCAATGCCCTTCTGGAACGGCGCGGCGGCCGCGTGGTGCTGGTAACCACCGCGGGATTTGAGGATGTTCTCGAAATCGGACGTCAAGCTCGACCGAAGCTCTACGACTTCTTCGTCGACAAACCGGAGCCGCTGGTTGCAGCCCCTGACCGTATCGGTGCAAACGAACGACTCGCGTGGGACGGCACTGTGGTCCAGGAATTGTCGGACCACGAAGTGGACCGGCTACTGGCGACTGTCAGCCGCGCCAAACCGGATGCCGTCGCCATTTGCTTCCTGTTTTCTTTCCGGAATCCTAAACATGAAACAAAACTCGCTGAGCGCCTTCGCAAAGCTGGCCATCTGGTGTCGGCGTCTCACGAAATCCTGCCCGAATTCCGCGAGTACGAGCGCACCTCCGCGACGGTGATCAACGCCTACCTTGCGCCGGTCATGAGCGGTTACTTACGCGGTACGCAAAATCGCGCGCGCGCGGCCTGGTACAGCGGACCCCGCCCCAGGACGGCGACGACGCATTTACGCGTGCAGGTGATGCAATCCAACGGCGGAATCATTTCCGCGGAGCGAGCCGCGCGTGAGCCGGTGACCACGATTTTGTCGGGGCCAGCCGGCGGAGTAACCGGCGCGGCGTACGCCGCGAAGCTTTCCGGGATCGACAAAATAATCACTTTCGATATGGGCGGTACATCCACCGATGTCGCGTTGCTGTCGAAAGAATTGCGCACGACCAGCGAGGCAACGGCTGCCGGGTTCCCGGTCGCTGTGCCGATGCTGGAGATTCACACCGTGGGCGCGGGAGGCGGATCGATCGCGCGATTCGACCGGGGCGGAGCGTTGCGCGTGGGACCGGAGAGCGCGGGCGCTGAGCCGGGGCCCGTCTGCTACGGCCGGGGCGATCGGCCCACGGTGACCGACGCTCACGCGGTGCTGGGACATTTCGGCGAGAGCGGATTGCTCGGCGGAAGCTTTGCGCTGGATGTCGAGCGGGCTCGACACGCGATGGAGAAAACGTGCGGCGCATTTCGCAGCGTCGAGGAATTCGCGGAAGGAATCCTGGCGGTGGCGAACGCGGTGATGGAGAAAGCCATCCGCGTAATTTCCGTCGAGCGCGGCCACGATCCGCGCGACTACACACTGGTCGCGTTCGGCGGTGCGGGAGGTCTCCACGCATGCGCACTTGCATCCGCGCTCGAAATGCGCGGCGTGCTGCTCCCGATCTTTCCCGGTGCGTTGTCGGCGCTGGGCATCCTGCGCGCGGATGTCGTGCGCGAGTTTTCGCGCACCGTGCTGTTCGCCGCGCGGGACCCGAAGCACATGGCGGCCGATTTACGGCGACTATTCCGTCCTTTGCAGATTGACGGAAATCGAACGCTGCGGCAGGAAGGGTTTTCGCGCTCGAAAATTCGCATCGAACGGCGCCTGGATATGCGCTACACGGGACAAGCTTACGAATTGAGCGTGCCCGCGGGCGGAGATTTTGTGAGCGCATTCCATCGTGCGCACGAACAGCGTTACGGCTATAGCAGCGTACAGCGCGCCGTTGAAATTGTGAACTTGCGCGTGCGTGCCTCCGGAATTACGGACAAGCCTCGCCCCGAGAAGATGGCGAAGGCAGCGAAGGGCAAGAAAATGCGCGCCGTCGGATTACTCGACTGCGTTCTGGACGGAAAACGGCAAATCGCCGCCTTGATCGATCGCGAACAATTGCGCAGCGGCGATTCCTTCGCGGGCCCCGCGGCGATTTCGGAGTACAGCGCGACGACGCTGGTTCCTGCAGGCTGGCGGGCCCGAGTCGATGCCTATGGCCAGATCCTGCTGACCAGCCCATCGCAATCGAGGGCACATGCGCGCAACAGGTAAGCGAGGTTCACGCAAGCACAGTTCGCGTGCGCCGGAAGTCGACCCGACGCGGCTTGAAATATTCAAGAACATTTTCCACTCGGTGGCCGAAGAAATGGGCGCCGCGCTGCGCCGCTCGGCATTTTCGCCGAACATCAAAGAGCGCCGCGACTATTCCTGCGCGGTTTATGATGCCGACGGTCAAGTCCTGGCGATGGGCGATCACATGCCGGTCCATCTGGGCTCCATGCCCGCTTCGGTCGCGGCAGCACGGGCAGCCTTTCCTTTGGACGCAGGCGACATCGCGCTGTTGAATGACCCTTTCGCGGGCGGCACGCATCTACCGGATCTGACGATGGTCATGCCGATATTTTTGCCGAAGAGCCGGCGGGCGTCTTTCTACGTCGCCAACCGCGCGCACCACGCTGACGTCGGCGGAGCCCTCGCAGGATCGATGGGCCCGGCTCGCGAGATTTTCCAGGAGGGACTTCGCATTCCGCCGGTAAAGATATTTCGTCGCGGCGAAATCAATCAAGATGTTATGGCCCTGCTGCTCGCCAACGTACGCACACCGGAAGAGCGCGAAGGCGACCTGGCCGCGCAGATCGCCGCGTGCCGCACCGGGGAACGCAGGCTGCGCGATATTGTCCAGAAGTATGGAGAACAGGAAGTCAACACCTACGGCCAGCATCTGCTCGACTACTCGGCCGCCATGATGCGCACCGCCCTGCGCGAATTGCGCGCCGGCCTCTACACCGCTGAAGACTTCCTGGACGACGACGGCGTGAGCGCAAAGCCGCTGCGAATTCGAGCGCGCATCCGCATCGCCGGCGGCCAAGCCCACGTCGATTTCATGGGCTCCTCGCCGCAATGCGCCGGTAACGTAAACGCGGTGGAAGCCATCGCCGTATCGGCGGTCTACTACGTGTTCCGATGCCTTTTATCCGAGGACGTCCCCGCGACTTCGGGTCTGATGACGCCCATCCGTCTCACCGCTCCAGCCGGAACCATCGTAAATGCGCACCCGCCCGCCGCTGTGGCGGGCGGCAACGTGGAAACATCGCAGCGCATGGTGGACACTCTGCTGCGGGCGCTCGCCAAGGCCGCGCCGCAAAGAATTCCCGCCGCCAGCCAAGGCACCATGAACAATCTGACTCTCGGCGGCAAAGATCCGCGTCACTTCGGCGCTCCCTTTGCCTATTACGAAACGATCGCGGGAGGGATGGGCGCGCGCCCAACCAAAGACGGTGCGTCTGCCATCCACACCCACATGACCAATTCCTGGAACACGCCCGTCGAGGTCTTCGAGCAGGTCTACCCCGTGCGCCTCCGCACGTACGCCATCCGCCGGCACTCCGGCGGCAAAGGCCGACACCGAGGAGGCGATGGCATCGTCCGCGAGATCGAACTGCTCGCCGAAGCGCAGGTAGGCTTGCTTTGCGATCGGCGCAAGCGCGGCCCGTACGGGTTGGCCGGCGGCGAAGAGGGCAAGCCCGGCAGGAATTCAATCACGCGCTTCGGAAAAATCGAAGAACTGGCGGGCAAGTGCGCGTTGTTTGCTGAAGCAGGAAGCCTTTTGCGAATCGAAACCCCGGGCGGCGGCGGCTGGGGCTCATTCGGGCGCAAGCACAAGAAACGGAAGAACTAACGCCACTCGATCGCGCTCGCGACGCGAGAATTGCACTCCGTAGGCCTGGCTTCGTCCGCAGCCAGCCACGCGCGCCAAAATAAAAAGGCGGGCAACTGAAAGTTGCCCGCCCGCACACCGCACAGCCTGCTCTAGTGAATGCTATTCAAATTTTTCGGTCATGATCGGGAAAGTCAGCTTGGCCTTTGCCAGCGACTTCACCACGACCGCTTCGGCGCTCTCCGCAGTGGTATTGCGCGCGGTGGCCATTTCGCTGACCAGCAAATACTTGGCGCGCTCCAGCATTTTCTTTTCGCGGAAGGAAAGGGGCTTGCTGCGGCTAAGAGAAACCAAACTTTTGAGGACTACGGCGACTTCCAGGAGAGAACCGGTGCGCATCCGTTCGGAATTTTCCTTGAAGCGGTGCTTCCAATCATGATGCGAATTCAACTTACCGGTCTCGAGAAAGCCCAGGACTTTAGTCGCATCATTCGAACGAATTACGGATCGCAACCCAACAATGTCTGCGTTGGATTGCGGCACCATCACACGCAAGCCGCTGGAAACAATGCGGATCATGAAGTAGCGTTCGGTTCTTCCGTTCAAAACGCCGTAGCTAATTTGCTCCACCAGCCCGACACCATGATTCGGATAGACGACCTTGTCGCCAATTTTGTAGTCCATAGATTTTCGATTGCCCCCCTAGGCATGCCTACATGAAGTAGTGTACGGAAAGTGTGTTCCAACAGTCAAGATATATCCATTGGAATCAGGGGCTTAGCGAAAGCAGTGTGCCAATTTGGCACGCAAATTGCTCTCCGTTCGCTGCACATTACGTCCGAAAAACCGCGCTGCACATCGGTTCGGCATTTTAAGCGCGCAATCCAAGTCAAGATCGCACGATGCGTCCCGCGCACAACTACAATTGGTTGTATCGGTTACGCGTATTCTCTGGGCCTGCGGTACAATCCAGATCGTGCTTCTACTGGCTCTGGACACCTGCGACGCTAGAGGTAGTGTCGCCGTGGTTCGCGACGGCGCGGTCCTTCATGTCCTCGCGCACGACACCTCCGAAGACTATTCCGTCTGGTTGCTCCCCGCTATCGCTCAACTTTTGAACGCCGCAGGGGTGGCGTTTTCTGACATAGACGTGTACATCGCAGCAGCGGGGCCGGGGTCCTTCACCGGCGTCCGCGTTGGCCTTACTACCGTGAAAGCGTGGGCCGAAGTCACCGGGAAACCGATCGTGAGCGTCTCGCGGTTGGAGGCCCTGGCAACGCTGGCGGAGGGATCCCAACCCTATGTGGCGGCGTTCGCTAACGCGCAGCGTCGCCAGGTTTACGGGGCGGTGTACCGGCGGGGCAACGCATCGCTCGACCGCGTAGGCGAAGAATCGGTGATCGCGCCCGACAAATTCCTGACCTTCGCTGTCGAGATGGCAGCTGGCCAGAGCATCCAATGGATCTCGACCGATCCTGAGATGCTGTTGGAAACGGAAGCGTGGCGCGCGCGTCAGAGTGTGGGTGCCCATCAGGGTGTGGGTGCCCATGAGGGTTTGGGTGAAAGTGTGCTCGCAGCTTCACCTGTTCTCGCTCCCTCCATCGGGCGCCTCGGATATCGTCTGGCGCAGGGGAAGCGGTTCACTGATCCACTGGCTCTGGACGCAAACTACGTGCGCCGCTCCGATGCCGAGGTATTCTGGAAAGACGGCCGGGATCCGATTGCAAAATAAAATCTTGGGGGACTTCTTGTGATCAGACGAATTCTGGGGATGGCGCTGGCAGCGGCGCTTTTGGCAGCGGGGGCTTATGTCGCAGCCTCCCCTGGTGACGCTTCTGCTTCGGCAACTCATACCGCCGCGCAATCCGCGGGCGCGCCGGCTGGTCAGGCCGGCAAGAGCTGGATCGGGCGCAGCAATGAATTCGCAAACCTGCTGATCGAGATTGAGAAGAAGCATTCGCCGGAAGCAGCATCGTCCGAGGGCTTGAGCCAATACGACGAAAAGATTTCCGTCGCGACCCACGAAGACGACGTGGCCGAGACCTCCGAAACCCGCGCAGTCCTGGCGAAGTTCCAGGAACAATTGTCCAAGGAACAAGACAAATATGTCCGGCAAGACCTGGAGATCATGATTCACAGCACGCAGCTTCACCTGAAGCAGCACGATTTCGCCGAAGCCCATCAGATCCCCTACATCAATGCTAGCGGTGCTATCTTCCAGGGGCTTCATGTGTTGCTGGACGACCAGGTGGCCGCCGAACGCCGTCCGTCGGCGGTCGTGCGGTTGCGAAAGTACGCCGGGCTTGAGCGTGGCTACACGCCATTCGCCGATCAATTGCGAAAGCTCACCGAATTGCAATTGGCCAAGCCCAACATGATCTATCCAGCCAAGGCCCGGGTGGAAACCGCACTTTCGCGCAATTCCCTCTATGTCGACGGAATCACCGAGCTCTTCAAACAATATAAATTGCAAGGCTGGGAAGAGCCTTATGCCAAGTTGAAAGAGCAACTTACCGCTTACGATCAATGGATCAAGAGCGACATTCTGCCGAAGGCGCGCGCGGATTTCCGCCAGCCTCCGGAGCTTTATGCTTTGGGACTGGAGGGCTACGGCATTGACATTCCTCCCGCCGACCTGGCGGCGATGGCACACAAAGCGTTCGCGGAATATCAGGCCGAGATGCAAACCATCGCGTCGCAAATCGCCAAACAACACGGCTGGCCGAGCGGCGACTATCGCGACGTCATCAAAAAGCTGAAAGAAAACCAGTTGGTCGGCGACTCCATCCTTCCCTTTTATAAAGACCGGCTGAAAGAGATCGAAGGGATCATCGTGAAGCAAAGGCTGGTCAGCCTGCCCGACCGCCCCGCGCGCATCCGCATCGGCACGCCGGCGGAAAGCGCGCAACAGCCCGCGCCGCACATGGTCCCGCCGCCGCTCCTGAACAACACCGGACAGCAGGGAGAGTTCGTGCTCCCGCTAAACATGCCCGCCGCCGCCGGCAGCGCCAAAGCGGAAAAAGTGGACGACTACACGTTCGATGCGGCTTCGTGGACGTTAATCGCGCATGAAGCCCGTCCCGGCCACGAGCTGCAATTCGACTCCATGGTCGAACATGGTGTATCGCTGGCACGATCGCGCTACGCCTTCAATAGCACTAACGTCGAAGGCTGGGGGCTGTACGCCGAGTACATCACGAAGCCCTATATGCCGCTGGAGGGCCAGCTGATCTCGCTGCAGTTCCGACTATTGCGGGCCGAACGGGCGTATCTCGATCCGGAGTTGCAGGCCGGCAAGATTCAACCTGCCGACGCCATGAAAGCCCTCACGCAGGACGGCGTTTTCTCGGAACCTTTCGCCAACCAGGAGGTCGAGCGATACACGTTCCGATCGCCGGGGCAGGCCAATTCTTATTTCTACGGTTACACAAAGCTGCTGCAGCTGCGGAAAGATGCCGAGGCGGCGCTAGGCTCGAAATTCGATCCGCAGAAATTTCACGATTTCATTCTCGCTCAAGGATTGCTGCCGCCGGACCTGATGCGAAAAGCGGTTATGGAAGATTTCATTCCCGCGGCAAAAGCGGGAGCCTCCGCAAACGGCAGGTGACGTGGAGTTTATGGCTTCGGACCCACGGATGAATACTGAACACCTATCATTCCAAAGCCTGGATCCCGCCCTGGTGCGGAGCTTCGATCCGCGAGATGCATCAAGGGTCGCGGAAATTCTGCGGAGTTCTCCCGAAGCTGCGGAGTGGTCGGTGAAATCCCTCGAGCAATTGGACCAGCGCGGCGAACTCGGCTGGGTGGTCGAAAATGACGGGGGCGTCACTGGCTTTCTGGTAGCGCGCGCCATCGCGGATGAGGCGGAAGTTTTGAATCTTTGCATCGATCCGGCGAAGCGCCGAATCGGAAACGCGACCGCGCTGGTGCGCGTGGCACTCTCGGAATTGCGGCGCCTGCGTGTGAGAATGCTCTTCCTGGAAGTTCGCGAAACCAACTCGGCGGCAATTTCCTTTTACGAAAAACACGGCTTCGTCAGGGACGGCTGCCGTCCGGCTTACTATCAGAACCCGACGGAGGCGGCAGTACTAATGAGGAGAGAACTCACAGGCTAGGACTCCATACGGGAATTTTCTTCAGGTTCCCTCTTGACGCCGTCAAGCCACGGGTTTACCGTCCGCTCATGGAGTAGTTATCCAAAATTAATGTAGTCGTGAGGAGGAACGCATGGCCACTATGGCGCGGAACCCTCGGGACATACTCCTCGATACAGACGCCGAGTATCAGCGTCTGGCCGAGCAGCATGCCAAGTACGAAGCCGAACTCCAAAAACTTACCTCGGACCCCTACCTCAGCTCGGAACACCTCCTGGAAGAAGTCAAGCTCAAGAAGATGAAGCTCTGCTGCAAAGACGAGATGGAGCGGATCGCCGCCCGCGTGCAGCGGGCGCGTAGTCAATCGACGTAGGTCCCCTGACGGAAGCCCAGTCGGGCCGACGCGCCTTGTTGTTCTCGCGCGAATAGGGCAGAGGTGTCGTGGCCCATTCAAGCTACCCTGCGGGTAGTCTCATTCGACGCAAATGAACGTAGAGGCGCGCGGTCAGGCGCGTTCCGGCGAGCCAGTCGATTTGTCGCCCGGCGAATCCGCGAAATTTGCCATGAGCGAGTGGCTTCCCCGAGATGAACGGACCGTTCTACCTGGCGGCGTGGTGGTCGAAGCTGATGACCCGGGTAATCTGCCACGCACCGTTCTTGTTCTGCCACAGCGTGACGAATTGCGCTTCACCCACATTCTCGGCGTTTCCGGGATGGTGGAAGCGATGCACGCCGAGCTCTACCGCGCCGTAGTTGGCAATGGGATCAACCTGGAGTGTTCCAGGAACGAGTTCCCTGGTCACTTTGCCGCAAATGTTATTCTTGACGCCATCAACCAGCGACTGTCGGCCACGAGCAAAACCTGTTTTGTCGTGGTAGAACTCCAGGTCCTCCGCGACCATGGATGAAATCGTCGTCAGGTCGCACCGGTTATACGCGTCGAAGAACCGCGTATCGAGTGCCTCAATGGTCTTAAAGAGATCGTCAGGCGCAGCCTTGGTTTGCGCTCCAGATCCCAAACGAACGAAGCCAAGCGCAACCAAAAGCAATAACATCCACTGCAGCGTCGCGTTCTTCATATGGTCGGGACTCCTAGCGAAAAGGTCAGCTTGTATACGCACTGACCCATCGAATTGTTCCGGGGTTACAACACCCTGCTTGGAGGCAATTCCTGCCATTTCTTCTTTGTAAGCGAACGTTGCATACGAACAAGATCAAATCTTGACCGATTGGCACTCGAATCCGAGCTCTCGAAATTCACTATTCGAGACCCCAGCGAGCATTTGGTGTCCCGCCGCGACCTGATCGCCTGTGGTATTGTCTAACTGGCATGGTCAAAGAGGGATACTACTTCGGGGTGCCTCCGCTGGCTTTGGGCGTCGCGGCTTTGCTGGCTCACTGGGTTGTCGCGGGATTTCTGTTGGCGTTTTTGGCGGCCTTTGTTTTCTATTTCTTCCGCGATCCTGAGCGTGTCATTCCGGGCGACCCGGACGCGGTCGTTTCCCCGGCGGACGGACGCGTGGTTGTGGTCACGGATGAGGATTACGCGGGTGTCCCGGGCAAACGCATCAGCATCTTTCTGGCGATATGGAACGTACATGTGAACCGCTCGCCCGCCGCAGGCATGATCGTCAAAATGGACTACCGGCCCGGCAAGTTCCTGGCCGCGATGATGGCTCGGGCCTCCACGGAAAATGAGCAAAACGTTATTTCCCTTTCGACAGCTTCCGGCGAAATGGTCTTCAAACAGATTGCCGGCCTGATCGCGCGCCGGGTAGTCTGTTGGAAGAAGGCCGGCGACACCGTGCAGCGCGGAGAGCGGATTGGGTTGGTACGATTTGGCTCGCGCGTGGACCTGTGGGTGCCCCGCGACGCGGAAATTTTGGCGGCTCTGGGCGACAATGTAAAGGGCGGATCGAGCGTTCTGGCACGCTGGCCGGCACCGGCAGGCTCTGGTTTGGATCGCGGGCTTCCCGCCAAGATGCCGGTCGAGAACCTGACGCCGAGCTTCAAACGAGCATAGGAATTGGCTTCCAAACGTGCATAGGAATTAGCTCTCAAACGAGCATAGAAATCTAGCGGGGAAACGAATCTAAGATGTCTGACTCTGTGCAACAGCTGGCTGAGGCGGAACACCCGCCTGAAGTTTCCATACGCGGACGCCGTATCCGCAATCCGAAATTGCGTCGCGGAATCTTCTTGCTGCCCAGCCTGTTTACTACCGGCAATCTACTGTGCGGATACTACGCCAGCGTGGCAACGCTGACGGGCAGCATTCTTCAAACGGATCCGTTCGATCATGCCGCAAAGGCCATTGGTTTGGCGATTGTGTTTGATTCGCTGGACGGGCGCGTGGCGCGGCTCACGGGAACGAACACGGAGTTCGGCGTTCAATTTGATTCGCTGGCGGACGTGGTGAGTTTTGGGATAGCCCCTGCCCTGCTGGCCTACTCTGGGGCGTGCGGCATCTTCCGGGTCTGGATAGCACGCAAGGTGCCCAGCAGATCGCGCAATTCGGCTGGTGGTTCTGCCTCGCGTTTGTGGTTTGCTGCGCGTGGCGCCTGGCGCGTTTTAACGTGCAAGGCATGGCTCCCGGGGGGTCGAAATATTTTGTGGGTATGCCCACTCCAGCGGCGGCGGGAATGATCGCGGCTACGGTGCATGCGTTCAAGTCGCCTATTCAGGATTGGCGCTGGTCTATCGGGTGGATTTTCCTGGCGCTCGCGCTGGCCGCGCTGATGACCAGCACGATTCGTTTTTACAGCTTCAAGGACTTGCCCTGGACGCGCAAACAGCCGTCGCTCGGGATCGTGTTCATAGCGCTGCTGGCGGCGGCGATCTGGCGATGGTCGGAGATCGTCTTGTTACTGATCGCCGCAACCTACACCGCCGCGGGCGTGGTCTTGCATCTGATAAGGCTGTTACGGCAGCGGCGAACCGCGTGATGCATGTCCTTTGAGCGGGACTCCAACCGAATTGTGATTGCAGGCGCGTCCTCGCTGCTTGGCGCGGAGCTGAAGTCGCTGCTGGAAGAGAGCCGTTTCGCGGCCTCGGATTTTCGCCTGCTGGATGAGGAGTTGGCGGCGGGCACGTTGACCGAAGCAGGCGGTGAGCCCGCGGTGATCCGGCCCGTCGAAGAAGACAGCTTCGACCGCGCGCGCTTCGTGTTTTTTGCCGGCTCCACGGAATTCACGCGCGCAAACTTCGCGCTGGCGCAGCGCAGTGGCGCCGTCATCATCGATCTCTCGGGCTACTCGGTGTCGCTCGCTGATTCTGTGCCGTGGTTTCGCGGCCTAGAGAAGCTTCGCGGCGTGGACCTTGCGGGAAAACCACCCCTCGCAACCATCCCTTCGGCCCCTGCCGAGGCGCTCATTCGCCTTGCACTGTGCTTGCAAGGGCTGGGCCTGCGTCAGCTGACCGCGACTGTGCTTCAACCGGTTTCCGCTTGGGGAAAGCCGGGCATCGAGGAACTGGAAACGCAAAGTAGCCAATTGCTTTCCTTCCAGGCAGCCGGGAAGCCGCTTTTCGACGCACAGGTCGCCTTCAACACACTGGACCGCTTTGGTCCGACGAGCCGCTTCGATTTGCGATTGGCGCTGGCCAATCTGCGCTCAGAGGTACAGTCCTGCCTCCGCGAGTCTCCCTTGGTTCCCGCGATTCAGCTTGTGCACGTTCCTGTATTTTATGCGAACACATTTTCCGCCTGTGCCGAGATGGACAGCTCTGTCGACGCGGTCCGCATCCAAAGCGCTTGCAAGGAAGCGGGATTCTCTGTGATGCAGGAACCGGACAGTCCTAACAATCTGAGTGTGGCGGAGGAATCGGCGGTTCAGCTGGCGCAAGTGCAGGCCGATCCAGCGAAGCCTGGAACCTGGTGGTTCTGGGGCGCTGCGGATAATATTCGTTTGCCGGCTTGGAATGCCGTGAAACTGGCGGAGAAGCTCGCCGAATGAGAAGAATTTTCTGGCGTAGGGTCGCGGTGATGGCGGCCACGATCGGTGGATTGAGCGGGTGCGGATACCATGTGGCCGGGCGGACCGATGCCCTGCCCCCGAGCATTCACGTGATTGCCGTTCCGGCGCTCGAAAATGCGACCACCAGCTACCGCATCGAGCAAAAACTTACCTCCGCCACGGTGCACGAGTTCCTGGCGAAGACTCCGTACAAAGTGGTGTCGAATCCGCTGGACGGAGACGCGGTGCTGCGCGGAAAAGTGGTCGCCCTGGAAGCGGTTCCGTTGCTTTTCGATACCGTCAGCGGGCGCGCGACCACTATGCTGGTTACCGTGAAGTGCGACGTGACGCTGACGCAGACCTCCACGGACAAGGTGCTGTATCACACCGACAATTTTATTTTTCGCAATGAATACGAAATCTCGACGGATGTAACAAGTTTTTTTGGAGAGCAAGACCCGGCGCTGGACCGGGTGGCCAAGGATTTTGCGCAGCGGCTGGTGGCGGCGGTGACGGAGAACTACTAACGGAGATCGCTCGGATGGCGCGGATATCCTCACAAGAATTGCTGGAACGCCTAAAAAAGGGCAGGGTCATTCCCGCGTTGCTGCTTTTGGGCGATGAGCCGTATCTGCGCGATGCCTGCCGCAGGCTGCTGGTGGAGACCTTCATTCCGGAGGCGGCGCGGACCTGGGGAGTGTCGCGGTACTCAGCGGATCGCGGGGAGACGCAGAGCGCTTTGGAGCAGGCGCAGACTCTGCCGATGCTCTCGCGGCAGCAGGTGGTTTTTCTGGAAGACGTTGAGAAGATTGAGAAACTCGGGGAAAAGAGCCGCGATGCGGCCGTGGAGCAGCTCGAGGAGTATCTTGCGAATCCCGCGCCGTTTACGGTGCTGGTCCTGGAGGCCACGGCGCTCGACCAGCGCATGAAGTTGGCAAAGCTTTTGGCGGAGAAGACGCTGGTTGTGGAAGTTGGGCTGGGCGAAGACCTCGAACAACGGCTGGGCGCAGCCGTCGCTCTGGCGAAATCGTTGGCGGGGGAAGAGAAAGTCGAGTTTGAGAAGGGCGCAGCGGAGGAGTTGGCGGAATTGGTGGCGGCGGACCTGATGCGGCTGCAAACCGAGATCAAGAAGCTGGCCACCTATGTCGGGGACCGCAAAATGATTCGGCGGCAGGATGTGGTCGCGCTGGTGATTTCGGAGAAGACGACCACGGTGTGGGAGTTGGCGGACCTGCTGGCTTCGCGGCAGCAAAAGAAGGCACTGGAATTTCTGGAGCGGCTGCTGCGGAACGGCGAAGAGCCTCTGCAAATGCTGGGCGCGTTGACCTGGATGTACCGCAAGTTGATCGAGGCCAGCGAAATTCGTGGCGTCGCGAATGGGTGGCAGGCGGCGCGTGCACTCGGAATGCGGCCGGAGCAGGCCGAGCGGGCGCTGCAAAGTGCGCGAAAAATTGGCAAAGCACGGCTACTGCAAGGGATGGGTGCGCTGCAAGTGGCCGACAGCCGGCTTAAGGGTGGGGCGGATGATGACCGGACGGTCATGGAGTTTTTGCTGATCGAGTTGACGGGCGCCGCGGCGGCAAAGGTGGCCTCCGCGTAAGGACGAGGGTTAAGGCGGTGTTGGCGTTTGTCGATGTGGCTGTGGTTTGTGGATGTAGCTGGCGCCGGGCGGGGCAAGCCCCGCCCCTACAACTACATACAGGGCCGGCGCTTCGTGGAAAATGCATGGAGGCGCATTAGCGTATGGCTGGGGATCGCGGAGCTGCACCCCCCTCCCCTGTTTTTGTGCAATGATTTGAATCTAAAGGACTTACGCTACCGTTTGGCTTAGTGATCTGATTCTAAAGGGTTTAGCAGGGGATGGCTGCGCCAGGAGACCGCCCGATTAGGCTCCGTCGGTTTAGGCGAAGTTATCGATTCCTACATCGTACCTTAGTTGTTACGGATTGTCCAACAAAACTTCGGGGGAGATGCGGGCCGTCTGACTGGCTGGTCAAAATGGGAATCGAAAATGAAAGGGACGGGCTTTGGGCCCGCCCCGTCGAAGCCTGCGATGCGATTGGCCTAAGCTTAAGCTTTGGCGGCTTTTACACCGTTGAAGGCTACTGTCAGACGAGATTTGTAACGGTTGCCGGTATTTTCGTGGAGGACGCCCTTGGTGATCGCGCGGTCAATGGCGGACATCGTGGGGTGCAGCAGGTTGCCGGCGGCGGTGGCGTCACCGGCGGTGATGGCGGTGCGCAGGCGGCGCATCAGGGTGCGGACCCGCGTGCGGTTGGCGCGGTTGACATCGGCACGTTGACGAGATTGCTCCGCCCGCTTTAAAACGGACTTCTTGCGCTTCTTAACTTTGGTAGCCTGTCCCTGGGCCATCTATTACTCCTTTTGTGTATCGCTCAAACATTTAACGTTAAACGAGGCGCACGGCTTTGTCAAACGACCTGAAAGACGCTCCTCCCGGCCGGACGTTAACCTCTGTTGCGCCGAGCAACAGGATTCCCGTGAGTGGCGCGACGCGCGTGGTTCCGCGTGCGGACAAACGGGACGAGTTGCGACTGCTGGTCAACTCGCGCAACCCCATCATTACGGCGGAGACTCAGGAAGAAGAGCGGGTGGAGCGACTGCTGATGGAAATTGCAACCGAACTCGACGTGCCGCTGTACACGTGGAGTGTGACGGTCGGATTGGCGAGGATGAAGGGTGCACCGATCTATAACACCGAGACTCCGGAGCAAGCGCTTCTGAACATCGACTTGATTCACGGAGATGCGATTTTCGTGCTGAAGGATTTTGCCCGGTATTGCGAGAACGACAAGGTGTGCAGGCGGCTGCGCGAGCTGGCCGAAAAATTCGGCAGCGAACGCCGCTCCATCGTGATCACCGGGGCGGCCGTGGATCTGCCGGCCGATCTGCGGGGAGAAGCAGCTCCCTTTCACCTGGGACTGCCAAGCGCCGAGGAACTGCTGCCGGGAGTGCGCGCGGTGCTGGCGGAAGCGAACGGCGGACAGCGGATTACGATGGGGCTGGACGCGGCGGGCGTGACGCAGCTCGCGCGCAATTTGGTCGGCCTGCCGCAGGATGAGGCGATTCGCGCGCTCCGCAAATGCATTTTGGCAAGCCGACGGATTGATGCGAGTTTGCTGGATGCCGCGCTGGATGCCAAGCGTGAGGCTCTGCGTGGCGATGGGTTGCTGGACACCATTCGCCGAGACACGTCGTTCAGCGATGTAGCGGGATTAAAGCGAATGCGCGAATGGATCGCCAGGCGCAAGAGTGCACTGACTCCGGAGGGACAACGCTTCGGGCTCGAGCCGCCGAAGGGGATCTTGATTACGGGCGTGCAGGGTTGTGGGAAAAGCCTGGCGGCAAAGTCGCTGGCGGCGGAGTGGGGCTACGAGTTAGCACGACTGGACGCGGGCGCGCTGTACGACAAGTTCGTGGGTGAGAGCGAGAAGAAACTGCGGAAGGCGCTGGAGTTGGCGCAAAAGCTGGCACCGATGGTGCTGTGGATCGATGAGATCGAGAAGGCGTTCGCCTCGGCGGGAACCAGCGGAGATGCGGACGCGGGGTTATCGCAGCGATTGCTCGCGACGTTGCTGACGTGGATGCAGGATCGCGAGAGCGGGGTGTTTCTGGCGGCGACGTCGAACAACATCAGTGCATTGCCGCCGGAAATGCTGCGCAAAGGCCGCTTCGACGAGATTTTCTTCGTGGACCTGCCAAGTGGCGAGGCGCGCGCCGCATTGTTTGCGCTGCATCTGAAGAAGCGAGGATGGGATGCGGCGGCGTTCGACCTGCCTGGATTGGCAGCGGCGACCGATGGGTTCAGCGGGGCGGAGATCGAGCAGTCGATTAAATCGGCGTTGTATTCAGCGTTTGCGCAGAAGCAGCAATTGACGACGGAGAATTTGCTCGTGGAGATTCGCAGCACGCAACCGCTGAGCGTGACGCGGGCCGAGGATATTCAAGCCATTCGCGAGTGGGCGAAAGCGCGCGCGGTGCCCGCGGATTGAAATGGCTCCGGCGAGCGAAAAGCCGGCCTCCAAGTATTTCGACAGCAGTTGCGGCGAGTTTGTTCCGCGTCAAAAAGCGAATCGCCTAAACCGCACGAACGATGTAACAGGCACTTGAGTCAGGCGAGCTTGAGGCTGGGGTCGGCGTTTAGGGTGGTGTCGGCGAAGTGGCCCGCGCGGAATTGGTGGTAGGCGGCGGCGGCGATCATGGCGGCATTGTCTGTGGAGAGGGCGCGGCTGGGGAAAAACGTTTCGATGCCGGCGGATTCGCTGCGCTGCTCAAACGTGGAGCGGAGTTGGGAGTTCGCGGCTACGCCGCCGGAGACCAGGATGCTTTCGGCGTGGAGTTGTTCGGCGGCGAGCATGGTGCGGTCGACCAGATCGCGGACTACGGCGTTTTGGAATTCGCGAACCAGGGCCAGGGTTTGCGGGGTGCAGAGTGGCAGGAGCTGGTCGAATTTGCGTTCGCCGCGGGACAGGGCTTGCTGCCTGGCTAGGATTTCGGCGCCGTATTCGCAGTGTTCGCGGACGTGGTAGAGCACGGCGGTTTTCAGACCGCTGAAGCTGAAGTCGAGCGAGTTGCCGCGGGTTTTGGTGGGGCCAAATTTGATTGGGGCCGGGGCGCCGTTTGCGGCGGCGGCGAGGCGGTCGAGGATGGGGCCGCCCGGATAGCCGAGGGCCAGGAGTTTGGCTACTTTGTCGTAGGCTTCTCCCGCGGCGTCGTCGCGTGTTTGGCTGATTTTTTTGTAGCGGAACGTCGGACTGGGGGGTACCTGGATTACTTCGTAGAGGACCGTGTGGCCTCCGGAGACAATCAGGCAGACCGCGGGAAGTTTTGGGGACTTCCCTGCTTTGTGGGCTTCCAGAAATACCGCGTGGACGTGGCCTTCCAGGTGATTGACCGGGACTAGGGGCTTCCCTAAGGCCTGGGATAGTGTTTTGGCGTAGGTGATTCCGACCAGAAGCGCCCCTACCAAGCCGGGGCCTTGCGTTACGCCTATCGCATCCAAGTCGGAAAGTTTCAGGCCTGCTTGCGCTAGCGCTTCGCGGACTACCGGAACGATTTGGCGGAGGTGTTCGCGGGAGGCTAGTTCCGGGACTACGCCGCCGTATTGGCGGTGGATGTCGATTTGGGAGGCCACGATGCTGGAGAGGATTTCGCGGCCATCGGCGACGACGGCAGCGGCGGTTTCGTCGCAGGAGGATTCGATGCCTAGGATGCGGGTGGTCATGGGAGTTTTTTTGGCTAGCGGTAACAATTATAGCTGATGTGATTCATAGCGGCATGGGGGCGGGGCAATCCTCATCCCGATAGAGGTGGTCGGAGTTGGAAGGACGGGTCTAAAGACCCGCCACTACACCGGACTCTCCGCGGGAATGGTAGGGCACAGTGGGGTGGGGGCGTGATTGACAAAAACGGGGCGGGGCCGCTACTGTGCGAAGGAAGAGTAGCGGAATCCATTTTGGATCGAGATCACACCTAAATTTATGACTTCTCACGATACGGCGCCATCGCAGAACCATGCTCCTTCCAGGAAGGTGCGCAAAGCTGTGTTGCCGGCGGCTGGACTGGGGACGAGGTTCCTGCCTGCGACCAAGGCGCAGCCGAAGGAAATGCTGACGGTTGTCGATAAGCCACAGATTCAATATGTGGTGGAGGAGTGCGTCGCGTCGGGGATCGAGCACGTCATCATTGTGACGGGCAAGGGGAAGAATTCGATCGAGGACCATTTCGATTCGTCGCCGATGCTGGAAAGTTTCCTGGAGTCGAAGGGCAAGAACGATCAGGCGGATATGGTCCGGGATATCGGCAATATGGTGCAGGTGAGCTACACGCGGCAGAAGGAGCCGCTGGGTTTGGGGCACGCGGTGCTGGTGGCGCGGGATTTGGTGGGTGACGAGCCGTTTGCGGTGTTGCTGGGCGACGTGTTGATCCCGGGGGAGAATCCGGCTACGAAGCAGCTAATCGACGTGTATGAGGCTACCGGAGTCGGCGCGATTGCTGTCGAGGAAGTGCCCAGGGATCGGACGCACTTGTATGGGATCGTGGCGGGAGAGCCGGCGCCGCTGCCGCCGTTTGGGGCACGGATATTGCGGATACGGGATCTGGTGGAAAAGCCGAAGCCCGCGGATGCGCCTTCGAATCTGGCGATTACCGGACGGTACGTTTTGCCTCCGGCGATATTCGAGTGTTTGGCGCGGACCAAACCTGGAGCGGGCGGCGAGATTCAGCTGACCGACGGATTGCGGCTGCTGGCCCAGGAGCAGGGGCTTTGGGCTTACATTTACGAGGGCGTGTCGTATGACGCCGGGGATAAGCTTGGATTTTTGAAGGCCACCGTGGAGTTGGCGTTGCAAAATGCCGAGCTGGGGGCGGATTTTCGGGAGTACTTGAAGACTTTGAAGCTGTAGAGACGAGAGTTAGGATCGCTAGCGATACGTTTGAATGCTCGCGGTTAGAGGTCATTTGTTTCGGCTTCGACGGCGGCAGATGCGTGAATTTGCGCCTAAACCTCGCCCTCTCGGAGAGGGCGGCTACAGGGACTCGGCTGGGTTGGCCTTTCTCTATTTCTTGCTGGGGGATTTCTCGGACTTCTTTTCTTTTGTATCTTTCTTTTCCCTGGTTTCCTTCGCGGACGTGTCCTTGTTTCCGGAGTCTTTTCCGGAATCTTTTCCGGAGTCCTTTCCCGAATCTTTGGCGGAATCTTTTGGGGCTTCGTCTTTTTTGTCGGAGGCGGGTCTGTCGTCTTTGCCGCTGTCGCCGCCTGCGGAGCTTTTACCTGCGTAATCAGTTACATACCAGCCGGAGCCTTTGAATTGGATCGAGGGTGCGGAAATCAGGGCTTCCACTTTGCCGGCGCAGTGCGGGCATTTTTTCAGATGCGGGCCGGAAACCGGTTCGATTTTTTCGGTGAGACGGCCGCACTTGAGGCATTTGTACTCGTACAGGGGCACAGACACCCTCCTTCAGGGGTTTGAACTGGTCAGTATATCATGCGGGGGTTTTGGCTTCGGAGCGCGTGCTAGACTCTAACGCATGACGGGGAAGCGTTTATGACCGGCGGGCGTTCCGCGGAAGAGTCAGAAGAATTGGACGTCCAGTTGAATGGAGCCGCAACGTTGGCAACCGCGCCGACCGGGTGTCTCTATCTGGTGGGCACTCCGATCGGCAACCTGGAAGACATTACGCTCCGGGCGTTGCGGATTTTGCGGGAAGCGGACCAGATTGCGGCGGAGGATACGCGGCATACGCAGAAGCTTCTGCAGCACCACGAAATCGCGCGGCCGCTGGTGAGCTATCACGAACACAATGAGATGACGCGGGCGCCGGAGTTGCTGATCGCGCTGGAACAGGGGGCCAAAATCGCGTTGGTTAGCGATGCCGGGATGCCGCTGGTATCAGACCCCGGCCACCGACTTGTAGCGCTCTGCCTGCGACATCAAATACCGGTGGTGCCTGTGCCGGGTCCCTCGGCACTGCTGGCGGCGCTTTCGGCTTCCGGGTTGCCCAACGAGGAGTTTCTGTTTGTGGGATTTCTGCCGCAGCGCAGCGGAGAACGGCGGCGGGCGCTGGAGCGGTTGCGCATCGAGGATCGCACCATTATTTTCTACGAGGCGCCGCACCGGATTGCGGAGTGTGTTGGAGACGCGCTGGAGATTTTGGGTGATCGTCCGGCGTGTTTGGCGCGCGAAGTGACCAAGCTGCATGAGGAATTCCGGCGGGGGAAGCTGTCGGTGATCGCTCACTCGCTGGAGGAGCGGCCGGCCCGGGGGGAGATCACCCTGTTGATCGGCGCGGCGGTCCCTGGCGAGGCTGGCGCGCATCTTGATTCGGCGCAGAGCCTTTCTGAGCGGGTGGAAGAATTGATGCGTCAAGCGAAGCTGGATCGCAAGGATGCGCTGAAATTGGCGGCGAAGGAACGCGGACTGACGAGGCGCGCGGCGTACGACCGAATCGTTGAAGAGCGCAATTAAGAGAAAAAGTTCCGCCACACTTTGGCTGCAACACCGTTAGAAGCATATTGCATCCTATAAGTAGCGCCGTCGTGGCCCATCCTCAAGATGGCCCACGATGCGCGGGAAGCGTTATGCATTGGACAGCCCCGGGGGGAATTTTCCGCTGTCGTTATCCCGGCGTTTTCTGCGTGATTTTTCTTTTGCTAGCCGGGTTCTCGCCTGCTTACCGCGCCGCGAATCAAATCCCGGGTGGCGAGTCCGACGAGCATCGGGCTGCTGATCCGAGATCGGCTGAAAGCTCGAAAACCACGTGTGAAGACGCGATTCCCGCCGGCACGATCCTCCCCGTCGTCTTGCCCTCGATCTCATCGAAAAGCCTTAAGAAGGGAGACAAGATCAGGGGCAAACTCGCGCAAGACGTCCGGCTGCAAGGCGGGAAGAGGATTCGAGGCGGCACAAACGTGTTTGGCAGCGTTGTGGACATCGGAAGCGGCGGTGCAGGGAGTGGAGCAACGCTGACGATCAAGATTGACAGGCTCGTTCAACGAGGAGAATCGACGTCTATCCGAACACATTTGAGGGCGATGGCAACCACGGTGGCGATCGAACAGGCGCAGATTCCTACGTCGGGTCCGGGCGAGAGCGACGTGTACGATTGGCTTACCACTGTGCAGGTTGGCGGCGACGTGGTTTATGGTAAGCAAGGCCCGGTGGAACGCGGCACTCGGGTTCTGGGGGAGAGCACCTATGATGGCGTGTTCGTTCGAACGCTTGCCAGTGCCGACGGGCGTTGCCGGGGTAGCGTCTATGGGAACGACTGGCCGCAGGCCTTGTGGGTATTCTCTGCCGACGCGTGCGGACTTTATGGTTTCCCCAATCTCGAAATCCGCCATGCCGGGCGGACCGAACCATTGGGCGAGATCGTTCTGGAGTCAAAGCGTGGTCCGGTGAAGATACGAGGCGGAAGCGGAGTTTTACTGCGAATCGATGGGTGTGAATAGTTTTTTTCGACACGCGACGCAGGTTGGCTCGAACATTGCGCTCCGACTGGAAAACAATTTAGGCGGCCGTTTCGGGCTGGAAGAGGCGGCGGAAACGCGGGCCTGTGAACTGGACGCCGACCAGGCGTTCGCCGGTGTCTGCGTCACGGACGTGAACGACACGACCTTGCGTCGCGAAGTCGACTTCCTTCTCTTTGCGGCGAGCGCCGAAATGCGACTGTGGAATGCAAATTTCAAGGTCGGAACCGATGGCGACGTCAAAGCGGGTGATGAACGCCGCGCCGCCCCTGCATAGATTTTCGCTGGAAGTTTCTTCTTCGAAATTGATGCCGCGAGAGTCGCGACCTTTCACCTTGAGGGGCAGGCGGACGGAAATCCTACGTTCCGCGCGAGGTTTCGAGGGGGATGGAGTGCCGGCTTCTGGCATCGTGCGCTGGGACCTCGCGTGCCCCTGGCCCGACGCGGTGCTCGAAGAATCGTTCCACACAGTCCAGCACCTCCTGCTGAGTTCGCGCTTCATGCACGGTGCGACGCAGTTCGCTGCCGTTCCCCACGCCATGCGTGAACCAGCAAGCGAACTGCTTCATTTTGCCAACACCGTCGGGGAGGTTGGCAGCGGTAATTTCCTGGTAGTAGCCAGAAAGTAACCGGTGGCGGTCGGCGTCCGTGGGCGTGTCATAACGCCCGGTGGCGGCGTATTGGGCCATCTGGCGGAAGATCCAGGGATTGGTGGCGGCGGCGCGGCCGATCATGACCGCGTCGCAGCGGGTGACGCTCACGATGCGTTCGGCGTCTTCGGGGGAGTTCACGTCGCCGTTGCCGATCACCGGGATGCGGACGGCGCGTTTGACCGCGGCGATCAGATTCCAGTCGGCGCTTCCGCTGTAGCCTTGCGTGCGGGTTCGCGGGTGGACAGCGACGCCTTCGACTCCGGAGTCTTCAGCCATTTTCGCTACGTCGACGGCGACGACGGAGTTTTCGTCCCAGCCGGCGCGGAGCTTGATGGTGAGGGGAATTTTGACCGCGGCGCGCACGGAGCGGAAAATTTCGCCCAGCAGCGGCAGGTCGCGGAGCAGGCCAGAGCCGCCGCACTTCACTACTTTTTTCGCGGGACAGCCTAGATTGATATCGACGGCGTCGTAGCCCAGGTCTTCGACCATGCGGGCGGCATCGGCCATCACTTCGGGGTTGGCGCCGAAGAGTTGCGCGGTGATGGGGTGCTCGTCTTCTTGAAAGTACAGATAGCGCAGCGTTTTCTTCGCGCTGCGTGTGATGCCTTCGGAGCTGGTGAACTCGGTCATCAGCAGTCCGCAGCCGCCGAGGCTGCGAATCACGCGACGAAAAAGCGTGTCGGTGACGCCAGCCATGGGAGCGAGGATGGTGGCGGGCCGGATGGTCAAGTCGCGAATTTTGTAGGACTCGGGAATCATTTTTGTTCGCTTGCGGGCTGCAGTGGCAGTTGCTCGGGCTGCCGCGGCGCGGGTTCGCTGGTTTTCAGAAATGCGTCGAGCTTCAGGAATTTGCGGCCGAGCGCGCCGCTGTAGGCCGACCATTCTTCGTCGCCGGCGCCGCTGGCTAGGGCTACGCGGACGGCGGCCAGCTTGGAGTCCAGATCATCGAGATAATGGAACACCATGGCTTCGCGAATCATGGGGAGCTTGGGCGAGCCGAATTCGTATTGGCCGTGATGGCTGATGAGCAGATGTTGCACGACGGTTTTCAGCGGCGCGGGAAAGCCTTCGATCTTGTCCATCGCGCGAGTCACGGTTTCCAGTTCCATGACGATGTGGCCGAGAAGCTGGCCAGGTGTGGTGTAGCCAATGGCGCGCTCGTAGCACAGCTCTTCGAGCTTGCCGACGTCATGCAGAAGGGCCGCGGTGAGCAACAGATCTACATCGAGCTCGGGATAATGTTGGGCGACGAGCTTGGCCATGCCGCAGAGACCGATAACGTGCTCGAGCAATCCGCCGAGATACGCGTGGTGCATCACTTTGGCGGCGGGGGCGCGCTTGTAGCACCTGGCGGTGCCGGGATCGGTGACGATTTCCAGTACCAGCTTCTTTAGCCAGGGACTGCGAATGGACTCGGCATAAGCGAGCAACTCCACCCACATTTTTTCGACGTCGGCGGCGGTGTGCGGCAGATAGTCCGCGAGATCGATCTCTTCGGGCTTGGCGAGGCGTACTTGCACGAGGGCGAGTTGCGGCCTATTGCGATAGACCTCGACGCGCGCTTGCACCTTTACGAAATCGTCGCGGTTGATGTCCTTCGCGGCGACTTCAAACTGTTCCCACATGCGCGCTTCGATCGTGCCGCTGCGGTCGCCGAGCTCCAGGCGGAGATACGCGCGGCCTTCGCGAGTGTTGCGGACTTCTTTTTCGTGAACGAGGAAGAAGGTGGTGATGGTTTGTTCGGAAAGCAGTTCGGTGACAAAACCAGTCTTCATGCGCCTGAAGCCGTTCCGGACCTCTTTCCAAACAACAGATATTTCTTGCGTCCCTTTTTCGATCCTTTGCTCGCTTCGGGTGTGGCACTCACTTCCTGGATCTCGGAATTGCCACCGCCCGCCATGTCCTGATAGCCGGGCTTGATGACCACGTAACTCTGTTCGCGAAGCGTTTTCAGGTATTCGCGCAGTTTGGGTTCCATCCGCTCGGAATAGATCTTGTCGGTGATTTCACCCTCGACCTTGCTGAGCGACTGCTCGCCTTCGTCGTAGTGTTCCAGGACCTGCAGGATCAGGTAGCCCTGCTTGGTGTCCATCACGTCGGTCAGGGCGTTCTTCTTCATCGCGAAAACGGTGTCCTCGAGTTCCTTGGATAGCTCGCCGCGCTTATAGACACCCAGGAAGCCGCCCTGCTTGGCGGTGCTGCCGTCTGAAAAGCGCTTGGCGATTTCACCGAAGTCCTCGCCGTCTTTAACGCGCCTCAGTGCGGTCTCGGCCTTCTTCTTCAAGTCGGGAAGCTCGCTGTCCTTCTTCCCCTCCGTGCTGACCACGATTTCGCGGAGCGCAACCTGTTCCGGCCGGATGTAATCCTTCTTATGCTCTTCGTAATACTTGGCGATTTCTTCTTTGCCGACGGTGATGTGCGAGCCGACTTCCTGGCTGATCACGCGCTGCGTCAACAGACCCTTGCGGATGTTGTCTTTGAAGTCTTCCCAGTTAAGGCCCTGGCTGGAGACGGCTTTCTCCAGATCTTCCATACTGCCGAGACTGTTCTGAATGCGAATCTGGTCGAGGCGCTTGATCACATCGGTCTCGACGCTGATGCCCATATCCTTTCCGCGCTGCACCAAGAGAGACTGATCGATCAAATCGCGCAGGGCGTTTTTCTGTCGTTCCTCGACCTGACTACGCAACTCTTCGGCGGAGCATTTTCCCTTGCACTCCTGCTCGACGTCTTCTTGTGCGGAGGCGCGCGCTTTGTCGAGCTCGGAGCGGGTGATGATTTCATTGTTTACGCGGGCGATGATCTCTTCGACGGTTCGGGAATTGATGCCCTCCGGGGCTTTCTCCGTGGCCTTGTCGGCCGGCTTCTTCGTGGCGGCCGTTTTCGGGGGTGTCTTGGGCGCGGGTTCGGGTTCCGGAGCGGCAGTGCCAGGCTTTTCGAGCGTAGGCGCTTGCGATTGCGCTGGAGCGGGGGCCGACGGCTTCTTATCCTGACCCTGGGGCGCCGGGGTAGGCGGCTGGTCCTGGGCCGGGAGCGGAGTCGCGACGGACAATGTCGTGCATATCGCCGCGAGAATAAACACGTTTCGCATTACTTTCCTCATATCTAAAGAGTTTAGTCCTGCCCGCGAAGGCTGAGCAATACGTTTCTCACCGCCGCCGGGACCGGTTCCCCGCGGGTCACTTCCATCCACAAAACGCCGCTGGGATCGAGTTTGATGCCTTTTCGGGAGCGTACGACGTTCACCAGCGCGGCTGGGTCAATTGTCGTTTCTGGATGAAAACGGATGGCGATGCGACTTCCCTGCCGCTCCACCGCCGAGATGCGCAGGCGCTCGCACATGGATTTGAGGACGGCGTACTCCAAAAGGTTATCCACGGTGGCAGGCGGTGTGCCAAAGCGGTCTTCTAGCTCTTTGCGGACGTCTTGCTTTTCTTCGTCCGAGGCGATGGAAGAGATGCGCTTGTAGGTGCGGAGGCGCAGGTTTTCGCTGGGGATGTAGTTTTCCGGGATGCGCACGTCGAACCCGAGGCTAAGGGTGGTGCGCAGCTCAGGCGCGGCTTCTTCTCCCTTTAACTTGGAGACGGCGCGTTCCAGCATCTGGCAATACAGGTCGAAGCCGATGGACTCGATGTGGCCGTGCTGCTGGCGGCCGAGCATGTTGCCGGCGCCGCGGAGTTCGAGGTCGAGCGCGGCGATGCGGAAGCCCGCTCCGAGCTCGCTGAATTCCTTCATGGCGGAGAGGCGCTTGCGGGCGATATCGGAGAGCGTGGTTTCGGGCGGAACGAGCAGGTAGGCGTAGGCGCGCTGCGAGGCCCGGCCTACACGGCCACGCAATTGATATAGCTCCGCCAGGCCGAGACGATCGGCGCGGTTGATAAGGATGGTGTTGGCTCTCGGGATGTCGAGGCCATTTTCCACGATGGTGGTGGCGACCAGCACGTCGGCTTCGTCGCGAATGAACTTCAGCATCACGCTTTCAAGCTCTTTCTCGCCCATCTGCCCGTGGCCCACAACGACGCGCGCTTTGGGGACCAGCTTGGTGACCAGCGCCGCGAGCGAATAAATCGACTCGACGCGGTTGTGGATGAAATAGACCTGTCCGTCGCGGGCCATTTCGTTTTCGATCGCCCGCCTCACCAGCTCTTCTTCAAATGGGGCGACGACGGTCTGAATAGCGAGTCGATCTCTTGGCGGCGTCTCGATCAGCGACATATCGCGGAGGCCCACCAGCGACATATGCAGCGTGCGCGGAATGGGCGTGGCCGAGAGCGCCAGGGCGTCCACATTTTTGCGCATCTCCTTCAGGCGTTCCTTATGCGCGACGCCGAAGCGTTGTTCCTCATCGACGATCAGCAGGCCCAAGTCGTGAAATTTTACGTCCTTGGATAGCAAGCGATGCGTGCCAATGACGATGTCCACCTTTCCGGCTTCGAGGGCTGCCAAGGTTTCCTTTTGCTGCGCCGTGGTGCGGAATCTGCTCAGCATTTCGATGCGTGCGGGAAAGGCTGCGAACCGGCGCTTGAAGGTTTCGAAATGTTGAAAGGCGAGTACCGTTGTGGGCGCGAGAATGGCGACTTGCTTGGAGTCGGCGATGGCTTTGAACGCGGCGCGCATGGCTACTTCGGTTTTGCCGTAGCCGACGTCGCCGCAAAGGAGACGATCCATCGGCGTGGGGCTTTCCATGTCGCGCTTGATGTCGGCGATGGCGAAGTTCTGATCGGGAGTTTCCTCGAATTCGAAAGCGTCTTCAAATTCGTGCTGGAAGTTGCCGTCCGGTGAGAATGCCAGACCGGGCGCGGTCTTTCTGGCTGCGTAGAGCGCCAGGAGTTGTTCCGCCATGTCTTCCAGGGATTTGCGGACGCGGGTCTTGCGCGTATTCCACCCGGTGCCGCCCAGTTTGTCGAGCGGCGGATGAGCGCCCTCGACGACGCGATAGCTTTGCACCAGGTCCATGCGCTCGAGCGGAACGTAGAGGCGCGAGTCCTCGGCGTAGCGCAGCAGCATGAATTCGCCGCGGCGTCCGTCCGACTCGATCTGGCGGAGACCCTCGAACTGGCCGATACCGTGATCCACGTGGACGACAAAATCGCCAGGCTTGAGTTCGGCGAAATCGCTGAAGAAGCCGGAGGTGCGGATTTTGCGGCTGGGGCGGTCCAGCGACGGTGTCACCTCGAAGAGGTCCGAATTGCCGAACAGCGTGAGTTTCGATTCCGGGAACGCCACGCCGTCGGCGAAGGGCGCGCGGATCAGGAGTAACGCGGCCGATTCATGGGCGCGCTCGGAGGTGAATCCCGCAGCGGCGTCTTCGGATTCGCCCAGAACGTAGGGTGTCTCGTATTCACGGCAGATGTCCGCCAGGCGCTCCAGCTCGCCGGTGCTGGCTGCGGTCAGCAAGACGTTTCCGCCGTTCGCGAGCTGCGCCTTCACTTCGGTCATGCAGGCTACTACGTCGCCGTGGAATCGCGGACTTGGCCGGGACGGCAGCTCAAACTGGGGAGTCGCGCCAATGCTTAGCGCGAGTTGTTCGAGATTGATTTGAGAGGCTTTTTCCAGGGCGGAGACGAGCTGCGCTTCGCTCCAGAAATAATGATCGGCGGTTGGCGCGTTGGCGTAACCGTGGCGCTCGTAGTTCTCGGTCGCCTGGGTCAGATGCCTGGTTGCGGCCTCGCGTAGTGCCGCCGGTTCGTCCAGAAATACGAGTGGGCGAAGCGAACTCTCGGAAAGCTCGAACAACGCGCTTTGCCCGGCTTCGCTGGGCGGCCCGAAAAAGGAGGGGTTTTCCCAAGCGGCTTCCTCGTCGCCCTGGGAGCGTTCCGGCGGCGGGATGGACCATTCGGTGAGTGGTAGCAGCGTCGTGCGGACTACCGGGGCGATGGATCGTTGCGTGCGCGGATCGAATTCCCGCACCGATTCGACGGTATCGCCCAGGAGCTCGATGCGGACCGGGCGCTGCGATTCCGGCGAAAAAACGTCGATGATGCCGCCGCGTACGGCAAACTGGCCGGGCAGTTCGACCATCTCTGTTCGCGTGTAGCCGACGGAACCGAGGTGCAACAGCAAGTCTTCCAGCGGCACTTCGGTGTCCCTTGCGAGGGTACGCGCCAGCGAAAGGTAGACGTAAGGGTCCTGGTAACGCCACAGAGCGGCAGTGACGGGAGCGATGACCAGCGAGATCTGGCCGTCCGCCAGGCGAAATAGCGTGGCGGCGCGGCGCTCTAAAATATCGGGGTGGGGGCTTTGCGACTGCCAGGGTAGTGTGTCGAACGCGGGCAGGGTCGTCACGCCGCCGAGTGCACCTGGAAAAATGCCGGAGAAAAACCGAACGGTCTCGGCCAGCGACTCCGCGCGGCGGTTGGACTCCGTAACAAAGTAAGCGGGCCGGCGCAACTCGTGCGTGATGTAAGAGGCGACGAGGGCCTTAGCGACATCGTGCAAGCCCGACACGGATATATGATTGCCGCCAGCGCGCAAAGCGGCGACGGCGCTCTCCATCGATGGGTGGCGCAGCACACTTTCCAATCGTTCTCGGACGGCGGGAAGAATCATTCGTGGGGTATCAGGAATCTACGCGAGTGACCCCTGGGGTTTCGCGGATCTTTCGTAGAATTTCGGTGGTGGAGTAGCCGGGTACGACCGGAACGGGATCAACGCGTCCACCCGCGGCTTCAACTTCTTCACGGCCAACGATCTGATCTATTGGCCAATCTCCGCCTTTAACCAGTATGTCAGGGAGCAATCGAGCGATGATCTCGCGAGGCGTGGGCTGGTTGAAAATAACCACGGCGTCTACGCATTCCAGCGCGGCTAGAATTTCAGCCCGCTCCGATTCCCGGATTACAGGCCGGCCCGCACCTTTGAGCTGAGTGACAGTGGCGTCGCTGTTCAGGCCGACGATCAGCGCATCGCCAAGTTCACGCGCCTGCTCCAGGGTCCGAATATGGCCGGGATGCAGGATGTCGAAGCAGCCGTTGGTGAATACGACGCGGCTTCCGTTGCGTTTCTCGCGGCCAAACCGCAGAATCGCTTCGTCCAAAGTGAGAACCGCCGAACGATTCAAGGGATCTCCGTGCAGGCACAGCGGCGAAAGAAGATGACGCTTCCTGAAAGTATAGTTTATCACGCGAGTATGCGGTGGCACCTGCGGGCGCGCCGTTGCCGGTGAAATCGCCGGTAAGAGCACGAGGCGCGGTCAGGGCGGTCTCTGGCGTCCTGCTGTGCGTGATCGGATTCGTGCTGGCGCGAGCAACGCCGTTCCGCGAGGCGACGGTCATCGTGGATGCCGGCGGCTGCCGGATGGTCACCAATATCGTCGACGCCGGCGAGGATGAAGCGCAGGGATCCGTCGTCCTCTTACACGGCCTTGCCGCAAACCAGAAAATCATGTCCTATCTGGCGCGAGGATTTGCGCTGCTGAACTTGCGCGTCTTCGTGCCCGATATGCCCGGGCACGGCCGGACGCTCGGCCCATTTTCCTACGCGCGCGCCGACTCCTGCAGCGACTCGTTCGTGCGGCAGCTGATCACGCGGGGCGCAATCGACCCGTCACGCACGATTTTGGCAGGCCACTCGATGGGCGGAGCTATAGCTGTGCGGCTTGGCGCGCGCATACCCGTTGCGGGTACGATCGCAATCTCCCCGGCACCGACGGCCACCACTTACGGTGTCCCCGCTTCCGTACTGCTCTTCAATGATCCTTTGCCCGCGCCGGCCAATACGTTAGTTCTCAGCGAGACCTTTATACCGCGCAGTGTTCGTGACACAGCCCGCAGCCTGATCGCGGGAAGTGGCGCGGCGACCAGCAAATACACGGTGATTCCTCGCTCGACCCATGTGAGCTTACTCTTCGACCCGGGGGTGGTACGAGCCTCGCAAGCATGGGCCGCGCAGGTCTTGAACCTGAAGGCTACGCCCGCGCTCCCGTCGCGAATGCCGCTCGCCGGGGCCTTCGGAGGGTTGGTCGGGATCTTCCTCCTGGCCGGGCCTTTCCTCCGCGAAACCCTGGGAATGGCCACTGTTCGAGCGCGCGATGAGGCAGCCGTTGCTGTACAGACAAACACCACCGGCTTCGCCGAACCCGGATCTCCTATCATCGCGGCGTCGTTTGGACGCGTTCTACTCGAGGTGACGGCGGCTTCGATTGTCATCGTCGCTCTTCTACGGGCTTTCCCTCACTCGTGGAACCCGTTCGCGTTCTTCCATGTGTTCGAAGGCGACTACCTCGGGGGTTTCTTGCTGATTCTAGGGAGCATTCTATTGCTCGTGCATTGGAAGCAGGTTGGCATCTTCCGGCAGTGGAAGCCCACCACACTTCTGGCCGCGGCTTTTGCGGCCTTAGTCTTGCCGCTGTTGATTTATTCCTGGCTCGATCTCACCGCAACCGAGGCATGGCTTACGTCCGCACGATGGTTGCGCATGCCTGCGCTATGTCTCGCAGCGGTTCCCTATCACGCCGCCGAAGAATTGCTCCTTGGCCCTCCGCGGGCGCGCTCAGCCCGGGCGCGTTTCGCCCTTGCCCTCGCGATTCGCTTCGCTGCCTGGGCAGCGCTATTCCTCGGCGTCCTTGTCCTCCACAACGGTGAGATACTCCTGGTACTGCTTGCACCGTATCTAGCGGTGTTCTGCCTGTTCCAACGTACAGGTATGGATGTTGTCCGAAAGAGTACGGGGTCGCCGCTGGCGGCGGCTCTCTTCGGTGCTATACTCCTCGCTGGATTTTCTGTGGTTGTCTTCCCGATCACATAAAATGGCCTGTAAAAGCGGGCCTAGCCGTTTGGCGGGTTCCGCGATGTCGTTGAGCGACCCGGCGACGGAATCCGACGCTGTCAGAAAGAAAACCAGATGGCAGACATTGCGATCGTCGGTGGCGGACCTTCCGGCGCGATGTGTGGCGAGCAGTTGGCCCGGGCGGGTCACACGGTTGAGCTTTTTGACGAGCATCTTGCCTGGGAGAAGCCTTGCGGCGGCGGGCTGACGCACAAGGCCGTGAAGTGCTTTCCCTTTCTGCTGGACAATCCCTATCCCAAGAAATTGGTTCATTCCGTCGAGCTGATCAGCAGTAACGATCAACGAGCCACGCTCGATATGTCGCATCCGATCGTGATTTATTCGCGCACGGTGTTAAACGGCATGCTGCTGAATCGCGCGGCCGAGGCCGGTTGCAAGATTCGCCGATCCCGCGTGTTCGGCGTGGATACTGCGACCGCGAAACCACGGTATTGCGTGGAAGGGGAATGGAAGACCGCGGATTTTCTGGTGCTGGCCGCCGGTGCACGCAATCAACTGCTGCCGGAAACGCGTGCACTACAGCGCGACGAATTGGAAATCACCCAGGGATACTTTGTCCCACAAACCGCGGACGCCATTACCGTTAAGTTCCTGCGGAACTTCGAGGGCTACATATGGTCTTTCCCGCGCTGCGACCATCTCTCCGTTGGAATCTGCGGCAGCATGGCCGTCCACACCAGCGCGGAGCTGAAAACCCACCTGCACGCCTTCGTAAGCAAGCAGAAGATTTCCACCGAGGGCGCGCAATTCTACAGCCACGTGCTGCCGTCTCCCCAGGAGCGCACGCTTTCCGAGCGCACCGTCTTGGGCAAGAACTGGGCGCTGGTGGGTGACGCCGCCGCGTGGGTCGATCCCCTGACAGGCGAAGGCCTCTTTTACGCCATGAAATCGGGCGAACTGCTGGGCAAGTCGCTCGCCGAAGGCTGCCCGGAAAAATATCCCGCGTGGGTGAAAGCCGCATTCTCGGCGGAGCTGGAATTCGCCGCGCGTATCGTTCGGCGTTTCTACCGCGGATCATTTTTGGGCACGACGGTGACTACCCGCATGGTGCAACTCATGCGGCGCAGCGCGGTCTTCCGTCAACTGATGGGCGATATCTTCAGCGGCACGCAGGACTACACCAGCCTCAAGCGCCGACTGTGGGGCCATCTGGGGATTACGGTAAGCGACTTTGTCGCAAACGTGCTGAACGTCGAGCGCCCCGCGGCCGCCGGTGTCACGCGTGGAAGCTCCGGGTCCGACTAAGCCTCGGTCGCATCTCCTGCCCCGCGACGGAGTTCTCCAGCGCTACGCAACAAATAGACGTGTAGATTACGGAACGCGCCAGGCATCCAACCATGAGGACCGACCACCCGCGCTACAACATGGCAACCGATACCACCGAGACGGCCGGTACCAAGGCTGAGAAGAAAAAGGCGGCTTGGAAGGCGCTGCCTGATGTTTGGGCACTGATCCATCCGCGCCGTGGCCTGCTGGCTTTGGGCTTCCTACTCATGGCCATCAACCGGGTCTCCGGATTGGTCCTGCCAGCCTCCACAAAGTATTTCGTGGACAACGTCATCGGGAAGAAGCAAGTCCAGCTGCTGACTCCCATCGTTCTATGCATCCTGGGCGCCACCATCATTCAGGGCCTCACGTCGTTCACTCTGACGCAGCTGCTCTCCAAATCCGCGCAGAAAATGATTACCGACCTGCGCCGCCAGGTGCAGGCCCACATCGGCCGTCTGCCCGTCTCCTTTTACGACGCCAACAAGACGGGTGTCTTGGTTTCGCGCATCATGAGTGACGTCGAGGGTGTCCGCAATCTCATCGGCACGGGCCTGGTGGAATTTGTCGGCGGGCTGATGACCGCAGTGTTCGCGCTGGTCTATCCTGTTGCGCACTAGCGTGGCGATGACTGGCCTGGCCTTCGGCATCCTGGTAGTCTTCGGCATCGGTATCAACAAAGCTTTCAAGACTATTCGCCCGATATTCCGAGCGCGCCCTAAAATCACGGCCGAGGTCACCGGCCGTCTGACCGAATCGCTCGGGGGCGTGCGCGTCGTCAAGGGCTATCACGCCGAGGAGCGCGAGGAGAAAATCTTCGCTGGCGGCGTGCAGCGCCTGCTCGACAATGTTTTGAAGACGCTGACCGCGACTTCGCTGATGAGCCTTTCCGGCGCCGGCCTTATGGGTGTCGTCAGCGCCCTGATCATGGAATTCGGCGGCCACAAGATTCTTACCGGCCAAATGACCCTCGGCGAATTCTTCGCGTTCAACATTTTCCTCGGCCTCCTCGTTGCCCCGGTCTTCCAGATCGTCGCCATCGGCACGCAAATCACCGAAGCCATCACCGGACTCGAGCGCACGCGCGAAATTCTGAATGAAGAGAAGGAAGATGAAGCAGCGGGCCGGACCGTGACCCTCGGCCGCATCAACGGCCAGGTCGTGATGGAAGATGTGAGCTTTGCTTACGATTCACGAAAGGAAGTGCTGCGCGATGTCAGCTTCCAGTCCGAGCCCGGCACGGTAACCGCACTGGTCGGTCCATCCGGCTCGGGTAAATCCACCATCATTGGACTGATCGCCGCATTCTACGTTCCCGCAAGCGGCCGCGTTCTCGTGGACGGCGTCGATCTCGCCACCGTGAAGCTGAACTCCTACCGAACGCAACTCGGCGTGGTACTACAGGAAACGTTTCTCTTTGACGGCACCATCCGCGAAAACGTGGCTTTCGCCCGGCCCGACGCCACCGAGGAAGAAATACTCGCCGCCTGCCACATCGCCCGGGTGGACGAATTCGCGGAACATTTCGAGAAACAGTACGACACCATCGTCGGCGAGCGCGGCGTTAAACTCTCCGGTGGTCAGAAGCAGCGCGTTTCCATCGCGCGCGCCATCCTCGCCGATCCACGCATCCTGATTCTTGACGAAGCTACTTCGAGCCTGGACTCGGAATCGGAAGCCCTCATCCAGGAGGGCCTGCGCTACCTGATGCGCGGCCGCACCACCTTTGTGATCGCACATCGCCTCTCGACCATCCGCCGCGCCGACCAGATCCTGGTCGTCGAAGCCGGCCGAATCATCGAACGTGGCACGCACGAGTCGCTCTACGCAGCGGGCGGCCGCTACTACGACCTCTACACCAAGCAGCACGCCGTTCAGGCAAACTTGTTCCTCGCCCCCGGCGAAGGCGACTCGGAGCCCATGGATCTAAACGGAGAAAAGGTCGCGTCGGGCACACCGGGAAGCGGCGATGCCGCCCTGCCCGATGCCATCCGCTTGATTCGTGGTCAATAGTTGAAACTGCGAACGTCGTTAGACCGTCGCTGGTCGTCGCACGACGGGCTTCTTCGCAACCGGCGGCGGGATCAGGCTGGCCATCTTGCGGATCATCGCCAGCACCAGGCGCTTATCACCGTCCGACAGCGTGGTGCTGAATCTCTTAATCTCCGCCAGGAAGCGGATTTCGTCCTGCGAAAGCTCCCCCAGCATTTTCTGGGACTCGCGGTCGCGCGGCGTCTCGGTGCCCGGGAAAAAGTCCGCGAGCGAGATGTCCATGGCTTCCGCAATCTTGGCCAGCGTTTCCAGCGATGGCACGGTGTGGCCGTTCTCCACGCGGGACAAATAGCAGCGCAGCAGCCCGGTGCGGCGTTCGATATCACCCTGCGACAGTCCCCGCTGGCTGCGATAAGTCTTGATCACTTCCCCGATGTTAACTCGTGGCTTCTCTTTCGGCACGATGTTGACCCCCAATCTACGGGGGTAGCTTACTCACTAACAGTAAAAGCCGCAAGCCGGTTTTTGCGGGCTATGCGGCGAAGTCGGCAATGGGGGCCCAAGTACCTCAAAAAAATAAAAAGGCGGGCAAATGGCCCGCCTTTTCAAGGCTAGATCATAAGCTCGGTAACTGGCCGCGGCCCTACCCCTGCGCGGTGACGGTCACCGGTTGCTGCAGCCGGAATTCCAGCAACGTCTCGCTCGGCACCTTCACTTGCTGGCCGCGCGTCAAGACCTGCACCCCGGCGCCTGCCGCCCCGCCCGCTCCAGCCCCAATCGCAGCCCCTTTGCCCCCTCCAGCAATCCCTCCGATGATGGCACCCAGCACCGCTCCGCCGCCCACCTTCTCGGCGGTATTTGCGCCGCGGCCCTTCCCTTTCAACGTGTAATCGCTGCTCACCACCGGATAATCCTGCCCGTTGATAACCATGCGCGTCAGCTCCAGCTGCAGCTCCGAACTCCCCGAAAGGTGCCCCGCCTCTTTTGCCTCCGCCAGACGGCCATAGACATCCGTCCCCTTGCGCGCCACCAACGCTCCGTTGATGTTCAGATCGGTTTCCAGGCTGGCGTGAAAAATGTCGCCCACGTTATTTTTCTTGGAGTCCACGCCGTCGATCATGCGTACCAGCAAAGGTTGCCCGGCTGGAATGGTTATTGGGCTGCCCGCCGGCAGTGGAGCCGACGTGGGCGCCAGCGCTTCCGGCGCAGGAGCTGGCGCGGGACCACCGGGAGCGTTACCGTAGTTGTTCGTGAATGTAAGCGCCACGATCTCCGTCACATTAAAAGTCTGCACCTCTCCATTTACGGAGAACCGCACCAAGGCCTGCGTCCCTCCCAAAAACCTGCCCTGCAAGAGCCGCCCGTCCTTGAGCTCTAGGGTGTCCGCAATAGCCCCACCCGCAAATAAAAGCCCCAAGGCTGCGGCGGCAATTGAACGTGCGAAGCGACTCATCGTGATTCCCCCCTCGATTAATCCAGAGTTCGGCGCGAATACCGGCCGCCTACTCTCCTCCTAACGATTGTAACGCGGCCCGGAGCGGCCGCGCTCCAGCCAATCCTTACTGCTGTTTTTGATGTTGAAACCCCGGCGCAAGGATGCATTTTATTGGGTCGCCGCGTAGAGTTGCCGGGTAAGGTCCGCCATCAGCGCGGAGCTGTCCTTGATATCCGCCAGGCCGCGCACCAGGATGACCAGCACGAACGGCCTTTTTGCATAGACGATCGCCGCATCATGATGAAGCTTGGTCAGTTCGCCGGTCTTGTGAGCAACCCGCGTGCCCGGCGGAACACCCGCGGGAATGCCTTCGTTGAACTTCTGCCTCTCCAAAATCTGCACCATCTGCAGCGAAGCGTTTGCATCCACGGCCTCGCCTTTGGCGATCGCTTCGAGCAGCACCGCGAGTCCTTGGGCGTTGGTCGTGTTATTCAGCCCTTTTTCGAACGCTTTGTTGTCCTCAACGCCGCGCAGTACGCTCATTCCGTCCGCGTGCAAGGAATGAACGGTCATAAAGGTCCGTCTCGGAGTCGTCTTTCGGATCGAGCGTAAATATCGATCCATCCGCGAGGCTGTGAAATTCGTTCTTGATCGGCACGCCGTCATTCAATTTCAGCTTGCCCTGCTGGACCTGGCTAAACAACTCGATCATCACCGGGATTTTCATGGTGCTGGCCGCGTGGAAGGGTTCCTCGGCGTGGAACGACCAGGCCGTACGCCCATCCAAGGTCCGGAAAGCGACACCAACGTCAGCGCCGCTCTTCTGGATTCGCTCCTGAATGCTGGCCGCGACCTTGGAATCAAGCGGGGAGGCCTGCGCGGAGGGAGCGGCGAGGTGCACGGAGATAGCGGTCAACAGGTAATGTTCCTGCGCCCAAAATCCCAAACTCAACACAGCCGCGACATACAAAAGCAACAGCAAAACGCCACGCGACAAAGCCGCTCCTCAAACCTGCCCGTTAATGTGAACCCTCACCACTTGTAGCCGCCCTTTTACTCTGAGCTTCGAAGGGCCGAGAGGCGGGGTTAGATGCAGCCTTAACACAGCTCGACGAAATCGAGCTTCCGTCGAGCGGGCACTCACTGGTCACGACCGCCCACAACCGTAAACGCCCCCACAGGAACGCTCCCAGGGACCACATTGTATCCCTCGATCTCCAACACCGGTTCCTTGCCTTCAAGCGCCGCGTCGTCATAGCGCGCTCCTACGCTCAACTTCTCGCCCGGAAGCAGAGAAAAGTAGTTGTCCGTCCAAAAGATCGGCGCGACATCTTCGCCCCCTTTTCCTCGCGTCACCCGCGGGTGAATCATGAACGCAACGCCCTCTCCCTTGTTCTCGACCGTCAACGTCATCCAGTTGTATCGTCCACGTTTCCCGAGGATTTGCTCGGAAACGACCAGCTTCGCCGGAGGCAGGCTGTTCAGACCCGTCAAATCTCCAAACTCCGCTTGCGGCGTGTACACCGTGTCCTTCCTGCGCTTCCAATCCATGGTGTCCGGCTTGGTCGACAACCAGTAAAAATTGTTGCTCAGCCGCTTTCCCGCTACGTCATGCAGTTCCAGCCGCAAGAAATAGGTCTTCGTCAAATCGTCGACTTTAGGCAGATCGAAGGCTTTCGTGGAGCTGTCCGGCGCCAGGTCCAGCGTCGCCTCGTGCGATCCCTTTTCTTTGGCGTCGATGTTGTACAGCTTCGCGGTGACCTTGACTCCTTTTACTGCCTCGTACGTTCCGTTGATCACCGCGACCGAATTGTCGTCGTATGAGTACTGCACGTGCAGGATCTCGGTCGCCTTCTTCGTCCCAAAATATCCACCCGCAGGCACCATGTAGTAGTCGTAGAGATGCCAGATCAGCGACGGCCACGCATTGTTCAGCATCCACTGAATCACGCCCGTCGACGTGTATTTATTCCGCGCGTACGCTTCGAACATCGCGCGCTGCCCGTCATACGTCATCGCCTGGGCCTTGCGCTCATAATCATCGAGCGAAGTCGCAGTGCCATATCTCCGGTTCAAGCCATCCGTAAAGACATTGACGGTGGTAAATCGCTCACCGCCCGCGTGATAGTTCCAAACGTCATCGATCGGCCACAAATGTTCCTTCGGAATAAAGCGCTCCAGCGATTCTTTCGGCGGAATGGCGGGCCCCGGACTCGTCTCCGTGTTGTAACCATAAGCGCCGCCGGCCTTTGTGTCCGCAAGCCAATAAACCGGCGGGACGTACTCGTAAGGGCCGGTCATTTTCACGCCTGACTTGCCCGTAACGCTAGTCGGCGTCTCCGCGGCCGACGACACCGAAGGATTTGGCCACTGCAATTCCTGCAGAATTCCCAGATACATTTTCTCCACGTCGGCCGGCGGCGGATTATCGCTGCCATACAGCCACACGAACACGCTCGGGTGATTCCGCAAAATTCGGATCTGGCTCCGCAATGAATCCCCGGCGATCTTGTGCTGCTCGTCTTTCCAGTTCTTCCATCGCTCCCACGCGTCGCAGCAAGTCCACCCCGGCATCACCAGAATTCCCAAGCGGTCCGCCTTCGCGAAGAATTCCTCGTGATCGATCCGACCCTCGAGACGCACGGTATTCAACCCCATGTCGCGGACGTAAGCCAGATCGGCCTCCACGCGCTCCGGCGACCACCGCAAGAACATGTCGGGCGCCCACGCCGCCCCGCGAATCAGCACCTTGCGCCCGTTGATCTTGAACAAGCGATAGCCCTTATCAGTTAGCTCCGAGGTGGCTTCGCGAACCCCAAACGTCACCTCCGCCGCATCGGAGACGTGCCCGTCGACATCGAAATCCAGCTTCGCCGTGTACAGATTCGGTTTGCCCATCTGATAGGGCCACCACAATCGCGGATGCACCAGCTTCAACTCCGAGTAAGTCTCCGGCGAAAACGCCACGGTCTTCGTTTCTCCTGCCGCCAGTTTCACTGCCTGCCGCACCTGCACACCGTCAATGTCCGCGCGCAGTGCTCCGCTCACTTCGTACTCCGAGCTATTCCGCAAATCCGCGCTCACCGTAAGCTCCGCCGTTTTGTACGCGGAATCCAGCTTGCTCGACACAAACGCGTTTCGCAGCGACACACTGTCGGTCGCCGTCAAAAAAACTTCCTTCCAAATTCCCATGTCCTTGTCGGCAGGCGTCGGGTTCCAGTCCACCCACGTAATCCCCAAATCATGCTTTTGCGGTGCGAAGATCTCCACCGCCAAGGCGTTCGGCTTTCCCGCCATCAGGAACTTGTTGACATTAAATTCGAATGTCACAAACGTTCCCGCCACATCCTTCTCATCCGCCACTTTCTTGCCATTGATCCACACATTGGCGCGGTAGTTGATCCCCAAAAAGTCCAGCCACTGCGTCTTGCCTTCAAACTCCGCGGGCACGGTGAACTCCGTCCGAAACCACCACGAGCACCGGAACGGACTATCCTTCGGCATATCCTGCAGCGCAAAAAATGACCTCGACGAATAATCCATCCCCGGCAACGACTTCAGATTCGTCCCGTAAGTCGGATCCGGATACGTCTTGTCATCGACCAGCGCCCCGACGACGGTGTTTGGCAGATTCGTGCGATGCCACTTGCTGGCGTCAAACCCGACAACCGACACCTGCTCCCCTCCGGCTTTCACCTCGCACGACGACTGCAACTGCCAGTCATTGTGCAGGTAGACTTTGGCCCCCGCATCGGCCAGCGCTGGCATCGCCAGCGCCCCTGCCAATCCCAGCAAAATCCCAAGACCCGCAACCGCAAAACCCACCGAACGCAGACGTGGCATAAAACTCCTCAGAACGCAGAAAAGTGAAAGCGATCTTAGGGCCGCAAGCCCCCGACCGGATTGCAACCGCGCAATATTAAACCGATTCAATACTCTTTGCCGCTCTTTTTTCCGGTTCTGTCCCATACCGACAATCCGGCGCGAGCTCGAAACTACCCAGTAAACCCGATGCCGTGCTCCAACACAGGAGGCGTACACTGCACTATGAGGTTTGTCCCCTGCTTCAACAGCTGCGAATAGCCCTAGACTCCGCCCGCGTCAAGACCAAGAGCTGGCTTGATAGCGCAAGTCTGGCCATCCGCCGGGCCTTCGAGCGCTCCAAAGCCGGCTGGTACCGCCTGACCGCCGGCATGGAAATCGACGAGCTTTGGACCCAGTTCAAAGTCGAAGCCGGCGAGAGTTCCCGCCTCTACAAACAAGACGTGAGCCGGCACGCAGGTCGCTTCGAGCGTTCCTGGAAACGCCCCTTTAGAATTTTCGGCTATCTCGCTACCAGCGTCCTCGCCAAACTCTCCCCCGCACGCCGCTTGTTCTTACTTCTCACCATCGTGCTGGCCTTGCTGGCCATCGTCAATTTTCACTTCCTCTTCTTCACCCAGGAAATCGAATTCCTTCTCGCGTTCGGCGGCTTGCTGATCCTCCTCGCCCTGGTCCTCGGCGATCACATCTCCATGAAGCGCGACATCGAAATCGCCCGCGAAATCCAGCGCTGGCTCGTCCCTCGCAGAGCCCCGGATGTTCCCGGCATCGACGTCGCCTTCGCCATGCGCCCCGCCAAAACCATCGGCGGCGACTACTACGACGCCTTCCTTCGCTCCGGCGATGGCCCACTCTTGATCGCGGTAGCCGACGTCGCCGGCAAAAGCGTCCCCGCCGCTATGTTAATGGCGACGTTCCAGGCCAGTCTTCGCGCCTTGGCCAGCGCCAGCGGCACGCTCTCCGAACTCGTCGGAGGTCTCAACCGCCAGGTCTGCGCCAACAGCCACGCCGGCCGCTTCACTACCGCGTTCCTCGCCGAGCTGAATCCCGCCACCGGCGATCTCAGCTACCTCTGCGCCGGCCACAACCCGCCCATCCTCAAACGCGAAGACGGCAGCATCGAGCGCCTGAAATCCGATAACATCCCCCTGGGCATCGAGCTAAAGGAAGACTACAAAACGGGGGTCACGCGCATCGAGCCCCACGACCTCCTCGTAATCTACACCGACGGCGTCACCGAAGCCTGGGACGAGCGTCGCAACGAATTCGGCGAAGCCCGCCTCCTCTCCATCATCGACCTTGCAGCCCAGGAACGCTCCGCCCTGACCCTCGCCAACATCATGCGGTCCCTCGATCAATTCGTCGGCGCCGCCCCACAACACGACGACATCACCTGCATGGTCGTCCGCCGCACTTAAATCGCTTCCGGGAATCTTGGGCCTGGTACCGCCATCGCTTGGCAATGCCTGGCCACCTGTGGCAAGCTGTTCAGCATGGGAAACAAAGACAGGGGAAATCGCGAAAAAAAGAAGCCCAAGAAGGCGGCGCCGCCAAAGGCATATCAGCCTACGGTTTCGACGATAAATAAGCCCGCCGCTCCCAAAACCTAACCGGTCGCATCGACATCCACCAGCGACGCCAATCGCCCCCGCGTCCCTTGCGCCGGAACTAACTCACGGATATTGCCTGCGCCCTTCCGAGCCCGTGCTCGGCGCGCTCGATTTACAGGGTGTTGCTCTTACCAGCTTGACGTGTCCCCGTACCACGGTTACGCTTTCGTGGAAGTGTTTGTTTCGCAAGAAGTTGTCGCTGAACGCCGTCGCTGAACGGTATTGTTGACAGGGACTCGTGGCAGACACTCCTCTTCAGGTCGCCAGCCCGGAAGCCAAGCCCGTGGAAGAGCTTTCCATGGTCCTGGTGCTGACCGACGCCTTCAAGGCCCTCCTTTCCAACGTTCAGGATTATTTCTTTATGGCCGCGCGGTCGCTCACCAACCTGGCAAGCGCGCCGCGTTATTTCCAGGATGTACTCGACCAGATGGACGACATCGGCGTCGGCTCGCTGCCCATCGTGCTCATGTCCGGTTTCTTCATCGGCGCGGTGATGGTGCTGCAGACCGGTTCGCAGTTCGTGCGCTTCGGCCAAACCGCGCTTACGGGCGACATCGTTTCGCTCGCACTGGTCCGCGAATTGGGCCCGACCCTCACCGGCATCCTGGTGGCCGGCCGCAGCGCCTCGGGTATCGCCTCCGAGCTCGGATCGATGCTGGTCACCGAGCAAGTGGACGCCATGCGCGCGATGGGCACCGATCCCAGCCGCAAATTGGTTACGCCGCGGGTGCTGGCGGGCATCTTGATGTTGCCATTACTGACCGCGCTGAACGACTTCGTTGGCTTGCTGGGTGGCTGCGTGGCGTCGGTGTTCTCCCTGCGGCTGGGCGCCGTCGAATTTTGGACGCGCGCCATCAATGCGCTCGACTTTCCCGATATCATGCAGGGCATGATGAAGCCACTGGTCTATGGGTTCATTCTCGCAACCGTGGGATGCTATCAAGGCTTGAGCGTGCGCGGCGGTACTCAGGGTGTCGGGCGCGCTACTACTCAGGCCGTCGTCGTTTCCAACGTCATGATCATCGCGGCCGACGTTTTTCTAACCAAGATCGCACTCTACCTGGGAGGCAAACTTTTTTGACGCGCATGATGGGGGATCAGACGCGTTTGCGGGACTTCTTGTGTACCAAGCCGCCGGACAAAGATCCCGGTGGCACAACCATTCCTGCTCGCCCTGAGCCTCGAAGGGGCTGTGCGGCTGCGCGGCGTGCGCTAACCTCAGCGCGCGGCGGGTTTGCTCTCGCGCCACTTCCTTCTTGCAGAGAATTTTCCCCGCGGCTCGCTCAGCCACACCTTCCTCGCCAGCCGCGCACAGGTTATCCCCGATGAGTTCGCCGGCCATTCACGCGAGCCGGAAATCGCCGGCAAAACCTGATCCCGTCGTGATCTTCGATAGCGTACACATCGGCTTCGACGAGGGCGACGTGTTGCGCGGCGTCTCTTTTCGCGTGCACCCTCGGGAAACTCTCGTGTTTCTCGGTGAAACCGGCACAGGAAAAACCCTTACCCTCAAATTGGCCGCGGGTCTGCTCCACCCGTCGATGGGCAGCGTGCGGGTTTTGGACAATGAGGTCTCGATGATGTCCGAGCAAGACTTGCTGGCGTTCCGCAGGCAGATTGGGTTTGTATTTCAGGAGGGCGCACTGTTCGACTCCATGACTGTTGCGGACAATGTGGCCTACCGCCTCCGCGAAGATCGCGTCGACGAAGCGGAAGTTGACCGGCGCGTGCGCGAAATTCTCGCCTTTGTCGAGCTGGAACACGTCTTGGATCAACTTCCGTCCGAACTCTCTGGAGGAATGCGGCGGCGCGTGTCCATCGCCCGAGCCTTGGTGAATCATCCGCAGATCGTGCTGTACGATTCGCCGACGGCGGGCCTTGACCCGGTAACCGCGCAAACCATCATCACGTTAATCCTGCGTTTGCGCGATGTCTACGGTGTAACCGCGCTGCTCGCCACGCATCGACTGCAGGACGGCTTCGCGCTGGCGAATTTTCACTTTGACCCTAAAACCAAGCGCGTGGTGCGTGATCCGTCCGCGGCCTTACAGCCAACTGCGGGCGGGTCAGAGCCGGCGACCCGATTTCTCGTTTATCGCGATGGCCGCATCTATTTTGAGGGTGCACCGGAGGAAATTGCCGAGACGCGCGATGCGTATCTGAAACGCTTTCTGGTATGAATTGCTGTAGTCTGTTCGATAACCTCGGTACTCGAAGTTTGGCGGGCGGCACGGCGGGAGGGAAGCATTCATGGCGCTGCGGAAACAATTGACCTGGACGGAACTGCGCGTCGGCCTTTTCGTGCTGGTCGGTTTGTTCGTGATCGCGGTGGGCACTTTCTATGTGACCGGCGCAGGCTTCTGGGGGCCAAAATACCGGCTCAAAACGTATTTGCCGGAGGTCTCAGGCCTGGCGACCGGTGCGCCGGTGCGCATCGATGGCGTGGATGTCGGCAACGTGGAGACGCTCCGCTTGGTGCCGCGAACGCAGACACAAGTTCCCGACAAGAACAAGAATATCGAAGTGATCATGCGTCTGGACCGCAGATTTCAGCCCGACATTCTCACTGATTCCACCGCCAGTCTGGTCACCGAAGGTTTGCTGGGAAATCGCTATGTGAATATCACGCGCGGATTTACCGGTGTGGCTTTGAAGGAAGGCCAGGAAGTTCAGGGCACCGAGGAGAAAGCGATCAAGGAAGTGGTCGAGCGCAGTTCCGACCTGCTGGGGAATTTGCAGGCGCTTACGGTTGACGTCCAGGATTTGATTGGTGGCGTAAAGAAGGGCCGCGGAAATCTGGGCAAGCTGCTCACCGACGAACAGGCCTACAACAATTTGAACGCGCTGCTGGCCAACGGCAACAAGATGATCAGCAATATTCGCGAGGGCCAGGGCACGATCGGAAAACTGGTGGCCTCCGACGAGATGTACACCAAGGTGGACTCCGCAGTGGACAATGCCAATTCGATTATGGGCGATGTGCGCGCGCAGAAAGGCACGCTTGGGAAGCTGCTCTACGATACCGCACTCTACGATCAAGCGAAGGAAGCCATCGGCAACGCCAACGGCATGATCGGCGACGTCCGCTCCGGCAAGGGGAGCCTCGGCAAGCTCGCCACCGATGACGCGCTCTATAACAAAATGCGCGACACCAGCACCAATCTCGCGAACGCCACCGCCAAGCTCAACGACAACACCACCACCGCGGGCAAACTCTTCTCCGATCCGCAGCTGTACGACAACTTGAGCGGGTTGACCGGTGACCTGCGGCTGCTCATCGGCGATTTCCGCCAGAACCCGAAAAAATTTCTCCACTTCAAGGTCACTATTTTCTGACCCGTTTCTTTGTGCTGACCGCTTGGCTGTGTTGTAATGGTGTTGCAACAAAACAAAGATACGGTCACCGACGGAACGATTGTGTTTACAGGATCGATGGAAAATACCGAACTAACACAAAAGCAGCCTCGCCCGGAGGCCGCGAAATCCACTTTGCCGCAACCAGGACGTCCGGTTCCCAGCCGGGCTTATCCAGGGGCATTGATCGTCGTGGAAGGAACCGACGGCTCCGGCAAGAGCACGCAGCTCTATCTGTTGAAACGCTGGCTCGAGATCGGTGGCTACCGCCTGCACTTCACCGAGTGGAATTCCTCGCCGCTGGTGAAATCCGCGACGCGCCGCGGAAAGCAGCGCCGATTGCTGACACCAACCACATTTTCGCTGCTGCACGCCGCCGATTTTGCCGACCGCTGCGAGCGCCAGATCATGCCGCTTCTCCAAGGCGACTATCTCGTGCTCGCTGACCGCTACGTCTACACGGCATTCGCGCGCGACGCTGCCCGTGGCTGTCCGCCGCGCTGGCTCCGCAACCTCTACCGCTTTGCGCCCGTTCCGGACATCACCTTTTATTTTCGCGCGCCGCTCGACGTCGCGGTGAGCCGTATTCTGAGCGGCCGCCCGAAACTGAAGTATTACGAAGCTGGGATGGACCTGGGGTTGTCGTACGATCGCTCCGAAAGTTTCCGCTTGTTTCAAGCCCGCATTCTCGAAGAGTACGACAAAATGGTGGACTCCGACAATTTCGTCGTGCTCGACGGAACATTGCCCGTGAACAAACTCCAGAAGCAAATGCGCGACATCGTGGCCTCGAAGATCGACCTGAAACGCTTCGCGCCTCACGCGCCCGAGTGGAGCAAGGATGCCTGAGCAGGAAAAAGACAAAGATAAGATCGCAATATCCGCAGAGCCGACAGGGGCCCCCGCCGTGGGGACAGTCACTGCGGAAGCCACTCCTTCGGCAAAGGCCGCCGTTGCTCCTGAGGACGACTCGGCGCTGCACTTTTTCGGCGAGCCGCTGGTGGGGTTCGACCCCAGTGAGATCACCGGCAGCTTGATCGTGATTGAGGGCATGGACGGCTCAGGTCGTTCCACGCAGATCACGCTGCTGCAGGAGTGGCTGGAGTCGGAAGGCTTCGCGGTGCAGACCAGCGGCCTGCGCCGCTCCAATCTTGTGGGACGCGACATCGACCAATTGCTGGCGAAAAACGCGGTTACGCGCCTGACGCTCTCCCTGATGTACGCCACGGACTTCTTCGATCAGGTCGAGCATCGCATATTGCCGGCCTTGCGCGCGGGCACCGTAGTCCTGGCCGACCGCTTCATTTTCACGCTGATCGCCCGCGGCGTAGTGCGCGGAATCAATCGCGACTATATCGGCGGACTGTACGCTATGGCGCTACGGCCGCACCTGACGTTCTGGCTGAACGTGCGGCCAGAAACCGCCTTCGCGCGCGAATTCAAGAAAGCCCAAGCCATCAGCTACTGGGAAGCAGGTCGCGATATGTCGCTGTCGCACGACCTGTACTGGTCGTTCATCCGCTACCAGACCATGATCAAACGCGAATTTGAAGTGATGGCCAAGCGCCACAACTTTATCGAACTGGACGGCGAAGCCAGCGTCTCCGCCGTGAACAAGCAACTGCGCCAGCGCATCGGCGAACGCCTGGGAATTCGCGCGACGAAGTATACGCCGTCCGCCGCGCTCGCGCACCTCTGGCGGTAAACGCAAGCCATGTCCGAGCCGGTTCACATCGCCGCCATTGACGCCGGCTCCAACGCGGTCCGCCTTTCCGTCGCCAGAGCCTACTCCGCACTCGATATTGAGCCGCTCTATAGCGAACGCTACTCATTGCGTTTGGGCGAAAGTGTTTTCCTGCGCCACCGCTTCACCGAAGACATCTTCAAAAAAGGTGTCAAAGCCTTTCGCCACTTCAAGGAAGTGATGGACGAATATGGCGTGACGCGCTACCGCGCCGTGGCCACCAGCGCCTCCCGCGAAGCGCGCAACGCAAGAACTTCCTCCGCGAAATCAAACGAAAATGCGGCATCGCCCTGGAAGTAATCAGCAGTGCCGAAGAATCGCGCCTCGGCCGCGAAGCCGCGGTCGCCGCGCTTGGCCCGGAGTCGCCGCCCCGCTGCATCATCGACCTGGGCGGCGGAAGCCTGGAGATCAATATCCTCCACGATCACACCGTGGAACAGTGCGCGCAAATACCCGTCGGCACGGTGCGCCTGATGACCACGCTGAATATTCCCGGCGTGATCCGCCCCGCGCAAGCGGAACAAGTGCGGCGCTACGTGCGCGCCCTCCTCGAGTCGAAATTGCCTTCCCGTCCAAATCTAGGCGACCGCATCGCCGTCGCATTGGGAGGCAGCGCGGAAACGCTCGCCGAAATTGCTCCTGGTCCCCGCGAGCACGGCGTCCCCACCATGCAACTCTCCCTCCTCCGCGAACGCCTGCAGGGCATCCTCGAACGCGACGTTCGCGAACGCATGAAGACCTACGCCGTCCGCCGCGACCGCGCCGACGTCATGGGCATCGCCGCCATTACCTTCATCACTCTTGGCCGCTATCTGAATTTGCGCACCCTCTCGGTTCCCGGCATCGGCATTCGCGAGGGCCTGCTGCAAGAAATCGCCCGCGAAGCCTTCTCGCGCAAAGAGCCGCATCGCTATAACGCCGCCGCCCGTCAGCTCCTGGTCGGAACGCGCAGCTTCGCGCGGCGCCTCGAATACGATCAGCCCCACGCCGAGCATGTACGCGAACTCAGCATCCAGCTCTTCGATCAGCTGCAACCCGTGCACCACTTGCCCGCGCAAGCGCGCGTGCAGTTAGAGGCTGCCGCGCTGCTGCACGATATCGGCCATATGGTCAGCCACCGCGGGCACCACAAACATGGCGAGTATCTTGCCCTCAACGGCGACATCCAAGGACTGGAAGGCCGCGATCGTGCGATTGTGGCGGCTCTGGTGCGTTATCACAATCGCAAATCCGTTCCCGCGGGGCATCACGTCGCGTACTCCTCGCTGAACAACAATGATCAGCGCATTGCCCGCCGGCTGGCCGCGATTCTCCGGGTCGCCGAGGCTCTCGATCATTCGCACCGGCAACGGGTCACGAATATGGGCGCGTCCTTCCAGCGCGGAGGCGTCGGCCTTCACATCACCGCGCAAGGCGACGCCGCCGAAGATTTGCGTGACGCCATTCGCAGCGCCGAACTCTTCGAAAAGGAATTTCATGTGCGTCTATTTTTCAGGCAATCGGAAACGTGACGATCCGTGAAAACGCAGATAATCGTGGCAACATTGTAGAAGCGCAGCATTGCTGCGCCACAGCTTGCCAGGGCGTAAACATCGTTGGAAATCGCCATCTGATAAGGAGTCACAGATCAAATGCAGCTCTACATCGTGCGACACGGTATCGCCATCGACCGGGAAGACCCCAAGTCGCCCCCCGATCCCGACCGGTTTTTGACCGAAGAAGGCATCGAGCGAACCAAGCAGGTCGCCAAAGGTGTCGTCGCACTGGGCGCTACCGCGGACTTGCTGATGAGCAGCCCGTACGTCCGCGCCATGCAAACCGCCGAAATCTTCGCGGCCGCACTGGAGTACCCCAAACAAAAAATCCGCCGCACCGATCTGCTGCTGCCCGGAAGCGAAGCGTCGCTGTTCTTTCGAGAGCTCGGCGAAGGATAAGCATTCGTCGACCATTTTCTGTTTTGGTCACGCCCCGCAACTCGACGACTTGATCGCCACCGGGCTGAGTTCCAAGCACCATGTCACCGCGCTCAAGAAGGCCGGAGTCGCGCTGCTGGAACTGAAGCGCGTTTCTCCCCAGCGGACAACTCGTGTGGCTGGCCACACCAAAGCTCCTGCGCAAGGCCGCCAAGTAGAACAACCCTGTAGCCGCGGTCTCCGAGACCGCGGGGTTTAGATGAAACGGACACACAACCGCAACGACGATGGAGTGCCAGAGCTTATGCCTGAGCAGCAAACTTTTGTGGCACAGCCATTCCTGGCTGTGCGCATCCGCTAAAGCCCGCCGAAAGGAGGGCCAGTGGTCGTAAAAATATTTCCAGACAAGAAATCGCTCAGCATAGCCGCAGCCGAACAAGCTTCAACTATCTTGCGCCACGCCATCCACGATCGAGGTCGAGCACGCATCGTGGTAGCACCGGAACGTCCCAGCTGGATTTTTTGGATGCCCTCGCCACGTCGCCAGACATCGATTGGCAGCGCGTCGAAATGTTCCACCTCGATGAATACGTGGGGCTGCCGATCACGCATCCGGCGAGCTTTCGTAAATATCTCCTCGAAAAATTCATTCATAAGGCTGGCATCGCGCACTATCACTTGCTCGATGGCGAAGACCATCCCGGCGAGGTGATCCGTCAGGTTGGAAACGAGCTGAAATCGGCGCCAGTCGATGTTGCGTTCGCCGGCATCGGTGAGAATGCACACCTCGCCTTCAACGACCCTCCCGCCGATTTCGATACTCACGAGCCTTATCTCGTCGTCGAGCTCGATGAAGCCTGCCGCCGCCAGCAAGTCGGCGAAGGCTGGTTCGCAAATATCCCGGAAGTCCCACGAAAAGCCATCTCCATGTCGGTGCGCCAGATCTTGCAAGCATGCGAAATCATTTCCGTCGTCCCTGACGCTCGGAAAGCCCACGCGGTCAAACTGTGTGTCGAAGGCGAAATCACTCCGATGGCGCCGGCATCGATCCTGCGCACGCATCCCGCCGCAACGCTCTACCTCGACCGCGAATCCGCCAGCCAACTGAGTCCGGCAAAGCTCGCAGAGTTTGCCGCCGCCGGATAGCAACGTCGGGTGGCCACGCAAATGATCAAACTCTCTCCGACCCAAGTCCCCCACACAATCGCAATCCCCCACGCCACTATCCCTTGTTGGGGCGAGGCTTGCCCCGCCCGGCGTCAACTCCAGCACGGCGCATCCTCCGGAGCCAAGACGTGCCGCTAGCGGAACAACCGGATGCCGCGCCACCCCCGCGCGCGATTCCCTCATTGCGTTGGTGGATCGGCGGCTTACTGTTCGCCTCCACGGTGATCAACTATATCGACCGCCAAACGCTCTCGATCCTCGCCCCCTATCTCAAGCTCGAATACCACTGGACCAACACCGACTACGCCAACATCGCGATCGCCTTTCGCATCGCTTACTCCATCGGACAAACCGTCTGGGGCCGCCAGATCGACCGCGTCGGCACCCGACGCGGTCTAACCATCAGCGTCACGTGGTATTCGGTCGTCTCGCTGCTGACCTCATTGGCGAATGGCATGGCGAGTTTCGGTGTATTCCGCTTTCTGCTCGGCGCAGGCGAGTCCGCCAACTGGCCGGGAGCTAGCAAAGCGGTCTCCGAGTGGTTCCCCAAGCGCGAGCGCGGAATAGCCGCTGCCCTATACGACAGTGGCTCCTCGGTCGGCGGAGCCGTCGCGCCCTTCCTGATCTTGCCGATCTACCTGCGCTGGGGATGGCGCGTGGCGTTTGTCATTCCCGGCCTGCTCGGATTTCTTTGGCTGATTGCGTGGCGCCGCCTGTATTTCCCGCCGCAAGAACACCCCCGCGTCACCGAATCCGAGCGCCAAATGATCCTGACCGACAAACAGGAAACCGAAGCAACGCCGCATCCCATGCCCCGCTGGCGCGATCTTCTAAAACTGCCGCAGACCTGGGGCGTAATTGTCTCCAAGGGTCTCACCGATCCCGTATGGTTCTTCGTCACCGACTGGTTTCCCATTTATCTGGTCGCCAAGGGTATTTCGCTGAAGAGCGGCCTGATCGCCGTGTGGATTCCGTTCCTCGCCGCCGATCTCGGCAATTTCTTCGGCGGCGCCGTTTCCGGCTACCTGATTCGTCGCGGATGGTCCGTAGGCGCGGCACGCAAATCGATGGTTGTTTTCGGCGGTTTCGGCGTAATGCTTCTGATCCCCACAATCTTTACCGTGAAGTTGTATCTCATCACACTGCTGTTCGCGCTAGCCACGTTCGCCTACGCCGCGTTTTCAACGATCGCAAACGTCCTGCCCACCGACCTTTTTCACAGCAAATCCGTCGCCACGGTTAGCGGCCTTAGCGGAACCGCCGCCGGTATCGGCACCATCCTAGCCTTCGAGCTGATCGGCCACTTCTCCGACGCCCGCCAGACCACCGCCACGCACACTTTCGACCCCATCGTGATCGTAGCCGGCCTGATCCCCTTCGTCGGCATGATCCTGGTGCTGCTGCTGGTCCGCAACACGAGAGCCACAGACAGGGCCTGGTAAAACGAATCTGATAGAGTTCGGCGTTCGTCGCCCTGTAGCCGCGGTCTCCGCGACCGCGGGGTTTAGACACAGATACCACCCATCCTCGTCCCACGCGCGCAGAGTTTGTCGCGAAATCACAGATCGCAACGCAGCCGAAACGCATGAGCGATGCGCGTGTAAACTAACCTTTAGAGTTCTAGGCGCGCGTTAAGATCAAATATCACTGCGCTTACTTGGGAGCAGCTGTTCCATCGGACCAAGTGGCCACCGGAATCATGAACTCGGTTATCGGCTCCGGAGCACCGCGAAATTGTGGATTTAACAGGACTGGAGAGCCCGGCAAATCCGCTCCCCATGACTTGGGATCTGTAAGCGGAACGTAAAACATCAAATGAGGAACCCAATGCCCGGCTGAGTCGTTCAAATACCCTTGGGTTGACATCATGTAGCACATCGCGCCGGGTTCGACGGGCGGCAGTTCTTTCGCGTCGAATGCCTTGATGCCCTCGATGATCTGAGCTTTGGATAGTCCGGCCAATACCAATTCCGTCCTCTTGAAAGTCAGGGGTAAGATCGATCGCACCGCGGCTGGATTAAAGCAGATTGGCCCTCGCATTTTCGGATTCCAGAACTGGGCAAAGTCAAACGGAGACATCCATGATCGCTCCACGAGACACACGAAACCGTTCTTGCCTTTGACGGCCGTTTCGTAGCCACGCCGTCCGAGGACCATGACCTCGGCATCGGCCGAAATCGATGGCGGCGCGGCGCTGCGTGCCATCGCAATCTCGGCATTTCGATCAGCTATAAGGTACTGATCGATGGAAGCCATTTTGGGATAGGACGCAGCGGCCTCTTGAGAGCGTGCCCCTGAAGAAACGCTCACTAGCACAGCCACAAGCAATGTCGCGAATATAATCGCCTTCATAGTGTCTCTGGCTATCTTCATAATCAATTCTCCTTTCTAAATTCCCGGAAATAAAGTTCATTTGACGCACAGCGGCGCGAGGTTCGGCTAAATTGTTTCTCTCACTGTTTCAAGTAACGAAGCGCAACACTTCCAGATTTAAAAATCTTGGACTCAGCGAGTTTTAATTGCAATCTCTCCGGCAGGCGAAGACCTTCGGACAACCGCCTTCCTTCCCCTGCAACGATTGGCTGGACGACGAAATGATATTCATCAATTAGACCAAGCTCTATGAGTTGTGAAGGGATACTTACACCACCGGTTAAAATATTTTTGCCTCGCCCCTGTTTCAATTTAAGTATTTCGTCTTGAAGCCCCGTACGAACAATTCTCGTATTTCCTTCAGCGCTGTCTAATGATCGTGAAAAAACAATTTTGTTGATGGAGTCAAATGTGTCGGCAAATTCGTTCTCTGCTTTTGTCTCAGAATGCTTTTTTGCGATATCGGGCCAATAAGGAACCATCAATTGATAGGTTTTACGCCCATAGACGAGTAGGTCGGCATCTCGCAGGAGCAGCGTAAAGTGTTCGAGTATTTCTTCATCGGCAATCATTTTGGTGTGGTCGCAGCAGCCATCCAGGGTGACGTTGATTGCGTAGATTACATTTCTCATTTTCGTCTCGGATTGAGCAGCATGGTGCTCGAACATAAAACCAATAACTGTGAAGGTCTATGCTGTTTTCGCCAGAAATCGACGCGATGAAAGAGCAAATGACCGCCATTATTGTGCGGGATTCAGAGGGGTTTCTTTGATGACCCAGGTGGACCCAGGTCTAAGGCACCCTGCGAATATCCTGAACCCAGTTGGTTTCCCAAGTCTTGCCGCCGTCCGGCGAATAAGCCTGTTCCCAGTGACACGACGTGGCGGTGATGTCGGACCAGATGAAGCGCGCCCGAACTTGCTTTCCGTTGAGCGTATCATCGCCATAGAAAGTGCCCACACCGTTCTTGAAGCCCCCTCTCATCGGTGGATCCAGCGGGCCCAGCGGCGTGCGGCTATCCAGCCACCAGATCGACCACTGCTGGGACTCCGCGTCGAAAGAGCGCAACGCTACACCCCGATACGGATTCCCCGGCACGTTAAGGACGAGGTCATCCACATTGCTGTAGCCCCCATCAGCGGCTGGCTGCTCAGCGTGCCCTCGAACTCGACCCACTCGTGATTGTTGGCAAGCCGTACTTTGAGTTTTCGGTGATGAACTTGCCAGTGCCCGACCAGGAAGTCGAAATCGTGCAGGGCTTTCGGCGCTTCTCGAGTCTTGTCGCCAGGCGTTGCGGCTGTTTGTGCTGCCGCGTTTCCAATAGCCGACTCAGCGAGCCCAAATAGTGCGACGATAACCAAAGCGCGAATGATTTTCATCTGACCCGAATCTCTTTTTCGTTCAAAAACGGAACAAATCATACACCTATTCGCCTACTCCAGGAGGGGGAGCAGCCGGGCGAGCAGTGGACCATTTTCCGGTTGAGCTCGCAGCGTTTATCACGATTGACGATGCTTCCGAATGCAGAAGATCCGATCAAGACATCTCTGCGTTACTTCGTGGCGCCCGCCGCGGGCCTCACATCCAGCGTGATCGTTGGCGGATGCTGCAGTGTGTTGTGGATGAGGCAGTGATGCACGGCTTCCTCGACCCCCTTACGATGCTCTTCGTCCACGCTTACGGGTACGTCCACTTCGATCTTAAAATTGTCGAGTCGCGCGGGATTCGTCGCCTTGTCTGCAGACACGCGCACTACCGTTCCCTCGGTCGCCAGCCCTTTCTTCCTCAGGTACTGTGCGGCATAAAAGCCGGCGCACGAACCTAACGACGACAAGAACAGCTCCGGCGGCGTCATGCCTTCATCGAAGCCGCCATTTTCCGTGGGCTGATCGCTCACGATGTGGTGTTCCCTGGCCTTGATCGCAAACTGCACTGCACCTAGGTGCTCCACTGTGACTTCCATCTATCCCTCCCGTTTGCGACCCTCGCCGCCTTGCTTCGGCGAAACTCCAGCCCTCTTACCGACAAGCTTCTTCGCGCCTGGCTGCTGGATCAGCGCGGCGTCCAGCGCATTGCGCACGCTTTCCCGCGCGCGATGCAGCCGCGATTTCACCGCCGCCACCGAAATCCCCAACCGCTTCGCCACTTCTTTCGCGGGTACATCTTCCAGGTCGCGCCACACATACACGCTGCGGTATTCCTCGCCCAGCTTATCCACCGCTTCGTGCAGCAGCGAACTCATCTGCCGCAGCGCGATCTGCTGCTCCACCGGCCGCTCGCCGCTTGGAATCTCGCGCCCTTCTTCCTCCATCACCGATAGCTGCAACAACGGGTGCAGCGCCTCGCGCTGCTTGAGTTGCCAGCAAACGCGCCGCGCAATCTGCGCCAGCCATGCGCGGAACGTCTCGACGTCTCGCAATTGGTCGAGGCTCTTGTAGGCCTTCAACATCGCTTCCACGAGCACATCCTCCGCGTCTTCCCGGTTGCCGCAGGCGCGAATCATCTGGCGATAGACTTCGGCTTTGTGTTGGTTGGCAAGCGTCTCGAATTCCATGTCGCCAGTGTTCCACTGTGCCGCAGTTTACGCTAGTCAAACTGCGGTTTGTTCCTTTGCATAGTGCACGCATTGTTCCGCGTCAGTTGCCCCGCGGCACGGTGCTAGCCACCGGCGCCCCCTTGCTGGCGCGGTTCCACGGCATCTTCGCCAGAAGAATGGCCATCGGGCAAAAATCCGTCAGTCCCGCGCAGGTCAGCCCAAGACCGACCAATCCCGCCAGGTAAATCATCGGCAGATATACCGTTAACGACAACACCACCGAAGTCAGCACTAGCACTCCGGCTGCCAGCCGCACCTGCCGTTCCAGCGCCCAGCGCGACTTCGCGCTGACCACCAGCGGCAACCCAGCCTTCGCCCAGGCTTCCGTACCGCCTTGGAGCACCGCCACGTTTCCCCGCTTGTCTTTGAGGAATTCGGCCGCGATCCCCGCGCGTGTCCCGCCTTTACAGATCAGCACCAGGGGCTGTTCGGCATTGAGATCGCCCAGCCGTCGCTCAATCTCTTCCAACGGAATATTCATGGCTCCGGGCACATGGCCGGCGGCAAATTCCCCGGCCGACCGGACATCCACAAGTTGCGCCGCACCGCCTTGCTCACACACTGTACTCAGTTCGGATACTTCGATCTCTGCCATCGTGATTCGACCCTCTATAGGGGAAGAGCGGTAGCGATGCAAAAAGGATTCAGGAAATTTTGCGGGACTCGGGCAAATCACAAGCAGTTGGCGTACATGCTGGCCCACTTCCGGCGGGCAGCCACTAGAATCACAACTGCGGCCGTCCTTTGCACTCCAAAAGCTGCTATAAACTGTGCGCGGCTCTGCACCAAATCGTAGGAGGCGCCATCTGGTCATCTCAACAATTCAAGATCGCAAGAACGCGCGTGGCGCGGGAAACTGAAGATGGCTGAATCCGCAGCAGCGGCCCTACCGATCGCAGGCCGCTCAAAGCGCCTGCTCACCCTCTGGGACCTGATTTTCTTCGGCATCGTGCTGATTCAGCCGATCGCGCCGGTACCGCTCTTCGGCGTAGCCCAAAAACTCTCCGACGGCTACTTCACCGCCATCATCCTGTTTGCCATGTTCGCCATGATGATCACCGCCGTTAGCTACGGGCGCATGGCCGCGCTATTCCCGTCCGCAGGCTCGGCTTACACCTACGTCGGAAAAGGCCTCAATCCGCACCTGGGATTTCTCGCGGGCTGGGCGATGTTTCTCGACTACCTGCTGCTGCCGCTGATCAATACCGTGTGGATCTCCGCGGCCATGCACAACGTCTACACTCCCAGGATTCCCTTTGCCGTTTGGGCCGCGATTGTCGCGGGCATCATCACCTTCCTCAACCTGCGCGGCATTCGTTCTTCGGCGCGCCAGAATAAAGTGCTGCTCTTCATCATGTTCGTCGTTATTGGATTTTTCATCGTGCTGGCGGTGCGTTTTCTGTTTGGGACCCAGGGATGGGGCGGCCTATTTTCCACGCAGCCGTTCTATGATCCGAAAACGTTTAACGCGCATCGCATTTTGGGCGCGACGTCGTTCGCCGCGCTCACCTATATCGGTTTTGACGGCATCACCACCTTGACCGAGGACGCCGAGAATCCGAAGCGCAACATTCTGCTCGCCACCGTCCTGGTCTGCGTATTCACCGGCCTCTTTGGCGGCCTCGAAGTGTACCTGGGCCAGCGCGTTTGGCCCGACTGGCACTCCTTCACATCGCTGGAGACCGCATTCATGGACGTCTGCGGCCGCGTCGGTGGTCCCTGGCTATTCAACGCCATGGGACTCGTTTTGATTCTCGCCGCATTCGGCAGCGGCCTGGCCGGCGGCCTGGGAGCGGCAAAACTGTTGTTCGGCATGGGTCGCGACAATGTGTTGCCGCGCAAATTCTTCGGTCACCTGGCGCCGGGAACCAGCACGCCTACTTACAACATCATCCTGATCGGATTTCTGAGTTTTGCCGGAGCAGAGCTACTCAACCAATTCGGCAGCGCGTACCAGCAAGCCGGCGAACTGCTGAACTTCGGAGCCTTTCTCTCCTTCATGGGTGTGAATCTGGCGGCTTTCTGGCAATTCGGCGTGCTGAAGATAGCGGGCGGCAAGCGCCGATTGGTAGTGGACATCATTCTTCCGCTCGTGGGCTTCGTCTTCTGCGCGGTCATCTGGTGGAATCTGAATCCGCTGGCCAAGACCGCCGGCGGCATCTGGTTCGCCATCGGCGTACTCTACGTTGCCATCAAGACCCGCGGATTCCGCGCCGCCCCAGTCATCATCGATTTCAGCGAGTCGTAATCTTCGATCCGAAAAAAAGGGCCGCACCGGCTAAAATCAGCTGAATGCGGCCCGTTTCCTAACCGATGGCTAAATCGCCCTTACTTCTCGGTCATTGTGCTGACACGCGCCAGAAAATCCCGATGCCCTGCGGGATCTAGCGTCGAACCCAGCCCCGCATAACCCCCTGGGTTGCTCTTCTCCATCTCATCGAGTCCCGCTTCGAACTTATCGAGACCTTCTCCTCCGTTCGCTACAATCGCCACGTACATCAGACCCGGATCGCTCGAATGCACTGCCTCCGTGTCGATCTGGTAGCTCTGCAACGCCCCGTCCGCCATTAGTTTTTCCAGTAACGGCACCATGGTCGCCCTCAAGACTTTCCGTTCGCCATCGCCCTTGGTCTTCCAGGTACCCACCCGCAAGTAGCCATTCGTGAAAGTCCCAGACTTATGGTTGTAGTCCCGGCTTTCCAAAATGTAGTCCCAATGTTTAGCAGCAGCCAAAGCCGGCGCGGTAGCACCGGGCGCCGTCCGCACAGTTTCCAAAACCTTCAGTATGCCGGCCATGGAATTCGCCGAAAACCAGCTCCCATGCGTCGGCGCACCTTCCTGATGGTTTACGATCACAAAAGCCCCAAACGCTACGATAGACCCGTCCGCCAACGACTTCTTCATCATATCGATGTCCGCCGCATCGCCCTTCAAATAATCCGCCCACATCGCCCGTGGCACCGTCCACTCCGACACATACGTATACCGCACAGGCTTTTCCGCGCCAGATGACTGCGCCGAAGCCCGATCGCCGCCGATCGCCAGCAACGCCAACGCACACAACACCACCACAGTACAGATCGATCGAATACGCATTCTTCTTTCTCCTATTTTTTCTCCGCCGAAAGGCGGCCTGGGGCACCTAATCTATGGGAAAGGACCTAAGGAAAGACTCGTGAACGCATGTTCGGCTTTCCGTCGCGCGGTAGCGTACACGGAACGCCCGCGCGTTGCAATGCTCAGGGCAGATCGGTAGTGGGTCAGATTGCGGTGACGGCGTTAATCAGGAGTTGGGACTCTTAGGTTGCTTCTTGTACGCCGCGTAAAATGTCAACACGCAATAGACGAACAACGAGTAAAAAATAAAATCCGCCAACGACATGAGCCACACCGGAGGGGACGTATTAAATGTGATAAGCGTTGCAACGAAATATCCAGGCAAGCCGAGATAGACGCCAAGGATTTCAATCACTGGATTCGACTGCAGAGGAGCTAGCTGATATCGGAGGTAAACGGGAGTCCATGCCGCGAAGATAGATCCGCACAGAAGCGCGATACCGATCCGACTACCTAGCAAAGCCACAATTCGCTCCGGCCAGTTTTCAGAAACAGTTCATGGCCTTCCCGCTGTTCAGTCCAACACAGCCCTTAATCTTACACCTGCGCTCCGGCGACAAAGTCCCAGACGTTTCGACTGGGCTAGTGATTGGAAGTGGATGCGGTCCACCTTGAGGGCCCCCGCCGACGTTTCGGAAGATTGGAGGAATCTTCCTTCCAGCAAACAACACTAGCGCGATGACCAAGACCACGAGCCAATGAAATAGAGTGTCTCCGGTCACTGACGTCCTCCACAGGACCCAATCGTCACTCCAAAGATTAGTCGGAGGCGGCCGCCGAAGCGGTAACCTGGCGATGCTCCTGGAACTCGCGGAGCAAGGCCACCACGTTGTCCGGTTTTGGTGCGTGCTTCAGGATGATCGGTTTGGCGATGTATATCTCGAGCAGATGCTTCGCGGCCGCCAAGCGCGCAGCCGTTTCCACGGAGTCAACCAGGCCCGGAACGTGAACAATGATAGCGTCCGCCGATTTCTCGGCGCGCATTCCCTCGCACGTGTCCACGTCGCATTTCCGGAGCGCCCGCGCCAGCCGCAGCACCCCCGCTAACGCCTGCACGTTCTTCTGCTGATCTTCCGCAATCCTGGAGAAGTGTCCGCCGTCGGCGGTAGGTTCGGGACCCCGATGGTAGCGCACCGCCCATCCCAGAAGTTCCCATTCTTCCACCGTCCAACTGGGCGGCAGCGGCAAGCCGCGTAAGAACCGCAGCGCGACTTTCTGCGGAGATTTGTTGCCATCGTCGTCGCCGACGCCGTGCAAGCGGGCGGCGGCGCGGAGAACGCGGCGCATGGAGTGTTCGCTGAACGCGGGCGCGGCGTGAGCGCGCCGAAGAGCATCGAAAAGCGCGATGGAAATGCGCGAGATTAACGCGGTGCGGCGCGGATGGGTATCGGTAGCGCGTGCAGTGGAGCGAAGACGGGCCATGGACGCGAGCGCGAGACGTTTGCCCTGCGGCAGGCCATGGCGCCAGTCATTCCACAGGCTGGTTTTCCCCAGCGTCAGCTGGCGGTACGTTTCGATGCGTTGGCTGCGTTCGCGGTGAATCGTTTCTTCCCAGTTGTTCTGAACGTCGGTGGTGCCTTGCGACGCGATATCTTTGACCGCTGCGGCGAGCACATCGAGGTCATGGACTTCACCCAGCAGGTCCTGAAGGCGCTTCAGGTTGTCACTCCATAGCGCGTAATGTTCCGGGAGTAGACTCTCCACGGTGTAGCGCAAGCGTTTCAGGCCGATGCGGAGTTCGTGCCACGGCTTAGCCTTGTCGGTGCGCTGCGCGCGGGTGTGAAGTTCTCGCGCCTCCTCAAAGCGCTCGACCGCCAGGCACTGGGCGGCCAGACTCGAACACGGAACGAAGCGCGCACGCTTGCGAAGTTTTCGTTCAAGACGCGACCACGACTTTTCCTCGAATTTCTCCGTGGCTCGCAGGGCCCGCTGACGAAGATCCGGTTCGTTGGCGGCGAACGCGGCGTGTAACTTTGCGCGCAACGGATCGTCGGCGGCGGCCAGCTGTTTCACCCATTCGTCCATCACCTGCGCGTCGCGCAGCGCGCCCAGCCTGCGAAAAAGCTTTCTGGGAACCTGGCGCATTTGGTGCCAGGCGGGGTCGGGATCGACCTCTTGCATCACCGCGGCGACGGAGCGACAACGGCGAATCGCAACGCGCAAGTCGTGCACCGGATCGGCGGCGGGATCTTTGCGGACGTGCTCAAGTTCCTTGAGCACGCGCTCCATCCAATAACTCAGGCCACGGTGCGCACTGGGCGCACCGGAAAGTGTGGCAACCGTAGACATGCAGAGCCTCGACTAAACCGTTCGACGCTGCGGTGGGTGCAGCCCCTGCTCGAGCGGGACCTATAGCGTAGCTCTTGAGCGGAGTCGCGTCCAGTCCAGGGCGCGAACGCCGAGGTCGGGCATCATGCGAAGCAGCACAATTCCCATCAAAAGAGTCATCGCCGCGGCGACCAGGAATACGCGGGAAGGATCCGGGTGTCCGAGGCGCAGCATCCCATATTGGGCGAGCGGTTGGAGCGCTACTCCCACGAACGAGAGCAAGTTGGCGACGGCTATGGTCCGGCCCTTCTCCTCCGGCGCGGGTCGGCGCTGGATTAGCGCGTTCACCGGGACCACGAAGAAGCCGCCGGCGGTGCCCAGTAGTGCGAGCAGGGTTGCCACCGTGGCGAAACTCAGGCCCGGGCGCGAGAGGATTGCGGCCATGGCCATGATGCCGATCATGCCGGGGAGGACCATGCCATGCTCGATTTTACCGGCGGAGGCGTAGCCCGCCAGGAAGCTGCCGATGCCGATGCCGAGGCTCAGGGCCGCGAGCAGGTAACTGCTGTGCTGGTCATCGACGCGGAGGATGTCGGTGGCGTAGAGGACGATGTTGAGGAGCAGGAGCGATCCCAGGAACCAGAAGAAGGTATTGGCAATGACCGCGACGCGGAGGACGTTGTCGCGCCAGAGGCGGCCGGTTTCCACGAAGAACTCGCGGGGGACGTTCCAATCGAAGCGGCGGGCGGGGTCCGCGGCAGGGAGTCGCGTAATCCGCAAGCTGATGAGCAAACCGAGAATCGTTAGCGTGAGGAAGACTACGCCGGACCAGACCTGGCGGCCGCGGAAATGCGTGGCCAGGAAGCCTCCGGCTAGCGCGGCGAAGATGGCCGAGAGAAGCGTGGTCAGCTCGATGATGCCATTGCCCCAGCTTAGTTTCGATTCGGGAAGGAGCTCGGGGAGCAATGCGTATTTTGTGGGGCCGAAGATTGCGCCTTGGGTGCAGGCCAGGAAGAGAGCGGCGCCGGCCAGGTCGAGACGGTTGCGAGCCAGAGCGATGGTTGCCAGGCTCATCACGATGAGTTCAAAGAGCTTAGTGCCGAGGGTGACGCTGCGCTTGCTGTATTTGTCGGCGAAGTACCCTCCGGGGATGGAGAAGAGGAGGAACGGGACGGCAAAGAGTAGAGGCACGACCAGGATGAACCAGAGGTCGCGCTGTTGATTGGTCAGGGCGGTATCCAAGACCAGGAAGCTGACTAGCCATTTGAGGGCGTTGTCGCTGAAGGCGTTTTGGAATTGGACGGCGATTAGAGCCCAGAAGCCGGCTAGGCTGGTGGGGGATTGAGGAACGGCGGCCGAGTTTTCTGGTTTGTTGTCCAATGGTGCGGAAAGTTTAGCTGCGAGAGAATCCAAAAGGAAGGGACGCGGGAACACGACGAGGACAAAGCCTTAACACAGAGTGCACAGAGGTCGGAGCACAGAGGGCACGGAGACAACAGGGGCCCCCCTGGGTTTTTTGTAAGTATTCATTCTAGAGGTGGTTAAAGTGCTTTGTTTTGATAGACTTTTGTAAGTATTCATTCTAGTGGACTTACTGACGTTCGGATAATGGCTGGTTTTTGTCGGACTTGGACTGTGCGTGGACGTACCTTTACCGAGCGGTACTGTACCAGATTCATTATCTCAGGTCAAGCGCAAATTTGGGGAGCGGCCTCGATTCTCGATGGGCCGGCGCACCCGTGAAGTTGTTGCGCAGACATCACTACGTGCTTCGATGATTAGATCTTGCCTGGGTTGACGCCGGGCGGGGCAAGCCCCGCCCCTACGGGGGATTGGGAAGCTGACGAGTGGCACGGCTGAAGCCGTGCCCTGACGAAGACGGAGTCCTTACATGACTCGACGAGCCGCCGAGAAGCGTCGGCGACCGCGACATTCGCAGTGGCCGGCGTCTAATCTCTGGAATCGAGAGGAGATCGCATGGCATTTGATCTTAAGCGGGCGGCTTTGTTGAGCTTGGATTTGCAGGCTGGAGTTGTGTCGATTTACGTGAAGGACGACGGCTTTATTCCGAGGGTCGCGGGGGTGATCGAGAGGGCGAGAGGCGCGGGACTGACGATCGTTCACGTCAAGGTCGGCTTTCGGCCCAATGTGCCCGAGGCGAATACGCGAAACCGATTTCTCAGCGCCGTGAAGGCTTCGCCGCGGCACCAGGAGTTTTTTCAGGGAGAGAGTGGGGCGATCCATCCGGCGCTCACGCCGGCGGCGGGTGATCTGGTGGTGACCAAGAGCCGGATCAGTGCCTTTGCCGGGACCGATCTCGATTTGCTGCTGCGGGCGCGAGGCGTCGAAACCCTGATCCTGTTGGGCGTGGCGACGAGCGGCGTGGTGTTGTCGACTTTTTTGGTGGCTGTCGATGCGGACTACGAGGTCCTTGTGATCCAGGACTGCTGTGCGGATCTGGATGCGGAACTCCACCAGACTTTGCTGGAGAGGCACTTTCCGCGACTTGGGAGCGTGCTCAACGCGAGCGAGTTTCAGAAGATGTTGCAACCGGAGCCTGGGTGATGACGACTGAAGTATGGGAGATTACGCATACGGTGGAGACCAGCGCGAGCCCTGGATTCGCATGGAACTACTGGACGAACGTGGAGCATTGGGATGATCCGCCCGCTGAGTTTGCGTTAGAAGGTCCGTTTGCTCCCGGGTCTCAGGGCACCACGCGAATCCCTGCGCAGGAACATTTGCATTGGGTCATCCGAGAAGTCGAGGCTCCCATCAGTGCCACGATCGAGTTGCCGGTGGGGGAGGGTGTTTCGGTATTTTTTAAATGGCGTATTGACGGAATCGCGGACGGGCGAACCAGGCTCACGCAGCGGATCGTGCTTGCGGGCGAAAAAGCGGATGCGTTTCTTGAGCAGGCTAAGGCCGCGTTTTCCATGGCTCCTGCTGACGGCATGAGGCGGCTGGCGGCCACGATGGCCCAGGTGGAGGGGAGCGGCCAAAATTCGGCTCCATGAAAATGATGGCGACAATAGGGAAAAGGCGAGGGAGATGTCGAGATGGTGCCCGAGATAGGAATCGAACCTACAAGGACCGAAGTCCGGTGGATTTTGAGTCCACTGCGTCTGCCAGTTCCGCCACTCGGGCACGCAGAAAATCGTATCACAAATCGGTGCTAGTCGAGGGGAGTGCGACGAGCTTCTCGTGGCGAGAATGTTTTTTTTGAGAATGTGCCTTCGCAAGCTCAGTTTCGGAGGAAGCGTGACTTAGGGACGAGGAGAAGCAGCAACACCAAGACCCAGGTTCAAACGGCGAACGTGGGGCACCCGGCACCCGGCACCCGGCTCCGGACGGGAACTTTCGCGGAAAGCACCCGATCGACCAGAGTTCCCGAGAGTTGCTTCTCGTTCAACTACAAGGTAAGTACCGGCACTCGCGCTGAATTTATGGCTCGTTTTGATTGACAGATTCCTATCGTTGTGGAGTATGCTGCGCCATACCTGGTAAATGGACCTTTGCGTAGTCGACCTCCCAAGGTGCGCAAGCCACTTCGTCATCAACGATCCGTTGGCCGCTATCACTTGGGCCAGCGGCCTGTAACAGAAGCAACGCCGGTCCGAAGACGGACCGCGGATTAACGACCCTCGTGCGGCGAGAGGGGTTAGCTTGAACAAGCTTGGCAAGTACGAAGTGTTGGCGGAGTTGGGGCAGGGGGCCATGGGCGTTGTTTACTGTGCGCGCGACCCCATTATTAACCGCCTCGTAGCCGTCAAAACGATTACGACCGGCGTAGCAGCGGATCCCTTTTTGCTGCAGCGCTTTTACCGCGAAGCGCAAGCCGCCGGTGGTCTGCAACACCCCAACATCGTCACCATCTACGATATGGGCGAGCAGGGCAAAATTCCCTACATCGCCATGGAACTGATCGAAGGGGAGAGTGTGGAGAGCATTATCGCCCGCCGTGCCGCGCTGCCGGTCGCGCTCAAGCTGGTGTACATCATGCAAGCTTGCAGCGCTTTCGACTATGCCCACAAGCGCGGAATCGTTCATCGCGACATCAAGCCCGCCAACGTGATGGTCGCCAAAGGCGGGACCGTGAAGGTGGTGGACTTCGGGATCGCGCGGGTGGTGGAAACCTCCAAGACTCAGACGGGAATGCTCATCGGCACATTTGCCTACATGTCCCCAGAGCAATACCATGGCGAGCACGCCGACGAACGCTCGGACATCTGGTCGTTTGGCGTACTGATGTACGAGCTGCTGGGTGGCCAGCGACCCTTCCTGGGACAGATTCCCGCCAGCCTGATGCACAGCATCTGCGAACAAGAACCCGCGCCACTGTCGCAGTTTTTGCCGGAGTGTCCGGCGGAACTAGAACGGATCATCGCCAAGGCGCTGCAGAAATCGCCAGGCAAACGGTTTCAGTCGATGGAAGAATTGTTGGTGGATCTGGAGGCGCTTTTCAAAGGGCTGCAGGCGAGCTCGGTCGCGGCGCTTGTCGATCAGTGCCGCGAAAGCGTGGAGCAGAATCGCCTGGCCGAGGCTCGCGATGTGCTGAGCCAGGCGCTGCAAATCGAACCGGGCAACCAGCAGGTTCGGGGAATGCTGGAGAGAGTCAATGCAGAGCTGAAGCGCACGCTGGTTCGACCGAAGGCGCAACAACTTGTGGAAAAAGGCTATGGCTTCCTGGAGGAGGGCAAGGTCGTGGACGCCAACATTGCGGCGGAGAGCGCCCTGCAGTTGGACTCCGGCTTTGAGCCCGCGCGCGATTTGCAACGGCTGGTTCAGGAAGAGATGGGGCGAGCGCAACTGGTGGCCGGATGGCTAGACTCGGCCAAACTGCATCTGGCACAAGGACAACCCGAGGAAGCCGAAGCTTTGGCGGCACGGGCATTGCAGGCCGAGCCTTCAAACAAGCAAGCCGCCGCACTGCACCAACAGGCGCTGAGGGATAGAATCGAGCGGGAAAAACGCCTGCGACTGCTGGAGAGGCTGCAGCAAGCACGTGGCCTGTGGACCCGCCAGGAATACAGTGAATGCATCCAAGTGCTTGCCGATTTAGAGAAGGAGTTTCCGGAGGAAGAAGAAGTCTCCCGACTTTTGGAAACGGTCCGCGACGATCAAGTCGAGCAGCGCCGGCAAGCGCTGACGGACTCGCGGAATTTACTGGGCGCGGGTCGCTACGACGAGTGTGTCGCTCTTCTGACGAAGGTTCAGGAGCAATTTCCAGACGATCCGGAAATACCGGCACTGTTGCTGGCGACGCGCAACAATCAGATCTTCCATCGGAAGTCGCAGGGGATTATGGAGGCCAAGGACTTTCTGGCGGTCGGTAAGTACGACGAATGCATTTCCCAGTTGACGGCGTTGCGCCAGGAATTTCCGGACGAACCGGAGATAGATGCACTGCTGGAAACCGCCCGCGAGCGGCAAGAAGAGCACGCCAAGCAGGAGCGCGTTAGCAAGGCTCGCGAACTTTTGGCGGGGCGCCGTTACGCGGAATCGGCAGCGCTGCTGATGACCTTGAAGCATGATTTTCCGAATGACAGCCAAGTCATCGATCTTCTCGACGCGGTGCGAAGGAGCCAAACCGAGCAGCGCAAGCGGGAAGGTCTGACCGAAGCGCGCAAACTACTGTCGTTGAGGCGCTACGATCAAGGAATTCGCGTTCTCACAGAACTGCAAGCTGATTTTCCGGGCGAAGCGGAGATCGCCAACCTGCTAGAAACTGCGCGCGGCGATCAGGCCCAGCAAGACAAACATCAGAAGCTTGCGGAAGCCCGCGCGCACCTGGCCTCGCAGTCCTTTACCGAAGCGACGGCCTTGCTCAATCAGCTCGCCGAAACTTATCCACATGATGCCGGCATTCTGAAACTCAAGGCGCTAGCGCAGCGGGAACAGGAAAAGAATCTCAGGACCCAGCGCATGGAGCGGGAATTGGAGGTCCTGAAAAAGTTGATCAGCGAGAAGAAGTATCCCGAAGTGATCTCACGGACCAAAGAACTGCTTATCGAGTTTCCTGGCGAGTCCAACTTCCGACGCCTGGAGGAGTTTGCCGCGAGCCAGCAGGAAAGCATTGAAAAAGATTACTTGCTGCGCCGAGCCCTGGATGAAGCCAGCGGGCTGTTCGCCGCGCATCGTTTCAAGGAGGCCATGGATGCGGCGCAGCGCGGATTGAAAATCTTCCCCGGTCGACCCGAACTGCTCAAGCTGCATCAGGAAGCGGAAATCCACCAAAGGAAACAGGAGCTTCAGCACCAAATCGAAGAGCGTGTCCGGCAAATCCGCGTGAAGATCAACCGCGAAGAGTTTAGTGACGCGATCGACCTGGCCAAGAAAGCGCTGGTGACGCTGGGTCCAGACACCGACGTGAGCCAACTTCTGAATTCGGCGGAAGTCGAGGTAGCCGCCCGCGAAAAAAAGAAAGAGCAGGACCGCGCGCTCGAGACGATTCGCACGCTCATTGACTCGGGGCACCTGGACGCGGCCGGTAAGGCACTCGAAAAGGCGGTCGAATCGAAACTCGTCGAGGATTTCGACCCGCGAATTCAGCAACTGGCGGAAACCATCAGTGACGCGAAGGGCAATGACGCGAAGGGCGTCGCGACTCGCGAACCGGAGAGTCCCGGGGTAGCTCCGCCCAAACTTTCCACGGAATACGCCTTTTACAACTCGGCGCCCACAAATACTGCTCCCCCGCCAGAGGCATCTCTCCATGGCCCAAGCACCACGCAGGGAGCAGCTACCCAGCGTGCACGGTCTCCGCAGTCTCCCGCTTCGCAGCCATCGCCGGGCGAACCGCCGAGTGTTCCCCCGCAGGCGCCGCCCTCACAAGCAGGATCTTGGTCGGAAACCAGCACTGCAAAATTGCCAGAAAAAGCGGATACGTCTTCCGCAAGGCCTGCTGCTGCTGTCGAATGGCGACCGCATTTGTACGCGGACGTGCCGAGCGAGGGCCACAGGTTGCGGCATCGAAGGCGTGTCCCGATCTGGCGCCGGCCCGCGATTGTGACGCTGCTGGTGGTGGGAGTCGCGGCCGTCGTGTGGGTAGCGGTGCGTTCTACGCCACCCGCCGAGATGCGCAGACCCACGCCGACGGTTAAGCCGCCAGCCACCGGGCTAACGAACTCGGCGCAGATCGAGAAACAGGAGCAGAGCGCGCTGAACGCCGCGGGCCAGCTGGTCGGCGCCAATGATCTTGACGGCGCGCGAAAGAAACTCGAGGGAGCAGCGGCGTTGAAAGGGCCGCTCGCGACGGAGATTCAGAGGCGAATCGCTGCCATCGATGAATCCCAGAAGGATCCGAATCTTCGCCAATTCCGAAGACGCGAAGAACAACTCTGGGAAAGGGCGGTGAAGCACTTTGACGATGGAAGACTAATAGAGGCGCAAACGGGATTCCGTCAAATCGTTAATTTGGGCCCTGGGGGCGTGCACCGTGAGGATGCCAAGAACTATCTCGATAAGGTGATACCCCAACGTCTGCAGGAAGCGGACCTGGTGGTCGAGGCGCACTTAGACCTGGTTCAGGGCGAGTTCCAGGCCGCCCGGATGATCGCTGCGCAGCTGCAGAAAAACGGCTCCGATCCCACGAAACTACTCGCCGAGATCGATCAGGCGGAACGAACCCAAATCGCGAAGCTCGAGAGTGAATATAACGAGCTTAAGCAGGGCGACGACGACAAGTCCGTTCAGAAGCTCAACGCCTTGTGGCCAAAGTTCTCAGAGCTGGCGGCAGCTGGCGGACCGCAGTCCGGCGAGGCGCTTGACTACGTGAATACCATTCCAGGGGCCATGAGCGAGGTACAGGCGCGCATGCAACAAAAAAGCGCCGATGCGGTATTTCAACGAATGGTGAAAGCGTACCAACAGGCAAAGAGACTGGGCGACAAGAACGGACTCATGGCAGCCAGCACGGATTTTCAATCGATCGTTAAAGGCGGTGGACCGCACGCCGACGAGGCGACCCGGTATCTGGCGGAGGTGAACAACGCGCTTGTCGCGCTCGGTCGACCTCTCGCGAAGCCGTCGCCGGCGATGCCCGCTGCGAATCGTGAAAACTCTGTCAAAGAAGTGATCCAGCTCTACGCTCGCGCTATGGAGAAACGCGATGCGGACGCTCTGGTGCAAATCTGGCCTACCATCGGGGCGGAATATGAGGGCTATAAACTGTGGTTTGGGAAGGTCAGCTCCATCCGCATGCATGTGGACATCCGGGGTACCGAGCTCAGCCCCGATGGGGATACCGCGACGGTCAAAGCTCAAGTGAATCGCGAGTATACGACCAGCGATTCGAAAACCATTCACAACAGCGACGCCAAGATTTTTGAGTTATCGAAGGTCGAGGGTCGCTGGATTATCACCGACGTTCAATCCGACGATACGGGACGCTAGTGCCCGCAACGCGAGACCACCTGTCGAATATCCTGACGCAGATATGGCGCACGTTGGACGAGCCGAAATGCGGGCCTTGGCTTCAGCGGATTCAGTTGTGGGCCGATCTTGCGGCGGGACATCTTTCGCGCCGGAGTACGGCGAGTGCGTTCAGGGTGTCGACGATTGCTTTTCGCTCGGCGTCGTCTACGGCGACGCGGATGACGCGTTGTCCGATGGCGTTTTGTGCGGCGGCTATGCGGAACGGGAGGGCGTCGGAATTTGTTTCCAGAACCGCGTCCTGGTAAAACTTCATCCATTCGTAATTTTGCATCACCGTCTCCTTCCTCATGTGCGGAGGATCTTAGCGAACACGGTTAGACGTGGATGTTAGTACGATGATCAGCAATTGCAAGTTTTAAATTCAGCCAAGGGCGCCGCGCGCGCCCCGGGGAGCCGAGAATGAGCGCGGGGCGCGGCTGAAAGCCGGGAGAAATCGTTTTCAGGGTCCGCCGACGAAGTGAGCGAACCGCCGGAGCATGCCAGGGAAGCTACACACAGGACCCGATTGCGCTTTGATTGTATTGTTGGTACGGTGCCGCACATAGGGTGCTCTCCAGCTTTCTGGCTGTCACCTCGTACGAGGTGACAATTTGCCTAAGTGCATACTGATTGTGGACGACAGTAGAGTAATTCGAGCCGCCACGCGCGATTTTGTGGAGATGGAAACGGAATTTACGGTTTGCGGCGAAGCCATCGATGGCGTGGATGCCATTGAGAAAGCGCGGGAATTGAGCCCGGATCTGATTATCCTGGACCTATCGATGCCGCGGATGAACGGATTGCAAGCGGCGCGCAAGCTTCGGGCGATGTCGGTGGAAGCACCGATCATATTGTTTACGATGTTCGCGGATGCGGTTCAGCCGGAAGAGACCGAGGCGGCGGGTATCAGTGCCGTGGTATCAAAAATGGATCTGCCGGCCCTGCAAGAACATCTCGAGAAACTGCTGGTACCGAGCTAGAAGTGGGCAGTTGCCTCAACTGGCCCATGGGCTTTCCGCCGAGATGTCCAGGATATGTCGGTAATTCCCTGTATACCGGAACCCGTTCAAATAACGTAAAAGCAAAGCGGCTTCGCGGGCGTTCCCCCCGTCGAATCCGGACCCGGGAGAGTTATGCGAATATTGGTCGCGGACGATCATGAGGCCGTGAGAAAAGGTGTGTGCACGATATTGGCTTCCCGGAGTGATTTTGAGGTGTGCGGGGAAGCCGCGAACGGCGAAGAGGCGGTTGAAAAGGCCATGTCGCTAAAGCCGGACCTAGTGATCCTGGACATTAATATGCCCGTTCTGGGCGGTCTTGGAGCGGCCAAGGAGATCAGGCGGCTGCTGCCGGGGGTTGCGATCCTGTTCTTCTCCATGCACGACAGGGGACAGTTTGTGGAGGAGGCTAAGAGAGCGGGGGTACATGGATTCGTTGCGAAGGACCGGGCGGGTGAAACGCTGGTGACGGCGGTTGAAGCGCTGCTGGGCGGGCGAACGTTTTTTCCAGATTAGGGGAATCAGTCGAAGAGCCATTCCAGAAAAGATTTGCGCCGCGGAGGTTGGGCGCTTCCGGGGCGGCGGGCGGGACGTGGGGGCGGGGTGGAGACGCGACACTCTTGCGGGCGTCCTTCGTTTCCCGGTGTCGGCTCAAGCCGGGAAGATTCGCGGGTGGATTGCGGATCGGCTGGGCCGGGTTGCCAGTAGCCGTAGACGCAGCGGGTGCCGCGCCGGGAGCAGTCGTGAGTGTCGTGGATTACGCCATCGATTACCGCGGTGAGATGCTTTGAGACGCTGACGACCAAGCGGCCGGGTGGGAGCTCGTCCGGGCGGAGGTGGACCGTGCAGCCGGAGCCAATTTGCATGGTGGGAGTCCATACCCAGCCTAGAGAGGTCATGACACGCTTGATGGTGGATTTGTAGACGCCGGTGCGGGCGTTGCTCTTGCCGCGTTTTCGGGTGCCGGTGCGCTCGCGTACGGAGGAGCGGTTCACGAGATCGTAGATGTGCTGGTAAGGGAGACCGGTGGCGATGGCAATGGAGCGGACCACGCAGTCGCCGGTCTTGCCGCGGTATCCGGCTGCAGCGCGGCCACCGTCATGGAATCGGAAGTGCTTGGGCATGCGCGGTCGTGGGCTGGAGTGGGCGGGCGCGGCTGGTCAGGCGCTCGCCTCGGCGGTGGTTTCCGGTTCGGCGGGCTTGTCGGTGGTGACGCGGAGGGCCTCGATCTTCAGGCCTTTGTTGAGGTCGAAGCGCTGCTTGCGGTCGAGGCTCTTCACGAATTCGCGGGTGGCTTTGCCAATGGCGCCGGCGATGCTGGAAGCGTCGATCTTGATGGTGCGGCCTTCGGAGCCAACTTTGCGGTCCTCGTATCTCAGGGTGACGTTGTAGGTGTTCATCGTGGGCCTCTTTCTTTTGTCGCGCTTCCAGTTTACTCATCTCCGGGGGGGCTGTGTCCAGTCGAGCTCTAGATGTAGTCACCTGTCTGTTGTGCCCTTCTGACCAGCCCCTGGCCAGGCCGAAACTGGACGCGAAGGCGGCGGGACCGCTACACTGTTTGTTTCCACAGCGGCAAATGGGTTGAGCAGGGAGATTGCGCACGGGAATGCTGCGTTTTTACACCGCCGGTGAATCGCACGGAGAAGCGCTCCTCGCGTTTGTCTCCGGCCTGCCCGCGGGTCTGCCCATCGACCTCGCTTTCATCAACAACGAACTGCATCGCCGTCAATTGGGCTATGGACGCGGCGGTCGGCAAAAAATCGAGAACGACCGTGCCGACATTTTTGCGGGCGTGCGCCACGGACAAACCATCGGCGCGCCGATCGCCGTGCGCATCGAAAATCGTGACTGGGCCAACTGGGAGAAATTCCTGCCCGTCGAAAACTCCCCGGAAGCCCAAGCCGCTGCCGAAACAAAAAAATTAGTCGCGCCCCGCCCCGGCCACGCCGACCTGGCCGGATCACAAAAATTTAATTTCCACGACGCTCGCTACGTACTCGAACGCGCCTCCGCGCGAGAAACCGCCGCCCGCGTCGCCGCCGGAGCCTTCGCCAAATTATTGCTTCGCGAACTCGGCACGGAAATCGCCAGCCATACCATCCAAGTGGGCCACGTAAAGCTGGAACGCGCCGCAACCTGGCAAGAAATTCAAGCCATTGGCAAAGATCTCGATTCCCCGCTCCGCTGCGTCGACAACACCACGCAAGACAAAATGAAAGCGGAAGTCGACGCCGCCAACAAAGCCGGCGACACCGTCGGCGGCATCTTCGAAGTCGTCGCCCATCATGTCCCCATCGGCCTCGGCAGCCACGCGCAGTGGGACGAAAAACTCGACGGCCGCTTGGCCCAAGCCATCATGAGTATTCAAGCCGTGAAGGGCGTGGAAATCGGCGCAGGAGTAAAAGCCGCCGGCTCCTACGGCAGCGAAGTCCAGGACGAAATTTCTTACGACCAGGCCGCGCGCCGCTTCCAGCGCAGCAGCAACCGCGCAGGCGGCCTCGAAGGCGGCATCACCAACGGCGAAGACGTAATCGTCCGCGGCTACCTAAAACCCATCTCCACGCTGAAAAAGCCCCTCGGCACCGCCGACATGGTCACCAAGCAACCCATCCAGGCGGCCTACGAACGCTCCGACTGGTGCGTCGTGCCCGCCGCGGGAGTTGCCGCCGAAGCCATGTTAGCCCTTGTGTTAGCCGATGCTTTTCTGCAAAAATTTGGAGGAGACTCCCTCACAGAGATGCGCAGGAATTTCGATCAACTATGCCCAACAAATCGCCCAGTTCTAAATCCACGGCCGAAACCGCTGAACCGCGGCGCGCCCAAGAGCCGCAGGAGCCGCAAGCGGCGGAGGCCGCAGCCGAGACGCCTCGGCTGCTGAGCAAAATCTACACATCGTCAAATACGGCGACCCGATCCTCGAAAAGTCCACTCCGCCGGTCACAGGAGTTTGGACGCCGAACTCGCCGAACTCACCGAAGACATGTTCGCTCAGCATGTACGCCGCGCAAGGCGTGGGTCTGGCCGCACCACAAGTCGGCAAAGCCTGCGCATGGCGGTGGTCGACGTCACCGCCGGAAAAAATCCCGAAGCCAAAATCGTCCTGGCAATCCCGAAATGATTCATGCCGAAGGCGAAAAGCGCGAGGAGGAAGGTTGCTTGAGCATCCCCGGTTTTCGCGGCTACGTAGTCAGGCCGCTATTCGTAACCGTCAAAGCCCAAACGGTAACCGGCGAATCTTTGAAATTCGCGGCGAAGATTTACTAGCCCGCGCCTTCTGCCACGAAATCGACCACCTCCACGGCATCCTTTTCATCCAGCACCTGAGCATGCTCAAGCGCGACCTGATCCGCCGCAAAATCAAAAAAATGCGCAAGCTGGGCGAATGGTAGATCGCGGAATCTGGCTGGCAACGTCAGAGGGCGGCTTCACAGGCTGCAGAAAAATGGAAGAAAAAGCTTCCTTCAGGGGCTGAAGCCCGTTGAGAGCACGCAGTGTGTACGTCGGCGCTAAAGCACCGACCTCCTGAAGAAACGGACTTTTTCCGCAGCCTGTTCAGCCGTCCCGTAAGTGTCTGGCTATTAACCGGCTTCAGCCGCTGAGGGACAATTTCGCATGCTACAAGACTCTTTTGGGGGCGGATGAAAGTCGTATTCTGCGGCACACCTCAGTTCGCGGTTCCCACGCTAAAGCACTTGCTAACACGGCCAGAGTTTGAGATCGCGGCGGTCGTCACACAGCCCGATCGCCCGAGTGGCCGCGGGATGCAGGTTTCGTTTTCTCCGGTGAAGGAAGCCGCGCTGGCTGCCGGGGTGCCGGTACACCAGCCGGAAAAAATCCGCGCGCCAGAGTCGCAGGAAATCTTGCAGCGGATCGCGCCGGACGTGATCGTCATCATCGCCTACGGACAAATCATTCCGGCGCGGCTGCTGCCGATTCCGAGACTCGGATGGATCAATCTTCACGCTTCCCTGCTGCCAAGATATCGCGGTGCGGCGCCCATCAATTGGGCCATCGTAAACGGCGAGAGCACGACGGGGTTGACGACCATGCGCATCGATGCCGGAATGGACACCGGCGAAATGCTGCTGCGGACAGAGATGGCCATCGGCCCGCGGGAGACGACGCCGGAACTCGCCGCCCGGATGGCCGAAGCGGGCGCGCCACTGATGACCGAAACACTGAGGGGCATTGGCGCCGGAACGCTGGCGCCTCGGGCGCAAAATCATGCTGAGGCCACGTACGCGCCGCTGCTCAAGAAGGAAGACGGCCGGATCGACTGGGCGCGACCGGCAAGCGACATCTACAACCGCATGCGCGGCTTTACGCCCTGGCCCGGAGCCTACACAACGTTCCGCGAACGCACTTGCCACCTTGTTGGCGAGCCGGTGTCTAACGATTTGCATGGAACTGGATCGCAAGGACCGGCATCACCCCGAGCGAGTTCGCCGCCCGGAACGATCCGCTTCACTGGGCATGAGCTGTTGGTATCCTGCGGGGGAGCAACCGAATTGCGGGTCCTGTCCGTCAAACAAGAGGGCGGGAAGAAAGTGAACGCATTGGAATTTGCGTCCGGGGCCCGGTTGACCGAAGGGGAACGCTTCGGCAACACGTAGTTTGCGCGCGCCGGAACGCTAGGGCATACTCGATTTTTACGGCACCTCAGAGCCCGAAATCAGGACAACTGCAGCGCAGGAGCCGCGGCATCCCGAGCAGGGACGAAAGACGCCGCATTCTGAAACTTTTTTTGACCAAGAGACTGGAGAATTGGCTTGATAAAGATCGCTGGATCGTCAGGTGTACGCGGGAAGCATCCTTCCCGGCCGACAGAATTCGCGCGCATGGCAGCGTGCTTGGCGATGGCCGCGCAGCTTGCGATGTCGCCGCTTACCTCGGCCGGCACGGCTTTCGGGAATCGCGCGGCTTCCGCCGCCGAAGGCAGCTCCTGACCCGATCCTGAAGGTGATGCAGGGCGAACTGGCCCGCGCCACCAGTTCCCTGGCGAAGAGCGAGCCGGCGCCTTACTACCTCAGCTATACAGTAAACGACCAAGACCTGGTCGTGCTGATTGGATCTTACGGAAGCTTGTTGACCGACGCGGGACTGCGGCGCCGCCAGGCCGATGTGACCATGCGCGTGGGTACGCCCGCGCTGGACAACACCCACGGACAGAGCCGCTCCAGCGGCATGACCTCCGGCAGCTTGCCGCTCGGCGACGATCCCGACGCCATCGCGCGCGTTTTGTGGGAGTTGACGGACCGCGAATATAAACGCGCCGCTCCTGCCTATCTCAACGTGAAGACGAATACCGCGGTCCGCGCGGAAGAAGAGGATAAGTCGCCGGATTTTTCCAAGGAAGCGCCGCAGACGCACACGGGCGAACCGTTGACGGTGCCCGGGTTCGATCGCGCAGCCTGGGAAGGCGAAATTCGACGGCTGTCCGGAGCGTTTCGCAAATATTCCGATGTGTATTTCGGCTCGGTAACGCTGCAGGTGCAGAACTCCAACTCGCGGCTGGTTTCGAGCGAAGGAACCATGATCGCGACGCCCAGCGCCTCGACGCGCATGGTGATCGAAGCGCAAACGCGAGCGTCCGACGGCATGGAGCTTCTGCGCGTGGAAACATTCCAGGCGCCGGCGGCCAGCGGACTGCCCAGTGAGGCGGAGCTCACCGCGAAGATCGACAAGATGGCGCTGGACCTGCGCGATTTACGCAAAGCGCCGGTCGCCGAACCCTACGACGGTCCCGCGCTGCTCAGTGGCCGCGCCGCGGCGGTATTTTTTCACGAAGTCCTGGGCCACCGGATGGAAGGCCATCGGCAAAAGGATGAGGACGAAGGACAAACCTTTACGAAGAAGGTGAACCAGGAAGTCCTGCCAACATTTCTGAGCGTTACCGACGATCCGACGATCAAGGAACTCGGGGGAGTAAAACTCGCGGGCTACTATGAGTTCGACAACGAAGGTTCACCCGCTCAGCGAGTCGCCGTCATTCAAGATGGAATTCTCAAGAACTTTCTGATGTCGCGGATGCCGATCAAGGATTTCAGTGTGTCGAATGGCCACGGGCGCAATCAACCGGGCCTGATGCCCACGGGCCGCCAGGGCAATCTGATCGTGACATCCACGAAATCGGTCCCGGAAGCGGACCTGCGACAGAAGCTCATCGACGAGGCCAAGAAACAAGGGAAGCCCTACGGCCTCTACTTCGATGACATCCAGGGCGGATTCACACTGACGACGCGCTCGCTGCCGCAGGCGTTCCAGGTGCTGCCTGTGATTGTGTATCGCGTGTATGCGGACGGACGTCCCGATGAGCTGGTGCGCGGGGTCGACATCGTGGGGACACCGCTCGCGGCACTGACCCGCATCATTACCACCGGCGACCAGCAGCACGTGTTCAACGGCGTTTGCGGCGCCGAAAGCGGTAGCGTGCCGGTATCCGCGGTCGCACCGGCAATGCTGTTCTCTGAAATGGAAGTGCAGAAGCGTGCGCACTCCCACGAGCGGCCACCCATCTTGCCCCCGCCCGGTTTCGAGACGACGACGGCATCCGAGCAGGACACGCCAGCAAAGCAGACGGTGAAGCCATGACCCGAAGTGGAAACGACAAGTTCATCCGCACCGCCTGCGCTTTCGCCGTCGCCATTTTCGCGACGCTCGGAATGACGCGTATCACTGCTGCGGCCGCGAAGCCCGCTGACGACACCTCGAAAACCTCGTCAACGACGGCACCCGGGCCGGCTCATGCCGCCGCCAGTGGCGATCCCTTGCTGGAAGCCCTCCTGACCGAACTCGATCGTTCCAAGTCGCAACTCCGAATGGATCAAGTCGATCCTCCCTATTACATCGAATATCGCGTCAACGACATCGACGACTATTCGGCGGAAGCCGCCTTTGGCGCGTTGCGTGAAAATCAGCGCGTCCGCTACCGCGTCATTCGCGTGGTGGTCCGCATCGGCGACTACAAGCAAGACAGCTACTACGGCATCGGCATGGGCGAAACCAATATTCTCCCGCTCGACGATGACCCCATCGCGCTGCGCCACCAAATCTGGCTGGCCACCGACGACGCCTACAAAGAAGCGGTGCAAGCGCTGACCGAGAAGCAAGCCGCGCTGAAGCAGTTCAGCGCCGAGACCGCTCCAGTGGATGATTTCGCAAAAGCTCCGGTCGTCAGCGTCCTGGAACCGACGGTTGCGCTGCAGGTCGATGATTCCGCCTGGAAGAAAACCATCGAGGACGCCACCAATCTCTATCGGCAATATCCCGACGTACAGTCGGTCTCGGCTTCGCTGCATTTCTCAGCGGTCAACGAGTATCTGGTCAATTCCGAAGGCACGGTCACGCGCACTGGGAAAAATACCTACAGCGTGCAGCTCGAACAGCACTGCGCAGGCCGCGGACGGAATGCGCCTTAGCCGCAACCCGTTCTGGATGGTCGCCAATCCCGCGGAACTCCCCACGCGCGACAAACTCCTCGCGGAGTCCAAGAAAATGTTGGATACAGTAGTAGCGTTGCGCCAGGCACCCATCGTCGAGGAGGAATACCGCGGCCCGGTGTTATTCGCGCCGGATGCCGCCGATGACGTGATCGCGTCCCTGATAGGCGCGAACGTGCTGGGCCGCAAGCCCCAGCTCGGTCGGCCGAATCGCACCACCGGCGCCTTTGCCACCAGCTACAAGACTCGCGTGCTGCCGAACTTTCTGACCGTGGTGGACGACCCCACGCTCAAGGATTTCCAGGGCAAAAGCCTGGTGGGCAACTATGACGTGGACGATGACGGCGTGAAAGCCCAGCCCGTGACGCTGGTGGAGAACGGAACGCTGGTGAACTATCTGGTGAGCCGCCAGCCGATCCGCGACTTCCCTTCCTCGAACGGCCACGGCCGGGCGGGCGCCGGAGCGTTTCCCGCACCCAATCTAGGTGTGCTCTTAGTGAAGAGTTCCGACGCGCAGTCTCCGGAAGCGCTGAAGCAGCGCGTGATTCAGATGATCACCGAACAGGGCAAGCCGTACGGCTACCGCGTGGAAACGCTCGGACCGGGGAACTCGCCTCGACTGCTATACCGCATCTATCCTGACGGCCATGAGGAACTCGTGCGCGGCGCCGTCTTCAACGAGCTCGACGTGCGCGCCCTGCGCAGCGACCTTATGTCGGTCGGCAATGATCCGTTGGTTAGCAATCGAGCTGGTGGCATCGCCACGACGGTCATCAGCCCCTCCCTGCTCTTCGACGAACTCGAGGTCAAGCGCGCGGACACCAGCAAGGACAAGCTGCCGGACTATCCACCACCGCCGCCTCAGAAGAAGTAACCAAGGGCGTACACGGCCGGTCCGATTTCGTGGCCCGCTGCCACAAACACTGGCATTCTGGTGATGGCATCACAATATCTCTTTAAAATCGCGCCATGACCCTCCGCGACCGCTTAGAAACTCTCGGCCAGACCGCATTGCTGATCTTCATTTTGACGTCGGCGGCGTTTCTTAGCGCCATCACCGCGATGCGCATCGCTATCCACGGCCGCGAAACGACCATGCCCAATCTCGTTGGTAAAACTGTGAGCGAAGCCAACAGCATGCTGCGCTCCCGCGGCTTGGTCCTGCGGGTGGCCGACCGCGTTTACAGCGACGCGCCCATCAATGTGGTCGTGCGGCAAACGCCCACTGCGGGCCTGCTGATGAAAGTTTCCCAGCAAGCGCACGTGGTGCTAAGCCTCGGCCAGCGCCAGCTCGAAATACCGCTGCTGGAAGGCAATTCCCTGCGCGCCTCGCGAATCGAACTGTTGCGCGCCGGCCTGCAAGTCGGCGAAGTTTCCCAAGTGACGATGCCGGACGAACCGGTGGACACGGTGGTGCTGCAGACCCCGCGCCCGGGCGCAGGCGCGGCAACGCCCCGCGTGGACGTCCTGGTTTCCCAGGGTCCGCGGGATGTCGCGTACGTCATGCCGCACCTGGTTGGCTTGAACGAAATCGACGCGCAGCGCCGCCTCGACGTAGCCGGGCTGCACCGCAAGGTAAACTACGTGACCGCGCCTCAATGGCCGCACGCCTCGGTCATCGACCAATCCCCGCTCGCGGGCTCCCGCGTCTCCTCTTCCGCCACGATCGAACTGACAGTCGCAAACTAGCTCGCAACTCGACCGCGCCTCGTCGATGTGTTACCGGCGCCGTCTGCCGGCCATGTAGGCGCCGGGCTTCAGCCCGGCCAGCGTTCCGTCTCGGAATCGCTTGTTGTGCAAGCGAAGTGGCGCTATGCTTTCGGTCCTACGTTGCACAGAAGGAGCGACTTCAATGAAACGCATGCAATGGGCTGGGCTATGCGCGGTCGTGGCTGTGTTTGCCGGAGCAGCAAGTGCTCGGCAGGATTCCGCGCCGGCAGCGAATCCCGTGAGCGCAACAGTGAAGTCGCAGTTGCCACGGTTCGCGAAAAACATGGTCGCCGCCGCGGAGGCGATGCCTGCCGAAAAATATTCCTTTAAGCCCACGCCAGAAATGAATACCTACGCTCATCTGGTCATGCACAGTGCGCAGGCAAATTACGGCCTGTGCTCGAAAGTTTCCGGCACAGCCGCTCCCGAAGTAACCATCGCGGACACGGACGGCAAAGACAAGCTGGTCGCGGCACTGAAATCATCCTTCGATTTCTGCACCACCGCGCTCGCTGCCGCGGACGACTCCAAGCTGGGCGATCCGGTGACGCTGGGGCCAAACCGGCAAACGACTCGCGCCGGAACGATGATCCTGTTAAGCGACGAGTGGTTCGATCATTACGGCACGCAAGCCGTATACCTGCGTCTGAACGGCATCCTTCCGCCGACGGCCCAGCCTCCGAAGCAGTAAGCCGCGTGTGACGCGATCGCTAAGGTTGCGCTGGCAGCGATTAGCCGCCGCAAACAGCAAACTCGGCGGCGCTTTCCATACGACCGGAAATAGGGCAGCGGCCGAACGCCAATTCGGCCGCCCCGATTCTTATTTCGCGGCTTCTTTCTTGTGTAGGTCAGTACAGACCGACATCGCGGTATTGGGATCGACGGCGCTGTCCCCTTCCTCGATGTGCTGGACGACTCCATTCTTGTCGATGACGATGTTCGCGCGCTGCGCCCACTGATACGTTTGGTTCTGGACGTCGTAGCCTTTGAGAATGCCGTAGTCCTTCAGCATCTTCTTGTTCATGTCGCTGAGCAACACAAACTTGATATCGATCTGTTTGGCGAAGGCGGCGTTCGCTGCGGGACTATCCATGCTTACGCCGAAGACTTCCGTGTCGGAGGGGTCGATCTTTCCTGCGGTTATTCCAGACTGGACCGCCTGGAGTTGCTTGGTTCAACCACCGGTGAAAGCGAGAACATAGATCGCGAGAAAGACATTTTTCTTTCCACGATAATCGCTCAGTTTCACGGTTTTCCATTGATCGCTCAACAAGGTGAAATCCGGAGCTACATCGCCAACTTTCAGAGACGTCTTCGCAACGTCAGGCTTTTGGTTTTGCGCCGTCAGCGCGGGTAACGCCGGAGTCATAGCAAAGAGTAAGCAGGCCGCGAACACCCTCTTCATCGTTTTTCCTCCTTGGAACAGCATCGTTCTCCTGGTATGGGACGTAGGAGAACGTTCCGCGACGCGATGATATGCGTTCCAACCTCAGATCACGAAGAAAAAAGTTGTCACCATTCTGTCAGGTTTTGCCACGAGTGCAATCCGGTTTCTCACGACGCTTCGTTCCACTTTTACTGCGACCGCCGCCGCGTCCTCTCATCAGAGCGGAGCGCACTTTCCAAGGCCGCCGCGTAGTCCATGCTGGCCTACATTGATACGTATTGGGTGCTGGCGGTCGCGGCCATGATCATGTTCGGGCTGTCGTTTCTATTACAGAAGAACCGGCCGGGTGGCGGCGGCTCGGTCCCGATGCATTGATGAAAAGTTAGTAGGCGAGGCCACCACGCCGCAGTTTGTAAGAGCATCGAAACGCTAGGGTTACAAGTCGGGCGTGCGTAAGGGTATCAATGTGACGTCGGTTACCAAAGCGCGACGTTCTCCTTCCGTGATCTGTACTAAGATTGGTGCCGATGGCAAAGGACATGTTAAAGTCTCTGGCAATCGGTCTGTCTGGCACAGTTGTCCTCCTTATGCTTGCTGTCGTTGGAACTCACACCATCCTTGAGACGATGACCCTCCCTCTCCTTGCGCCGCTCGCAATTCTTGCTGCGGTCGTTAGCAACGCAATCTGGAAGGGCCGAGCCGGCGACTATTGGGAGACGATAAGTCTTTATGGATTCATGGTTCTTTTCGGTAGTCTCCTTTATGGTCTTCTCGTTCTTGCGGCCTTGCGTACCGGAAAAAGACTGAAGGCAGGTTGAATAGTGAGCCAAGTAACATTGGCCCGTTCGCAAGAGCATGATTCAACTGGGTTACGTCTCTCCTCCGGTCGGGATAACAACACTGCGCCTATAGGAAGCGTAAGCGCAAAGGAATTCTCCAGGTAAGTCGTCTGATCGCTGATTCCCCAGGACACGCAGTCATTCAAATGCTTGTTCGATGAATTTGTTGATGCGTCGCGTTTCTCTTCGGAGATCCCTGAGCTTGCCCATGTGCTTCATCCAGGGTTTCGCACCACGGGCTGGTTTGACTTTCAACTTATCCTCGACCGCTTCGGTAACGAATTGATAAAGGGGAATGCCCTTTTCGGCGGCTTTGGATTTTGCCCGACGAAGGATCTGGTCTGGGATATCGAGGTCGGTCTTCACAGACTTGATGTTCCCATAGTTTAACGGAACTGAGTTAAAGGGATATTTGCCGTCGAGATCGCGATCGGCACCGGAATGGCGTCGATGCGTTCTCGCTATCTTGGGCCGAGCGCTGTTAGAGCGGGCACAGGTCCCTCCGACCCCGGGTAAACGCGAGTGCTTGCGCTACCTCAGATAGCCCCAGTTGTGGAGTTTGTCGGAGTCTTCGGCCCAGCGGTCGCCGATGTCGGTGCGGTAGTACATGTTGGGGATGAGGATGTTTTTGATGCGGGTGTAGACCTGGGCCTGGGCTTGCTTCATGGTTTGTCCGGTGCCCACCACCGCGAGTACGACTCCGGATGTTCCGGCGATCAGCCACTGGCCATTCACTTGTTTTACGTCTTCGATGTGAACCTGCTCGGGCGTGCCGCGCTTGAAGACGATGGCGTTGTCCTTAGAGAACGATTCGAAGGTGGGCTCGTCATCGAACGGGAACGGCGGGACCACGATGCGGACACCAATCTGGAACCCGCTGCGCGTCCGCCACTTCGGCTCGGCGCCCGTCGCCAGTTCCCAGAAGAAATCGCTGATGGGCGTCAGGATGCCTTCCTGCTGGATGAATATCGTGGGGTAGCCGAAGCGTGCAGTGAATTCCAGCGGGTAGATGCCATTGTTGTTGACGATGCAGTTGAGGTCGATGTAGCCGACGTAGCCCTCGAGGGCCAGCTTTGGCTCCATTTTCAAAAGCGTGCGGTAGAACAACGCGTTGGGTTCGCTCCAGAACATGGCTGTGCCCATCTCGCCAGTGGGCGGACCTACTTCGCCGGGGAAAAGCTTCTTGTGCTCGAAATTGATGTTAACCGGAGTGATGAACCGCTTGCCGTTGAAGAAAGCGCCTACGGCGACTTCGACGCCGTGGATGCGGCGCTGTAGCTGGAACACCTTGATCTCTTCGCTGAAGGCCTTCTTGTAGGCTTCCAGCATGCGGATGACGTCTTCGCCGTCTTCTTCCTCGCCCACGAAGAGGCGCCGCTTGACGTTTTGCGCCTCCCCGCTAGGCTTGATGACGTAGCGGTCGGGATTTTTCTTCACGAATTCGATTGCGGGATCGAAGGAGTCGAAGTCTTCGTACGGAATAATGTTGACGCCGGCCTTCTTCAGCTCTTCCTGCCCGAAGGAGCGATCATCCTCGAGCCGGTCGGTGTATTCGGTGCCGCCGATGACCGGCTTCCCGGCCGCGCGAAGGGCCTGAGCTCTGGCGCCTTGGCCCAGCGTATCGTCGAAAACAATGATATCTGCCCACTCCTTGGCGTCTTTCTCCCAATCGGTGGACTTGGGAACGAAGCCATCCGCGATGTCGCGTTCTTTTTCGTTGTCGATGTAATAGCGGACGTCGTGGCCTTCCTTCAGAATCTGCCACGCGATGTCACCAATGAGTCCTGAGAGAGAAACAAAGAGAAATTTTCGCTTATCCATTTTCGCGGATGAAGTTCACCCCTGGCGGCCAGTGCCGTGTCATTTTAGTGGCATCACCGCCGAGCATTGTAACAGTTTGTTTAAATTCTTCCGGAAGGGCCGCATAGGCAAGGCAACCCTCCAATGGAGGAACGGGCATCTCACCCAAAGCGCGGAGGGACTGGAAAGGGTGCACGTCGGGCAAGATTTCAGGGCCCCATCCAGCCTGGCCAAGCGGGCAATTTTGAGGCTAGCCTGTACTTTCGTTCAGGGTATACTAAGTTCGTTCCGAGCTTAGCCAGCAGCAGAATGGGCCCGCCGACTGTGAAAGCATTCGAGGGCCGATATTTACGCAGGAGAGGTGAACGTTTGCTCCAGGCTTTTATAAGCAAGAACGGGAAGCGGTTAAGCATTCTTGTTTTGGCGGGGGGACTAGCAGCACTGACGGTCAACACCAGCGACGCGCAAATCCTCCACAAAAAGAAAAAAGTAAACAAGTCCACCAGCGCCGACAACACCGCCGAACCCGACAAGATTCTGTACGACCGCGCCATCGACGACATCAAGCACGGACGTCAGGAAGTGGGACGCCTGAGTCTGCAGACGCTGATCAATACCTACCCGGACAGCGAGTACCTGGCCAAGGCAAAGCTGGCGATCGCCGACTCCTACTATAAAGAAGGCGGGGGCGCGAACCTAACCCAGGCCGTCCAAGCCTACAAAGACTTTGGCATCTTCTTTCCCTTCCTGCCGGAAGCCAGCTATGCGCAGCTTCAGGTGGCGAACACCCACTACAAGCAGATCGCCAAGCCCGATCGGGACCGCACCGAAGCCAAGGCCGCCGAGGAAGAGTTTCAGACTTTTCTCGAGAAATATCCCAAGGATCCCTTGGCGCCCCAGGCCGAGCAACGCCTGCGGAACGTGCAAGAGATCATTGCCGAAGGCGACTACCGCATCGGCTACTACTATTACGTAAAGGGCGACAAACGCGCGGCGGCGGCCAGGCTGATCGCCATCACGAAGCGCTACCCGCTCTACAGCAAGTCGGACCATGCCCTGTGGATGCTGGGCGACATTTTCGAGCGCAGCGAACACAAAGAGATAGCACAGCTTTACTATTCGCAGATCGTTCGGAATTATCCCTTGTCACCGCTGGTTCCGGACGCGAAAGGCAAGCTGAAGGCGTTCAAGGTTCCCATACCTCAGCCGGACCCCAAGGCGCAGGCTTGGATGGTTGCGGAGCAGAACACGCCGCGCCAGCATGACAGCTTGATCAAGAAACCGCTGGCATTAGTGCGATCGGGCCCGCACACGGAGCTTTTGGCTGCCGCACGAACCGGCGCGCCGAACCTGCAGCCGGAGTCGGACAACACTTCAGCGACGGACGTTTTGACGCCCGGAAATCGGTCGAGCTTAGGCGGGTCGGCGCCGGGAGCAGGAAACGCGGCGGTAGTGGAGATCGTGACGCCTGGGAGCGCTTCCAGCGGCGGAACAGGCACTACCGACGGCAATTCCAGCGGCACGGAACAGACACCAACAGCAACACCAGCAGAAGGCACTTCCGCCAGTCCGGGAGCTGCGGGCGACCCCACGGCGGCGGCGACACCTGCCTCTCCACCAGCCGCAGCGGACGCCAACACGAATCCGGTGAACACCACGACAACGACCGGGAGCTCCGATTCAAAGGCCTCCGGCGATAGTTCCGCTCCCGCGCAAAATGCGGATGGTACCGCCGCGGATAGCTCGCAGAATTCAACGGCAGGCAATTCCGGCGACCAGAAGGAATCCACCAGCAAGAAAAAGAAGGGCCTCCACAAGCTGTTGCCGTGGTAGTCGAATTCCTGCTCCAGGGTCAAGGGGCGCGGCTCTCGCCGCGCTCTTTTCATTTCGGCACGCAGCCCATCAACCCGGATTGCGTGCCGCAACCCTCCGGGGTACCAGGGGCTCAGATTCGCTAAGGCATTCCGCGTATTTCCAGGCGCCTTGGAGGGTCGTAGAATTTCAGATCATGCCTCGGTGGGTTGTTACCTGTCCAAATTGCAGTCACACTTTCACCCACACTCAGATTGAACCTTCCGTTGTTGAGGAGTACCACCGCGATCCGTTTAAAATCCTACCAAGACCCACCATTCCCCAAGAGAGCGAGCATCGAACCTGCCCAAATTGTCAGACGGAATCCGTGTTTCGACCCTTCCAATTGTTCTACCGGGAGGACACCTTCGACGCTTCCGCCTGATTCGGCGAAGAGTGCCCGTTCGATTCCTTCAAATAAACCCCTCCAAATAAACAACGTGTACCGGATCAATACCCTCAGGGTATTCACTTCCGACACACCTGTTCCCGGTTGGCGTTGACGACCTCCAGGCGGAATGCTCCAATGATGTGGAGTCATCCCTAAGCGCGAGGTAGGCTATCGCCGCTGGGGGAGACGACCGACCGGTCGAGCTCAGCACGGTCGCGCAGGGTATCAACAAAAGACGGGGGTTTTTCCCGGAGGACGTTCGGTGGCCAAGATCCTGGTTGCGGACGACAATAGCAATATCCAGAAGATGGTGGGTCTTGCGCTGAAGGACCACGGCATCGAGGTGATCGCCGTGGGCAATGGCGAAGCGGCCGTGCGCAAAATCTCCGACATTCACCCGGACCTGGTGCTGGCCGATGTGTTCATGCCGGTGCGCAACGGCTATGAAGTTTGCAAGTACGTGAAAGAGGATCCTGCGCTCAAGCACATTCCGGTGATTCTGCTGGTAGGCGCGTTTGACCCCTTGGATGAACAGGAAGCGCAACGCGTTGGCGCCGACGGCGTATTGAAGAAGCCTTTCGTTCCTCCCGACCCTTTGATTTCCATGGTGAAGTCCGCTCTGGTGCGCGCCGGTGTCGCGCATGCGGGCTTCGTGCCGGCGAAAGCAGCGCCGGAGGTTCCCATGGAAGCTCCAGCGGCAGCTTCGGAGTCGCGAGGCGGTAGTCCCAACTTCGCGCCTAAGCCGGGCGCAACTTTGCCCGAGTTTGAAACCGAATCGTTCGTGGATGAAGCTCCAGCCCGTCCGGCCGCATTGAAGATTGAAGCGGGCCAACAACCGGTGGCCTTTGGCAGCCTGCTGGAAACGCCTGGCACCGATACCGAAGAGGAACTCAGTGAGGTTACCGCGGTGCCTGCATTGGAGCGTGACTGGCGCACCGCGGAAATCGAGGAGGAAGAGGAAGAAGAAGACGCCGACGCGAAACCCTCCTGGCGGCGCGACGCGGGCAGCGAAGAGTCCAAAGAAGAAGATGTCGCCGCGTCTGGCGGAAGCGGATGGCGCGACGCTGCGTCCGAGGATGCTCTGGCGCGTGGCAGAAAGAATTCACACTGGACGCCTACGCGCGAAAAGTCAGATTTGACGGAGGCTGCTGAAGTCCAGGAAAACGTTCATAGCGGGATTGCCGATTTTAGAAACATGCCGGCGGCGCCGTTTTCCGGAGAAGCCTGGGCTGCGGCAATTGAGGCGGGAGTGCAGAACAAAGCGGCCGTGGCTGAAGAAGAACACCCGGCTCCGCACGCAGCGGAACTCGAAGCGATGGTGGGACACGCCGAGCCCGCTCCTGCGCAAGAAGAAAGTTTTGTTTCCGGAGCGCCGGATTCAGAACGCTTTGCCTCCCAGGACCCGCCCTCGCAGCAACTGGTTTCCGACCAAGCGGTTCCTGAACAAATGGTTTCTGAACAACCAGTTTCCCCGGCTCAGCTCGTCGAGCCGGAAAAAGAGCCGGAGCCCGTTGAGGCTGTGCCCTTTGTGGCATCCGCGGCCGTTTCCGTCGTCGAAGTCCCCGTAGCCGAAACGGAAAAAACCAGCTCCACCACGTCGTGGTTTTCAACGCCGCCACCTAGTCCCTGGGATGCCGAAGCGCAAAAGGCCACTCGGCTCGCATCAACTTGGGACGCACCGGTCGCCCCAGCGAGCAGTCAGCCGCCTGCGGCGGAACCTTTTGTGGAGGCCGCTGTAGAAGCCGCGCCTGCACCAGACGCTGCCGAGCCGGTGAATTCGTTCGCAACCGCGGACGCTCCCGACGAAATCGAAGTGGTTTCCGGAGTCGCCACAAGTTCCGTGATACCCGAAGCCGTTCAGACCGCGCGCGAAGAAGCCGCGCATGGCGCAACCGAGCTTGATATGGATGCCGTCGTAGCCAGAGTCCTCGAGCGCATGAGCCCTGACAGATTGCAGGAAGTAGCGCGCGACCTCCTGAAGCCGGTCATCGAAACCATCGTCCGCGAAGAATTGACCAAGCGACGGTAATTCCCTTTCGACGCTGCTTCCCTCGCTGGGCACAGCAAAATACCGCCGCCCTATTGGCCACGGCAACGGTAGATTGCCTCCGAAGTTGATTTCGATGGTTTTGAACCCTACGTCGCCGTTACCGGTCTTCGTTCCTGACACAGCTCACGTGTCCAGAATTCGGGTTGGTATAGCGATGCTCGCCTGCCGGGCATGGCGCGTCGTCACCTTGTCGGCCCTGTCGGCCGGTCTGGCCCGTTTGCCCTTGATCTCCGGATTGGCCCGTCGCGCCGGTCTGGCCTTGGTCGCCGGACTGGCCGGTCGCGCCTTGTTGCCCAGACTGCCCCTGGTCGCCCTGCTGACCAGTTTTGCCGGTAGCGCCTGTCTGTCCGGATTGGCCCGGAGGGCCCGCTGGTCCTGGCGTTGCTGCCGGGGCTGGGTTCACATTGCACCCGGCAATCAGCAGTACGAGTAAAAGCGTGCTGGTCACTAGCGATGTCTTCATAGCGATTCTCCTTTTTCAAGTCTCTTCAAGCTGGACCCTGCCACCCGGAGAACCCGCACGCAACGACGATACTACTCACTGTGCATGGGCAAACTCTGTCTCCATTCGCACACTCCTGGCTCTTGGCACGCCAGCCGCTGCACCTGGACGATCAGTCGGCGCATTGGCCACTGCTCGCCACCACGATTTTCGCTGAATTGACCGCGCTGGCTTCCCCCTCGTATAGTCGAAGATTGCTCTGACGGCGAAACGCGCCGCAGGGCCGTACGGAAGCGCAAATCTTCAGGAGTATTGGGCCGGATGCCTCGTGAAATCGCCAAAGCGTATGAGCCGCAGCAGATCGAACCCCGCTGGGCGGAGTTCTGGGTCAAGGAACAGTTGTTCCGCGCGGATGTGAATGCGCCCGGGCCAGTGTTTTCCATCGTGATTCCGCCGCCCAACGTGACCGGGTCCCTGCACATCGGCCACATGCTGGAGCACACTGAGATCGACATCATGACGCGCTGGTATCGCATGCGCGGCTACAACACTCTCTATCTTCCGGGCACCGACCACGCCGGAATTTCCACCCAGCGCGTCGTGGTGCGGCAACTCGCCGACCAAGGCATCAACTACCGGGACCTCGGCCGCGAAGAATTTGAACGCCTGGTCTGGGAACTGAAAGAAGAAACCGGCGGCACCATCCAGCGCCAGATGCGCGAAATCGGGGAAAGCTGCGACTGGTCGCGCGAGAAGTTCACCCTGTCGCCGGAATTGTCACCCGTAGTGCGCGAGGTATTCGTCCGCCTTTACAACGAGGGCTTGATCTACCGCGACAAGCGCATCACCAACTGGTGCCCTGTTTGCCTGACGGTGCTCAGCGATCTGGAAGTGCTGCACGAAGAGCGCGCCGGGCATCTCTGGTACATCCGCTACCACGTGGCGGGAAGCAAAGAGTATCTGGTGGTCGCGACCACGCGCCCCGAAACCATGCTCGGCGACACCGCGATCGCGGTGCATCCCGAGGACGAGCGCTTCAAGCATTTGATCGGACGAAGCGCGAGTGCCGCTGGTGAATCGCGAGATTCCCGTCATCGCCGACGCCATGGTCGACCGCGAATTCGGCACCGGCGCGGTGAAAATCACCCCCGCACACGACCCCAACGACTTTGAGGTCGGACGCCGTCATCATCTCCCGGAGATCGATATCATGACCGACGACGGCCACATGAGCGCGGCCGCCGGCCCCTACGCCGGAATGGAGCGATTCGCCGCGCGCAAGAAGCGTGGTCGAGGATTTACAGGCGCTCGACCTGCTCGAGAAAATCACCGATCACACGCACGCAGTCGGGAATCTGCGAACGCTGCCGCACCATCGTCGAGCCCTGCGTTTCCACGCAATGGTTCTGCAGGATGAAGCCGCTGGCGGAACCCGCGATCGCGGCCGTGGAGCGCGGCGACATCCAAATCGTTCCCGACAACTGGCGCGAAGAATATTTCAACTGGATGCGACAACATCCGCGATTGGTACATTTCCCGCCAGCTCTGGTGGGGCCATCGCATTCCCGCGTGGTATTGCAAGGAACACCACCATCTGACGGTCGCCATGGAAGCTCCCACAAAGTGCCCAACGTGCGGTTCGGAGCACCTGACGCAAGACCCGGATGTGCTGGACACCTGGTTCAGCTCGGGCCTCTGGCCATTTTCTACGCTTGGCTGGCCGGAAAAAACCGCCGACTTCGAGAAGTACTATCCGACCAGCTGATGATCACCGGCTACGACATCCTGTTTTTCTGGGTCGCCCGCATGATCATGCTGGGCATTCAGTTCACGGGCGAAGTTCCCTTTCGCGTCGTGTACCTGCATTCGCTGGTGCGCACGGCTGGCGGCGAGAAAATGTCGAAGTCCAAAGGAACCGGGCTCGACCCCGTCGAGGCTCAACCAGCAGTATGGCACCGACGCCATGCGTTTTGCTCTCGCGTCGATGGCCGCGCCGGGAACCGATATCATCCTCTCCGACGATCGCCTCGCCAGCGCGCGGAATTTTGCGAACAAGATCTGGAACGCATCGCGCTTCCTGTTCATGAATCTCGACAAGTTTGAGCAAACCGGGGCCGCGACGTTTGAAGAACTCGCTGGACCTGACATCCGCAAAAATGCTCCGTATAACTTCCACGGCAGCATCCCGCTGGTCGATGAATGGATTTTCGAGAGGCTTGCCGCGGCTCGAAACACTGTGAACACCGCGCTGGCGAGTTATCGTTTCCATGAAGCTGCCCAGACGATCTACCAGTTTTTCTGGGGCGATTTCTGTGACTGGTACATCGAGTGGATCAAGCCGGATTTGCTGAACGCCGACCGCGAGCGGGCCATCGTCGCGTGGCGAAATCTGTTTGCCGCGTTCGATGGCGCGCTGCGCCTGCTCCATCCCTTCATGCCCTTCCTCACCGAAGAGCTCTGGCACCAATTGCCCCAGCGGCCCGGCGACAAGTCCATCGCGTTGCAATCCTTCGCTCCGGAGCAAAAGGACCCCGGCGATCAATCCCGCGTCAACGAATTCGCGCTCCTGCAAGAAGTCATCGCAGAGTTGCGGAACATCCGCGCGGAAATGAAGCTCGATCCCAAAAGGAGAGTGACCGCCGAGTTTCACAGCTCCTACGAATACATCCGATCGACCATCCAGCGAAATCTCGATGGCATCGTGCGGCTGGCGAGTCTGACGGACATGCCGGTCTCCGCGAGCCGTCTTGCCGCTACAGGCGGCGCGGTTCGCACGACCGCACAGTTCGACGTACGCATCGCCTACGCGACCGACACAATGGATATTTCGGCTGAGATCGCGCGCCTGCGAAAAGAAATCGACGGCTTGCAGAAGGCCATCGCCTCGAAAGAAAAGCAGCTGGACGACGCGAGCTTTCGCGCTCGCGCGCCCGAGAAGATCGTGCGCGGGATGGAAACAACCTTGGCGGAGCAAAAGCGGGAACTGGAAAAACTCCGTAAGCGGCTCGCCGAGCTTGAGCGGGGCGCGTAGCGGGCTGGGTTCTCCTTCATGGACTGGAATTCCCACGAGATCGATGAGCTGATTCGCAGGGCCCTGGCCGAAGATGTGGGCACCGGCGATGTAACCTCGATGGCAACCATTCCGCCGGCGACAATGGCGCGTGCGCGGATCGTCGCGAAGGCTTCGCTGGTCTGCGCCGGATTGCCTCTCGCCGAGCGCGTTTTCCGGACGCTGGATTCCGGCGCCGCGATCACGCTGTTGGCCAAGGACGGCGATATCGTCGACAACGGACGCGAGCTGCTCCAGATTTACGCGCGCGCACGGACGATACTCGCTGGAGAGCGCACCGCGCTCAACTTCCTGGCGCATTTAAGCGGGATCGCGACGATGACGCATCATTTCGTTGAACGTCTCGCGGGCACCAATGCCAGGATTCGCGACACCCGAAAAACCACGCCAGGACTGCGTATGCTGGAAAAATATGCCGTGCGCATGGGCGGCGGGACAAATCACCGGATCGGCCTGTACGACGCGATCCTACTGAAAGAAAATCACATCGCGCTGGCCGGGGGCGTATCCGCGGCGCTCGGTCAAGCGCACGCATATGCTTCATCGCGAATGAATCCGCGGGAGATCACCGCCTATGAGGCGTCCGCCGGACTGCGCGAAGCCGCTGCGACGACTGCCCTGCCCATTCAGATCGAAGTGCGTAACGAACAGGAGTTGCGCGAAGCCCTGGAGGCCGGAGCGGAATCGGTGCTGCTTGACAACATGACGCCAGAGGTAGCAAGGCGTTGCGTGCAGTTAGCGCGCAATCTGCGACGCGACTGCGTGGTCGAAATCTCCGGCGGCATCACGCTCGACAACGCGCGGGCTTACGCGGAAACCGGCGCCGATTTCCTATCCTCCGGCGCGCTAACGCATTCGGCGCCCGCGGCCGACCTGAGCCTGCTTGTAGACCGCATCGAGGGCAAGTAAGCTTACGTCGGTTTCGACGCAACACCGAACTCATGTAGGCGCCGGGCTTTAGCCCGGCGAACAATATTCCGTCGCCGCTCGGTCGGCGCGCAAACAAAAAAGGTCATGGCGCGGCGCACAAAGGCACAATCCGACACGCTTCCAGGAATGACCGATCGGCGCATCGCCGCGCTGCTCACCCTGCTCGCGGAAAACGCCACGATTGTGGTCAGCGGCGCCCGCATCGCGCGCGAGATTGGCGTATCGCGCTCCACCGTGTGGCGCTGGGTGAATCGCCTCCGCGAGTTAGGCGTCCGCGTGAAAGGTGAGCAGCACACCGGATATTTCTTGGAGAAAGTGCCGGACATCCTGACGCCCGACATGCTGCGCCAGCGATTGAAGGGCAGCTTGTTCGGCAAGCGCATCCATCACTTCTTCAAAGTGGATTCGACGAATCGCGTCGCACTGGAACTCGGCCACGCCGGAGAGCCGGAAGGCGCGGTCGTGCTGGCCGAAGAGCAAACGGCAGGCCGCGGCCGCGCCGGACACGCGTGGCACTCCGAGCGTGCCACGGGGATTTACGCCACACTGTTGTTGCGCCCGCGTCTAGCACCCGTGCAGGCTCCGCTGTTGACCATGATGGCGGGCCTTTCAGCGCACGCCGCGATTCAAGCGCAGACCGGCTTGAACGTGGACTTGAAGTGGCCCAACGACTTGCTGGTCCGTGGCAAGAAAGTGGGTGGAATTCTTACCGAAATGCATGCGGAACCTGCACAAATTCGCTTCGTGATCGTGGGGATCGGCCTGAATGTGAATCAGGAGAAGTTTCCGGCGGAGCTGAGCGCGATCGCCACCTCGCTGCGCGTGGAAACGGGAAAGCCGCAATCGCGGCTGGAATTGTTGGTGCGGTTGCTGCGTGAATTCGAGAACGACTACAATCGATTCTTGGCCGAAGGCCCGGAAAGCGTGACCAGCCGTTTTGCGTCCACCTCCAGCTACGCCCAAGGCAAACGCGTCCGGGTAACGAACGGGAAAGAAAGCTTCGCCGGTGTGACCGCTGGACTTGGACCCGAGGGACTACTCCTGGTGAAGCGCGACAGCGGACAGATCGTGACGGTGATCGCCGGCGAAATTACTGAAGACAAGTAGCACAGACACTCCTGTCTGTGCCCACCGCCCCGGTCGAAAGGGCGAATGAAGCGAAGGCGACTATAAAGGTTAATTCTATTCATCGGAGCTACGGCGGCGACAGATGCTATTGACCATTGATGTCGGCAACACCAATACGGTGCTGGGCGTTTTTCGGGGCGAGGAACTCATCGCCAATTGGCGACTCACCACCGCCCGGCTGCAAACCGTGGATGAATACGGCGTGCTGACGCGCAACCTGTTCACCCTTGCCGGACTCGACGGCGCCGCGATCGGAGGCGTGATCATCAGTTCCGTCGTGCCGCCAATGAATTGGACCCTGGCGGAGATGGCGCGGCTTTATTTCGGACAGAAAGCTCTGTTCGTCGAACTCGGCGTAAAAACGGGAATGGCCGTTCTGGTCGATAACCCGCTGGAAGTAGGAGCCGACCGCATCGTGAATGGAGTTGCTGCCTTTCACAAGTATGGCGGTCCGTGCATCGTGGTGGACTTCGGCACCGCCATTACGTTCGATGTGATTTCCGAGCGCGGAGAATATTTGGGTGGGGTCATCGCGCCGGGGTTGGGCATCGCCTCCGAAGCGTTGTTTTCGCGCGCGGCGAGGCTTCCTCGCGTCGAGATCAAGGATCCCGGCCGCGTGATCGGGACGAATACGGTCACGCACATGCAGGCGGGACTCTATTATGGCGCCATCGATATGGTTGACGGCATGTTGACACGTATTAAGGCGGAGCTGAAAACGCAGGCAACCGTCGTTGCCACCGGCGGACAAGCGACACTGGTGGCACGCGGATCGAAACAGATTCAACACACCGATGCGTTCTTGACGCTGAATGGCCTGCGGCTGATCTGGGAAAAGAATCAGCCCGCGGAAACATCGGGGCGAGGCGGGGCGGAGTTTCGGGCCGCAAAGAACGTGCCTGCGCAGACCAAGAAAGTTCAGGGCTGAGCCGCGGTGGAGTTGCCCCACGGCGGCGAGGGCGGCGCTCGCAACATGGCTCGCAATATCGACGGTTGGAATTACTTCAACTACTTCACGGAAATCGAGGAATATTTCTGGAAGAAGCGGGGAGCGCATCTGCTGGTGTCGCCGCTGGACTGGGCGATCATGGAGACCTGGCAAAAGGCGGGGATACCGCTGGACGCGGTGCTAAAGGGAATCGATCGCGCGTTTGAGAGTTATGGCCGTTCGCGGCGCGGGGCGGGAAAGCCGTTAAAAAGTTTGGCGTATTGCACCGATGCGATACTGGAAGCAGTGGCCGAGAGCCAGGAGGCGGCGGCCGGGAGCGCTCCGAAGAATGGACGCGCGGCCGCCGAACCCTTTTCGCGGGACGAGCTGCGAGCGTATTTCGCAAAGAACGTTGCGCTGATTGGCACCGCCGCGGAGAGACACCGGACGGCGCATCCAGAATTGGCCGCGCGTTTTGCAGAGATCGCGCAATCGTTGGAATCGAGTTTGCCGCTGCTCGATACTCCGGGAAAGCTGGACGTCGAAGACTTGGAGCGGAGGCTCACAATTCTTGACGATAAATTGCAAGCGGCACTGGCCCAGCACGCCAGCGAGGAGTTGATGCTGCGCATCCGGCGCGAAGTCGATGGGCAACTCGCGATGTACCGCCGCAAGATGAAAGCGGAGCAGATCGCGCTGGTGGAGCGGCAATACATGCAGAAGCGATTCTTGGAACAGTTTGGATTGCCAAGGCTAAGTCTTTACTACTTTTCCTGAAAACGTTCGGCGGAACGGGCGTCTTTCCTCCGAAAAGCGCCCGCTTCGGAAAGCGGCCGCTACGGGGCATACGGCGGCCCGGGCCGACCACGCGAATCGTCGCAGAATGGATACCATTTGTATGGCTGATGAGTTAACATTATCGATTGAGAAGCTTGTCTATGGCGGTGATGGCTTGGCGCATGCCGACGGAAACACCGTGTTCGTTCCCTATGTAATGCCGGGGGAACAGGTGCGCGCCGAGATCAAGCAGAAGCGCAACAAGCTGATCTGGGCCCGATTGTTGGAGGTTACCTCGCCCGCGGCGCAGCGTCAGAAGGCGCTTTGCCCGCACTTTCAAACGTGCGGTGGATGCCATTACCAGCACATCCCTGCGGCGGAACAGCTGCAGCTGAAGAAAGAGATCCTGCGCGAAACGTTGTCGCGTTTGGGACGCATCACTTGGGAGGGACCGATTATTGAGCACTCGGCGCGGCCCTATGGGTATCGCAACCGGGCGCAATGGGCTTTGCGCGACGCGAAGCCGTTGGCGCTCGGCTATTTCCTGCCGGAGAGCTCCGTAATCGTGCCGATTGATGTGTGCCCGGTGCTGTCGCCGCTGCTCGAGAAAACGTTTGAGCAGTTGCAGAACATGACGCGGTCGGGTCATTTGCCCGAGAAAGTGCTGGAGATCGAAGCGTTTGTCGATTCGACCGACGACAAGATCGCGCTGAACGTGGCGTTTGAACGATTCCCGAAGCCCGCCGCAGAACTAGCCGCTGCGTTTCGGCAAGCTCTGCCGAAAATCGAGAGCCTGCTACTGCTCGATCAGAGCAAAGACCGGTTTGAGCTGACCGGGCCGGGATTCTTGTTTCACGAGGCTGGCGGGTTCCGTTTTCGGGTAAGCCACCTTTCGTTTTTTCAGGTGAACCGCTTTCTGGTCGAGGAGCTTTTGAAGACGATGACCTCCGATGCGAAAGGCGATGTGGCGCTGGATTTGTATGCGGGGGTCGGCTTTTTTACGTTGCCGTTGGCGAAGACATTCAACAAAGTCATCAGCGTGGATGCGAATCTGGCCGCGACTCGAGACCTGTACGCCAACGCCGAGAGTGCTGGCGTGACCATCACTTCGCACAACGAGCACGCCGAGGAATTTCTGCGCAAGACGCAGGAAAAGCCGGACTTTGTTTCGCTTGACCCGCCACGCGCAGGACTCGGAGTTGGTGCGGCCACGGCGCTGGCCGCTTTGGGCGCCCCGGAAATTGCGTATCTATCCTGCGATCCCTCGACGCTGGCGCGGGATTTGGCGGTGCTGACAGGGTCGGCCAAGAAGAAGGACGGAGATGTCGCGCCCGCAGTTCGCTACGAAATCTCGGAGATGCACCTGTTCGATCTGTTCCCGCAGACTTTTCACATCGAAACCCTGGTGCGACTGAGACGCGCTCCGTGAAGACTCCGGCCGTAGCAATTGCCGCATCCTTTGTCTGCGGCATTGTGCTCGGCTTGGATACAGGGTTTGCACACCGAAGTACTTCGCACATATTTCTGGTCGAATGTTCCGTGATCGCCGGCTTGGCGATTCTGGCGGGGCTGACGTTTCTATGGTTCCATCGGCTGGGCTGCGGCGCGGCGGCTTCGCTTCTATCATGGATCGCGCTGGGCGTTCTCAGCGCCGCCATTGCACAGCAACCTTTGCCGCCGGATCACGTTGTACGGCTGGTCGACGGTGGCACGCTTGGCTTGCATTCGCCGTTGCGATGGTACGGAACGCTGTGCGACGAACCGGCGCGGCTGCCCTGGGGCGTCGGCTACGAAATCGAGCTTGCTGGCGTGGACTATCATGGCGCCACCGTGCCGCTGCACGGCGGAATGCGACTCAGCTTTACGCCGCATCCCGGTGATCACGCGCTGCCCGATCTTCATGCGGGCGATGGCGTCGCCGTTTTGACGCGGGCCAAGCGCCCGCAAGTCTTCCGAGATGACGGCGCTTTCGACCGGCGCGCCTACCTGGCCACCCAGAATATCGATCTCACCGCCGCGCTTCGGTCGCCAGAGCTGATCGAGCGCATCTCGATCGCGCCGCTGACGCCGGGGATCCTTGTAGCGCGTGCGAGGCGGCGAATGCGCGACGAGGTTGATGCGCTGTTCGGCGCGAGACCCGAAGTCGCCGGAGTACTGCGCGCGATGCTGCTCGGCGACCGGAGTTTTGTCGATCGCGACGAAGCCACGGACTTTCAGAAGACCGGCGTATTCCACGTTCTCGTTGTAGCGGGCCTGCACGTTGGCGCGCTGGCAGCGTTGTTGTTTTGGCTCGCGCGCAAACTGCGCCTTTCGCCCGGCTGGGCTACGTTTTTTGTGTTGACGCTGCTCTTCGCTTACGTGGCCGTGGTCGAACAGCGGCCTCCGGTGTTGCGCGCCGCACTTATGGCGACCGCTGTAGTAACCGGCAGTTTTTTTTACCGACGGCTCGATCTGCTGAATTCAGCGGCCCTGGCCGCGATGGCGCTGTTATTAGCCCGGCCGCTCGCGCTACGCGATTCAAGTTTCCAGCTGACGTTTGTGGCCATCGGCTGTATCGCCGGGCTGGCGCTGCCCTGGCTGGCAGCGACCGTGCAGCCCTACGTGAAGGCGTTGCGGGGATGGCGTGACGTAACTCGGGATGCCGCGCACAAACCGCGCGTAGCGCAATTTCGCCTCGATCTTCGCGCAACGGCCCGGTGGATTTCCGCGCACGCACCGACGCGCCTGGCAGTTAGCGTCGAGAATGTGCTCGTCGGCGGCCTGGCGTTCTCATTTCGCGTGTGGGAACTGTTTGTGCTTACCATCGTTCTACAAATCGGAATGCTGCCGCTCATGGCGCGCGACTTTCATCGCATTGCACTGGCTTCTCCGCTGGTGAACCTTCTGGCCGTTCCGCTGACCAGTGTGGTAGTGCCTTTCGGCTTCATCACGCTCGCAAGTGGTTTGATTTTCTCCGTTATTGGAAGAATCCTGGCCGCGCCTCTGGGATGGCTAACCTGGCTCCTGCTGCATTTCGTCCAATGGTCAGCGCATTTTCCTCGCGTGAGCTACCGGATTCCCGGACCTCCTTTTTGGTTGGTAGTGGCCTTCTTTTCCGTCGTCGCCACATTGGCGGTTGCTGCGCGCCTCGTCTTTTCCGTTCGGCGCGGCACAATCCTGGGTCTTTGCGGGATGTTAGCCACCTGCTCGCTGATCGTCGCGCGGTTCCCCTTCGCGCCGGTTTGGTCCGCTGGAAAATTGGAAACGACAATCCTAGACGTAGGCCAGGGGGATTCCTTGTTCGTGGTCTCGCCCCATGGAAAGACGTTGTTGATTGATGGGGGCGGGGCGTTCGGGGGATTCCCGGGTCACGAGCAACACGAAGGCATTGATCCGGGTGAAGAAGCGGTGTCGCCCTACCTGTGGTCGCGGGGGTTTCAGAAGATTGACGTGGTCGCGCTGACCCATGCGCACCAGGACCATCTCGGAGGACTAACGGCGATACTGCAAAATTTTCGCGTCGGCCAGCTTTGGATTGGGCGCGAGGTGGCCTCGCCTGCTTTGGCGAAGCTGGAGGCGTTGGCGCGCGTTCGAGGAATTCCCATGGAATACGAGGTACGAGGGAAGAGCTTCGCTTGGGATGGCGTCGAGGGGCAATTTTTGTGGCCCGAGACTTGGCCTCTCGACGTGGCCCCGACCGCGAAGAACAATGACTCGCTGGTGATTCGACTGCATTATGGCAAGCGAACCTTGCTGCTTCCGGGGGATGCGGAGAAGGCCGCTGAGCGCGCGATTCTGGCCGAGAACCGGGAGGAAGATCTGGAGGCCGACGTGTTGAAGGTGGGGCATCACGGCAGTAAGAATTCCACGATGCCGGATTTTCTGGCGGCGGTGAGGCCGCGTGTGGCGATCATTTCCGCTGGAGAAGGCAATCCGTACGGTCACCCCAGCCCGGAGCTAGTCAAGCGGCTGGAAGACGCAGGTGTGCGCATACTGCGGACCGATCGCGATGGGGCTATCCATGTTTTGACCGACGGCGATCGCGTAGAAGTCAGTTGCTTTGTGGCCTGCCCTGCGGAGCCTTCACTGGAAGTTGGGCAGGTAGGTCCAGGAGGCGAGTTGCGGTCGGCTGTGCCGCAATAGGTGTTGGTTCAGGGGGCTAAGACCCGGTTTCGAGCGGGCCTCAGCGGCTTGGCTGAACAGGCTGCAGAAAAATTGAAGAAAAAGCTTCCTTCAGGGACTGAAGCCCGTTGACAGCACGCAGTTTACGTCGGCGCTAAAGCACCGATCTCCTGAAGAAAAGGAGTTTTTCCGCAGCCTGTGAAGCCATGGCCTCCTAAAGGGGAGGAGAGGAAGTCGAGGAAATCGGCACCTCCCCCCTGGGATTTTTTGTAAGTGTTCATTCTAAAGGAAGTTGAAGTTGTTTGTTTTGATAGAGTTTTGCAAGTGTTGATTCTACAGGCGTTAGGTAGAACTGTCGCGACGAGGGCGAGCGGGGATTTACTTGAGGTAATTATACCATACTGATTAACATTGTCAAGAGGATTGTGCGCTGCGCCGGGTTATGGAGGGAGTAGCCCGGGCAGAGCGACCCTCAGTGGCTTCAGTTCGTTCGGCGGACACGTGATGCTGGGTGGGGCGGAGTCGCCAGATCGCTAGAAGCACGAGCAGCAACAGCAGGAAACCTATCGCGGCGCGGTATTCGCGGTTCTTTTTGTATTGTGCGAAGGAGAACGCGCCTTCGCCGCCGCCTGCGAGCTTGGCGGGAGTCAGACGTGGCACGAAGAGTGGCACAGAACGAGCGTAGTCGTCGAAGGACGCGCCGTGATGCACGCGAAGTTCCTGTTCTTCGCGGCGCATGACGATGGAGTAGAACAGGGCGAAATAGCCGAGCAAGAGGAGCGCTGGGATCCATGAATGGGTGGCGATGGCGACGCCTAACGTGAGGATCGCGCTGCCGAAATAGAGCGGGTTGCGCGTGTAGGCGTACGGTCCGGTGACGGTGAGGACCTCCTGTTTGTGAAGGTGGCCAGCAGCCATGGCACGGATGAGCAGGCCAATGATTCCGACAACGGCTCCATAGAGAATGCTTTGCGGGGTGGGGTGAGCCAGCACGAGCACGACGATCGCGAGTGGGTAGCCGAGGCGGACGCGCCAGCGCGCGAAGAAAGCGGGGATACTCACGTGGATAAACCGATGCGGCGGCGGACAGCGTTGAAGACCGAGTCCACCTGAATCGCCAGCATGGAGGGATCGGTTTGATCGTTGCGGGAGTGCGAGGTGACGCTGTGTGGGGCGCGAAGAGCGATGTCGCCGTCGCCAGGGTCTGTATCCGCTGTTGCGTTTGCATCCGATCCCGATTGGCAAGGATTGCGGTATGGTCCGTTGCGCGCGGGATCGGTGGGACCGAACAGCGCGACGGCCGGCGTGCCCAGGGCTACCGCGAGATGCAGGGGACCGGTGTCTCCGCCGACGATGCACGTGGCGGAGCGCAGCAGCGCCATGAGCGGGCCGAGCTCGGCGTTGCAGAGTAGAGGAGCGGCATCGCCACTGGCACCGCGGACGGAGTGTGCCAGGTCATCCTCGCCGGGTCCGTAGTTCACGATGCAACGTAAGCCGAGCTGGTGGTGAATTTGGATGCAGAGGGCGCCGAACCGCTCAGCGGGCCAGCATTTGGCACGCCAGCCACCGCCAGGGCTCAGCACGATGTAGCGGTCCATACCCGCATTCTCCAGTCGTGAGCGCATGGTGGCTTCGTCCGCGGCAGAGACGCGCAACGCTACTGGAGCCACACGGTTCCTGGCTCCGGCACGGCGCGATAGTTCGCCGTTTTGGTCCGCGATGTGAATGGTTTTGGCCTTGACGCGCTCATTGTAGAGAACCGGAACGCCGAACTCGCGGATGGTGTGGGAGGAAAAGCCGATTCTGCGCTTGACGCCGCCGAAAAAAGGGAGTGCGGCGGACTTCCACAATCCCTGATAGTCGATGGAGGCGTCCCACGCGGATTGCCGCACACCCTCGATGGCTTTGCGCAGAGAGGCCACCGCTCGAGTTTCGATGGTGCGGACCTCGGTAGCCAGACTGCTGCTTTCCACGAGAAATTTCCATCGCGGGTGGGTCATCCAGGTGATTTCGGCGGCGGGAAACGATTCGCGCAGTGCGGCGACGGCGGGAAAGGTGTGCACGATGTCTCCCAGAGAGCCGAGTCGCAGGACCAGGAAGCGCGGCTCAGACATGCGGGGCCTTGCGAACGGACTCGAGGAAGTCGCGGGTGGAATGATCTTTCGGGTCGCCAACGATGGCGACGCGGATGCCGAGGCGCGCGGCAGTGGCGCGCTCGGGCACGGTGTCGACCGAGTAGTCGGTGCCTTTGGCATGGACATCGGGACGTAGAAAATCCAGCAAGGCCTCGACGTTCGGATCGCTGAAGAGCACGACGTAGTCGACGGCGCGGAGGGCAGCGACTAATTCGGCGCGCGCGGATTCCGGAAGGATCGGCCGGCCGGGGCCTTTCAAATCGCAAACGCTAGAATCGCCGTTCACGCCTACGACCAGGATGTCGCCTTCGCGGCGGGCGCCTTCGAGATAGCGAATGTGTCCGACATGTAGCGTGTCGAAACAGCCGTTGGCGAAGACGACCTTTGCGCCTGCGCGCTTATGCTCGGCGAGGAGCTCGCGGAGACGCTCGCGGGAGACGATTTTGGATGCGGCGTGGCGCATGGGTTAGGTGGAGGCTCCGGAGGCCTCGCCACGAATGGCTTCGAGAAGTTCGTCGCGCGAGACCGTGGCGGTGCCGCGTTTCATGACGACCAGGCCGCCGGCGATGTTTGCGATGTGAGCGGCTTCCAGCGGGGATGCGCCAGAAGCGAGCGCGAGGGTATAGGCCGCGAGCACGGTGTCGCCTGCACCGGTGACGTCGACCGCTTGATTGCTTCCGTGGATGGGAATATGCGTGAGTCTGGCAGGAGATTCGAACAGCGCCATACCGTCGCGGCCGCGGGTGACCAGCAGCGAGTGCAGCTTCATGGCGGAAAGCGTTGCGCGGCCACAGCGGGCGAGTGCTTCGATGTCGGCACCGATGGCCGTGTGATGCAACGCTTCTAGCTCGGCTTCGTTGGGCGTTGCGGAGGTTACTCCGGACTTTGCGTAGGACCCGAGCGCATAGCGGGCGTCGAGGGTGACGACCAGTTTTTGGCGCATCGATGTGACTTGGCGGACCAGTTCGGGCGTGGCGACACCGAAGCCGTAGTCGGAAACGGCGAGCGCGTTCGCGGAGCGAAGCTTGGCATGCAGAAGTTGCTGGATGCGCTTGTGGCTCGCTGGAGTCAAGGGGGCCTGCGGTTCGCGATCGACGCGTAACACCTGCTGTCCTACGGTGTGCGCCCAGCCAGCCAGAAAGCGCGTTTTGGTCGGAGTAGTATGGCCCTTGAGGCGGAGAATGCCGGAGATATCCATGCGCTTTTCTTTAAAGTGCGCGATCAGCGCATCGCCCGCATAGTCCTGCCCCACCGCGGTGATGGGGAGCACACGCGCGCCCAGCGCGGCGAGGTTGTTGGCGGCGTTTGCGCCTCCCCCAGGCACGAGGTGAGTTTCACGATGGCGAAGGATGAGGACCGGCGCCTCGCGGGAGACGCGCGAGATTTCGCCAAACTGAAATTCGTCGGCGACGAAATCGCCGAGGACCGCTACGGTCCTGGAGGAGAATTGTTCGACGTACTCGGCTAATGCGAGAAGGTCGACGGAAATCGATCTACCGGGGTTTGCGCCTGGGGACGCTTCATTTCGATTGCCTCAGAATCCAATCGACGGCGGCGGCGAGATCGTCGGCGACAAAGTCAGGCGGTCTCGGCCATGTGGCGCTATTCTCGCGCAAGTCTTCCTCGCCATAACCCGTGCGGACCAGGATGCCGCGAGAATCCGTGCCATGGGCCAGTTCCACATCGCCATAGCGATCGCCTACGACGAACGATCGACGCAAATCGATATCGTGTTCGCGGGCTGCGCGCTGCAACAAGCCCGGCTTGGGTTTTCTGCACGCGCATTCGTCATCCAAAGTGTGCGGGCAATAGTAGATCGCGGTGAGATGCGCCCGCGCGGCCGTGAGTTGCCGGGACATGGCTTCGTGGACGGTGTGCACCATCGATCCGGGAAAAATCCGCGACCCACGCCGGACTGATTGGTCACGACGATGACTGGCAGCTGCGCATCGTTCAGCTTGCGAATGGCGAGCGCGGCGAAGGGAAACATACGAAATTGGCTGGCATCATTCAAGTAGCCGACTTCTTCGGAGACGGTGCCGTCGCGATCGAGAAAGACGGCGGGACGCAGGAGCGCGGGCTTAGGCAGAGCGCACCTCCGCGGAGGCAAGCCAAGATTGCGCGGCCGTCGCAACATGGGAGGGCGAAATTCGCGTCATGCAGCGATGGTCGGTGGGGCAGCGGCGCAAGAAACACGGGCTGCAGTAGGGTTTTTCTTGAACGATGGTGCAGCGTGGAGTGACGGGGGCCGTGCCATTAGGATCGGTGGGACCAAAAATCGCAACGATCGGCAGGCCGACCGCGGAGGCCACGTGCATGGCGCCCGAATCGTTGCCAATGAAGAGGTGGCAGTGAGAGAGAAGCGCCGGAAGATCGGCAACGGAGGTTTTTCCTGTGAGATCAATGGGCGGGCGGCGCATGCCGGCGGTGATGGCCGAAGAGACCGCAACTTCGGTGGGTGTGCCGAATAGGATGACGTCGGCATCGGACTCACCGACTAGGCGATTGGCCACTTCGGCGAAGCGGTCCGGGGGCCAGCACTTCGCTGATCCGTAGGATGCGCCTGCTCCGATCGCGATACGCAAGGCGTTCGAACGCGCGCCCGCGGCCAGCAAGCGATCCTCAGCGTGCTGCTTTGCCTGCGAATCAATATTCAGGGCGATGTAGGACTCGCCGGTTGCGTGGTCGAGCCATCCTGCTCGCCCCAGCAATTCAAGATAGTAGAACTGTTCGTGCGCTGGGATCTCGCCGGGCTTGGGTACCGGCACGGCCTTGGTGAGGAGGAAGCTGCGGCCGTCGCGTGCGTAGCCTATACGCTCCGGGATGCCCGCGCGCCAGACGAGCCAAGCAGCGTCGAAGGCATTTTGCAACAGGAGTGCTACGTCGAACTTCTGAGCGCGGAGTTCACGCGCCAGCTGCTCGCGACCTACAAAGCTCGCGTGCGCTCCATGAAGATCGTAGGGGATGAGCTGGTCGCAGACTTGCTGGTGGCGATAAATGTCTGCGACGTAGGGTCGTGCGACGATGGCAATATGGGCGTCGGGAAATCGCGCGCGGACAGTTCGTAGCGCAGGGAGGGCCATGATGGCATCGCCAACCCAGTTGGTGGCGCGGACTAATATCTTCACGCGAATGCTCCCAGGGTGGCGGGAAGTTTGCTGTGGAGGTCACGGAGAAATTCTGACTCGTTGGCGATTTCGATCGAAGTAACGGCAACTTCAATGGAAAGATCCGAGAGAACTGCGTGCTTCAGGTTTTGGGCGTCTTTTTCGGTGGTGACCAAGGCGACGGCACCTGCCGATTTGGCGGCGCGCTGGAGTGCGGCTATTTCCGTCTGATTGTAGCGATGATGGTCACGGAAGGCGCGACGGCCCGCCAACTGCACGCCCCAACGCTGCAGGTCGGCAAAGAAGGCGTCGGGATTGCCGATGCCGCAGAAGGCGAAATGCGCGCCGGTGAGGGAGTGGCGCAGGGGTTCCTGGCGACGATCACCATCGTGCGTACGAAAACCCAGCAGCTTGGTGCCGGCAGAATAAGCAGAGAACTTGGGAAATCCAGGCACGCCTGCAGAGGTGAACTGCGATTGATTTGTCCGTGTGAAGACGATCGCTGTGGCGCGAGTTAAAGCGGACGGTGGTTCTCGCAGGCGGCCGGCGGGAAGAACAAATTCTTGCTGCAACGGGCGGCTGGCATCGACCAGCACGATGTCCGCGTCCCGGGCCAGTTGCAAATGCTGGAACCCGTCATCGAGAAGGAAAACATCCACGCCTGCGGGGTCGAGGCGCTGCGCTTCCGCGTAACGATCCGAGCCGACGCCAAATTGCACGCGTCCCTGCAGGCGCTGCTTCAACACTTCGATCTCATCGCTGGTGCCATTGGCGCCGCGATAGCCGCGGCTCAAGATCGCTACGTGTTTTCCCTCGGCTAACAATTTTTCGGCTAGCCAGATGACCATCGGAGTCTTGCCGGTGCCGCCGACTGTAATGTTGCCGACGCTGATTACCGGTCGATTCAGACGCTTTTGTTTCAGCCAACCCCGTTTGTACAGCCAGGCGCGCAGCTTTGCCGCCGATCCGTAGACCAGCGAAAGCGGCCAGAGAGCGATGGCGAGCGGCCGCGGAATGTTCATTGCGCCGATCCGTCCAAGTGTTTTGCGATTTCGGCCATTGCGCGGGCGGTCGCGCCGCGGCTTTCGTCGACCAGGCGCTTTGCGGTTTCGCCCATGCGGCGCTGGCGCTCGGGATCGCGTAGAAGTTCGATCCACGCCACACCGGCATCTTCTGGGCTGGTCACCTGAATCGCGGCACCAGCGGCGACAAAACGCGACGCCGTCTCCGCGAAGTTTTCCATCGATGGACCAAAAACCGGGATTTTGCCGAATGCCGCCGGCTCTAGGATGTTGTGACCGCCCGACTCGACCAAAGAGCCGCCCACAAACGCGCCGTCGGCGATTCGGTAAAGCGAGGCCAGCTCACCGATGCTGTCGACCAGCACTACGGTCACATCGTTGGAAATCGCACCTTCGCCATTGAGGGGTGGCCCATTCATAGATTGCCCATTGGGTGTTGGTCCATCGAGGGTCCCGGGATTCGGTACCTTTAGCTGCGAGCGACGCAAGAATTTTCGTCGCGACTCGTGAATGAAGTCGGCGGCTTGCTGGAAATGTTCCGGCTTGCGCGGTGCCAGGAGCAGCAACGCGTTTGGGTATTCGCCTTGCAACGTGCCAAAGGCAATCAGAGCGAGGGGTTCCTCGCTGGCCACGACGCTCCCAGCGACGATGATGGGAGACCTGCCCTGGCGCTGGGCTTCGGCTTCGAGCCAGGCGGACAAGGGCGTGGGGGCGGGCAGGGCTTGGTCGTATTTCATGTTGCCGCTGACGCTGACGCGATCGGCTGGAGCGCCCAGGGCGCGGATGCGGTCGGCGTCGTTCTGACTTTGCATCAGGAAGGCGCTGGCATTGCCCAGCGCGCTGCGAAGAAATGGACGCAGGAAGAATCCAAACTTGCCAAAATAGGATTGGTAGCGGGCGAACGAGCGATCCGAAATCCGTCCACTGACAAAAATCACCGGAACCTTGCGACGACCTGCTTCGCGGAGAAAGTTGGGCCAAATCTCGGTTTCGAGCACGACCACGACCGCGGGTTGAACAGCTCGCAGCGCGCGGCGCACACAAAACGCCCAGTCCAGGGGGAAATAAATGACCGCGTCGGCAAAAGGCAAGCGTTGTCGCGCCAACGCTTGTCCGGTTATCGTCGTAGTCGAAACGATCAGCGGACGCTCCGGGTAAGCTTGCTTCAGACTTTTAGCGAGCGCCACGCCGGAGAGAACCTCTCCCACAGAAACCGCGTGAATCCAAATCGCTCCGGGTCTATCGGCGGGGAGTTTACTTAGTGAGGGAAATGAAAAGCCTAAACGTTCGCTGAGGTTGGAAAGATATTTGCCGTGGCGCAGCCCCTGAATCAGCCAGTACGGCAAGAGCAGCAGGGCGGCAAGGCCCGTGAGTAGGCTATAAACGAAATACACTAAATATGGCTCCGGTCTTCACCCGGCCACGACGCGCACCGCCGCGCGAAGGGCAGGGCAACCCTGATCGTCCCCCAGGAATCGAAGGCGTCGAGATGACAAAAGTCTATTATAGCCTGATGCGAAACCCGGTCAGTGCACTTCCCGGTCTTGTGGTGTGCGCCCTTGCGCTTGCCGGCTTGGTGCTCGCGGGACCACCGCCGCAGGGATCTCTGAAAGCAGCGTCGCTGGAATCGCATGAAGGATTGACGGTGTCGGCATTGCCCTGGACCGATGCCACGCAATATAAGGAAAAGTTTCCGAAGAAATCCCCTTTTGCGGGAGGCGTGCTCGCCGTGGAAGTGGCGTTTCGGAACGATTCGGAAGAAAGCGTGCGTGTAAATCTCGAACGCATCCGGCTTACGGTTCAGCTCAGTGACGACAATCGGCAGGAGGTACCGTCGCTGACTGCCGAGGAGCTCGCGGACGCGGTGCTAAAACCCAAGGGGAAAGACCCGACTGCGAGCCGCGGTGCCAAACTTCCGATTCCGGTGGGCGGCGGTTCCAAGGGTGGACGTGACAAGCATTGGACGGAGCTGCAAACAGAAGCTCAGAATGCGGGAGTGCCGACCAGTGTTGTGGCGGCGCACAGCACCGTGCAGGGGTTGCTTTACTTTGATCTGCAAGATCAATTTGATCTGTTACAGAACGCACATCTCTACGTGCCACAGCTTGTGCAGATGCAGAGCGGCCGGGCCTTGACCTTTTTTGACATCGACTTGAGCCGACGCGGTCCGCAGTAGGTTTTGTTCCTTCGTTGGCGCGCTGAGTGCAAGAGTAATTCATTGCAAATGGTTCGCCGGGCTAAAGCCCGGCGGCTGCATTTAACTGTGACGCGATGTTGCCTTTGCGTTTCGTTCATCATTTCTCAGGGAAAATTTCGCTTGTTTGCGTGACTCATCCGCGTCAGCTAACATGACTGAGCAAGAATTATCGCACTCAACGGACCCATGCTGAATCTTCTCGACGAATTGAATCCAGAACAACGCCGCGCCGCCGAAACCACGGAAGGACCGGTGTTGATTCTTGCCGGGGCGGGTACCGGCAAAACGCGTGCGATCACATTTCGAATGGCGAATCTGATCGCGAACGGAGTGCCCGCCGACGCCATCCTGGCGGTGACCTTCACCAACAAGGCCGCGGAGGAAATGCGCAATCGCGTGTCGGATTTGCTCTTGCGGGCCGGCGTGCCGCCGTCGCAGCCCTGGCTTTCGACATTTCATTCGCTGTGCGCGCGCTTGCTCCGCCGCGAAGCTCCCAGCGCGGGATTGCCGCGCGATTTCGCGATTTATGATACGGACGACCAGATGGCCGCGATCAAGCTGGCGATGACCAAGCTGGCCATCGAGGACGAAAGCCTTACGCCGCGGGGCGTGCTGAGTGCGATCAGTCACGCGAAGAATCACGGGCTCTCGCCGGAAAAATGCGCAGCGAGGCGATTGGCCAGGATGGGCGTCGCGTGGCGGATATCTTCGCCGAGTACGAGAAATTGCTGCACCAAAGCAACGCGCTCGACTTCGACGATTTATTGCTGCGCTCGGCTCGTTTGCTGCGTGAAATCCGCCAGCGTCCGCGAAAAATGGCAAGCGCGATTTCAATATATCCACGTCGATGAGTATCAGGACACCAATCGCGTCCAGTATGAGTTGATGCGCCTGCTCACCGGCCCGAAGCGAAACGTTTGCGTGGTGGGCGACGAAGATCAGTCGATCTATCGGTGGCGGGGCGCGGATGTATCCATCTTGATGAGTTTTTCGCGTGATTTCCCGAACGCCAAGGTCATCAAGCTGGAGCGCAACTACCGCTCGACGCAGAACATTCTGGATGCAGCGGGCGCGGTCGTCGCGAATAATCCGGACCGCCTGGGCAAGTCGCTGAGCGCCGAGAATGGCGGCGGGGCCAACCTGAAGTATTTCGAAGGGCGCGACGCCAATGCCGAAGCCGAATTCGTCGCCGGCGAACTGACCCGCATCCTTGACGACGACTCCTCGCTGACCTGCGCCGTCGAGTACCGCACCAATTTTCAGTCGCGCGCGTTCGAAGAAGTTTTCCGCCGGCGCGGCATTCGCTACAAACTGGTGGGCGGGTTCAGCTTCTACAATCGCGCTGAAGTAAAGGACGCTTTGGCCTATGTGCGGCTGGCGATGCATCCCGAGGATGACGTTTCGCTATTGCGCGTGCTGAATGTGCCACCTCGGGGAATCGGCAAGACGACGGTGGATGCGCTGCGCGAAACGGCGCGGCTCGATAGTTCCTCGCTCTGGGACGCCATCGCGAAGTTCGTTTCCGGTGCGTCGGCCGGGCGTGCGGTCGCGCCGCTTCGTGCTTTTCAGGAAATCATCGCCAAGCTCCAAGAAAACCTGGCCAAACTAGGATCCGCGGACTTCGGGCGCAGTGTGCTGGATGACACCGGCTACATGGAGATGCTGAAGGACCGCAACACTCCCGACGACGTCGCCCGGATCGAAAATCTTGAGGAACTGGTTCGCGCGGTCGCCGAAAGCACCGAAGCCGGAGAGGAATTCAGCGATTTTCTCGACGCCGCCGCGCTGGTCAGTGACGCAGACTCTTACGATGGCAAGCCCGGGGTGACTCTCATCACCTTGCACAGCACCAAGGGCCTTGAGTTCGATCACGTCTTTCTCACCGGTATGGAAGAGGGCATCTGCCCGCACAGCCGCTCGTTCAACGACGACAAAAGGCATCGAGGAAGAGCGCCGCCTGGTCTACGTAGGCATGACCCGCGCGCGCAAATCGCTTACGCTGACGCGGGCGGTCTACCGTCGTGTATTTGGTAACGAACAACAACTTCGCGCTTCACTGCCATCGAGATTCCTAACCGAAATTCCCAGTGAGCTGGTGGAGACTGTGCGCGGCTCGATGGCGGAAATCGGGGCGATCGCGGCGTTACGAGCCCGACCCCGAATATTCCTACTCCCCTGAGGAATTTCTCCGCCGGGTACGGGGCAAGCCAGCTCCTTCGGCGCCACTGCCGCGCCGCCCCAGCAGTCCGGCGGTCTCCTTCAAAGGCATGAAACGCAGTGCGAGTTCTGATCCACTTCTTGGCCAAAAGGTGCGCCATCCCGAATACGGTGTAGGAACGGTGGTGGGAGTGGAGGGCGAAGATGACGACCGCAAGCTCGCGGTCACGTTCCCCGGCCGAGGCACCAAAAAATTCATGGAGCGTTACGCGCAGCTCACCCAGATGTAAGGCGGAGCAACCGCTGTTGCGCGTCAAGGCCTCTCAAGGTACATTGAGGCGCGCTTTCATCCCTCAAACCAAAGCATCCAGGCGGGGCAAGCCATCGGTTTGCCTGGGCACGATCGGAGACTACGGGTGGGATCACACCTCTTCCATTGTAAGGGTATCGATCAGCTTCTTTCGGACTCCGAAAACGCCGATGTGAAACTCAAGAAATCTCTAGGATGGCTGAGTCTCACGTCGCTGGGCATCGGTGCGGTCATCGGCTCCGGCATCTTTACCATCGTGGGGACCGCAATCGCCGGTCAAAAGATGCAAGCGGCCTCGATCTTGAACGCGCCCCTGCTGGAATACTCTGATCTACCACTCCGCATCGTTCGGCCGCCCTGGAGCCGGCCCGGCGATCGCTCTTTCCTTCGTGCTGGTCGCCGTTGTTTGCGGGTTTGCGTCGGTGTGTTACGCCGAGTTGGCCGCCATGATCCCCATTGCGGGCAGTGCGTACACCTACACTTACGCCACCATGGGCGAACTGATCGCCTGGATCATCGGCTGGGATCTGATCCTTGAATACGCCGTCAGCAATATGGCCGTCAGCGTGGGCTTCTCTGCGCACATCGTGAACTTGCTGGACTGGTTCGGCTTGCATCCCGATCCGCGGTGGATCTCCCCGCGTATTTGCCCGGCGGATTCATCGGATCTTGAGGGAAACATGCTCTACGGACCTGGCTGGCACTTCGGCTTCAATTGGCCCGCCTTCGTCATCGTGATGATCCTCACGGTGATCCTGGTGCGCGGCATCCGCGAATCGGCGGGAACCAACAACGTCATGGTCTTGTTGAAAATCGTGGCGATTCTGGTCTTCATTGGATTCGCGTCGCGGGTCATTCATCCGGCAAACTGGCATCCCTTCGCGCCCAACGGCTGGCCTGGAGTTTTGACCGGCGGTTCGATCGTCTTCTTCACCTATATCGGATTTGATTCCGTCTCGACGGCCGCCGAAGAGTGCAAAAACCCGCAGCGTGACGTGCCCATCGGCATCATTGCGACGCTGATTATCTGCACGCTTCTGTACATCGGAGTGGTCGTCGTGCTCACCGGCCTAGTGCCCTGGCAAACGCTGGTCGATGATGCCGCCCCGGTCGTCAACACACTGAAGAAACTTCACTTCACGGGCGTCCGCCTGGTGGTGCTGATTGGCGCGCTCATGGGTATGATCTCATCCCTGCTGGTCTTCCAGCTCGGGCAAGCTCGCGTGTGGTTTGCGATGTCGCGCGACGGACTGTTGCCGCGCGTGTTCAGCCGGGTGCATCCGCGCTTTCGCACTCCAGACTTTTCCACGTGGATGGCTGGGTTCGTCGTCGGAATTCCCGCGGGACTTCTGCGATATCGGCACCCTGGCCGATCTTTCCAATATCGGCACGCTATTCGCCTTCGCGCTGGTCGCCGGCGGCGTCTTGATACTTCGTTATCGCGAGCCGGAACGCAAGCGCGCTTTCCGCGCGCCCGGAGGACCACTGGCCCCCATCATCACCATCGTCACATGCCTTTTGCTGATGGCAGGCCTGCCGATTACCAATTGGATTCGATTCTTCGTGTGGATGGCGATTGGTCTGGTGTTCTACTACAACTACGGGCGCAAACGGAGCACCCTGCGCGTCGCGAATCGGGCCTGAGGGATCTGCAATGAGAGCGAGGTCATCGAAGTTGTCGTCAGGACGCGTAGTCGCTTTGCTGTGCGCCTCCGCCGCCTTGGCGCTGTGGCCTCGCGAGGCCGTAGCGTGGGGCGCCAACGCCCAGAAAATCGTCGTTAACAAAGCGATCGACACGTTACCCCCCGACGTCCGGCCGTTCTTCGACGCCAATCGCGCCTTTCTGGTGCTGCACGTCAGTGATCCGCTCGACGCCGAGGTCAAAACGCCGAGCGAGAAACACAATCACTTTCTGTATCTCGACCGATACGGCCGCTTCCCGTTTACCGCCCTTCCCCGAGTCTACAAAGCCGCCGTCGGCAAGTACGGAAAGTCCAAGCTTGAATCGAACGGCCTGCTGCCCTGGCAAATCGGAGTGTACAACGCCAAGCTCACGGAAGCGCTGAAGCTCGGCCACTGGGAAGAAGCCAAGCTGGACGCGGCCATCCTCGCCGGCTACGTCGCCGAAGCGAACGACCCGTTCAACACCACCGAAAATTTCGACGGCCACCTCACCAATCAGACCGGCATCAACGAACGCTTTGGCAATACGTTGGTCGATCGCTTCTCGTCGTTTTTTCCGATGCGGCCGAACGACGCCTCGTTCATCAGCGATCCCACCGACCACGCCTTCGAATCCTGCCTCAATGCCCACAGCTGGCTCGAAACGATTTTGCTGGCTGACCGCAACGCGCGCCTTGCAGGCAAATCCTACGACGACGAATATTTCGACCGCTTTTACAATTTAACGGCCGCCACGCTGATTCGCCAACTCTCGGACGCCGCCACCGACATCGGTTCCTACTGGCTAACGGCCTGGACCAACGCCGGCCGCCCCCAACTCCCCCACTAATACCCGTACCCGCCTGACTTTGTAGCTTCTTGCCAACCTGCTAGACTTCCACATGGCCGCAGAGCGTTCCCCGCAAACCGTCGCCTCCCTTCCTAAGGCCGAATTGCACCTGCATCTGGAAGGGTCCATCCAGCCCAGGACCGTCTGCGCTCTAACCCGCTCCCACGGCGTAGTTTTTACCGAAGCGGAAGTTCGCCAAAAGTACGCCTACGAAGACTTCAACGAGTTCCTCGAAGTCTTCAAATGGGTGACCTCGTTCCTGCGCGAACCTCGGGACTACGCCCTCATCACCCGCGACCTCGGCGAACATCTCCTATCGCAAGGCGTCGTCTATGCTGAGATCACGCTCTCGATCGGCATCATGATCCTCCGCAAGCAAGTTCCGGAAGCCAATTTCGAAGCCATGCTGGTGGCCGCCGCGCCCTTCGCCAAGCGCGGCTTGCGCATGAATTTCATCTTCGACGCTGTTCGCCAATTCGGAGTCGAAGCGGCCATGCAAGTTGTCCTGGCCGCCCAGCGTGCCAACTCCAAATTCATCGTGGCCTTCGGCATCGGCGGCGACGAGCTTGCCATCCCCACAAAGGATTTTCGCGCGGTTTATGACAAAGCCGCCGAGATCGGCCTGCGCCGTCTGATGCACGCCGGCGAAATCGGCGGCCCGGAAAAAATCCGCGAAGCCGTCGAGCTCCTCGGCGCGGAACGCATCGGCCACGGCATCGCCGCGGTCCACGACCCTGCGCTGATGGACCTCCTGGCGGACCGCCGCATCCCTCTCGAAATCTGCCCGCAAAGCAATATCCGCACTGGCGCCCTGGCAGGACAACTTCGCCGCAAGGACGCTCAGATCGAGCACCATCCGCTTCCGAAATTATTCCGCCACGGCATTCCGGTCGTCCTCTCCACCGACGACCCCGCCATGTTCCACACGACCCTGCTCGACGAATACGAAAATGCACGCCGGATGGGCCTCACCGAACCCGAACTCACGCGCCTGGCCCAAATGAGCTTCGACCACGCATTTCACAACGAGGAAGACCTTCGCAGTTCCCAATCTGCACTGTAGCCAGGACCTAGGAGGCGTGGTCCTTCCGTCGCCTCCATCCAGCGCACTTGGACCCAGGGACTAAAGGCCGAAGGCATCAGCGTCGGCGCCCCCGCATTTTTCAGCTGACGGCAGAGCCTACGCCTATGTGTGCATCCAGGACCCGTCGCAGGCCTATATCATCACAGGATTGGAATAACTCGTTGCCCAGTCTCAGCCCTTCGGCCACTCCGGCCGCGAATGCTATACTTCCCGGATGAAAGCTCACGTCTGGGTTATGCCAAAACGCACGGTCCTCGATCCCCAAGGCCAAACGATCCACCACGCGCTCTCCGGCTTGGGCTACGAGGCCGTCAAAGACGTCCGCCAAGGCAAATTTTTCGTCCTAAATCTGGACGGCTGGAACCGTGAAGAAGCTCAGCAGCAACTGGAGCGTATCTCGAAGGAAGTCTTGACCAATCCGGTGATCGAGGAATACCGCTTCGAGATCGTCGACTAATCCCCGCCTCCAGCAACTCACATGAAACCAAATTCGCACTGAGGGGCGATGTAGGCGCCGGGCTTTAGCCTGGCGTCCCAGCACGTGTCATTACCACGTGCAAAAACGGCCATAGTACCCGCCCAGTGAGCACATAGTACCAACGTCCTCGGCGCCAATTCCTGAGACCGTGCTACGCTTTTAAGCGAGATTTTCAGCTTTAGGAGACCCGCCGCATGTGCGGAATTGTCGGCTACATCGGATCCAAAAAGGTCGTTCCCGTCATCATCGAGGGGCTACGCAAACTCGAATACCGCGGCTATGATTCCGCGGGCATCGCGGTCGTCACCAAAGAAGGCAAGCTCGAGGTTCGCCGCGCGCCCGGCAAACTGCGCAATCTCGAAAAAGTCCTGCAGGAATCGCCGATCGAAGGCACTTACGGAATCGGCCACACCCGCTGGGCCACGCACGGTCGCCCCACAGAAGAAAACGCCCACCCCCACCGCGACTGCAGCGGGCAGATTGTTGTCGTCCACAACGGCATCATCGAGAACTATCTCGAGCTGAAAGAGCAACTCCAGAGCGAAGGCCACAAGTTCGTCACCGAAACCGACACCGAGGTCGTCGCGCACCTCGTCGAGAAATACGCGCAGGGAGGCGTCTGCCTCGAAGAAGCTGTCCGCCAATCGCTGAAGCAGCTCCGCGGCATCTATTCGCTCGTTTTCCTCTCGGCGAAAGAGCCGCAGAAGATCGTTGCCGCCCGCTTCGGCCCGCCCTCGGTCATCGGGCTCGGCGAAGGTGAATATTTTGTCGCCAGCGACATCCCCGCCCTGCTCGAGCACACCCGAGAAATCTTTTTCCTGGCCGACGGCGACATCGCGGTCCTAACTCCGAAGGGCGTCAGCGTCATGGACCATGATGGCCGCCCCGTCAGCCGCCCCGCCCACCACGTCTCCTGGGACCCCATCATGGCGGAAAAGGGCGGCTACAAGCATTTCATGCAGAAAGAAATTTTTGAGCAGCCGCGCGCCGTTCGCGATACCCTGCTCGGCCGCATCTCGCAGGACACCGGCAAAATCTTCCTCGGTGACATGCAAATCACCGAGCAGCAATTCCGCGATTTTCAGCAGGTTCGCATCGTCGCCTGCGGCACCAGTTGGCACGCGGGCCTCGCCGGAAAGTTCATGATCGAGCGACTCGCGCGGCTGCAGGTCGAAGTCGATTACGGCAGCGAGTTTCGCTACCGCGACCCGATTCTCGACTCGAAAACGCTCACCGTCTGCATCAGCCAATCCGGGGAAACCGCGGACACGCTTGCGGGCCAGCGCGAGGCCAAACTTAAAGGCTCACCAACATTGGCCATCTGCAACGTGATGGGCTCGATGGTCACGCGCGAGGCCGCTGGGTCGATTCTGACTCATGCCGGCCCGGAAATCGGCGTGGCCTCGACAAAAGCCTTCACCTCGCAATTGACCGCGCTGCTGCTGCTCGCCGCGCATCTCGGCCAAGTCCGTGGAAAACTGACGGCCGACGCCTCGCGATCGCTGATGCAGGAATTTACGCGCATCCCACACAAAATCGAGATGGTTCTGCAGAGCGAAGAATCCGGCGTGTACGAAAGCCTCGCTCGCCAGCTTTTCCGTCACACCGATTTTCTCTATCTCGGACGCGGCATCCACTATCCCCATCGCGCTCGAAGGCGCGCTCAAGCTCAAGGAAATTTCCTACATCCACGCCGAAGGCTACCCCGCAGGCGAAATGAAGCACGGGCCGAACGCCTTGATCGACGAGAATCTTCCGGTCGTCGTTCTTGCCACGCACGATGAATCCGATCCCGATTCCGTCACGCGCTACGAAAAAAGCGTCTCCAACATTCAGGAAGTGAAAGCACGCGACGGCATCGTGATTTCGATCGTGACCGCGGGCGACAATCTAGCCCGCAAGTCTTCCGACCACGTCCTGGAAGTCCCCAGCGCTCCCGAACTCCTGGCTCCATTGCTCGAAATCGTCCCTCTGCAGCTTCTGGCCTATCACATCGCCATCCGCCGCGGCTGCGACGTGGACCAACCCCGCAACCTGGCCAAATCCGTTACGGTGGAGTAGGCCGCGCACTTTGCGGTCGTAGCGGCCGCTTTCCGAAGCGGGCGCAGCGGCATTCTTCTAGTGGACAGAACCGCGCTGAGCACCTTCAAGATCGGGCTCGAATATCCGGGTTTGCGCGCGCCGTGGTTTGCGCGGAGTGCGCGGCTGTGCTACACATCAAACATGCCTGATTTTGCCGCTCCCGTTGAACGACTCATCGACGCATTGAAACATCTTCCCGGAATCGGCCAGAAGACCGCCCAGCGACTCGCATTCCATCTGCTTCGCGCCTCGCCCGAGGACGCCTTCGCGCTTTCCGATGCGATTCGCGACGCGAAAGAAAAAATCCGCGAGTGCTCGACGTGCCACAACATCACCGACACCAATCCGTGCTTGTATTGTGTCGGCCCCACGCGGAACCACCGGACGATCTGCGTCGTTGAGGAGGCCCACAACATTCTCGCGATCGAAAAGACCCGCATGTACAGCGGGATGTATCACGTGCTTGGAGGCGCGCTGTCTCCACTGCAGGGGCGCGGACCCGACCAGTTGAAAATCAAGTCCCTGGTCGAGCGCCTGAAGGAAGGTACCGTCGAAGAAATCATCATGGCGACAAATCCGACCGCGGAAGGCGAAGCCACGGCCATGTACCTCTCGAAATTGTTGAAGCCGCTCGGTGTGCGAGTAACGCGCATCGGAGTCGGCATCCCCGTAGGCGCCGATCTCGAGTACGCCGACGAAGTCACCATGCTCAAAGCCATGGAAGGGCGTCGCGATTTGTAGTTTTTGCCAAATTTTCCACATTTCTGCCGTCTAGCCATTTACGAAGTTTCAGGGTAAAGTGTACTTCCGCAGGCAGCGTCCCCACGCTTGGAGTTCTGCTATGCCAGGTCTAGCCAGCTATATGGCGCAGTATGATCACGAGCATTCGTCCGTCTGGAACAAGGTCCTCCATGGCGTCGGTATTCCTATGATTTTCGCCGGCCTCATCCTGTTGATTCTCACCAAGTGGATTTGGGGCGCGGTGTTCTTCCTGGGCGGCTGGGTGTTTCTGTTTCTGGGTCATCGCATCGAGGGAAATCACCCTGCATTCTTCCAGGGACCGATCTACCTGCTGGTGGGACCTATCTGGGTGGCCAAGGAGATCCGGATGTTCCTAAGTGGAACACAGCACGCTCCAGCAACGAACGGCTCGGAGACCAAGCGAAATTGATCGGCATTTGCTTTCTAACAACAAGAAACGGCGGCCCAACCCATGGATGATTTTGGCAGCAGCAACCTCGCCGATGAAACAACGGAGATGGCGCCTGAAACCGCGGTGAACTCAACTTCCGAACTGAGAAAGCGCCGCAGCACGCGCATCGTGCAGGCGGTTCCGCTGCAGGTGACCGGTGTGGACGCGCTCGGACGGCCGTTCATGGAACGCACCTCGTCCCTGATCCTGAATTGCCACGGCTGCCGGTATCAGTCGAAGCATTACGTCCTCAAGAATATGTGGGTCAAGCTGGAAGTGCCGAATGCGGAAGCGGATCAGCCCCCGCGTACGGTACGCGGCCGGGTCGCATGGATTCAGCGTCCACGCACGGTGCGCCAGTTTTTCCAGGTGGCGCTCGAGTTGGAATCACCGGGCAACGTTTGGGGCATCGCGTTTCCTCCCGAGGATTGGTTTGCGCCAACAGAAACCGAGAAAGCTCAGGCCGCGGCGGCCGCGCACGGCGCGCCGCAAGTGAATCTTCCGCTGCCTCCTCTTACCCCGCCTCCCATGCCAGCAGACACGTCCGACACGGAGTTTCACGTCTCGCTTACGGAATCCGAGCCTGCCGCGCCAGCCGGCCCCGACAAGTCGCGTGTTTCCTTCGCCCGCAAGCACCACGGATGCTTCGTTGCAGCTCGCCCGTCACGTTACCCGCCTGCTAGCCGAGGCTCGACAGCAGATTCAGGCTGCCGCGCGAGAGGCCGCGGCGCAGGCCGTTGCCGCCGAGCGACGCATGAGCGCGGAGCAGTGGGAGCATAAGGTTGCCGAGGCCCGCGAATCGCTGTCGAAGGAACTTTCCGCCGCGCTCGAGCGCATCCACGAAGAATCGCAGACACGGAGTCGCGCGGACCACGAAGCTGCCGCGGCCGCGTTTCAGGAAGATCTGCCAAAACGGCTCGCTCCACAGCTCGAAGAACTTACACGCCATCTGACCACGCAACTTTCCGAGCGCGGCCTTGCGCAACGCGCTGAACACGAAGAGCAGTTGACCAGCGCAGCCGAAAACCTCAGCGAAGTCGTCCAGCAGGCGGAAGAAGCTACCATGCGCCTCCGAACTGGCGCCGAGCAGATCGAACTGCAAACCGCCGCACGCGTGGAAGCGGCCCATCGAGCCATCGATGAAGCCGCAAGACAACGAGAGGAAGCGCTGGCGGCGCGTCTCGAGTCTGTCTCCGCTGCGGGCAACGAAGCGCATCAGCACACGACTGAGACGATCGCGGCGGCCCAGGCCAAGTGGCAAAGCTATCTTGCAGGCGAAGCCGAAGCGGCGCTGACGCGCTGGCAGAATACCGTTGACAGCACGTTTGCTGCGGCTCAGGAACGCGCGGCGGGCGGGTTGAACGAACGCGCGAATACGTTATTGTCGGCCTTTCAGCAAGAAGCCGAGCGGCTTGGCGAAAATTTCCGTGCCTCCGCGGCCGAACTATCGGAAAAATCGGATCGTCACGCCCAGGGATTGCAGGAATCACTGCTTGCGCAAACGGTGCGCGCCGAAGCTGCATCTACCCGTGCTGCGGAAACCTCCGAGCGTCTGGAACAACTTGCAGCGCGCCTGGAGACCGTGCAGGAACACGCGCTCACCCGCTTTCAATCGCAGGCCGATGATGTTTTGAGCCTGCACCGCAACGAGTTGCATCGCCAGTCGGAAACCCTGTTGGAAGAGATCTCCGCGCGAATCCGCACGGCCTTCGACGAAACCGGCCGCGAAGCGGTCTCGCGCTTCGGCCAGGAGATTGAGTCGCTGGTCGCCCCGCAAGTGGCGAAAGCCACCGACGCCATGCAGCGTCTGGCCGGCGGCAGGTCGTTGCTCGACGCCGCGCTCACCATGCATCAGGAGCGCATTCGTGCCAGCAGCGAAGAATCTTTCGCGGAGGCCCTGGTGAAGTTCCGCGCCAACCTTGGGACCGTGGAGGACTTGTTGCGAGTGACTGCGGAGACGGTCACCACGCAAAGCCTGTCGGATTTCGAACTCCGCGTGGAGAGCCTGAAGCAGCAAACCGTCGAAGATCTGGTCAAGTCCGCCGAATGGTACGAGAAACGCGCGCTCACGCTAACCCAAAGCGCCGCGGAGAAAGTAAGCGAACAAGTCGGGAATCAGCTGCGCGACCGCGCCACCGACATCGCCGGCGAATTTGCCACCGAACTCGATCAGTCGAGCCGCAACTTTGTGACCTACGCGCAGACGCAGATGGCCGAGGTCGTCAGCGAAGCTTTCGAGCGCGCCCGAGCTCTTTTTGCCGAGGCCGCGGAAACGACGTCGGCGGCATTTATCGACGAAATTCAACGCCATGCGCGGCAGGATCTCGACGGCTTCGAGGCCGAACTCCAGCGCTCCACGGAGGAAACGCGGACGCAGATGGAGGCGGCGCGTTCCGAGCTGGCGCAAAAGGTCACCAAGGAACAGGAAGACTTTTTGCGGCGCTTCCAGGAAGGCATGACCAACGCCATGGAGTCGGGAGTCGCCGATGCCCATCAACGCGTGCAAGCCGGATTTGAGCCCCTGCTCGAGTCGTGGAAAGCGATGACCGGCGCGCAACAACGCGAAATGCAGACCATCTACTCGCGCATCGGCGAGGAAGCCGCGGAGCACTATCGCGAGCGCTTGGACAACGTCTCGAACCAGTGGATGCTGGCCACGGTGACCTCGCTCGATCACCAATCGCGTGAATCGGTAGCCCGTATTGCCGCGAACGCCGAAGAAAGACTGCGCGACACCTGTACTAAAGTGTTTGCCGACATCGGCGACGCGCTGCGCGAGCGAATGCAGCAAATCGCGACGAGACTTGAGCCGTCATCGCCGAGCGGACCCCCGTCCGAAGACAATAAGCAAGGCGCGTAGCGCGCAATGTACGCGCCCAATGTAGGCGCCGGGCTTCAGCCGCAAACGCTGAACGGCGCAACAATCGAATTCCCGCCGGCCCAGCGCAATCTACGAATTGCCAGTTGCCTATGCTCATAAAAGCTGCTCTCAACGGGGGCCGAACCCGCTCCGAACACCCGGCAATTCCCATCACGCCAGCCGAACTCGCGGTGTCCGCAAGGGAGTCCGTGACAGCGGGTGCAGGCGCGATTCACTTTCACGTCCGGGGCCCTGATGGTCGGGAAAGTCTCGATCCTGCAGATGTTGCCAAGGCTCTGAACGCGGTCCGCGCAGCCGTCCCCGGCTCGCCCGTCGGCGTCAGCACCGGCGCCTGGATTTTGCGCGACGCCCAGCTCCGCCATGAGCTTGTCTCGCGTTGGAAAGTGTTGCCAGACTTCGCCTCCGTGAACTTCAAGGAGGAGGGGGCTCTGCCTCTCGCCGAGCTTCTGCTCTGCCGCGGCATTGGAGTCGAAGTTGGCCTGAGTGATGTCCAGGGCACACAAGTCTTCGTCGCCAGTGGAGTCCAGCTAAGTCATCGCCAAGTCGTCGCCGAAATGATGCTTTCCGAGGCCGACGTGTTCCTCCCAACCGGAATTGGTTCGCGATGCCTTCGAGTACTTCTGGAGCCGTTCGAATTGTCCACCCAAGCAGCGCTGGAAACCCTCGAACAAATCGAGGGCATGCTCGACGCGGCGGGCATCGACCTGCCTCGCGTCCTCCATGGATTGAACGAAACTGCCTGGGACCTGATCGACGAAGCCGCCGCTCGCGGCTACGATACGCGCGTCGGCTTCGAAGACATCCTCGCACTCCCTGACGGCAGCCAAGCCCCCGGCAACGCCGCACTCGTTACCGAAGCCTACCGTCGCATGAACAAACCGCCGGCTCCCTGAACTAAGAAATCAGCTAAGAATCAACACCCCAATGTGACGATTTGGCAGAATTCGGCTGGTGGGTCTATGTGCGTTTACTAGGAATGTGGATTACTTCCGAGTTGCCCGTCTATCTTCGTGAGTACTGGCAATCAGCCCTGCCCTGGTTTCTATTGCAGGTGAGACCGTGCCGAGCAAGCCCGCACGGTTTCAATTCCTCGGCTGCCTTCCTTAACACGAACGGCTCATGGACGAGCTTCGTAGACGACGTTAAACGGGGTTTCCGCGGCACGCCGGAAACGGCTGAAGCCGGCTGCCGTAACGACCTCGCGAATCCGTTTTTCGCCCGACTGCGCACCCAGGCACAAAGCAACTTCCTGTGAACGCGAACAGGGAGTGCACAACAAAGTTGAAAAGGAGTAGTACACGCGGCCGACCGGATTCAGATTGTCCTTTAATTCATCGTTGGCGAAGGGTTCGACGATCATCCACGTACCATCCTTGCCTAGCGAATTGTGTATGTGGGTAGCGGCGCCGACTGGATCGCCCATGTCGTGCAGGCAATCGAACACGGTAACCAGGTCGTAGTCCTTGCCTGGAAATGATTTGGCCTTCGCGACGCCAAAGTTCAGACGAACCTCGAGACCTGCCTTCGCGGCGGTTGCGCGCGCACCCTCGATGGATTTGTCGTGATAGTCGAAGCCGAAGAATTGCGATTTCGGAAAGGCTTTGGCCATCAGCACGGTGGACGCACCCTTGCCGCATCCCACATCGGCGACGCGTGCGCCGGCCTCCAGCTTGGCCTGCACGCCTTCCAGAGCGGGTATCCACGAATTTATGAGATTTGCTGCGTAGCTGGGTCGGAAAAATTTCTCGCAACCGTGAAACACAGCTTCATCGTGCTCGTGCCAGCCCATGCCTGCGCCGGAGCGAAAGGCCTCGGTAATCCTGGGAACGGCGGCCAGAGAGCCGAGAGCCAATTGGAAAGCCCCGGGAAGATAGGCTGGACTGTCTTCATTAGCCAGAGTAAATGCCTGTTCTTCGCTTAAGCTGAACTTGCGGGTCTGTTCGCTGTATGTCACGTAGCCGCCGGCAGCTTGAGAGGCCAGCCACTCGCGCACATAGCGTTCATCTGTATCGGTTTTTGCGGCCAGTTCGGCTGAGTTCAGCGGACCTTCCGCGAGAGCCTTGTACAACCCAAGCTTTTCGCCAATCACCACCATGCCAGAGTGGACCGCTGCTCCGAGATCTCCAACGAATTGCCCCACGAACACGTTCAGCTTGTCCATATCCAGTGCCATCTCTTGTTCTCCTTTGCGACTGCGGTTTCGTCCATTTTTCTAGCCGTGGTGCTCTACTTGGTCTTACTTGGGTCGTCCTCAGGGTGGACATAGTTGAACTGCATGGGCGATCGTCCGTGCACTTGCACAACGGTTTCTCCCGACGCCATGACGTAGTGGTGCATATCGGGGTCGAGAAAGGCAAAGCTCCCGGCACTGAACGCGTTCATCTTGTTGGAGTCAAACTGATCGCCCATTCCGACTTTGAGCGTCCCGGAAATGACCGTGACGTTTTCCCGGTTCGGATGCCAGTGGGGCGCGATGCGGAACCCATCCGGCATCTTCAGGCGAACGGTGAAGTCGCCGGTAGAGGCGGTTGGATCACCTTCGAGCACGGCAAACTGCGCGCCAGGACGCACAACCGAGGGCGCCGGCCCCCAGGGAATGCCATCCGGGGTGAAGGCGTTTTTTTCCTGGGTGGGCTCGTGCGCGGGACGGGTGAAAGCCAGCCCCGTCCACGAGAACATTGCAGCAACTCCAAGTGCAAGGAACAAGTTTCGTTTCATCATTTGAGCCTCCGCTGCTCGGTAGTGCATTGCTCGGTAGAGCATGATGGGAAGGATGCTCCGAGCGGACACTCATTCCAATGAGGAGCGCATACTGTTTGCCTATCTTTTGCATATCGTCGCAAATTACTGATTCTTAGGGGATAATGATCATGCGAGAGCATTATGCGACGCGGAATATCAGCAGCGGGCGAGATCGAACTGGATCTCGGACGTTACGAGCTTCGCCGCCGGGGACGGCGAGTGAAACTCGAGAAGAAGCCCATGGAGCTGCTGATTTTTCTGGTGAGTCGCCGCGAACAACTGATTTCACGCGAGGAGATCGTCGGCAAGTTGTGGCGCTCGGACCTGTTCGTCGATACCGAGACCAATATCAACAACATTGTGCGAAAAATCCGCACCGCGCTAGGAGACAACGCCGCCAAGCCACGCTTTCTGGAAACGGTGGTTGGCAAGGGTTACAGATTCGTCGGGCCGCTGCGGGTGCTGGACGCACGATATCCACCATCCGATTTTGGATCGGGCATTATGCGCGAGGCCGGCTGGGAGAATGCGGGCCGACAAAGCGAGCGGGCGTCGCTGGCTGTGTTGCCGCTAATGCTTCTCGGAAAGGTCGTGGACGACCATGGCGTGTGCTTGGGGTTTGCCGACGCACTGGTGGCGCGCCTCGGGAATTTGCCAGGCGTGGACGTCTTACCGACTTCCGCAGTGATGAATGTTCCGCCCGAGGCGCCTGAGCAAACCGCTTCGCGGCTTGGCGTGCGTTTTGTCGCTCACGGCGCCATTCAAGTATCCAAAGGCGTTTGGCGCCTCTCGATAGAAATGTTTGACACGTATTTGCACGGCGTTTGTTTTGCGAGGAAACGCGATCTAGATCTCCTCGGCCTGTCCGACATCGAGGACGAGATCGCCAAGCAAATCGCCATAGCACTGAACCGGCCGCTGAGTGCAGCGATGGTTCAACGCTCTCCCCGGTATAGCAGGGATGCCATGGCCTATGCACACTTCATACGGGGTTATAAGCTGAGTTCTTCAGGCAATCCAGCGATGCTCGACGAAGCCGGGCGGCACCTGAGCAATGCGGTCACACGAGATCCCGCCTTTTCTCTGGCGCACGCCGTTCTTTCCGTAGTGTGCGCGACGCGCCACTTTGAACTTGATCCCGCGAGTGTATGGCTGGAGAAAGCCGAGTTTCATTGCCGGCGTGCCCTTGAACTGGCACCGGATTTGCCCGAAGGGCACGTCGCCAACGCTTTTCTCTTGTGGGGGCCGTCGAAAAACTTCCAACACGTTGAAGCGATAGCCGAACTCAAGCGAGCCTTGGCTCTGCAGAACAACCAGCCGCAAGCCTACAATCGCCTCGGCACCATCCTGGCGCACATTGGGTTGCTCGAGCACGCTCGTGAAATGTATGAGCGGGCACGGCCATTTCATCCGAGGAAAGCCGTTAGTCACAGTATCGTGCAAGTGTACATGTGGAACCAAGAATTCGACTTGGCACGGGACGAGATCGAAGCCTGGCGAGCCGAGAGTCCAGAAAACAAGTATCCGCTGTACTTTGCCGTTCAACTGGCCCTGGTGACCGGAGAATTCAAAGAAGCAAGAACACTGCTGGACGAGGCAGTGCAGTTGTTGCCGGAAGAACCCCTCTTCACGAGTTTGGAAGGCGTGTACTACGCGTCCACCGGAGTAGCGGGAAAAGCGCTCGACTGCCTGACAACGGCTTGCGCATCGCCAAAATCTTTTGGGCATGCGCACCACAGCTATTATCAAATCGCTTGCATACTGGCGCTGCTGGGGCGGCGCGAAGCTGCGTTTGAATGGCTGGAGCGAAGTGTTAGCAGCGGCTACGCGTGCTGGCCCTTCTTTCTAAAGGACCCTTACCTCAAAAACCTGCGCGAGCTATCGGAGTTTGAGGTTCTGGTGAGCTCGTTGCAAGCCAAATATCCCGAGCATCTCGGACTGCTCTAGCTTGATGCGGTCTCGGTGAACGCGGGCCGAACAGATACTGTCTTTGTAGATTCGGCAACCCGGAAGCTATTCTGCGACCCGATTTCAACAGCGGTTAGTTGCCAACTCCTAGTAACTCGCGTTGTCGCAAACCGATCCATCACCAAAATTCGGTCCGTTAGCCTCTAACTGGCGAGCCCGGTATAATAAGCATCTGCTCGCCTATGGCTAATCATTCCTATCTCCGCGTCTGGACCCGTGACTTCTCCGACTCCACCATGATCGCGGAATTCGCCCGCTTCCTCACCACCGCTCCGCTTTCCGCCACCAAGAGCAACTTCACCGAACTGATCGTACAACCGGTGAATGCCACCGAGCCCTCGGTGGCGGAATGGGATCTCCGCGCTCTCAATTCGGGTCCCGCCGAGGTCGCCGCTCTCGCTATCCAGAATCTGAACTCGGATTCCGCGTATATCGCCTCCGCGAATTGGGACCTCTGGCACTTCGATGTCGAAACGATGACCTGGAAGCATGAGCCGCAACCTCTGATCCTGACCTGCCACGGCCTTCACTACGACGATGGCCTCGCGCTCACCGCCGGCCACTTCACCGCCGACCTGGGCTTCGAGCATTTCTTCACCGGCCACGGCGGCCTGCTGGCTCCGGGTGCCGCGTCGAATCCATTTGATTCCTCCGACCATCCGATAGAGCATACCTTCCGCCAGTGGATGGCGGTACCCAACAATCTGAAGGAATATCACGCAAAGACCCGCGAAAACATCCAACAACTGTTCAGCTGGGTGGAAGCGATTGAGCGTGCCCTTCCTGTCGAGCGCAGCGAATTATGGTCCGAAGGAGAAGAAAACTTTGAAGCGCGGCTGGACGCAATTCTGGCGCGGAGGTAGCACACTGCTGCTGGCCTGCACACCCGCGCACGCGCTCGCGCAACAACTGAACTCCCCGCGCAAAGCAGAAACCAACGTGAGCACCGCCGTCACGCAACGCAACGGCGAACTCAGTCTCGCAGGCCTGCGTCCCGGCCGCGACGATATCACCAAGGCGGAACGGCTGTTCCGCAAGCCTTCCGCCACAAAATACGATGGTACCAACAAGATTTGGCAAGACCCCTGCCACCATCAACTGTTGTCCATCATTCCAGATCCTAACGGCACGATCCAGGAAGTGCGCGTTGCCCGAACCAACGCCAATTCCGCTTCCAGCGAACCATGCGCGTCCGCGGCCGAGTCTCATTCGCGTTGGGTTACCGGCCACGGCTTGGTCATCGGCGACGCCTGCTCCCGCGTTATCGCGCTCTATGGGCAACCCGGCTCCCGCGGTCCTTCCACCAAAGACGGCCAACAGTTAGAATTGTTGTACTACGCGTTCGATTGGGCGGGACCCGACGTGCCGCAAGTCATGGCCGTACTCTGCACGCCGGAGAGAAATGCCAAGCCCGGACGAGTGGTAGAGATTACCCTGGCGGCGCCAAGTCTCTAATGAGCGAACCCACACAAACCACCACTACCGGCTGTTGCCCCCTTCTCGCTGCTAACATCGTCGCAGTCATGCCGTCCTTTACCTCGTGGGCCAACCGCGAGCACCCACAACGCCAGCGCGCAGCATCCGGAGGGCTTTTTCTGAGACCCCTACAACTAGCCGTATTGTGCGCGATTGGTCTCCTTCTTCTATCCGGCTGCAGCAGCAATGCTCCCGAGACCAAGTCCGAGCCAGCCCCGCCACCCAAGCCAGCGGAACCCGTCGTCCCAGACGAAATTCAATCCGCCGCGCAATCTCTGCTCGGCACCGAGACCACCGTCCTGGTTTTCGGGGATCTTGCCAAAACCGGCCGCCAGCAATTTCTCGCAGCCAACGTCGTTCCCAAGTCCACGAGAAATCAGCTGCCAGGCACCATTATCACCCGTGCGGTCGTTGGTGAAAACGAAGACGGCCAATGGAAGGAAATTTTCCGGTGCGATGAACACTTGAAAAACAGCAAGGGATTCCTTGCGGGTACGCCCATGGCCGATGTCACCGGCTGGCGCATCGCCTACGAGCAGAATCCCGAAAAAGGTTTACAACTATATCTCACGCCTTTGAAGGGCGGTAACGACGATCCGCATTCACTGCCCATCGGTGTGCGCTGGAATCCCAAGGCCAAGCGATACCAATCGCTCGATCGCACTTACGAAAATTTCTTGACGGAATCAGCGAACTTGAGCGGCGGCACCCCAAAGTCCACCTTACGATGAGCGCTACCTCAAAAACGGCCTCCACGAACACAGCTCGCCCAAACCCCCGCGGAGAAGCCTTCCTCTTCGTGGGCGAATTTGCTCGGCTTGGTGCCGTATCTCAAGCGCTACCCGGGCGCCATCGCCCTCGGCATGCTCTGCCTCGTGTCCACCAGCCTGGTCGGAAACGTGATCCCGCTTACCACCGGCGTCATCACCGATGTCATCGCCGGCAGTGCGAGACCGTTTGAATCCAGTTCGCAGGGACATTTGCTTTCCGGCTCGTTGCTGAGTCGCTCCATTCCCTTTTACGCCCCGCACAGCCGTCACGCGCTCGGCATCTATTGTCTGATCCTTCTGGTATGCGTTCTGCTCAAAGGTGCTCTTTCTTTTGCGACGCGGTGGGTCCTCATCGGCGTCTCGCGCGACATCGAGTTCGACATTCGCGGCGACCTCTTCAATCGCCTCCTGCGCATGGAGCCGGAGTTTTACGTCCGCAATCGCACCGGCGAGTTGATGTCTCGTGCCACCAACGATCTCAACAACGTCCGCATGGTCCTCGGCCCCGGAATCATGTACACCGGCCAAACGCTGGCCACCATGGTCCTCGCGCTCTTGGTCTTGGCGAAGCTGTCAGGTTCCCTGACTCTCTGGATTCTCCTGCCCGTCCCGGTCGTCTTCGTGGCCGTCCGCCACTTCGGCAAGCTCATCCACGATCTCTACGAAAAAATTCAAGCCTCTCTCGCCTCACTCTCCGCGAAAGTGCAAGAGAATCTTTCCGGAGTCCGCGTCGTTCGCGCCTATGCCCAGGAAGAAGCCGAAATCCGCGGCTTCGACGAGCCCAACCGCGAATACGTTTCGCGCAACATCAAGCTGATCCGCACCTGGAGCATGTTCATGCCCTCACTCCAGGCCCTGATCGGCACGTCGTTCTTGATCGTGCTCTGGCAAGGCGGCCATCAACTCCTCAGTGGCAAGATCTCGTTGGGTGCGCTGATCGCCTTCTACACTTATCTCGGCGTTCTCGTCTGGCCCATGATCGCTTTGGGCTGGGTAACGAATATCTTCCAGCGCGGCGCCGCCTCCACCGGTCGCCTGAACTACATCCTGCGGGCGACACCCCAAATTGACGACCGCGCCGCCAAAGTTCCACCCGAGACACCCATCGCGGGCGAAATCGAATTCCGCAATCTCACATTCACCTATCCCACGAATCTCGCAGGCAACGGCGCCAGCCCAAGCAAGACTGGTAGCGCCGGCATCCCTGCCGGCTCTTCGCGATCTCCCACCGCCACCAAATCCAACGGCGCCGCCCACGCAGTCCTAACCGACATCAATCTCAAAGTTCCCGCCGGTTCCACGCTCGCCATCGTGGGTCCCACCGGCAGCGGCAAAACCACTCTGGCCTCCCTCGTCGCGCGTCTCTGGGAAGCGCCCGACGGCCAACTCCTCATCGACGGCCGCCCCATTCGCGAATGGCCGCTCCAAAGCCTGCGCCGCTCGATCGGCTACGTCCCGCAAGACACCTATCTCTTCACCGAAACGGTCGGCGGCAACGTCGCCTTCGGACTTCCCGGATACGTCCACGATCGGTTCGCGCCGCCGCGGAAATTGCCAACCTCGATTCCGACGTCGAATCCTTCGCCAAAAAATACGACACCGTAGTCGGTGAGCGCGGCGTCACCCTGTCCGGCGGACAAAAGCAGCGCAGCGCCATCGCTCGCGCCGTCGTCCGCGATCCGCGCATCCTGATCCTCGACGATTCCCTTTCCGCCGTCGACACCCAGACCGAGGAACGCATCCTCACGCGTCTCCGCAGTGTTATGGAAGGCCGCACCACCATCTTGATTTCGCATCGCACGTCCACCGTGCAGGACGCCGATCAGATCGTAGTCCTGCGCGACGGCCGCATCATCGAACGCGGCACGCACGACGAACTCCTCGCGCGCGAAGGCTATTACGCCGATCTGTACCGCAAGCAGTTGCTGGAAGAAGAGCTCGAAAACGCATGAGCAACATTCACGAAGAAGAAGCGCTCGGCAAAGCCTACGACGCACACCTCTTGCGCCGCCTGCTGCAATATCTGCGCCCATACCGCTGGCGTGTTGTTCTGGCACTAGCGCTCGTAGCCATCGTGACGCCGCTCGAACTCGCGCCCCCCAAATTGTTCCAGATTGCGATCGACAAATATCTCGTTCCCGGGATGCATCACGCCATCGTCGAGTCCCAGGCCTGGCGCGGTGTTCTGATCATCAGCATCGTTTTCTTCGGCGTCCTCGTTTTCGATTTTCTCGCTGCAATACATCCAGATCCGCATCATGCAGCGCGTCGGCCAGCAAACCATGTACGACATGCGCACCGCGATCTTCAGCCACATTCAGCGTCTGCCCATGACCTACTTCGACCGCAATCCGGTCGGCCGCCTGGTCACCCGCGTTACCACCGACGTCGACGCCCTCAATGATCTTTTCGCCGCCGGCGTCGTCACGATGATCAACGACTTCTTCCTCCTCGCGGTCCTCGCCGGCTGGCTCTTTTCCATTGACCATAGCCTCGCCTTCGACGCCCTCGCCGTCCTTCCCTTCATCCTCGTGGTCACCTATTTCTTCCGCCTGTTCGTGCGCGACGCCAACCGCCGCATTCGCACCGCCGTCGCCAGCATCAACTCCTATCTTCAGGAATACATTTCCGGCATGAGCGTCGTGCAGCTCTTCAACCGCGAACAAAAAGCCCGCGCCGAATTTGGCCGCCGCAATCGCGACAACATGCTGGCCTGGCGCGACGCCATTCTCGCCTTCGCGCTCTTTTATCCAGCCGTTGAAATCCTCAGCATCTTCGCCATAGCCCTCATCTATTGGTCCGGCGGCAATCGCGTACTCAACAACACCCTGAGCCTCGGCGTCCTCACCGCTTTCACCATGTACGCCACGCGCTTCTTTCGCCCTATCCAGGACCTCAGCGAAAAATTCAACATCCTGCAGTCCGCCATGGCCGCCTCCGAGCGCATCTTCAAACTCCTCGACGAACCGGCCCCTGCGGTCTCGCCTGCCGACGCCATCCGCCTCGAAGCCCCCCGCGGAGAAATCGAATTCCGCAACGTCTGGTTCAGCTACGCCAACAAACCCGAACCCTCCGAAGAGGACTGGGTCCTCCGCGACGTCTCCTTCCGCGTAGCCCCAGGACAAACCGTCGCCATCGTCGGCCACACCGGTGCCGGCAAAACCACTCTGATCTCGCTGCTCCTCCGCTTCTACGACGTCCAGCGCGGACAAATCCTCTTGGACGGCATCGACATCCGCAAAATCAATATCCAGGACCTGCGCCGCATGTTCGGCATCGTCCTCCAGGATCCGTTCCTCTTTACCGGCACGATCGAGTCCAACATTCGCCTGGGCTCCCCAGGTATCGACCGCAAAATGGTTGAGCAAGCCTGCGAAGAAATTGGATTGGCCGATTTCGTTACCGCTCTTCCCGAAGGAGTAGCCTCCTCGGTCAACGAACGCGGCTCCACGCTCTCGGTAGGCCAGCGCCAACTCATCAATTTCGCCCGCGCGCTAGCTCACAATCCACGCTTCCTGATCCTCGACGAAGCCACCTCCAGCGTGGACACCAAAACCGAATTCCAGATCCGCGAAGCTCTCGACCGCCTGCTCAGCGGCCGCACCGCCCTGGTCATCGCCCATCGCCTGAGCACCATCCAACACGCCGATCGCATCCTCGTCTTCCACAAAGGCCGCCTACGCGAACAAGGCGCCCACCAGGAATTGCTAGCCCAACGTGGCATCTACTACCGCCTCTACCAACTGCAATACAAAGAACAAGAGCTCCACCTAACCCCAGCCACGCAACCCGACGACGCAGCCATCCTACTCCCGCGTCCAACGCCCCAACCCGCCACCGATTAGCATCCCGCCGCCACTTAAGTTCCGCCGCCACTTAACTGGTAGCGCCGGCATCCCTGCCGGCTCTCAGAACACGCTACAACACAGCCGTCAACTCCGTGTCTCCGTGAACTCTGTGCTCCGACCTCCGTGCCCTCTGCGTTAATCCCTTCTTTTTCCCAGCTTTTTTCCTCGCTTTTTTCCCTTCTTTATTCTGTCCGCCCCGTGCCCTCCACTTCCGTAAAACCCTATGAGATGATCACCACCGCGAATCCAACACCGCAAATGACCCCGATCCCCCTCCTCCTCTCCGCCGGCGAAGCCAGCGGCGACATGTACGCCGCCCGCCTGGCCACGGCCCTAAAGCAACGCGCCGAAGTCGAAATTTTCGGCATGGGCGGCCCACAAATGCGTGCAGCAGGCGTCGAGATCATCACCGACTACAAAGAAGTCTCGGTAGTCGGCATCACCGAAATCCTGAGCCACCTGCCGAGCTTGATCCGCGCCATGCGCCACCTGGTCTCCGAAGCCGCGCGCCGGAAGCCCGCCCTGGCCATCCTCACCGACTTCCCCGGCTTCCACCTCCGCCTGGCCCGCAAACTCAAAGCCCGCAAAATCCGCAACGCCTACTACATCTGCCCGCAATTCTGGGCGTGGCGCCCCTGGCGTGTACGAATCGTCCGCCGCCGTTTCGCCGAAGCCCTCTGCATCTTCCCCTTCGAAGAAAAGTTCTACGCCGACGCAGGCGTCCCCGTAAAATTCATAGGCCACCCGCTGGTAGGCGCGGTACACCCAACAGTCGATCGCCCCACGTTTCTCCGCGAGCAGCAGCTGAATCCAGCCCTCCCAGTCGTCGCCGTTCTTCCCGGCAGCCGCCGCGCCGAGCTAAACCAGCATTTGCCCATCCTCCGCGCAGCCTGCGCTCAAATCCACCGAGAAACCCAAGCCCAATTCGTAATCGCCGCCGCTCCCCACAACAACCCCGCCTTACTCCGCGAAGGCTGGTCGCCCGAACTCCCGCTCCGCATCGTCGAGGGCCGCACCTACGATGCTCTCGCCTCCGCCGACGCCGCCATCGTCTCCAGCGGCACCGCCACTGTGGAAACCGCCTTACTCGACGTCCCCATGGTCGTCATCTATCGTGTGACCCCGCTCACTGCCCTGCTCGCCAAGCCCCTAGTTCGGACACCTTTCTTCAGCATGGTCAATCTAATCGCTGGGGAGCGCGTAGTTCCCGAACTGATTCAGAGCGATTTCACTCCCGAGCGCGTCTCAAAGGAAGTGCTACAACTTTTGCGCGACCCTGCAGCGAGAGCCGCCATGCGCGCGAATCTGGCCGAAGTCCGCAACCGTCTCGGTCCTCCCGGTGCCGTCGACCGCGCCGCCGACGCCATCCTCCAACTCCTTGACCATTCCCAGTAGTGCCGGATTGTCTACCCCCCTCTCCGCGCACCTCCGCGCTCTCTGCGTCTCCGCGTTATCTTTTTCTCCATCTTTTTTTCCCTGCCTTATTTCTGTCTGTTCCCCCCCGTCCAAACCTATGCTCACACAAGCAACGCCAAGCACACTCTCTGCTATCCTATATAGGGTTCCCTCGGCAAAGCGCCTGAAAGGGGTCAGATGACCCGCCCGCGAAAAATCGGTTCTGCGTCTCTGTTAGCTCTCCTGCTGCTCTTCTGTTTCGCCGCGTCCACACCGGCGCAGGTGTCTCGCCCGCCCGCATTTCTCGCCGACCACTACGACGTCACCGCCACGCTCGATCCCATCGCCCAATCGCTCTCCGCAATCGCCAAGGTCGAGTTCAAAGCCCAGGAAGTTTCCGGCGGCGTGCGCGTCGAGCTGCACCCAAATCTTGACGTACGCGACGTGAAATCCGTCGACGGCAAATCTCTCAGCTTTGAGCGCGACAGCGGCAACACCCTGTTCCTCACCGTGCTGTTACCTTCAGCCGTGTCCACCGGCACCAAGGTTACGCTCACCTTCACCTACGCAGGTCTTCTCGCAAACGAAGACAATAGCCCCATCCCCGGCATTAAGACCGCCGTCATCAGCAAGGAAGGCGCGTACCTGCTCCTCCCCTCTCGCTGGTTTCCGCTCACCAACTATCCTTCCAACCGCTACACCGGCACATTCCGCCTGAATGTCCCCGATTCTTTCGCAGTCGCGGGCACGGGCAAAGCCTCCGCCCCTTCGCCGATGACAGGCAAGAATCCCGCCGAGGGCGGCCGCCTCCTCTACACCTTCCAGTGCGACAACGCCGCCCCCAATGGCACCTTCGTAGCCGGCGAGTTGCAGCTCAGCCCCGAGCAAGCCGAAGGCGTGAATGTCTCGGTGTATGCGCCGCGCTCCGCGCTCGGCAAGCCATCTGACTTTGCCGCCGATGTCGCGCGCTCCTACACCATGTTCTCCGACATGTTTGGTCCGCTCAGCAACGCCGACGTCAGCATCGCCCAGCTTCCCGACGGCACCCTGCGCGATTTCGCCGCTCCCGGTCTACTGCTGTTGAGCAAACGCATCTGGGATCCCAAGGGCGCCGATCGCACCATCGCCCGCCTGGTCGCGTCGCAATGGTGGGGCATCGCTGTGATACCCGCGACCCCGGGTGATGTGTGGATCAGTGACGGCCTGGCGCGTTACTCCGAAGCCCTCTACGCCGAGCAAAACGCCGGCCGCGAAGCAGGCCTGAAAGCCGTCGACGAATTCGCCGTAGGCGCGCTGATGGGTGAAGATGCCGCGCCGGTAGCGCAAGCCGCACGCCTGGCTCCGTACTCCAGCGACTACCGCTCGGTAGTCATGAACAAAGGCGCGATGATCTTCCACATGCTGCGCGCCCAGATGGGCGACCCCGCCTTCAAGTCCCTGCTCCACGATTTCTACGCCAAGTACAACGGCAAAACCGCCACCATCGACGACTTCGTTAACCTCGCTCAGCAGCGTGTCGAAGCGTCCGGCAAGCCCGGCGATGCCGTACCCCAACTCCGCGGGTTCTTCGCGCAATGGCTCAATTCCACCGGCGTTCCCGACTTCGCCATCGAATACGTCGTCTACCGCACCAAGCAAGGCTTCCGCGTGGTCGGCAAAATCAAGCAGCCGCTCGACACCTTCAGCATGCCCGTAGAGATTCGCATCGAGACCGAAGGAAATCCGGAAACAAAAACTGTCGACGTCGTGGGCACCGAATCCTCGTTCACCGTAGAGACTTTCGGACGCCCCAAGCCCGGCGGCATTAAGATCGATCCAAATAACGTGGTCCTGAAGGGCAGCAATTCCCTGCGCGCCCGCGCCGCCATCGCCCGCGGCGAAGAACTTGCCGAGCAAGGCCGCTACTACGACGCCATCGGCCAATACCAGCGCGCCCTGTCGATTCAACCCAATCGCCCGCTAGCCAACTTCCGCATGGGCGAAGCCTTCTTCTACCAAAAGAACTATCAGGCCGCCGCCAACGCTTTCCGCGAAGACCTCCAAACGGTCCCCGAGCCTTCCGAAAAGTGGACCGAAGTCTGGAGCCACATCTACCTCGGCAAAATCTTCGATCTCCTGGGCCAGCGCGAACGCGCCGTCAACGAATACAGCAAAGCCAAGCAAACCAACGACGACACCGGCAACGCCCAACAAGTCGCCGAGTCCTTCCTCAAGAAGCCGTACTCCGAAGGAGCAGTCAGCGCAGCCGTCCCAGGCGGTGTGAGCGGCGCCCCAGCCCAAGCCCCAACCGCAGTCCCCGCCGACAACCGTCCAGTCCTAAAGCGCCGCCCCGACTCCCCCTGATTCGCGACACGCTGATTCACCTCCCTGTAGCCGCCCTCGCCGCGAGGGCGGGGTTTAGGTTCAGCGCTACCTCGAGCATTTCGACTTGCAGGATCACCCACGAATTGGTCTGATCGCCCCGTCGCTATGCCCGCTGATTCACCTCCCTGTAGCCGCCCTCGCCGCGAGGGCGGGGTTTAGGTCCAGCGCCACCTCGAACATTTCGACATGCGGGATCACCCGCGGGTTGGTCTGATGGCCCCGTCCTATGTACGAGCGATGCACCGCCGCGGACCCACCGTCGCTGGCTTCCAACTCTCTACCCCTCGAACCGCAGGTTCCCGCCTCCGCAAATTGCTCCGCGTTCTTTCAGGTTGACATCTTACCCAAACGAGCCCATCCTCAGGTCAAATGTCTACCCAACCATCCGACGACCGCCTCGAACTCCTTCAAGGCACTCTCGACCTCCTGATCCTGCGCACCCTCATCTTCGGCTCCCACCACGGCCAGGGCATTGCCCGCGCCATCCAGCAAACCTCCGCCCACGAACTCCTGGTCGAGCACGGCGCCCTGTATCCCGCCCTCCAGCGCCTCGAAGAGCGCGGCTGGATCTCCGCAAAATGGGGAACCTCCGCGAACAATCGCAAGGCTCGCTTTTATTCTTTAACCAAGGCAGGCCGCAAACAGCTCGTCAAAGAAACCACCAAATGGAACCGGCTGGCAGCCGCCATCGCACGGATTCTGGGCTCGGAGGCTGCGGAGGAATAAGACCATGTTCAAGCGTAAGCGCGACGCAAGCGATTTCGACGCCGAAATCGAGGCCCACATCCAACTCGAAGCCGAGCGTCTGAGCGGAGAAGGTCTCCCGGATCGTGACGCGCAAGCCGCCGCTCGTCGCGCCTTCGGCAACGTCACCCTCGCGCAGGAACGCTTTCGCGAATCCCGCTCCGCGCGCGCAGGGGACCACCTCTGGCAAGACCTCCGCTACGCTCTTCGCATGTTGCGGAAGTCCCCCGGTTTCAGTGCCGTCGTCATCCTCACCATGGCCTTGGGTATCGGAGCCTCCACCGCCATCTTCAGCGTCGTGGATGCCACGTTGCTGCACCCCCTGCCCTATCCACACCCCGAACAACTCGTCAGCATCCGCGATGATCTCCCTGGCGTCGCCGCCCAGGACGTCGGAATGTCCGTGCCGGAATGGCACGATCTGCAACGCTCCGGCATCTTTGACTATGTTTCGCCTCTGGGTGGCGGCGACGTGAACCTTACCGGCGCTTCCCAGCCTGCGCGCATCCGCTTTTACAACGTGGCGCCGAATTACTTCGCCTTACTGGACGTCAAGCCACAACTGGGCAGCTCCTTCAACCCCGACGACCACACCCCCGGATTCACCCTGGAAGCTCTCATCAGCGATGGCTTGTGGAAGCGCTCCTTCGCCGCCGATCCTCACATTCTCGGCAAAAGTCTCCGCCTCGACAACGACTTATATCGCATCATCGGTGTCATGCCCCCCGGCTACCGCGATCCAAAAAGCACCGCGGAACAAAGGAACATCGAAATTTGGGTGGCATCCGGCTTTGCCGCTGACACCGCTCCCCCTCCCCAGCGCAATCTTCGTATTCTTCCCGAAATCATCGCGCGCCTCAAGCCTGGTCTGACACTGGCCGCGGCGCAGAGTCGCATCGATGCCCTGGTGGCCTCCATGCAAAAAGATTTTCCGAAGGATTATCCGCCGCGAACCGCTTGGACGGTCCGCCTGGTGCCGCTCCAGGAGACCGTCGTCGGCAACGTTCGCCAGTCCTTGCTTCTGCTGCTCGGCGCTGTCGGATTGGTGCTGCTGATCGGCTGCGTGAATGTCGCCAATCTACTGCTCGCCCGCGCCAGCGCCAGAGGCCGCGAAATGGCCCTTCGCCAGGCGCTCGGCGCCGCGCGCGGTCGGCTGGTGGCGCAATTGCTCACCGAAGGTTTGCTTCTTTCGCTGGCCGGTGGAATGGCTGGACTAATAATCCTTTTCTGCAGCCAGCGATTTTTGGCCCAACTCGTGCCCGACAGCCTGCCCCGGCTCAATGCCCTCTCCATCAACTGGTCCGTCTTGCTTTTCGCTTCCGGCGCCTCGCTCGTCGCCGGCCTGATTTTCGGCCTGGCTCCCGCCTTGCACGCCGCGAGACCGGATTTGACGTCTGCGCTGAAGCAGCAGGGCCGCGGCTCCACTGGCTCCGGCAGCCAAGCGCGCACCCGCCGCGCGTTGGTCGTCACCGAGTTTGCCCTATCTTTGGTTCTGATGATCGCCGCCGGCCTGTTGCTTCGCAGTTTCGCCGGTTTGTTGAATGTGGCTCTGGGATTCAACCCCCAGAAAGTGATGGCGATGCATGTCTGGCTGCCCGATCCCAATGATCCCGCAACCGATATCTACCGGACCGCTGCCCAGGAGGCCCCATTTCTGCGCGAAATTCTTCGTCGCGTGAAGACCCTGCCGGGCGTCGAGGAGGCTGCCGTCGGCGATATGGCCTCTCTTCCGTTAGGCCATGATCGCGATGATCTAAATCCATTTCCGTTGATCGTCGAAGGCCACGAAACTCCCGACAACGAGGCTCCCTTGGTCAACGGCTCTGTCGTGACCCCGGACTATTTCCACCTGCTGCGCATGACCTTGGTTCGCGGCCGCCTCTTCGGCGAATTCGACGACGAAAAGGCGCCGCCGGTCGCGGTGATCAACGAGGCCTTCGCCAGGACTTACTGGCCCAACGGAGATCCCCTCGGCCAACGCCTCCGCCTCAACAACGCCCACGGTGCCGCAACCAACACTGCCTGGACCACCATAGTAGGAGTAGTCGCGGACGCTCGCACCGAGTCCATTGCCCAATCCAGCGTTCCGCAAATCTACATGGACTCGTATCAACGACGCGCTAAAGATCTGGCCATTTTTGTCCGTGGACCGCTGGACCCCGGCGCGATTCCCGCCCAGTTGCGCGAGCAGGTGCAGGCCGTCAACCCCGAGCTTCCCGTTTTCGGCGCGCAAACACTCGCCGAGACCGTATCCGCATCCCTATCCGAGAGGCGCTTCTCGCTGGAAATGGTCGCCCTGTTCGCTGTCACCGCCCTGTTGCTCGCGGGCCTCGGTATTTACGGTGTGATTTCGTACATGGTCAACGAGCGCACTCACGAGATAGGAATCCGCCTGGCGCTAGGCGCGGGAAAAAATAGCATCCTGCAAATGGTCTTGCGTCAGGGCTTACGACTCGCCATGGTCGGCACCGTGGCCGGGCTCCTCGCGGCCCTAATCGTCTCGCACCTCATGGCCGGACTGCTCTACGGCGTCAGGCCGACCGATCCCCTCACCTTCGCAGCGGTCGCTCTCCTCCTTCTGATCGTTGCCCTGTCCGCCTGCTACATTCCAGCCCGCCGCGCCATTCGCGTAGACCCCCTGGTCGCCCTCCGCCACGAATAACCGCATCGTTCTGTACGGGCGCAGCACTCGTTTACCCTGAGATCCGAAGGGTGCGCCCCAGCTTGCCCGGGCCCAAACACCCAGCTCCATCAGTTCTCCATCGAAATCGAACTCTCCATCTTACGAACCGACCCCCACCGCCTTGCATCTCCCCATGCATCCCTGCAATCTAACCGCATGCCGGAACTCCCCGACATCGCCGCCTACCTCACCGCCCTGGAGCCTCGCATCCTCGGCCAACCTCTCGAGCGCGTCCGCCTCGCGAGCCCGTTTCTGCTCCGCACCGCCCAACCGCCTCTCTCCGAAGCCGAAGGCCACACCGTCCGCGAACTCCGCCGCATCGGCAAACGCATCGCCATCGGCGTGGAAGGCGACCTCTGGCTCGTTCTTCACCTGATGATCGCCGGCCGCCTGCACTGGCGCGCCGCCGCAAGCCAAAGCTCGCCGGCCGCAACACCCTCGCCGCCTTCGATTTTCCCAACGGCTCGCTGGTCCTCACCGAAGCCGGCGCAAAGCGCCGCGCCTCCTCTCACGTCCTGCGTGGCGAAGAGGGCCTCCAGTCCATCGACCCCGGCGGCATCGAAATCTTCTCCAGCCGACCTGAACGCTTTCCGCGCCGCGCTCACCGCGCGAAAATCGCACCCTGAAGCGCGCCCTCACCGATCCGCGCCTCCTCAGCGGCATCGGCAACGCCTACTCCGACGAAATCCTCCACGCCGCCCAACTCTCCCCCATCACCCTCACGCACAAGCTCAAGCCGGAAGAGTGGGAGCGTCTCTTCGCCGCCACCCGCACACACCCTCCAACCTGGATCGACCGCCTGCAAGCCGAAGCCAAAACCAGCTTCCCCGAAAAGGTCACCGCCTTCCGCGAAGGATGGCCGTCCACGGCCGCTACGACCAGCCCTGCCCCCGCTGCGGCGAAAAAGTCCAGCGCATCCGCTACGCCGACAACGAAACCAACTACTGCCCCCGCTGCCAAACCGGCGGCAAACTCCTCGCCGACCGCGCCCTCTCCCGCCTACTAGGCTCCGACTGGCCCCGCACCCTCGACGAACTCGAATCCCTAAAGCACCGCTAGACACGCCGCAGAAATGTAGGCACCGGGCTTCAGAGTTTGTGTGCCGAATTCCTATTTCGGCAGAGCCCGGCTTCACAGGCTGCGGAAAAAGTCTTTTTCTTCAGGAGGTCGGTGCTTTAGCGCCGACGTAAACTGCGTGCTCTCAACGGGCTTCAGAGTTTGTGCGGCAACTTTCCTACTTCGTCAGGGCACGGCTTCACAGGAAGCGGAGAAAGTCTTTTTCTTTAGGAGGTCGGTGCTTTAGCGCCGACGTAAGCTGCGTGCTCTCAACGGGCTTCAGCCCCTGAAGAAAGCTTTTTCTTCGTTGTGTTACATTTTTCCGCCTCTGTTGAGCCGTGCACTAAGTGCTTGGGTTTCGATCCGGCTTCAGCCACTGAGGGACGATTTTTCTAGATCTATTCCATCAGAAATCACTGGACAAGAACATAATCCAGTGGTAAAATAGGTTATCTATATCTATGCCCGAAGAGCGCCGGACCAAACCGGTGCTATTCATTTAGCACCAGGAGAGCACGCAGCGCGGGGACCTAACCCCTGCACAATCAACACTTGCAAAAGTCTATCAAAACAAAGGACTTTATCCGCATTTGAAATGAACACTTACAAAAAAGGGGAGGGGGGTGGGTAACCAGAATCCTAACTATTTTCCGCCAGCTCAGCGGCCGTCCCCGAACCGCCAGTCCGCAACCCCTTCCAGACTCTCTCGAAGGTGTCGCGGCTCTCTAAATCGAATAATACGAAGTAGACTTTCTCCAGCGGGCTGCCATTCTGCAGATGCTGCACAACCTCCTGCAACATGATCTCCGCGCATTCCTTCATCGGGAACCCTGCGACGCCCGTCCCGATGGCCGGAAACGCAATGCTCTTGAACCCGTGCTCCGTCGCGATGCGTAACGCATGCGCGGTGGACTTGCGCAAAGCCTCTGCGGTGGTGCTGCCGCCAAGCTGCATGCTGGCCGCGTGTATCACGTGCCTGGCCGCAAGCTTGCCGCCCGTAGTGATGGCGGCGTAGCCGACCGGTATGCTCCCAATCTCGTTGCACTCGCGTTGAATCTCGTCGCCGCCTTTGCGGCGAATTGCGCCGGCCACGCCACCGCCGAGAAGCAAATCATTGTTCGCCGCGTTCACGATCGCGTCGGTTTCCATATCGGTCAGGTCGCCCTGCTGAATCACGATTTTTTGCGCGAGCTCTTTCGAGAGCCCTTTCGAGAGCTTTGAGTCGTTTTGGGCCTTCGTCGTCTTGCCGGTCTTGCGGAGACTAGTCTTGGGCGTTGGCAAATTTTCGCTCCGATTCTTCAGGTCTGTTCGCCGTTGTCTCGCCGAGCACAACGACTTCCCTTCCCATGCGGCGGGCAACCTCGGCGCACCGCGCGATCGTTTCGTCCGATGTTTCGGATCCTTTCACCAGCTTGATCAACTCGGCCACTTTCCTTCCCTCAGCGCTCTCAAGAAACCGCATGCCGATGCAGCGATCGGCGCAAAAGGTGATCTCCGCCAGCTCCGTTATCGAGAGAAAGCCGGTGCTCGCGAAAATAGCATTTGGTTTTGCGAATTTGTCGAGGATGGTAAAAAGCTCGATTTGCATTTCCATCTCGTCCGGAAGCGTCTCGATAATCAAATCCGCGTCTCGGATGGCATCTTCTACCGCGTGCGCCAGCGACAGGCGTGCGGCCCTATCGTGCCCTCTCGCTTCCGGCGCGCCATCAGCGACCAATGATCGGTGACGGCGCTCAATCCAGGCGGCCGCCTTCGCGAGTCGCTCGTCGGAGACGTCTTCGAGAACGGTGTCGTATCCGCTCCGCACGGCAATGGATGCGATGCCGCGACCCACTGTGTCCGCGCCGATCACCGCGATGGCTTTCACTTCCACGCGCGCACCATTTCCGTCAAGACCATTTCCGTTGCGACGATTTCCGTTGCGAAAGGTTGATCTTCGTTAGTATCGCGGCACGTTCGGATCGATCTCGAGCGACCAGCGCTCGATGCCGCCGGCCAGCGACTTCGCCTGCGCCACACCTTGCCCGCGCAGCCATACCACCACATCGAGACTGCGCATGCCGCGATGGCAATAGACAATGATTTCATCGTCCGAATCCAGCGCCTGCAGGTTCGCCGGCACCGCGCCCATCGGAATCAATTTTGCGCCTTCGATGCTGCAAATATTGAATTCCCAGGGCTCGCGCACGTCGATGAGCACCAGTGTTTCGCCGCGATCCAGCCGCTGCTTCACTTCGGCTGGCGTGATTTCCAGATTGTCCATCCAGTGTGCTCGAAGGTTATCTCGCGAAAATCAATCCGCTGGCGCCGAATCCCAGCGCTAAAACGGAGGCCAAAACAGAACCGAACAATCTACCAAAAAACACTCACCTGTCATCCCGACTCCCGTTCGCCTTTTTGAACGGGTGAGGGATCTGCTTTTCTTTTCCGCGACGCCGCGAACCGCTTTCCGTTGTACCAGGCAACATCTGAAAATCGTTCACTTCCCTTGGAAGTTCGGTTTCCGCTTCTCGAAAAACGCGCGCAAACCTTCGGAGCAATCCTCGGACGCGAAACACTTCATCTGCTCTTCGACTTCGTACTCCAGCGCCTTGGTCAACTCCGCGCGTTGATTCCCAAACAGAACTTGTTTCACCGCGCGGCTCGCCGTGCGAGGTCCATGCGCTATATTTTTCGCGAACGTCTTCGCTTCGGCTTCTACTTTATCCACCGGAACGAGGTAATTCACCAAGCCGAGCTGCAAGGCGGTCTTTGCGTCGATCATATCTTCCGTGTAGAACATCTCCGCGGCCTTGGCAGGCCCCACGAGCTGCGGCAGAAAAAACGTCCCGCCATAATCCGGAAATAAACCCACCTTCGCGAAATTCTGCCCGAACACGGCCGCGTCGGAGGCGAAACGAATATCAGCGGCCAAAGCGATATTCATGCCCGCACCCGCCGCAGCACCGTTGACGGCCGCAATCACCGGCTGCCGCATGGTGCGAATCTTCAACACCGACTGCATGCCGGCGCGCAGCAGCGGCTCCAGATTCGCGACGTTATTTTCCTGCCGCCCCTTCCAGATCTCCGCGAGATCGCCGCCCGCGCAGAACGCCCGGCCCGCACCGGTGAGCACGACAGCATGAATATTTTTGTCGATCGCGATGCGGCCCAGCGCTTCGTTCAACGCTACCGCCAGATGGGTATTCAGCGCGTTGAGCTTGTCGGGCCTGTTCAAGGTCAGCGTGGCAACGCCGTCTTCGTGCTTTTCCAGGACCAGGGATTGTTCCGGAACGGTCTGCGGAGAGGTGCTCATCACGCCTCCTGATCGGCTTCGGGATAATCGCGTTGTTTTTCGATTTTCTTTACCAGCTGCGCCAATTTCCGGAAATGCACCAGTTTTTCGCTCTTCTTGTCCCCATCCGGGCTCGGCGTCGCCGGGAGCACGTACACACGCGCGCCATACAGCGGCTCCTTCTGCAATCCGCACTTGCATTTGCGCTGCGCGAACTGTTCGTAGGTCAGCTTGCCATTGAACGCCACCACGCGCGGCGCGAACTCTTCGAGCTTTTGGGAGAGCACGATGCGACCCTCGGCGAAGTCGGCGCGGGAAAGCTCTTCCACCGTCTTCGACGGGCGCTTAACCAGGTCGGTCAGGCCGATACCAAACTCGATGACACGTTTATCGTCGTGATAATCGAACGGTTCGGGGACCACGCCGCTTTCAAATAGGATCGGCCAGAAGGGGTTGTCGCGACCGGCGTAGTAGTGCCCAACGCGGACCGAGGACTCCGTAGGATTGCAGCCGACAATTACCAGCTTCATTCCCTTGCGAAGATGGTCGGGCAGTGTTCGCATGTTTCTTACCTGAACTTAGAAAAAATCCGGACCGCAACCGCGTGACCGTGAATGAGATACGGCGCTTGCAGTCTGACTTGCCAAGTGGGTGATAGCGAACCGCGAAAGATGCGCATGAATTGAGTATTAGAATTTGGCAGTTTCAAGGCACGAGCAAGCGTTGCCCATCTATAAAACGTCTACGAATCCACTTTACGCCGCAGCCCAGGCATCGTCAATAAGGGGCTGGATGCATGGTATGCAAAGAATTCTCGCATTTCCTGAATCGCGCTGCCACGGCGCCTCATCCAAACTGTGGGCGGATATGGGAACTTTTGCGCACTGTGCTACCGTTATAAGCGGATGCGTCAAAGCTACGATCCTGGTTTTTGGCGCATCGAAGCTTACGGCATTGAGCACACCATTGAGCGCACCTCGCCCACATCGGCTCGCTTCCACGGTTGTCCGCGAGGACGAACCCGTCCTTGTTGCGGCCGCGAAGTCCGGCGACGCGGCGGCCTTCGAGGAACTCGTTAATCGCTACGAGCGCAAGATCTTCCGCTTGACCATGAACATCACGCGCAACCGCGAAGACGCGGAAGACGCGATGCAAGACGCGTTCATGAAGGCTTATTCCCACCTCAGCGGTTTCCAGGAAGACTCCCGGTTTTACACCTGGCTGGTGCGCATTGCCGCCAACGAGGCGCTGATGCGCCTGCGCAAGCGCCGCCCCAATCAGTTTTCACTCGATGAGCCGGTGGAAGGCGAAGATGACTTGATGCCGCGCGAGATCGAAGACTGGGGACCCAGCCCAGAACAGCGGTTCGCGCAAACGGAATTGCACGGAATTTTGGACCAGGTCATCGATCAACTTGATCCGGACTTCCGGACGGTCTTTGTTTTGCGAGATATCGAGGAACTGTCCACGGAAGAAACGGCGGCCACCCTGGGCATTTCGGTTCCCGCGGTCAAGTCGAGGCTATTGCGCGCGCGGCTCAAACTTCGACAGAAGCTGGATCGCTACATGCGCGATAGGAAACCAAATTGAACTGCACGCGCGTCATTCTCGAGGTCTCGAACTACATCGACGGCGATCTGGACGCTGCTGTGAAGCAGGAGATTGAGCAACATCTCGCGCACTGCCCCGAATGCGCGGTGGTCGTGATTCAGACGAAACTGACCGTGGAAATATTCTGCGATTCGCAGCCGGAAGAATTGCCGCAAGACGTGCGCGCGCGGCTGCATGAGGCGTTGCGGCGCAAGCTCGCTAATCCGGGAACGTGATCTGGTAAGCGTGTCAGAGAATCCCAGCGGCGCTACGCGAATGCCCAATAAATGCTATGCCTACTTCTACGTCGCAGGATCGTTCCAGCCTGCCCAGATAACGGAAAAAGTTGGTGTCGCTCCGACGAAATCGTGCGTGGAAGGGGATCCGGTCCAGACAACCCAGATGGTGCGAAAGTGCAGCCGATGGGAACTGCACTCCCGGCTGGAAAAAACAATGACATTGGAATCACACGTTTCAGACGTTCTAGATCAGCTCGACGAGAACAGCCACGCATTCAAGCAGCTCAGCAATGAGCTTGGCGGCATCATGGAACTTGTTGGATATTTCCACGACTACTATCCAGGCCTGACCTTCGAGCGCGGCATCATAGAGCGGCTCGCGCAGTACTCCTTGTCGGTGGATTGCGATTTTTACTACCTGGTGAGTGAGAATGAGAATTCATCGCTGCCGAACGCCAAAGGTTCTTAACGCGGACTGCCGGACGGCTACTCTAATCTAAGGGCTCAAGAACTGATCTACCTGCGGCAGATTCAGACCAAAGCGGTAATTGCCTACCAAAGCCTTTTTCGCGGGCGACTTTGTAGACTTTCATTGCTACGGCTAGGTCCCACGAGGCGATCCCGTTTGACTTGAAGAGAGTGACCTCGGTATCGCTGGTGCGACCGCTGGTCTTGCCGGCGACCACATCGGGGAAACGTTTGACTCCGGTCCAGCACGATTCGTCGCCGTGAAAGGCGATGATCAGGTCGCCGGCTTCCTGCCGGGATTGCTCCACCGAATCGACCACGATTACGTCGGCGCTGGCTACCGCTTCGTCGTTGAGTTCGCGCTTGTGCGCGTGGTTCGCGCCGATGGCATTGATATGCACGCCGCTGTGCAAGTCGGCGCCATAGACAACGGGTTGAGCCGCGGTGGTGGCGGTGCAAACGATGTGGGCGCCGCGCACGGCCTCAGAGGCGGACGACGCCGGGCGCACCGGAACACCGATGCGCTGGCTCATTTCCCTGCAAAACGCTTCGCGCCTCTGCGGGTCGCGTCCGAAAACGCTCACGGAATCGAGCTTGCGCACGGTGGCAATGGCTTCGAGTTGGGTCCTGGCCTGGCCGCCGGTGCCGATAATGGCGGCGACGCGCGCATCGCGCCGCGCGAGATACTTGGTGGCGACGCCCGAGGCCGCTCCGGTCCTTAACTGGCCCATGTAATCCGCTTCGATCAGCGCCAGGAGTTCGCCGGTCGTCATTTCGTAGAGCGGAACCAGGAAGCGCAGGTTGCCGCGCACGTACGTGTACTGTTTCATAGCCAGGTAGCCGGCGGTATAGTCCGCCGCGGCCATGTAGTGAAAGAAATTTCCGCCCGGAAACTCAAAGCGTCTTCGCGGATGAACAACCACTTCTCCACCCGCCTGCTTGCGCGAGATTTCTTCGACGGCATCGACGGCCATCGGCATGGTGAGCAAGAGGCGAACTTCGGCTTCGCTGATGTGCAGCGTCATTCTTTACACTCCGACCGTTACACTGCGACCTTTACACCCCGAGTAGACGTGCCTGGAACCATCTTACCCTAAGGAACGATTTCGATCTTTCAGCGCGCGGCGGGTTTTGGCGGTTTACCGCGGCTGGGCCTTACCGTGGCCTCGCCGGGTTCGCGAATGCGGCGAACAACGGTCTGAATCAGCCGGTAAACGCGCTCTTGCTTGTTATCGTCGAGGGTGCGAAAGCGAAACTCCGGCTCGCCGTTTGGGCCTTTGCCGATGCGCACGGGCAACTCGCCGCAGAGATTGTTTTCGATGAACGCGGTTTCGTATCGGGATTTCCTCCCATTCCAGGTGTAGGCGCGGAGGGTCGTGAAATCGCAGGGCTGGCCGTCTGGGCCGCGGGTTCCGGCCACGAGATATTGCGGCTTTTCGCCGGAAGCATCGGTCACACGGTTGAGCTCAAACCAGGCGACCGCGCGGACATTCGCGGAGGTCAGGCCTTCGCGGACGGGATCGGGAAGATCGAGCTCCACGAAGCGGGCCACGACCCAGCCGGCGATGGGGATGCTTTGGTCGCCTGGCTGCGTGGTGGCGTTCGTTTCGGCGGTGCGCGCGGCGGATTCACCTGGCGGACGGGTAGCTACAGCGCGCACGAGATACCAGTCTTCTTTCTTGTCCTTGTCGCCGGAATCATTCGCGGGCTCTTTGTCGTCGGTGACCTGAGCCCAATCGGCTGCGGCGCGGCCGACGATTTCGACGGGGACACCGCGCCCAAATTGATAGAGGCGGGGCTCGGTGCGGCCCGGCTGGACGCGAAGATTGGTTTGCACTTTGGTGCGGCCGTGGGCTTGCACGGGAATGGCCTGGGCCTCCTGGAGGAGCTTTGTGCTGCGGCTCCAGAGGGCTGGCTCGAGGAGTTGGCGGCCGTCGATCCAGCCGATCTGCCCGGCGGCGGTGCGAATTTTCACGCTGTCGTTGCGGCGGGCGAGGACGTCTACGTGGTCGCCATAGTGGAGGGTGTCGACGGGCTCGCGGACCTGCGCCACGCTGCTCCACAGCGTGATGCTGCGCTCGCTGATGTATGCGTCGCCGAGGGATTCGTGCTTGGGCCGCAGGAGCCAGGCTGCTACAACGACCAAAAGGAGCAGCGGCACCGCGATCAGCAGCTTACGCTTCATTCGGTAGCACCGAAAATGTCGTTAAGAATCCGAACGTTTCGCACGATCTTACTGACTCTCCTTGTTCAATCGGGGTCCAATCGTGTTACGCACGCTGCCTCGATCCACACGTCGTATCAACAGGTCGACGGCGAGCGTTATGAAAGGTGTTCGCACTGAGTGATTCCGCGTCGCCAACAATTGTAACCGATTCCATGAGGTCGTCAGGCCGAGGCCGACAAAGTGTTTCTGCTACAATTTCGCGGCGTAGTAGAATTTTTTGGAGGACCAGTCGCGACCACGCTACGGGCATGCCTGTTTTGACTCTAAATCCCGCCCTCCAAAGGACGGAGGGCGGCTACAGGTTGCTGCTCGTGAGTATGGTGCTTGGGAAATCGTTTTTTAGCGGGCATGGAGATTCCTGGTGAGATATTTCGATAGGCTTCAGAGTTTGTCGCTATTGGTTCTGCGAGTGGTGTTGGGGATCATTTTTGTGTACCACGGGTATCCGAAATTGACGCATACGCACGGAAATTTGCAGGGCGTGTTCGTCGAGCATGGCTTGCCGGCGTATTTTGTGTATGTTGCTGGGATTGTGGAGACGTTTGGCGGTGGATTGCTCTTGTTGGGGCTGTTTACGCGGGTCGCAGCGTTGTTGCTGTCGATCGAGATGTGTGTGGCCATCTGGAAGGTGCACAGTTTGCATGGGATTTATGCCGTGCGGGACTACGAGTTTCCTTTGACGCTGGCGGCTACTTGTTTTGTTCTTGCAACCGTTGGAGCCGGATTGATTTCGTTGGATCATCCGATTTTTGAGGGTGGTCCGCGAGGAGGCGGCAACCGGGGCGGCGGGAAGCCGCGCGGCGGCCGAGGTCGCGAGGACTAAGGCGCGTTGCTGTAACCAACCGCCTGACTCGACTTACCGTTTGCTAGCGCGTAATGGGTTGCGATGTTACAGGAGCTGATGTCGCCGGGACTATGCCGGTGGGGGCGACGGGTAGCGCGATCCACAGGATGATGTAGGCCAACAGGCCTGTGCCTGCGCATAGGAATGCCAGCAGCCAGCAGATGCGGATGATGGTCGCATCGACATCGAAATAGTCGGCTAAGCCGCCACAGACTCCCGCGATCTTTTTGTCGGTGCTGGAACGCACCAGGCGCTTTTTGCCGCCGGCGTCCCAATCCGCTCCGAACGATGGGGACGGGGGTTGTTTGGCGCCGCAGTTGTAGCAAAAGTTCGAGCCGTCGGTGATGTGCTTTTGACAGTTGTTGCAGATCATGGGGCACCTCCACAGAGCTTTGCTTCGTAGTTCTACCATTAGATACGGATTTGGAGGGAAAAAAGTTTCCTTTTGGGGGTGGGAGGCGAGGCTACGGCAAGGCCGGTCGGAGGCTAGGGCGAACGAAGAGAAGCTTTCTTCAGGGGCTGAAGCCCGTCGAGAGCGTGCCCTTTACGTCGGAGCTGAAGCTCCGACCTCCTAAAGAAAAGACCCTTTCCACGGGCCGCGAAGCTGGGCCCTTTTCGTCGTAGGTGGCAGGGCACCGGCCGGGAGGGGCAAGCCCCTCCCCTACAAGGGAGTGCGGAGGTCAGTACTCGAGGAGTTGTTTGACTGCGGCGGTTAGGTGTTCGGTCTGCGGCAGGATTACGTCTTCGAGTTGGGCTGGTAGGCGCAGAACGTGTCCATGGCGGCCACGCGGCGTTACTGGGGCGTCCAGTTCGTCGAAAAGTTCGTCGGCGATGCGGGCGGCGATTTCGGCGCCGTAGCCGCAGCTGAGCATGTCTTCGTAGGCGACGATCACGCGGTGGTCTTTGCGCACTGTAGCGGCGATAGCTTCCCAATCGTAGGGCGAGAGCGAGCGCAGGTCGATGATTTCCGCGGAGATGCCTTCGCGCTGCGAGTTGCGCGGCGGCGACTTCGGCGCGATGCACCACGGCGCCGTAGGTGATGATGCTGACGTCGGTGCCTTCTTTCACCATGCGGGCTTTGCCGAACGGAACCGTGAAATCGGGGCCCGGATATTCGGAGCGATTGTAGGGCTGGCGGTAGAGATGTTTGTGTTCGAGGAACATGCACCGGATCGTCGCAGCGGATGGCGGTGCGCAGGAGACCGCGACGTCGAGCGCGGTGGAAGGCATCACGACGCGAAGGCCGGGGCAGTGCGTGAAGATCGATTCGCCGCTCTGGCTGTGGTAGACGCGCGCCGCCGGTGAGATAGCCGCCGATGGCCACGCGGATGACCGCCGGCGATTTGAAATTGCCGTCGGAGCGCCAGCGCATTGACGCACAGTTCGTCGCGGATCTGCATCATGGCGGGCCAGATGTAATCGAAGAATTGGATTTCGGCGACGGGCTTCAGCCGCGCGTGGCCATGCCGATGGCGCGGCCGACGATATTGGCTTCCGCGAGAGGCGTGTTGAAGACGCGGTCGGCTGCCGAATTTGCGTTGCAGGCCGGAGGTGGCTTTGAAGACGCCGCCCTTCCCTTTCACTGCTTGAGATGCTCTTCGCGGCTGGCGTCGGCGACGTCTTCGCCGAAGACGGTGATGCGCTCGTCGCGCGCCATTTCGTCGAGAAGCGTGGCGGCGACCATTTCGACCATCGTTTTGGGCGCGCCGTGGAATTTGGGCTGCGCGTCGAATGCGGCGGCCGTTGGATCGATGTCCGGCGAATAGACGTTCATACGATCGAATTCGTTGACGGCGGCTCGGCGGCAGCGCTGCGTCGCGCGGCTTCGAGAATTTCGCGATCGACGTCGGCTTCGAGCGCTTCGATTTCCTTTTGGTCGAGAAGCCTTCGCGGACCAGGAACAGCGCGAATTTCGAGAAGCGGGTCGCGGCGGGCTTCGTCTTCGCGCTCTTCGCGCGGTCTTGTACAGTTTCTCGTCGTCGGAAAGAGAGTGCGAGTAAGGCCGCGTGACATGCGCGTGAACCAGCGCCGGGCCGTGGCGTTCGCGGCAATGCGCGGCGCGCTGCCTTGCAGCGCGGCGTAGCTTTCGAGCGGATCTGTGCCGTCGCATTCCTCGACATGCAAGCCCGGGAAACTGCGCGTCGAGCTTCGAGATGCTGCCGCCGGCGGTTTGCACTTCGACCGGCACGGAGATGGCGTACCCGTTGTCTTCGATGACGTAAAGACAGGGAGGTTTTTCGATGCAGGCGGCGTTGAGCGATTCCCAAAATTCGCCTTCGCTGGTGGCGCCATCGCCCGCGGAGACGTAAACGATTTCGTCGCGATGGTAGTCGAACGTGCTTGCCGAGCGGCGCCTGCTTGGCCTGTGTCGAGCGCCTTGGGAAATTGCCGCGTAGTAGAGCGACGCTTCCGCTGCGCCGACGGATTGCACGAACTGCGTTCCGGTGCAGGACGAGCGCGCTGACGATATTCAATTTCGGGTGGCCCCAGTGCGACGGCATCTGGCGGCCGCCCGAAGCGGGGTCGTCCTTCGCGCCGACGGCCTGCAGCAGCATCTCGAGCGGCGTGACGCCGAGCGTCAGGCACAGTGCGCGGTCGCGATAATAGGGATAGAACCAGTCGAGCCGGGACGAAGAAGCAACCCCGGCGGCGACGATAACGGCTTCATGGCCGGCGCTGCAGATCTGGAAATAGATCTTGTTCTGGCGCTTGAGCTGGATTTCGCGGTCGTCGAGCTTGCGGGAGAGAAACATGGTGCGGTAAAGGCGAATGAGCGCGTCGCGGTCGAGACCGTGGTATTTCGCGGTGTCCAGCTTTGCCACTTTGACGCGAGTTTGCACTGCCATTCAGTTGCGCCTCGTCTTGAAGTGGGGTCGATAGACCGCGGAACCCTAATTATACCGGAACGATTTCCATTGTGCGAATCGCCTCCCACGGCCGTTGCCTGCGGGTCACGTCTAGCATGAGCGGGTCGATGAACTACCTGCAAGGCTGCAAACTCATTCCAGCGAATCGAACTGTTTTAGAACGTCGGCGAATTCCGGTTCGCCCTCGCGGAAGACTTTGGGATCTGCACCCTTGAAGAGATCGTCGGCTGGGATGCGGTCGAGCCATTGCTGTTCGGAAAGCTTTTCGTGGGCAGAGAAATAGAGGCGGACGAGGAGCTTTACGGAACCATCTTTTTCGGCGTCGGTGTCGGAAGTCTTGTGGGCTTTTGGTTTGGATTTAGACTTCGTTTTGGCGGCTTTTTTCGGGGCCTCCTCGGATTCGGCCGGTTCGGATGCCAGGTTCTCGCCTTCGCCGCGATCGAACTTCACCTGGAGTTTTTTGTCGAGGCGAAATGCCTGCTTCCATCCTTCGAGTTTGTGGCGCGCTTGCTGGGCTTTTTCTTCGTCCGCGCCAAAATCGAAGAGCATATAGGTGTGGGCCATCGGGAAAGTCTGCGATGCCCCCAGCCGCAAGTCAAGATGGGGGTGGCACTTGCGGGTTTTCGGGGGTCTTATGCACCAGCTTACAAACCGGCAACACTTGGCGCATGCCGCGGTCACTCCTGATGGGACGCTAGAGGCCATCGGCCATCTCATAAATGGCGGCCGAGACAGGAAGGGACATTCTCAGGGGCAAAGCCGATGTTCGTGTCTTTAAATGTCGGAGCTAAAGCTCCGACCCCCTGAGATGCATCTCTGAGATGACCTCTATGTATCTTGCGCGACAATCCGGCGTAAAATTACAATCCAGCGACAATTTTTGCGCTGCTCCCGGAGTCGATTGGGATGATTCCTACGTTCGTGGAATGGAGTCTGTGAACCGTCGCACCCCAAATCGCTGCCGAGTTCTTGCCGCGCTCGTATGCCTGCTGGCGGTCGTCTTACTTTATGTGCCGTTTGGGGCTGCGGCCTGGTCGAGTCACGCCCTGGCGTGCTGCACCAAGGGCTATTGCAATATTCCACAGCACCATCACAAGAAGGCTCCCGCCAGTTCCACCGCTGCTGAAGACTGCGGACATGATGGCCACAATATGAGCGGCATGATGGACTGCTCGATGTCCTGCTGCGAGGATCCGGCCAAGCCGGTGGTCACGTCGGTGGCGTTTGTGCTGCCCCCGGCGACGGTCGCCGCCACCGCGGTCATCCTAACTCGCGCGGTAGAGGGTGTACATCCCATCGAAATTCCTCACGATCGAACCTCTCTCGCCCCCTCCTCGAACGGACAACGCGGCCCTCTAAGGACCGCTCACTCTCCTCGATTTGTCCGATTCACACCGGCCGCGACTTGACGTCGCGCGTACTCACCCACCAGAGGAGGAGAAAATTTCATGCGACGCGCAATACCGTTGTTCGCCGCTCTATTTTTGTTAGGAAGATGGTTCTGGGAACCGTATTCGGGACCGTGCGCGGAATCGTGCACGACCCACAACATCGCCCGCTCTCCGACGCAACGGTTACCCTGCAAGCGAAACAATCCGCATTTACGCAAACTTCCCGCACGGATGCCGACGGGCAGTTCCAGTTCGACGCGGTGCCGCTGGGCAGTTACGTTGTGACCGTCTCGCAGGCGGGCTTCGCGACCGCGCAGCAAAATGTTGGGGTCCTGTCCGGGGCGGCTCCGATTTTGCATTTTGAGTTGCGCATTGAGGCGCAGATCCAGTCCGTTACCGTTTCGGACTCGGCTCCCGCGCAGAGCGAATCGGTGACGCCCACCACGATGGTCGACCGCGAACAGATCATCGAGACGCCTGGCGCTTCACGCACAAACAGCCTGGCGATGATCACGGACTACGTGCCGGGATCCTACTTTACGCACGATCAGCTGCATATCCGCGGCGGGCACCAGGTCGACTGGCTCATTGACGGTGTGCCCATACCCAATACGAACATCGCCAGCAATCTTGGCCCGCAAATCGATCCGAAAGATATAGACACCATGGAAGCACAACGCGGCAGTTACTCCGCGGATTACGGCGACCGGACGTATGGAATCTTCAACGTGTCTCCGCGCACCGGCTTCGAGCGTAACAATGAAGCCGAGCTGATTTTGAGTGCGGGGAATTTTTATCAGACCGACGACCAGCTCAATTTCGGCGGGCACACCAACCGCTTTGCCTACTACGCCAGTGTTAATGGAAATCGGACCAATCTGGGACTGCAAACGCCGACCTCCGCGGTGATTCACGATTCCGCGAACGGGTTTGGCGGCTTCACGTCGCTGATTTACAACCTGGATTCGTCGGATCAGTTGCGCTTTGTCGCGCAAGCCCGTCGGGATTTTTACCAGGTTCCGTTCGATCCAAACGACCCCAATACGCAAGGGCAGTATTTGCACGATGCCAACCGCGAAAACGATTCGTTCGCCACGTTTTCGTGGGTGCATACATTCAGCCCCGGGCTGCTGCTAACGGTGTCGCCGTTTTTTCACTACAACAGCGCGAACTATGAAAGCAGCCCGCTGGATCTCCCGAGTTCGGCGACGCAGGACCGTTCGTCGAAGTATGAAGGCGGGCAGGCGACGCTCGCGTGGGTGAAGGAACGAAACAACCTGCGAGCGGGCTTCTATGGTTTCGCGCAACAAGACAACCAGCAATTCGGGTTGATTTTTAACGACAATAGCCAGCCAAATCTCGCGCCACCCGTCGTCGAAAATCCCGATGGTAGCCTGGAAGCGGTGTACGTCGAGGACCAGTTCCGGGCAACCTCATGGCTCACGCTGAATGCCGGAGTGCGCCAGACACATTTTTCCGGGGTCGTGGTGGAAAATGCGACGAGTCCCCGAGTCGGCGCTTCCGTCCGCATTCCCAAGCTGAATTGGGTCTTCCGCGGATTCTACGGACACTTTTATCAGGCACCACCTTTGGAAACGGTCTCCGGGCCACTGATCCAATTTGCGACCAGCGAAAATCTGGGTTTCGTGCCTCTGCATGGCGAGCGGGATGAAGAGCACCAGTTTGGCGTGACCATCCCCTTTCGTGGCTGGACACTGGATGCCGATAATTATCTGACCCGCGCCCAAAACTTCTTCGACCACAACAATTTCAACAATTCCGACATCTTCTTCCCGATTACGATTCAGGGCGCGCGCATCAATGGCTGGGAGTTGACGCTGCGGTCGCCCCGAATCCACAACCGGGGACAGGTCTACTTGACCTATGCCAACCAGCTGGCACTGGGCTTTGGAAACATCAACGGAGGTTTGACGGATTTCTCTTTCGGTGATGGCTTTGGGTTGCTCGATCACGACCAGCGAAACACCCTGCACATCGGCGGGCAATATTCGCTGCCGTGGCAATCTTTCATTTCGACCGATGTCTATTACGGATCGGGGTTTACCAACGGCAATTCCCCTCCGGAGCCTAACGACCATCTGCAACCCCACACGACGTTTGATCTGACGCTGAGCAAGGAGTTTGCCGAGAAATTCTCCGTCAGCTTGAACGGGATCAACGTTGCGAATCGCCGCGTGCTGCTCGACAACAGCTTCACTTTCGGAGGAACGCATTATATGAATCCGCGGGAGATTTTCGTCCAGATTCGCTACCGCTTTCACTTTTAACGCGGCGGGCCTCGCGATTGTAGAGTTGTAGCCGCCCTCCTGCTTTCGGAGGGCGGGGTTTAGATGAAAAGACGCGCGCATACGATGAGCGAAACACGCGATCGCTGCGCGTCTGCTCGTTGCACACGAGTGGGCGCGATCGTCATCTAAACCCCGCGGTCTCGGAGACCGCGGCTACAACAATCGACCACAAGCGAACCACGACAACGATCGAACCGCGACAATAATAGAGTGCGGCTCTTCGCGCCTTCCCGCCGCTATTGTGGAGTGGAAGCAACGCGGCTACACTATGCGGCGAAACACAGCTTCCAAGGCGATGGGGTTCGCCATAACCGTCCCGGACATAGTTCGCCGGAACTAATGACTCCTGGCTGCCGCGCGGCACCAGGAGTCTTTTTGTTTCGCTGGCCCTGCGGCAACACTCAGCGCTCGCTTGCGGACTTCATTGGCGCCGTGACGGGCGAGGGATTGGAGCGGACTTGCGTTTGACATTGATTGCGGTCTTCGGAGCGGTCGGCACGCTGGCTCGCTATGGCTTGCAGGGCCTCGTGCAAGTGCGCTCCGGCGGCACCTTTCCCTATGGCACCTTGCTGATCAACTTGACCGGGTGCTTCCTGCTTGGGCTGATCGGCCAGTTCACGCTGAATCGCATGGTGATCTCGCCGGAGTGGCGCGTGGCCATCACCGTGGGATTTTTCGGCGGGTACACAACGTTTTCCAGTTTCGGATGGGAAACGGCGAAGATGCTGGAAGATGGCGAATGGCTTCCCGCGACGACGTATGTCGCCGCCAGTGTAGTGGTGGGTCTGCTTCTTTCGAGCGCCGGCATTCGCCTGGCGAACCGCTTCTAGGAGCCGTGTATGACGCACGAAAAATTTGAAGGCGAGCGGACATTGATGCGCATTCACATCGGGGAGTCCGACAAATGGCACGGCAGGCCGCTGTACGAAGCTATCGTGCAAATGCTGCGTAAAGATGGCTTCTCGGGTGTGACGGTGTTGCGCGGCGTAGCGGGCTATGGCGGTTCGAGCATCTATCACACCGACAAAATTCTTCGCCTGTCGCAGGACTTGCCGATCATTCTGGAGGCGGTTGAGTTTACCGAACGCATCGAGCAGATTTTGCCGCGGCTCGACGAGATGGTGGAGGGCGGGCTGATCACGCTGGAGAAGGTGCGCGTAATTCTGTACCGCGCGGCGAAGAAATAGCGGCGCGGGCGTCGTACTCTCTTCTGAATATCTTCTATTCCGGAGAGCTGTATTTTCCTGCGAGGAGCATGCGGGCCATCCAGCCGACATGAGGCAGACCGGAGCGCAACAGGTCTCCGGCTTCGCTTTGCACGTCGTATTCGACCCTGCGATTCGTGAGGCTCTCTCCGTCAATCACGAGATAGGATGCGCGTGTATCACCGTCATAGGATTGGCTGACACTGCCGGTATTCGCTACGGTGAGGCCTGGAAGCCTACGGATATAGGGAACGTGAATGTGGCCATAGATCACGAGTGGAGCATCCAGAGAACCGTAAGTGCTGCGTAGTTCGTCGTCGCTGGCGTTGGACAGCGGAGCGCGCCAGAGATCGCCGGGACTTGCATGGACCAAGCTAAAGTCTTCGTGGGAGAAGCGAGCCGGAAGGCTTTCAAGCCAGCGCAGGCGGTCTTCGCCGAGGCTCGCGACCGTCGGCGGAATCGTCTCCTGGACCATGGCAAGAATGGTTGCGAGCTGTGGGTGCACGGTGGCCGCGAATTCGCTCAGGCTTTGCGGGGAGCAGAGCATCTCGTCCGTGTTTCCGCGGACTCCGGGCCAGCCGAGAGCACGAATTTGGTCGATGATTTCTGCCGGGTGTGCTCCGCCGGAGGCCAAATCGCCTCCGTGGACAATGAGGTCGGGCGCGACCTGCCGCAAGTCAGCGAGAATTGCTTGGAAGGCGCGCCGGTTGCCGTGAATGTCCGATACGATGGCGGCTCTCATCTTTGTTCGCGGTATCCTTGGCGATGGTGGTTTGCGCTTGGGAACCTGCAATTCTATCCAAGTTGAAGTGAAATTGTGCCGACGGCGCCTCTAACCTTGACCGAACCGACCGAGACCGAACCCACCGAGCGCAAATCGTGGCTCAACCGAACCGTGCTCGGGGTCGGGCTCACCAGTCTGTTTAGCGATTGGAGCCATGAAACCGCTACCGCGGTTCTGCCCGCATTCCTTGCGTCGATTGGCGCGGGACCTGCCTGGCTGGGAGCGATCGAGGGGATCGCCGACGGCCTCTCTAGCTTCACCAAGCTGGGCGCGGGCCACTACACGGACCGGCTCAAGCGTCGCAAGCCACTCGCCGTGTTCGGCTATGCGATTACGGCGCTGGCGACGGCATCGTTCGCGTTTGCCACGCAGGCGTATCACGTGCTCTTTGGGCGGGTGCTGGCGTGGCTCGGGCGCGGCGTGCGATCGCCCGCGAAAAAGGCGTTGCTGGCTGCGGACGTTCCGCATGGAGCGTACGGGCGCGCGTTTGGATTCGAGCGCCTGATGGACACGGTGGGGGCGATTGCGGGGCCGCTGACGGCTCTATGGCTGCTTGAGCAAACGAATCATTCTTACCGCAAGGTCTTCTTGTGGACGCTACTGCCCGGACTCGTTGCGGTCGCGGCGTTTTGGCTGTTGGTACGCGAGCGTCCGGTAGAGGCGCGGCCGCAGCGATCTTTTGCGGCGGGATTGCGATTGCTGCCGGCGCCTTTTCGGCGATTCCTGGTCGGGGTAGGCATATTTGGTGCGGGCGATTTTTCGCATACGATGCTGATTTTGTACGCATCGCGGGCGCTTGCACCTGTCCACGGGCCCGCGCGCGCGGCTAGCATCGCCGTGGCGCTGTACACGCTGCACAACGTGTTTTATGCGGGCTCGGCGTATTTCAGCGGGTGGCTGAGCGACCACATCCGGCCGCGGAAAGCCGTGCTTGCTGCAGGCTACGGGCTGGCTGTAGTGACCGCTCTTCTGCTATGCACAGGCACGCAGTCGCTCGCGCTGCTCGCCGTCATTTCTGTACTGGCGGGCCTCTATATCGGCACCGAAGAAGCGCTGGAAGACTCGCTCGCAGCGGAGTTAGTGCCGAAGGATCAACACGGGATGGCCTTTGGGACGCTTGCCGCCGTCAACGCCGGGGGCGACTTTGTATCCAGCGTCATGGTGGGCTTTTTGTGGAGCGCGTTCTCGGTGCAGGCTGCGTTTGGCCTGTCGGCGGTGTTGTTCTTTGTGGGTGCGGTGATGATTTTGCAGTTGCGGCGCTGACTCACCAGGTTTTCCCCGAGTTTCGCCTCTGCCTGTCAAAACTTCCCACGGTCCCGCATCCCTCTGGCGTTGCCATTTTGTTCGCTTTCTTTTCGCAGGCACACTTCCGCCTTGCGCCGAGTCTCCCCGCATGCTAGGTTAGCGAACAAAAAGCGAATCACGGAGGAGCATGCCTCATTCCATCGCAGTCTCCAGAGCGCTCGACCCGACGACATCCATGGCGCGAACTTTCGGCGTGGTGAATGCTTTCCTGGAGCGCGATCCGACTGGCGAGATCATTACGGCGGTGCGCCGATTCCCGGCGCGGGAAGCGCAATGGGCCGACTTTCCCGGTTGGTTGCGTGCCGATCTGGTCGCAGCGTATGCGGCCAAGGGCGTTTGCCGGCCTTACACGCACCAAGCTGAGGCAGCGGAAGCGGTGCATGCGGGCAAGAATGTGGTGATCGTCACGCCCACCGCGTCGGGCAAGACGCTCTGCTACAACCTGCCGATCCTGAACGCCATTCTGGAAAATAGCGACACGCGGGCGCTCTATCTTTTTCCGACCAAGGCGCTGGCGCAGGATCAACTCGCCGAACTCCACGACGTCAACCAGCGCCTGGACAATCGCTTCGGCGTGTTCACGTATGACGGCGACACGCCCAGCGACGCGCGCAAAGCCATCCGCGAAAAGGGCCACCTGGTGCTGACGAATCCCGACATGCTGCATACCGGCATCCTGCCGCATCACGCGCGCTGGACGCGCTTGTTCGAGAATTTGCGCTATATCGTGATCGATGAACTGCACACGTACCGCGGCGTATTCGGCAGCCATTTGTGCAATGTCTTGCGCCGCTTGCGCCGTATCGCGCGCTTTTACGGCCGCGAGCCACAATTCGTTTGCTGCTCGGCTACGATCGCGAATCCCGGCGATCTGGCCTCCCGCCTGATCGAGGGAGAAGTAGAAGTTCTCGCCGCGAACGGCGCGCCTTCCGCGGAGAAAACCTTCGTCTTCTACAATCCTCCGGTGGTGAATCGCGCGCTGGGCATCCGCCGCAGTTATTTGAACGAGTCCTCCCGCGTCGCTCAGGAATTCCTGAAGCACAATTTGCAGACGATGGTGTTCGCCAATTCGCGGCTGCATACCGAACTGCTGCTGACTTACCTGCAGAAAGCGAATCCGCAACTGCCCGGGAAGCCGGAAACGATTCGCGGTTATCGCGGCGGATATCTTCCCGGCGAGCGGCGCGAGATTGAGCGCGGCCTGCGCGACGGACGCATCCGTGGCGTGATATCCACAAGCGCACTGGAACTGGGCATCGACATTGGATCGTTGGACTCCGTCGTCATGGCCGGCTATCCCGGGACCATCGCCGGAACATGGCAGCGTGCGGGCCGCGCTGGGCGCCGCAGCGGCAGCTCCTGCGCGGTGCTGGTGGCCTCCTCCGCGCCGCTCGATCAATTCATCGTGCGCCATCCGGACTATTTTTTCGGCAATACCCCCGAGCACGCTTTCATTCAGCCCGACAATCTGGAGATCCTGATCAATCACCTGAAATGCGCGGCGTTCGAGCTGCCGATTGCACCCGACGAAAAATTCGGCGAAGTCGATGTGCCCGATCTGTGCGCGCGCCTTGCGGAAGCGGGCTTTCTGCATCATGCCGGCGAGCACTATCACTGGACCCAGGAAGCGTATCCGGCAGACACCGTAAGCTTGCGCTCGGTGACCAGCGACAATTTCATCATCATTGACATCACCGGCCAGCCGGAAGTGATCGGCGAAGTCGATTTTTCCAGCGCGCTTACCACCGTGCACGAAAAAGCCATCTACCTGCACGGCGCGCAGCAATATCACGTCGAGCATCTCGACTTTAAAGAACGCAAGGCGTACGTGAAGCAAGTAGACGTCGATTACTACACCGACGCGATCCGCTACACGCAGGTGCGCGTTCTGGAAATCGCCGAAGAGGCGCGCGCGCAAGAGTCAAATCCGGAGGTTCCCGCGGCACGTTCCCACGGCGACGTGCTGGTGCGCTCGCAGGTCGTCGGCTTCAAGAAAATCAAATTCTTCACCAACGAAAATATCGGCTCGGGCAAGCTGGAGCTGCCCGAAAATGAAATGCACACGACGTCCTACTGGATCACGTTGGAGCGGCCGCTCCTGGAATCGCTGCCCTTCACCATCAGCGAGCGGCAAAGCGGCATGTTCGGCCTGCTGCATGCGCTCGAATCGGTGGCCACGCTGCTGCTGATGTGCGACCGCCGCGATCTGGGTACCGCTATCGGCGAACGTCCGCCGACACCCGGGGACGCCAGCGACGCCATGGTTTCCGCGCGCATGGAAGAAGCGGTGGCCGTGAATGCCAAGGAATTTTTCGAGCCGAACTTGTACCTGTTCGACGCCTATCCGGGTGGCATTGGCTTTTCCGAGCCGCTGTTTCGCGCGCATGAATTGCTCGTTGCGAAAACGCGTGAACTGATCATGGAATGCAGCTGCGAGCAGGGTTGCCCGTCCTGTGTCGGGCCTGCGGGCGATCTGGCGCCGCGCGCGAAAGAGGCGGCGCTGGCCATCCTCGATCGGTTGTGTGCGTAGATGCCTGGACTTGCCGACAAATTCTCCCGACTCGCGGCGCTGAAGCCTTCTCGCGGCATGGTGTCGCGTCCAGCCACGCGACGCGCACCAGAGGAAGAAGACGCGCTCTTTCGCTTGTTGGGAGCCGCGATTGCCTCGAACCACTACGGCGAACATGTCTCGGTAAGCAACTGGTTCTCCACGCCGGAATTTGCTGCGCCCTCCACTGCGACTCTGGAACTGCTCTGCCGCACGCGCGATGTCGCGCATTCCAAACGCACGCAAGCCGCGCTCTCCGACCCAGCCAAATGGCTGTTCCTCGACACCGAAACCACCGGTCTTTCCGGCGGCACGGGAACCTATGCATTCCTGATCGGCCTCGCGTGGTGGGATTCGGCCGGCTTGCAAGTCGAGCAATTTTTCATGCGCGACTTCCATGAAGAGCATTCCATCCTCCACGAACTTTCCGCGCGCCTCTCGGAACGCCCGGTGCTCATCACTTTCAACGGAAAATCGTTCGATTGGCCGCTACTCGAAAATCGCTTCACCATGACGCGCTCAATCGCTACGCCTCGTCTCGCCGCTCACCTGGATCTCTTGCATCCCGCTCGCGCGCTGTGGAAGCTGCGTCTCGGCTCGGTGCGACTTGTGGACTTGGAGCGCGACGTCCTGGATGCTCCGAGACTCGGGTGGCACCGCGAAGAAGATGTGCTATCTTCACTGATTCCGCAGCACTATTTCGACTACCTTCGCGGAGGACCCGCCGCGCCGCTGGCTGCGGTCGTGCGCCACAATCAGATGGACTTGCGGGGATTAGCCGCAATTATGGGGCGTATCGACGCGCTGCTTACCGCGGCGAATTGCGCCGACGACAGCGTCGATAGTCTCGATTTATTCGGTCTCTCACGCTTTCTGCAGCGCCGCGGCGATTCCGATCGTGCCCACGCAGCCTGCTCCCACGCGCTTGATCTTGGCCTCCCCGCCGAACTTCGCCCGCAGGCGCGCCGCGAGCTGGCGCTCCTCGCCAAGCGTCGGGGCGACCACGCCGCCGCCGCAGTACTCTGGCATGAACTCGCAACCGATAGGACCGGCAACGCTCTCGACGCCATCCATGCCTGTGAGCAGCTCGCTATCTATTACGAGGGCCGGATGAAAGATTTACATCGCGCCGCAGAGTTCGCCCGACTGGCGTTGGCCAGGGTGAGCCGCCTTCGCGGCAATTCGCGGGACCCCTACGTAGGGGCACGCCTGGCTCGCCTGGAGCAGCGATTCCTGAATCGCGTCACCCGCCTCCAGCATCGAATGGCACTAGCCAGCGGTGCGCCACCGCTTCCACTGCTGGAGCCGCGCCGTACAGCGCCCGCTGTCAGCGGGCGTGCTCTCGGCGCGGCGGTTGCTCGCAAACTTCGGGTTTGAAGAAGGAAATCGGATGGATACTTCGGCGGCCAGACCGCAAACTTCACCTGGAAATCCAATGGCCACTGCTCAGCAAACTTATCTTCGCACCGAACTGCTCCGGCGGCACGACCGCCTGGAATCCGCGCTCCAATCGCCGGCCGCGGATGCTTCCCTATCCTCGTTACTGCGCGACGTAGACGCCGCGCTGGCACGCATGGATGCCGGCACCTATGGACTTTGCGCCACCTGCCTTGCGCCGATCGAAGCGGAACGCTTGCTGGCCGACCCGCTGCTACAATTCTGTCTCGACGATTTGACCAGCGAAGAACGCCGTGCCCTGGAAAGCGACCTGGCACTCGCCGCTCGCATCCAGCAAGCGCTGCTGCCTCCCCGCGATTTTTCTCCCGCGGGGTGGCAAATCCGCTACCACTATGCGCCGGCCGGCCTGGTGAGCGGCGACTATTGCGATCTCTTTGAATCCAGGGGCGCCCTGCTGTTTCTTCTCGGCGACGTTTCCGGCAAAGGCGTGGCCGCTTCCATGCTGATGAGCCATCTCCACGCGACCTTCCGCAGTCTTGCCGACGCGGATCTACCGCTCGATCGAATGGTGGAAGCCGCTAATCGCATTTTTTCGGAGAGCACCCTGGCCGGGCAGTTCGCCACGCTCGTGGTGGGCCGCGCATCGCAAGATGGCGCCGTCGAACTGGTCAGCGCGGGGCACCTCCCGCTCTTGCATCTGTCCTGCGCCGAGACGAGGTCCCAGGGCGCCACGGGCGTTCCCCTCGGTATGTTTACGAACACGAATTTCCCGGTGCTTCGTTTTCCGATGGAGTCGAGCGATTCCTTGCTCATTTACACCGACGGCTTGACCGAAGCGCGCAACGCGGATGGTGAAGAGTATGGGATGCACCGCGTGAAGGCCGTTGCCAACGCGAAACGCAATTGCGCGCCGGCGGACTTGCTTTCACATTGTCTTTCAGACTGGGGGAATTTTACCGCCGGGATAAGGCTGACCGATGATCTAACGGTACTGGCTATTCAGCGTGCAGCGTAAGAGAGCGACGTGGTCTGAGCGAACCCCCTCACACAATTAGCGCGCGGAAGCCCGCCGCAGGGCGTCACGACCAAGAATCGGACTTTGATCAGTCGTAGTCTTCTCGACGTCCTTTTCACTCGGCGCCTCCCAATGCAGTTCCTTGCTGAGTTTCTCGAACAAGGAGTGGTCGCCACCTTCGAGCGTTGCGCAGCCGGTCGCTACGCATCGCAGGAACACGCCGCCCTCAGGCGTATCAAACGACAGAAAATCGTCTTTGCGGTCCTCGCCAGTCCGCCGGTCGTACTTTTTTTTCAAAGCCTCGGAATACGACGTGAAGAAGCGCTCGGCGTCTCCTTCCGTGGCCAGGTCCAATCGCGTTATCAACAGAAGCTTCTTCGTTTTCTTTTGTTCGTACACGACGTAACGATCGCCATTCCAGCCGGCCGAAACGGGCGTCGCTCGCTCCTCGCCCAAAAACTGCTTCAGCACCTCTTTCCACCCAAACTCACCCATGATGTTATCTTCCAGCTTGGCCCACTCCGGTCCCACTTCCTTATCCATCGAGGGCACCGTGATCTTAGGGGGAATTTTCCCGGACTTGTAAAGCGCAGGGTGCAAGATCTGCTGCGTCGATACCGGGGGCTTGGCAAAAATCTCCGACAGCGCGCTCCAACCGTCCGGCCTCAACACCGCCGCCGAAAAATTCAATCCGTCCAGATATGGAAAAATCAGCGCATCCTTCAGGAACGGCGGCGCCTTCTTCAGCATTGGGGTGCTTTCCATATCGCCGATGAGCATGGAGGGATCAATGTCCGGCAGATCCTGCAGCGAACGCCCCGTACCTTGGAGCAAGTAATCGACCATGGCCGCCATCGCGCTGCCTTCCAGTACCGACTCGCGCGCCAGCTCCGCGTCGTCGTTCGGCCGCGCCGCCTTCGCCCATTCCTCGATTTGGAAATGTTGGTCCTGCAGGGCGTGCGTCAACTCGTGGGCCATCACCATTTTCTGGTCCGCAGCGGGTATCCAGTCGGCCACGTAAAACTCGTGGGCCTTGGGATCGTATAGCCCCGCAATCTGTTCCGTGAGCAGATCAACCATGAAGGAATCCAGATTGAATCCCTTTGGCAACAGGCCGAACGCTTCCGCGCTGCGCTGCCCGGCATATCGCTCGGCAGGATCTTTATCCTCGTTCATTTCATTGATTACGTAGGCGCGGATTTGTTCACGAGATCGCAGACTCTTCTTCAAGGGCGTGCGCAGTTTTAGCCCGGTAATCTCGCTCATTTGCTGCAGGACTTCGTCGGCGGCCGCGGCGAAATCGGCGTTTGCCGCTGCGGCGGATGGGCCCGGCTTCGCGGGAGCCGTCACTTGTTGCGCTTCCAGAATCGCGGCGACAGGCAACGACGCAAACCCCAGCACTGCCGCGACGAGGCAACACGTAATCGTTTTCTTGAAAAACGTCATAATCTTTCGAGAATAGCAGATTGCAGAACGGCACGCCCGGTGCGACGCGCCAGGCTTTTTCCCGGGCGGCGGACGCGGCGGTTTGGCCTGAGCACGAAGCACATCTTCCGTGTCATCATCAGTGCGGCGGGGCATGCAGTAAGACCACCGGACAGTGGCGGAGATTCTAGAACCTGTTCCGGATATTTAACAAAATGGTAATTTCGTTGTACCCTTCTGCTTACGCTCTTAGCCCACCTGAGGTAACTATGATCCCCGGCCTCTGTCTCCGGCAGGTACGCGAACGACTTGGTTTAACGTATCGTGATGTCGAGCGATCGAGTTTCGAACTTGCGGCGCAACGCGGCCGGTCCGAGTTCATCCTGCACATCAGCCGTTTAGCGGATATAGAAAACCGCGGAGTCGTCCCCAGCCTGCACAAAATCTATACCCTTGCTGTTGTCTATCACCTAAATCCTTTAGATATCTTTCGCTGGTATGAAGTGCCCATCGACGAATTCTTCGGCGATGCGGCCACCTTCCACGCTCCCCAGAGTCATCTTATGGCGTCCCCGGCGTCATTGCGCATCCCGGTGCACTTTGATCCGGCGTTCGATCCCAAGCGGACCGAGTTTCTGTCTCGAATGGTCGAGAAGTGGGGGAAATTCGAAGGCGTCCTAACGGGCGGAAATGAACGGCATCGCTATGGCTACATCGGTCTGAATGACCGGAGGATGATGCCGCTGTTGCGACCGGGCAGCATCGTGCTCGTGGACGTCTCCATGCGCCGCATCGAGGAAACCGATTGGACCAGCGAATACGATCGGCCGATGTATTTCGTGGAGGTTCGAGGTGGATACCGTTGCGGCTGGTTTCATCAAGCCGGGTCGCGCCTGGTGATGCAACCCCATCCCCTCTCTCGCTGCCTGCCCGAATCCTGGAATACGCCTGACGAAGCCGAAGTCGTCGGACGCGTGATTGGCATCGTTACCCGATTCAACGAGCCTTGCAGCATTCCCCTTCAAGAATCTCCAGCAACGCGCGGATATTCGAGCAGAAAAGATCCTTAAGGTAATCGGGGGCTTCTACAGGTAGCAGTGTCCTGTAAGCCTCCAGCTTGCGCCAGTGCTGTACCGCTACGCCCAAACCCGGCTCCATCCCTTCCAGGTGCGCGCGAAGATCGCGTTCCTGCTCCTCCAACGGTGATTCCAGAATGCGCTCGAAGATTTCCTCGTGACACTGTTCCAGCGCCTGTTGCACCGCCTCCGACGGGTAAACGGCAGTCAAGCCAGCATGTCCGTAACGCCCGCTCGATAAATCGCGCAAAGATGCGAGGTAAGTAAGCCGCGCGAATGCGCTTGGGATGGCCGCGAGCGTCGTCGACGTAAAATCCTGAATGACCCGCCGATTCTGCTGCAATTGCGTGATCATACCGGTCTCATTCTAGACAGTCTCGTTCCGAAAGCAGAACGTTTCTCACCTCGGCGTTCCGCTCGCGCGGTCCTCCTCCCAATCTCCACGCAGGAGGAGTTTCCGCATGAACAGAAATGCTTCGCACGTTTTGCTTCTCGCGTTACCGCTGATCGTACTCCCGGTTGTATGCTTCGTCAACACCACCACGAGTAACGATACGGTCTCAGATTCCGCGCTCTTCCCCAGTGGATCGCCGACTCCCGCTCCGACTCAGCCACTCCTCAACCGATCGACGCTCGTCGCCAGCGGGTCGCCAGCGCCCGCTCCGACTCCGCCTCTGTTTGACCAATCCGTCCTGGTTGCCAGCGGATCACCCGCTCCCGCTCCAACTCCACCACTCAACCGATCGACGCTCGTCGCCAGCGGGTCGCCAGCGCCTGCTCCGACTCCGCCTCTGTTTGACCAATCCGTCCTGCTAGCCAGCGGATCGCCCGCTCCGGCTCCAACTCCGCCACTCAACCGATCGACGCTCGTCGCCAGCGGGTCGCCAGCGCCTGCTCCGACTCCGCCTCTGTTTGACCAATCCGTCCTGCTAGCCAGCGGATCGCCCGCTCCTGCTCCAACCCCGCCACTCAACCGATCGACGCTCGTCGCCAGCGGATCGCCCGCTCCTGCTCCAACCCCGCCACTCAACCGATCGACGCTCGTCGCCAGCGGGTCGCCAGCGCCCGCTCCGACTCCGCCTCTGTTTGACCAATCCGTCCTGCTAGCCAGCGGATCGCCCGCTCCCGCTCCAACGCCCCCGGCCATGCTCTCCGTCTAGCGCCTGGCCTGAAACGGCCAGGCATCCGCCCGCGCACAGGTAACGCCAATTCCGTCACAGCCCGCCAAGGCGGGCTGTGACCTTGTCCAGCAGTTTGGCGCAATGGCCAGCCTCGGATGTTCACAACTTTCTTTAGTATCATTTAACTCACCCCCACCCTCAGGATCGTGGTAGGATGCCTCGCGATGGCGACCATGCCTCCCCTTATGGTTCTCCTCTGGGCAATCATCGTCCTGGCCCAGATGAGTGTCCTCTTCCTGGTCGTAAGTAAGAAGCATTTCCGCACGCTTCCCTTGTTTTCTATTTATATTGTTCTCAATCTATGCCAGGCGGCCTTCGCCTTTTTTCTCTACTCGCGGTTCGGCTTTAACTCGCAAACAGCTCGACAAATGTACTGGTTCTCGGAAGCAATCACCCTGCTCGCCCAGGCACTCGCCGCTGCGGAAGTGCTTCACCACGTGCTGCGGCCCTACTCCGGCATTTGGGGGCTTGCATGGCGGCTCATTGGGGCGGCGGTCTTTATCACCGTGTGCTACGCTTCAGCTAGTGCGGGGCAATCACCGGATTGGAGGCTGATGATCGCGGATCGAGGCTACCACCTCACCTTCGCGGTAGCGCTAATTTCTAGCTTGCTCCTCGTTCGCGTTTATTCGATCCCCGTGGACTCGGTCTACAAAACGCTCCTCGCCGGATTTTGCGTCTATTCATGCGCCGTCGTTGCGGCTAACACGCTTCTTCAATTGCTTTTTCTTCGCCACTCCCCGAGATCCAGTGACATTTGGAACTACTTGGAAATGAGTGTTTTCCTGGGGGTTCAGATCGTCTGGGCGGTCGCTCTTCGGCAACCCGCCACGGTGGCCATAAGACCCACTCTGCTCCCGCCCTCCGCGTACGAGCGGATATCCCCGGAGGTCAACACCCGCTTGCGCTACCTTAATGAATTGCTCTCCAGGCTGTGGAGATTCGAGGTACTCCGGCCATGACGGGCGCACTGATCGCCTTCTTTTCCCTTGTGGCTGCGCTGCTGATCACGCTCGCGTGGGCACTTCGCGCTCCCGGCAAGGGCTCACGCGGTAAATTCGATCCGGCCTCGTTAGAAGAATCCGGCCGTCGCCACGCCACCTACTTCGCCCTCATTCGACAAGCAGCGTCGCCCGCGGACATGGAATACCTCTCTATGCGAGGATCACCTCAAATTGTCCGGCGGGTGCGCCGAGAGCGCCGCAGCGTCACACTCCTATATCTCACGCAACTTCGCGAGGACTTCGAGCGTCTGCTGCGCTTAGCCCGCGCGGTCGCGGCCTTGTCACCCGCGGTCGGTTCTCGACAGGAACTGGAACGTTTGTGGTTGAGCTTGGAATTCTCGTTGCGGTATCAAATGATCCGGGCCGCTTTTTACTATGGTTTCCTGCCAGTTCCCCAGCTGAACAGCCTCAGCCAGATGGTCAGCCAGCTCGCCGTGCAGATGGAAACATCCTTGAAGGAACTCGGCGAACGCGCCGCCACCGCCGTTCAGATGGCCTCAACGCTCGACGGGCGCGGTGTGGACATCGCTTAACGCCGCTTCGACCGCAGCCAGCAAATCGCCCGCCTTGAACGGTTTTTGCAATACCTGCAGAGCCCCGCGCATCTCCTCACTGAGCGGAGGCCCCGGCGTGGTGGCCCGCATAAGGATTACGCGCGAAGACAGCGCCGGACGGTTTGCCGCCAGCCACGGGTGCAGTCCCATGTGCCCGGCCGCGCAGCAAATCTGCATATCCGCGACGATAAGGTCAAATTCCTCCTCTTGCAGCACACGCTGCGCATCGCCGAGTTCGGTGGCGGTTCGCACCCTATGATTGCGTCCCCGCAAGATCGCCGCACCCGCTTCCAGCACCGATTTATCCCGATCGATCAAAAGTATGCGTCCCTCTCGTGCGGATGCTGTCGAGCGGGCACCGCTGAGTTCCTGTGTTTTCTCCGCTCCCTGAAATGGCAGGTCGATCGTGAACGACGCCCCGTGAGGCTGCACATTCCGCACCCGGATCGCACCTCCGTGCTCGGTGATAATTCCGTAACAAATGCTCAGCCCCAGCCCGGTCCCCTTACCCACCGGCTTCGTCGTATAAAACGGATCGAAAACGCGCGAAGGCTCCCGCACGCCCGGCCCGCTGTCCGTAATCTCAACGGTCAAACGATCTCCGCCGACGCCCGTGCGAACCCAGATCTCACCCTCGCTGGAGCCCTCCAGCACCGCGTCCACCGCATTGTTCACCATGTTCAAGAAGACTTGCTGCAACTGGTGCGGGTCCGCTTCCGTCACCGGCAAGTCCGGCGCCAGTTCCAGATGCACGCGGATATTTTTCATCCGCAAATCGTAGTCCCGCAACGCCAAGGTATCTTCCAGGATCTGATTGATTTGCACCGCCACGCGTTCCGGTTTGTGCTGGCGCCCAAAGCTCAGCAGATTCTGCACGATGCGATGCGTCCGTTGCGCCTGCTTGTACAGCTTGTCCACGTATTCGATGCCTTGTGGCCCAACGTCGGCGCTGGCCGTAAGCAACTGGCTGTATCCCAGGATCGCCGTCAAGGGATTATTCAACTCGTGCGCCACCCCGGCGATCAGCTGCCCCACCGCCGCCATCTTTTCGCTGTGCAGCAACTGTTCCTGCGTCCGCCGCAGATTGTCATAAGCATGGCGCGTCTCTTCGTAAAGCACCGTGCGATCGATCGCATTTGAGATTTGACTTCCCACCGCAATCAGCAAATTAATGTCCGCCGGAGAGAACTCCCGCGGCGCCCGGCTACCCACCGATAGCACTCCCCCGACGCGGTCCTTCGACCACAAAATCACCAGGAACGAGGACGCGATCCCCTCCTTCTGTTGCACCGTCCGGAATATCGGAGGCAGCGGCAATCCTTGCGCCGACAAGAACGTCGCGTGAACCGCCTTGATATGCTGCAGCAGCTCCGGCTGCACGGTCACTTTCGGAAAATTGCGGGCATACTCGGAACGATAGCCCACCGCTGCGGCCCGCCGCAGCGTCAATCCCGCCTCATCGAACAAATACAGCGACGATGCATCAAGGCTGAACAATTCCGCGATTTGCCGCAGCGTCCGGTACAACGAGTCATTCAAGTCCATCGACTCCGCAAGCGTCTGCGAGATGGAATTCAATACCATCAACTCGCGATTGCGCCGCCGGATTTCTTGCTCCGCGCGCTTACGGTCGGTAATGTCCAGCAGAAATCCCTGAAACGCCGTCACATTCCCGCTGGCGTCGCGCACCGCGATGGACGATTCCATCATCGCGCGCACTTCCCCATCCCTCCGCCGGATCTCGAATTCAAAATCGGCCACCGACCCATGTTCCTGCAAAAGCTTTTTCAATCTCTCCCTGTCCGCGCTATTTACATACATCACCGGGATATCAATATTCTGCAATTCTTCACGGTGCTCGTATCCCAGCATGCGCATCAGCGCGTCGTTGAAATCCAGGAATCGCCCCGCCGGCGTCGAAATGAACACGCCTTCCTGAACGTTCGAAACCAGCGTCCGGTATTTCTCCTCCGCTCGTTTTCTTTCCGTGATGTCCTTCAACACGTGAACCGTGCCCAACTGCCGCCCCTGCGGATCCGTAAAAGTCGAGTTCGACGCCAGAAAATATCCCGGCAGCCACGGATCACTCTCGTCGCCCTCCCCGGCCACTCCTTCGCAGTACGGGCAATTCTCGTAGCGCACGTTTTTCCGCGCCAGCAAATCAGCAACCGCGCGGCCCACCAGCGCGCTGCCTTCCCGTCCTAACAGGTGGCTGAGCCGCTGGTTTGTCCGCAAAATCCGGAATTCGCGGTCATGCACCAGAATCGGATCGCCGATCGAATCGAACGTGTACGCCCACTGTTGCTGCACCGTCGCCACTTGCTCGAACAGCCGCACGTTTTGCAGCGTCAATCCCAGCAAGTTCGCGACATTCCCCAAATAAGAGATCTCATCCGCCTGAAACTTCAGATGCTGCGTCGAACCCACCGCGATGATCCCCAGCGGCCCTTCTTTCCCCGGAAGCGTCAGCGCCACGATCTCCGACATCCCGCTCTCCGCCATGCGTTGGCGTGCCGACGTGTCGTGCTCGTCTTCGATTCGAAGAAACATGCATTGTTTCTCCATCACCCGCTTCATCCACGGATCCGAAGCCGGCACCTGTCTGTGCTGCTGCAAAAAGGCTTGGCTGAATCCCACCGACGCCCGCGCCGTCAATTGAACCGCATCCCCCTGACCTTCCGCGATGCGCACCAGCCCATGCGTCGCTCCCAAACTTTCCACCAGATGCCCCACTACCTGGTCCAGCACTTCGTCCACCGACAGCGTCTGCGTGCTCGCCGCGATCAACAACGTCAACCTTCGCATCTTGTCGTTCAGCTCTTCACTGCGTGTCCGCGCCCTCTCCAGAACCAGCACCACCATCGCGACGCCGATGGCCACAAACAGCAAATGGTCGAAACTCAAGCGCAGCAGGAACAGCGGATGATGCGGCCACTGCGGCCGGTCCATTCCGTTCAACGCATTGACGAGAAATCCTCCCGCCAGCAGTCGCGCGCCATGCCCTCGGTGTGTTGCCGCGGCGCGCCAGAGCAACCAGCCCGCCCACAGACAAATGACCGACTCCAGCGCCGCAGTCTCCCAACGCAGCGACCCGAACAACCCGGTCGGGGCCCGCTCGAACCACCAGATGGCGGTCACCACCCCCGCCGTTAATGGGATCGCCGGCCACTTGCGCTTTTGCACTCCCGCGGTCAATTGCATCACCGCGAGCAGAAACACCACCAGCGCCGCCACATGCGCCGCAACCGCCGCCAACCGCAGCTCCGGTGTCTCGCGAAGGGCCAAACCCAGCTCAAGGAAAGATGAAAGCGTAAGGCCCAGCCACCCGATTAACCACAATCGGAAATAACTGGCCGGATGGTCGCGCCGCAATAGAAAAAACAGAACCAGCAGCACGATGAATGCTGTGGCCTCGAAGAAGGCGATGGCGAGCAGGCCCTGGTTCCCCAACAAGTGGTGTTGCCTCCCAACCGGAGTCGCCACAGCCGCGAAAAATCACGCCCGGGCCGTGTCTCAAAGTGCTTTTGGAGCCTGTTGACTAGCGTTACCATGACGCTAACACGCTATTTTCTGACTGGGCAAGCACCCCACATTCCCCCTGTGCCGTCCCGTATAATGACTACTGGGAGCCAACCATAGTGGACCTCGAAAACATACTGGTCGTGGACGACGAAGAAGCCATCCGCGAAGTCGTTTCGACCATGCTCGAATCCAAGGGCTATCAGTGCACCGCCGTCAGCAACGGCCGCGCCGCGCAAGACCAGGTCAAACGCGTCACCCCCGACCTGGTTCTCAGCGACATGATCATGCCCGAGATGGACGGCATCAAGCTGCTCGACTGGCTTCGGCAATACGATCCCGAAGTCCCGGTGATCATGGTCACCGCCATCCACGACATCTCCACCGCCCTCGAAGCCATCCGCCGCGGCGCCTACGATTACATCCTGAAGCCCTTCGAAAAAGATCAGCTTTTCCTCGGCGTTGGCCGCGCCCTCCAGCACCGCCGCCTGGTCATGGAAAACCGCAACTACCAGCGCAATCTCGAACAACTCGTCGAAGAACGCACCGCCCAGCTCACCGCCAAGCACGCCGAACTTGAGCAATCCTACGACGACACCCTGGAAGCACTGGGCAGCGCTCTCGACCTCAAAGATGCCGAGACCGAAGGCCATTGCCAGCGCGTTACCGCCTTCTGCATCTCCATTGCCAAGGCCATGCCGGTTCCCAACCCCTATTTGCCGGTTCTCGCGCGCGCCGCTTTTCTCCACGACATCGGCAAAATGGCCATTCCCGACGGCATCCTCCGCAAACCCGGCCCGCTCACCGACGACGAAAAGCAGATCATGCGCAAACACTGCGAAATCGGCTACAACATGCTGATCCGCATCCCGTTCCTCCGCGACGCCGCGGAAATCGTTCTGGCACACCAGGAATTTTTCGACGGCTCAGGTTACCCTCGCGGCTTAAAAGGCGAACAGATCCCGCTAGGCGCCCGCATTTTCACCATCGCCGACTCTCTGGACGCCATGGTCAGCGACCGCCCCTACCGCAAAGCGCTGCCCGCTCGCCCACGCCCGCGAAGAAATCCGCCGCTGTTCCGGCACTCAGTTCGACCCCAAAGTAGTCGAAGTCTTCCTCTCCATCCCCGAAGAACACTGGGTCGAGCTCCGCGAAAACCTGGGCTCCCCATTCCGCCTGGCGCACCTCCGCAACCTCTAACCCCGGCACGCTACCTCCGTGCCCTCTGTGCTCCTCTCTCCGTGCCCTCTGTGTTAATTCTTTTCCGGCCTTTTCTTCTTAACTGTTATTCTCAAAACAAAAAAGGGCCGGCCCGGAACTCGGGCCGGCCTTTTTTGGTGAAACGTCCGTTGCGACTAGAAATCGTATCGCAACGAAAACTGCATCTGCCGAGCACTCCCCGCCGTCTGGGTAATCACCCCAAAACCCGATGGGTTCAGCAAGATGTTGTTGGAGTTAGTCAGCACGTTAGGATCGCCTGGCACCGCAAAGTTCACGTGGTTAAACACATTGAATGCCTCCCACCGGAACTGCACCGTATGGTGTTCCGACCAGGGCATCTTGAAGTTTTTCGAAACCGCGATATCCAGATTCGTAAAACTCGGTCCATGCACTGGATTCCGCGTTCCGGTGTCTCCCCCGACCGGAAAACTGAACGCTCCCAGCGCCGCACTCTGGTCCGCAAAAAACTGGATCGCCCCGGTTGTTGGGTCCGTGTGAATATTCTGCCGGACCGCCTGCCGATCCCCGTTGAAAACGGCGGGAGCGTCCTGCGTGAAGTTGATCGGAAACGTCCCGGTATGCGTCGTGAACGGGAACCCCGTGCGATAGCTGAGGATGCCCGAGGTCGACCATCCGCCCACAATGGTATTAACCCAGTTGCTCGCTCCGCCCAGAAGCTGATGGCCGCGCCCCAGAGGCAGATCGTAGACGTAGTTGGCGCTGATAATATGCCGCGCATCAAAAAGCGAATCGGCCCGGCACGTCCGCAGGTCCGTCAAATCGCAAATCAGCCCCTGCCCGGTACCCGTGAACTGGTTCAAGTTATTGGTGATGTTCGATTGGTTGTCGATCGAGTGCGAATAAGAATAATCGAAATCGATCTGCAAGTTGTTGGAGTAGCGCTTCCGAACGCTCGCCAGTAAGGCATTGTACGAAGACGACGAGTAGTTCCCGATGTAGCCGTTCGCCCCCGTCTGCGCGTACAGCCCAACATTGGGGTTCAGCAGCCCATCCCGGGAAAGTTCCAGGATCGTGCTCGAAAGGTCTCCCACCGTCACAAAGTTCGAAAAGAACTGCGCCACCACATCCGTGCAGTTGGGCGCGAAGTTTGTGCAGGGAAAACCCGCTGCGGTCATTTGATTTTCAAACCACGGCTGGGCGGTGATCGGCTGACCATTTTGAATCTGCTTTTGTAGTTGGCCAAACGCATTCTTCAGGAACTGCCCGGACGCCGGGTCCTTGAAATTCAAGGTCTGCGCCGCATCGCCATCCGCGATCAACCGCCGGCCCAGTCTGCCGAAATAGTTGACCTCCACGACGATGTTGCCCTTCAGCTCGCGCTGAATTCCCAGGGAAAAGGTATCGGAGTAAGGCGTCTTGAAGTTCTTGTCGAATTGCAGAAAGCTTGGGAAACCCCCAAGCACCGCCAGGCCAATCGGATTGCCGGAAGCATCCACGTTGGGCGTGACCGGGCGCGGCGTCACCGCGGGCGCTGTCGGCGCCGGGGGCGTAGCCCCAAGCCCCGTAAACCGCGGGCTCAACAGCAGGTTCGTCGTGGGATCGCTGCCACCCGCCGGGTCTCCGTAGAACAACGAGGGGTTAGAGTCGAACAGGAACGTCTGCTCGTCCAATTCGAACGACAGCGTGCTTAACACCCGGTCGTAATAAATCCCTCCGCCGGCTCGCACCGTTGTCTTGCGATTGCCGAATATCGCTCCCAGCAATCCATCCGAAAACGATGGCGAATAGGCGATCCCGAGCCTCGGGCCAAAATCGTGATAATCCGGTTTGTAGTATCCCGGAGCATTGTTGGCCGCTCCACCCAGGTTATAGCTGACCAGCGGTGCCGCCGCGTTCCCCGAGGTTCCCGCTGCCGCCGCTGCAACGCGCGCATTAAAAACTTGGTCTATGTTGGTGGTTGGTACCGACTCGTATCCATTCGCTTCAAACGGCACGCTGTGATACTGCCAGCGCAAGCCGAAGGTCACCGTCAAATCCGGCCGGACTCGCCAGCTGTCCTGACCGTAAAACTCATACTCGTTGTAGTGAAAGTTTCGCTGTGTCGTCGTGTACGGAGCCAATGGATTGCCCGACTTGTCGTAGGCAATGAATGAATCCGTGCTGCTGTATCGCCCCAATAGCAAAGGAAACGCGTTGTCCCACTCCGCCTGCGCTGCCGGATCGCTGGAAATGTCCGCCGGACGTGTCGAGGCGTCCAGCGCAAGGATGTTGCCGCCTAACCCGATTCCCACGAAATTCACGTCCGACTGGTTTGTCGATTGCACCCGAATCGGCTTGATGTCCGTACCGAACGTCAGGCTATGCTTCCCGTGTGTATAGGAAAGATCGTCGCGAAATTCCGGCACGGCAACATTTCGGCCCTGGCCACGAATGTCCCCGTACGGATTGGCGATCAGGCTCGTCGAGAATATGTTCGGAGCTGTGGGCGCGAAGTTTATCGGGAAATCGTCCACTTGGCGCGTCAGCCCGCCAAATGCCTGGTTGATGAGGTTATTGGAGATGGTCCACGTTTCACCCACTACCCAGGACCGCGAGTGGTTAATGTTGCTCACCAGCGGGTCGGGATCACCCGGAAACTGGGGCGCGGTCTCGTCATCATTAAACCGGTCCTCCTGGATTCTTCCGAACAGTTTGTGCTTCGACGAAATGCTGTAGTCCAGCCGTGCCGTGTAGATGTTGTCCTTGCGATGGTCCGGCGCATTGAACAGGAATCCGGTCGTATTCAATCCGTCTCCCAGGCTCGGATCATTCCCAACCGGATACCGGCTGTTTACAAAGGCCAGGAACGCTTGATTCGCTCCCACACCCTGGGGATCAATGGCTTGAAGTTGCGCCGACGTCGCTGTTTGGATATTTCCATTTACATCGACATAGTTCAACTGACCGCTGCGGAACGTGTTGCTCGGCACCACTTGCTGCACTTGGTTCGAAAGGGCATCGCGCCGCCCCTCATAGTTGAAAAAGAAAAATAGTTTGTCTTTTTGGATCGGCCCGCCAATGCTGCCGCCAAACTGGTTCCGGTTCAGTGGCGGCCTGCCAACGCCATTCTTGTTATTGAAGAAATCATTGGCCGCGAAAATGGTATTGCGGTTGTATTCGTGCGCGGAACCATGCCATTGGTTGGATCCGCTCTTGGTCACCAGGCTGATCTGGCCTCCACTGCTTCGTCCAAAACCCGCTTGCCCGCCTCCCACGATCGTATGCACTTCATCGATCGAATCGATGGGAGCGGAACCCACTGCCGTGAACGCCTGCCCAATCGTCTCGTCGTTTACATCCATTCCGTCCAGCGTGATGTTTCCCTGGTCGGCGCGCGAACCGGTCACCGATCCGAGCTGGCTGTCGGCCTCCAGTCCTCCATCGTCGTGCCCAACCACGCCCGGTGCCAACTGCAACAGCGCCGCCGCGTTGGTTCGAAATAAACTCGGCAGCTCTCCGACCCGCCGCGTGTCGATGTCGTTTCCAATCGTCGCGTCGGTGGTGTTCAGCGTCGCGCCGCTGCTGGCGGTTACTTGGATTGTCTGCGACACATTTCCGAGTTCCAGGGTTACGTCGTACGTCGCTGTTTCCGTCACCGCCAGCACCAGCTTCGAGATGTTGACGGTCTTGAAGCCATCCTGGCTTATGGTCAGCGCGTATCCCTGGCCCGCTGATACCCGGGCGAACAAATACGCCCCAAAGCTTCCCGTCCGCGATTCGTACACCGCGCCCGTTCGCGTATCGATCAGCTTCACACTCGCGTCGAAAACCGGCGCCCCGGTCTTGTCCGTCACCGTTCCCGTGATGGACGCAACGTCCTGCGCTCTCGCGCTCATGGCCAGAACGCCCAGCAGTAGCGCCACCGCAACAAAACGCAGACTCATCGCCACCCAATCTCGCGCGTCTTTCGCTAGGATTGTTTCGTATTCTTGAAACGAATTCCTGGGTCCCGGACGCAACACACCCCCGCTGAACGTCTTCATGCTTCCTCCAGATTCATCCGTCTAGGATTAATTAAGTCGTGCGGGAACTAGAGAAGGTGTGAGTCCCCCAGGACGATGCCCCACTGGGTAAATACTAGCAGCAGGCAAACCTTCCCGAATTGGGCTGTTGCCAAATCATCATCCCCTTTATGAACTAGGCACCAACGCGAGCGAGCCACCGAAGCAGCCCGGTAACGCTGTTTCGTCCTCGACGTAAGCGCGGCACACGCGCGGAAATGCCCCTTGGTCTTCCGTGGCACAGCCATTCCTGGCTGTGTCCCGTGGAGTTGGCAAACACCCAAAGAGTCTCCAGGTCAGGAAAATGGAGGCACCTTCCAGTTGCGGCGGCTGGCGATCGCACGCGCGGTAATCATCGTGGACCTTGGCGGTGGGTCATGAGGACCCGACGCGATTCGAAGGGCCCGGCGCCGCCTTTACGCAAGTAACTATCGCCAACCAACTTCAGAATTTGCGCTAAACTCATCGCATGAGCGTGTTCCTATGAGCGTGAATCCGCCAGTCACCGTCAAACCTGCAGCGGACGCAGCCCACGAAGCGATTCCTCAGCTCGACTTGGCCGCGCAATACGCCGTAATCGGCAACGAAATCCGCGAAGCCGTCGATCGCGTCCTGGCCTCCCAGCATTTCGTTCTCGGCCCCGAAGGCGCCGCCCTCGAACAGGAAATCGCGAAGCTCTGCAATGTCCAGCACGGCGTTGCGCTCGCCAGCGGCACCGACGCACTGATCCTCGCGCTGCGCGCCTGCGGCGTGCACGCCGGCGATGAAGTCATCCTTCCGCCGTTCACGTTCGTCGCGACCGGGAGCGCGGTGAGCGCGCTAGGCGCGAAGCCGGTCTTCGTCGACATTCATCCGGATACGTACAACATCGATCCCGCGCAACTCGATCGCCGCGTGACGTCGCGGACCAGGGCCATTGTCGCGGTTCATCTGTACGGACTCGCCGCCGACATGGATCCGATCGTAGCCTTTGCGAAGACCCGGGATTTGCCGGTCATTGAAGACAATGCGCAAGCAATTGGAGCGACTTACAAGGGCCGTCCAACCGGCTCGCTCGGCGATGTCGCATGCTTGAGTTTTTATCCGACGAAGAATCTGGGCGCGTATGGCGATGCGGGCATGGTGGTCACCAATTCCGCGGAGTTGGCTGCGCGCATCCGCACGTTGCGGAATCACGGGCAAACTGAAAAATATATCAGCAGCGAGCCTGGGTGGAACAGCCGCCTGGATGAACTGCAGGCGGCGATTCTACGCGTCAAGTTGCGGCATTTGCCCGGCTGGCAGCGCGCCCGGCAGAGACACGCGGCGGAATATACGCGGCGGCTTTCGCAGATGGTTGGCCCTGGACAAGCAGGTGTGACGCCGCCTAGTACGCCTGAAGGATACGAGCACGTTTTTCACCAGTACACCATTCGCGTCGAAAAACGCGACGCATTACACCGCGCTTTGAGTGCACGGAAGATCGGCAGCGCCGTGTATTATCCCGTGCCGCTGCACTTGCAGCCCATTTACGCATCGCTAGGGCACAAGGTGGGCGATTTTCCTCATGCCGAGCGCGCTGCGAGGGAAGTGCTTTCGCTTCCCATGTATCCGGAACTCCGTGCCGAGCAGGTTGCACGCGTTAGCGAGGCAATTTCCGAATTTCTCCACTGCTAACAACGCGTCTTCTTCCTTACCGAAAGCGCGATCTTTCACTACCCTCTTCTTCAGGCTTCTTCGTTACTTCGTTACGTCGTTACTTCCTTACTTCGTGCTTCATTTCCCCAAGTACAGTAGCGCGAGCAGGAACAGCCAGAGGCCGTCCATGAAGTGCCAGTAGTGGGAGGTGACCTCGGCGGCGACTGATTGGGTCAGCGGCTTGTTTGCGAAATTGCGGAATAGGACGTACAGCAACGCGCCGACACCGCCCATGAGGTGAATACCGTGGGCGGCAGTGAAAATATAGAAGAAGCTGCTGGCGGGATTGGTGCTGACGTAGAAACCTTTGGCCACGAGTTCGCGCCAAGCGACGATTTGGCCGATCAGAAACAGCACACCCAAGGCGGTGGTGACTTCCCAGAGCCTGCGGAATCCTTTGAGGTCCCCGGTGGCTTGTTTGCGACGGGCCAGCTCCAACGTGCCGCTGCTGGCGAGAAGAACGATGGTGTTGACCCAGACCATAAAGGGGAGTTGCACCGGAACCCAGTCGGTTCCCATTTTGCGGACGAGAAACGTGACCGCGAGCGCCATGAAAAACATCACGATCGACAGCATCGCCAGAACAACAGCGGTTTGATAGCGGCGTGGCGAGGTTGGCGCGGGCTTCCGGCGTTTGTGCGGGTCGCCGTCGCCACCGCCATGGTCGTCCCCTGCGGGCGGCTTGTTTCCGCCGCCTCCGCCGATGTCCTCGATAATGAGTTCGATGTCGTCGATTACGGGTGTGCCCGGCATTTTCTTTCCTTCGTGCGAATCGTTTCAATCTTACGGGAACACCGACTTGTAAGTCTCGTTCCTTAACGCGGGGTCGCCGGTCTGAAGACCGGCGACTACATGCCTGCGGCGTATGGCGGCAGGGGTTGCAGTCCTTTCTCAGTTTCACCGGGCATGGCTGGGGGCGTGTCGGTGGCGAGAGATTGAGGCGCGAAGTCCTCGGCGCGGCTTGCTATGGCACCAAATTCGTAGGCGCTGCGATAGACGATTGGGGCTGCGCCCACAAAATTTCCGATTGGGGGTGGAGATGGGAGCGACCATTCGAGGGTGGTGGCACGCCAGGGATTTTTCTCGACGGCTTCGCCGCGTCGCAGCAAGCTGGCTACAAAATTTACGAGGAATATTCCCTGGGCGGCAATGGTTATCAAGGTTGCGACGGTCACGAACGATCGGATGGCGGAGCCCGCGGCGACTGCTGACGAAAGTGCGGCTCCCGATGAGAGATTTAGATGGGAGAGCAGACCGAGCCAGTGCATGGGCATGAAGATGAAATAGACTCCGGCGAAGGTGATCCAAAAATGGATTTTGCCGAGGCGCTCGTCGAGGCTGCGCCCAAACATTTTGGGGAACCAGAAGAACAAAGCCCCGAGCATGGCGAATGTGGCGGCGATGCCCATCACCAAATGGAAGTGCCCGGTGATGAAGTCGTCGTTACCCGCACCCGCCGTGGTCGCCAGATCGTTGCGGGCGAGGAATAGTCCGGAGAGACCGCCTGCCAGAAACAACGAGACGAAACCGAGGGCAAAGAGCATGGCCGTCGTCAGCTGCGGCTTGGCGTTCCATAGAGTGCCGAACCAGCTTATGAGCAGAATCGACGCGGGCAGGCCGAGGGAAGAGGCGAGCAGGGAGAAAACGAGCGGTGAATAGGGATTCAGGCCGCTCGCGAAGGTGTGCTGTCCCCAAATGCAGAAGCCGAATAAGCCGGCGGCGCACAACGCAAGCACGACCGCGCGATGGGCCCAGACGGGCTTGCGAGAGAATGTCGAGATCAAATGGGTGACAATTCCGAAGCACGGCAGGATGGCGACGTAAACTTGCGCCTGGGCAAAAAACCAGAACAAGCGCTGCCAGAGAGCGGGTAGTGCAATGGCGGGAACGGAATGCGGAGGGCCGTACAGAACCGCAGCGGTGGAGAAAAAGTGCGTGCCCAGAATGCGGTCGGCGAGTAGATAGACGCAAGCGGCCACCAGGATGCTGAAAATCAGCAAGCTCAGGATGGCGTTGATGAACCAGGCCCATACGGTGATGGGAAGGCGAGGCAGGGTCATCCCTTTCGCGCGCAAGTCGATGGTGGTGACGCTGAAATTCAGGGCGTTCGCGAGCGCGGCCGCACAGAAGAGGGCGACGCTGGAAATCCAGAGATTGAGTCCGGTTTCCGGCGAAAGGAAGAATGCCGCGGTAACGCCGATCAGCGAGAGCGCCGTGCCCCAAAAGGCGAGCAGGTTGAGGGTTGGGAAGGCCATGTCCCGCGCGCCGATCTGGATGGGCAGCAGGTAGTTGCCGAATCCGGCTTGAGGCGCGGCGGTCAGAACCATGAACACCATTAACGAACCATGCAGCAAGGTGAGGGCGGCGTAGCGCTGCGGCGAGTTGTCCAGGCCGGAGAGCAGCGGGAGATGCGCACCTGGCCAAACCAAGTGGATGCGCATGACCAGCGACATGATCATGCCGAGGAAAACGCTGAAGAGCGCCATCCAGAGGTACAGCAAGCCAATGGCTTTGTGGTCGGTGGGGAAGATCAAGCGGCGGAACCCGGGGTGGGGAGCTTTCGTCATGTTGCCGCCGTTGTCGTAGTCAGGCATAGAAGTCTTGCGCGGATCGTTGGGCACACCGGAGGCGACTGTGCCGCCGAGCGCCGCTCTCAATACATCCCATTTCGGGAGTAAATTCAAGGGAGAGTCGACAGTCGACAGTTGAAAGTCGAAAGCGAGCCGACGAGGCGTTGGATGACGGCGATCGATTTGGAGTTCTAGGATACCCCCTCCCCCCGCCTTTTTTCGTAAGTGCGGATTCTAAAGGGCTTTAAGTCTAATGTTTTTGGAAGTGCGGATTGTAAAGGAGTTACGGGCGTATTTTCTGTAAGTGCGGATTCTAAAGACGTTAGGACGTTTGCAGGCTGGAGCGGGGGGACATCCAAACAGATGGTGCGGAGCGGAGAACGGACGGACGTGTCCGTCGTTCCTTCGATAGGGCGTCGTATTTGTAGGACGGTCAAAGGGCTTGAGCTGTGCAGAGGACAGTTTGCAGGGGTATCAAAACGGGAGTGGTGCTCTCCTGCGGGGATAATCGCAAATGGAGGCTGCAGCCGGAGAGCGTGATTTCGACGTATCACGATCTACGATAGCACGGATCGTTAACCTTGTCAATATATATCTTATCAGGTACTCATTCGAACGGTATGAGGAGGGGGCACTCAGCCAAGGGATAAACCAGGATCGATTGGCATCGATCCCGTGGACTAAAGGGGGGGAGAGACACAGAGAAGGAGAGAAGCCAAGCGAAGAATGTCCCACCCTTGCAAGACCCAGACCCGCAAGGGTAGGCCACCCAAGGCATCTTCGAGCATGAAGGGTGAGCCACCCGCCAGCGGCGCACTGCGCGGAATTGCCGTGGTAGCATGTGCTGTAAGTTACTGCGAGTGGACTATGCCGGATGCTAACAGATGAGCGGGTTTTGGTCGGTGATTGTTCGACATTGAAACGTAGAATGACGCTCAGATTATGACAACTCCGATTCGACTTGTGACACGCCTCGGTGAATGCTTCGAGGTCAACCCGCAACGCAGCAACGAGAGGGCCGCCAACCGCGATGGTGTTCTGTACTATTTCCATTTGACTGACCTAGTGAAACGGAGAGGCTTGCTAAGAGTCTCTGTATATCGCGGAGGCCCGCGAGACTTTTACGCACCAAGCATTGCCGAATTTGACCGACGTATCGACACCGTGTTGCTGAACACGATTAGACGTAGATTCGATTCAGGTGAACTGACGTTTGAAGTGCCGGAAGGAGCGACGTATTACAAGGAAGTCTTGGTGACGCCCGAGGAGTTTCGGCCAGTGTCGCCAGCGAATGACGAGGAAATCAGACAATTGATACTTCACGAAGCCTACTGGCTGAGTTATAGGTATGGGAATCGCTACCCTGTGCAACTCGATTCCCAGACCGACTTGGAGTATCTCGGAGTCGGAGTTGAAGACATCCGGCGAAATCAGTGGGTGCTTGAGCAGGACGCTCTGCTGGAGCAGTCGATATTTCCTGGCACTGGCAGGCCGACGGCCCAGCTTGTAAAGATGTACGAATCAAGACAAAGCACAGTGATTCGCAATGAGCAGGTTTTCCCAAAGGGCACGCAATACGAGGCGTTCAAAGCTGTCACCAACATTCTGCGGACTGCGACGAAGGAAATACTCGTTGTGGACAATTTCCTCGGAGGCTCACTACTAGAAATGCTTGAAGCGATACCCTCTAGACCTGCTGCTCGGCTACTGACCTTTAACCCCTCGGCGGACTTCAAAGCCGCAGTGGCGGCCTTCAAGAAACAATACGGTCAGTCGGTAGAAGTCAGGCTGCACCAGAGGGAAGTGCACGACCGGGCGATAGTCGTTGATGATAGAGACTTCTTCGCGCTTGGTGCATCCATCAAAGACCTCGGTGACAAGTTGTCACTGCTGAATAAAGTGGAGGACCCGGCCAACGTCGCCCGCCTTCGTGCAGAGTTTCAGACCATTTGGGCATCAGCCATACCGCTGTAGGCCCTATTCAAACCGCCCCCGCATCACCCGCGTTTAAATTCGTGTCCCTGCACGAGGGGAATTGAGTGCTCAACCGACTGCCGTCATTTCGTCGTTAAATATAGATGGTCTCGTCGGTCTCCTTCCGTTCGACCTTTTTGGCCGTCACCGGGAAAGCGGACTTGAGTTTGTCGTCATCTGAAAATATATCTACAGATTCCCGGTCAGCTAGAACGTGGTATAGGCAAGCCCGCAGAATACGCTCAAGTTTTTGGATAAGCTCTTCCTCTCGCCCCTTTGCTTTTTCCACGATGGCCCCGGAATGCGCCAGACCTCCACGCATATCTGTGATGTCTCTAATGTCTTCTTTCGAGACTTTGGGGCCGCAGATTGCCAGCACCCGCTGGCGAACCTGTTGACCTAGATAATCCCGGTTCGTGCAAAGAAGTGTCTCCAAGCCAGAATGAAACAGGACGTGCCGAATTCCGCCATCGTAATTCGAACAAGCAATTTCGAAAAATCTCAAGGCCCGAAGGATTCTGCGATGGTTCTGAAAATGTTGGCACACGGTCTGGATGTTCGGCCACAGGACCCGAGCCTTGTGTATATGTTCGCGCGTGACATAAACCCCAACGTCGCTAGCGCACACATACGTGTTAGTACCGATACCGATGCGACTCCGGGCATCGTAAACAGGTTTTTCGAGAGAACCTTCGGCGGTGACCACCAGATGTAAACCAGACGAATACGGTTGAATGATTTTTATGATGATAGAGGCCCTTACTATTTCTTGCTCGGCTTCATCGTCCGATTTGTCCCGTGGGTCGTAGACATTAACAAGTGCGTGGTCGTATCCGCCGTGGGTCAAATCCCACTCAGCGATTTGCTTATGGTTCTGTTCAAGTATTGTTTCTCGCAGAGTGTCGGATACCTTGATAATCCGAACACCGTCACCAACGAGTTCGTCATCTATATCGCGAAATTGGCTGGTAAGGACAAGAAGGCTCTTTACGGGCATATCTTTCAACTTAGCATACGCCGAACTGGTGCAGAGAATGAACTTGAGCTACAACACCCAACGAGAACCATATGAGATGACGAACGAGCACTTGAAAACGCTCGGCGTGAAGGTGGTGTCGCCTACGCTTGACCCGCTCATGCTTGAGTGCCTAGAGTGCGAGGAACGATTCATGGTGCTCCGATGGGCGGATGGGAATTTGCCAAAGCAATGGTGGATTTGTCGCAATGGCTGCAATCAACAGGATGCCGCCTGAATAGCCGCTTCGGGCCACGCAACAAATGACCGGCTCCATTCTTGGACCTCAACCCTAGTGGGCTAAATGAAGAGCTCTACGTTGACGTGAAAGAACTCCGCCAGTTTTCTTGCCTGCGCTTTGCTGATGGCACGCTTTCCGTGAAATACCTCGGAGGTGATACCTTTCGACCCGAAAACCTTCCAGAGGTCCTTCTGTGTCAACTGGCGTGCTTCCATTAAATGCTGGAGAGTGTGCTGCGGGATCGCCTTGCGAATCGGATAGCGGCGCTCTTCATATTCGTCGATCAGCAGAGTCAGCAGTTCAGCGAGTTCTTTTTCTTCCGGTGAAGGATTCTCACGCTCGTCGAGACGAACGAGTTCGTTTGCCAGACGCTCGTATTCATCTTCCGTGCGGATGACATGGGGAAGAGTGCGTCCGAGGAGTTGCCTGTAAGTCTTTTCGTTCAGCTCGATTGTTGTGGTGCTCATTGTTTCCGGGCTCCTCGGTTGTATTCTGCGTGAGTAGGCTGCGGAAGAATGCAACAAAACGAGGAAAAAGCTTCCTTCAGGGGCTGAAGCCCGTTGAGAGCGTGCAGTTTACGTCGGCGCTAAAGCACCGACCTCCTGAGGAGAAAGACTTTTTCCGCGGTCTGCAAAGCCGCTAGGAGAAGGCTTCCGATAGGGGATGGGGTTGATAGGGTTGTTCGAGGCGGGTGATTTCGTCGGTGGAGAGCTTTATGTTGATGGCGGCTGCGGCGTCTTCGAGGTGATGGGGTTTGGTGGCGCCGATGATGGGGGCGGTGATGGCGGGTTTGTGGAGCAGCCAGGCCAGGGCGATTTGGGAGGGTGGGAGATTGCGTTCGCGGGCGATCTCGTTTACGCGATCGATTACGGGCTTGTCGATGTCGCCGGTCTTTGCGTACAGCTTCTCGGCGAAGGCGTCGGTTTTGGCGCGGTCGGTTTGCGGGTTGTTCTTGCCAGGGGCGGGCCAGGCGGCCGCGGGCCAGCGGGGACCAGGGGATCACGCCTATGCCTTCGGAGGCGCAGAGGGGGAGCATCTCGCGTTCCTCTTCGCGGTAGAGGAGATTGTAGTAGTTCTGCATGGAGATGAACTGGGCCCAGCCTCTGGCGCGCTGGATACTGATGGCTTTCATGAACTGCCAGGCGTACATGGAGGAGGCGCCCAGGTAGCGGACTTTGCCTGCGCGGACCACGTCGTTTAGCGCTTCCAGGGTTTCCTCCAGCGGGGTCTCGTAGTCGTAGCGATGGATGTGGTAGAGGTCTACGTAGTCGGTGCCGAGGCGCTGGAGGCTGTGGTCGAGTTCGGAGAGGATGGCTTTGCGGGAGAGGCCGTGGCCGTTGGGGCCTGGGCGCATGGCGCCCTAGACTTTGGTGGCGATGACGACTTCGTCGCGGGGGGTGAAGTCACGGATGGCGCGGCCTAACACTACCTCGCTTTCGCCGTCGGAATAGACGTTGGCGGTGTCGAAGAAATTGATGCCGTGGTCGAGGGCGGACTTGAGGAAGGGGCGGCTGTCTTCTTCGCTGAGGGTCCAGGGCCAGCGGGTGGTGGCGCCCGTTTTGACTTTGCCGTAGCTCATGCAGCCGAGGCAGATGCGGGAGACTTGCAGGCCGGTGTTTCCTAGTCGTTTGTATTCCATTTCAGGCTCCTCGATTCGAGACCATTTTAACGAAGGTCAAAACCCGCACCCTCAAACCCCGAGGGTGCGGCACCCGGCCGAGGCAGATGCGGGAGACTTGCAGGCCGGTGTTTCCTAGTCTGGCGTAGTCCATTTCGGGGCTCCTTGATTTGGCGGTGGCCTAGACGAGAGGCAAAACCCGCACCCTTAAAAACCAAGGGTGCGGCACCCTGGTTGGCTCGCGATTACATCGCTGGCTCTCTATCAGAGGGTTGGGGAGTCGAAGAGGATACATCGGGTTTCTTTCGGAGGAAGCCGGAAAAATTGGGGGTTGGGTTGTTTTATGTATAGAGGCGCGATGCCGAGGATTTTATGAGCGACGATTCCCTGCCCCTCGGGCTGCCGCTATTGCGGCTTGGCGGACGACTCTTGCGAGGCTACGACCCTGTATCGGGAACTGCGCAAGCCGCTGCTGCGGTACCTGGTATCGCTGGGATTATCGAGCGATGAGGCGCAGGATGTGGTGCAGGATGCTTTTGTCAGCTTGCAGCGGCATTTGGCTGCAGGCGGGTCGCAGGAGAACATTCGCAGCTGGGTGTTTCGCGTGGCGCATAATCAGGCGCGGAACCGGCAGAACAGCTATCACCGGCGTTTTGGGGAAGCGCTGGAGGGGGACGTTGACTCGATCGCGGATAAGGCGACACCCGAGCGGGCCGTGCTGGAGAAAGAGAAGTTTGGGCAGCTTGAGGAAGGCGATGCTTTTGTTGACGCAGCCTGAACGTGAATGTCTGCTGCTGCGCGCCGGGGGATTGCGGTATCGCGAGATCGGGGAGGTGTTGGGGATGGCTACCTCCACGGTGGGCGAAACGGTGGAGCGGGCGATCAAGAAATTGGCGGAGAAATGCAATGTGTGACTTTCCGGGAAGACTAGTGGCTTGGCTCGACGGCGAGCTGCTGGAGGGCGAGGCGGCCGAGGTGCAGCGGCACGTCCAGACTTGTATGGAATGCCGGAGCCGCGCCGACGGATATAAGTGGGTGAGCGAGGGCGTGAATGCCTATTGCGACGAGGCGCTGACAGCGAAGATGGATCGCGGAGCGGTGCGCTGGACGTTGGCACTGTCGGCAGCAGCAGTAGTGGGGATTGCGCTGCTTATGGCGTTCCCGCGCACGCGCGTCGAGCCGACCTTGGCGCAGCCACCCGTGGCCGCTGCGCCTGCGTTCCACGATGCGGCTGCTGATGGCTCAGCAGTCAGGGTGTTTGAGACAGCGCCCGCGTCGGAAAAGAAGATTCATCGGCGGCGAGCTGCTGCGCCGGCACAGATTCAGAACGCCAACTGGGTGGCGGCTGAGCCTGAGATTCAGATCGCGATTCCCGGGGACGCGATGTTTCCCCCCGGCGCGGTGCCGGACGGAATCAATTTCGTTGCGGAGGTGAGCATTGCGCCGGATGGGTCGGCACAAGGGCTTCGCCTGCAACCGCGACTTGTTGGATGGGAAAGGAGATCGACGCAACCATGAAATCAACTTTGAGGTGGGCATCCATTTTTGCTCTGGCAGCTACTGCTCTGGTAGCGAGGCCCGGAGCGTTTGCGCAAGATCCGGGGAATATGGTCTATCGAACCGGCCAGATGGAGGCGGCTCATCCGCGCAAGCAAGTGGTCCGGGAACCGCCGTTGTGTGGAAGCGCATTCGACAGAGGAGCGAGCACGCCGGTGCAGGGGGCGCCTTACTCCGCCACGATTACCAACGAATTGGTGCAGACGCTGGCGGACGGCAATCGCATCGTGCAGACCAGCAACGGGAGTACCGCGCGCGATTCGCAGGGGCGGACGCGGCAGGAGACGGTGCTGCCGCCGATCGGGAATTTATCGGCGGCGAATGCGCCGCGATTGGTGTTCATTCACGATACGGTGGCGCAGACGTCTTACACGCTGAACTTGACGGACAAGACGGCGCAGAAAATTCCGACTTTTTCTGCTTCGACGAATGGACCCGGGGTTATGGGCGGCGGCGCTACCACCACTTTCGTTAGGGTGGAGGGTGGGGTCACCGCCGGGGCCGCGCCGCTGCCGCCACTACCACCGGCCATGGTCGCGCAAGCAACCTTGATCGGGAGCGACCAGGCCGAAGCCAGTACGGAAGACCTTGGCTCCAAGACGATGGAGGGCATCATCGTGAACGGAGTGCGGACTACGCGGACCATTGCCGCCGGGGAGATCGGCAACGAGAAGCCGATCAGCATTGTTACCGAGGTGTGGACCTCGCCGGACCTGAAGACGGTGGTTTACAGCAAGCGAAGTGATCCGCGGATGGGCGAGCAGACGTTCCAGCTTACGAATATCGTGCGGTCGGAACCGGATGCGTCGCTGTTTACGGTGCCGGCGGACTTCAAGATCGTGGATGGACCGCAGCGAATTCTTTATCAGCCGAAACAATAGAGCGTTCGGATGTTCTTAGGATCGCGGCGAAGGACGCTCGGAGAGTAAAAAGCAGATCCCTCACCCCGCAAAAACGCGGGGATTCGGGATGACAACTATGAGGGAATCGTCGGACGCTGAGAATGTCCATCGGGTGCATGAATGTGAATTGAGTGCATGATTGTGGATCGAGTGCATGAATGTGGATCGAGTACATATCGGAGAAAAGCGCCCGCTTCGGAAAGCGGCCGCTACAACGAGAAGGCCCGGATTGGTCCGGGCCTTTTCGATTTATGTACGGTCGAAGGGGGCTCAGAACTGGCGACGGGCTTCGTCTGCTTCCTCGGCGAGTTGGAGCAGGAGTTGAACGAAGGCTGGATTGTTGAGCGGCTTGTGCCCGAGGAAAAGGCCGTCGGCGACGAAGCCTTTCACGGCGGCGACTGCGCCGCCATTCTTGGTCGAGGTCGGGCGAATGATGGCTACGGGTCCGAGGCTCTGGTGAAGGAAGTGTGTAGGCTCGGGCATGATCAGGTTGGCTTGCAGGGTGTCACCGTTGAGGGATTCCGGATCGGTTTCGCCCTGGGCTTGAGTCAGGTCGGTGAAGGTGACGGAAGCGCCGGTGCCGCCGGGTCCGTTGTCGACGTCGGTGAGCGGGAGGGCGTTGCCGGCTTTGTCTTGCCAGGTTTGGAAGTGCATGGTCTCGCTGGGTCCGATGCTCAGGAGTACGCGCAAGACCTGGAGGTTGGTGACTTTCTGAGCGAGCGTCGGATAGAGGCTGGTGCCGCCTTGTTCGATGAACGCGAAGTGGAAGCCGGCAGTGAAGGCAATGGCCTGGAGATGGGTGGTGATGGATTTGGGATTGTCGGCCGGGTCGGCGCTGATGGAGCTGCCGGCGGTGTCGGCGTCGGAGCGCGGAATGGCGGTGTGCTGGCCGACGTTTAGACTGGGCACGGCTTGAACGAAGGTGGCCGTGGGATCGAAATCGGGATTGGTGATGCTGCGATAGCGGGACCAGAAGCTGGTGTCGATGGTGAGTTGGGTCAGGTTGGTGAGGCGGCCGAGGTTCTTGGCGCCCGCGGCGGTACTGCTGGGGAGGATTCGGAACTTGTCGAGATTGACAGGCTCGGCGCCCTTGGATTCCAGATAATTGGCCAAGAAGGCGGCGTGGCTGTTTTCGTCATCGGTGTTGTCGTGGATATATTGGGCCATGTCGCCATCGAGGATTTGAAGAGCGGCGGTGTAGAGCGGATTGCCGCCGTTGACGCCGGAAACTTCGTTGTCCTGGACGCCGCCTAGTTCGGAGTATTGCGTCCACAAGTCGGCTTCGACTTGTTCGAGGGCGTTCAAGAAACGAAGGATGGCGATGTCCCCTTTGGTGATGGGAGCGCGATCGCTGTCGTCGTCCCAAGCGCGCAAACCGGTGGGCAATAGAGCGGCGCCGACCGTTGCCGCGCCGGCGGTGACCATACCATTTCTGAGGAACGACCTTCGATTGGAGGCCGTGCCGAAGACACTTCCCTTTGCTTTCATCATTATTCTCCTGGTTTGAAATTGACTCGGGTGCTTGATTGCGACTGCATCATTCCGCGGCCTCGTGACTCGCGGGGCGACACACGTCCCACGCCCCAGTGAGAGATTCACTGACACAACTGCGGCGAGATCACGGGTTGCTGAGGGTAATTGGGCGGTTGCCAGGTCTTATCGCGATTTCCCGGCTGGGCCGTGGGAATCGCTCGCTATAACGTTCGGGCCGTACTGCGCTGCGGATGATACGGCTGGTTTTAAAAATGTCCTGTGGTTGTTGCGTCCCGAATCAAAGCACCCCGGATCGTCTTGCTGGTCTGGTGTTGGTGAGTTCGTGCTTTGGCTTGGACGAAGGGTACATTTTGGGTGCGATGCAAATTCGCCACGAACGTGAACGTCACCGGGACGGAACAGAGGCGCGGCAGCGATCGGGTGCGAACCCTGTGTTGATTTTGAGCGACTGCCGCCTCGATCATTCCGTTCCCATCTCACGGTATTCGTGCGTGAAAGCGTTCGTGTCATGGCGAAGTCAAATCATTGTTGGGATGAGGCACCATTTGTGTCGTTGTACAAGGGTGTCGCGCGTCGTCCCGAAAAAATCAACGGCGGCGAGACATATGCGCGACTAAGTTTTGCGCTGGGTGCGGAATAAACGGGATCGAACCGCGAGAGCCACAGGGCTGCGCGGACGTCCGCCCCGCGCTACAAGCGGCCTACGAATATCGCAACGTGCGTATCGCTACACGCAGGAACGTGAATTCAGTTGGCGCGCGCCGGCATGCGTGGGGCGGCGAAAACCAGAACATAAAGTGATCGGCGCATCTATTGAAAATGTGATCAGGCCAGCTTAACGCACCATATATGGATGCTCCGGCCGGGGATGAAGGCGGGAGCGTGGATCGAGGTCACGTGGAGGCGGGAGCGGTTTCGGAGGTGGCGGGGCGGAGCCACTTGATTTTCCAGACGAGGATGATCAGGAGGGCTAGCGTTAGCGTGTTAGCCAAACCGTAGTGGGTTTCTTTCGCGCGGACTACGATTGTGATTATGCGAGCTAGATTTACGAGCCAGAGAGCGGCCAGGGCGCCGACGTAGAGGAGGACAGATTTCCAGCCTTGCATGCGCTTCCAGTTCATCAGGAAGACGGTGGCGAAGAGCATGGAGAAGATCTGGATGTTTTCAGCGCCGGAGCATTGCCAGGTGATGGTGACGTCGGTTACGGGAGTGATGATGTGGTCGCCTGCGGCATAGGAGCCGGGAACAAAAAACGAGGCGGCGGTGGCCCAGTGCGGGCCGAGTGTCGCCCAGTGGGCGTGTATTTCGTAGGGCACGACCACGACGAACACTGCCAGAAGAAGGATGAGGACGTAGCCGGCGATTTTCATCGAGTGGTCAACTTAAGAAGACCGATTACAAACAGGCCGATGAAAAGCGTAATGAAGGCCTGATGACCCGAGAACTCATCGCCCGAGATGTGGCCTGACGGAGGTGGCGGCGGACCGGACGGAGGAGAAACGGGACCAGTGATCGTCGGCGGAGGAGTGCTGTGAGCGCCTCCCTGTGGAATGTAGAACGGCGGAACGAAAAAGAAACCGCGCGATCTTGCCGCAGCCGTGGGTACGCCAGCGGCGCCGACGGGGTTCGCAGAAGTGGGAGCAGCGTCCGCTACGAGGGTAAGCGGCGCCTCGACGGGCTCTGAGGGAACTTCGAGGAGCGCGGGCGGAACGTCTTCGCTGGGCTGCATGGGAGAGACGCTGATGAGATTGCCGCAGCGAGCGAGGACGGTCTTACCGCAGAACATCATGACGTACTCGCCCTTTTTGATAAGGAGGGGCTTCCTGGCCCACTTGATCATGTCGCCTTTGCGAAAGGTGCTGAAGGCGGTGATGTCTTCGGGAAGCGGAAACATGGAGGCGTTGCGGTCGGCGCAATCGCCGTAAAAGTCATGGAGGACCGGGTCGTCGTGGACGCGCTCGAAGAATTCGTTGACGGAGCTGAAGCCGCCCCGGAGCAGGGCGAAGTTGAGTGGACGGAACGAGGCGTGAACGATCGGGGTCCCTGCTGTGGACGGGCCTGGCGCCGGCAACGCGTCGGAGTGTTGATTCTCTTGCTTGGACGTGCCTGCCATCTTCGTGGCGGCCTGGGAGTTGTATGAGTCGTGGAAAGTTCGAAAGGCGAAATAACCACCAACGAACAAGACGAGGGTGAGAAGAATTCTCTTATCGTTCATGGGATTTGTTCCATTTCAACTGGGAGAAGGATGCGGAGATGGAGAGCGATTGGCGTGGCGTTAGAGTCATAGCGCCCCTGGAAAACCGCGGGTCGGGGAAACCCGAAGTGCATGAGCTGTTGTTCCTTGTCTCCCGTTTTTTCGACCAGTTCTGCCTCTGACAAAGCAGCGCGTCCGACCTCGTCACTCTCCGAAAAACTTCGTGGAGCTGTACGTTCGTAAAGCTGTACTAAGGGTACGGAGGGAGCACGCGACGGTCCATCCGCCTTTGGCGCTGGGCGTACTGGGTAATTTGATTGGTACTGAGACCTAAATTGCGTGCGATCAATAGGTTAATTGGAGTGTGAAATTTTCTGGAAAGGCAGGATTATTTTGCGGTGCCGACTTTTTTCCTCTTAGAGATCGTGAACGTCCACTATTGGAGACTATTGGAACTGTTTTTGAAATGCGGCCAGTTGAGTTTTGAGATCGGCGACTTCGGCGCGGAGGGCGGCCACTTCATTTTCGAGGCGCGCCAACCGGGGGGAATCAGAAGGAGCGAGCTCTGGTTGTTGGACGAATGACGATGACAAGTCAGTATGAGCCATTTTGGGAATGGACCCTTCCACGTCGCCGGAAAGGAGATGGGCGTAGCGAGCCTCCTTTGTGCCTGGTTGGCGAGGGAGGACTTTGACGAGGGGGGGCTGGCGGTTCATGAGCAAGTTGAGAGCGGAGTGCACGGCGGCGAGATCGTCGAATTGATAAAGGCGATCGGTGCGGGTGCGGAGTTCGCCGGGAGTTTGCGGGCCGCGGAGAAGGAGCACGCAGAGCAGGGCGATTTCGTGGCGGTGGAAATTGAAGACTTCGGCGAGGCGGTGTTCGAACTTGGGTACGCGGCTGTCGGTGGCGGCGGAGCGTGCGAGGCCTTGCTGGCTCAGCGAATGGAGCGCGCGGCGAATGGCGTCTTCGTCGAGATCCATCACTGGATCGCGATTCGATTTTTGGTTGGCGGCGTTCAGGATGGCGTTCAGAGAAAGCGGGTAATACTCGGGCGTGGTGATCTCTTTTTCAACAAGCGAGCCCAGGACGCGGGCTTCGACTGGGGTCAGGGTGAAGTTCACGGGGAACAATGATACACAAAACGGATACACAAAACCGAGAGCCTGCGCTCTTGCGTGAGGCTTCGTCACGGCGCGCCCGTTGTCGGGAGCGCGGCGGAAATAGATGGATAGGGTTACGCGCCGGGGACGGAGATGGCGCGGAGCTTGGATTCGGATTGCGACGGCGTAGAGATAGGGCGCTCCTGATCTTCCCGTTGAGCCTGGGCGATGGCGGAGAAAACGTCGCTGGGTTTGCAGGGCGAAGGGATAAGGTCAACGGCACCGTGACTGAGAGCTTCGAGGTATTCGTCCCAGTCGGCCAGGCGCGAGGTCACCACGATGGGAACTCTGCGGGCCGGAGTTTGCGCGACGGAGATAAGATCGCGGTAGGTTCCGTCGGCGAGGCGGCGCTCGCAAAAGACGAGGCCGACATTTTGTTTGGCGAGGAGATCGCGGCACTCGTTGAGGCGTGAGGCATGCAGCGGGCTCCAGCCGTCCTTTTGCAGGATGGAAGTGAGCGCGCGGCGGTGGTCAAGATCCGGAGAAACGACAAGGATTTGCGGACGATCGTTCATGTGGTTCTCCCCAAAGGAGTGTCTGAATCCTAATGCGCGCTGCCTCCATGTTGTTTCGAATTCGTAAGCGGGAGCGCGCTGGAAACGCCCTCCAAACAAGGACTGTTTAAGTTTGCGGAAAGCATCCCAAGGCGCGAGCGATGCAGGCTGCGATCCGGGATTACCTTAGTCCTGAAAAACAAAAGTTGCAATAGTACTTTGTTGGAAATCTTGTGATTTTTATTGAGGGAAGCGAGCGTTAACGTTAACGCGGATTAATCTCTTACCTATTTGGAATTGCCGTTAACGTTAACGCCGAATTTTTTCCGAATTGAGAAATTTGCGTTCGGGCTGACACGCACATCTAACTACGGGAAGTGTCGGATGGCGCTGGAACGTCTTGGCTGCTTCGAAGACTCGCGGCTCGGTTCTAATGTATAATTCGGTCCATGCGGTCGTGGCGGAACTGGCAGACGCACTAGCTTGAGGTGCTAGCGGGAGCAATCTCATGGAGGTTCGAGTCCTCTCGACCGCACCATGGTTTTTTTCTTACTTAGCGAATAGGCTTCTATGCTTTCGCGAGATTTATCGCGGCGGTGATATTCTCTCGACATCCGCCCTATTTTGCGCTGAAATTGTATTCAATCGTCACTTCCTTCCATTCCTTTGAAGAAATGAAGAAGGCGTCCTTCCGGCATTCTGAACATACGACAGACAGACGTCTAGGGCCCGTCCACGACACGCTGAGCCTCCCCGGACCCTCAAGCGAACAAATTCCTGCCTTGTTCTCTCGGGCAAATCTTTCTAGCCATGTTGGGGCTGTCTTGCCAATCTCAACCCAATAGTGATCTCCGCCGGCCACCGCACTCGCCCTCGTGACGGTAAGCTCCACCCCGAACCGCCCATCCTCAGAGACCCGGCGGTCTATAGGAGCGTTGTAGGAACCGCATCCAGAAAAACTGCCCCACACCACGAAGATGGCGAGTAGGCACAGGTTAAGGACCGCTAGGGGTTTTATGTTCACTCACTAGCCTTATGTCCGCCGCTGAGCATTAGCGGCGTGTTGTCTCGGGCCGGGCAACCTCGAATGTCGACCGCAGATCGCTGGGGTTTCGAGAAATACAGAGGGCGTTGTTCCGGCGAAAGCGCCCGCTTCGGAAAGCGGCCGCTACGGGTACCGCACCAAACTGCGATTAGGGCTTTTTCGGTTGCGTTGCGGGTGAGGTTGCTGGAGGTTGGGCTGCCGGCGTGGTGCTCGATTGAGGTTGGGCTGGTACTGGTGTCACCGGCGCTGGCTTTCCGGGAGCGGGGGCGGCTGCGGGCTTCGAGAATTTTTCGAGGATTGAGTTGCCTTGGCCGGTGGCTTTGTCTGTGCGCAGGACCAGGGCCATAGCGCAAATCATGAACATTACCGCGCACCACGTTGTGGCTTGTGAGAGAAGTGTGGCGGCGCCGCGGGGACCGAAGGCGGTCTGGCTGCCTGCGCCGCCGAAGGCTCCGGCGAGGTCGGCGGCTTTACCACTCTGCAGCAGGACGACAATGATCAGCACCAGGCAGTTCATTACGAAGAAGGCGGTCAGCAGCCATCCGGCAAAACGGAAGCCTAAGACAATGATGGCGATGCCGATCAATAGAGAGATGGTCCACTTCATCCAGCCTGGCATTCCTTGCATTTTGAATCCTCGCTAAATCGTTGGGATTGGCCGCTTTGCTCGCGTCGTCCTGAGGGTTTGAAGACGCCTCGGTCGCGGCGTGACGTACTATCTTACTACTACTTAGGTGCGCCGGGCTAAAGCCCAGCGCCTACATCTGAATAACATCGCCTCGGCACAGAGTAGGATTACTCGAAATTTACGATGGACGCGAATGACTTGGGGTCGAGGCTTGCTCCGCCCACTAACGCGCCGTCCAGTTCTTGCTGGGCCATCAATCCCTTGATGTTGTCGGGCTTCACGCTGCCGCCGTACAAGATGCGCAGCGCGGAGGCGTGAGCAATGGAGAATTGCTCGGCTGCGTAGCGGCGAATAATACTGTGCGCGGCGGCAGCAATTTCTGGTGTTGCCACCTTACCCGTCCCAATCGCCCAGACTGGTTCGTAGGCAATCAGGATACGGGAGAATTCATCGGGGGTCAACGCGCCCGGCCCGCCAGTGAACTGACGATTTAGGACTACCTGCTCGAGGCCGGCGGTGCGCTCTTCGTCGGTTTCACCGAGGCAAACGATGGGAATGAGGCCGGAGTTGAGGGCCATCAGAGATTTCTTGGCCACATTGTCATCGGTCTCGCGGAAAAGCTGGCGGCGCTCGGAATGGCCAACGATGACGTAGCGGCATCCCGCTTCGGCGAGCATCGGGCCAGAGACTTCGCCGGTGAAGGCGCCTTCTTTGCTCCACGAAACGTTTTGACCGGAAATAGCGATGGGCGTGGACTTCGCGCATTCGGCGGCAGCGGAGATAGCCGTGTAGGGCGGGGCGACGACAATGTCGCAGTGCGTCGAGTGCGCGACCAAAGGCGTGAAGGCGGAGAAGAAGGCGCGCGTGTCGGCGATGGTCTTGTGCATCTTCCAGTTGCCGGCGATTACGCGGCGGCGGGTCATGGGTGCCTCCGATTCCGAGAACGAAGAAACGGATAAAGCACCCTGCGGAGTTCAGGGTAAGCCCTTGGGAACTCAGAGTGGGCCCTTCGAAGCTCAGGGTAAGGAGACGCAGAGTACGCTGAGATTTCGCAGAGACGAGAGGAGGTCATTTGTTGGTCAGGGCTTCGACGCCGGGGAGCTTGCGGCCTCCTAGGAACTCCAGGGAGGCGCCTCCACCGGTGGAGATGTGGGAGATTTTGGTGGAGAGGCCGGATTGGTGGACGGCGGCTACGGAATCACCGCCGCCAACGATGGAGGTCGCTCCTGCGGTGGTTGCGGCGGCAACGGCTTTGGCAATTTCGAGGGTGCCTTTGGCGAACGCCGGCATTTCGAATACACCCATGGGACCGTTCCAGACGATGGTCTTGGCTTTGGCGATTTCGGCGGAGTAGGCTGCTGCCGTCTCGGGACCGATGTCGAGACCCATTTGATCCGCGGGAGTGGCGGCGATGTCGCAAGTAGTGGCTTTGGCGTCGGGCTTGACTTCGGGAGCGACGACGTGATCGACCGGGAGCAAAAGCTTGAAATTTTTCTGCTGGGCCTCGGCGAGGAGGCGTTTGGCGAGGTCGAGCTTATCCATTTCTACGAGGGACTTGCCGATTTCCAGGCCCTGGGCCTTTTCGAAGGTATAGGCCATGCCGCCGCCGATGAGCATGGCGTCGGCGATCTTCATCAGATTTTCGACCACTTCGATTTTATCGCTGACTTTCGCGCCGCCGAGAATGGCTACAAATGGGCGGGCGGGATTGGTGACCGCTTTACCGAGGTAGGCGAGCTCTTTTTCCATGAGCAGGCCTGCGGCGGATTGCTTTACGAAGCGCGTGATGCCCACGACCGAGGCGTGGGCGCGATGCGCCGAGCCGAAGGCATCGCAAACGAAAAGGCCGTCACAAAGCTTCGCCAATTGTTTAGAAAAGGCTTCGTCGTTTTTTTCCTCTTCCGGGTGGAAGCGGACGTTTTCTAGAAGGAGCACGCCGCCGTCGGTGAGCGCTTTGCTCTTGGCTTCGGTGTCGGAGCCCACGCAATCTTCGGCAAAATCGACGTCGCGTTCCAGCAGCTCGGCCAGTTTCTTGGCGACCGGGGCCAGGGAATATTTGGGGTCGGGACCGCCCTTTGGACGGCCTAGATGCGATGCCAGCACGAGACGTCCGCCCTTTTGGATCGCTAGACGGAGTGTCGGCAGGGTTTCGCGGATGCGCGTGTCGTCGGTGACTACGCCGTCCTTTAGGGGGACATTGAAGTCTGCGCGGATGAAGACGCGTTTTCCGTGGAGGTCGAGGTCGTTGATGGTTAGCTTGTTCATGGTTGTTTTGTGACTTCGTTTTGCTGCGCTTGTGCGTTTATCGCTTGACTCGAGATTTATTCGGCTCGATTTTGCTTGTCGGTGTCAATCTTGCTTCGTCTACAGGGGACACAGGCAGGAGTGCCTGTGCTACCTAAAACTTGGACGCTAGGAGCTTGATCAGGTCGCGGCAGCGGCAGGAATAGGCCCACTCGTTGTCGTACCAGGCCAATACTTTCACGCATTTGTCGCCGACGACTTTGGTGTAGCCGGCATCGACGATTGAGGAATTCGAATTGGCTTTGAAGTCGGAGGAGACCAGTTCTTCCTCGGTGTAGCCGAGAATGCCCTTCATCGGACCATTCGCGGCGGCTTTCAAGGCGGCGTTGACGGATTCGACGGTGGCCGGCTTTTCGACAAAGACCGTGAGGTCCACAACGCTCACGTTCGGCGTGGGAACGCGCATCGCGTAGCCATCGAGCTTGCCCTTGAGAGCGGGGATGACCAAGTGCAACGCTTTGGCAGCGCCTGTGGAGCTGGGAATCATGTTGATCGCGGCGGCGCGGGCGCGGCGAAGATCCTTGTGCGGCAGGTCGAGGAGCTTCTGATCGTTGGTGTAGGAGTGGATCGTGGTCATGGTTCCCGCGTGAATGCCGAAGGTGTCTTGCAGAACCTTGGCGACGGGCGCGAGACAGTTCGTGGTGCAGGAAGCGTTGGATATAACGTTGTGTTTGGCGGGATCGTAGGTGCTGTCGTTGACGCCGAGGACGAACGTGGCATCTGGGCCATCGGAGGGAGCGGAGATGATGACCTTCTTGACGGGCGCGCGCAGGTGCTTCTTGGCGTCCACCCCCTTGGTGAACAAGCCCGTGGATTCGACCACAATGTCGGCACCCACCGAAGCCCAATCAATTTCGGCGGGATCCTTGATCTTGAAAACCTTGAAGCTCTTCCCTTCCACGGCGATGGAGTCGTCGGTATGGGTCACATGGTGGGGCAAATTGCCGAGGACCGAATCATATTTGAGCAAGTGGGCAAGTGTTTTTGAGTCGGTGATATCGTTCACCGCAACAAACTGAATGTCTTTGTCATCGAGCGCCGTGCGCACGATGTTTCGTCCGATACGGCCGAAACCGTTGATGCCTACCTTGATGGGCATTCTTCCTCCGAAGGGCTCCGATGGGATGGTGGTACGAAACGGCCTGGCGCAGATTGGAAGTCAGCCGCTGTGTGAACTAGAAAGACTATGGGCTGCGTGAGAAAAAGTCAACGCGGTAACGAACGAAGATGCTTGGAGGTCCGCTATCGAGCCGCATAGCGGCTAATGGTGCATGGAAATTTACTGCGGGAATTGACGGACGCTGGTTACGCGGTCGCCTTGGAAACGGACGAAGACCGTTTTTGAGGGTGGTTGGCCGTAGATCCAATCCTCGATTTCATTGCCCTCGGAGTCGCGCTCGCGAACCTTGTGTTCCGGTTTGCCAATGGCGGCAATCACCTCTTCACGATCCATGCCGACGGCGGGGCGCCGGTCCTGGATGGCTTTCTTCACTTCGGGCGGCAGGGTGTCGGTCCAGTGTACGGAGGCGGAACGTTGCCGGGTAAAGTCGAGAAACGGAGATAGGATCTGTTTCAGATCCTCGGGAGTAAGATCTGGGACGGCTTTCGTGAATTCCAGAAAGAGCGTGCTGCCCCGGCCGGGCTGAACTCCCGGCGGACCATTTTCCGAGGTCTGGGTCTGACTTGTGCTCATCGTCGGAATGCTGCCGCCCATGCCGACCTGCACATGGTCCTTCCAGTTTTTCTTGCCGCGCCCCCCGCCGTTCACATCCACGACGATGGTGTGCTCACGAAATTCGAGCTTCGTGATTTGCACGTTGTCGCCCGAGTTTACGGCGGCTCCATGGGTCGCGACCGCGCGATCCAGAAGTTCCGTGCTGACCGGCTTGCCCACATACACAAGGAAACCTTCTTTGCCGCCGGGAAGCGGCTTGGTGGCTTTGGCAAATTCGCCCGACACGTAGCGGACCAGGTCAAGTTTCGATTGATCCTGTAATGTCGCCTTTTTCTGCTGGCTGGCCTGTGGCGATTGCGCCGGAGGCTCGTCCGTTGTCGAGGATAGGTCGGGCAACACAGAGATATCTTCGCCGGCGGGAAACGCGGGAATGGCATTGCTGGGAGAGTGAAGACGTTCGACGCCGGGCGCATCCGCAGCAAGCAGAACAACAACGAGCGTCGGTATGAGCCAGTTGGGCATGGATACAGTGGCCAGCCGCCCCGGTGGCTGGTTACCTCTATTCTATGATGCTTATCGTCTGCTGAACAGATACCTGGCGCTTTTTCAGCGGGGGACCCTGTGTGGGCCGGGACCACACCTAGCCGGACTGGGGAGAGACGAAAAAAAGATAACGCAGAGACGCTGAGCGCGCTGAGGCACGCGGAGGAAGGAGAGCTTCGGTATTGGACGGGTGAAGCGACGTGGTTCGACCACTAGATTGTCGCTGGAGGGACGACGTTTTGTTCTCAGACATTGTGCTAGGAGACGTTGACCTGAACACCGGACCGGTCGATCTTCATGGCCAGGAGTTGACCGCCAGCATCGGTCACCGCGGACTCAACGCGTTCGCGAGCGTTGGGATCGATCAACAGCACGACACAGCCACCACCGCCGGCACCGCAGACCTTTCCCGCGAGAGCGCCCTTGCGGCGTGTGCCTTCGATGATGCGGTCGATTGTTTTGGTGGAGATGGTCGGGAGATTGCGTTTTCGGAAGGTCCACTCTTCACGCATTAATCGTCCGGCGTTGGTCCAGTCCGATTTTTCGAGAGCGCCGCGGAGCTGTTGGGCGACCTCCGAGATACGGACGAGATTGTGGTAAACCTTCTTGTTTCCGTTGATGTGTTTCTGGAAGACGTCCCAGTTGTTGATGGCGGACTTGCGCGGCTTGCCGGTGTAACAGAGAACGATACGGCGCTCGAGCTCGGAGAGATCGACTCGGAGTTCGGTGCGGCGTTCTCCACCGGGGGGAAGCTCGATGGCGGCTGCGCCACCGAAGGCCGGGGGATAATGGTCCTGTGTGCCGGTGGGAACGCGGATCACGATAGCCTCAGCGTCGCGGCTGATGTGAATCCAGTCGGCTTTACTCTTCCCTGCACCGGTAAAGCGGTCGAGCGCGGCGCATATCGCGACAGCCATGGCGCTGGAGCCGCCGATTCCCGCGCCTGCAGGGGCTTCAGAGTCGGTTGTCAGCGTGAAGCCGCCGTCGGGGTTAAAGAATTTTACGATTTCGGCCAGCAACGGAAGCCGATAGCGCTTTCCTTTCACCAAAGCCGCCAGCGAGTCGAAGCTTTCTTCCAACCGAGTATCGCGGGAAACGAGCTTGATGTGATCGTCACCCTGCGGATGCTGATCGATCACGCAGGAGGCGTAGCGCGTAATCGCCGCGTTTACCGTGACCGCGCCCGGATGAAACAGGTACAGCGGCCAGATATCGAGTGTGCCGCCGGCGAGGTCGACGCGGGTCGGAGCTTTGGAGGCGATTCGCATGGTTGTCCAGTAATGGAATTTGTGGTCGGGCTTCGAGTGGGGCCAGTGTGCCGGAACGATAAGTCAACCTCAACAGCTGAGGCAATCGCGTGCGTGCAGAGAGACAACATGCCGATTACCCTTCGTCTCCGACAATCGACATCCCGTGCTTTCACTCAGCTAGCGAATGGCGGCGGTGCATCGAGGCTGCTTTATTTGTGCTACGTAACTGTCGTCTAAGGCGCTTATTTTAAATGGGCAGACAAAGGTGCAAAATGAGGTTGTCATGACTAACCTCAAAGGCTTCCAGCGCCCTTTCCCCGGGACGCAGCCGAACTACCTGCATCCACCCTATGTTTCGTCGCTCAAGCGCGCGCCGGCGAAAGCGTTGGTTGCGATTCCACATACGCTTTCCGAGATTACGGGCCCGATGTTTGGGGTTGAACGCGTCGATGTAAAAGCGTTCGACCTAACCAAACAGCATTCGGGGGAGCCGCTGGGCGAGCGCATTATCGTCAGTGGCCGGGTGCTCGATGAAGACGGAAGGACCGTGCCACATACCCTCGTCGAAGTCTGGCAGTGCAACGCTGCCGGCAGGTATCAACACAAAGTCGACCTGCATGATGCTCCGCTGGATCCTAACTTTACGGGGTGCGGCCACACGCTGACGGATTCCGAAGGACGCTACCGGTTTGTGACCATCCGGCCAGGAGCGTATCCGTGGAAGAATCACTACAATGCATGGCGCCCGGCACACATCCATTTCTCGGTGTTCGGACCGGCATTTGCCACGCGGCTGGTGACGCAGATGTACTTTCCTGGCGATGCGCTACTCCCCTTCGATCCCATTTTTAATTGCACCGCGGATGAAACGGCGCGCCAGCGATTGATTTCGGAGTTCGATTGGAAGACCACCATTCCCGAACAAGCCCTGGGATTCCAGTTCGATCTCGTTCTGGCCGGCCGCGAAGCGACACCGTGGGAGCCTTCGCGGCCCGGTGGAAAGTGATATGAACCATCGCGCCACACCTTCGCAGACCGTCGGACCTTTTTTTTCGATCGGCTGTGACCGCCTGAACGCGTTTGATCTCGCGAAACATGGTGTTTCCGGAGAGCGCATCGAAATCACCGGTCGCGTGATCGACGGCGACGGAAATGGGGTTCCGGATGCGATGTTGGAGATCTGGCAGGCGAACAGCGCGGGTAAATACGCGCATCCCGAAGACACGCAAGATAAGGCTATCGAACCAGCATTCCAAGGATTTGGAAGGATCCCTACCGACGCGAGTGGCGCATTTCGTTTTGCGACAGTCAAGCCGGGGGCGGTGCCGGGGCCAAACGGCAGACAACAAGCCCCGCACATGGTTGTTTCGGTCTTCATGCGAGGGTTGTTGCGGCGCCTGGTAACCCGCATTTATTTCCCGGATGAAGCGGCAAATGATCAAGATTTCGTGCTCAATCTCGTCGAACCGGCTCGACGCGGGACGCTCGTTGCAAGAAAAATCGCCGCAGAACACAACAAGCTGGAATGGAACGTCATTCTGCAGGGAGAAAACGAGACGGTTTTCTTCGACATCGGTCTTTGACGAAGAATGAGTAGCGGAAGCTCGTCATCGGCGGGCACTGGCGCCGTGTCGTTCAGCTCCAGATGCGGCGCGCCGTGTCGACGACGAGTTTGAGTTTCGCCCACTGGCAGTCCTCGGAAATGAGATTGCCTTCAGCAGTTGAGGCAAAACCGCATTGGGGACTGCGCGCAAGATTTTCGAAGGGCACGAAGCGCGAGGCTTCGTCCACGCGTTTGGCGAGGTCGTCGGGATTTTCCATTTGCGGAACCTTGGAACTGATCAGGCCAAGGACCACGGTCTTCCCTTTAGGAATGAAGCACAGAGGTGCGAAGGTGCCGGAACGCGGGTCAACGTCGAGGGTGCCAAATAGCTTTTCCGCGATGGCGTCGTAGCCGCCTTCGGCGTACCAGTGACTGCGATTATTACCGCGGCAGAGATGGATGGCCAAGGTGACGCCAGGTTTGCGCGCGGCCATGAAGCAGGCATTGTCGGCGCGCACGGCTTCGTCCAGCGCGATATCCGGATCGACATTCTTTTCCGCCTTGATCCAGTCGCGCCATTTGGGATCCATGTAGTAGCTAGCGTGGAGCGTCGATTTGGAGGTACTGGACGCCCTGGGAGGAAAGTTCCGCGAAGTCCTTCTTCATGATGTCGACGGTAGCCCAGAGCAGGGCGGAGTGATCCTTGTAGATTTTCCTGGTGACACCCTGCTTGAATGCGATGGCCGGAAATTGCGTGGCGCTGGGAAGAGTGGTCTTTGGAGCGACGGTGCAGCGGGACAGCAAGAACGGCACTTCGTGGCCGGTGAGCGGACGCATCTGGCGGAGTTCCTTGACGACGATGCCGGCGACACTACTGACCCAGGCAACTTTCGTTTCGCCGGCTTTCCAGCTACGCGCCGTGGAGTCGCCGAGGTCGAATCCTTCGACGGCGTCGGTAAAATCGCTCATGAAATTACGGCGGCTCGAAGCCAAGTTCCTTTTGCTTGTCGACAACTCGCTAAATGTGGAAATCTTCGAGGCTGCGCAAACGGCCGGGATCCGAGGCGGCATTCTTGCGCGCCTCGAGCAATTCGGGAGGCCGGAGAAGGCTTCCCACGTGGTCGGCCCTGTATTGCGCTGACATTTTCGGCGGTTAGCCCCGATAGCGAGGATGCGAATCGCCATCGGGCTGCCGGAGTTTCAGCGGGCCAACGTCAATCCGCGATGAGGAGATCAAGTCGTGAGCGACTGGGAAATATGGAGCGGCCTATCGGAATCGAACCGACACCTGAACCTTGGCAAGGTTCCGTACTACCACTATACTAAGGCCGCTCAACTACAATTCTCTTATAACACGCCGCTCCAGTAGCGACAAGTGTCGCCTCACGGCGCGCCTGCATACATTCAACAGTAAACCATACCGGAAAATAGCGGTCAGGAGACTTGACTGACGCGCGCCGATTTGACGACCGGCGACCGGCGTTGCCGCTCGGCAAAACGCGAGGCTTTGTCCTTGTCGGTGTACACGCGGCCGAATTTCTCGCCGTCCGCGTAATACACGGTGACCAGCCAGTGGTGATGTTTCCGCCGCCGATCCTTCCCGAAGGTACTTTTCTCTTTACTCGTCGTTTTCTTGGTCGATATTTTAGTCACAGTAATTTCCTGTACTGGAAGGTCTTTGAGGCCACTATCGCAGGTTAATAAACCTGGCGCAAGTACCATAGCAGATAGTTACGTGAACTCTATCACAATGAAAACTCTGGACCACCAGAATTTCAGCTCCACGCCAAAGAATATTTCGCCCGCCCCTACGCGTACGATTTCGCACACTTCGCGCAGCCTTGGCGCGGACCAGGGCAGTGAGGATGGTAATGCTTTCGGCAATCCGAAATGTTGGATGCGAAGGCGGCGATGTGCGAAGCCGGGAATCCGTCTCATTATGACAATTTGATAACGATCCGGCGGCTCACCTCCGATATGGCCTTTGGCGTCAAACCAAGTTAAATAGGCCGACGCCTCCTGTGGCCGGTCTGAGCGTAAGACCCATATCTCCTTTCGGCTACTGACTTTCCGCACTGCCAGCAATGTCTGACACATAATTTTTACACCTGTCCGACACTCCATGGGCATCCAACACAGTGGCCAAGGAATCGGAGTTACAGACGGGCCAGGAAGTTGCAGTTCATGAAACTTTTGCCGAATTCTTACGTCTTTATAGATGAGGAGAACGTTAAGCTAATGTGGCGGAGAAACGGAATGACCATGACAGTACACAAACAACCGCCTCTTCTGGAGGATCTCCGGAACCATTCTCAAGAGCAGATCGCAGAACTTCGACTGCTCTTAAGCACGTGCGCCCCTATGCGAGCGGATGCGCGGCGCCCGGGATTTTTTGAAGTGGATGGCGATACCAGCGTTTTTTATATCTTTAAATACCCCACCGGCACCAAGGTGCTTCTGTTGGGTGTGTGGGAGCGCGACCGCGTAGCCGAAATGGTGGCTTGCGCTTGCAGCGCCGCGTAGTCCGCGCTTCGCTTTCACAGGCCTTCTGGCTAACTTTTCCAAAAACGCGCCGCGGCGACCACGCGGCGCGTTTTACTTTTGGTCCTCGTCCAATTTTAACGACAGCGAATTGATGCAATAGCGAAGCCCAGTAGTATCCGGGCCATCCTCGAAAACATGCCCTAAGTGCGCGTCACAGCGGCTGCACTTCACCTCCGTGCGCGACATGCCATGACTCGCATCGGTCTCGGTCTCCACCGCGTCGTCCCCGGCTGGCGCATAAAAGCTTGGCCAACCAGACCCCGAATGATATTTCGTTTCAGATCGAAACAGCGGCTGACCGCAACAAACGCACTTATACGTGCCCGGCGTGTCGGCATCCTCGTACTCGCCGGTGAAGGGTGGCTCGGTACCCTTGAGCCGTGTCACATGATATTGATTCGGCGTGAGTTGTTTCTTCCACTCCGCGTCATTCTTGCGAACCTTCTCGTCCATCTCGATCCTCCGCGCCGTCCGAAGTCGTTCCAGATTGGCGCACTCCCTATGCAATATCTGATTCGGCGCATCACCTTGACGTTGCAACTTCGTGTGTCAAGATTGACATAAGAAAGTGCCCACTAAAGAAAGCATGCCCGAAGAGGGTGAAAAGCAGTACGCCGAAAAACGGCGGAGCCGCCGGGCGAAGATTGCCCGGACCTTGCGCGTGCGCCCGTCGGACCCAAAAGACGAACATTTTGAAGACTTGCCGGTCAGCATCAACGCGTCGAGGGAAGGAGTCTTGTTCAAGACGCGGCGGGCAACGTACTACCCCGGCATGCGCGTGTTCGTGACCTTTCCCTACAGTTCTCCGCATGATCCGATGAATTGCGAGTATCTGGCGCAAGTAGTGCGTGTCGAGAAACTGCCGAATGAGCGGTTCGGCGTAGCGGTCAACCTTTTGATGACTGTGAACTATAGCGCGAGCAAGCCCCGATCGTCAGGCCGAGCCTGAAATTTGCCCGAATTTGCCTGAAATTGAGCCGGGCCGTTCCAGTGGACTGGGCATCGCAAACAATCGATTGACACTCCGTAGGACTTTCCTTATTCTGCCACTTCACCATGATCTCGCACACACATCCGCACCATCATCATCATCACGGCCATACGCCGCGCCCGATGAGGTGTGCATAGCGATTCGCTAAACAAAGCACTCATCGGCCCGCTGGCGCAAGAAAGCCCAGCGGGTTTTTTGTTTTTATCGGCGAGTTTCCGAAACGCCTGGGAGGAGACAAGACGTGGAGATTGCTTTCGCAAAGGCGGGCGGCCTGGTTCCCACGATCATCCAGGACGATCACACGGGGGACGTCCTGATGCTGGGTTTTCTGAACGAAGAGGCGCTGGCGGAGACACGCCGCACGCGAGAAGTGGTCTTTTTCAGCCGGTCGCGGAATCGCCTATGGAAAAAGGGGGAGTCGAGCGGCCATGTCTTAAAGGTCCGGGATATTCGGCTGGACTGCGACGCGGATGCGCTCTTGATTCGAGTCGAGGCCGTCGGGCCGGGCGTTTGCCACGAAGGCTATCGCAGCTGCTTTTTTCGGCGCATGGAAGAAGATGGGAGCGCAAAAGTGATCGAGCAACGCGCCTTCGATCCGGATCGCGTGTATGGACAGGAGAAAGAGCGATGAGCCCGCTGAGGCTGGGCATCCCCAAGGGCAGTTTGCAAGACGCTACCCTCGACCTCTTCGCGCGGGCGGGATGGAAGATCACCGTTAGCGCGAGGAGTTACGTGCCCGCGATCGACGACTCTGAGATCGAATGCCTGCTGGTGCGCGCGCAGGAGATGGCGCGGTACGTCGAAACCGGAGCGCTGGACGCCGGCATCACCGGCCACGACTGGGTCGTCGAAACGAGCTCCGCGGTCGACGAGTTGGCCGAGCTGATTTACGCAAAGCAACGCCTGGCGCGCGTGCGATGGGTCCTCGCGGTGCCGGAGGACTCGGCCATTCGCGAACCGCGTGACCTGGCGGGTAAAGTAATCGCCACGGAGGTCGTGCGCATCACCGAAGCTTACCTGGCGCGCCACGGGGTCACCGCGCGCGTGGACTTTTCCTGGGGCGCGACCGAGGTCAAAGTCCCCCAACTCGCCGACGCCATTGTCGAAGTCACCGAGACCGGCTCTTCTCTTCGCGCCAACCGCTTGCGCATCATCGACACCGTTCTGGAATCGGCTACCGTCTTCATCATGAATCGACAAGCCGCGGCCGACCCCTGGAAGCGCGAAAAGGCCGAAAATCTGATCTTGATGCTGCAAGGCGCGATTGCCGCCGCGACGAAGGTCGGCCTGCTCCTCAACGTCCGGCGCGACGATCTTCCCCGCGTGCTCGACGTTCTCCCCGCGCTGAAGAAACCTACCATCTCCACGCTCAGCGATCCCGACTGGGTAGCCGTAAACACGATCATCGAAGAAGCGGTGGTGCGGCAAATTCTGCCGAAACTCAAAGCCGCGAACGCGCAAGGGATCGTCGAGTATCCCTTGAACAAGATTGTGCTGTGATGCGAATTTTGAGACTGACAACAGCGGTCGAGAAGCAACTCCTGCGCATGCGCCAGAATCGCGATACCCAGGCGGAACGCATCGCGGCACATATCGTTGGCGATGTGCGGCGGCGCGGCGATCTCGGCTTTATTTGCCTGGACAAGAAAGCTCGATGACATCGATCTTCGCTCTGAGGGTGTCTGGATTTCGCGGCGCGAGATTGCGTCGGCCGCCGCTCACGTTAGTCGCGAATTCCGGCAAGCCGTGACGCACGCCGCGCGGAACGTCCGACGGGTAGCGGAGAAACAACTACCCCAGCCGTGGACGCTGGAAGTTGAGCCTGGCGTGACCATCGAACAAGCTGTCCGGCCCATCGAAACCATCGGTTGCTACATACCCGGCGGTCGTCACGCCCTGGTATCGACTCTCGTGATGACCGCAGTACCAGCGGCGGTGGCAGGCGTGCCACGAATCGTAGTCGTCTGCCCTCGTCCCAATGCGGAGTTGCTCGCCGCTGCGAAAATTCTGGGCGTTACGGAAATCGCCAGGATCGGCGGCGCTCAAGCGATTGGCGCACTCGCTTACGGAACGAAGAGCGTCCCACGCGTGGACAAAATCTTCGGTCCCGGCAATCGCTACGTCACCGCGGCCAAGCAACTCGTCGGCAGCGATTGCGCAATCGATCTCCCCGCGGGCCCCACCGAGGCGATCGTCCTCGCTACGCAGCGGTAACCCGCAATGGATCGCGGCGGATCTGCTCGCACAAGCGGAGCATGCCCCAGATGCAGGCAGCTTCTTCGTCACCACATCGAAGACTATAGCGATCAAGGTACAAGCGGAAGTGACCACTCAATTGCAGCAACTCCCAAGGTCGAATCCAGCCCATGTTTCGATTCAGCGAAACCGGTGCGATCGTGCTGACCCCATCAGTCGAAGCTGCCTGCGCTTTCGTCAACCGTTTCGCTCCGGAGCACCTCAGCCTGCCCGACAATCCCGCCGCTTTGCTGAGGAAGGTCCAGGCCGCGGGAACCGTCTTTATCGGTCCGTGGGCCGCGCAACCCCTGGGCGACTACACTAGCGGCAGCAATCACGTCCTTCCAACGGGTGGGTGGGCTCGACGACGCGGAGGGCTCAGCGCCGCCGACTTCGTGAAATGCATCAGCGTCCAGTCCGTGTCACGCCGAGGCTTCGCGCGGCTGGCAAACACCGTGCAAGTGCTGGCCCGCGCGGAAGGATTACAGGCGCACGCAAATTCCGTAGCGGTGCGGCAAACAAGTGTAGGACGCTTTAGCGCGTCTCCGTCAGACGAGGCGCCCCAATGAACGTTCACTTGCCGGTACGCCAGGCGATCCTGGATCGCCGCACCTACGAGCCGCCCGGCGAAGGTCGCGCCGGAAAAATGCGCCTGGATTTCAACGAAAATACCGCAGGCTGCTCTCCAGCGGTCAAACGCGCATTAGCCAGACTCTCGCCGACGCAACTCGCCATGTATCCCGAATACGAACGCGGAACAAAACGACTGGCGCGACACTTCGCAGTCAAACCCGACGAACTACTGCTTACCAATGGCGGCGATGATGCGCTGCGGCTGTTCTTCGACGCCTTCGTGGACTCGGGCAGCAGCGTTGTAATCTGCGAGCCGACCTTTCCCATGTACCGCTACTGGGGAGAAGTCGCCGGAGCCAAGGTCGACGCATTGCGTTACGGTCCGGCCATGGAATTTCCGCTCGAAAGCGTCTTGAACGCGCTACATGCGCGTCCGCGCGTCCTGTTCGTCTGCAATCCAAACAACCCGACGGGTACGCTGATAGGAAAGGACCAGATCGAGAGGATCCTGAAAGCGGCAACACATACGGCCGTCGTCGTCGACGAAGCTTACGTTGAATTTTCCGGAGCCACCGTCGTCCCCTTGATTCAGGAATATCCCCAACTCTTCGTCGCGCGCACATTCTCAAAAGCCGCGGGGCTAGCCGCCTTGCGTCTGGGCGCGGTGATTGCCTGCCCGGAGTCGCTGTCGATTCTGCGCCGCGCCACGGCTCCCTTCCCCGTCAACGTCGCCGCACTGGTTGCCGCCGAGGCGGCAGTCGGCGACCCGCAAACGATGAAGCGCTACGTGCGCGACATCCTACGCATGCGCGCCTGGTTCCAGAACAAATTGAAAAAACTCGGCGTGAAGACCTATCCGAGTGCCGGCAATTTCTTGCTGGCGGATTTTGGTCCAAGCGGCCCAGAGATGTGCCGGCGTCTCGAGGAGAAAGGAATTTTGCTGCGAGAACGCTCCAAAGAGATCGGCCCGGGTTTCGTGCGTATCACCGTCGGAACGAAAACCGAAATGGAGCGCCTGGTGCGCTTGATCAGGGGCCTTCGGTAAATTTTGGAGTGCGGGAGCTTGCTCCCGCTTGTGGGACTGGAAAAATGCCAAGGACCGCCACAATCCATCGCAAGACCAACGAGACGGACATCCGCATCCGTCTGAATCTCGACGGGCGAGGTACCTCGCGCGTCTCCACCGGAATCCGTTTTCTCGACCACATGCTCGATCTCGTTGCACGCCATGGGGCCTTCGATCTGGCGCTCACAGCCAAAGGCGATCTCGACGTCGATCAGCACCACACCGTCGAAGACGCGGGCATCGCGCTCGGCGAAGCAGTGCTCAAGGCGCTCGGTACCAAGCGAGGCATCTTGCGCGCCGGGTATTTCCTGATGCCCATGGACGAAACCCTCGCGGCTGCTGCGGTCGATCTAGGGGGCCGTCCCTATTGCGTGTGTAGTGGCAAGATAAACGCCAAGCGCGTTGGTGATTTCCAAACCGAATTGACCGAGGACTTTTTCCAAGGCTTCGCGCAAGCCGCCCGCGCTAACGTTCACCTGCGCATCGTCTATGGTCGCTCGTCGCACCATCAGGTCGAAGCCATATTCAAAGCGTTCGCGCGAGCGCTGCGTTTCGCGGTATCGCGTGACAAGCGCTTGCGCAATGTGCTGCCGAGCACGAAAGGCCTGCTGTGAAAGTCGCGCTAGTGGACTACGGTGCCGGTAACGTTGCGTCGGTCGAGCGCGCTCTGCATCGCCTTGGCATTGAATCTCAAAGAGCGAACACCGCGGAATGTCTGAGCGCGCCCACGCGTTGATTCTCCCAGGCGTGGGCCACTTCGCCGCTCTGATTCGCTCCCTCGACGATCAAGGCCTGCGCGGGCCGCTCCTGGAGGCCCTGCGCCAGGCATGCCCTTCCTTGGAATTTGCTTGGGATTGCAGGCTCTTTACGATTCCAGCGAAGAAGCCCCGGAGCTACGCGGCTTGCAACTCTTTCCTGGCAAAATCAGAGCGCTTCCGGCAAATGTAAAGCTGCCCCACATGGGCTGGAATCAGTTGCAGTCTGACGAATAGATCACAACTACTCAAGGCATCGCGCCAAACGCCCACTTCTATTTCGCGCACTCCTACGCGGCGACCGCTGGCGGTGGAACGCTGTTGCCACCTGCCCCCACGGCGCTGAATTCACCGCTGTTCTCGAACGCGACAACATCAACGCGGTTCAGTTCCATCCGGAAAAAAGCGGCGCAGCCGGCGCGCAACTGCTCCAAAATTTCCTGCGGCTCGCAGCATGACCCTCGCCCACCGGATCATTCCCTGCCTCGATACCGATGGTGCCCGCGTCGTCAAAGGCGTGAATTTCGTCGGCTTGCGCGACGCCGGCGATCCCATGGTGTTGGCGGCTCGCTACAACGCCGAAGGGGCCGACGAACTCGTCGTCCTGGATATCGCCGCCTCCCGCGATCGCAGGCCCACCTTCCTCGAAACGATCCGCCGTGTCGCCGCCGAACTGGCCATTCCTCTCACCGCGGGTGGTGGCATTCGCACTCTGGACGACGCTCGCGCGGTAGTCCGGGCCGGCGCGGACAAAGTCACCGTGAACACCGCCGCGGTCGAGCGGCCCGCCCTCATCTCCGAGCTCTCGAGAGAATTCGGCGCGCAAGCGGTCGTGTTAGCGGTCGATGCCAAGCGTGCGGGCGATCACTGGGAAGTTATGGTGCGCGGTGGCCGCGACGCGACGGGTCTTGACGCCATAGCATGGGCGAAGCAAGGCGTTTCCCTCGGCGCGGGAGAAATCCTGCTAACCTCCGTCGATCGCGACGGGACCCAGCAAGGTTTCGACGTTCCCCTGACCGTAGCCATCTCCCACGCCCTCACCGTGCCGGTAATCGCCTCCGGCGGCGCTAAGTTGCCCGAACACTTCGCCCAAATATTCACCGAAGGCGCCGCCGACGCAGCACTCGCCGCCTCCATTTTCCACGACAGCGTCCAACCCATTCGCGAACTAAAAGAATTCCTCGCCGCAAGGAGCATCGAGGTCCGGCTTCCATGCTGATTCCTTGCATCGACCTGCAAGGCGGTCAAGCCGTGCAGCTCGTCCACGGACGCCGCCGGGAACTCGCCGTCGCCGACGTCTTCGGCCTCCTCGACAAATTTCGCGACTACCCGTGGCTGCATATCATCGACCTCGACGCCGCTATGGGCAAACCCGCGAATGACGAGCTGGTGCACGACCTCTGCGTCAAAGCGCGCGCCAAATACAAGATGAAGGTCCGTGTAGGCGGCGGAATTCGCACCGTAGCGCGCGCGACGACTACCGCGCAGTGGGGCGCCCAGCAAATCATCATCGGCAGCGCCGCCTTCAGCAGCGGCAAAGCAAATGTCCGATTTCTGAGTCAATTGGTGAAGAAAATCGATCCACGCCAAATCGTGGTGGCACTCGACACAGAAAAAGGCCGCATCGTAACCAACGGCTGGCGCCGCAAGTTAAAGCTTCGCCCCGAAACCGTGATGGCGCAACTCCAACCGTTCTGCTCCGCATTCCTCTGCACCGACGTGGACCGCGAAGGCACCATGAGCGGCGCGAACCTCGAATGGTTCAGGAAGCTACGCGCCGCGACTTCGCATCCGATCATCGCCGCAGGCGGGATCAAGACGCATCGGGAAATCAAAGCGTTGGAGAAAATCGGAATGGATGCTGCGGTCGGCATGGCCGTCTACAAAAACCGCCTGCGCTAACGACATAGGGTGAGAAGGATCCTCAAAAAAAGATCCGCGTACGCCGGCTACCAGGACACCCTTGAGCCTGGAAGCCTACGAAATCGCTACAACAATCGCCCCTGACTAGCGCAAATAAGCGTCCGTAACATACTGCTGCACCATGCGCTGCGTATTAAAAAACGATCCATTGATCGCAATGGCGTGCTGCATCACCGTCAAATAGCGGCTGCGCTCCTTATAAAACATCGGCAAAATCACGCTCTCCAGCTTGCCGTAGAGAGACTGCACCTCCGCCGCCCCATCCGTCGGAGCCGCAATGCCAACAGATAGTCGCGATTCCCCAATCGACCATCCCGTAATGCCCTCGATGTGCCCTTCCACCCACCACCCATCCAGGATGCTCAAACTCGGCACGCCATTCAGCGCCGCCTTCATGCCGCTAGTCCCCGACGCCTCCAGCGGAAACTGCGGCGTGTTCAACCACAAGTCCACGCCCGCCGTAATTTTCCCACCCACTTCCATGTTGTAGTCGTCAAGAAAAACAATCGGCACAGCCTTGCGCAGCGCCTTCTTGGCTTGAAATATGTGCCGGATGATCTCTTTCCCGCCGGTATCGTGCGGATGAGCCTTCCCCGCATAAACAATCTGAAATTTCCCAGCGATCTTGGCGATCTGACGCAGCCGGTCCAGATCGCTCAAAATAAGGTCCGCACGCTTATACCCCGTAGCCCGGCGCGCGAACCCGATCGTGAACACATCCGGATCAAGCTTCAGCCCGGTCTTTGTTCGCACCGTTTCCAGCAGCGCATGCTTGGCAATCAGGTGCGAAGCCCAAAGCTCCTCCGGCGGCAAGCCCAAAGCGCTGCGCAAACTGTAGTTGTCCTCGCGCCACGACGAAATGCACCGATCAAAAAGCTCCTTGAACGCCGGCGAAGTCCACGTAACCGCATGCACTCCGTTCGTAATCGACTCCACCGGCACCTGCGGGAACATCTTCCGCGAAGTTTCCCCGTGCAACTTCGCCACGCCATTCACGTACGTACTCAGGCTCAGCGCCAGGTAAGTCATGTTCAATGACGCCCCAGCCCGCGCAGCCTGCTGCATATCCGGAAAGTCCTGCTCCGCCTGCAAGATCCGCTTCACGAGATCCGCTGACGAAGCGTCCTTCAAATCGAAAAATCCGTCCTGGTCCGGAAACGCCCGCGTCAAGTACTCCATGGGAAACCGGTCGTGCCCCGCCGGCACCGGCGTATGCGTCGTAAAAATGCACTTCCGTCGCACCTTCTCGATATCTTCACCGCGAATCGATGTGCGTCCCGCTTTCTCCGCCTCCTCCCCGAGCAGCTCCAGCGCCAGCAGCGCCGCATGCCCCTCATTCATGTGGTAACGCGTTAGCTCGCAATACCCAAGCGCCCGCAGCATGCGCACTCCGCCAATCCCGAGCAGCACCTCCTGGCACAACCGGTAGTACGCATCGCCGCCATAAAGCTGGCCCGTCAGCGCCCGGTCCGTCTCTTGGTTATCGGGAAGATCCGCATCCAGAAAGTACACCGGCACTTCAAATCCGCGCACGCCTTTGACGTCGTATCGCCAGGCTCGCAATTCCACCCGCCGGTTCTCCAGCGGCACGTTCACCCGCGCAGCTTCTTCCTGAAGAAAGTCCTCCACCCTCCACACCGAAGGCTCCTCGGTCTGCGTCCCGTCCTCCGCGAGCCGTTGAGTAAAGTACCCCTTGCGATAGAGCAGCGACACCGCCACCATCGGCAGCTTGATGTCCGCGGCCGCCCGCACGGTGTCCCCCGCCAGCACGCCAAGTCCGCCGCTGTAACTCGGCATGGCGTTCTCCAGCGCAATTTCCATCGAAAAATACGCGACGATTCGCTTCGGCCCGCGAGCTAACTTTCCCATGTCCCTGGACACCCCGCGAGCCAACACCAGAACTCGCTATACCGGAAGAATGACGCGCTACCCAAACACCTCATTGTCGAAGAATACGCTCATGCGCGCAAGCAACCTCCCCAAGGAGTTGCTAGCTTAGAATCCTGAAATCCTGCGACGGACTGCAGCGCCAACTTGTTACATTTTCACCCATCGCTCTACCCCGTCCCGCACGGTCTCAGGAACTTCTCCGGCAACATTAATTGTATCAGTAGCTTACAAACCAAACCCCGTGGCACCCGAACTGCTCCTCCCACTGCAGGTTTTTGAGTCGGACTCAAAGTCCACGAGAAATTAAAGCCGTACGGAGACAGGAATGATCTGCAGTTCACCAGCGCAACACCCAATTACCGTTCGCTTTCGAGGGCGCCGCTCGCGAGGCTTCACGCTCCTTGAACTCGTGCTTGTCTTAGCGATCGGGATGATTCTCGCTGCTATGGCGGTTCCCGTAATTTCGAACACCATGCGCGTTTACGCCATGCGCTCGGCCATCAGTTCGTTGACCGGCGCCATTTCCTCGAGTCGCTACCAGGCCATCTTCCACGGCTGTAAGTCCCAGGTCGTGATCAGCCACACCACATATTCCTATCAAGTGCAAAGCGAAGCCCCAGCTTTTGGCGCCGCGCCCACTTGTGCCGCGGCCTTTACCAATCTCGGTCCGGCGATCCCTCTGATGGGACGCGGCGTAGCGCTCAGCGCCGACCTCACCTTGACCTTCAGCCCGGGCGGCAGTGTCGTCGCCAACCCGGCCGCCACCCCTATCACTTTGACTCTAACTTATCCGGGCTTCACGACCACGGTGCCCACAGAAACGATCACGGTGTCCAACTATGGAAATATCACAGTCGCTCCGTAAGCCGCGCGCGCAGCGCGGCTTCACTCTCATCGAGACCATGGTCGCGATTCTTGTCCTCACCATTGGCTTGGTCGGCACCGCCGCTCTCATGAGCCAGTCCGTCAACATGGGCGCTCACGCACGCTTCGTCAGCACCGCCGCTCTTCTTGCCTCCGAAAAAATGGAAGATCTCGACCGTTTTCCGGACAACGACCCGAACCTCGCCGCGGGCGGAAGTCTGGGCGCCGATATTGCTGGTTATTCGGACTCTGTCCAGATCTCGACCGACAATGGCAACATCAACGAGATCACCACCGCCAACGGCGCCACCACTCTTTACACGCAAAAACCCGATGGCACCGTAGTCGTTACTCCGGGAGCCGGACTCCCTGCCGCCACACCGGACATGCTTACTTTCGATCGCCGTTGGCAGATTACCGCCAACCCTACCGTCGGCGGACAGGTGATCACCGGCGCCGTGCAAATCACGGTTCTAGTTACGCTGACCAACCAATCGCTTAACCCCCCCGTGACGTTCCAGACCAGCCTGGTGCACCCATGAAAACTCTCGCACATCTTCGTACGGCAAACACGGACGCGAAACCCTCTTCTCCCCGTCCGCGTTCCGCCGGCTTCACGCTCATCGAATTGATGGTGGCCATGACCGTATTCCTGGTCATCGGCGCCGCCGCCATGAGTTTGTTCAAGCAACATGCCGCCCTCTTCAGCGACCAACAATATCAAATCGGCTTGAACGTCTCCCTGCGCAATGCTCTCTCGCAGATGGAAGCCGACGTCGTGAACGCCGGCACCGGCTGGTACAACGCCACCAATAGCATTTCCAGTTGGCCAACCGGCATTACCATCGTCAACAACACCTTGGGTGGTGCTGCCTGTCACGTGGCGGGCTCGGCCACTTACAACGCGCCTTGCTTCGATGCCTTGAACATCATCGCCCCGGACCCCAACACTCCCCCAGGACAGGTTTATGTGGCGCCCGGCACGGGTGGCTGTGCTACACCCGCATTGACCACCAGCGGCACCATGACCATCGCGCCTGTAGCTCCAACAACCGTGGCGCAGCTTGTCGCCGGTTTCACCAGCGGCTCGCAAGTTGTGTTCATTCACGTCGGCACTTCCGGCACGCTCATGACCACAGCCGTCCTGAGCGCCAATGCCGCGGCCGCTGGAGCCTACGTTAACCTCACTTATGGAGCCACCAACGCCAACGGCACCAACAACAGCAGCGCAAACGACAGACTCAATTTGACATTGGCTGCAAATGTCGACCCAGCCCTCGTTTCCACGACCCTGACCGACTCGTTCTGCAGCGGCACCGACTGGGTTGTCAAAGTGGCGCCCATTACGTATTCCGTGGACACCGCCATCGATCCCGCGGGTCCCACGCTGGTGCGCACCGAGAACGGTGTCGAAAACGCCGTTGCCAGCCAAATCATCGGTTTCAAGGTCGGCGCGACCACCGTCGTGCTTAACGGCGGCGTCGCAGCCGGGTCCAGTTCGGCCTACTGCTACAACAGTGGTTCGACCACTTCTCCCTGTTACGACAATCAATTCGATCAGGTTCGCTCCATCAGGATCTCTCTGATCGGCCGGACACCGCCGAATCTGTATTCCAACAGTAACGTGAATTCCCCAACCCTTTTCACCAACTCTTTCGACGGGCAGCCCTACAAGATTCAAGCGCTGTCCATCATCGTCAACCCCCGCAATCTCAGCATGAATGACTGAGCCTGAAGCTCAGTGAATACTGAGCGTTGAGCTCAGTGAAAATTGAGGAGCAATATGAAAAACCGTACTCCCTTCTCGAACAAAGTCCGATCATCCCGCTGGCGGAACCAGCAGGGCATCACCCTGGTCACCACCCTGTTGCTACTGGTGTTGCTGATGGGAATGTCGCTTACCATGGTCCTGGCCGTAAGCTCGGAGTCCTTGATCAACGGCTTCTATGGCCGATATCGTGGCTCCTTTTACGCCGCGGACTCCGGCGTCGCTGCCGCACGCCAGCAAATGATCAATAACCTCACAGCAGCGATCCCCGCCGGGTTCAACCCGGCTACCGGTCCTATCGCCAATACCACCACCGCCGGGACCAATGCCGCCGGGGCCGTCAACGCCGCTTTTGGCAACTTCACGAGCGTCAATACCGCCAACTCCTGGCAGGAACAATTTAAGGCTGTCGCCGTGGTTCCGGCACCCAACACCGCCATCACCTGCGTGCCCATTGGCGGCACCACCGGCAACTGTGCCGCTCCAGGCGCAACCGTCGCCGCCCCCGTTACCGGATACAAATACTCTTTTCCTTACTCGGTCACCGTTACCGGGCAGTCGCAAGGCAGCGAAGTCGCCACCTTGGTTGATAGCGGCACCATCTTTCTGAACGCCAGCGCTACCGCCGCCAGCTATAACCAATCTTTCGCCGCTTGGGGCATGTTCATCGGCAGCTACGCCCTCTGCAGCGCTGACTTGGTCCCCGGCACCATCACTGGGCCGGTCTTCACCAATGGTTCCTGGAACTTTTCGAACTCCGGCCCCTACACCTTTACCGACCCTGTGGGCCAGTCGGGCGCCCAAGCGGGTTGGGACAACGGCGGTTGTGTCGCTTCCGCGACTCCCACAAATGGCATCCATCCGAATTTCACTGGCGGCTTTAACGTCAGCCAGCCGTCCGTATCGCTTCCTACCGACTCCTTCAACCAGGAGCAAGCCGTCCTCGATGGCATCGGCATTGCCAGCGGCAATCCTACAAACGCTCAGCTCAATGCTGCCCTCAAGAATGCCGCTGGAACACCTTTCCCCACCGGCGGAGCTGCTTCTGGCGTCTATTTGCCCTATTCCATCAATGCTTCAACCGGTGCAAAGACCTTCACAGGCGGCGGAATCTTTGTCCAGGGCAATGCCACTGTCAAACTAACGCCCGCCAGCGGTTCCAACACCGCTCAGGTCTACACCATCGTGAACAATGGCGTGACCACAACCATCACCATCGATCCCGCCGCAGGCTCAGCAGGAACCACCACCATTAACACCGCCGGCGTGGGCACTCAGACCATCAATGGCGTGCCTCAGCAACTGTCTTCATCCGGTCTCGCCATAGGTGATGCCACCATGCTTTTCGTCAACGGCAACATCACCAGCCTTTCCGGTCCCGGCCAAGGGCAAGCCGCGATCCAAAACGGCACCGCGCTTAGCGTCGTCGCCTCCGGCAGCAACAGCATCACCGTCACCGGCGACGTCCTTTACAAAACCGAACCGGTTACCATGACCGGCACACCCACCAGCACCCCTCCGATCGACCAGCTCATTCCCGCGAACAATACCGGTCAGGTGCTCGGCCTCTTTACCGCCGGCGGCAACGTGTATCTCAACAACAGCCAGTCCAACGGTAACCTCGAGATCGACGCCTCCATCGCCACCATCTCAGCAACCGGTTCCGGAGCCATCGTCAACAACGGAGCGGGCATCAACACCCTGACCATCGTCGGTGGGCGTATCCAGAACACCATTCAGAACATCGGCGCGACTACGCGTAACGTTCTGTTCGACCGCAGGTTCCTGAGCGGCGGCTTCGCACCGCCGTGGTTCCCTTCGACCACCGTTACGCCCGGAGCCGGCGTCGGCGGTACCGTCACCGCCACCTGGAAGGGCACCCAGTGGCTGAACCAGACCAACTACCAATAAAACGCGCGGAAGACCCCGCGTTGTAACGTGTGCCCCGGAAGCCCTCACTGACTCAAGCAGTGAGGGCTTCCTCTTTGCCGATCGTTACCGCTACGTCCTCCGCAACCCCTGCCTCTCCCTGTAACGTCAACCATCTCCCCCGGCGGCGTCACCCCGGCCCCCTGGCGGCGCCCCGTCTCTCGCGGGCGGCATCGGCGCCCTCTCTGCGCCCCGCCGACCTCGCCAAATACCTTGCGCACGGACCAGTTACGCTCTTCGCGGCTCTTCGTCGTTCGCGTATCCCAATGACTTCAAGATTTGCGCGGTGTGCTCCCCCAGCAATGGCGGCGGCAAGCGATAACTCACCGGCGTATTCGAAAACTTGATCGGGTTTGCGATGCTGAACGCCATGCCCAGCGCGGGATGCTCGAGCCGCACGATCAGGCCGCGCGCCAGGGTCTGAGCGTCGCCCAGAGCTTCGGGCACACTTTGGATTGGCGCGCTGGGAACGCCCGCGCTCGCAAATCTCTCCAACCAAACAGAAGCCGCCTCTTGATCGAATTTCCGCTGCAGCATGGCGAGCAGCTCCGTGCGATTGGCCGTACGCAGCGCGTTGTTCACGAACCCCGGATCCGCGCCCAGGGTCGCTTCGGCGTCCAGCGCTTGCACGAATTTCCTCCACAATAGTTCGGTGCCCACGCCAACGACGAAATACTTGCCATCCCCGGCTCGAAACATTTGATACGGCACGATGCTGGGATGCGCGTTTCCCCACCGCTGGGGTAACGCCTTTGCGTTCAGGTAGTTGCTGCCCACATTGGCAAGCCAGGTCAGCTGCGCGTCGAACAGCGCCATATCCAGGAACTGGCCCCGCCCGCTGCCTTCTCGCCCAAACAGCGCGGCCAAAATTCCCATCGCCGCGTACATACCGCAGGTCAAATCCGCGATGGCGATGGGATAGCGCATGGGCTCGCCGCCAGCTTCACCCGTGAAGGTCATCACCCCGGATTCGGCCTGCGCGATGATGTCGTAGCCGGGGCGGCCCGATTTTGGGCCACTCAGGCCGTAACCAGAGATGTTGCAATGGATCAACCGCGGATATTTGGATTGCAGTGTTTCCGGATCGAGTGCCCGCTTTTGCAGAGAAGCCAGCGACGCCTGGTTGGAGAGGAACACGTCCGCCGTCGAGAGCAGCCGCTGGAGGACCTCAGCGTCGCGACGATCGTCGTAATTCAGAGTAATCGACCGCTTATTGCGATTGGCCGCCAGGAAATACGCGGACTCGCTGCCGACGAACGGAGGGCCCCAGCCGCGGGTCTGGTCGCCAGTGCCAGGCCGCTCGACCTTGATAACGTCAGCCCCGAAATCCCCAAGCAACATGGCGCAGTAGGGTCCGGCAAGCGCCTCGGTAAGTTCAACAACGCGAATAGAATCAAGTATGGATGTCACCAGCGGATTATAACGAAGATGACTGCCGTGGTCCGGAATCGCCGGCACTTCCGCCGGCACTTCCGCCGGGACCTCCAGCGCTTGAGCACTCGCACGCACCGTCATTCCGACCCAAGCACACCACCCCGCGACTCCAAACGCCACCCCCACCGTCATTCCGACCGGAGCAGACCGACTTTTTCTTCTGCGTTCGCTTCCTGCGAACGCGTCGGTCTGGGCGGGTGGCCCGGTCAGGATCGCTTGAGAAGTTTCTGGGGGTGCCCCGTCCTCGGTTTGTGAGGGCGGGGCTTTTTCTTCGCCTTTTGATCCGTCATAAATTCACGGTATCGATGGGCACCAGCCCCGGTTCCTTCTTGGTGTAAAACAACCAACTGCTCCATGGCCAGTCCTTCGGGTGCCTCACCAGTCCACGCTTCACCGGATTCGCGTGCATGTAATCCAGTTTCTCATTCTTCTTTTCGTGACTGTATACGTTAAAATCGTAAAACCTCGGTTGCCAGAACTGTGGCAACTGGCTGACCAATCTCGGGAAAGGGATTCGCAGTTGTTCTCTTGGCACGATGTTTTTCTTCTTTCGCATTTTCCGGGAGACACGCTGCTTCAGCATTTGCAGTACCGTCGACGGAGTGCCCTTCTTGGGCTCGCTGATCAACAGATGCACATGGTTCAGCATCAGGACGTACCCCACGAGAAGAAATCCGTACTCTTCTCGAACCTTGCCGAGTTCTTTCAGAAAAAGGTTTCGCGCACGCGCCGTACCCAGCAGTGGCAGGCGGCGGTAACAACTGAAAGTGATAAAGTGCAGTTCGCCGAGGCCGTAGTAGCGTTTCAGTCCCTTGGGCATCGGACACCAAAACCCCCCGCCCTCAAAAACCGAGGACGGGGCACCCTCCTTCTCTTCACTTCGCAGTGAATTTACGGCAATGGTATCCTCTCATCGTATGTTGCCCCAAAGAGAAGAAAAATATGAAAACCCTGACCGGGCCACCCGTCCGCTTTTTCGGTCCCTCGATAAAAAGTTCTTTGCAGACTCTACACAGTCTACCGTGTCCGCTGAAGTAGTCCTCAGACGCGGGAAGCAACACTTCTTTCTTGTATTTCTGCCAACAATATGGGCAGTACGGACCCTCGGCGTTGTTGTTGCGATAAAAGTAGTTGTGCGGCCCGGATGCCCTCAATTCATCCTTAGCGCTCAGCGAAACCGTGCCTGTATTCTTTTCAAGCCGCCAAGTGTTCAGGATGCCGGGTAATTTCTCTGTGATTTCCTCTTCAGCTCTGAACGGAATCGGGTTCAGATGTAGAAGGTCTCGGATGCCTTCTCGTTTCACGCTTTCGTGAATGAATGCGGCCACCTGAATGTTCCGTTTGAGCGCATGCGTAATGAAGGCCGCGATTGCGATCTCCTGCTCAATCCTCTGATGTGATGGGCGGTCGGAGAAAGATGGACCTCACCGCGAGGGTGCATAACTGCGATAAAGCCGAAGCATTCAAAGAGTTTCGAGAGAATGTTTTCATGAAGGCCCCTAAGATTGCTCTGGGTTTCCGCGAAATACGGTTCATGTTTCGATAAACGAACGATTTCGCAGATGTGCTTGCCGAGAGCTTTCTCTTCGTCGGTATATTGCCCGCAGGATACAAAAATAGTTGCCATGAAGGTGAGTTATAATCGATTTCGGCGGGTGGCTCACCCTTCATGCTCGAAGATGCCTTGGGTGGCCTACCCTTGCGGGTCTGGGTTTTGCAAGGGTGGGACATTCTTCGCCTTGCTTCTCTCCTTCTCTGTGTCTCTCCTTATCAGTCCACGGGATCGATGCCAATCGATCCTGGTTCATCCTTGGTGTAAAACGAAAACCTGGGCGGGTCGCCCGATCAGGATCGCTTGAGAAGTTTCTGGGGTGCCCCGTCCTCGGTTTGTGAGGGCGGGGCTTTTTCTTCGCCTCTTGACCCGTCATAAATTCACGGTATCGATGGGCACCAGCCCCGGTTCACCCGTAAAGGTCATCCCCTGTGTGAAGGGGAATCCCATCCACCAGTTATCCCTTGACAAATATTACCGATATGCTATAATATGATTTGAACCTCAGGTTTCCATCGTGAAGCGGAGCCAATGCCCCGGCCGGTTGGGCATCGGGGCGTTATTTTCGAGCAGCGTGACCCGATGAACTCTGTAAGCGCAACCCCATTAGAATCAACACTTACGCAAGTGTTCATTCTAAACGACTTTAAATCACCTGGAATGAATACTTACAAAAAACCCAGGGGAGGGGAGTAACCCACTGATAACTACCATCACCCCGGTTCGGGTCTTCCCCAACCGCCCCCAGATCCAGTCCCATCGGCGGCAAACCACTGTCTTATATATGGACGCGAAACACTGGGATTACGGGAAAAGGAGTTGTAACTGCATGAAAGAAGGGGCGCGAGTCAGGGACGAAGTCCTGGTTTACAGTTCGCGCTGTTTCATCTGTGTGACCGCGAAATCGCAAGCACGCGCCGTCAACGCCATGTACGTCAGCGACGGATTCACGCAAGCCGCCGAGGTCATGCAAGCCCCATCGGTCATGAACAGGTTTTTCACATCATGCGTCTGGTTGTGTTCGTTCAGCACGGAAGTTTTCGGGTCACGGCCCATTCGCGCCGTGCCCATCTCGTGGATGCCCAATCCCGGCGACGACATATCCTGGTACACCCCGATCTCTCGCGCACCCGCAGCCGCAAGCATTTCGGCCGCCTGCACGGCAATGTCCTTCGACATGGCCTTCTCGTTGTCACCCCATTCGCAATGAATGGTCAGCGTGGGGATTCCCCACGCGTCGAGCTTGTCTTTGTTCAGCTCGGCATAGTTCGTGTGATACGGCAAACACTCGCCGAAGCCTCCCAAGCCCATGCGCCACGGACCGGGACCCTTCAGCGCATTCTTGAAATCGACGCCGATCCCCGCCATCGTCGCGCCGCGGCCCCAGCCTTCCCGGCTTCCGCTGCCCTGATAACCGTATCCGCGAATGAATTCCTTCTGCTTGGTCTTCACATTGCGGAAACGCGGAACGTAAATTCCATTCGGGCGGTTGCCGTGCGGCATTTTGTCTTCGTGCCCTGGGATGATCCCGCTCGCGCCCGCACCCATGTGATGATCCATCAAGTTGTGGCCGAGTTCCCCGCTGCTGTTGGCCAGGCCATTGGGAAATTCCGTGGTGGCGGAATTGAGCAGGATACGCGTGGACTCCAGCGTGGAGGCGCACAGGAAAAACACGCGAGCCTTGTACTCCGTGGTGGCCTTGGTCTGCGCATCGATCACCCGAACGCCGGTGACTTTCCGCGTGTTGGGATCGAAAACCAGACTGTGCACCACGCTGTACGGCCGAATGGTGAATTTTCCGGTCTTCTGCGCCGCCGGCAGCGTCGAATTCAAGCTGCTGAAGTACGACGACGTGATACAACCGCGATGACATACGCCGCAGTAGTGGCAGGCGGCACGCCCCTTGTGCACTTGGGTGAGCACGGCAGATCGGCCGATCGTCAGGATGCGATCGTCGAAATTTTTCGCCAGCCCGTCGCGAAAAGCGAGTTCCGCGCAGTTCATTTCCATCGGCGGGAGAAATTTTCCGTCGGGCAATTGCGGCAAGCCTTCCGCCTGTCCGCTGATGCCGGCGAATTCTTCGACGTAGTCGTACCATGGCGCGATATCCGCATAGCGGATCGGCCAATCGACGGCAACGCCGTCTTTCAGATTGGCCTCAAAATCAAGATCGCTCCAGCGATAGCTCTGGCGCCCCCAGGTGATGGACTTCCCCCCAACCTGGCGGCCGCGAATCCAGGAAAATTTTGAGCCGGGAACGTTGGTGTAGGGATTCTCGATGTCGCTGACGAAAAATTTGGAGGAGTACTCATCACACGCGTAATAGACTTCGCGCTGTACGGGCTGCGTCTTCTGGCGCTTGTTGCGGTCGTCCCAGTTGCGATACTTGAGTTCCCACACGGGAACGTGCTCGACGTAGTCCTGCTCCGGAACGATGCTGCGTCCGGCTTCCAGAACCAGCGTGTTCAGTCCTTTTTCTGTAAGCTCTTTCGCCGCCCAGCCGCCGGTGATTCCAGACCCCACAATGATCGCGTCGTATGTATTTGCTGGCATGTGCTCTCCCTAAGCCTTTTTCCCGACGGTCAACGGCACGCAACCATGATAGGCGCCTGGAATAATTTGTAAGTTTTCCTCCTGCGTGAAACCAATTTCCGAGGTGTAGTAACCGTGGACGGTGATGCCCTTGAAGACGTCCCAGAAATTGCCCTGGAGCTGCTTGTCGCGATCTTCGGGAATGGTGTTTCCGTGGCGCACCCTCGGTCGATTGGAGTGGGCGGCCATCGCCGCGTCGTCCATGGCACGCAGCAAGGTCGTCTGCTGATCCACCGAGGCGTCCACGAAATTCTTGCCGAACAGTTCATTGCTTCGCTGATCGACCTTGGCGAGGCCGTCGAGAAAAGCCTGCCGCTCCGTTTCCGTGGCCCAGTCGGTGAGAATCACGTCGATAAATTCGTTCACGCGCGCGGCCTTGGCGCCAGGAGTGTCGGTCACTGGAATGATCAAGTCGATCATGGTGACGACCAGAGCGTCTTGCTGGGGACTGAGCGTGCGGAGCTTATAACTTGAGCCAACTTGCGCTTGGGCTTCCTGAAGATGAGCCAGCAGACCTGGCGGCAAGACCGGAAGAGCCGCCCCGACCGCCAGCATTCTTAAAACCTCGCGACGCTGCATGATTTCCCCCTGGACAACGTGGTCCTCGGTAAACGCATACTCTTACAGACGCCCCGGAACGCCCCTGCGTTTCCAGGCAGGCGCCATCCCGACGCCCAGAATACTATCCCACCGGCGGGCCATCCAGCACGGATTGTTGCGATTCGTAGACGCATTGTTCGATGCGGTTAAGAGTTGAAGAGCCCTGCCTCAATGGGAGGTCGGCTATGCGCTCGGGATTGTCGCCTGGCAGGCGAGCTAAGAGACGGCGAGGACCAGCAGGGTCGCATCGTCGTGCCAGTGGTTGTGGCAGAAATCGCCGGCGGCTTTCAGGATTTTGGCCTGGAGCTCGTCGGCGGTAGAGGCGGCGTTTTGCTGCAGCAGACCCACCAGGCGCTCTTCTCCAAACTCTTCTTCGTGGGGATCGCTGGCTTCGGTAACACCATCGGTAAACAGAACGACGCGGTCGCCTGGTTCGAGACGTATCATACCCGGCGTAAACTTCTGGTTCGGAAACACACCGAAGACGCCGCCACCCTCGGTCAGCCGGTCGTGCGAGCCACTTTTGTGCAGTACGACGGGTGGATTGTGGCCGGCGTTCACGTATTGCAGCACGCGGGATGCGCCGTCGAGCTGCGCATAGAAAAATGTAATGAAACGGTCGCTGGCCATATTGCGGCAGAGTAACGCGTTCAAACGCGCGCACAATTCGTCGACCGGCAAATCCGCCGAAGCGAACCCGCGAACGGCGGCTTGCAAATTGGACATGAGGAGCGCGGCGGGCATGCCCTTTCCGGCGACGTCGGCAATGCACAGGCCCACGGTTTCTCCTCCGAAGGGAAGCACATCGAAATAATCTCCGCCAACGACGCGGGCCGATTGCCAGGCGCTGGCGAGTTCATAACCGGGGAGTTGCGGTATTTCCTTGGGGAGAAAACCCTCTTGAATGGAACGCGCCTCGGCAATTTCCTGCTCGTGCCGGTGCAACTGGGATGCGACCTCTTGATGAGCCTGGTTCTGGCGCACGGTGCTGCGTGCCAGTTCCTTGCGCTCGCGTCCAAGCCCCACTTGCTTTTGTAGACTTTGCAGCAACTTCGCGTTGGTCCAGGGCTTTTCGACAAAATCGGTCACGCCGTGTTGCATGGCCTCCACAGCAATACCTACCGTGGCCCAACCAGTCATGACGATAATCGGCGGCGTACCTTCGAGCGCGGTGAGCTGCGCGAGCAGGTCGAGCCCTTCGCGGCCCGAGGTTGTGTCTCGCGCGTAGTTCAAGTCCATCAAAATGAGATCGAATTCCTGCTGCGCGATGGTTTCCAACAACTCCGCGGGAGAAGAAACCGATTCCGTGGCGTACCCGTTTGACTTCAACAGCAGATGCAAAGCGCCTACGATGTCGGGTTGATCATCGGCGATGAGGATTCGAGTGGGCATCGTTTGAACTTGTCTGGAAACCTCGGTCGCCGCTGCGGCCATGAGTCACAACCTCTCTTACTTTGCGCCAGCATACAGTTCGCCGACAAGAGAAGATAGGGCAGGCTGGCCGCCACTGTCGAGAACCAGGTAAGCCGCTCGTTTGATGGAACTTGTAAGGCATCGGTTATTTCCAAAACAGGACCTGTTGCTCATACGCGGGAATGCGCGTCCCGATTTCGGACGACGGTAACGTATGCAGAATTATGGGTCGGTATTGGCCTTTGGGCCTGGCACAGGCAAGATGCGTCCCTGGAAACGCGTCAATTGCAATCACGGCGTGCCAGGCAGCCAGAATGAGGGACACAATCTGCCGTAGACGAGAGAAAAGTCTAGAGGCCATAGGCCATCTCATAAATGGCCGAGACTGGAAGAGAAGAATTTCCTCAGGGGCTAAAGCCCGATTTTGCGTGTCTTTAAATGTCGGAGCTAAAGCTCCGACCCCTGAGATTCATTTATGAGATGGCTTCTAGAGAGAAAGGTCTAATGCGAGATCTTGAGGACGGCGGCGCCTTCGATGCCATCGTTTTTTAATGCGTTGAGAGCGCGATTGGCCTCCTGTAGAGGAAATAATTGCACGTGCGAGTGAATGGGAATTTGCGCGGCGATGCGCAGGAAATCTTCGCCGTCCCGGCGGGTGTTGTTTGCGACGCTGCGAATGACGCGCTCTTCGTAGAGGAGATCGTAGCTGAACGACGGAATCGGGCTCATGTGAATGCCGCCGAGGACCAGCGTTCCACCTTTGCGAAGAACGTTGAGGGCGGCTGGAATAATCGCTCCGGCAGGGGCAAAGACGATGGCGGCGTCGAGCTTGTCTGGAGGTTCAGCAAAAGTGTCCCCAGCCCACTTCGCGCCGAGATCGAGGGCCAGGCGCTGATGGCGAACGTCGCGTGTCATGGCGTAAACCTCGACGTGCCAGTGGAGCGCGACTTGTATGGCGACGTGAGCTGCGGCGCCGAACCCGTAGAAGCCGAGTTTGTGGATAGGCTGTGGAGCATAGCCGGGAATGACCGTGCCGCTGGAGTCTGGCTGCGATTTGTCGAGTCCGGCGAGGCGCAAGGATCGAAAGCCGATGATTCCCGCGCATAGTAAGGGAGCGGCTTGCTCGTCGGAAAAACCCTCTGGAATCTTGTAGACGAAGTCTTCTGGGGCAACGATGTACTCCGCGTAACCCCCGTCGACGCTGTAGCCGGTGAATGTTGGGTGGTCGCAAAGATTTTCGGCACCCGAGCGGCAGTATTCGCAGGTGCCGTCAGTGTGATGGAGCCAGGCTATGCCAACGCGGGCGCCAGCCGGAAATTTGTGAGCGCCGGCGCCGAGCGTTTCAATGGTGCCTACAACCTGGTGGCCTGGAATTACGGGCGATCTGCGTGGTGGGAGTTCGCCCTCGACGACGTGCAGATCCGTGCGGCAGACGCCGCAGTGACTGACGCGAACGAGCACTTCTCCGGCCGCTGGCTGTGGGACGGGAACGTCGACAAACGCCAGTGGATTGGTTTCGACGGGAGCCGGCGCTTTGAGGATGCAGGCCTTCATAACGTAGTGATGTTCGACGCGGCCGTTTGGATGCGTTGAAATGCTATTCCGAGCGCGGCGGACCGATGGTGCTCTGCAATTTCTGAAATTCCTGCATTTCGTGCTGGGCGCGATCGGTCTTGCCTTGCTTGGAGTATAGGGCCGCCAATCCGAAGTGCGATTGCGCGGCGAGCGAAGTGTCTTTTTCGAGTTCAATCACATGCGTCCAGGATTTCTCGGCGGTCGCGGGATCGCCCGTCAGCGAGGCGGCTTTGCCGAGCGCGTAGAGCGTCTCGGGCATGTCCGGTTTCAGGGCGTTGGCACGCTTCAGTTCGGGGAGAGCCTCTTGCGCTTTTTCTTGCTGAAGTAACGCGGCACCCAGACGATAGGCGGCTTCGGCGCTGCCTGGCTGGAGTTTGGTCTCGGCGCGAAATTCTTCCTCGGCTTTTGGCCATTGCGCGGAATTGGTGTAGACCTGGCCGAGTTCGAGGTGAAGACCCGGCAGATCCGGACGAAGACGGATAGCTTCCTGAAATTCCTTTTCGGCTTGCGGCATTTGGCGCAGCACAAAATAGTTTTCCGCGAGAGCTTGATGGGCGCGTGCGGAATCAGGGTGGGCGGCGATCAACGCGTCGATGGAATTTTTGGACAGCAGGCCGCTGGCGTGGCCGAGATAGTACAGGAGATCAGGATCGTTGGGGCGCTTGGCCAGCGCGGCGTTGAAATTGGTGACCGCTTCCTGGAGGTGGCCGGTTTCGAGTTGCGCGATGGCGAGGGCATCCTGCGCGCCGACCTGCTCGAGATGCGGGATCGCCTCTGCAGCGTAGCCTTCGGCGAGCAGTGCGTAGCCCAGGAGTTGATGCGCGGCGGGGAGATCGGGGTTCAATTCCAAGGCACGCTTGAGGGGAGCGATGGCGGAGCCGTAATCGCGCTTTTCCATGTACGCGGCGCCAAGATTGAAGAATGCATCGGGGAGGTTTGGAGCGAGTTCGGTGGCTTTGCGAAATTCAGTGATTTCAACGTCCACTTGATGCTGGGTTCGGGCGTCGAGCCCAGCTTGCATGTGCTGCGCGGCGCTGGATGCGGCCGTTTGCGCGGCGAACCAGGCAAGCAGAAATAACGAGGTCATGAAGGCTCCGGTTCGCGCACTTCCAGGAATTGGTCCGCGCGCACCTCATTCAGGATTTGCCTTGGCGTATCTCCCATAATCGCAATCAGTCGGAGCTACCTTTCGAACCGCGACAACGCGGATCGCGCCGCATGGTACCCGCACATTCCATGCACCCCGGCCCCGGGCGGCGTCGATGACGAGCATATATATAGGTCGCGAGCCGAAGTAGCGTAATGCCGCCACGTGGGACGAAACAAGAACTGCCGGATATCCAAGGCGCCACCCCCGATGTCGCCTCCGATGAGGTTGGCATCCATGGCTTCGAGCGCCGCGGGAGACAAAACGCGGCGCGCCAACACGGTGTCGCGGAAGCCCGGCGCGAACCGCTCGATTTGATGCTCAAGGTTTTCGAGTACGTCGACCTTCGATCCGCAGGGGACGTGACAGTAAGCCCACGCCGTGTGATTTCCTTGGGGCGCACGCGTGGCGTCGAATACGCTTGGCTGTGCCAACAACACGAATGGCCGCTCCGCGTGCTTCCCGTCGCGGATGGCAGCCTCGGAAGCTGTTATTTCCGATGCGCTGCCGCCCAGGTGGACGGTGGCCGCCCGGGAGCATTCACGGGCCTTCCAGGGGATCGGACCTGTAAGGGCGTAATCCACTTTGAAGGCGCCCGGTCCGTGGCGGAACTTCTGGAGCTGGCTTTGATAGCTTGCCGACAGACGGTGATCCGCCATTCGCAGCAACTGCTTTGGTGTCACATCGCACATCGTCACATCGGATTGGGGAAGATCGCGCAGGTTGTCTACGCGGCTCGATGTCCTGACCTTCGCTCCCAAATTCGCAAGATGACCGCAGAGCGCGTTCGTGATGGACTGCGCTCCGCCGCGCGGTATCGGCCATCCCACAGCGTGCGCGGCGGCCCCGAGTAAAACGCCGAATCCCGCGCTCAGGGGTTCGTCGAGGCTCAAAAAGGAATGCGCCGCCAAACCAGCGAAGAGCGCTTTTGTCCGCTCTTCATGAAATAGGAAACGGCTTAAGGCATTTGCAGAAGGCAAAGCGCTCAGGCCGAACCGCGCGAGCAACCAAGGGTGGCTGCGAAAAGATGTGGACGGGACGCAATACTTCCGCCGACAGAGCAGGCCAGTTTTCCGCCAGCGGCTCCATCAATCGACGCCAGGCTCTAGCGTCCCGTCCGAAAGCCGCGTCGTTCGCGGACAAATCGCGCTCTAGCGTGATTGCTGTGCCGTCGTCGAAAGGATGCGCAAGCGTTGACGGCGAATGAATCCACTCAAGCCCGTAGTTTGCCAGGGGCAACGACGAGAAAAATGGCGAGCCGGCTGCTAACGGATGAACGGCCGACCCGAAATCGTGGAAGAAGCCGGGAATTGTTAGCTCGAGCGTACGTGCCGCTCCACCCGGCTGAGGTTCAGCCTCGAATACGTCCACCTGGAATCCGGCCTGTGCAAGAACAATGGCCGCGGCGAGTCCGTTGGGCCCGGCTCCGATTACGCTTGCTCGGCGACTCATCAGGAGACTTGCTTTCGCGGGATGTTCAGGCGCGTCCGTGCCCGGCGGACTTTTTCTTCGTCGACGAATGGAACAAAGGTCATGCGCTCATTCCCTCGGCTCATTCTCTGGGCGACGACGTCGGCCATTCCGCGACCGTGATTTTTCCGTCGGCTTCCCGCTGTAGTGTTGGGGCGTAGAGTCCCAGCAACTGACGCGTCCACCAAACGCCTTGCGTATGTTTCTCTTCCGGCGTGCTAAACCAATATTGCCAAATCACGGCGCGAACCTGCCGCGGCGGTTGCCCAGGGAAAGGGTTGCCGGCGAAGAGCGCAAGAACATCGGCACTGCCGGTAAGCAGGCGCTCTTCGGTGCGCGGCACGATGGGATTCGAACGCCATTCCCCCAGCGACGCGAACCACAAATTCCAATCGAAACGAGGTTGATACGGCGCGTAAATGCCGGGCGCCTTGCCGGGATCTTGCGGCTTGTAGCGAAAGGGATAGGTCGCCCAGTGCTGGCCATCTTGCGATCCCTGAAATTCGATTTCATAGCGGCCGCGGGTCATGGTGGCAAACAGTCCGTACCGGTCGGCAATGCGAAACGGTTCCAAAGCAACGACGGCCGAACTTGGCAGCGGTGCGCCCGGCCACAGCATCCACACCAGCAGGGTGGTACTGGCGTAGAAAATCCAAGCAAACATCACGCCCGTAAGAGCGAGCTGGAGCAAAGACAAATGGCGGCGCAGTGTTCCCCCAAAGGATTGTGCGATTCCCCCTGCGCCCACGCCTTGTTCGCCGCTCGCTGACGTTCCATCGGTTTTCAGTATCGACGCAGCATCAAATTCGCTCGGCGCAGGCTCGTAGGTCAATGGCGCCGGCGACCCAACAGGCAAACTCTCGCGCCATCGCGCCGGGACGAAGCGAACCAAAAAACGATCATCGAGCAACAAGAAACCCAGCATGAGAACCAGGTAGTTCAAAAACGTGTAATTGGCCGTCAGAATGATGCCGATCTGCCACGGCGTCACTATAAAGAAAAGCACCATCCGCCACCGCCGTGGCAAGAACAACATCCATACCAGCACCAATTCCAGCGCGAGAGTTCCAAATGCCGTCGCCGCGTGAAACCAATGCGGAAAATGCTGCACGTACCAGCCAATCCAGGTCGGCAGCGGACCATTCTGGTAATACTCATCCATCGCCGTGAAGTGCCGCCACTCCGGATCGCCGCTCGCGATTTTTGCCACACCCGATTCGAAGTAGATCCGAAACCACTCCCACAAGAGCAAAAACACGCTCGCGCGAATCGGCGGCTGCCCCGCGCCGAGGCCCGGCCGCAATCCGTGCGGCGCAAAAAACAGTGCAATAAATCCAGCCTCCAGCAACATCCCGTCAGATTGATACCCGGAGAACTCGCCCGCCGCGCTGACAAACGAAAGAAAGCTTAGAAAGCAAACAAACAAAGCGCCGCGCGGCCACACATTTACGGCGACCAGAACCGACGCAACGATCCCGATCCAACAAACCGCCATCAACATGTGCGAACCGCTGGAAAGCCAGAACGCAGTCGGCGCATACCAAAACCGACCCCGCCCCGCTGACTCGGCCACCGCCCGCAAAAACTCGCCCGCAGGTAAAATTCCGACCGGCCCCATCAAGCCGCGAATCTGAAAGACAAGCGAATAAAAGGCCGAGAAATAAATCAGCCCAAGCGCCCGCAAAAAAATCCACCGGGAGATCAACCGCCCAGAATCGCCGCGCGCGGGGTCCAGCAACCACCGAATCACCGAGGCTGGCTTCCAGTCCATCATCTCCGTCACTATACGCGAGCCACTAGCTTCCCCCTCGCGCCGCGTCGCCTATTCTCCGGAGCCATGCGTCATTTCTCTATCAGACGGAATCCATAACGTGAGACCATACACCTCCCGGAGACTAATCCGATGTCCTACCAGCACATCGAGGACTACGGCATCATCGGCAACATGCGCACTGTCGCGCTGGTCGGCATGAACGGATCGATCGACTGGCACTGCTCCCCCAATTTCGATTCCCCAAGCATTTTCGGCGCGCTTCTCGACGACGCCAAGGGCGGCCGCTTTCAAATCGCCCCAATCGCCGACCAGGTCCGCCGCAAGCAATTTTACTGGCCCTCGACAAACATCCTGGTCACGCGTTTTTCCCACGAAGACGGCATCACCGAGATCGAAGACTTCATGCCCGTAGGCTTTGCCCCGGACTCTCTGTCGTATCACCAAATACACCGCCGTGTCCGCTGCGTCCGCGGCCCGGTCCGCCTCCTCGTCCAGTGCCGGCCAGCCTTCGACTACGGCCGCCAACCCCACCTGCTCCAGCTCGTCAGCGGCGGCGCCAAATTTCACGCCAACAATTCCCGCTTCAGCCTGGCCACCGACCTCCCGCTCCAACAGGACGACCTGGGCGGCGTCACCGCGGAATTCGTTCTCGAAGAAGGCCAATCCAAAACCTTCATCTTCCAGCATGACGGAGAATCCGCGCCGCCATCCACTCCGGTCTCCGAGCGCGAGGCCAAGGAGCCCTTCGAGCGCACCGTAAAATTTTGGCAAGACTGGCTAGCCCGCTGCACTTACCGGGGCCGCTGGCGCGAGCGCGTCGAACGCTCCGCCCTGGCCCTGAAACTCCTCACGTTCGAGCCCACCGGCGCCATCGTCGCCGCCCCCACCACCAGCCTCCCGGAAGTCCTCGGCGGCTCGCGCAACTGGGACTACCGCTTCACCTGGATCCGCGACGCTGCCTTCAGCGTCTACGCCCTGGTGCGACTGGGCTTCACCGAGGAAGCCGCCGGCTTCGTGAACTGGTTGCAGCGCTACGTCGGCAGGCATCCCTACACCGGCGTCCAACTCCCCACAGTGTTCACCATTTACGGTGAGCCCCTCCCACCCGAGGAATCTCTCGTTCACTGGGAGGGCTACATGGGCTCGGCACCCGTCCGCATCGGCAACGCCGCCTCCGACCAATATCAATCCGACATCTACGGCGAACTAATGGACTCGCTCTACCTCTACAACAAATATGTCGGCCCGATCGCCTACGATTTCTGGGTCAGCATTCGTCATCGTCTCGACTGGATTTGCGACAACTGGCAAAAAGCCGACGAGGGCATCTGGGAGGTCCGCAGCGGGAGACAGGATTTCGTCTACTCAAAATTAATGAACTGGGTCGCCCTCGATCGCGGCATCCGCCTGGCCGACAAGCGCTCGTTCCCCGGCGACCGCCAGCGTTGGATCCGCGAACGCGACGCCATCTACGAAGAAATCATGACCAAAGGCTGGAACGGAAAACGCGAGGCCTTCACGCAATATTACGGCAGCGACGATCTCGACGCCTCCGTCCTGATGATGCCGCTCGTTTTTTTCATGGCCCCCACCGATCCCCGCATGGTCTCCACGCTCAAAGCCATCCTCGAAAACCCCCGAAAAGGCGGCCTGGTCAGCGACGGCCTGGTCTATCGTTACCCGCCGCAACCTCGCGTCGATGGCCTGCCCGGCGAAGAAGGCACTTTCAACATGTGTTCCTTCTGGCTGGTCGAAGCCCTCACCCGCGCAGGCCAGGTCAATCCCGACTGGCTCGACGAAGCCCGCCTCCTCTTCGAACGCATGTTGGGCTACGCCAACCACCTGGGGCTCTACGCCGAACAAACCAGCGCCCAGGGCCAAGCCCTCGGCAATTTCCCACAAGCCTTCACGCATCTCGCGCTAATAAGCGCAGCGTTCAACCTCGACCGCACCCTGGGCTCCAGGTAGCACAGACTTCAGTCTGTGTCCCCGTAAGCACCACCGTACCTGCCGCCATCAAAGCATCGCCCAATACGCGTCCAATCGATGTATCCAAACAAGACCGCACGTATCTAAATAACCTGAGCGTGAAAAACAGTGGGCATCCGGCCTACAATTTCTCGGTATCAGCGCAGGTCCGCAAATGAAATTCAAAAAGGTCCAAACTTTCGAGTGCACCACCAGTGCAGCCCGCCCCTTCGGCTGCATGGAACTCTGGGCCGGCAACGAAAAAGCCCACCGCTCGATCGAGCTAGCAGGTCTTGAAGCCGACGTGATCGCAGTCCCCTCAGGCTCCGACTCCGGCGGCGACCTCTCCGCCGTCTTCTCCTGCACCGACGACGTCGCCCGCGTAGTCTTGGCCGACTGCGTAGGCCACGGCTTCGTTGCCAGCGGCGTAGCCCGCCACATCCACCACCTGCTTCACAAATTTCAAGACATCCGCGACACCGCGGGCCTGCTCGCCGCGCTAAACGACGAATTCACCCTCGACGTCGAAAACGCCGACGGCCCCCTCCGCATGACCACGGTGGTCACCGGCACCTTTGACGGCCGCACCGGCGAATTCAATTTCGCCTACGCCGCGCACCCGCGCATGCTCCTCTGGCGCGCCCGCGAAGCAAAGTTCCACCAGATCGGTGACGGCATGGAAAATTTTCCTCTGGGTTACATCACCGGAGAGCAATACAACGAGCAAAGCGTTCGCCTGGAACCCGGTGACATGATCCTGGCCTTTTCCGACGGCGCAACGGAGGTGCAGTCCCCCAGCGGCGAGCAACTCTCCGCCGCCGGCTTTCTCGATTTCGCCCACGCCACGCTAGGCAAGTTGCCGCAACCCGTAGTCCTGCCGGACTTCTCAAAATCCCTGCTCGAAGGCATCCACAACTACCGCGGTCACACCGAACTCGACGACGACATTACCCTGCTAACCCTGCGCCGCTCCACCTGATTGCTTGGGTCCCTTTCGTGCTTCTTCTCTGCGCATCTCAGCGCGCTCTGCGTCTCCGCGTTATCTTCTCTCCCGCTATTGCGCCGCCGCAGGCGGATGCTCCGCAAAATACTGCTCCAACCCAGCCTTTACCTGCCCCACAATCCCCTGAACATTTCGATCCAACCCCGCCACAACCGCGCCAACATCCTTCCCGCTCACGGGCTCGTCATGCGCGTAATAGTGCGACCACACCGTCGTCCCGCTCTTGGTCTCCCGCAGCTCATACTCCACCGCCACCCGCGCCACCAACTGGCTCCCGGACACCTCCTTGAAATCGTAAAGCCGACCCTGCAACACATAGTCCCCACGCGCGTTGCTGCGGAGCATATGCACGGATCGATACTTTCCCGAAGTTCGCAGTTCCCGGAACAATACTTGCTGCATCATGTCCGTAGGCGGCTCGACCCACCGTTGCGATTCATACAACCCCATGTTTTCGCCAGCCGTGCTGTACACGATGTGATCTTCGCGGTAAAGGTGCGATCCCAAGAGCGGTCCCAGCAACAGCGTTATGGGATACGCGCTGGGGTCCGCGGTGGGAGTCGGGTCACCCGGCACCGTCAGACCGTAATATTTGATCGGCCGCGCAGACCCGCAACCCCCCGACACGGCACCCGCAATCATCAACGCCCACGCTACCGCCCTGCGATTTATCATGGCTGCTCACCTGGCTTGTGTTCGCGAGGATTCACGGAGCGAATCAAAGAGTAAGGCCGCGCCTTGATCGTGGCCGAAAACTCCCTCAGATTCTCGCTGATCTGCCGCAAGTTATCGAGCAGCTCATCGATATTCTCGGAGTTCACGTCCAGCGTCTGATCCAGCCGCCCGGTGAGCGCCGTCGTGTTCACCAGCGTCCGCCGCAGCTCCAGCACCGCCTTGTGAACGTCCTCGCGGTTCTCTCCAATGGTCCCGTCGATGTGATCCAAGGTCTTATTGGCCTCCGCGGTCGTTTTCCGGAAATCGTCGAGCAGCGGCTGCAATTTCTCCGCCACCGTATTCAGGTGCTGGATGGTCGACTTGATCTGCGGCCGGTTCTCCTCGATCATTCCTCGCGCACTTGCCAGCGTTCCCGCCAGATTCGCCCGGTTCTGCGCGTTCAGCAAATCATTCACGCGATCGATGGTAACCTTCAGCTCCGTCGCCCGGTCATTCAGCGTGTGCAGCAACTGCTGCGCGTCCGGCGCAATGTCGTTGATCTTTTTCGTCAACGCGTTGAAGTCCAGATACTCGTCCGACGGCAGCAGCGACCCATCTTTTGCGAGGCCCGCCTTCGCGCTCCCCGGCACAATCTCCAGGTGATTTTCCCCGAGCGGGCTCAAGCTCATAATCTTCGCTCTACTGTCCGTCTTTACCGGCAGATCGGTCTGCACGCTGAACGTCACTTCAATCCGCGAGGGATCCTGTGGATCGATTTTCAGCTTCTCCACACGCCCGGCCTTCACTCCCCCCGAGTAGCGCACCGTCGCACCCGGTTCCAATCCGCCGGCGAACCCGAAATACGCGTGAAATGTTTTCACCGAGCGCCCAAACACGCCGCTGATCATGAACACCGTGCCGATCAGCAACGCCGCCGCCGCGATCACAAACAATCCCACCAGGGCTTGCTGGCTTTTTGCATTCATCAGGTTCCCCTCTTCCCGCCGGGCACACCGAGCGATCGCCGGTCCTCCGTCAGCATTTGCAGATAGTCCAGTTCCCGAGCCACTTCCGGCTCCGGCACACGATCGAGAAACTGCCGCACGCGCGGATGCTTGCTCGCCCGCATCTCTTCCTTCGTTCCAATCAACACCACGTTCCCCTTGTCGATCAATACCATGCGATCGGCAATCAGGAACGCACTCGCCAATTCGTGGGTCACCACAATAATGGTCATCCGGAACGCCCTCTTCATTTCCAGAATCAGCTGATCGATGCCCGCCGCGATAATCGGATCCAATCCCGCCGACGGCTCGTCGAAAAACAAAATCTCAGGGTCCATCGCCATGGCCCGCGCCACCGCCGCCCGCTTCATCATTCCGCCGCTAAGCTGCGAGGGCATGTAATATTCGAATCCAGCCAATCCCACTTGCTCCAGCTTCAATCGCAACATGATTTCGATCGTGGAATCTTCGAGTTTCGTATGTTCGCGTAGCGGCAGCGCCACATTCTCGCCCACGGTCATCGATCCAAATAACGCGCTGCCCTGAAACGACATCCCGATCCGTTTCCGAATCTCATCCATCTCGTCGTGCGAAAGCTTCGCGATGTCTTGGCCCTTAATCCAAATCTCCCCGGAACTAGGCCTCTCCAATCCCACCAGGGTCCGCAATAGCGTGCTCTTCCCGGACCCCGACCCACCCAAAATAACCAGCGTCTCCCCACGCATCACATCAAAATTAATTCCATGCAAAATCTCCCGGTCCCCATAACTGACGCGCAAATCGCGCAGCGATAGCATCGGCCCGGAATCCACCGCGTCCAAGTTTTCCGCGTCCATGAAAGCCCCTAGTTCTTTCCTTTCCTTCTTCTTCTTCGCGTCCTCTGCTGCCCTCTGCGTTAAATCTTCTTCCTGCCTTTCCTTATCTCGTTACTTCCCCTTCTTATCCTCCAACCACGAAAAACAACATCGTAAAAACCAAATCCACCAGCACCACCATAAAGATCGACATCACCACGGCCCGCGTAGTTGATTTCCCCACCTGCTCCGCGCCAGCCCCGGTATTCAAACCCTCCAAACAACCCACCGCTGTAATCGTCATCCCGAACATCACGCTCTTTATCAATCCAGTCACGATATCGCGCAAAAACAAAGACTCCACCGAGGTCCGTATGTACCGTCCCCAGGTAAAGTCCGCCTGCGACACCCCAAACGAAGCCCCACCCAAAATCCCCATGGCATTCGCCCAGATCGTAAGACAAGGCAGCATCACGATCATCGCCAGGAATTTAGGCGTCACTAAAAACTGGATCGGACTGATGGCCATCGTCTCCAGCGCGTCAATTTCCTCGGTCACCTTCATGGTCCCGATTTCCGCCGCAAAGGCCGACCCCGATCGCCCGATCACTACAATCGCCGTTATCAGTGGCCCAAGTTCCCGCGTCATCGAAATGGCCACAGCGGTAGCTACCAGATCCATGGCCCCAAACTTCTTAAGCTCGTAAGCGGCCTGCAACGCCAGAATCAACCCAATAAAAAACGTAATCAGCGAAAGAATCGGCAAAGCCCGAACTCCCACCTCCAAAGCCTGCGCCACCGCCCGCTGCAAACGCAGCGGCTTTCCCCGAAATGGCGCCACAAACGTAAAGTACGCCGCTCGCCAGGCAAGCGACGTCAGCGACCCTATGTAGGCGAGCCCATTAACAACACCCCCGCCAATTTGTGAAGCCAGTTCCATCCTCGACCCAAGTAGCAGAGGCACTCCAGCCTGTGTCCCCCGCCAGCTAACCACAAAGTAACCCGGTAACCGCAAAACCAACCACTTGCGCCGTGGCCCACTTGCGCCGTGACCACTTTCCCCGTGGCACAGCCATTCCTGGCTGTGTTCTCAGCCACTCGCACCAGCCGGCCCGACAACCTCCCTACGCCAGCGCCTGCTCCTCGGTATCGTGCACCTCAAAAATCTTCAACAATCTCGACAACTGCAGCACTTCCCTCGCCGCCGGACTCAACCCAAACAAAATAAACCGTGTCCCCGCATCCCGCGAAGCCTTCAACCCCTCCACCAGAGACGCCACGCCAGAACTGTCGATATATCTCACTTTGACCAGATTCATCACCACTCGCGGCGTCTTGATCTCCTTGATCTCTTTCAGCAACGCCTTCCGGATCTCCGGTGAATTCGCCAGGTCGATATCCCCAGTTATATCGAAGATCGTCGTCGTTTCGATTCTCCGCGCCGAAATCTGCAAGGTCTTCTCTCCTCTTCCCAAGTTCAGTCCTGCTTCTCCGCTTGCAAATACTTTACTAACTGCAGCAGATTCGCCCCCTGCTCGCGCTTGAACTCCACCACATCCATACTTTGCCGGATAAAATGAAGACCCAACCCCCCAGGCTTGATCTCATCCAGCCGCCGCCCCTTCAATTTCGACGGGTCCACCGCAGGCCCTCGGTCGGTAAGCAACACTTCAAATCCGTCGCCGGTACCTTGCCGCCTGGGCACACGTTGGCACAATAGCTCGATCGGGCGGTCCAACTGCCCGCCATAACTATGCCTCATGATGTTGGTGAGTGCTTCATCGACGGCCCGGGTCACTGACCGGCACTCCGGCGCGGAAAATCCGAACACATCGGTCAATTGCTCCATCGCGGCCCGCACCACGCACAACATTCCCGGATCGCTGCGCATTTCCATTTTCAACAATAAATCTCCGCTCATGCGCAGGTCCGTCCCTCAGGTCCCCGCGGTGGGCGAGAAGTTATCGTGCGCGATCCGTGCCGTCTTTTTCGCGAAGTCGTACGTGGCTCGCAAATTCGCCCCGAAGAATCGCACGTTCCCTTTTACATCCCTTTCCAGCAACGATTTTCCATCCTTGTCACTGAATACGCAGTGAATGGTGATGGATGTTTGGCCGGCCACCGTCGTTACCTGCCGTAGCTCCTCGCTTCCCTTTTTGAATCCGCGCAGCGTGCCGTGTAACACCACCAGGTCCGGCGCATTCTCGGCGTTCCGATCGCCCTGCCGGTACACGTGTTGAAAGCCGCCCTTCTTTTGCAATTGCTCAATCAGGTTTTCATACAGCGCTACCTGGAAGTCTGCGGGCAGCTTGATTTCGTCGGCGTGAATCATCTCCACCTGGATGGCCGACGCCTTGATCTTCGCCGGCTTCTGTTGCTGGGCGCGTAAAGCGGTTCCGCCAGCAAGGGTCAGCAATGCCAGCAGGCCCGCCGTTACCCCTCGCAGTATGGTCCTCATTGCTTTTGCTCCTTCGCGGCTGGAGCAGCGCTCGCCGCTGGCTCCGGCGGAATGCTAGTGTGCGCTCCCTGTGCCAGCAACTCCTTCTTGACCTCTTCCACTTTGCCAACAGGCATCGTGAAAATCGCGCCGTGCAATCCACCATCGGCGTCGTGATATTTAATGGTCAGCGTCTCCAGCTTGGTACGAAACAAGCTCAGGAATCGCCCCGAACCATAAGGTGCCGCCAACAGACTCAGCGACCCCAACGTCCCGTGAATCACCCGCTGGCTGTCCGCACCGGTGACCACGTCGACCATCGAAGCTGCGGCAACGTCCACTTTCGTCTGCTCGTGACTAAAGTGCAGGCTCCCGCCCTCGACCGACAGGTTCCCGCTGGTCTTATCCTTTACTCCCGTCAATCCCGTAATCACTTGCGCTTTCACGGCCCCAGAGGGCTGCTGCGCAATACTCGACGGAACAAGCGGGCTGAACGCCACCAACGCCCACGCTGACGCCACCGCCGTTAATACCTTCTTTAGTCCGACCACCATTTCCCCCCTCCTACTCTTGAAATACGCCGTCCTGGTCATCCATATAACTTTGATGGCCTTGCTCTCTATTTCCGTGCATCTTTCTTTATTGCATCTGCTTCGTTGTTACAGTCGTTGCGTCGGTTGCAACCCCTCAGGTTCATCGCCTCTAGGGGTCTGCGTTTCGTCGCCGCGGCATCATGCCCGCTCCGTCAGCTTTGCTTCATGCTTTCGCCTCATCGCTTCTGCGGCGAATTGCTGCCTCTTCTTCGTCGGCCGTGCCCCTCCTCTGGTCGCTGGGCCGCCGTTAGTCCGGGATTTTTAGCTCTACGATCCGCAGAGCAGGATGAAATGTGCACGGGAGCATAATCCATAGAAACAAAAAAAGATACGGCCATTCAAAACCAGTCCAGTGGCCCCGGCCGCGAGACCGCAACCGGTAGCCGCCCTCTTTACCCTGAGCTTCGAAGGGTCGATGGGGCGGCGTTCGCGGCCGACCATGTCGAGGTTCCCGCTCCTTCAAGCGCCTGGAGGTTGTCGCTCGCCGAAGAGGCCGCGAACCTCCGGATTTCCCGGTCTCTTCCGACGCGCCAGTCAGCGCGTTTCATCCGCATTTCATTCGCACCCACAGCTTCGTCCAGTGCATCTGACGTGTGCGCTTTGGCAAGGATGGTAAACTCATATCGCGATGCGACTCCTGCTCCTCAATCTCAGCGCCGAATCCCTGCTCGAGGCCAACAACGCCTTGGCGGGCCAAGGCTACGACGTCTCCACGGAAATTGGTCTCAACGTTGATCAGGTTCTCGCCCTTTCGCCGGAGGTCTTGGTTACCGAGGCAGCTCCGAACGACCTGGCCTGCTGCGGGCTGATTACCCAGCTCAAATCGCGATCCGACATGCGGACGCTGAAGATCATCATGATCGTTCCGGGCGGAGCCTTGGAACGCGCCCGCGCGCTCGATCTCGGCGCGAACGACGTGGTCTCGCTGCCCTTCGATGGCCCGGAATTTGCCGCCAGAGTTCGCACGCAATTTCGCGAGCGCCAGCCCGAAGAAGACCTCAAGAGAATGCTGCAGTACGCGACGCAGCGCGAACAGATCACCGACCTGGCCGTCGAAACGCTCAACGACGCCGCGGTGGTCACCAAACGCCGGCGCTGGCTGCTTCCCGCCATCTTCGGCGTCAGTGTTGCCGCCGTGATCGCGTCGCTGTCCATGCTGGTTTCCACTCATAGCAGCCGCAAAGACACGCTCCAGTTGAAAGCAGAAATCGCCCGGCTCAACTACGGTCTGGGGCAACAGCAGAACGGCCTGTTCGCGCGCATGCAGCAGGAGCGCAACTCGCTGGAAGCGCAATCGCGCTCCGATTCCGCCGCGCGCGATTCACTGAAGGCGCAATCGGAAGATTTGCGCAAGAAGATGGCCGTTGCCGGCGGATCGGATTCCGATGCGCTGAAGCAACAGCTGGCAGAAACGCAAAGCCGGTTGAAGCTCCTGGAAAATGAAGGCAAAGTCGCAGAGACCGTGGTGCACAACTACGGTCCGAGTGTCTGCCTGCTGCACGTGGTCGTGGAGTTCTTGGACAAGCAGTCCGGCAAGCCCATCCAGATCGCGGTCGATGGCCTGGGCAAGCCGCAAGTCGATGACCAGGGAATGGTGCAGCTCGACTCTGGCGGCTCAGGTCCCCATCTGCAGATCGATGTGTTTGGCACCGGCTTTCTGGTGCGCCGCGACGGCCGCATCATCACCAATCATCACGTTGCCGAGCCTTGGTGGAACAACGAAGAGTTGAAGGAACTTCTCGACCGCGGCGCGGCGGCTTACGTGCTCTCCTACAAGGCGTACTTCCCGGGAAGCGCCGAAGGCATCCCCGCGAAGCTCGATCGCATTTCCTCCAGTGCCGATGTCGCCACGCTGAAGCTGGAAGCGGCGCCGCCGCCGCGTGCAACCCTGCTGGAGCTCGACGACCGGCACGAAGCGACGGTGACCGGCGATCCCGTGGTGCTGATCGGCTATCCGACGGGCATCGAAGGGATTCTGGCGCGCGCCGGCTCCGACGTCGCCCAGAAAATTACCGACACGCAGAACGTGTCGCGCATCATGTCGCAACTCGCGTCGCAGCAGTTGATTCGGCCGACCACGACGCAAGGGCACATCGGCGACATCCTGCAAGACAAAATCGTCTACGACGCGGCCACGACTTCTGGCGGCTCCGGCGGTCCGCTGTTCAACCGCAGCGGCAAAGTGATCGGCGTCAACTTCGCCATCCTAAAAGGTTTTGGCGGCTCCAACCTAGCCGTCCCAGTCCGCTACGCCAACGAACTCCTGAAGTAATCCCGAGTGGCCAACCGTGCCACCGCGCCGACCATGTAGGCGCTCGTGTAGGTGCCGGGCTTTAGAGCCCGGCCGCCGCAGTTCCTTTTCGCCTCCGTTTGCTCGATGCTCCTCCGTTTGCTCGATGTTCCTCTGTTTGCTCTTTGTTCCTCCGCTTGCTCGATGTTCTTCTGTTTGCTCTTTGTTCCTCCGCTTGCTCGATGCTCCTCTGTTTGCTCTTTGTTCCTCTTTAGGAGGTCGGAGCTTTAGCTCCGACGTAAACTGCTCGCTCTAAACGGGCTTCAGCCCCTGAAGAAAGCCTTTCCTCCTTTGCTGCGTCGTTCCGCCAGCGTCACGACGCGCTGCGCGCGGCGGTCCGGTGCGCGTTGGCTTGGACCCTGAGCACGATCATGTACACAACGACGACGACGTTAGCGAGCAGAATCACCCACTTGATGGGGTGAGGGTGCCGGATCAGCGAGTACATCTCCCAGGGGAGATACATGGCGCCGGAGAGCAGCGCGAACCATTCAGCCCATTCGCGGGCGTTCCACAAACCGTAAGCTTCCGCAAAGCGCACGACGGAATAGATCACCGCGGCCCCCGCCAGGGCCCACAAGCTCTTGTCCGACGCGTGACTCGCGGCGTTGATGAAGAGATTGGAGAGGTGCCCTCCGGGACTGGCGTGAAGAAACCGGATGATTTGCTCAGCGGTGTCTTCCAGATTCTTGTGCAGGAATCGGAGCAGACCAAGACCCAGCAACAGCACAAGAATCCCCTTGGCCGCCTCAAACATGGCGACGGAGCGAAGCGCAACGGTTGTTTTGGATGGATGCATAGGCCGGATGCCAAGTAGACGGTACGGTCTGACGGGAAAAAGTTCAAGTGGCACCGGAAGTCTGTCGTGAGAACGACCCGGCAGGGGTTGCCTGAGATGGTGTCTGACGTTCACGGCTCGGCTCGGGTACGCTGGCGGTTGAAAGCACGGGCGGCTAGTTAACAATTTGCCCCCCACCCCCCGCCTTGTTTTGTAAGTGCGGATTCTAAAGGACTTTAAGTGCCGTGTTTTTGGATCTGCGGATTGTAAACGAGTTACGGGTACATTTTGTGTAAGTGCGGATTGTAAAGGAGTTAGGAAGAAGTTGACAGTCGACAGTTGAAAGTCGAGAGAGAAGGCAAGGGCAATTCCCGAAATGATGACGCACTCTTCGAGGCTGCCGGTTGGGAAGAAGTTGACAGTCGACTGTTGAAAGTCGAGAGAGAAGGGAGGGGAAAGATGAGACCGGGAAGGGATAACGGCACGGTCCGGGCTATGGCTTTGCTTGCGCATGGGGTTACTCCGTTGCGGTGGCGCCGGGTGGGATTGCTGGTGCGGGTGGGCGGGAGTTGGAGAGACGAATGCCGTTGTTGATGAAGTCCATCCAGGTCTCGAAGGAATAGACGAATTTGGTTTCTTTCTTGGCCATGGGCAGGGAGAGGAGCATTAGTTGGCCCAGATAGGCGAGGGTGGCGGCGGTGCGTTGGGGGATGCGGTTTTGGGCCAGGGCGGTGAAGACTTTTCCCATGACGTGGTTGATGTCTGCGGCGGTGAGGAAATCGCCGGTGAGGTGGCGGCCATTTCCGCGCCCAGCCGGTGGGATTCGAGGAGTTGGTGCTCGGCGTGGGCGTGGAAGAGGCAGAGTGATGGGTGATTTTTATGGCGGAGCATGCGGCATTGACGGTTGTCGGAGAAGGCGAATTGACAGAATTCAGGGTGGTTGGAGCGCGGTTCGGTCATTTAAGGGTCACCTTTGGAAGAGGGATTTTTGCCACAGAGAGCACCGAGGACGCAGAGACGGCGAGGAAGAGGCCATGACTTAGGAATGTGACGAGGTCAAAGCGGGAAAGAACTTGGCGAGCGATTAGGGCGGACAAGGGACTCCCTGCCTCTTCTCCGCCGCCAAATGCAGAAACACAATCAGTATACACGAAACTGGAATGAAGTCAAGAGAATAATTGTACCGAGTGGTTATTCGAATGACTGGGACGCCGCTTGAGTTCGAACGCGACGTGAAGGTTAGAGGAAACGGCAACCCTAAGACTCAGGTCAAACAGAAAAGCAATGCTGAGAAGGATTGGATACTGTCTAAAGCCGCCGAGTTCTGGTCTCGCGCCACTTCGCGCAAGAAAGGTTGTTTAGATTGCTCAGACCAAGATTTTTTCAAACGCCGAACCCGTAACCATGCCATTCAATCGTTGGTAAAGAGCTACAGCTTGAGCTTCGGTTATGCCCGCAACTAAATCTGCCACCATTCGTTTCATGCCGTGGTGTCGATCGGGCTCTTGTGTTGGTATCTCGCTTAGTCTTTCTTGATAATATGGCGGCAGGAGATGATTGGGCTGCCTACGACATTCTTCCAGAAATACTCCAAAAAGGTACTCGACCATCTTCTTTTGTGCGGCTTGTTGAATCGCTAAAGAGGGCGCTTCAATCACGTAGAACCACGTCAGCTGTTTCAAAATTGCGATTTCTTGTTTGCGTTCCTCTGCAACTTGAACCTCAACTCCGCTGCTCATCCTTACCAATTCAAGAGCATTTATATATAGACCTACCATCTGGCTTGTAAAGATTCGGAGCCTCGCGCGATGATCTCGTGTTCCCTTATATGGCTCGCGCAAAGTGAACAATGGAAATAACGCTCGTGTTAGAACATCTCTAAGGTCCTCTGCCTTGAGATTCCTAAGTTCGGGAATACTCTCCTTCTTTGAATGGACATATTCAAGGAATCTCGTCGATTCCTCGTCAGGTTTTGTGGGGTTATTCATTTGGTGCAGAGGGATGAGGCCTGCTCTGTAGAAATCCTCAACATCGTGAATCGCGTATGTCAGATCGTCGGACCAATCCATCAACTCAGCTTCGATAGCTTTCTTGGCCGGTCCTCCATCAACGGACCCTGTAGCAAACTCGAATTGTTTTGCGGCGGTTGCGTAGGCGCCCCACTTTTTCTTTGGTTTACCACCGGCGTCAACCGGCCTCTTTGCAAATGTCCAAGGGTACTTCAGTATCCCCTTAAGAGTGGCCCGTGTCAGGTTTAGCCCGGTGAAGTCCGATGAACGGAACGCGAGCTCTGTAACTATACGAAAGCTTTGGGCGTTGCCTTCATAGCCTTCAGCGTCGTCACCAACTTGATCGTCGAGGATTTCTTCGGCGATGTGTCCGAAGGGCGGGTGACCAAGATCGTGTGCTAGACACGCGCCTTCAACGGCATGGGGTTCCAAGAAAATGCCTTTAGCGAGTTCCTCTTGAAGTTTTAGAAGTTTCTCGGCCAAACTGCGTCCCACTTGAGCGACCTGAAGGGAATGGGTCAATCGATTGTGAAAGACGTGCCCGGTATGGGAGGACACAACTTGAGTGATACCAGATAAGCGCTTGAAGGCAGAAGTATAGAGAACAATGTCCCTATCCCGCTGAAAATCTGACCTATGATCACCTTTTTGGCTTGGTTCGACAGTAAGTCGTTCAGCGGCGGGATTCGTGCCCTTGTTCGACACGAGTCCCTCGTCTCAAGCAGCAACCTGAGAGATATGAAGACGCCTGTCTGAATGCATCTCAATAATGCCCTTATCCAACAGGATTGCTAAGGCGTCCTGAATCTGATTAAAGGTCAACTGTTTCGCCATCAATTTCGATAGGATCTCGGTTGGCTGAAGTGCCTCTTGTCTGACCAAATCCAAGATCAGTTCACGTGTCCTGGCGTCAATGGAAGCATACGTCATAATTCCGATCCTCCAATCTGAAGCAGAGGAACGTTTCGGGAATTTCCTCATCCCTAGGATAACAACTTGTCGCAGACTGTCAACGACTGGGTGTCCGCGTTATTGATCAGCAAGAGTTTGTCAACTTTCCCGAGCTTGTACCGCGCAAAGGGAGAGACGGCTGTAACGCGTTGAACACATGGGACTTATAGATTCGGTATTGGATCATTCCTTGTAAGTCGTTTTACCGAGAAGCACGCGAGTTCGATTCGGAAAGAAACAAAACCCGCACCCTCAAAAAAAGAAGTATGCGGCGCCCGACAATCGTCTGCGGATCAGGCGAGCGTTGAGGTGTATCGGCGACTCGGTGGCACGGTGATAGACTATTTGGTGCGTGCAACTGCAGAAACCCTATGGACAAAGCCTTGCCAAATCCTATTCCGCCTCTTCCGAGCGCGAGGGAGACTCCTGAGCTGACGTTTGCGGAATTCCTACAGTCAATCCCCGTTGAGGTCACGAAATTGGTGTCCGAAGTCCTCGGATGGACTACTACCCATTCTTATCCGTTCCTAGAGAAACCTGACTTGCGGTTGCACTGCCCGAGCGACGATTGCAGCGGTATAAGAACCTTTACGACGAACAACGGTAATGCCATAACGTCGAATTGGGATTACGAATATATGCACTACACGTGCCGCAATTGCAAGAAGTCCGCCAAGACTTTCTCATTGTTAGTCCGGCCTTACGAAAAATCGGGCTCCGCGAAGGTTTACAAACTGGGCGAATATTTGCCGTTCGGCCCTCCCCTACATCCCAAGGTGATTGCTTTGGTCGGGAGTGACCGAGAGCTGTTCTTGAAAGGCCGAAGAGCCGAGTTGCGTGGTCTAGGAATCGGAGCGTTCGCGTACTATCGCCGCGTGGTAGACGAGCAGAAAGGGCGAATCATTAGTGAGATTGGAAGGGTAGCTTCACGACTCGGTGCGACACCCGGTATTCTGCAACTGTTTGCGGAAGCAGAAAAAGAGACGCAGTTTAGCGCTGCGATTGACAAGATTAACGACGCCATTCCCGAAAGCCTGCTAGTAACAGGACACAACCCTTTAACGCTTTTATACTCCGCCCTCAGCGAGGGATTACACGAAAAGACTGACGAGGAATGCCTTGAGCTGGCAACCAGCATCCGCGTTGTTCTTACCGAACTGGCGGAACGGATTTCGACAGCCCTCAAGGATGAAGCGGAGTTGCGCGGAGCGGTCAGCCAGCTACTAAGACGCAATTCGAAATAACGCCTGATGTTTATAACGTTTGATCGCGCGTACGACATCGCGTGGCTCAAGCCCAAGAAATAGAAGCTGTCTGAGTAACGGCAGCCGACAAGAGTTTTCTTCAGGGGCTAAAGCCCGCGCTTTTGGAACGACGTACGCCGGGGCCCTGCGAGGCTCGGGGTAAACTGAAGCCACGGCCTTCTAAAAAATCACTTTTACTCGCCGCAAAGTTTCAAAAAAAAACAAAACCCGCACCCTTAAAAATCAAAGGTGCGGCACCCGGGGAGAATGCGCTGGCACAAAAACTGAGGGCGCATCAGCGGTTAAGCTTTTGCGCCCTCTTTAAACTGAGCCGTAAAGTTTCTGACCTTCCCGACCCGATCTGATTGCACGGCCGCCGTTAGGGGGTCGCGCACTCCAGACCGAGCCGTGAAGGGTTCGAGCTTCGCAGTTCAATTTCGCCGCGCAGCCGCTGTTAAGCTGCTGTGCGTTTTAACTGAGCCGTAAAGTTCTTAAGCTTCCCGGTTCAATCTGGCGTGAAGATATTCTTGTCGTGCAACAGCGTCAATCAAATTCGCACGCAAGCTCTGTGAAAATCTGTGAACGACTGTGCAAAGTGTGAAGCATCGGTCACAGTTGATGCGATCCGCAGTAGTTCCCTATTTCCAGCAGCGAATTGCTCCGAGGGAACAGGTAAGAACCACTTAGTGTGGAATCGATTTACGGAGTTTGTCAGCTTGTTGTTTGAAAGACTGCAACAAGAATTGCATGGTATGGGTGAATTCTTGGGGCGTTTGACCAGTTTGCTGGGTCGCCGTCAGAGCGGTGCGAACGGTATAGACCGGGCCAGAGTCGGGCTTGTCACTGAACGCCTGCTGATACTGGTTGCGGTTCCAATTTCTGGTCCAGTCCCCGCTGTAATATCGCGGCAGCATCTTCATTCTCGGAGGCGCGCAGAGCGCGGTAGTTGAAGATATCGCTTGCCCATTTGGGTGGGCCAAAAGATTCGCCGTCCGCCCAGATACCTGCGATTACTTCCACTTTGTTAGGTAGAGCGTTTCCAATGGTGGGAATGAGAGGACGTAAGACCGTCTGACCCGGTTCGATGGGAACGTTGCCTTGCACCAGCGCATCCCAGACTGTCGTTGTTTTCCTTGCGCCTTGCGACGGATAGGATTGCTCGAAGACGCAGGCGGTTACGGTCTTGGCAGTGAGATTCGTGACGGCGAAACTTGGTCCTTGTCCTTTTTCACCGGCGGTACGAATCTCGATTTTGAATTTAGGCCGTTCTGGGGTGGTTGATGTTCCCTGAGCTGCTATTGAGAAAAGCATTCCCCCGCCGAGGACGCAAAAAGCCGTGGCAAGCATCTTCATCGAAATCTCCAATAGCCGGGGCGATGTGTGCAGGCTCCAGAGTCATTTCTAACATCAAACTACCGCTATTGGTAACAGAGTTTGGGCAGCTCGATTAACGTAGTGAACTGACATGTGGAATCAGCGCGCGGGACTTGAGTGCATAACAAAGTCGGCTCCTCGCCCGGGTAGACTGGGGTTGCTCATCCGAACGCGGCCTACTCGAGAACGAAAATGTTCTTCCTGGCGCACATGTCCTTCAGGATCTTGGGCCAGACGCTAACGCTGACTTCGCCCAAATGAGCTTTTCGGAGCAGAAGCATTAGAGTGCGCGATTGCCCGATGCCGCCGCCGATGCTAAGAGGGATGTCATTCTTCAGAATCGCTTGGTGATAGGGAAACTTCAAAAAATCAGTCTGGTGCGAGAGTTCGAGTTGCTTCCGCAAGGATTGGGCATCAACGCGAATGCCCATGGAGCTGAGTTCATGCCGGCGGTGTGTGACGTGGTTCCACACCAGGATGTCGCCGTTCAATCCATGCATCATTTTTCCGTTAATGGGTTTGGATTGCGTCACCCAATCGTCGTAATCGGCAGCGCGCATCTCATGCGGGTAGCCATCCTCGAGGGGATAGCCGATCCCGATGATGAACAGCGCGGGACACTCCCGCAGGATGGCCGTTTCGCGTTGCTTACGGGGTAGATCGGGATACATCTTCAGCAACTCTTCTGCGTGCAAGAACTTCAGTTTTTGGGGTAGATTCGGGTACTGCTTCGATTTCAATCCCGGGAATAGCTCTTGGGCGTATTGCTCAGCTTCCACCAGCACTCGCCAGATCTTTCCGGCGATGTCTTTAAGAAATTCCACGTTTCTTTCCGCGGGCAAGATGGCTCGTTCCCAATCCCACTGATCGACGTAAGCGCTGTGGTCATGGTCGAGGAAATAGTCCTTGCGAACGGCGCGCATGTCGGTGCACAAACCATGGCCCGCGTGCATGCCGAACTGTTTCAGGGCCATTCTCTTCCACTTCGTGGCGGCTTGGACGATTTGGACGTCGATAGGGTGGGCGTCGTGGTCATTGGAGATGTGGAATTGGACAGGAGTGCGCGAACCATCGCGGTCCAGCATGTCGTTGACACCTGTCTCGGCATCCACGATGAGAGGCACCGTCACCATCATAAGGTTCAGCTTCTTGCAGAGACCGTCCTCGATAAACCGCTTGACCGCGAAGATGGCCCTCTGCGTTTCCCTCGGTGTGAGTGCGCTGCTGTAGTTGTTCGGCAGCAGCTCCTCTAATTCTGTATAGCTCCCAATACCCGGCCCGGCCAGATCCAAAACCTTGCTTGCCATGACGTGACCTCCGCTCGACAAACGCTGCCATCAACTCGCACGGCAGGCCAGTGCGGGAATCACAATCAAGAGTGATTGCTGTCACAGAAGGACAAGAAAAAGAGGGTTCCAATGGGATCGCGTACCAGCCAGATCCATCCGTAGGCTACAAAGCGCAAAAAGTCGATGAGCAACCAATCAAATTCAGGGTTCAAACTCGACCAAGGAGGACGCATATGGGTATTGCTATTCGTACAACTCCGGCGACTATGACTCCGGCGGAGCACATAAACGAAGTCCTTTCTACAGTTCGCAAAAAGAATCCCGCAGAAGCTGAATTCCACCAGGCAGTCCAGGAAGTGCTCGAAACCCTCACCCCGGTTTTAGTGAAATACCCCGAATATCAGAAAGCGAGAATTTTGGACCGGCTGGTTGAGCCCGAGCGCTTGATCATTTTTCGCGTGCCGTGGCTTGACGACGAAGGAAACGTTCAGGTGAATCGTGGTTTCCGGATTGAAATGAACGGCGCGATTGGCCCGTACAAAGGCGGGCTGCGCTTCCACCCCACAGTGAACCTGGGAATTCTGAAATTCCTGGCGTTCGAACAGGTGCTGAAAAATTCTCTGACGACTTTGCCCATGGGCGGAGGCAAGGGCGGATCGGATTTCGACCCCAAGGGCAAGAGCGACAACGAGGTGATGCGCTTCTGCCAGAGTTTCATGAGCGAATTGTGGCGGCATATCGGACATCACACGGACGTCCCCGCGGGCGATATTGGAGTGGGGGGCCGAGAGATTGGGTACCTGTTCGGGCAGTACAAGCGCCTCGCGAATCAGTTTACGGGCGTACTGACCGGCAAAGGCATCAATTGGGGTGGGTCGCTAATTCGTCCAGAAGCTACCGGATATGGCTGCGTGTACTTTGCGCATGAAATGCTGAAGACCAGGAAGGACACGCTCGAAGGCAAGCTCTGCCTGGTGTCCGGAAGCGGCAATGTTTCGCAGTACACCGTAGAAAGGCTTCTGGACTTCGATGCGAAGGTCATCGCCATGTCCGATTCCGATGGCGTGATCTACGATGCGGATGGCATTAACCGCGAGAAGCTGTCGTGGCTCATGGAACTGAAGAATGTCCGGCGTGGACGGATACGGGAATACGCCAGTCAGTTCAAGACGGCTCGGTATATTGCGGTAGACGCCGCTCTGGACTACAACCCCATATGGGCAATCAAGGCGGACTGCGCCTTCCCAAGTGCCACGCAAAATGAAATCAACGCAAAGGATGCAGCGACCCTATTGATGACCGGCTGCAAGCTGGTCGCCGAGGGGGCCAACATGCCCAGCACGCTCGACGCGACGAAGATGTTCTTGCAGGCGGGCATCTTGTACGGACCGGCAAAAGCTGCCAATGCAGGGGGTGTCGCCACCTCGGGCCTGGAAATGGTTCAGAACAGCATGGGGCTCAATTGGACGCGCGAGGAAGTAGATGACCGTCTGCACAAGATCATGATCGCCATCCATAAGAACGCTTACGAAACCGCGGAAAAATATGGCAAGCCCGGCAACCTGGTTTATGGAGCGAATATCGCTGGATTTGTCAAAGTTGCGGATGCCATGCTGGACCAGGGTCTGGTCTAGAGCGACACACGTAGCCAGACGATCGAGCGGGGCGCAAACTCTTCGCCCCGCTCTTTCTTTTTGACCGAACCGGCACCATCGGGACCTACCATTGGGAGCAGTCTGAGGATGATTTCTGAATAGTTTACGCACGAAGACGCGTGGCGCGTTGCGCGGGAGCTACCTCGGAAAGTTACTGCCTAAATTCCCTGCCAGCTTTGATCCACGGAATAATTCATTCTGGGCGGATCAACCGCCACTCTCAATTCGTTTACTGCGTTACGACTGCGCGACGGCCTGGCCATGGTGCAGCGCATAGTGTTCGAAACGCTGCAACAACCCTTCCTCGTACGCGATGTGATCGCGCAGGGCGTTCAGCAACCGCTGCCCTTGCAGAACAAGGTCACCTGTGAAGGAAGACGTTGTGAATTCCATTTCCCTGCGGAAGTCATAGTTGGCGCGATAGAGCTGGAAATGTTCTGCTCGCAACCGCTCAAGATCCGCCGGTTGGGCAAAACGGAAAAGCGGGGAGGCCGGGTCGTCTTCTTCCTTGTGGCAGTGCGCCCAGATTTCGACGATCTTTCCTTCCATTGCTTGCAACTGGCGGAGACCGCGGCAGCGAGTTTCGCAGTCGTCGCTGGCAATCAGATGGAGGGCGTCCTCCCATGTATTCAGAAATTCCAGAATGTCGGTGTGTTCGACGTGGGCAGCTTCGAATTCTTGATGTAGGTCCATGGTTGTGGCCTCCTCGGGGCGGACCAGCCGCGCTATAAGTCGGTACCTTAAATACAGCAGTTTCCGTAAGGACACAGGTCACCTAAAGCGGTGACTCAGGTCACTCCGTCATTTTGTTAGTGGCGAACCGCGGGCGTGGCTGCGGCTGTGATGCACATTACCTACAGGAGCGACGCAAGATCCATCGCCAAGTGTTGACAATTGGAAGCCGAGGGAAAAGGATGGTATGGGAGCAAGCTGGTTGCCAGGGCAGGGCAGCGCAGGGCAGCTACTCCCTCACTTGAATCGGAATCCGCTACTCCGAGGTCTAGTGGACAACTCGCAGGTTATCCAACTGCGTCTTTGCCACTGCCGCCAAGCGGCGGATGCCTTCGCGAATTTCTTCTGGTTGAGCGTAGGAGAAGTTCATTCGAAGATGACGGCTGCCTTCCTGCTGTTGGTCCGGAGCGAAGAAGGAGTCACCCGGAACGAAGGCGACTTTTCTCTTCAGCGCCTCATGAAACAATCTGTTCGCGTCCATACCCTCGGGTAGCGTCAGCCAAAGGAACAGGCCCCCTTTGGGGCGAGTCCACGTGACTTCCGAAGGGAAATGCTGTTCCAAGGCTTCCAGCATGACATCACGTCTTTCGCGATAAACGGCTCGGAGTCTTTTCACGTGTTCGTCGAGGAAATTGTCGCGAGCTACTTCATAGGCAATAATTTGGGTAAACGTGGAAGTATGCAAATCCGAGCCCTGTTTGAGCTGCACGAGTTTGCCTATGACTTCGGGCGGGGCCACAACCCAGCCGAGCCGCAGGCCAGGAGCCAAGGTTTTGGAGAACGTACTTAAGTAAATCACGTTGCCGAGCGTATAGCCGCTATCCAGTGGCACATTCTCGCGGTCGAGCACGACCAGAGGGGGAAGATGTTCACCTTCGTAGCGTAGTTGACCATAGGGATCATCCTCAACAATCGGGATGCCATATTTATTGGCGAGCATCACCAGGGTACGCCGCCGTTCCTCCGGAAGTGTTGTCCCGCCAGGGTTTTGGAAGTTCGGAAGCTCGTATATGAATTTAGGTCCGGACCGGAGTGATGCATCGAGTAGTTCGCTACGCAATCCGTTTTCATCGCAGGGGACACTCACGTATTCGGCGCCATAAAGATTGAAGGCCTGCAACGCTCCCAGATAAGTAGGCGCCTCGACAAGAACCTGGTCACCTGGATTGATCAGCAGTTTGCCGATGAGGTCCAGGGCTTGCTGAGATCCGCTGGTGATCAGAATGTTTTCCGTTTGGGCCTTGATACCGTAGCGCGAAATGTGACGGGCGATCATCTCGCGCAGGGGCCTATAGCCTTCTGTCTCACCGTATTGGAGCGCCAACGCCGCACTTTGCTGCAACACCTTTCTGCAAGCCTCCTGGAATCGCTCAATTGGAAACAGATCACTTGCAGGAAGTCCGCCAGCGAAAGAGATTATATCCGGGTCCTGAATGAGCTTCAGGAGTTCGCGAATGGCCGAGCTTTTTGTGCCTTTGATTCGGAGTGCATAACGAGACGTCCATGCTATGGACACGGTATCTTATCTCCTCGACTGGCGAGACTCATTCTAACGACTTTCGGACTGAACGAACTCCCGAACGGTATTTCGAGACGCCCGCTGCTCCCATTCACTCAAACGGGCTAGATGAGATTCCAAACGCATTGGCATGAAAATGACAGAAACTCCTACCTTTCGTGCCAATGCCTTGACTTTGCGGCACGGCGCTGCTTTGGTCCACGCATCTTTAGTTTAAACGTTCGAAGACTGGTCCACAGTGAATTAAGTCACGATTCAACGTGAGCCGCATCACGAGGTGCATACACAGCGTTGTTGAAAGAAGCTGAAGATCCTGATGGCCGATAGTGCTGAAAGGCCATATCGCGCAATACCAATGGTCCTCATTTAACCTATTTGTGATGGCCAGCACATTTCCTTGTGATGAAGGCTACAGACTCGGAAGAAGAGGGGCCTGAAGATACAGCTTGGAAGTTTGAGGAGCACGGTTATGAAGCTCCTGCGAGAGGCACTTCCCCCCAACGGGGTCTACCCCCTTCCCCCCATTTCTAGAGTCAGCATAAGGTTTCCTACCCCTAGTTTGATCCAGATATTTACAACCGCAGGCGGATCAATGGACAAGCCTGCCCACGTATCGATCGCAAGACGCCGGGGAACAAGCGACAGCCAAGGAGCACAAACATGAACTCCCGGCAGACTCCCTATACGAGTAAGTTGCGGTCAGCGCAGGAAGCACTGTGCGCAGTGCAGTCGGGCATGCGCGTGTACATCCAGCCAGGTTGCGCGGAGCCGGAGACTTTAGTGGAAGCGCTCTTGAAACGCGCTCCGTTCGTTCACGATGTGGAGGTGGTGCATCTGCTGACGCTGGGCTGTGCGGATTACGTGGCCCCGGAAATGGCCGGGCATTTCAGGCACAACGCATTTTTCATCGGTGGCAATGTGCGCGCCGCGGTTAACGACGGGCGTGCGGATTACACACCGATATACCTGAGTGAAGTGGAGAATCTCTTTGAGAGTGGCGCTATGCCACTGGACGTGGCGTTGATCCAGGTTTCGCCGCCAGACGCTCACGGGTTCTGTAGCTTCGGAGTCGGTGTAGACACAACGCTTACAGCGGCGCGCTGTGCGCGCCACGTGGTTGCACAAGTAAATGACCGGATGCCGCGGACATTCGGCGATAGCTTCATTCATGTCAGCCAAGTCCACGCCTTCGTCGAATCCTCCAGGCCGTTGTGCGAACTAATAGCCCCAGAAATCTCCGGTCTTCATATGGCCATCGCCAAGAACGTTGCAAGCCTTATCGATGACGGAGCGGTGATTCAGACCGGTATCGGCGGAATCCCAGATGCCGTCCTGCAGCTACTGATGGACCGCAAAGACCTGGGCATCCACTCGGAGTTGGTGTCCGATGGGGTGATCCCGCTTGTGGAGGCGGGCGTGATCAACGGCGTGCGCAAGAACTTCAAGCCCCGCAAGATCATCCTGGGATTCGCGCTGGGAACCAGGAAGTTGTTCGACTTTGTTGATAACAACCCGATCTTCGAGTTTCACCCAAACGCTTACACGAATGATCCCGCGCTCATCGCACGCAACGACAACATGATAGCTATCAATTCGGCGCTCCAAGCGGACATGACAGGACAGGTGTGCTCCGACTCGTTGGGGACGTATTTCTATAGCGGCATCGGGGGACAGGTGGATTTTTTGAGAGGGGCATCGCATTCCCGGGGCGGCAAGCCGATCATCGCGCTGCCATCAACGGCGCGGAATGGCGAGGTTTCCCGAATCGTGCCAACGCTTGCTCCTGGAGCTGGTGTAGTAACCAGTCGTGGGCTGGTTCATTACGTCGCCACCGAATACGGTGTGGCTTATCTTCACGGCAAAACCATCCGAGAGCGGGCCAAGGCTCTGATTGAAATCTCACACCCGAAATTTCGGGATGAACTGTACGACTACTGCGAACGGACCAAGTGGTTGCACCATCCGCAACTGCAACCAGCAGTGGAAACGAAGTGAATCATGACCAACACACCATACGGAAAAGTGTTTATCAATGTGGAAGAGTGCAAGGGCTGCGGCCTCTGCGTGGAATCCTGCCCCCTACGCTGTCTGCTGCTAGCGGCGGAATTGAGCGCTTACGGCGTACATCCGGCACGCTATACGGGAAGGGATTGCACCGGTTGCGGCATCTGCTTCTATTGTTGTCCGGAGCCCGGTGCCATCAGCGTATACCGGCTAAGGAAACCAGCGAAGACTGTCACGGAAGTGCAGCCGGGAGGTGAATATGCCGCAGCTGTGTAAAGGCAATGTAGCGGTTATGAAGGGTGCGGTCCTGGCGGGTTGCCGAGCCTTCTACGGCTATCCCATTACTCCTGCCAGCGAGATCACGGAAGCCGCTTCGCTGTTCCTTCCCCAAGTGGGTGGGACGTTTCTGCAGGCAGAGAGTGAAGTGGCGGCAATCAACATGGTGTACGGAGCGGCTGCGGCTGGAGTTCGCGTCATGACCGCCTCCTCAGGCCCGGGCCTCAGCCTCATGCAGGAGGGCATTTCCTACCTCGCTGGCGCGGAGCTGCCCTGTGTGATTGTGGACGTGATGCGCGCAGGCCCAGGGTTGGGCAACATCGCTCCGGAGCAGAGCGACTATTTCGCCATGGTCAAGGGCGGAGGACACGGCAACTACCGCAACATTGTACTCGCGCCAGCTTCTGTGCAAGAGATGGCGGAGCTCACCATGTTGGCCTTCGATCTGGCGGACAAATACCGCAATCCGGCCATCGTCCTTACCGATGCATTTGTGGGACAAATGATGGAAAAGCTGGACTTGAAGTATCGCGATGTTGAGCTACCCGAAAAGACGTGGGCGGTGAAAGGAACACCTGAGACGAGAAAAAACCTGGTGAGCTCTATCTTTCTCGAGCCAGACGTGCTGGAAGAGCACCAGCGCCAGATGGAAGCAAAATACACGCTGGCGCAGCGGGAGGCACGGAGCGAAGAGTACCGCACAGAAGACGCCGACGTGCTGCTGGTAAGCTTCGGAATCGTCTCACGCGTACTTCGTTCCGTCGTGGAGCAGATGCGGAGGAACGGACTGAAGGTTGGGCTGTTTCGGCCCATCACGCTGTGGCCATTCCCGTCACCAGAGTTGAAAGAAGCGTCGGCACACGCTGGGCGTGTGCTGGTTGTGGAGTTGAGCAACGGACAGATGGTGGAAGACGTTCGCCTGACCCTTGGCGGCCAACTGCCCGTGGAGTTTTACGGACGGACAGGCGGTAACGTGCCGTCGGTGGATGAAGTGTGTGCGGAGATTGTCGCTCGCACAGTGGTGACGGTTTGAGAGAAGGAGGCTCCCATGTCACAGGAAAACAATGTAGTAGCGAGCGAGAAGGAAGCCGGCAGCCTCGACTTTGAACTGATTCGGTCCAAATCGCCCGTCTTCTACAAAACCTACGAACGCAAATCGGACCTCAAACACCAGACACACTACTGCCCTGGGTGCGGCCACGGAATCGTGCAAAAGCTAATTGCCGAGGCCATCGCGGATCTCAAACTTCAGGACAAGGCCATCTTCGTGAGCCCCGTTGGCTGCTCGGTGTTTGCATACTACTACCTGGACTTGGGCAACGTGCAGGTGGCGCACGGGCGGGCCCCCGCTGCAGCCACGGGCATCAAGCGGAGTTGCCCCGACAAGATTGTTATTTCCTATCAAGGCGATGGCGATCTGGCGGCCATCGGCATGGCGGAGATTGTGCACGCTGCCAACCGCGGAGAAAAAATCACCGTCATCTTCGTGAACAATGCCATCTATGGCATGACCGGTGGGCAAATGGCTCCCACTACTCTTGTCGGGCAGATTTCCAGCACCTCACCCTGGGGCCGGCGGCCCGCCAATGAAGGTTTTCCCATCCACATGGCTGAGTTACTGGCCTCGCTGGAAGCGCCCGTGTACATCGAACGCACGGCGCTCTCCGACAACAAGAACATCATGAAGGCGCGCCGGGCCATTCGGAAAGCGCTAGAACTCCAGCGCGATGGCGTGGGCTTTTCGTTTGTGGAAGTCCTCTCTCCTTGCCCAACAATTTGGGACAAAGACCCCGTGGACGCGCGGAAGTGGGTGGAAGAGAAGATGATCCCGGTGTTCCCGCTGAAGGTATTTCGCGACCGGAAACCCGAAGACGTCGCGGACAACCGCCCGCCACAGAGGCCAGTTTCCGAAGTCCTGGATTTGGGCACTCAGGAAGCAACGCGCATCTTGGCGCGACCGCAACATAAGCACGGATTGGAGGAGCTCAAGATCAAAGTAGCCGGATTCGGCGGACAAGGCGTGCTCCTGCTGGGACAATTGCTCACGGAGATGGGCGTGCGCGAAGGATTAGAAGCCAGTTGGCTGCCCTCCTACGGACCGGAGATGCGCTCCGGCAGTGCTCACTGCCATGTGTGCCTTTCGCGGAATCGCATCGGGTCGCCGTTGGTTTCGCAGCCGGATGTGCTCATCGCCATGAATGAGCTCTCTCTACGCAAGTTCGCTTCGCAACTTTCGGAGCACGGTCTGATTTTGTACAACGGCGCGGCGCTCCCGCAGGATTTTACGCCACCACTGGCGCGTGTGGCCTGCATTCCAGCCGCGGAGATAGCCGACAAGTTGGGCTTTGCCAAAGCTGCAAACATTGTGCTGCTGGGGGCGCTGCTGGAAGAAACAGGGTGCCTACAAGCGGAAACAGCGCTCGCCGCCATTGGTGCCAGGGTAGAGAAACCAGCAGTGTTCGAGGTCAATCGCAAAGCTCTCGCCGAAGGACGCAAGTTGGTGGACCAGAACGCTTGGGTGGGACCGGAGTCCCAGGCGGACGGCTTCACCAACTGAAGACTCCCGACACGTCAGCAATGCGGGGCTGAAAGCTCCTGGTCAAATTCCAGGAAGTGAGATGAGCGGCAGGCTCCGAAAGGAAACTGACGCACCAAGGCATCACTCCCTCCCTTACGGGGAAAAAGTGTCACCCATGTATCCAGCACAAACTGTTACCCTTGTGTCAGGCCGCTCATCCTCATTCCAGATAGACTCTGCGGGTGCCGTCCGCGCGGGACGGTTGCGGCGTGAAGCCAGGGGCGCCGGAGGATAGGGCCACCGTCAGATGATCGTCACCAAAATGCGAAGCAGGGAGTGTCGCGAGCTTCTCCAGCGGTCAGGTTTCGGCAGACTGGCCTGCGCTTCTAATAACCGGCCATATATTGTCCCCATCTATTTTGTCTTCGATCGTGAGCGCCTGTACTGTTTTTCCACGCTGGGACAGAAGATTGATTGGATGCGAGAGAATCCGCTGGTCTGCGTGCAGGCTGACGAAATCCGAGGACACGACGATTGGAGGAGTGTCGTCGTGCTCGGGCGATACGTGGAAATTCCCAATACCGTCGACAATCGCAAGAGCCGGGAATATGTTCGATCCTTACTCCAAAAGAGGTCTCTGTGGTGGCAGAGTGGCTATACCGCCTCCCAGATTCGTCGCACGCCCAGGCCTCCGGTTCCGGTCTTTTACTGCATCCTTATCGAGACGCTGAACGGCATTCGTGCCTCACCCGACATCTTAGAATCGTCGAAACGTCGCATACGAGGCTGACCGAGACGTTGAGAGCGCCGTCGCCTCCTAAACCGGCCTTGAGGGTCATACCATATACTTAGGCTATATACTTAGGAGGCCCGGACTAGTACCTCAGCCTACCGTCTCGCCTTGTGCACATCGGGCAGCTAAGACTTCTCTGAGTAATTGACACATCTTAATGATTTTGGGATATTCTCGCTGAGATAAAGCTGTCAGGCGGAGGCTCCGTTGTTCACGGATCACCGCGAACCAACCTCGGATGTGCCGCGCACCGTTGACGGGACCAAAATTGCGCGATCTTCTCCTCATGATTCACAACCTCCATCAAACCGAGCTCAAATCCTCCCCAATACCCGAGTGCAACCGGAGTCAGGCCGCGGCGTATTCAGCGCCGATCGGTTTTTCCTCTGCGGACTCTGACGCCCCTGGAACTATTCCAAATACGCCTAATGTCGGTTGCACGGGCACGGGTGCGCGTTGAAGAAACTGGGCAAATATGAGGTCCTTGGAGAAATAGGGCACGGTGCCATGGGGGTGGTGTATCGAGCGCGGGACCCTTTCATCAATCGACTCGTTGCCCTCAAAACCATCACCACCGGGGTGGCCGACGACCCCGCTCTACTCGAACGGTTTTATCGCGAGGCCCAGTCTGCCGGGGGGCTGCAGCATCCCAACATCGTTACGATATACGACATGGGCGATGAGGGGCACGTTCCTTATATCGCCATGGAGTTGGTGGAGGGCGAAAACCTTGAGCAAGTCATCGCCCGCCGTGCGCCAATCTCGGTTTCCCTGAAACTGGTCTACGCCATGCAGGCGTGCCGCGCATTTGATTACGCGCACAAGCGCGGGATCGTTCATCGAGATATCAAGCCGGGTAACGTCATGGTCAGCAAAGACGGCTCGGTCCGGGTGGTTGACTTTGGCATCGCTCGCGTCCTGGAGACTTCCAAGACGCAGACGGGGATGCTGATCGGCACGTTCGCTTATATGTCCCCCGAGCAATACCACGGCGAGCATGCCGATGAACGCTCCGACATCTGGTCTTTCGGAGTTTTGCTTTACGAGCTTTTGACATATCAACGGCCCTTTACGGGAGCGACGCCTGCCAGTTTGATGCATAGCATCTGTCAACAGGAACCTACTGCGTTGTCCTCGATTCTGCCCGACTGTCCGAATGAGCTCGAACTCATTGTGTTTAAACTTCTCAAGAAATCGCCCGGGGAACGCTATCAGTCCATGGAAGACGTTTTGCTGGAGCTGGAGCCCATCGCCAAAAGGCTGCAGTCACTGGCGGTTGCTGAACTCATAGAACAAGCCAACGAACTGATCGAAAAAGGCGAATTCAGCGCGGGTCGTGACTTGCTTCGTCAGGCGCTTCAAGTTGAATCCGGCAACCACCGGGCGAGAGTCCTCCTGGAAAAGGCGAATACCGAGCTGAAACGCATCGCCGTTCGACCCAAGGTCCAAGAATGCGTTGAGAGAGCACGCGCACTTCTGGTCGAAAGAAAGCTCCAGGAGGCGAAACTTGCGACTGAGAGCGCCTTACATCTGGATTCCACCTTTGAACCGGCGCAAGAACTTCAGCTGATTGTGCAGCAGCAGATCGAGCGAGCGCGACTCGTGGCCGAATGGGTAGATGCGGCGAAGCAGCAACTCGCGGAAGGACTACCCGACGAAGCCGAGGCCCTGGTTGCCAAGGCGTTAGAAGCCGATCCATCCAACCGGCAGGCGGTAGCTCTTCACCAGCAAGTGCTTCAGGAAAAAGCGGAGAGGCAAAGGCGCCTCCTACTCTTTGAGAGTCTGCAACACGCCAGGAGCCTCTGGACGAAGCAGGAGTACACCGAGTGCCTAGAGTTCCTGTCGGACCTGGAACAGAAGTTTCCCGGCGAAGAGGAAGTCACCAGGTTGCTGGAGACGGTTCGCGAGGATTACCTGGAGCAGCAGAAACAGCAGGCCCTGCTGGAATTTCGGAATCTATTAGCTGCCCGACGGCATGAAGAATGCTTGGCTCTCCTCGTTAACTTGCAGAAGCAAATCCCGCGTGATGAAGAGATACCCAGGCTTTTGGAAGATGTTCGCAAGGACCAGAGGAACCAACAACGGCTGCAAGGACTGGCCGACGCGAAAAGTGCTCTGGCAGCTGGACAATACGAAGCATGCATGTCGCTGCTCACTGCGCTGGGTAAGGAATTTCCGGACGAGCAAGAAATTCCCAGACTCCTGGAAACAGCAAAACGAGATCAGGAAGAGCAGCGAAGACAACAGGGTATGGCCGAAGGGCGCAAGCTGCTGGTCGCTCGTCGTTATGAAGAAAGCACATCTTTGTTGCTGGAATTGAAAAAGCAATTTCCTGCCGATGAAGAGATCGTGAAATTGCTCGACGCGGTACGTTGGGAGCAGGCAGAGCAGCGAAAACAAGAAGGATTGGGTCAGGCCAGGAAACTACTGGAATCCCGGAACTACGAAGAGCTCTCTGAACTTCTTACCTCCCTGCAAAACGAGTTCCCCGAGGAAGGCGAGATACGCAGACTGCAGAAGGCTGCGCAAGACGAGCAGGCAGAGCAGCGAAAACAAGAAGGACTGGGTCAGGCCAGGAAACTACTGGAATCCCGGAACTACGAAGAGCTTTCCGAACTTCTTACCTCCCTGCAAAAGGAGTTCCCCGAGGAAGGTGAGATACGCAGGCTGCAGAAGGCTGCGCAAGACGAGCAAGCGGAGCAGCGAAAACGGGAAGGACTGGGTCAGGCCAGGAAACTACTGGAATCGCGGAACTACGAAAAGCTCTCTGAACTTCTTACCTCCCTGCAAAGGGAATTTCCGCACGAGGCGGAGATCCAGAGACTGCGGGACTCCGCTCAGGCGGAGCAGGCCGAGCAGCGTAAACAGGAAGGCCTAGCGCGGGCCAGGAAGCTCCTGGAATCGCGGAACTACGAAAAACTCTCGGAACTTCTTGTCGCCCTGCAAAAGGAATTTCCCGAGGAAGGCGAGATACACAGGCTGCAGAAGGCTGCTCAGGACGGGCAGGCGGAGCAGCGTAAGCAAGAAGGCCTGGCGCGGGCCAGGAAGCTCCTGGAATCGCGGAACTACGAAAAACTCTCGGAACTTCTTACCTCTCTGCAAAAGGAATTTCCCGAGGAAGGCGAGATACACAGGCTGCAGAAGGCTGCTCAGGACGAGCAAGCGAAGCAGCGTAAGCAAGAAGGCCTAGCGCGGGCCAGGAAGCTCCTGGAATCGCGGAACTACGAAAAACTCTCTGAACTCCTTACCTCCTTGCAAAAGGAATTTCCCGAGGAAGATGCGATAAGCAGGCTGCAGAAGGCTGCGCAAGACGAGCAAGCGAAGCAGCGTAAGCAGGAAGCCCTGGGAAGGGCCAGGAAGCTCCTGGAATCGCGGAACTACGAAAAACTCTCTGAACTCCTTACCTCCTTGCAAAAGGAATTTCCCGAGGAAGATGCGATAAGCAGGCTGCAGAAGGCTGCGCAAGACGAGCAAGCGAAGCAGCGTAAGCAGGAAGCCCTGGGAAGGGCCAGGAAGCTACTGGAATCGCGGGACTACGAAAAACTCGCTGAACTTCTTACCTCCCTGCAAAAAGAATTTCCCGACGAGGCGGAGATTCAGAGACTGTGGCAGTCCGCTCAGGAGGAGCAGGCGCAGCAGCGTAAGCGAGAGAGCCTGGCGGCAGCTCACAAATTGCTGGCATTGCAACGTTACGACGAATCGATTGCGATTCTAAGTCAACTGCAAGCAGAGTTTGCGGGCGATCCCGAGATCAACAAACTGATCGATGGCGCCCGCGTTGATCGTGCGGAGCGTAAGAAGCAGCAGAAGCTAGCGGAAGTGAGAGCTCATTTGGCGGCGCAGTCCTTCCGGGAAGCGCTGGCATCGCTCGACAGTCTCGCCGAAAGTCACCCAAATGACGCATCGGCGGTCAAGCTTCGCGCGGTCGTGCAGCGTGAACAGGAGAAGTACGCGAAGGCCGAACGCGTGCAACGTGAGGTAGATCTCCTAAAGAAACTGACGAATGAGAAGAAATATTCTGAAGTTCTTCAGAAAACAAAACAGCTGCTTGTTGAGTTTCCAGGCGAGGCTAACATCACCCGTCTGGCCGAGTTTGCAAGCAGCCAGCAAGCCAACATCGAGAAGGAAAATCTGCTTCGCAAGACACTGGACGAAGCAAGGGCGCTGTTCGCTTCCGGGCGTTACGAGGAAGCAATTGGCATTGCTCGGACTGGCTTGAAAAACTTCCCGGCGAATCCCGAACTTTCAGACCTTCATCAGCAGTGTGAGGTTCAACAACGTAAACTCCAGATTCGCCAGCAGATCGAACAGCGCGTTCGCGAGATCAGGGTCAAGATCAATCGGGAAAAGTTCAGCGAAGCGATCGGCCTGGCGCAGGAGACTCTCGTCAAACTGGGTCCGGACACCGACCTCAGCCAGCTCCTGAATTCCGCGCAGGTCGAATTTGATGCTCGCGAGAAAAAAAGAAAACAAGAGCGAAGCCTCGAAACAATTCGCACGTTCATTGAATCCAAGGATTTTGATGCGGCAGCCCGAACAATAGACGAGGCCTGCGAGACAAAGATTCTCGATTCGTTCGATCCACGTATTCAACGGTTGTCGGAGCAGATAGAGGATTCTAAAATCCAGGCAGATAAGAAGGCGTCGCCCGCTCCAACGTCCATTCCGCCCAGCGTTTCCAGAGAATATGCTTTACTCCAGGCGGCGCCGCCCCCTCTCACACCGCCAGCGCCCGAGCGCGTGTCCGCGGCCGATGCGTTAACTCCTCAAGCGCCGGTGAACCAATCGATACTGACTCCCCCCGCCGTTTCCCCTGCCATCCCGCCGAAGGTGACCCCTTCCGTTGCTCCGTCAGAACTTCCGCCTCAAACCGTGGTCGATAGGGAGCCGAAAGGATTCTATTGATCCAGTCGAAATTCCGCCAGCCCGAATCCAGATCCCGGAGATTCTTGAGCCACAATACAAGCCCGTAACCAGCCCGGCCAAGCATCCAGTGCCGGCGGCGAACTGGCGCAAGACGGCGGCAATAGCGACCTCGGTCCTTGCGTTGCTTCTTGTCACCTGGGCGGGTGTGGTTTCAATGCGGACCAAACAGACGCGCATCTCGCCTTCGCCAACGACGAGTGTTGAGCCGCCCGCGCCGCGCGTCGATCCTCTCGAACTGCAACAGCGGGACGCGCTGAATCAGGCCGACAAACTGGTGGCGGCCAATGATCTTGACGGAGCATTGCAAAAGCTGCAGCAAGCAGCGGCCTTGAACGGCCCACTCACGCCGGACATTCAGAAAAAGCAGTCGGTGATCGAAGAATCGTTGAAAGATGTGAGCCTTCGCCACCTTCGACAACGCGAAGAAGTGCTTTGGCAAGCAGCCATGAATCGACTCGCGGATGGGCGTTATGTCCAAGCCCAGAAAGAACTTCACGATATTTTGAATCTTCCCGCCGGGGGCACTCATAGGGACGAAGCTCAAAACTATCTCGACAAGGTCATACCCCAGCGCATCCTACTGAATGATCTGCTAGGCCAAGGCCGGCAGAGCCTGAAGCAGGGCGACTTTCCGTCTGCACGCCGCGCCGCCGCACAACTTAAGCAGAACGGTGGCGATCCGGCACCGCTCTTTGCCGAGATCGACCAGGCAGAACGGCGCACGCTGGCGCAACTGGAAAGCCAGTTCAACCAGTTCAAGGAGCGTGACGACGACGCTGCCGTTCAGCAACTCAAAGCTTTGCTGCCCAAGTTTCAGGTGCTGGCCAGCGATGGCGGCTCGCAATCCGGTGAAGCCCTGAATTACGCAAACAACATTCCAGGGGCAATCGCCGACGTGCAGGCTCGCGCGCAGAAAAAAACGGCCGACGCTGGGTTTGAGCAAATGGTGCAACGGTATCAGCTGGCGGCCAGCGCAAACGATAAAAATGGACTAGCGGCGGCGCGCAACGACTTCGAGTCGGTAATTCAGAGTGGAGGGCCGCATACAGATGAGGCTCAGAAGTATGTGGCCCAAGTCAACGACAAGCTTACGGCCCTGAACAAGCCCCCCACTCCCGCGCCGAAGCCACCCGTAAGGTCCGAGCCCCCCCCAGAAGTACTTGTGAACCCCGATGCGGACATCCGCGCGGCCGTCCAACGGTACGCCGAGGCGTTCAATCGCAGGGACGCTGATGCCCTTCGGCAAGTTTGGCCAACTATGGGACCTCTCTATGCGCGCCTAAAATTATCCTTTGAATCGGCAAGTTCCATTCGAGAGGAGGTAAACATCGAGAGCATCGATCTCAGTGCCGACGGCACAAAGGCGGTCGTAAAGGGGCAGGTATCCCAGCTCTACACGCCAAAGGGAGCCAAGACGAAAGGTGTTGTTAACAGCGCCGCTATTTTCCATTTGGCGAAATCGAATTCCGGTACCTGGGTCATCACCGATGTTCAGTGACCTGTGAACCTCGTGAAACCAATCCTCCTGCTTGACAATTTTTGCCTGGTATATAAACTCCCGCCAGGCACTGCGTGCAAGCTGAACCTCAAGGTTCCGAAGAACATCTTTCCAACGCTTAATCCGGAGGCGTCCCATGTCCAAGCGCCTGTTTATAGGGTCAACTCTCGTTATTTACAACATTGGGCTCGAGTGTCGGCTGTGGCGCAACCTAGTCATCACCGGCAACGTGCTGATGAAATTGGACGACAACGGATTGCGCTCGACGACCGTGCCCCTGGTTGGGGCTTCCTATAACTTCTAGCCGTTCGTGTGTCTATCCGGCGGTTACTCGCACGATCACTCGGTCCGCAATGCGTATTACCTGCTCATTCCTCGGCACACAAAAGGTTTGGGAGACTCCCGAGTCGGAAGTTCTTTTTGGCCGCGCCGAAGAAAAGTGGCCGGTCATTTTGGACCTTTCGCCCGACCAAAAGGTCTCCAGGCTTCACGGGCGAATTTGGCAAGAAGCTGGCTCATACTGGCTCGAAGACCTGAACAGCTCACGCGGTACGCTCTTAAACGGGGTCGAAATCAAGGGCCGTGGCAAGCAACCGCTAAAAACAGGTGATTCAATTCTCGTCGGACGGACCACCCTGCGTGTTGGATTCGAAAGCGTCCCCGAGCCCCGCAAGACCAGTTACCTTGAGCAAGGGACTTTCCTTCTCGCCGAGAAACGCCATGATGAATCCGGCGTAGCGATTGACAAGGACGTTGACGCCACGGAAGTCGATCCAGGAATCAGCGCTGGGGTCGAAGATGCCGTCGCAAAACGCCTGCGGATGGTATGCGAACTACCCTTCCAATTTGCCACTCATACGACCTTGAAATCTCTTTTGCCCGCCATTGTGGACCAACTCGTCGAGGTGATTCCTTCCGGTGAGAGCTGGGCCCTGGTGCTGCGCGAGCGCGACTCCGACGCCCTCCTTCTGAAGGCTTATCACTACGTGGAGCGCCCCTACCTGAGCGAAACACTTCTTCGTCGAGCCATGAAGGACCGTAAAGCTTTCATTTGGAAAAGAAATACTCAGATAGAGATGAGCGGCAGCGTCGCCCAAAGTGGAATTGAATCAGGAATGTACGCGCCCTTGCTTTGGCAAGGCGAAGCACTCGGTGCAATCTGTGCCGGTACCCGCCGCCCCGAGACGGTGTTTACGGACGAGGAGGTGCGCTTACTTGTTCTAGTCGCACAATACGCCGCCATGGCAGTCGCAACCCATCGCCTCCAGGAAAAGCTTCGCCGAGAGTCCGTCATCAAGGCCAACCTCTTGCGACAGTTTTCTCCAAAGGTTGCCGACCAATTGCTCGCCCATCGAGGCCACTTGCGCCTCGGCGGCAGACGGAGCGAAGTGACGATCCTCAATTCTGACATTCGGGGGTTTACCCAACTGGCTAAGGAAATGGACTCCGACGAAGTCGTGGAGATGCTGAACGAATACCTGGGAGTTTTGGTGCCGGTAATCTTCGCGCACAAAGGAACCGTAGACAAATTCATGGGCGACGCGATCTTGGCTGTCTTTGGAAGCCCAGGGGCCGACCCGGTGCAACACGAGAATGCGGTCAGGGCCGCGGTCGAGATGCAAACGGCTGTGACCAGGGTCAATCAGGTCCGTCAGCTCCGGGGCGCTCCCTGTTGTGATTTCGGTATCGGAGTCCATTGTGGTGAGGTCGTACATGGATTCCTCGGCACGACGGATCGGATGGAGTTCACCGTCATTGGTGATGCAGTCAACCGGGCGCAGCGGTACTGTGCCGCTGCCGCTGCGCGAGAGATCCTGATCAGTCCGGAAGTGTACGAGCACGTCAGGGAATTCGTGGAAGTGGCGCCTACTTCGATCCAGACCAAGCACGAAGGGGATCTCGTAGCTCACCGGGTTCTGCGCCTGCAAGAAGGCAACGAAACGATAGCCCTGCCCATTACCGGCTGACTTCCGCGTCAAGCTCGCTCGAGTCCGGGACGTGAACCCTGCCCAGTGCGATTCTTGCGATTTCGCGGTTCTGCGAACTTGTTAACGAGTCTCGCGATACGTTGCAATTATGCATGCAGGCGTCGGGAGAGGAACTTTGTCTTTTCGGATAGAAGCAATGTGCATCCCTTGCGCGCCTTCCGTTTCCGCTGGCAAATTCAAAAGTCAGTTGGTAGCATCTCGCCATGCGGAAACTACTTTTTGTGATATTGGGTTTTTTCGCGGCTCTGCCGCCAGCCTTCGCCACCGATTTCCCCACCAAAAAATACTTGGATCTGGCATCGATCAAAATCATGGTCGCGGCAGCCGAGGCGGAAGCCAAGAAGCGAAATGTCGAAGTGACGATCTGCGTTGTCGACGACAGCGGTAACCTGCTTTTCCTGGAAAAAGCCGACGGCGCGTCACTCAACTCCATCCAATTCGCGCAAAAGAAGGCGCGGCACGCCGCAGCCTATGGCGCCGCGTCGAAGGATGCAGCCGACTACGTAAAGAAGGGAAGCGTCGAAGCGCTGTCCTTCCCTGACTTTTTTCCAAACCAGGGCGGGCTGCCCATCAAGGTGGACGGCAAAACGATCGGCGGCATGGCTGCGAGCGGTGCCAAGTCCGAAATTGACGAAGCGATCGTGCAAGCCGGGCTAGACGCTCTCTTCAAGAAGTAAACTTTGGAAACCGTTGCCGCTTTGAATGAGTCCACCCTTCGAAGACTCACTGATTGTCGTGGGTAGCCCTGTTCCATTCGGCAATTTCAAGTGCAATCTGCGTACAACCCCCGAGTCCTTGCCGGCTTACTAACTTGTTAGCTGCACCCCTAAGCTGGTATTGCATTTATCCAGCGGGAAATCATAATTGAGTTATTCTGGTGCCCTAGACCGCCAGCCCATGCAATGCCCTCTCTGTCAAGCCGACAATCCGCCTAGCGCGGACCACTGTAGCAAGTGCAGCACACCGTTGCCGCTGGCGGATATGACACTTTCTCCAACGGCGATGGGCACTGTCAGCGGTACACAAGCGTGGTCCGTGGCGGTCACGCCGCGACCCGCGAGCGAAGCTGCGGCCAAAGGACAGCTCGAGCCCGGAACTGTTCTCGCGGAACGCTTTGAAATTCTTCAACTTCTTGGTCAAGGTGGCATGGGCGCCGTTTACAAAGCGCGCGACACAGAATTGGAACGTCTTGTCGCGTTAAAACTCATTCGTCCCGAGCTCGCCAGCCATCCCGAGATTCTGCGCCGCTTCAAACAAGAGTTGATCCTGGCGCGCGAAGTAACGCATCGCAACGTCATCCGCATTTTCGATCTTGGGCAAGCGCAGGGAATTAAATTCATCACCATGGAGTACGTGGAGGGGCGGGACCTCAAGAGCCTGATCCATGAAAAAGGGAAGTTCACCGCGGAGGAAGCGGTTCCCATTGTCATGCAAATCGCGGCCGCGCTTGAAGCCGCGCACACCGCCGGGGTCGTTCACCGCGATTTGAAGCCGCAGAACGTGATGTCCGACAAGGACGGCCGGGTTTACGTCATGGACTTCGGCATCGCGCGTTCCTTGGAACATCAGGGAATGACCCAGACTGGCGCGCTAATGGGCACACCGGAGTATATGTCGCCAGAACAGGCCAAAGGCGAAAAGGTGGACGCGCGTTCGGATCTGTTCGCGCTCGGCATCATCTTCTACGAGATGTTGACGGGAATCTCGCCGTTCAAAGCCGACACCGCCATGGCCATGATGTTCAAGCGCACTCAGGAGCGCGCGACTCCGTTATCGCAGCTCAATCTCGGCGTGCCACCAGTCATCAGCGACATCGTTTCCAAGTGTTTGGAGATCAAAACCGAAGATCGCTATCAGTCCGCTCGCGAAGTCATAACCGATCTGGAAGCATGGAAGGGCGGCGTTCCGCACAGCACGATCGTGCCGACTTCCCGCCGCATCCGCTATGCGCCTTCGTATCAGAAATGGCTGGCAGTTGGCGGCGCTGTCGTGCTGCTGGCCGTTGGCGCCTACATGTTTCGCGAAAAATTCACGTTACGCCCTTCTGCGTCATCGGCCTCGCCGGCACAAGCCCTTTCCTTGGCGATCTTGCCCTTTCGCAACACCTCGACTGATCGATCCATCGATTGGATCGGCAGCAGCCTCGCCAATATTCTCAGCACCGACGTTGGCCAGTCCGCGCACCTGCATACGGTTTCTTCCGATCGCCTTTTCCAGATTCTGAGGGATCTGCGAGTGCAGCCCAACGCCGACTTCGATCCCGACACACTCCGCCGCCTCGCGGAGTTTTCGAACTCCGATATCCTCGTTTGGGGTAATTACGCTAAATTCGGCGACCAGATCCGCATCGATGCCACACTTCAAGATCTCAAACGGGATCGCCGTGTTCCTCTGACCATTAACGCGCCAAGCGAAAAAGAATTTCCCAAAACCATGGATCAGTTCGCGGAGCTTATCCGCAACAACCTGGCCGTCTCCTCGGACGTGCTGAAGGAATTGAAATCGAGTTCGTTCCAGCCAAGCTCGCAATCGGTTGCCGCCCTTCGCGACTACAATCAAGGTTTGCAGTTACGCCGGGAGGGCAAGAATCTCGACGCCCTGAAGGCCTTGCAGGATGCCATTAAGGAAGATCCGCAGTTCGCCATGGCCTATTCGCGTCTGGCGGAAACCAATGCTGCACTCGGCTATGACAGTGACGCCGAGCAGGCCTCACGCAAAGCCATCGATCTCAGCCAGCAACTTCCCGAGGCTGAACGCTATCTGATTGAAGCGAACCACGCGCGCATCGTAAAGGACAACGCTAAAGCCATCCAGGCCTACGAAAACCTCGCGAAAAGCGCCCCGGACAACACCGACGTGGAATACGCGCTGGCTAACCTCTATTCGGACAAAGGTGACTTCGACAACGCTCGCAACCAATTATCGAAAATGCTGAAGGCCGATCCAAAAAACCTCAACGCCCTGCTCGCGATGGGACAATTGGAAGTACGCGCCGGTAAGGCGCAGGCGGCTCTTGACCCATTAAACCGCGCTCTCAGCCTGACCGTTGAAGTCGACAACCCGGAAGAGAAGGCGAAAATCCTCCAGAGCATTGGCATGGCGTATGAGGTGTTGAATAAGTTCGACGAGGCCCTTCGCAACTTCCAGCAATCCATCGACATCAACCACGCGCTGGGCAACAAAGGTGGCGTTGCGGCCAGCCTCCGCGAAGTGGCCAACGTGCAGGCTTCACAAGGTAAGTCGGATGCGGCATTGATAAGTTACGGTCAGGCTCTCAATCTCAATCGCGAAATTGGAGCCAAGAAGAGCGTTGCTGACACCTACATCGACATGGGCGTGTTGCTGGAAGGGCGCGGACAATACGACAAGGCATTGCAACTGTACAAGGATTCATTGCAAATGCAACGGGACCTGGGCGATGAGTCCAATCAAGGCGTTTGTCTCAACAACATAGGAAATGTTTACCTGGCCCAGGGCAAGACCGATGATGCGCTGACCTACTATCAACAAGCGCTCCAGCTTCGCGAAAAGCTCGGCGTGGCCATTGACGTTGCGGAAACCCTTCACAATCTGGGCGAGGGTTACGCCAGAATAGCTCAATTCGATAACGCCATGAGTTCCTACATCCGCGCGCTGGACCTCCGCCGGAAAGCAGGCGATTCGCTGGGCGCGGCCCTCGAATCCCATAGCACCGGGATGGTGTTTCTCTATCAGGGCCGCTACGGCGCGGCCATTAATGCTCTGCAAGAGTCCGTCAATGGTTTTCACGAAGCCAAGGATCGCACTAGGACGATGGCGCAAATCCTGAACGACTTTGCTGACGCGTTGGCCCTGGCAGGGAGGGGAGCCGAGGCCGCAACGCCGCTGGAAGAGGCTCAGTCCGTCGCGAAAGAGTTGAAAAACGACAACGTCATGGCCGACATCCTCAACACCCAAGGCAACGTGCTTTTTTACCGGGGCGACCCGAAGGCCGCGAAGATTCTGTATCAGCAAGGCTTACAGACGGCTTCGCGAGCCAAGGATGAAGACCGGATTTCGATTTCCAAACTAAACATCGCCAAGGCGGACATCGCTATGCGGCAACCGCAGCCGGCAGCAAACTCATTGCGCCAACTGGTGACGCAAGCCGACGCCGCGGGACGCAAGTATCTCTCGGTGTTGTGTTCCGTTGCGTTGGCGGAGGCCACCGTCGCGACGAAGCCCGACCCCCGCATTCGTCAACAGCTCGACCAATTACTGGGAAAGAGCGAAAAACTAGGCGTGCGCATGGAATCGGCCAAGATTCACTACTTGTTGGGAACCTCGTTGCGGGCCGCAGGCGACGCCGCTGCAGCCGCAGGCCAGTACAAGCAGACGGTTACGATACTCGATGACATCAAGAGGGAGCCAGGCGCGGAACATTTACTCGAACGCTCCGATCTGAAGGCCATTTACGAAGATTCGACCCATTTCTCCCAATAGCGCAGATGTTTTCGGTTCGCACTCATCACAGCCATCTCGAATTGCAATTGACGACAAATAAAAGGCAGACAACCGACCTCAGCCTCAATTCCCACGGTCTGAGTTGACCGTCTGCGACGCCGAAGCCGCCCACGCCTCCCATCCTACGTCCCACCATCCCGGCCCAAGTGCGCGCGCTGCTCGGTGCAGTACATCACATTGTAGGGGCGGGGCTTGCCCCGCCCGGCATCAACACGAGCACCGCACCTCCGTGCACTGACGAGCGCCCGTCACAGTCGAAAGCCGCCTTGAACGGTTCCGTCCAGATTTCGTTCCGGACGTAAACTCCTCCCCTTCATTTTCCGACCCGCGACACAAAGAAACACCGGCACTGCATTCCTGCAGTGCCGGCGCCTATACGGGTTGGCGATCTTCGTAAGAGTTCGCTGCGTTTTAGTGCAGCTTCGGACAGCTGCCCGTGCTGGAACACACTTCTGTGCGTGCCGTAGCGGTGTTAAGCCCGGGGATGGGATCGGTGTTGACCGCCTTTCCGGTTGCCGTGTCTGTTAAGACGGTGCCTGCAGCGGTCGCGCTGTTCACGTTAACCGTGATCTTCACCAATGCGCCAGTACCACTCTTGAGTAGCAGCCCCACGGTCGGAATGTTGCACGTCACCGTGTTGCCGCTGATCGAGCACGCCGTGCCAGGCCCGCTCATGTCCGAGCATCCCGACAGCGTGCAAGTCACCGTGCCATAGCCCGCGCTGACAAAGGTCGTCCCCGCTGGCAGCGTGTCCGTTACCACCACGTCGTCTGCTACTGAGGGACCAAGGTCCAACACCCCGATGTTGTAGGTCAAATTGTTGCCCTCATTCACGGTCAGTTTGGCAACATTCAACAAGACTAACTCCGCGGAAGCTACGATTTGGTACTGCACCTGTTGCATCGTCATGTTGCCCGCCTTGTCGGTAGCGGTAATCGTAAAGGTATGCGTCCCGACTTGCGAGGAGGATGTGTTGATCGCACCGCCGTCCGTGAGCCCACTTACGCCCGTGGCCACGCAGCTTGCGATGCCAGAGAGTGCATCCGCACATCCGAAATGGACGTTCACTGACGCGCCCACCGCAAAAATATTGCCGGTCGACGCCGGAGTAAACGCAGGCGTAATCGTCGGAGGCGTCGAATCGACATTTAGCTCCGCGCTAAACATGCTCGTGACGTAGCACTGCGTTCCGCTGGACATGGGAGCATTGGGGCAAGGCCCGTTAGGCTGGTTAACCAGCTGCTGGTTCTGCTCCGGTATGCCCACGTTGTCGAAAGCCGACCACTGCAGCAGATACTTTCCGTCCTCCATGAGCTGTCCGCGAGTCAAAGAACCGGTGAAGGTAATCTGCTGGACCGTCGCGGTATTGAAGTTCGACGGTGGCGTGCCCGGCGTCGTCGGAACGATGATGTTTTGGCCAGTGATATCCGTCACGTCAAACATTTCTCCCGCCACCGGCGCCGGAGTGAAAAAGTTGTTGGTAGCCGATGGTGGCGCAAATGGGCATGCACCTGGAACGCAGGCTGGGTTGACCACGAAACTCAAATTAAGTGGCGCTTGCGCCGCGCTGAACCAGAGACCCGCGGAAGCGCCGTTGTTGTTCGCCGGTGGATTATTCAGCTGCGTGCCATTCACGCTTACCGTCGACAGCAGCATTGGGACGTTGTACGCGAACGCGAACGTGCTCGTCCCACGGGACCTTCCACTGGAGGTAGTTTGATCGCCCGAGATGCTCTGCTGAATGTCCAGGACGTCACAAGCCGTCGGTGGCGAAGGTTGCGTACCGCCGCTCGATCCAGTGGTATTCGCGCACGCTAGGTTGACGGATGTCATGCTCGGTGACCACGTCGTGGTATCCGTTGTATTCGGCTTGTAGTGTGCCAACACGCTCGTCGTCCCGGGTATAATGACCGGCTTTGGATTCACAATGTCCGCAACTATATTGATAGGCAGCAAGGTGGGGCTGCTTGCGGCCACGGTGGGACAATTGGCATCTGATGGCGTAGACGCCCCTTTCATTGGGTCGAAGCACAAATCCACAAGCAAGCCGCCCGTCGTTCCGCCGGTTGCTGGATTGTTGGCAGCCAATGGGAACAAGTAGGATGGCGCCAAAGGTCCCCCCACTACATACTGCGGCCACGTAACCGCATCGATCGGATTGTTGGTACTCTGGATCTGCAGTGTTCCTTGATCACCCAGCGGAAATGTCAGCTGAATCCCATCCGCATTGAAGTTATCGGTGTGCGTCAGGACATTGTTGTTGGCCGTGAAATCGAACGTCGTGGGATTTTGCGTTGACACCGGCTGCGTAATCGTCTGACCCGCGCCGACCGCACTCAACTCCTGGTCTGCGTTTTGCTGGTTAATCGCCTCCGTGCTTGCGCCGAAGGCGTAGAACTGATAAGCCGTCGGGAAGTTGAATGTCGCTATATATCCTATTGCGCAAGGCGTGCTTGTTCCTGAACATCCGGCGGGTAGCCCCACGCTCTGGGGTGTCAAAACATTGTTGACGCTGGTGGGCGCCGTGCCAGTGAACGTTCCCAGTGTGAAAGGCTCGCCCGCCCCGTTCACCGTAAGCGCATCAAACAATACAGTCCAGTTCACGCCGTCGTTGCTCCCTGCGATCGTGTACTGATAGCCGTCGTAGGCGCTCCCGACGTGATCGATGTTCGGGAAAACTACAATCGTCGACACCGGACTTGAGAAGCTCGCCTCAAACCAATTGTTGCTGGCAGACAGTCCGTTCCCGGTAAGCGTGCCGTCGAAGACGCGGCAGCCCGTCGTCATTAATTCGGACGAGGTTGGGGTAAATGTAGAACCCTCGCAACCCTGAATGCCACTGTATTGACTGAAAGTCGCATAACTGACGATGCCCGACGTAAAGTGAGTTATATCAGTATCGTTGGTATAGGTCTGCGCTTTTGCCGGTGGCGTTGTGAGCGCCAGAGAACAGAGTAGTCCCACCAGCGCAACCAAGCGCACATTCATCTTCCATGCCTTCATTGCTGCCTCCTGAGGCGATTTCAAATGATCAGATAGCGCTACTCTGCGGGGCCTTAAAAATGTGCGCGTGCTATCTTCGAGGGTCCTGGGGACTTACACCTTGCGTCGACCGCAGCACAATTGCCGCGGAATTGTGCTGCCTATGTCCAATCATGTCAAGAAAAAAGCCGTCCTAGCAGTACTACCGGAGTCGGAAACAAATCCCCCGCGACAGTACCGCGCAACCGGAACTAACCTTCCTTTGTCGAAAACTCAGCATTTCAAGGGCCTCGATAGCAGCCCTGGCGCCCAGGTGGATCCACTTCTCTTGGAACTCTCTAAAAATGAATGAGATCAGTCCGTTTGCTTGCGACCGGAGTTTAACCGTAGCCAGGGAATGTCTAGATTTGACTGCAGGCCGAAGGTCTCCGAAATCTATCCATTCCGACAGTCTTCCGTATCCATACGGAAAGCCTTCACCATTCATCGAATCCCAACAAGATGCTGCTATACTTGGAGGGTTATGCTGTCCATCAATAATATCTCCATGCGTTTCGGTCCCCGCGTTCTCTTCGAGGACGTGACCACCACCTTTATGGCCGGCCGCCGCTACGCCATCACCGGCCCCAACGGCGCCGGCAAGTCCACTCTGATGAAGATCCTCACCGGCGAGCTCGAGCCCACCAAAGGCTCCGTCACCCGCCCCAAGAAGCTAGGCATCCTGCGTCAGGATCAGTTCGCCTTCGACGAATTCCGCGTTATCGATGCGGTCATCATGGGCAACTCAGCCCTCTGGAAGGCCCTCCAGGAGCGCGACGCCCTCTACGCCAAGCCCCACGAAGACCTCACCGACGCCGACGGCATGCGCCTGGGCGAACTCGAAGGCATCGTAGGCGAAGAAGGCGGCTACACCGCCGAATCCGACGCCGGCGCCCTCCTCGACGGCTTGGGCATCGAAATCGATCTCCACGAGCGCAAAATGAGCGAGCTCCAAGGCGGCCAAAAAGTCCGCGTCCTGCTAGCCCAAGCGCTCTTCGGTAACCCCACCGCGCTCCTCCTCGACGAGCCGACCAACAACCTCGACCTCGACTCCGTCCACTGGCTCCAAAAATATCTTACCGACTACGAAGGCGTCCTGATCGTAATCTCCCACGATCGCCACTTCCTGAATTCCGTCTGCACCCACACCGCCGACATCGACTATGAAACGGTCATCATGTACGTGGGCGGCTACGACGAAATGGTTGTCGCCAAAACCCAAATCCGCTCCCGCATCGAATCCGAAAACGCCCAGCGCGAAAAGAAAATCGCCCAACTCAACGACTTCATCGCCCGCTTCTCCGCAGGCACGCGCAGCGCCCAAGCCACCTCGCGCAGAAAAGAAGTCGAGCGCCTGGCCACCTCCGAACTGGCCCGCTCCAACATTCAACGCCCCTACATTAAGTTTGAAATGAAGCGCAACTCCGGTCGCCACCCGCTGGAAATAAAAAGCGTGGAAAAATCCTACGACACGCTCAAAGTAATCCCCAAGTTCACCGCCAGCGTGACTCGCGGCGAAAAAATCGCGCTCATGGGCCGCAACGGCACAGGCAAGACCACACTCCTGAAATCCCTGATCCGCAACGCCACCGGCTTCATCGACGACTCCGACAGGCAATTCCCCATCAACGGCGGCCAGGTCATCTGGGGTCACGAAGTCACCGTAGGTTACTTCGCCCAGGACCACACCGACTCCTTCACCAAAGACAACACCACTTCGATCGACTGGCTCTGGCAGTTCGATCCCAGCGCCAACCAGCAAGAACTCCGCGGCCTGATGGGTCAAATGCTCTTCAGCGGCGACGACGCCCTGAAGCCCACCCGCGCCCTCTCCGGCGGAGAAACCGCCCGCCTGATCTTCTGCCGCCTGATGCTGCAGAAACCAAATTTCCTTGTCCTGGACGAACCCACCAACCACCTCGACCTCGAATCCATCAATGCGCTGAACATCGCGCTCCAGCGCTACGACGGCACAGTCCTCTTAGTCACCCACGATCACGACGTAATCGACGAAGTAGCCACCCGCATCTGGCACTTCCACAACGCCAAAATCGACGACTTCAAAGGCCCCTACGAAGAATTCGTCGCTTACGCCGAAGAAAAAGCCTCCTAACACCCTAAATTTCGCAATCCATCGTCGCGTAGCGCACGCTCGTTTGCCGCACTTTGCCAATTAGCTTGACGTGAGCCGACAGCCACTGTACGCTTCCGCGCACTCAAGATTTTGAATTCCCTACTAGGCCCCAAGGAAACCGTTCAGGCAACTTTCGAAGGAGAGAAAAAATGAAGCGAGCGTCTCTAATTTTGGCTGTTGTAGTTCTCTGTCTGGGAGTCCCCGCCTTGATGCTAGGCCAGGACAATCCCAACATTGGCACCTGGAAGCTTAATCTCGAAAAATCAAAATTCACCGGCACCCCGGCACCAAAGAACCTGACGCGCACCGTAACCGCCGACGGCGACAGCGTGAAATATAGCTTCGAAGGTACCGGCGCCGACGGATCAGCCCTGGCCTACGGTTTCACGGCCAAGTATGACGGCAATGATTACGCGGTATCGGGAAACGGAATGCCTTCAGGAGCGGATCATATCTCCTTCAAACGCGTGAACTCCCACTCGTTTGTCGGGACATTGAAGAAGGACGGTAAGGTAGTGGGCACGTCTCAAATCGTGGTGTCGCATGATGGAAAGATGACAACCGTCTCCTCGAAAGGAACCGGCTCCGACGGCAAGCCGATCCACACCGTCCAGGTCTACGACAAGCAGTAAAACGCGACCAACAATAGCGAGCGGTCACATCCAGAGCAATCGGCTCACATCCAGCCCGTAGGGGCGGGGCTTGCCCCACCCGTCCCGGGTGGCCCTCGATAAGAGCGAAGGCGTTGTCAAGACACAAAACTCCCGTGCAGTGATTTTCCACCGCTTGGTGTCAGAGAGGTGGAGGACCGAAGCTCTGAAACTCTCACGGTGAATCAGCTTTCGGCGGAGTCGTTCCGCCAACCATCGATACGGCCTAAATTGCGGCCATGATTCTTCTATCCGAATCCCGGTTTTCACCGGGACGAGAGCGCCCAATCAATCCTTCGGTCTAGCTTGCGCCGACCAGGGCCACCCGCGAGCTGCTCTCGACACGAACGACCTCCGGATACGCTGTGTTCGTTCTCAGCATCCAGTAGAGTCGAATCGCCAATTTCCTTGCCGCTGCTACCTTAGCTACTCCTTTCGCCTTCGTGTGGCAGCGATGCAAATACTCACTCCGAAATCCCGGATCGTAGCGCACCGCATTCTGCGCCGCTTCCACCATCAACATCCGCATGAACCGGTTTCCTTGTTTGCTGATCGAACCAAGCCGCTGCTTCCCGCCTGAACTGTACTCTCGCGGAATCAGCCCCAGATAACTCGCCACCTGCTTTCCTCGCGGAAAGCGGTTTACATCTCCCATCGTCAGCACGAAGGCCCTCGAAGTCATCGGTCCTACGCCTGGCGGGGTCATCAGCAGCTTGGCCTTCTCGTTCTTTTTCCGCCGCTCCCACCACTGCCGCATCCAGAGTGTCGATCTGCTCGTCCAACATTCTTCTTATCTTAAACAGGTCTTCTCGCCGCCGACTGGCCCACGGCTTCAGCGGCAACTCGCGCAGCACCTTCTCCCCCGCTTGGCTCCACAGCTTGCGCTTCTTGGTCACGCCCTGGTTCATCGCCAGATGCTGCAACTCGTTCTTCGTGGTGGCCCGCAATCGCACCAGCTTGTAGCGGTGAATCAACAGCTGCCGCAGATCCCTCTCTTCCCCTGAGGGCGTCCAGATCCGCGGAAACCGTCCTTCCAGCAGCAATTTCAAAATCAGCGCGGCGTCGCGCCGGTCGTGTTTCTGCTGCCGCACTTCCGCAGCGCGAATCCTGGCCGCATCCCCGATCCACACGTCGTGCCCTGCTGTCGTGGCCATCTCCACAAACCACTGACAGTTCCCAGTAGACTCCATCCCGATCAACGCGTGTCCCGGAAGCTGCCGGTAAAATCGCGTGGCTTCTCCCGACGCATGCTCCAGCTGTACTTCTTCCGTCTCCCCCGTGGTCGTCTCCACCCAACAAACTTGTTGCCAACTGGGGTGGTAATCACATCCAATAATCCTCATCGAAGGCTCCTTCCAACCGATAGCTTCGGTCCTCCAAACAGAAGCATACCGGTTACGCGAACGGAGCCTTCGCTCTTATCCAATCAATCCTTTGCGATTCTGTTTCACGCAAAGGATCGTTCCGTCCTAAATTCAAAGGTGCGGCTCGGGAAGGACATGGTGTAGTGGCCGGTCTTTAGACTGGTCCAGCCGCATGTTGCAGGGGTCATTTTTGTCTCCACGCCCTCTCGCGCCCCTGCGCAATTGATGATCTCGGGCGCCATTAGGGGTCGGAGCCTTAGCTCTGACATAACCGCGGCATCCAACGGGCTTTTAGCCCCTGAAGAGACCTCTTGCACCCTCTCACCGCGGCCGAGTAGTAAGCCCAGCCTGTTTCCAAAGCTTCTCCCAATGCCACACGCCAGGAGTCTTGTTGAGCAGCCGATACCCAAGCTGATGCGCCAGCATAAAAATTTGCCCCCGATGGTGGGCCTCGTGCGAAAACATGTACGCAAACATGGTTCCCCCGGCGGGCCAGGCTTGCGCGCGGAGAGCCTGCAGGACGACCTCACCGGGTCCACGCTCGCGTTCGCGCGTGTCTGATCGCTCAGCGCATAAAGGAAGCGCCCGGAGGAATCCACCGCCAAGGGAAACGGCGCAGTAGCGAACTTGTAAGGCCCCGGACGCTGCCTCTAGCGTGACGAGGGTCTGCCCCTGGCAGACCCTCGCGTCGTCGCAATGCCGGAATCAGCGCCGCAGGAGGCGGCCGCTCAATAAGCGGCAATGCCTGTAGCGCCGGTGGTGGGCAAGCCGCTACCGCCGGTGATCGAGGTGAGCGCGCCGTTTGTCAGGTTGATTTGGTAGGCCCCGACCGTGCCGCTGAGGGCGTCGATCACATAAAGGAAGCTGGCGCCACCTTCCTCTGCTGTCGCCAGATCGTTTGGCCCGCTGGCGGTCGTCGCGGTTCCCGCGAGCAACGTGAGGCTGCCGTTCGACCCGACCGAGTAACTTGAGACGTTAGCGCTTAAGTTATTCGAAACGTACAGGTATTTGCCCGTCGAAGGTTCGAGGGCCACCCAGCAGGCGGCAGTCCCTGCGTCGCCTACGTCGGCGCTGATCGTGTGTAGCTTGCCGGTCCCGGTGACGGTAAAGGAAGAAACCGCGCCCGCACCTCCCGCAGGAATAGAAGTGCTCGCCCCAAAGGCCTCAGACAAAAGCAGGTGCTCTTTCTTGTCAAAAGTAAAGCCGAAATAAGTGGGTAGGCTCGGCCCCGGGGCCTGCGTTATCGTGGGGCTGCCGGCTCTCCCATTTTCATCGACCGGGAAGACGTAGATCGAATTGGTTCCTTTGACCGTTACGATCAGCTGATTGCCGTCAGGCGTGAACCCAACCTGGCCTGGCGACCGGGGGAACGCGGGCGGATTCAAGCCGCAGTAAAAATCAAGCACCGGGCTGAACCCTCCGACGTTACAGTTCACGCCGGAGCCAGTGCCGTTCAGGGGGCCCGGATCTATTGTCCGCGTCGAGCCAATCGAGCGCATGTGGCCATCATTGTCCACCCTGAAGCCGGTAATATTCGGGTTCTCGCTGCAGGTGCCCGGCCCCCCCGCGTTAAGCGCGTAGAGCAGATATGAGCTCCGCGCTTCCCATCCATTTCCGTGGTCCCAGGTTTCTATTTTCTTCACGGTGAGGCTATTTGGAAACAACCCGCCGGACGAGACCTGCGCCACGACCGTCAACGTGCCGTCGGATGCGACACCGAACGATGTGATCGAGCCTTGTTCGCAATCCGAGTTATATGCGCCACTGCCGTTATTCATACTAGCGCTATTCGTGTTGACGGCGAATAGGAGATGATGCTCCTCGTCCAGTTGTAAGCTCCCTGCCGAGCCCAGGGAGTCGGGTGCACTCAACTGGAGACCGCTCCCGCCACCGCCGGTCGCAATCGTTTGCACGAGCGTCAGCGTTCCGGCAGCGGCTCGATGATAAACCAGGATCTGATTGCTTCCGAGGGCGTTGGTCATGGCATAGACAGCTCCATCCGCGAGTGCGGATGGCGCGAATGCGAAAGTGCATGCAACAACGAGGAAAGAAAGGGCCGCGAGGCCGAGGGCAACGCGCTTCATAGGTTTCTCCTTTTTTTGACCGGGCCTAGAGAGTCGAAAGACTTCGAAGGGAAGTTAGGCGCAATCTATGCCCGGGAGAAATGGTTGTCAAGTGAAATCCCAGTAATTACGTGAATTGAAATTCATTGCCGGGCAGAGGAATTTTTATTACTCCTTGCACTGGCCGTGTCGCGGCATTTCAAAGTCAGAATCAGAATAGGACCGCACACATTGCGTCGAATCCCTACATGCGAGAAGAGGAGCTCGGCCATCGTCTCGGGAAGATTCTGAGAGACATCCAAATTCCCGATGCAATCCTGGATCGGCTGAAGGAATCGTTGATGAGCGACAGGGGCCGGAGGAAGAGATTAGAGGGCAGCAAGGCCGACTTTCGGAGCACCTGGCCCAGGTCATCGGAGGATGGATCTGGCGTACCAGGAATAAGTTAGACGGCAAGATCAGCGAAGAATTCTGATCTAGGAAGTCGGTAGAGTGGCAGGCAGAAGAACAGCAACTACTCACCTCGACCAATCCTCGAAGGCCGGAAAACCAGAAAGACTGTTAGATGCCGCGAGGATTTTAGCCCGCCAACATCCGCAGCGACAACGGCGTTCCTTTCGCCTCTGCTCATGCGTTGTTCAACCTAAGCAAGCTCGTCGTCTGGTGGCTGCGTCTCGGTATCGCCATCGAACGCATCAAGCCCGGCCATCCGCAGCAAAACGGTCGCCACGAACGCATGCATCTCACACTAAAAAAGGAGGCTACCAAACCAGCGGCTGGCAACTTCTTGCAACAACAGGCGCGTTTCGATGACTTCATCGAGGTCTTCAACAACGAGCGGCCGCACGAAGCCTTGGACATGAAATGCCCGGCGGAAGTCTATCAGCCTTCCACGCGCCCCTACACCGGTTTGCCGGACATCGACTACCCGTTCCACGACCGCACGATCGTCGTCACTCACTGTGGCCGCATTTGTCTCGGCCGAAAGAAAATCAATTTCAGCACCGTCTTTGCCGGTCAGGCTGTCGGTATCAAGGAAATACACGACGACATCTGGCTGGTCAGTTTTATGGATTATGATCTGGGATACTTCGATCTGGAGAACCGGGTGCTCGAACCACTCGAAAATCCGTTCGGCCCTAAAGTGTTACCTATGTAGCCGGTACATTCTGTTACCCATGTCTCCGGTCTGGACCCTGAAAAATATGGTGCGCCCGGGGGGATTCGAACTCCCGACCTTCTGGTTCGTAGCCAGACGCTCTATCCAGCTGAGCTACGGGCGCATAGTTTTTAAATCTTAGCACAGCTTCGCGGCGTTCCTCTACAAGTCGCGCCCTGCGACGATTTCGTTGTGCGCCGGGCCGTGACCGAATTTTGCGCCTCGCGCTTCGGGACCCAGTCCGATTACCAGGGAGCCCACGAGAAATACCACGAGCGCGAATGACCCCATGGCTAGCGCGTAGGTCATGTGAACCGCCAGGCGCGCTTGTATGTAGGGGCTGCCCGCGGCCAGAAGTACGCCGAACTGGTACGCCAGGCCTGGGAAAAATCCGCGCAATTGGTCCGGCGAAAGCTCGTTGATGTGAGCCGGGATGACACCCCACGCTCCCTGTACCATGAACTGCATCAGGAACCCACCCACAAGAATCAACGGCAGGCTGGGAGCGAACATCCACAGAGGAATTACCAGGACGCCCAGCAGGATCGCAGTCACCATTGCGCGGCGCCGACCGTAAAGATCGGAGAAGTGCCCGAAGGTCAGCCCACCGAGGATCGCGCCGACCATCGAGAAGGCGGTGAAATCTGAGGTCCGATGCGGGCTGAATCCTTTCTGCTGCTGTAAATAGGTGGGGTACATATCCTGCGTGCCGTGCGAGATGAAATTCACCATAGCCATGAGCAGGACGAGGTACGCAAATCGCCGCCAATTACTAAAAATAGCGCGACGATAGGTGGCCCAATCGGTGCGCGATCGTTTCCAGGCCTCGGTTTCCGTTACTTTTGCACGGATCAAGAGCGTGAGTAGCGCCGGCAGCCCGCCGACGAAAAACATGGGCCGCCAGCCCCAGTGAGGAAAGACAAAACGGTACGCGCCCGCAGCCAGCAAAAATCCCAGCGCGTAGCCCTCCTGCAACAAGCCCGAAAGGACGCCGCGCCATTTCACCGGCACGGACTCCATCGTCAACGACGCGCCAATGCCCCATTCGCCGCCCATCCCAATGCCGTACAGCAGGCGCAGCACAAGAAACGCTGTGTAGTTCGGCGCCAGACCCGAAAGCACTTCGATCAGCGAGTAGTAGAGAATATTGACGATCAGCGGGAAGCGCCGGCCATATCGGTCCGCCAAAAGACCAAACAAAATAGCGCCAATCCAACGGGTTGCCAGGCTCGCGGTCACGGTGAGCGCGATCGCCGAGATGGACGTGCTGAACTCTTTGGCGATAGGCGCGAAGACAAAGGTGAGGATGAAAAAATCGAAGGCGTCCAGGGTCCAGCCGAGAAATCCGGCGATAACGGCGTAGCGTGCTGCGGATTTTTCGGTCGCGATGGTCACTGAGAAATCGGAGCGCGAGCAGCGCGTCCCGGAAATAGGCCCTCAACGAGTTGCCCATCTTTCACGACCGGCACGCCGTTTACAAGCACAAATTGAATCCCGTCGGAATATTGTAACGGGTCATCATACGTGGCTTTGTCGATCACGCGATCCGCGTCGAATATGGTTATATCCGCGTCACCGCCTACGCGGATGCGGCCCTTGTTCTGAAACGCGGGCGCGCGTTTTTCCAGCCGTTGCGCGGGCATCAGCGTCATTTTGCGCAGCGCGGTCATCAGGTCCAGAGCTTTTTCCTCGCGTACGTAATGACCCAGCACCCGCGAAAATGTGCCCTGCCCCCGGGGATGCACCTTGGCGCCGGTGATCATCAAGCCGTCGCTGGCAATCATCACGATCGGATTCGCGACCGCAGTCCGCGCCGCCTCTTCCGGAATCGCATGAATCACGACGATCCCACCCTGTTTGCGATATTTCTCAAACGTTTCCGCGGTCAACCCCTCGCCGGTCTCGGCCCACTGAAGATCTTTGTAGGTGATGCCCTGAGCTTCCTGCCAGCCAGGATCGAAGATCGCCGATTGCAGCGCGGTGCTTCCCGCGGTGTAGGGATAGCACTCGGTGGTCACGTCGAGTCCGTGACGTTGCGCGCCCTCGACCATGGCGATCAAGTCGGGCGTGTACTTCAATCCCATACTGGTGATGTGCACGACGTGAAGCGGCGCTCCGGTGCTAGCAGCAGCAGCGACCACCTCTTCCAGCGCCGCGAGTCCGGTGGTCGGCTCTTTGATCCCCGCATAGCGCAGGTGCACATGCACCGAAGCGTGATACTTCGCCGCCACACGAAACATTTCGACGATTTCCGCGTGCGTCGCGGCCGCCGTATAGTTGACGCCCATACCTTCGGCGAGCGCGCCCCGGCGAAATCCGCGCTCCATCACCGCGATCATCTCCGCAAGTTCTTCCGGAGTGGCTGGGCGGTGCGCGGCGTCTCCCGTGGGGAGCCAAGACCCAGGATCGTGCAGCACTTTCATGCGCACGGGGATGTGGCCGATGCTGACGCCGAAATTGATCAGCGCCTTCCCTTCCCGCGCGGCATACCACCTGTCTACGTCGTCCGTGCCTACCTCGAGCTCCAACGAAGTTGTCACGCCGTCGTGCGCCTGAAATTGATAGTTGCGCGATTCTTGCCCATGTTCGTGGAGATCGATGAATCCCGGCGCCACGACAAGCCCCTTCGCGTCGATGGTCGCCTTCCCTGTCAGCGGCGTTTGCGATACCGCAACAACCTTGCCTCCGCGAATGCCAACGCTGCGCACGCCGTCCAGACCCGATTCCGGATCCATCACGCGGCCATTCGCAATGACCAGATCGTAGCTCTCGTTCTGGGCGCCGGGACTCCCGCCACCGGCCTTCGCCATCACCAACAGCAAAATCACACTCAGCGCTACCGCGCTTCCAAGCTTGCCGAACGAAAATCGTTCAGGAGGCATTCGCGAGTCCCCCGATAATCCAGCCGGTGCCAAGTCTAGTGAGTGTGTCCCAAAAAGGAAACCCCCGGAGCGCCTGGGGGGAGGCGATCCGGGGGTGGGGGGTTACTGCTTGAGGGGGGCCGGAGGAAACTCGATAAATTTGTTAGTGCACGACTTGTGTAGAGAGCAGGCAAATCTGCCTGAGCTCGTCGTAGGTGAAAAAGGTCTCTTTCTCTTCACCAGCGTTCTCGGTATGTCCTAGTCCCGATTCGCTGGAAATGCGGCGCAACTCATCTTCTGGTATCCCGAGCAAAAGAGCGGCGCGTCCTTGGGTCACATACTTAGGGACTTGATTATTCATATGTGTCTCCTCAAGCCGGGAGCAGCACCATCGCATCTTCTTCCACTGCCAGGATCATGGTCTTGTAAATGTCGATGTCCCAGCCGTCGATCCGCATCCTTACCGTATCCCCGCCATCCTTCAGCATCTTCCCCCGCAGCGGCACTTTGATGTCTCCAAGAGCCACCCGCAGGACCACCGGAAGTCCAACCCATGCTGCGTATGCGCTGTCCATCTCGGCCCCCTCAGGCACTTCGTTCTGACTGGAGTAGAATCGCGCAGAGGTCTGCAGGCGCCAATGGTACAGCGAGGGTACTGGAGTAGTAAGAACGTACTGTTTGACAGTTGGGCAAGGAAACGGCGCGTAAATTTCGCGGGGTACAAACGTACTGTTTTTCCGGGACGCCAGGACCATTGGCGCACGCAAGCTGAATTGGCATCCTTATTCGGTGATGCGAGAACACCTAGCCGGGCTGTGTAGTGAGGTAGTCCCGGCCTGCCGGCCAGGTATCGGGCTCGCCTTAGGGGGCGGGTTCGCGCGCGGATTCGCGCACCTGGGCGTGCTGCAGGTTCTCGAACAGAATCATATTCCCATCGCCTGCATCGCGGGCACCAGCGTGGGCAGCATTCTGGGCGCGGCCTACGCCAGTGGTGCGCCGCTCGCCCGCATCATTGCCACCTGCCGAACCCTAAAGTTTCGCGATATCGGAAGCTGGCAAGTCTCTCGGTTGGGGCTGGCGAGCAACCATCGGCTCGGCGACCTGGTCGAACGTGTCTTCGATGCCAAGCAATTTGACGATCTACATATACCAATGGCGGTCGTCGCCACAGACCTGAACACCGGTGAACCGGTTGTGATCACCCACGGGAATCTAGTTGACGCCATCCGAGCAAGCTGCGCATTTCCCGGCCTGTTCGAGCCGGTAAAGATCGGCACACGCTGCCTGGCCGACGGCGGGCTCGTCGCTCCGGTCCCGACCCGGGCGGCACGCGAAATGGGCGCCGAATTTGTGTTGGGTGTTTCGGTGGGGATCCAGGACGCCGACCGCGGATCGCCATCCAATATATTTCAGGTGGTAACGCGGGCAGTGAGCGCCGCGCAGAAGCATCAGCTCGAGGTTTGGGAGCGCTACGCCGATCTGGTATTGCGGCCGGATGTTCAGTCGTTTGCCTGGGACGCCTTCGACCGGGCCGACGAGGCTATCGAAGCGGGCGCAGCGGTCACGCGGCGCGCCCTGCCACGAATTCAGAAATATCTTGAGCGCGCCAAATCCGGCGTCCATGGCCTGGAAGCGGATTTGCAAAGTGTGCTCATGGTAGCGGAGGCCACGCGATGATGCGCCTTAAAGAAGGATGGAATACCACCGTTACCTCCCTAGGACTTCTTTGGTACGAATGCGGCGATGATTTTGCGCTTTTCTGCTACCGTATTGGCTGCGGTGCTTTTATCCAGGTTCGCTCGCGCGCTCTTGCGCTCGCACCCGTATCGCAAGCAATGGCTACCTCCATAAGGAATAATGACGAGTGCTCGAATCTTTCGTTCACCTGCTCCGCTCTCTATACAACCCCGATGGACTCAAGGAACTAATCCGCTGGGGCGGCACGCCCCTGGTCTGTGGCATTGTCTTCATTGAAACTGGATTTTTCGTCGGCTTCTTCCTTCCGGGTGATTCCCTGCTGATCACCGCGGGCATTTTCGCCGCCGCGGACGTAGTGCCGCTGCGCTGGCTGTTACTGCCGGTGATGGCGTGCGCCATCGTCGGTGATCAGATTGGCTACTGGATCGGCCGCAGCGCCGGACCTGCGCTGTATCGGCGGGAAGATTCATTGTTGTTCCGGCGAAGCCACTTGCAGCGCGCCCACGACTTCTACGAAAAATATGGAGGCCGGGCGGTCATCCTGGCGCGCTTCGTGCCCATTGTCCGAACGTTCTGCCCTCCCGTGGCGGGCGCGGCGAACATGCCTTACGCGCGCTACGTGATGTTCGACATCCTGGGAGGAATCGGCTGGGTGAGCTCTACGATTCTGGGAGGCTATTTCCTCGGCCGCAACGTGCCCAATATCAGCCAACGTATTCACTACGTGATCCTCGTGGTGATCGTGCTATCCATTCTGCCGGCGGTGATCAGCATCCTTCGGTCGCGCAGGGGTACATCGGCGCAGGGAAAGGCATAGGCCGATGGCGGCGCGAAAGCTACGTGCGATCGTATTCGACATCGGGCGCGTTTTGATTCGCGTCGATGTCCAGCGAGCGATGAGCGGTTTGGCGGCCGGTCTATCCCTTTCGCCCGAGGAGATTTGGGGCGCCATTGAAAACGATCCCCGCTGGCCCGATTGGCAGGAAGGGCGCATGACCCCACGCGACTGGCACCTTCACCTGTCCAGACGCCTGGGCTCAACGCTGAGCTTTGAACGATTTACGGAAGTCTGGAACCGCGTCCTCGACCCGCAGCCCATGCAGGAGGTGTCTCTCTTTGAGAAATTGTCGAAAACGTATCGGCTCGCCTTGCTCTCCAATACCGATCCGATTCATGTCGCCCACATGGAGGCCAGCTACGACTTCTTCCGGTTCTTTCCGGTGCGAATCTATTCGTGCACCATGGGAGCCAGTAAGCCCAGCCCGATCATGTATCTAGAAGCCTTACGAGGCTCCAAAGTCCAATCTAGCGACGCGGTGTATATTGATGATATTGCCGCGTACGTGGAGGCTGCACGAAGTCTAGGCATGGCTGGCATTCATTACCAGTCGCGCGAAAGCCTACGGGAAGGCCTGCGGGAGTTGGGAGTCGAGGTCGAGTAAGGTGAAATCCAAGCAAATTTCGGTGGAAAACTGGAAGATCGAGTAAACTTTCCTAGGACTAGTACTACCCCGGTCTTGCGCTATCTTTCTCATCCTCTGCAAAATCAATCCTGCCAGCAACTTAGACGCGCTGTTTCCCCTACGCGCCCACCGCGCTTTGGTGCAATGCATGCTCCTTCTTTGTTACGGGCCGGTTAGCAGGAAAATAAGATTTCGCCCAATCAGGGGTGAGGAGAAAGATTCAACATGTCAGAAATCATTGAACGAGAATCACCGTCTTGGCAGCTTCCCGCGATGATCGTACTGGGACTTATCGCGATAGGCGGCCTATGGTTCGGTTGGAACGCGTCTTCAAAGCTGGACAGCACGCAGCAAACGATGACCGCGCAGATTAAGACATCGGAGCAGGCCGTGCAGCAGGATGTCTCGTCCTTGAAAGACCGTCTGGCGCAGGACGAAAAGGCCAACGCGGATCTGCAAGGCGACCTCACCGTTGTAACCAAGAAGCTTAAGATCACCCAGGGGCAACTCAAGAACGCCCGTGAAGAAGCGGCCAAGCTGAACGACGCAACAACGCAGAAGCTCAGCGCGCTGGACACGTCGGTTCACTCGGAACTAGCCACAAAGGCCACCGAGGATGACGTAAAGACGGTGGATACCAAGGTCGGCACCGTACAAACTGATCTCAACTCCACCAAGGAAGACCTGAAGATGGCGCGCAGCGAGATGGGCACCTTGATCGCGCGCAACCACGACGAAATCGATCAGCTCCGCCGCCTCGGCGAGCGCGACTACGTCGAGTTCAACGTTGACGGCAAGAACAAGCCGGTCAAGGTCGGCAATGTCACCGTCGAACTCAAGGGCGTCAACGAGAAGAACAACCGCTTCACCGTCTACATGACCGTCGAAGACAAGAAGTTTGAAAAGAAGAACCGCGCGATGAACGAGCCCATCTTCTTCTATACCTCGGGCGCGCGTTTCCCGGAGGAGATGGTCATCAACAAAGTTGGCAAGAACACCGTCAGCGGCTATGTGAGCATCCCGAAGGCAAACGCACAGCCCGCGGCGACAACTTCCAGCTCCGGCAACTAACAATTCGCTTCACGCTGGCGAATAGCCAGAGCACACCGAAAGGCGGGCAGATTATCTGCCCGCCTTTTTCTTTGGTCCGGGCTCGATTTAGCTTTCTGGCGGGTCGCGATAAAAGAAAAGGGCCAGGACCGAGCCGATCGCGCAAGCGATCAGTAGAAAGAACAGCAGCGACAGCAAGACGGCCCAAGGCGTTCCTGTGACGCCGCGAATACCCGCAATTCGACCGCAGAGAAGGCCCGTAATAGCCGCGAGGAATGCGAGACCAACGTACCCAGGAATGTGCAAATGGCCTCGTGCTGCGGCTAATGGCACGAGGATCGCGATCGCGAAGCATGCGATCGATAATGGAACTACCAGTCGAAGGTTCGCGGCGCTTGCCAACAGATATTCAGGCAAAATCAGTAACATTTGGGCGGGCAGCACGGTGAAAGCTGTGCGCTGAGGTGACGCTGGCCTTACGCGGGTTCGATCCAAAATACTATTCGACAAGAACGGCGCTCTTGATGGGCGAACCGTTGGCTAGCGACGTGTAGTCGCTCGAAAAGTTTATGTTCGTGTTGAGATTCAACGTCTTGGCCACAAAGATCATGTAGGCTGCGCCCGTGCCTGCTCCATTCATGTTGAGGGTGGCGTTCGGGAAATAAAAGGCACCTTGCAGGTGAGAGCCGGCGGCCCCATTGATCGTCGCGGCGGCGGCGTTGCCTGGATCCTGAAAGAACAGAATTCCCGCATAGGTCCCATTCGTCGGTGCGGTGAAGCGAACCCTTTGGCCATTTCCGAAATTAACGGCCCCACCGCTGAGATAGAAGGTCACTCCTGTCCCGTGTACGTGCCCTCCTGTACCCATAAAGGAAAGCCCCCCCGGGCCGGTGATTACATAAGTGCCAGGGTTAAACGTTACGTTTTGATCGAAACCGTTGGGAGGCCCAGAGAAGCTGATTCCGCAGTAGACTCCCTGAGACAGAGTCACGGGCACCTTCGTCGCCCCGGTATAATTGATTGTGGTGCACCCGCCTCCCCCGGGCGTGGGCAAGTAAGAGAGGGGATCGGGTGCTTGAAGGATGCCAGTGACCGCCGGTGGCGTGGTTGTCGCGCTGGATGAACCGTGCACGCCAATCGAAGCCGCCGTCAGGCTTCCGCCGCCCGAAAGATCCTGGTCGTCGATGACTCCGCAGTTCGGTATGTCAATGCTTCCTCCTGCAGTGATTCCTCCGCCACCCTTCAGCGCATACATACAGCCACGGCTGCCGGAGTACTGCGCCACCGCCCGAACCGACACCGTGGCTGTGGACATTGCCGAACCAAAAATCCTCATGAAAAAAGTGTTGTAGGTGTTTACTACGTCGACCTGCACGGCGTTTGCGTTCCCATTGAACGTCAGCTGCGTGGGCGTGACATGAATGTTGCCTTGGCCGTCCTGAAAACCGTTCAGCGTCGCATCGTCTGTGGCAGCGGTTGCGTACGCCGCTCCAGCACCGAGAGCGGCCGCGCCCGCCAAGGCGGCGCTGTCCGCTGCGGACTGCTGAAGACGACGCTCGTAGCGCAGATAGCCCATATCGACCGCTAAACCAGCGGCGCCCAATAAGACGACCAGACCAAAGACGGCTAAGATGAGTGTCTGGCCCGACTGCTGACGATTCTTCCTCATGACGGGCTCCGCAGAGAGATCCACTCCGGTGGAATCCAGGCGCGCCTTGGGGCCAATGGCCAATTCTTCCAGAGTAAAGCGGCGAGCGGGCCTGAAGGGCGTTCCAGCGAGTTTGCACAGAGTAGCACACTCAGCGGGGAGCAATCTATCTGCCAACCTTGCGGACAGGCCAACCATCCTAACGTTTGCGAACTGGAGCCGTGATTGCAATCTCCTTATTTGCAGGAAGAAGATTCCTGTCCTCGTCCAAGAGCCGAAGGCTGGAAACCGGATCCGCAGGTCCCCGCTCGGCGGTGACAAGTTGTAGGAAAGCAAATGGTTATGGACGGAGACGCGGGTAACGAACGAATTTTGGCCAAAGCCATAGTGTCTGCAAACGTGCACAGAATGGGTGTGCGGCACGTCTCCTTTGGTGAACCACAAGAAAATCAGTGCAAACCTATGGAAGACGAATTCCCTGTCGCTCCGGGCTGCCGCAGAGATAGGGCCTACGCCACTCGTCTGAAAACGCGTTCGGGCGATTCGAGGCCGCGGAAGAGCGTGTACTTGCAAGATGTGGCACGCAGTCGGGTTTCGCGAGCGCCGGGGGCGTCATCCTTACAGGGCGGGCAAAGTCTCGTAGAACTGGCGCTAGTTCTGCCGCTTTTGTTGCTTCTTCTTGTCGGCGTGTTAGAGATTGGGCGGTTCGCATACTACGACATCCTCGTGTCGAATGCGGCGCGAGCCGGGGCGCAATACGGGTCACAAAGCCTGACGGCTGCTGCGGATTCTGCTGGCATACAGGCCGCGGCATGGGGCGACGGATTAACGACTTTAGTCGTGACATCCACGCAACTATGCGGCTGCAGCGCAGGGTCCTTGGGCGGGTGCCCGACAGGAAATGTTTGCGCGAATCCACTCGTGTATGTGCAGGTGACGACCACGGGAACGTTTAGTTCGTTGTTCAACTATCCTGGTCTGCCTCCCAGCATGACCTTGACCAGTACGGTTACCATGCGAGTCTCCCAATGATCGGCCGCGCGAGTTCCGGCGTCTGGAAACGCAGTGGTAAGCACCAGCGCGGCAGCGTCCTGGTTGAACAAGCACTCGTGGTGACGTTCCTTCTGACCGTCATTTTTGGCATTGTTGATGTTTCGCGCGCGGCATACGCTTATCATTTTGTGTCCAACGCTGCAAGGGAAGCCACTCGCTGGGCCAGCGTGAGGAGCAGCACTTCGGTCCTCACCCCGTCCGCGAGCCAAAGTAATGTTCAGGCATATGTCTCGAACGTGTCGGGGATGGGGCTGGATCCCTCCAGCATTTCGACGACAATCACCTGGCTGGCTCCGCCGCACGGGAGCCCGACTTGCCCTGCAAACAAGCCAGGGTGCGTTGTGCAAGTCACCGTCAATTATTCTTATACATTTTATTTTCCGTTCTTGCCGACGAGCTCCATCAATATGTCTAGCACTTCGCAGATGGTCATTACGCAGTGATTCGCTCACTGCTTCTCGGCGTTCCCTCAACGCGGGGGCGACGTCGACGGCGACGGCAGATTCGCTTCCGCGGATGGTGAAGATGGAAGTTACGACACTAATGGTTCCGCACCAGGTGCAGCGCACCGGGGTCCGACGGGGACTTCTGGAAGACCTGGCGTTGAAGCTGTTGTACCTGCACGGCGAGATGTCCTTGATGGAGTTGGCCGAGCGAACCTGCCTGAGCCTGGGAGTGATCGAGGAAATTTTCCAGTTTTTTCGCAAGGAGCAGCTTGTCGAAGTAAAGCGCATGGCCGCGGGCAGCCATGTGATCGTGGCCAGCGCGCAGGGGAAGCAGCGCGGCGCCGAGCTGCTTGCCATGAACCAGTACACCGGGCCTGCTCCCGTCTCGCTGGCGGACTACACCATGCGGGTGGGCATGCAGAGCGTTCAGAAGATCGCGCTCAAACCCGCGGATATCAGCCGGGCGTTCTACCAGCTTGTGCTCGATCAGGACATGCTGACGAGGCTGGGAACTGCTTTGGTCTCTGGGACTTCGATGTTCCTGCACGGGCCTTCGGGCACCGGCAAGACCAGCATCGCGGCTACCATCCCCGCCGTTTACAACGATAGTGTTTGGATACCCCACGCGATCGTCGTCGACAATCAAATCGTTTCGGTGTTCGATCCCGGCGTGCACTTTCCAAGCTCGACCGAAGTTTCTGCGGAGTCCGACCGGAGATGGGTGCTGTGCCGTAGGCCGTGCGTGCTTGCGGGTGGCGAGCTTTCCGCAGAAATGCTGGACCTTCAGTTCAATTCGATCAGCCGATTCTATACTGCGCCCTTGCAAATGAAGGCAAACAATGGCGTTCTAATCTTGGACGACTTTGGACGGCAGCGCATGCGGCCGGACGAGCTGCTCAATCGTTGGATGACCCCGTTGGACCGCCGTGTCGATTTCTTCACGCTGCCCGGTGGCCGAAAATTCGAAGTCCCCTTCGACATGTTCATCGTGTTTTCAACCAACCTCGATCCGAACCAACTGGCCGACGAGGCGTTCTTGCGCAGAATCCCGAACAAGATTGCCGTGGAATATGCGACTCCGGAACAGTTTCTGGAGATCTTCCGGCGCGAGTGCCAGATGCGTTTGGTGGCCTGCGACGAAGGAGTGGCGGAGTATCTGGTACAGTGCATCCGGGACCTGAAGCAATCGCTGTCCCAGTGCCATCCGCGCGACCTGATCAACCAAATCTTCTGGGCCGCGCGGTACGCCGGAATCGAACCACATATCACACGCAAAAGCATCGAGCAGGCTTGTAAAGCTCACTTTCTGCCGGTGGGAAAGCGCTACGGGATGACCGCGTGAGTTTCCAGATCGAAAGCTCATCGCTAACGACGTTCCGGGCGCGGCCTCCGATCCCGCCTGACAAGCTGCGGAGATTTGTGCTTCGCGTGCGTTCCGAAGCGCGGATGCCGCAGTTCCCTATCTCAGGACAGCGGGCCACGTCCGGGTGGTGGAGTTCGTTGAAAGCCATTTGCCAGCGTGTGGATTTTCCGGCGTTGCGCGAACCGGTCAAGCTCTTCCGCGGCACACCGGTTGCGCCGTTCCGGTTCGCTGGGCGCGCGCTTTCCGGGTCCGTGGTTTTGCACATTTGCCTTATTTTCCTGCTGCCTCTGCTGCTCTCGTACACCGCCGCGCAGGAAGTCGCGGCAAATGCAGACATCGAAGTGCCGCAAAGGGTCATTTACTACGAGATTCCGAAGCACGACCCGTTTGAGAAGCTTCCCCGCATTACGCCCTCCGGTGAGGGGGGACAGCCCGGAGCTGGCGAGATCCAGGCTCTGCTGCAGAAGATCGGCAGCACGACAACGGCACGCAAAATCGTGATTGTCTCGAAGCCGGTGCGTCCGGACAACAAGCGCCAAACAATTTATCAGCCGGCAACTCCGCCCGATCTGCACATCGACATGGACCTGAAACTTCCGAACATCGTTGGCGGGCCAACAGTTCCGGTCGCCAAACCCCAAGTTCATCTGAATGCGAACTCCAGGCCAAACCAGACGCGCCACCAAGCGACCAAGGCAGTTGCACCGACAATCGCCGCCTTAAATGCCGCGATACCTACGAACCTTCCGCCAGCCACCGTAGCTAATCCTCACTTGGCAGTGCCCTTGAACGAGTCTCGCCCGAAGCAGGCACCGGTTGTGATTGGCCAGGCGACCGCGCCGTCGCTTTCTGATGCAAATGCCGCGACCGCTCCAAATCTCGGAGACACTTACCGGGCGGGCCAGCCAACTGCGCCGGCCGCTCCCCCGAGCGATGCCGACGCGTCCGGGAGCGGCAAGGCCTCCAAGAACGACCCTGTGCAGATTGCCGGTGATGGCAAGGGTGTCGTGGTCATTGGCGTCGATCCTGCGGAAGCCGCCGCGCTCGTCAACTTGCCTCCCGGCAACCGGTGGGGTGATTTTACGATAGCGCCGGGTGGCGGCCAGCCTGGGGCGGTGGGTGGCAGCGAGAACGGTGTGCCAAACGCCGGCAGCACCTCGACGGGCGGCGGCGGCGATCGCGTGCCTGGAGTCGGTCCAGGATTCGCGGGCGGCGGCGGTGGAGATTCAGGTACGTCCGGAAGCTTGAGCATCAGCGGCCAGCCTGGCGCGACCGGCCAAGAGGCGCTCGACGCCACGATCTTCCGCGAGATGGTCTATCCCGTCCCATCCACCGTCGTGCTGCGCAAAAATGCTCTGGTCGTCTCTGCTGGACCGATGGGTGGGGGGGGTCTCCAGGTTTACGGGGCGCTTCATTGCGGCAAGATTTATACCGTTTTCTTGCCGATGCCAGGGCAGCCTTGGACCTTGCAGTTCTGTCAATCCGGCGCGGCGGCAAAGCCTGTCGCACAAACTCGCTCGGCCGTCGTCCATATGGAGCAAGGAATCGTTCAACCGGACGTGACGACGCGCTTTGACTTCAAACGTTTACCCGTGCCCTTCGAAAAAAAGAATAAGCCCATCGTTTTGAAAGGTGTCATCAAAGACGACGGAACCGTGGCCGACCTAAAGGTGTATCAGGGCATTGATCCTGGCATGGACGAGGCGGCACGCGTCGCGTTTAGCCGCTGGAAATTCAAGCCGGCGATACGCGACGGCAAGAATGTGGCGGTCGATATTCTGGTAGGAATCCCGACAGAAGCTCCAGCGACTAAGTCCCAGTAGTTCTAGAACTTAGTGAGGAAGTTCCCGTCCAGCACGAGAAGAATTTTTCATACATTTACCACGAGTTTGTCTGCCCGGATCGGACCCTGGCAAATCTCCACAATTCACTGGATTCATTCTATGTGTGTTAGTGGAATTATCCTCAGCACGGGCTGTGGGAACCATTGGCCCTCGGTATGCACTCGTGCTTGCTTGATAATCCAGTGCTCGTTCCACCCGTCCCGGACCGCGCTGGCTTTGCGGGTCGTCAAAGCAAAATAGAAGCTCATCGTCACACGAAAAACCAGATGCTTCGGAATCCCGCTCGGATCCCAAGCAAGGCTCGCTCAGAGGCGGGTATGCCTGCGCGGAACTCTGGTCAGCTCCCAGGAGATTGGACCGTTGGACAAGCAAGTGATCCGGGTTAGTTTCCTCACGCAAGATTTGGGACTCGGGGACGCCATCGCTCGGGCATTAGGCGAAGACTTCGCCACACGTACGGTTAACGAGTGGCAGTTTGACCGGTTGACCGAGGTGCGCGAGTCTTCTGACGTCATTCTTCTGGATTTGCGCTCCGCGAATACCCAAGGTGACGATGAAACGGTCCTGCGCTTGATGGACGAAATCAGCAAAGTTCCATCACATCCGCCTCTCGTGGTTCTTTGCGAGGAAGCGAATCGCCAGTTGATCCTTCGCGCCATCGAGCATGGCGCCGACGACAGTGTCACCAACCCTCCTAACATGATGGAGCTCCGGCTGATCCTGCGCCGGGCGTTCAAATTTCGCGCCGCCGAACGCGAAGTGGAAAGGCTCCGGGCCAATGAGCGGCCTACTGGCCGGCTGCACGAGTTGCTGGGTACCTCGGCGCCGATGCAGGAGCTTTTCGGCTTGGCGCGAAAGATTGCGCCTTGCGACGTGAATGTTCTGATTACCGGCGAAACCGGAACCGGCAAGGAGCTATTGGCACGCGCGATTCACCACCTGAGCGGTAGGAACACGGGCCCGCTCGTGGCTTTCTCCTGTGCCAATTTACCTGAGAACCTCGTCGAGGATGAACTCTTCGGGCACGAAAAGGGCGCCTTTACCGGTGCGCTGATGGCGCGCCGCGGCAGGGTGGAAGCTGCCGACCGGGGAACGCTGTTTCTCGATGAGATCGGCGACCTTGGGCTGGGACTACAGCCCAAGCTGCTGCGCGTGATTCAGGAAAGAAATTTTGAGCGTTTGGGGAGCAACAAAACCATAAGCGTCGACATTCGCTTGATTTGCGCGACCAATCGGAACCTTGCGGAGATGGTCCAGCAGGGTAAGTTCCGCGAAGATCTTTTCTACAGACTGAATGTCGTCCAGATGCATTTGCCTCCCCTGCGGGAGCGGCGCGACGATATCCCGTTGCTCGCGCAACAATTTCTGCTGAAATCGGCGCAGCAATTCAAAAAGAAGGCGCGGCGGTTTTCACCGCAGGCTTTGCATGCCTTGGAAGACCACGCTTGGCCGGGCAACGTACGCGAGTTGGAAAACGTTGTACAGCGCGCGATCGTGTTATCCGAAGAACAGACTGTGGATGTAAGCAGTTTGCCGGCGTCCATGCGGAACGCGCGGCTCGGCGCTGTTGGGCTTAGCGTCGGGGCGGAAGCCGTGCAGCTTAGCCATTCCTACGAGGATGAAGTTCGCCGCTTCAAGCGGGCGCTGGTCCTGCGCGCCCTGCGTGAGTGCGGATGGCGCAAAGCGGAATGTGCGCGGACCTTGGGAGTGGCGCGCGGCTACCTCCATCGCCTAATCAACCAGCTGGGAATTCAGGAAGGCGAGGGCGAGCCAACGGTGGAACGCCGCGAGGACTATCCGCTCGGCCCGGTGATGTAACCAGCCAAAGCTTCCGATTGCAGTGGACTTAACCCTACCTCCCGGATTAGCTTCTGATGAGATGGAAGCTGATCGAGAAAAGCCCTTCGTCGAAGAAGTTTGCCTGCCTTTCTTGCGCAAAGCCCAAAACGGAGATGGCGGATGGGGATTCCATCCACAATCGGAAAGCCGCGTTGAGCCGACCTGCTGGGCGTTGCAAGCGTTAGGTGAATCATCGAATCGAGAAGCGGAGGTGGGTGTCGTCCGCGGATTGCAATTCCTTCGTGCGGCTCAGCTTGGCGACGGTTCGTGGCCCTCGACGCCAGAAGAGAAATCAGGCTGTTGGGTGACTTCGCTATGCTGCTGGGTCTTGCTGACTGCGGCAGATTCGTCGGGTGCGGCGACTGCGGGCATTAAATGGCTCTGCCAAGATTGGCCGAGGGACACCACGCCGTGGCGGCGATTTCTGGCGAGGTTTTCCACACAGAGGGAGTCTGCACCCAATAAACAGGTCGTATCGCGGGTGGGGCTGGACCCCCGGAACTAGTAGCTGGGTCGAGCCAACTTCCTTCGCCCTCATCGGTCTGGAACAAGCTTCCCGCGACCAACTCCCTCCGGAAGCGAGTCGGCGCCGCGAGCTGGCGGCTGCCATGCTTCACGACCGCATGTGTCCAGGTGGCGGATGGAATTGCGGCAACCCCACGGTCTACGGGGTCGCAGGGGAGCCGCTGATCATTCCCACGGTCTGGGCTCTTATCGCGTTGCGTCATAACCCGAGGCGGCCTGAGAACGTAATGAGTCTGGACTGGCTCGAGCGCAGCATCGCGAACATTGGGAGCGCCGGGTCGCTCGCGCTGGCGAAAATCTGCATGGAAACGTACGGCCGAAAGTGGCCTGCGGACGCGCCCACTTTGTCAGACCTGTATGGAAGAAATCAGTTCCTCGGCAGCGCCCCAGTAGCCGCGTGGGGTTGCCTGGCGATGAGCGCGCGCTCGCGCTGGCTGAGCGTGGATCACGCAAAAGCAACGTGACCATGCGCGATCACCCTCTAACTCCGTCCTTTCAACGTCCTCCGTCGAAGGTCGTGATTCGGCGCGCTGCAAACTACGAGCAGGACTTGGCATTGCTGATTCAGGAGGGCCTTTCCGTCTTCAATCCGCCGGTGAAGGACAAGACGGTCCTGCTCAAACCCAACATGGTCGGCCTGGACCCTCTCGGCGTCATCAACACCCATCCAGCCGTTATCGCTGCTGCTCGTGAAAGCTTTCTGCGTCTTGGGGCAGCGCAGGTCCTGATTGGGGACGGTCCCGCTATGGATCGAGATACCGAGGCAATCGTTGAGTCCGTGCGCCTCCGCGATTACGCTGGGCCGTTAGCACGGTCCTTCGTCGATCTGAACGTGGACGATGTACAGTGCGTGGTTCTGAAGACGCACGCTTCTCGCCTTAAAGAGTTGTATCTGCCGAAGACTGCGCTCGGTGTGGATTTTCTGGTCTCCATGCCCAAGCTTAAGACCCATCATTGGGCTGGCGTTACGCTCTCGCTCAAGAACATGTTTGGGATCGTGCCTGGGAGCTGCTACGGGTGGCCCAAGAACGTCTTGCACTGGGCGGGTATCGATCGTGCGATCCTCGACATCAATGCAGCCGCACGACCCGATTTTGCGATCGTGGACGGCATTGTGGGAATGGAAGGCAACGGCCCCATTCAGGGGACGCCAAAGGACAGCGGAGTACTGATTTTCGGCAACGATCCGGTCGCCGTGGATGCGACGTGTTGCCGGGTAATGGGACTCGTGCCGGAGCGGGTCAAATACCTATCGGGCGCCGGGACGCTGCTAGGCCATCTTAAAGTCGATAAGATTCAACAGCTTGGAGAGCCTGTCGCCAGTGTCAAGACTTCCTTTGCGGTCCTGCCCGCTTTCCAGTCCCTCCTGGAATGACGACGCGGTTTGGAATGAGACCTGCCTCTACTAGCTCAAGAACGCTTGCGGAAGTGTCTGAAATGTATCCGAATGGGGACGTCACTGGTCTGCGCGGTTGCGATCGGAGAGAAACCCTTCGGCGGCACCGCTAAGTGAGCTTGGCAAAGTCGTTTATGAGTGAAGCTGACATCTCCATGCCAACCCGGGCGGCTGCGCTCCAGCGAATCGCTGTGTCTCCGAACTCTGAGACCTGTGCCTCGACTTCGGATTTGAGTTCGACGTTCGCACCGCCGATTGCCGCGACCACCGAGGGCATCGCTTCCCTCCTGCGCAAAGTGTTTTCCTTCCCTGCGATGCTCGCGACCTTCCTGGTCGGCCGGGTATTTTACGAAGCGCGCGCGTTCAATGTGGACCCGGATCTTTGGTGGCATATCAAGGTTGGGCAGAACATCGTGACGAGCCATCACTGGCCGACCAGCGATCCGTTTTCGTACACGGTCGCGGGAAATCCCTGGATGGCCTACGAATGGTTGGGCGACGTGGTGATCGGGACGGTAGCGCGCGTCGGCGGGTTACTGGGACTCGACGTTTTCCTTTTCGTATGGGCGAGCATCGTCATGCTCACCTTATACGCGTATACCACGCTGCGGTCCGGTAACTCGAAGGCGGGATTCGTCGTTTCTGCCCTCCTGTGCTCCATGGCATTCGCAACGTTCAATTTGCGCCCACAAATGCTGGCCTATCTGTTTCTGATCGTGACGCTGATCGCACTGGAGCGATTTCGCCAAGGGAAGCAGCGAGCCGTTTGGCTTCTTCCGCCGATGTTTCTGCTGTGGATTAACACGCACGGATCGTGGGTGATCGGCCTGGGCGTGATCTTCATTTTTCTGGCGAGCGGGCTGGCGGAGTTTCGCTGGGGCAGCATCGAGGCCCGACGCTGGAGTCCGGCGGAACGGATTCGGCTCGAAGGTGTTTTGCTTCTTTCGTTGGCGGCTATTCCATTTACGCCCTACGGCACACGATTGGCGGCATACCCCTTCACCGTGGCGTCGAGCCTCCCGCTGAATGTCGGAAATATTCTGGAATGGCAGCCCATGCCGTTTAATGTTTTGGGCGGCAAGCTGTTCCTGGCGATCGTGCTGGGCTTTTTCCTGGTGCAAATGATGAAGCCGCTGAGTTTGCGGTTCGCTGAGGTGGTTCTGCTGTTCGGCGGAATCACGATGGCGTGTCTGCACGTACGTTTTCTGGTGCTCTTCGTACCGTTTGCCTCGCCCGTTTTCGCCGTTCTGCTGGCGCGGTGGCTGCCACCCTATGACCGGAAAAAAGATCATCCGATCCTGAACGCAATCCTCATGACCGGTGCTGTTATCGCGATGGCATGGTACTTTCCCACGCGGGCGAGCATCGAGAAAATTGCGGCTCGCACCTTTCCCGTACGCGCGGTCGAATATTTGCGCCGGCATCCGGTTGCAGGGCCGATGTTTAACACCTACGGATACGGCGGCTATCTGGTGGGAGTGCTTCCCGAACAGAAAGTGTTTATTGATGGTCGGGGAGACTTGTATGAAGACGCCGGGATTTTTGGTGAGTATCTAGAATTGGCGCAAGTCAAGCCAGGAGCATTTCAAGTTTTGCGAGCGCATAACATCCAATGGTGCTTGCTGGAAAGCAAAGAGCCACTGGCCACGGTGCTTGCGGTCAACCCGGAGTGGGAGAAGCGTTATACGGACGGGGTAAGCACGCTTTTCGTACGGCGAGAACCTGGTTATTCGCAGAACACAATGATCGGGCCGGGCGCAGGGACCGCGAAGGAGTGAACATGGACGGTCAATCGTTCGATCGCCGCCGAGGACCGCTACAAATCGCACCCTCTGTTTCCGGGGAGCGCCGCATGCTTCTCTCGGTGGTAGTTCCGTGCATGAACGAAGAGGAAGTGCTGCGCCAGACACATCAGCATCTTGTCGGCGTTCTGCAAGAGTCGCCGGTAAATTTCGAAATTGTATATGTCGATGATGGCAGCACCGATTCCACTCTGGCGGTGCTTCGTGAACTGCAGGCGAGCGATCCAAGGGTTCGCGTTATCCGTTTTTCTCGCAATTTCGGGCACCAGGTAGCGATCACCGCAGGACTGGAACACGCGTCCGGGGATGCCGTCGTGATTATCGATGCCGATTTGCAGGATCCGCCCGAGGTCATCACGGAATTTCTGGCGAAATGGCTCGATGGCCACGATGTCGTCTATGGAGTTCGCACGGAACGCGACGGCGAATCCGCATTCAAGCAAGTGTCAGCCAAGATTTTCTACCGCTTCTTCAGCCACATGTCGGAAACGCGTATGCCGCTGGATACTGGCGATTTCCGGCTCCTGGACCGGCGTGTCGTGGACGCCCTTATTTCCATGCCGGAACGCGATCGCTTTGTGCGTGGAATGGTGAGCTGGCTGGGCTTCTCACAGGTCGCGGTGCCCTACCATCGAGCATCGCGCGTCGCGGGAACGACCAAGTTCTCACTGTTCAAGATGGTGCGTTTCGCGCTTGACGGGATTTTCTCTTTTTCCATTCTTCCTCTGCGGCTGGCGACCTGGACTGGGTTTGCGGCCTCAGCCGTCGCCATTGCCGGGATCGTTGCCGTTTTGCTGGAACGCTTCTTCCAGGTGCCTGGCTTGGTTAAAGGGTGGTCCAGCGCCGTGATCGGCGAATTGTTTATCGGCGGAGTGCAACTGGTGTGCCTCGGAATCATTGGGGAATACGTCGGCCGGATTTACGGAGAATCGAAGCGGCGTCCGCTGTACATCGTGCGGGAACGGATGGGCTTTGAAGCGCGCAATCCGGTTACCGCGAAGACCCGTCGGGCGATGGTGGCAGGTGGGAAGCGCTGACGCTAAGGCCGCGTGCCAGGGAAACCATGACTGTCGACACGATTTCTCACCAGCGCGAAGCAGCTTTTCACGACGCATGGGCCAGCAGCACTCCTCTCGACCATGTGCTCGTCCGTGAATGCTTCGAGGCTCCGACCGCCCTCGAAAACCAGTTCATACTCAGCCACATGGGGCCCCTCGCAGGCAAGAAATTGCTCGATATCGGCGCAGGCCTGGGCGAGTCTTCGGTCTACTTTGCGCTGCAGGGCGCGATTGTTACTACCGTCGATATTTCGCCACAGATGGTGGCGACCGCCCTCGGGCTGGGCAAGAAGTTCGGCGTGAAGCTGGAAGGCATTGTGTCTAGTGCTGAGAACCTGAATCTGCCTGCGGATACTTATGATCTCGTCTATGCGGCCAATACGATTCATCATGTTCACAATCGAGCGTCGCTGTTCGAGCAACTGAACCGCGCACTCAAGCCCGGCGGGATGTTCTTTTCCTACGATCCCCTCGCCTACAATCCCGTGATCAACCTGTATCGCCGCATGGCCACCGAGGTTCGTACGCCGGACGAGGCACCCCTTACAACCCATGATATTCGCCTGGCACGAAAGTATTTCACCCAAGTGCAGCACCGGGAATTCTGGGTCGCTACTCTGCTGCTTTTCGTAAAGTACTACGTGATCGACCGCGTTCATCCCAACGAAGACCGCTACTGGAAGCGCATTCTGCGCGAAACGCCCCAGAGTCTATGGTGGTGGAGACCCCTAAGTGCCCTTGACCGTCTTCTGACACGGCTCCCACTGGTACGCTGGCTGGGCTGGAACGTCGTCGTCTGGGGCCAAAAGCCACTGCAGTAACTCTCGTTAATCCATACGGATAGCCAAACCCTAAGATCCCTAATCAGAAATGCCGACGGTGGCCAGCGGGCTGAGCTCGGTATAAGCGCAAAGTGTGGTTGGCGTCACCAAATCAGCCGGGAGCCAACTGCCGGTGTCCACAAAGAGGAACGGTCCTATAACCCGGCTGTGATTCCGGCACTCCCTGTGGTTGTGCAAATCATATATTTTAAACGACTTAGTTATCAGCGACGAGCAGAGCACGTTGGTGTTGCAGATGCTTAACATGCAGGTACAGACGAGGATATCCGTCTCTAACCGCTAGTTCTCTTTACTCGAAGGAGAAAAAGAAATGAAGACTGTTCTCATGCAGCTTTGGAACGATGAACGGGGCCAAGACCTGACCGAATACGCATTGCTCCTAGTGCTGCTCACCTTGGCGGCGATTGGCTCGCTCAGTACGCTGGCGACGGCGGTCAATGGCGTGTTTGCCAAGGCGGCGTCCAACCTGAGTACGACGTAGTTTTGCTGGTTAGGGCGGTCCGCTCTTTTGACGTTCCCTGTAAGTCCGATCTTGCACAAGTCAAGGCGTGGTCTTGCCTATTCAGCGAACCTGGAGATACAAGGATGAAGCAACTCTTAGTAAGGCTGTGGAAAGAAGAAGAAGGGCAAGACCTGACCGAGTATGCCTTGCTGCTGGTGCTCCTCACGCTGGCAGCGATTGGGTCGCTCAGTACTCTGGCGACCGCAGTCAACGGCGTCTTCGTCAACGTCGCGAGCAATTTGAGCACGACGTAGGATAGCGCAGGGCCTTTTTCCCGCGGATGGAACCAGGCCCATTTGAGCCGGGATCTAGAGGACGCTAGTGGAATTGTTTCCGATAGGGTCCTCGACGCCCATCCTTTTCCATGAAAGTGCAATATCTAATCTGGGCCTTCACCATCGGCGCGACCTTGATTGCCGCGATTGTGGATTTTCGCACCCACCGGATACCCAATTGGCTTACCGTGCCGGCTTTTTTCCTCGGACTCGGGTTGCGTACCGCAATTTCCGGTTGGGCCGGCGCCAAGGCCTCGCTGGAAGGCGCCGGGACTCGCTCTGATTCTTTTGCTTCCGCTGGTTTTGATGCGAGCGCTCGGCGCGGGCGACTGGAAATTGATGGGTGCCGTTGGGGCCTTTCTCGGCCCTATTTTATTTTTGTTTGTTTTGCTCGGCAGTGTCCTGGTATCGGGACTTATGGCCATGGTCGAAATGATGCGAACGCGGCGAGTGAAGGAAACGTTTCACAATCTGGTCGTGCTGGTCCAAGGCTTCTTTTCCTTCGGCTTACGCGCCAACCCCGAGATTTCCCTGGACAATCCGGCGCTGCTGAAACTGCCATTTGGCGTTGCGGTCGCCATTTCTACGCTGGCTTGCTTTTGCGCCGCCCGCTGGGGCGTGTGAACGAAGCCCGCAACTCGGGGCCATTTAGTGCCAATTGGTGTTGAGGCGAGGAGACTGATTTCATGAACCAGAACCGCATGATTCTCGGATTGGCCGTGGCGGTCGTCGTCGCCTTCCTCCTAAGTACATTTGTTTATCGTCAGTTTCAAAAGGCGAGCAGTGTGAAGCCGGTCGTTACGCAGCACATCGTGGTCGCAGCGAAGGCTCTTCCCCTGGGCACGCGGGTGGGTGCCGGCAATCTGCGGCTTATTCCCTGGCCCGCGGGCGAGCCGGTCGTTGGCATGTTCACCCGCATCGAAGACTGCACCGACCGCGCCTTGATCGCCGACGTGGCGGCAAACGAACTCATTCTCGACAACAAGCTGGCTCCCAAGGAATCTGGAGCGGGTTTGCCCGCGGTGATTCCGCAGGGAATGCGGGCTCTTTCCGTTGCCGTCAACGACGTCGTGGGAGTGGCGGGATTCGTGACGCCAGGGACGATGGTCGATGTCCTGGTGACGGGTAAGGTCAGCGGCGGAACTCGTGGTGGCGAAGACACCATCACCCGCACCATCCTCGAAAACGTACGCGTGCTCGCCGCCGGTCAAAAAATTGAGCAGGATCGCGACGGCAAGCCTCAAACGGTTCCCGTGATCACCTTGCTGGTCTCGCCGGAAGACGCCGGGCGGCTGGCCATGGCCAGCACCGAAGGGAAAATCCAGCTGGCCCTGCGGAACACGGTTGACACCCAGAGGGTTGGACCTCCGTCAATTCTGGAGGCCAATCTATTTTCGGGCGCGGCACCCGCGCCGCCCAAGCACACTGGCCCGGTGAGGGTCGCTGCTCCACCACCGACTCCGGCTTCGCCCTATGTAATCGAAGTGATTACAGGGAACAAGCGAGAGAACAAGAGCTTTCCGAACCAATGAGAAGGCCACAAGGACAACGAATGTTCGCCAAACGCCACGGGATCGGTAAGTCGAACGTTTCGCCACAGCAGATCAGCCCCCTGCTGCCCTCGTTTGCCCTACTGGCAGCTCTTTTCGTCGGAGTTCCCGGCGCGCTACCCCAGCAGCAGCCCGCCCAATCGCAGCCGCCGGCCACTCCCCCCGCCCAGGCTGCGGCTCCCACGCAAGTGCCAGCAGAACAGCCCACCGAGTCCGAGGCGCCGCAAACGCTCCATTTGCTGGTTGGTCGCTCGATCGTGATTTCTTCGCCCGGGCGAATCAAGAGGGTTTCGTTAGCCGACCCCAACATCGCGGAAGCGATCGTGGTGAGCCCCACGCAAGTTCTGGTCAATGGCAAGAGTCCCGGCGGCGTCTCGCTGATCATCTGGGACGAGTCGGATCAGAGCCAGGCGTTCGAAGTGTCGGTGGATATCGATGTTCTCGGCCTGAGCCAGAAAATTCACGAGGTCTTCCCCTCGGAAGATGTGCACCTCGATACTTCCCGGGACGTCGTGATGTTGTCCGGAAAGATTTCGTCCGCGCCGGTTGCCGAGAAAATTCTCGAGATCGTAAAAGGCACCACCCCGAAAGTCACCAGCTTGATGCAGGTGCCCACCACTCCCTCTGGCGAAATCCTGTTGCAAGTGCGGTTCGTTGAGGTCAACCGGTCGGCCATAAGCCAATTGGGAATTAACATCCTGAGCCTACCCGGCGCCAAAAACGTCGGCGTCATCTCCACCCAGCAGTTTGCCCCGCCGCAGCTTACAACCGCGAACGGTGGTCGGCACGACTCCAACGACCGGCAGCCAGATCGGTCTGAGCGACTTGCTCAACATTTTCATCTTCCGGCCGGACATAAACCTCGCTGCCACGATCAAAGCTCTGCAAGAGCAGAACGTGCTCGAAATTCTCGCTGAACCAAATTTGATGACGGAGTCCGGCAAAGACGCGAGCTTCCTGGCCGGCGGTGAATTTCCCTTCCCCATTCTTCAATCAACCGGCGCTGGCGGAGGTTTTGCCGGCATCACCATTCAATTCAAGGAATTCGGCGTGCGCTTGAACTTCACCCCCACCCTGACTCCGGATGGCTTGGTTCACTTGAAGGTCAAACCCGAAGTCAGCTCGCTGGATTTCACCAACGCGCTGACGTTGCAGGGCTTTGTGATTCCGGCGCTGGCGACCAATCGCTTCGAGTCGGAAATGAGTCTTACCGACGGACAGAGTTTCGCGATCGCCGGGCTAATGGACAACCGCGTGACCCAGCAGCTTCAAAAGATTCCTGGTATCGGAGATATTCCGGTCCTTGGCAAACTCTTCCAAAGCCACACTGTGAACAAGAGCAAGAATGAGTTGGTGGTCGTGGTCACACCGCATGTCGTTCATCCGATACCAGTCGACAAGCCCACACCAAATTTGCTATTTCCACTTCCGACTATGAAGCCGACGGAAGGCACAGCCGCGCCTACTGGCGATCACAAATGATTGGTAACAATACCTGGTGCAATATCTGAGGTTGGTGAGAGAAATTTAGGGGCTTAGAAAGAACGGTTGATGCTGACGGTAGCGATAGCAAGTGGTGACCCGGCCAGTTCCGCACAGTTGCTGGCCAGTCTGCAGCAAACGGGTCTGGTGAAGTCGGTGAAGCAGTGGGCGGTTCCCGCCGACAAGCTTCCCGACTCCGTAGACTCGTTGCCGGAGGTCGTTTTCTTGGATCTTTCTCGCGATCCCGAGCCGTATTTCCAACTGGGCGCGCAGATTCATCGGGCGCGTCCGGCGGTGAAGCTCGTGGCGTGCTCGGCGGTGGTGCCGCCTAATCATCAACTTTTGCTGGAAGCCATGCGCTCGGGCGTTCAGGATTTCCTGGCGAAACCCGTTGACCCAACCTCTCTCAAGGAGATACTCCTGCGCTTCACCGAGGACATTGACGCCAGAGACCGCTCCTCCCTCGATCGGCTGATCGTCATCATGGGGGCCAAGGGTGGCGTGGGCGCCACGACGGTCGCGGTAAATATCGGAGTCCAACTTTGTACCTTCGCTCGCAAGCGCGTGGCGCTTTTGGACTTTGCCAATCCCCTTGGCAACGTGCATCTATTGCTCGATCTCCATCCTAAATTCACTGTCCGCGACGCCGTCGATAACATGGACCGTCTCGACAGTCACTTTTTCGCGGGGCTGCTAACGCATCACAAAACAAAGCTCGAGGTTCTCGGCGGAGTCACGCAGCCCGAAGAATGGCAGTCGATTCACATCCCCTCCCTTGAGCGCGTCGTAAATGTTGCTCAAAATACCTTCGACATGGTCCTGCTCGACATGGGCTCCCAATTTTCCTCCGAATGGACTTCGATCCTGCGTATGGCTCGCATGATCCTGATCGTGGCGGAGGCCAATGTGCCCGCGTTGTGGACGCTGGAACGCCGCTTGCTGGCCCTGAAAGGCTTTGGCATCGACCCGGAGCGCGCGCGCGTGATCATTAATCGCTGGCACAAAGGCGACGATGACGTTTTGAAGGGCATCCAGAAAGACATCAACCGCCCTGTATTCGCTTCCCTTCCCAACGACTTCCGGATGGCCAACAATGCCGTCAATCTGGGCACTCCGTTGCAAGAGAATCACAACAACGTCCTTAGCAGCCGCTATCGGCAGATCGCCGCGCAGTTGGCGGGTTTGGACGTCGTGCCGATTACCAAGAAAGGCTCGCTTGGCGGGTTCTTTTCGTTCCCGTCAAAGAGGTGACTCAGATCATGGCCCCGATCACCGCACCAGTCACACGCACCGACTTCGGAACCGTCAAGGCTACGATTCACCGGAAGCTCATTCAAAAGCTCAACCTCGACCGTCTGACGGAAGTCAATCGCGAAGACGTGCGACGCGAAGTAACCCAAATTCTGGAGGCATTGGTTGTCGGCGAATCCACGCCGATGAACCTGCAGGAGCGCGAGCGCCTGGCCCAGGAAGTCCTCGATGAAGTCTTCGGGTTGGGGCCTCTCGAGCCTCTCCTTGCCGACCCAACCGTGTCCGATATTCTCGTAAACACTCACAAACGGGTCTACGTCGAGCGCAAGGGTATTCTGGAGATGACTTCGGTCCAATTCCGCGACGACATCCATCTCATGGGCATTATCGACCGCATTGTTTCGGCGGTCGGACGCCGCGTAGACGAGTCCTCGCCGATGGTCGACGCGCGTCTCGCCGACGGCTCGCGCGTAAACGCCATTATCCCGCCTCTCGCCGTCGATGGGCCTTGCCTTTCGATCCGGCGTTTCGGCCGCGATCCGCTGACCGCCGACGATCTGCTCCAGAACAACACCCTTACGCCCGCTATGCTGGAGCTTTTGCGCGGCTGTGTGAAAGCGCGCCTGAACATTCTGGTCTCCGGTGGTACCGGCGCTGGAAAAACCACGTTTTTGAACGTACTTTCGTCCTATATTTCAAACCGCGAGCGCATCGTCACTGTGGAAGATGCGGCTGAACTGCAGTTGCACCAGGACCACGTCGTGCGCCTGGAAACGCGCCCCGCCAACATTGAAGGAAAGGGTGCGGTGCAGCAGCGCCAGTTGGTCATCAACTCCTTGCGTATGCGTCCCGACCGCATCATCGTCGGTGAGGTGCGCGGCGAGGAAGCGCTCGATATGTTGCAGGCCATGAACACCGGCCACGACGGTTCCCTCACCACCATTCACGCCAACACACCGCGGGACGCACTGAGCCGCCTCGAAACCATGGTCGCCATGGGCAGTCTAAACATTCCCGAGAGCGCCCTCCGACGGCAGATTGCTTCGGCGATCGATGTCGTCGTGCAAGTCAGCCGCCTCAGCGACGGCACCCGCAAAGTGATCTCGCTCGCCGAGATTACCGGCATGGAAGGCGATATCGTTTCCATGCAGGACATTTTCGTGTTCCGCAAACGCGGCATTCGCGACAACGGCGAGGTGTTGGGTGAGTTTATCCCCACCGGCATTCGGCCGAAGTTTGCCGAGAAATTGCTGGTCTCCGGCATTCAGTTACCGATCTCGATGTTCGAGCACGCACACGTGCTAGGAGTTTGATGAACGGTTGTTTCCAATTCGGTCCGAAAGGCTGGCCGTAACCGAGGTCTGTTATGGGTACTTTGGTTTTCGCGCTCACGTTCCTGATCGTCCTGGTGCTCGTCCTGGGGATCTGGATGGTCGCCAGTGGCGATAGCAAGCAGGAAGTCGTCCGTCGCCGCATGGAAGCGGTGCGCAAGGCGGAGCGTCGCGGCGATGTGTCCCTAGGGCTGAAGTTGGCGCGCGACGAGATGCTCAGCAGCGTCCCGGCGGTGCATCGCTTGATGCTGCACTGGCAGTGGTCCGTGCGGCTGCAGGAACGCATCGCGCAAGCGGGACTAAAGATGAAAGCGGGCAAGCTCATCCTCATGAGCGCCTGCCTGGGTTTGGGAACATTTGTGTTCGCCGGTGTTTTCTATCCGCAGTTCTGGGTCGGCGTCCTACTCGGTGCAGCGGTCGCTTGCATACCCTATGGCGTGGTCTCCTATCTGCGCCAGAAGCGCCTGCAGCAATTCGAGGAGCGGTTTCCCGAGGCTCTGGACTTGTTGGGCCGGGCTGTTCGCGCGGGTCACGCGTTCACCACCGGTCTGGAGATGATCGCCAAGGAATCTGCCGAGCCCATCGCCAGCGAATTTCGCACTACCTTCGAGGAGCAGAACTTCGGTCTGCCATTGCGCGACGCTCTTCTGAACATGACCGAGCGCATCCCTTCAATCGACGTCCGTTTCTTCGTCACCGCCCTGCTCATTCAAAAGGAAACCGGCGGAAACCTCGCGGAGATTCTCGATGGCCTGGCGCGCGTCATACGCGACCGCTTCCGTATCTATCGCGAAGTCCGCGTGCGCACGGCGCAGGGAAGATTGACGGCGGGCATCCTGATTGCTCTCCCTATTTTCATGCTGATCGTGCTCATGGTCCTGAATCCCACGTACATGAAGGTTTTGTTCCAGGATCCCAGGGGTTCGCTGATTTTGACCGTTGCGGCCATCATGCAGGTCATCGGTTCCCTGATTATATGGAAGATTATTCACATTGAGGTTTAGCGGATAAAGGAGCTTTTGCAGATGCTTTGGGCCATCACAACATTGACGTTCGTGGCCACTTTCGCCATTCTGGCGGCGGTCCTTTACGCTTTTGCGCCCGGCGGGACCGGAATTGCCAATCGTCTGTCCCGGTTGGCGAATACCGCTGCTCCCGCTATCGAGGAAGCCAGCTTCGCGGAAAAACAGAAAGACCGATTGCGCGACACACTGGCTGGACTCGGCAACCTGGTACCCGGCGATGGCAGCCCAGCTCCGCGTACGCAGATGCTGCTGATGCGCGCCGGCTACCGCAGTCCGCAAGCCCTCTCGGCGATGCGTGGATTCAAGGTGCTGACGCCCATCGCTTTCGTCGCATTTGTTTTTGTAACCGGCGTATACAAGTGGAATCCCTTTATGATTCCGCTGATCGCCGTTGCGCTTGGCTATTTGTTTCCGGACATGTTTCTCAGTTGGAGAATGAATGCCCGTCAGGCCCGGCTACGCCGCGGCCTGCCCGACGGTCTGGACTTGTTGGTGATTTGCGTGGAGTCCGGGCTGGGTCTGGATCAAGCGCTGATGAAGGTTTCGCAAGAGCTGCGCATCACGCATCCGGAGCTCAGCGAAGAATTACAGCTGGTCAACCTGGAGATGCGCATCGGGAAAACGCGCCTCGACGCCCTGCGCGAACTCGCTCGCCGCACGGGTCTCGAGGACATCAAGTCACTCGTCGCCATGCTGGTGCAAACCGACCGCTTCGGCACCAGCGTCGCTCAGTCCTTGCGCGTTTTCTCCGACGACTTGCGCATCAAGCGCCGACAACGCGCCGAGGAAATGAGCGCCAAGACATCGGTGAAGATGGTTCCACCGCTGATATTTTTCATTTTCCCCGCACTCATGGTGGTTATTTTGGGCCCAGCTGTGATTACCCTGCTCCGGCAGTTGATGCCGGCCTTGCAAAAGTGATCGCAGAACCCTCGCGACCTCACAGACGCCGTGAGGCCGAGCAGTAGAAAAGGAGAAGCGCAATGGATAACGTAACACTCATACGAGTCGTCGCAGGAGCGCTGGCCGTTCTCGTGCTCTTTATTATCATCTGGCGGCGCAAGCGCAAGTCGATCGAGTAGTCGGTGTAGTCGGATATCTTTAGGGGACACCCGAATAGGGTCGATAGATCATGGCCAACAACGGTCACAGTCGTTCATTATACGTTTATAACAAGACCCGGGAGACCTTTGTGGCCACGGAGGCAATTCTAGCCGACAGCTATCTTCGTCGGCTGGTCGGCTTGCTCGGTAAGACGCGGCGCTGGGCACAGCTGGGCCGCGGTCTATGGATCGTGCCTTCCAGCGGCATCCATACGATCGGCATGCTCTTTCCCATCGATCTGATTTTCCTCGGCAAGGACAAGGAGGTCGTCTATGTCGAAGAGCATGTTCGCCCTTTTCGCATCTCCAAGGTGTCCCTGAAAGCGGCCAGCGTGCTGGAACTTCCTCCGCATACGATCTATCGTTCCGGCACAAAGATTGGCGACCGCCTCGAAATCGCGCCGGTGCGTTAAGCGACGGGGGGCGGTTCATGCTCCATATCGCCGAATACTCGAGGGTCAAATAATCGCTCTTTGTGTGGCGCGGCGATTTAGTCAAAGTTTGATCTGTTTTGCAGTCGCCAGCCTTCGTGACCCGCGCTCGGTTACACACTGGCACCAACACAGCCCGTCGACGGATGCCGAGGTGTGGGATATTTCCTGTCTAAATGTCTTTGCGTGGAATAGTTCGCTTAGCTGCCGACCGCCACTACGCCGATTGCCACTTTTAATAGCGTTCGGTCTCTTCTTCGATCAATTCTTCCGCCGTTCCCATTTGCGGTCCGTCTTGCCCAGACTCTTTGAGCGCAACCTTCTCGATTTTCCGCTGCACTCTCTTCTGCTCTTTCATCTTTCGCTTTTCGATTCGCTTCATCTCTTTTTGCCGCTTTTGAAAAGTCGTGGTCATCTCTTCGCCTCACAAGAAGAATGCGATCCGGTCAGCGCCGGACCGTCCAGCGAATCTATCCAACGGTTACCAGCGCGGTTCGCGCGGCTGCCGCACGGCCTCGCTATAGTCCTCGTTCGAGAACCGGTTGCGCCCGCCGCCCTTCCCCTTGCCGCCACCACCGCCACTACCGCTGTTGCTGCCGCCGCTAAATCCGCGAGGGCTGCGCGGCGGTCCGCTCTCTCCACGGGGGCGCGCTTCATTCACTTTCAGGTTGCGCCCACCGGCTTCCTTGCCGTCGAGTCCCGCAATGGCCTTCGCGGCTTCCTCATCGTTCGGCATCTCCACGAATGCGAACCCGCGCGCCCGCCCGGTTTCCCGGTCCATGGCCATGTGTACGCGCGTCACCTGCCCGAACGGCTCAAACAACGCCCGCAAATCGCTCTCGCTGGTCTGAAAATTCATATTTCCTACAAAAAGGCTCTTCATGCTCGCTTCTCCCTGATCTTGCGAACCGCCGTCTGCGCGGAAGACTCGACACCCCGCCGGTATCCAATCATCACAAGCCGTCGGCCTAGAATCGGCTGAAGTCAATGGAGGGAAGGCCACGAAGCGCAGCCCTTCAGGGAACTCAGGCAATCCAACTCGGCAAGTCTACCCAGTCACAATATCACACCTGATCGCAAAAACCTCCCCCGATGATTTCGGCGCGAGTGAGGCTTCGATACCCGCGCAGGCTGGGAAGCACAGTCAGCCCTGCCTGATCTCTGTGAACGAAAGCAGCGCCTAAGCCCCGCTCGCCGGCGACCCACCGCCTCAAACGTGGCTGGTGCTTCCCGTTTTCGGGGCGTTGGCGATTCCACAGCACGACGTGCGCCCTTTTCTTGACGGCTGGATGTGCGTTGGTTAGCGTGAAGGTGTGCGAGGCGCCTCACGCTTCGCCTGCGGGTCTTCGCAGAATTACCCCAGGGCCGGAGAAAACATTGTCGAACCCGATTATCACGCTCACCACGGACTACGGAACCAGCGATCATCTGGTTGGTACTCTCAAGGGCGTCATTCTCAAGATCAATCCAGATGTAACCATCGTCGATATCAGCCATCACGTCACGCCCTACGATCTGCTGGACGGAGCTTTGACGATCGGAGCGGCGTATCCCTATTTCCCGGCGCGTACGATCCATATCGTAGTAGTGGATCCTGGCGTGGGCACCGCGCGGCGGCCCTTATTGGTCACCTCAGAAAATCAATATTTTGTGGCGCCTGACAACGGCGTGCTCTCGCTGGTCTACGAGCGCGATCCCACCGTCGTGGTGCGCCACGCCAACGTGGAGCACTACTACCTGCAACCCATCAGCAAGACGTTTCATGGCCGCGATGTATTCGCGCCGGTCGCCGCGTGGCTGGCGAAAAGTGGGCAGACCGCAAGCATGGGAGACGTAATTGAGGATTATAAGAAATTCGCGATGCCGCGACCGAAGACCACCAACGGAGTATTAAAGGGTGTAGTGCTGCGGGTCGATGCCTTCGGTAACCTGGTTACAAACTTTCGCGCCGAGGATCTCCCCGAGGAGGCGCGGACCGCCGGAAAAGTGCAGTTCCAGGTGGGAACCCATTCGGTTTCGCGACTCGTCCACACCTTCGCATCAGGGAACGCAGGCGAGCCCATCGCCTACGTTGGGTCGAGCGGATACATTGAGATCGGCGTCAACAAAGGAAGCGCAGCGCGCACCCTCGCATTGGGACGCGGCGCCGCGGTCACTCTGCCAACGACGTAGCGCCATTCCCGCAATTTTGGGGTGCCGGGCTCATCTCTCCGCGAACCTCTGCGTCTTTTCCCCAAACCCGATACAGTCAGTCTTTGTTTCTCTGGTTCAGCGCGTCAGATCCATCACCGCCATTTGCGACCGCGTCCGCGGATCCAGCCAATCCCGCCAGGCATCCCCCAACAAATTGAACGCAAGCACCGCCATCATCACGGCCAACGCGGGAAAAATCACCAGGTGCGGCGCGTCAAAAAGGTGACTACGCGCATCATTCAGCATCGCGCCCCAGCTTGGCACCGGCGCCAAAACGCCAAGACCCAGAAAGCTCAAGGTCGACTCCGCCAGAATCGCGCCGGCCATGCCGATGGTCGCCTGAATCAAGACCGGCTGCAAAATGTTGGGCAACAAATGCGAAGCCAAAATGCGCAAATGCGACGCTCCCAAAGACCGCGCCGCGAGAATGAATTCGAGTTCTTTCACCTTCAGCACCTGCGCGCGCGCCAACCGCGCGTACCCAGCCCAGCCCGTAATCACGAGCGCGAGTATCACCTTGCTGATTCCCGGCCCCAAAAAAGCCGCAAACGCGATGGCCAGCAGAATCCCTGGAAACGACAGAAATGCATTGATCAGCAGCAGATTCACGAAACGATCGAACCATCCGCCCGCGTATCCCGCCACCATTCCCACCATAAGACCCGTGAAGCCGCAACCGAGCACCACCGAACCCGCCACCAGCAGCGAAACTCTCGCCCCATACAAAGTTCGAGATAACGTGTCGCGCCCCAGTTCGTCCGTCCCCATCCAATGCGTCCGGGAAGGCGCCTGCAAACGCGAAGGCAAATCCTGCGACGCGGGATTCGCGGGTGCAATCCACGGCGCCAGCAGCGCGGCCAGAATCAGGAGCATCGCCACGGAAAATCCCACTCGCGCGAGCACACTCTGACCCAGAAATTGACGCACCATCGCAAAAAGTCTCAAGAGAATCTCACCCGCGGATCGATCACCGAATAAAGAACATCCGTAAGTAAATTCACCACCACGTACGATAGCGCGATCACCAGAATGCAGCCCTGGAGCAACGGATAATCACGCGAAGAAATCGCTTGCACCGTGAGCCTCCCGATGCCTGGCCACGAAAAAATGGTTTCCGTAACAATCGTGCCTGCCAGCAAGGTTCCGAATTGCAGCCCAAGAATGGTAATGATGGGAATAAGCGCATTGCGAAAGGCGTGGCGAAACAAGACCGCACTCATGGAGAGTCCCTTGGCGCGAGCCGTCCGCACGTAGTCGCTCGATAACTCTTCCAGCATCGACCCGCGAACCATCCGCGTAAGAATCGCTGCCAGCGCAGCCCCCAATGTCGCTGCGGGAAGGATGTAATAAGCAGCACCGCCGCGCCCGGATACCGGCAACAATCCCAATTCAATCGAAAAAACTAAAATTAGAACCGGCCCGAGCGCAAAGTTCGGCACCGCAAGACCAAACAGCGTGAAGACGCCGACCGCGCGGTCCGCTGCATGCCCACGCCGATACGCAGCTAGAATTCCCGCAGGGATGGCGATCGCGGCACACACAAGCAAGGCGAGGAACGCAAGACTCAGCGTCGCCGGATAGCGTTCAAAAATAATCCGCCGCACCGGCGCCTGAAACTTAAACGACTGCCCGAGATCCCCGTGCGCGAGTTCCCGAAGATAGTGGCCATACTGCGTCAACAAGGGCTGATCCAACCCAAGCGCATGGCGTAACTGCACGATTTCGCCGGGAGCTGCGCCTTCCCCAAGCATCTGTTCCACAGGATCCCCGGGCACGATGTGGATCATCAGAAACACCAGCGTCAGAACCAGCCACAGGGCCGGAAGTGTAAGCAGAAATCGCTGCAAAAGATGACGCGCCATCACCGAGTCCGCGCGGACGAACCGGAGTGCGATTTAACGACATCCAAGGCCGGAACCGAGGGCGAAGCCGGCGCCGGCCCCGCATCGGCCGCGGTACCAGCAGTCTCTTTTTTGTCGCTCAAGGCGTGAATGCGCTCGATCTTGACGCGCGCAACCCGCTTCCCATCCATCTCCACCACCGTGAACCGCGAGTTCCCATACTCGAAACTTTCGCCGCCGCGAGGGATAAATCCAAGTTGATCGAGCACAAATCCCCCAACGGTTGCATAGGCCGGATCCTCCGGCAACGTGATGTTGTACTGTGCATCCAGATCCCGCACGTTCAGCGCTGCGTCGAAAATCACCGCGCCATCGGCAAGCGTCAGCGGCCTCTCGACCACATCAAACTCGTCGTAAATCTCCCCAACAACTTGCTCAAGAATGTCTTCCAGAGTGACCAGCCCAAGGATGCTGCCGAACTCATCGACTACCAGCGCCATCCCCACGCGACGGCTTCGCAATTCCGCAAGCAACTCGTTCGCCGGCTTGGTCTCCGGCACAATCAGGATTTCGCGAATTACCCTGCGCAGATCGAACGCCGCCGGCGCAACACCTTCCTCCAGCCGCCGCTCGCGGTCCAGCAGCACCCAAAGCATGTCCTTGATATGCACGAAGCCGAGGATCTGGTCCTCCGTCCCGCGATACACCGGGATACGAGAACGCTGCGTAGTTGCAAACGCCCGCATCACTTCATCCAAAGTGGCTTCGACCGGCAACGTATGCATGTCCGGGCGCGGCACCATGATTTCCCGCACTTGCACTTGCCCCAGCTCGATCGCGCTGACAATGAATTTCTCCTCACCCGGTGCAATCAACCCGCGTTCACGCGCTTGTTGAATTTGGATCTGGAGTTCTTCGGTGGAATGCGCGGCGCCATGCCCTGTCGGCTCCGACACGCCTAGCGCCTTCACAATCGCCCCCGAAATGCCGTCAAGAAGGTCGATCGCCCATCGGAACGTATTCAGAAACCAGGAAAACGGCCGCGCGATCAGTAGCGCCACGCGTTCTGCACGCGCCAGGCTCACAGTCTTCGGCACCAACTCCCCGATGACCACGTGCACCGCGCTAAGCATCGCGAACGCCCCGGCAAGCGCTGCCGCGTGCGCAAGAAGCGCCCCGCGCGCCCCTTCGGTCCTCGGCCACAGCGTCTGCAGCACATTCGCCAGCGTGTTTTCGCCAAGCGCGCCAAGCGCCAAACTCGCCAGCGTGATTCCCAACTGCACTCCGGACACCACGCGGTGCAAATCACTCAGCAATACCTCAACTACCTTGGCCCGCGGGTTCCCCTTCTGAACCAACTGCCGCACCCGCGATAGACGCACCGCGACCAGCGAAAACTCCGTCGCCGCGAAAAAGCCATTCAGCGCGACGAGCGCAAGCACGCCAATCAGCCGCACAACAAACATAAGTAGTTGGGATGGCCCCCTTTCCGCATTGTAGCAGCACAGACCTGCACACCGTGCCCGCGAGTCACGTTTCAGTTTTCCCCAAATAACGGTCCACCACTCCTTGGAGTGCCGGGTGCCCCAGTTGCCGCAGTTGCACCTGGGGCGGTATCAGATTCATCTCCCTTCGGTTGCGCACCTATGCTCCCTCTTCTACACTCACAGTTTCGTCCTAACGACCGGGAGCCAGCTTGCGAGCAATCCTACGTTTCTTATTTTGGGCCGCCGCGATCGTTTTGATCGCCATCGGCGCAACTCTCTGGTGGTTCATCTATCGCCCTCTTCCGCGCCTCGACGGCTCCATCGCTCTCCCTGGCCTCCAAAAGGACGTCGTCGTCGAGCGCGACCACTGGGGCGTCCCTCACATCCGCGCAAATTCCGTGGAAGACATGGTCGAAGCTCAAGGCTACGTCATGGCCCAAGACCGTCTCTGGCAAATGGATCTCCTCCGTCGAGTCGCTCGCGGCCAACTCTCCGAGATTCTCGGCCCCGCCACGCTCAACGTCGACAAGCAATTCCGCACCTTCGGCTTTGCACGCGCTGCGGACCGCGATCTTGGCCAAATGGAGCCCGCCACTCGCGCCCTCTTCGACGCCTACGCTCGCGGCGTGAACCATTTCATCGAACAACATCGCGACCAGTTGCCACTCGAATTTTCCCTGCTGAGATACAAGCCGCAACCATGGCAACCTACGGACACTCTCGTCATTTCCGGCTATATGTACCAGACGCTCACCGACACCTGGGAGGAGGAACTCGATCGCGTGAAAGTAACCGACCGCGTGGGACCAGAGCGCGCCCGCGATTTGTTCTCCCCCGACGCCGCCATGGATCATTTCGTGACCGGTGACCCCAACGTGGTGAACGACGGTTCGCAGCGTTCCAGAGTCGATTCCGATGACGAAGACGACGACGATGATGACGACATGGAGCCCGATGGCGTACTCAAAGCGAGCGCAACAAGATCAAACAACGGAAGCCCACCAGACGCCATTCCCGATCTGACCAATGCGCTGGCCAATTCCGTATCCGAGTATTTACAAGGCTCGCGCAGCGAGATTCGCCACAGCCTCGGCAGCAACAATTGGGTCGTCAGCGGCGCCCACACCGCCACCGGAAAGCCACTGCTTGCCAATGACACGCACCTGGAACTCTCCCTCCCACCGATCTGGTACGAACTCTATCTGACCGCCCCAGGCTGGAACGTAAAGGGTTTCACGCTACCGGGCGCCCCTCTCGTCGTCATCGGCCACAACGACCACATCGCCTGGGGTTTCACCAACAATGGCGCCGACGTGCAGGATCTCTACTCCGAAACGTTCAATCCCGCCGCACCAGAGGAATATCACGTAAACGGGAAGTGGGTGAAAGCTCAACTGTTCGACGAAGTGATTCACGTAAAAGGCCAGCCGGACGAACATCTCCCGATTGTGGTAACCCGCCACGGCCCGATCGTGCGCCGCGAAAACGGCAAGTCCTACGCCCTCCGCTGGACCGCCACCGAACCGGGCGGCCTATCCAACGTCTACAATTGGCTCGGCAAAGCCCAGAACTGGGAAGAATTTCGCAGCATCATGAAGCGCGTCTGGGGCCCCGCTCAAAACGCCGTCTATGCCGACGTCAAGGGCAACATTGGCTACGTAATGGCCGCGCGCGTACCCATCCGCAAAAAAGGCCACGGAGAAATTCCTTATCCCGGCGATACCGACGCCTACGAATGGACCGGCTACATCCCCTTCGATCAACTTCCGCAAGCGCTCAATCCTGACAGCGGCCTGATCGTCACCGCCAACGCACGCGTCGTGGGACCCGCCTACAAGCCCTACTTAACCGATCGCTGGGAGGAGCCCTACCGCACCGCCCGCATCTACGATCTGCTCCACGACAAGCACGACCTGCGGCCCACCGACATGCTGAAGGTTCAGACTGACACCTTCAGCTACCCTCATCTTTTTCTTGCCGATCAGCTGGTCGCCGCCGCAAAAACCGCCACACCAAACGACCCTCGCACAAAAAAGCTCATCGACGGCCTCAAGGACTGGAACGGCATCGCCGACGCCGACTCGCCCGAAGTCTCCTTCCTGGTCGCGCTACGACGCTCAGCGTTAGCGCTGATTCTGGAGCCATACTTAGGTGATGAACCCAATCTATACCGCTGGCGCACCACCACGTTCCTGCAAAAGATCCTCACCGATCGTCCCGCGAAGTGGCTTCCGTCAACCTACAAAACTTACGACGCACTGCTGGTCGCAGCCGCCGACCGTGCCGTAGCCATACTCGCCGAAGACTCGCACAGTCCGCGCATCGAAGACTGGCCCTGGAAGCGCTTCAATTCCCTGGAAATGCTCCACCCCATCGGCCGCGAAGGCTTACTGAAGAAATTGCTGAGCATCAGCAACAAACCGCAGTCCGGCACAGGCTACAGCGTTCGCGCCGCCACAAAAACCCACGGCCCCGCAATGCGCTTCGTCGCCAATCCCGGCAACTGGGACGAATCTATCCTCCTGATTCCCGCAGGCCAATCCGGCCAGCCCGGCAGCAGCCACTACGCCGACCAATTCTCCTACTGGTACGAAGGCAAGCCCATCTACGCCCCCTTCACCGACGCCGCCGAAGCCAAAGACCGCAAACACACCCTAACCCTGACCCCCGACCACTGAATCCCAAGAACCACCCCCGAGCCTCCTCCGCGCATCCTCTTCACGCAGCGTTCATGCAGCGGCCGCTTTCGGAAGCGGCCAACGGTCGCCCTCACCGACACTGCGATAGGCACGGCGATAGACACACCGATAACTGTCATCCTGAGCCTATCCGACAAGGATAGGCGAAGGACCTCAACTTCAGCGGCACCACCCAAACGATCTTCGCTTCCACAACTCCAAACGACGGTGCCCACAACTACCGCAACGCCCAACTTGCCGCACGCACTTTCGCACAAACCCCACAAACCAATTGTTCCAATTCTCCGCCGTGCCGTAGAATGCTCTATGCATCCGCTTCATGTAGCGGCCGCTTTCCGAAGCGCCCGCCTTTAATCACCCCCGAGGCCTGATCGAGTGAACTCAACGCCCGTAAAGAAACCCGAGCCCCCCAAGAAGCCCGACTTCGAGAAGTCCCTCGTCCGTCTGGAAGAAGTCGTCCGCCGCCTCGAAAGCCCACAACTCTCTCTCGACAACGCCATGAAACTCTTTGAAGAGGGCGTAGCCCTCTCCCGCGAATGCCAGAAACAACTCGAAGAAGCCGAAGGCCGCGTAGAAATCTTACTCAAAAAAGCGGACGGCAAGCTCACCGCCGAACCGTTCGATCCCGAGCGCGAGAACGAATCGTGACGGTTGCCAACCGCTCGACCAGTATCCCCGACCCCGGCGAAGCTCCCCGCATTTTTCGAGGAAGACCGCCTGACCGTCGACGCTCACCTAGAAAAATTACTGCCCTCAGAAAACACGCAACCCTCCTCGATTCACCAAGCCATGCGCTACAGCGTCTTCGCCGGCGGAAAGCGTATCCGCCCCATCTTGTGCCTAGAGACCGCCCGCATCTTCGCCGACGAATCACCGCCGCCTTGCATCCGGCGTGCGCCATCGAGTGCATCCACACCTATTCGCTGATTCACGACGACTTGCCCGCGCTCGACAACGATGACCTTCGCCGCGGCAAGCCCACCAGCCACAAGCAATTCGGCGAAGCCACCGCGATCCTGGCAGGCGATGCCCTGCTAACGCTGGCATTTGAAGTCGTCGCCTCCACTCCCGTCGACGCCGAGCGCCGCGTAGCCATGCTCACCGAAATCGCCACCGCCGCAGGCACCGTCAACGGCATGGTCGGCGGCCAAGTTGCCGACCTCGAAGCCGAAGGCAAGACCGTCGGCAAAAAGATGCTCGAATATATCCACCGTTCCAAAACCGCCGCCCTCATTCGTGCCTCGGTCACCGCAGGAGCCTTGTGCGTAGGCGCAGCCAAAAGTGACGTAGCCCGGCTCCGAAGGTTCGGCGAAAACATAGGCTGGGCCTTTCAAGTCACCGACGACATCCTCGACGTGGAAGAATCCTCCACCGCACTAGGGAAGACTGCCGGTAAAGACATCGCCCAACAAAAAGCCACCTATCCCGCGGTCTACGGCCTGGAGCGCTCCCACGAAATCGCCAACGACCTGGCCACCCGCGCCATCGCCGAACTCGCTCCCTTCGAAGAAAAAGCCACTCGCCTCCGCGACATCGCCGAATACCTAGTCCTTCGCCGCGCCTGACCCCACTCGCCTGACCTCCGCAGCGCCTAAACCTTTCGCTGCGCCTAAACCTTTCGCTGCGCCGACCCCTCCGTCGTCGCGCCTAGCCCTCCTGCGCCGCCTAACTCCGCGCTGCCCGAGCAGTTGTCATCCTGAGGCTACCCGACGAGGGTAGCCGAAGGACCTCAACGTAAACCCCATTACAACTTGACCGCCCCGCACCTAGTCGATGCGGACGGGCCAACCGTAGATCGCTTATCTTGGCTAACTGATATAGAATATAGCGTATTGTTTATCTTTGGAAAGAAACTATGCGCACGTACCACCTCTACATATTGAGCAACGTCTCCCGAATGTTGTACGTGGGCGTAACAGGCGACCTGCACCGTCGATTATTCGAACACAAAAGCAAACTTGTTCCCGGTTATTCTCGCAATTACAACCTGCATAAGCTCGTTTACATCGAGGCGTACGGCAATATCAATGATGCCATCTCCCGAGAGAAAGAAATCAAAGGCTGGCTTCGTTCAAAAAAGACGGACTTGATCAAATCAACGAACCCACGGTGGAATGATCTGGCAGCAAACTATTTCAGCCCTTTAACCACCACACCGCCCACCAGGAAAACCGCTTCCGCTCGCAGTTGATCGAGAGGCGTCGGGGCGGAGCGTGAACAACCACTGCGCCGTCAACTGTCATCCTGAGGCTACCCGACGAGGGTAGCCGAAGGACCTCAACGTAACCTTCGAGCAACTTAACCGTCCGCCTCAGAACACTAAACCGCTTCCGATCACAGCTCATCGAGAGGCGCCGGGGCAGAGCGTGAACAACCACTGCCCCGTCAACTGTCATCCTGAGGCTACCCGACGAGGGTAGCCGAAGGACCTCAACGTAACGTTCGGGCAACTTAACCGTCCGCCTCAGAACACTAAACCGCTTCCGATCACAGCTCATCGAGAGGCGTCGGGGCGGAGCGTGAACAACCACTGCGCCGTCAACTGTCATCCTGAGACTACGCGACGAGGGTAGCCGAAGGACCTCAACGTAACCTTCGAGCAACTTAACAGCCCGCCTGAGAACCACTTAACCGTCCCCCGCCTTTGACACCCCAATCCCACCCGATTACTGTAATTCGTCAATGAAATCCAAGCCCCCACAAAAAAAGCGCCTCGACCTCCTCCTAGTCGAACGCGGCCTCGCCGACTCCGCCACCAAAGCCCAAGCCATGATCCTCGCCGGCGAGGTTTCCATCGATAACGTCCGCGCGGACAAAGCAGGAGCATCGATCGCCGAAGATGCTCGAATCGCGGTAAACAGCCGCACTCAAAAATATGCGAGCCGAGGCGGTTTCAAACTCGAAGGCGCTCTCGCGGATTTTGGAATCGATCCGAGCTGCTTCATTTGCCTCGACATTGGATCATCCACCGGTGGTTTCACCGACTGCTTGTTGCAGAAAGGAGCCTCACGCGTCTACGCCGTGGACGTAAATGTGGATCAAATCGCGTGGAAGCTGCATCAGGACAACCGCGTCGTTCGCATCCAACGCAATGCACGAGAGTTGCGCCGCGAAGAAATTCCCCAGCCTGTCGATCTCGTAGTCGTGGACGTCTCCTTTATTTCCGGAACGAAAGTGTTGTCGCCCGCCGCAGCAATCGCGAAGCCCGGCGCGAACCTGCTCGTCCTCGTAAAACCTCAATTTGAGTTGCCCAAAGGAGATATCGGAACCGGCGGCATCGTCAACGATCCAACCCTGCACGAAAAGGCCGTAGAAAAAGTGCGCTCGGCGGCAAGGGCGGCCGGCCTCGAAATTCTAGGAATACGTCCCAGCCATCTACTGGGCGCCGAAGGCAATCAGGAGTATTTTCTCCACGCGCGCAAAAAGCCGCTGGAGTAGAATCTCAGGCATCCATGCACCCGTCCGTGCCCTTTCAAACCATCGGTCTTATTTCGCGGCCTCGGCGTTCCAATCTAGCCGTCGTTGTGCCCCCGCTGCTTCACTGGTTTCAAGCACGCGGCATCCAGGTGCTCTACGATACCGAAACCGCCAGCGCGCTGAACGACTCTTCCAAGGGACTCCCCCGCGATGAAGTCGCAAAAAACTCCGAACTCTTGCTCGTCCTCGGGGGCGACGGCACTTTGCTCGCCGCTGCCCGCGTCGCCGCCCCACTCGGCATTCCCATCCTCCCTATCAACATGGGAAGCTTGGGCTTTCTCACCAGTTTCAAGCTCGAAGAAATGTACCCCGCTCTGGAAGAAACGCTGGCAGGAAGATTGCCATCCAGCGAGCGCGTCATGCTCGACGTGGAACTAAAACGCGACGGCAAGGTCGTCGAGCGCCAAACCGTCCTGAACGAAGCGGTCATCAACAAAGGCGCACTTGCCCGCATGATCGACCTGGAACTCATGATCGACAGCGAATTCGTTTGCCGTTATCGCGTTGACGGTCTGATCGTCGCAACTCCCACAGGCTCAACGGCCTATTCCCTCTCCGCAGGCGGCCCCATCGTGCACCCATCCGTCGAATCCTGGATCATCACCCCGATTTGCCCGCACACCCTGAGCGACCGCCCGGTGGTAATTCGCGATTCCTCCCAGGTAGAAATTGATCTGTCCGCCGGCACCGAATCCGTCTTTCTAACCCTGGACGGGCAAACCGGCATACCCATGCAACCAGCCGACAGAGTCCGCATGACCCGCGCCGCCGAGCGCCTGAAGCTAATCCAACCCCAAAAGAAGTCCTATTTCGAGATCTTGCACAGCAAACTCAAATGGGGCGAAACCTAGCCAGCATCCGCAGCCGGCAGCCGCAACGCCCCGCTAACAGCAACCTCCGATTTTACTTGACTATTTTAACTACTGTGCTATATTGTCGATGAGTAGCGTTGTGCCCCCGAAGTAACACAGACACTCTTGTCTGTGTCCCCTTCACCAAGCACCACTCACCTCCCGCGGAGCGCAAGTCACATACACAGCCCGAAGGGCTGAAGACTCTGCGCGTAATTAGTCGCCCCAAGCTCAATTTTGCAATGCCCCGTACCCTCAGCTCGACGTAAACCCCCTAGAATCAAATCACTACGCCAAACTGTAGCGGATCTCCTTTGTTTTCAAATCGTTGAAAGAAAAACTAGGGGGGAAGGGGTGCCAACTCAATTTCTTCGGCCCCAAATCGAAACCAATCCACAGCAACTTACCGAAGCACCTGCCCTCGAAGCAAATCCCGAGAGGTTTCCCGCTTCCGAATCACCCGGAACCTGTTTCCCTCAACGAAGACTTCCGCCGCTCGACACCGCGCGTTATAGTTCGATGCCTGGCTCATCCCATAAGCCCCAGCCACCCAAACCGCCAAAACATCACCCGTTTCGACTGGTCCCAGCGGCCAATCGCGCAAAAAACAATCCCCGGTCTCACACACAGGACCTACCACATCCGCCCGTTGACGCGGCGCGCCGTCGTCTTTGTCCCTCGTAACTTTCGTAATGGGATGCACCGCATCGTACAGCGCCGGCCTCATCAAGTCGTTCATGCCCGCGTCAACAACCACAAACGTCTTGCCGCGGCTCTGTTTCACGTAGATGACTCGCGTGAGCAGCACACCCGCTGGTCCAATGATAGTGCGCCCCGGTTCCAGCAAAACATGCAATCCCAGCGGCCGAAGCATTTGCGCCACCATGCGTGCGTACGCCACACGCGATGGTGGCTTTTCGGTCGTATAGCGAACACCGAGCCCGCCTCCGAAATCGAGATACTTCAGAGAGATTTCGTTCCTGCCCAATTCCTCGACATAGCCAGCAAGCCGCCGCAGCGCACGGCGAAATGGATCCATCCCAACAATCTGCGACCCGATGTGTACGCTGATTCCCTGCCAGCGAATCCAACCCGAGTCTCGGTTCGCGAGGTACAAGCGTCGGGCCTCTTCCCAGTTGAGACCGAACTTGTGCTCATGGCGTCCGGTCGCGATGTGCGGATGCCCACCGGCCTGCACGTCCGGGTTCACCCGAATTGAAACCGATGGCGCCCTACCGCCGCGTCTCACATGGCGCGACGCCTCATCCAACAGCACTTCCAACTCCGCCTCGGATTCAACATTGAAGAGCAGGATTCCGCCAGAACTCACTCGGCCTCGGCCACGCTTCCCCGCGGACCTATAGCGCAACGCCTCGCGCATCTCCTCGCGTGTCTTCCCGACGCCGGAAAAAACGACCCGATCCCCACGCACGCCGAGGCTGTCCAGCATCGCAAGCTCACCACCGGATACGATATCGAAACCGTTCCCAGTCTCCGCGACCCGCTTCAGTATCGACAAATTCCCATTCGATTTGACGGCGAAGCACAGCGTGTGAGAAAGCGAACCAAGCCCGCGATGCAATTCCTCTTGCGCGTCATCGATCGCGGCCCGGCTATAAACGTAAGCGGGCGTCCCAATCTTCTCTGCGACGTCCGCTAATCGCACACCTTCGCAAACGACAGCCTCTCCGCCGGAAGCGCTATTTCCAATTTTCTTCCAGGAGAAATGAGGGGTAAATGTGGCAGGATCCACGAACGCGAGCTTTCGCGAGGTAGTCTCGGCCGCCGCTCCGCTCATCGCACTTTGAGCACGACCAGGGTGCGATCATCCGCCAGTGGCGCGCCTTGCGAAAACCATTCCACCTCGCGGAACACTTGATCCGTCAGCTCGGCTGCCGTCAGCTCGTGCTGGTCTTCAATAATTTTGCGCAATCGTTCGGTGCCGAAGAACTGGCCTTCGCTGTTCGCCGTCTCCGCGATGCCATCCGAATGAAATACCAGAATATCGCCGACCGACAGCGTTACCGACCATTCGTCGTAGGTGACATCCTCAAAAATTCCCAAAGGAAAGCCGGTGAGTTCCACCTTGCCGCAGCGTCCTTCTTTGTACAAAAGTGGCTGTGACTGTCCGGCGTTCGCAACGCGCAACTTGCTGCGCCCCTTCTGAAACGTTGCAAAGCACGCGGTCATGAATCGGCCTTCAATGCGCCGCTCACCGACGATCTGGTTCATCTGCCGCAACATCTCCGCAGGCTGCAGTTTTTGTGGCGCAAGGCTGCGCATGATGCCGATGGCGACCGCGCCGTACAACGCCGCAGCCGTTCCCTTGCCGCTGACGTCGCCGAGCGCGATTCCAAGCTGCTGCGGACCGTAGCGCAAAAATTCGTACAGATCGCCGCCCACTTCACGCGCCGAAAGATAGCGCGCCGCCATATCCAGCCCAAAGTCCTCCGTCGGCACCGAGCGCAGCAACGCGCCTTGAATGCGTTTCGCCGCCTGAAGATCGCGTTCGAGCCGCGCTTCATCCCGCGCGACCTGTTCATACAAGCGAGCGTTCTCCAACGACACCGCGAAATTCGCCGCCAGAATCGAAAGTGTCTGCACGTGGTCTTCGGTGAAGTAATTCAGCTGCGGGCTCTCCAGATCGAGCACGCCAATCACGCGCCCCTTGTGAATCATGGGGATGGCCAGCTCGGAGCGCGTCTCCGGATTGGCCATCAGGTATCGCGGATCGACGGTAACATCGGGAACCAGGACCGGCTCCTTCAGCGTCGCTGCCGCGCCAACGATTCCCTCACTCGCCGCTGCCCGTAATTTTCCCTGCACGCGATGACCGTGCTTCACGTCAATGCGGTGACGAAAAACCTTGAGCTCTTCGTCGTACAGCATAATGCTCAAAATCTGGTAGTCGATCACTCGTTTGGTTTGTTCGGCCGCGCGCCGCAGCAACTCTTCGACGTCCAGGATCGAACTCGTCTCCCGCCCCACTTCGTTCAACAGCAAAAGCGTCTCCGCTTGCGCGCGAACACGCTGAAACAGCCTGGCGTTCTCGACCGCTACCGCAAGACGGCTCGCCAGCAACGTCAAGATACTCTGCTGCTCCGGCGTGAAGTAATCGGGATGACGGCTTTGAATATCAAGCACGCCAACACACTTGCCGCGCAGCATCAGCGGCACGGCCAGCTCCGACCTTACGTTGTCAATCGCACTGATGTATCGAGGATCGTTCGCCGTATCCGCCACGCGCACCGGGTGTCCCGTCGCCGCGGCCGTGCCACTGATCCCCTGACCCAGTGGGATCCGCAGATTTTCCGCGAGATCGCGTGGATACCCGATCGAGAAGCGATGCTTCAGGTACGATCCGTCTCCCTCAAACATCAACACGCCAAAAATTTCGTAATCAATGTGCCGTTTGATAAGCGAAGCCGTGCGCGCCAACACCTCGTCAAGATCGAGCGAAGAGTTAACTTCGTCGCCGATTTCGGCCAGTGTTGCCAGGACTTCAGCGGAAGCTTCCGGGCTTCCGTTTTCGGTGACCGCCCCTGTTTGTGCGTCGGTGGGATTCATCCAAGAGACTATTATAGCAGGCGACGCGAAGGCGCAAGAAGTTCGACACAGTTAGTTGCGAAATGCCGGTGACGGCCGGACCATTAAATCTAGGATTTCCCGCTTTTGGCACCGTCGGGACCCAGGGAAAGCACCCCCACGTCAGGCATATTGCGGTAGCGCTCGGCATAATCGAGCCCAAACCCCACGACAAACTCATTGGGAATGGTGAAGCCAACGTAGTCGGCGTGCACCGCGGCAATGCGCCGCTCGGGCTTGTCCAGCAACACAGCGACACGAATGCGCTTAGGTTTGCGCTGTTCAAAAACACGCAGTAGATACTGCAGAGTCATGCCCGTGTCGAGGATGTCTTCCACCACGATCACGGTTTTCCCTTCAATGCTGGAATCCAGGTCGCGAGTGAGCCTTACTTGCCCCGAGGAATGCGTGCCCAGTCCGTAACTCGCCACAGCGATGAAATCAAACGATACGTCTCCCGGAATCTGCTTTCCCAGATCGGTAAGAAAAAACACCGCACCCTTGAGCACGCCAACCAGATGCAGCGGCTCACCCGGAAAATCTTTGCGAATTTCACGCGCCATCTCGGTAATTCGGCGCTGCAGCCGCGCGCGAGAAATCAATATCCGGACGGTCTCCCCGCCCTTCCCTTTGGGCTGCGGTTTCTTCGCTTCTTTCGCTTTCGTCGCCATGATTTGCCCTTTTTCGTGGAACCGAGACTCTAGCCTACGCCGTTTCGTTCGGCAAGCCGTGACTTCTGTTCTAGAATTAATTTTTCAGCCGCGCCGCATTACCGCGCTCCCATTCTGAGGAGATGTTCACGATGAACGCAAATCAACCGGCAGAGGCAACGACGGTCAGCCGACCGCTGCCCGAACCGTGGTTGCGCGGCACCTTGACCGAAATCCCCGCGGTGCCGCGAGCGGTTCTTCACGCCTTGGAACTCGCCGGCGAAGACTTGCAAAAATGGTGCGGCGCTCTGACCGACGCGGAGTTGCATGCACGTCCCGCCGATCTGCCACCGGTCGCCTTTCATCTACGCCACATCGCGCGGAGCCTCGATCGTTTGCTGACCTACGCGGAGGGCCGAGCCCTAACCCAGGAACAACTGACAGCGTTGAAGAATGAGATCGAGCCCGAGGTCTCGCGGGATGCACTGTTTGCTGAACTCACAACGGCGTTGAACCGAAGCGCCGAACGCGTTCGCAGCCTGGCGCAATCGGATCTGGATCAATCCCGAACGGTGGGAAAGAAAGCCCTGCCTGCAACGCTCGGCGGCCTTCTCGTTCACGTTGCCGATCACACCCAGCGCCACGTAGGCCAGGCCATCACAACCGCAAAGATGATCGTCGCCCAGCGTCTTTGAACACTTGCGCCCGGATAGTGCTCGGATATACTCGCCCATCCGGAGGGTGCCTTGCTCCAAGCCGTCAAGACCACGCTTCTACTTCTCAGCGCGCTCTTCCCCATCGTGAACCCGCTCGGCGGAAGCCCCATTTTTCTGGCGCTCACCGGGGACTATACGCCTCCAGAACGCAGGCTCCTGTCGCAGCGCATCGCCATAAATAGCTTTGCCTTGCTGGTTGCGTCGTGTCTGATCGGCACGCACATCCTGGCGTTCTTCGGGATTTCGTTACCCATCGTGCAAGTGGGAGGCGGCTTGATCGTCGTGGCCACCGGTTGGGACATGCTCAACCGCACCGACGACGACGATCGCGGCAGCGGCGTGCACCACGACGTCGATCCAAAAGACATTTACCGCCATGCTTTCTATCCATTCACTTTGCCGCTCACCGTGGGTCCTGGCTCCATATCCGTGGCCATCACGTTAGGCGCGAATGCGGCCAGGCTTCCAGGGATGAATATCCTGGGAATTTTAGCGATCATCATCGCTTCAGCGCTTCTGGGAGTCAGCATCTACCTCTGCTACGGCTTCGCGGACCGTTTAGCAAAGCTTCTGGGTGCCACAGCCATGAACGTTATCATGCGTCTTTCCTCCTTCTTGTTGGTTTGCATCGGCGTGCAGATCTTGTGGAACGGAGTTAGCGCCCTCTTGCGATCATTGCCCGCGCTCCACTGACGAAAATTCCCGCTTGCTCGACGGACACTTGCGGGAAAGGTGGGCGGTTCGTCCCGATCATCAGTGAAAATCGTGCGACGAAGTTTGCGCTCGCGTTAAGAACAGTGGGCGGATGCGTTCCGCTTTCACGGAAATCACGTTGTCCTGGTTTTGCAGCCTCCCTTCGATCAGCAAGAATTGCTGATTCACGATCACCACGTGATGCTGCTGAAAAATCTGCGGCGTGATGATGGCGTTGGAAATACCCGTTTCATCTTCAAGGCTGAGAAATACGAAACCCTTCGCAGTGCCGGGCCGCTGGCGCGCGATTACGGACCCTGCAACGCGAACCTCCATTCCATCCCGCAAATGGTGTAAGTCTGCCGCCGAAAGAATGCCTTCCCGTTTCAATTGCGAGCGGTGATAGCCCAGCGGATGAGGGCCGACGGTCATACCTGTGTTGCGAAAGTCCGCGACCAGACGATCTTCGGCAGTCATCTGCAGCAAAGGTGAATGATTCAGGCTCAACGCGTTCTCGACCTCCTCACATGCTTCCAGAAGCGGACCCGCGCGGCGCGCAACACGTTCGATCTGCCACAGCGCATCGCGGCGGTGAAAGCCGGTCTTGCTGCCGACGAAATTCAAAGCGCCGATTTCCGCCAGCGCCGTCAGCTCTGACTTCTGCAATCCTGGAACGCGCAGTTTCAAATCATCGATCGAACGAAACGCTTCAATCTCTCGCTGCCGAACGATTTCGCGGCCGGCCTCCTCGCGCAAACCCTTGACGTAGCGCAAGCCCACGCGCAAGGTCATGTCGCCGCCGATTTTCTCAATCGTGCAGATCCATTCCGATCGCATCACATCGATGGGGCGAACGCGCAGGCCGTGGCGTTGCGCATCCTTCACCAGCGTCGCCGGATGATAAAAGCCCATCGGCTGATTGTTGAGCATGGCCGCGGTAAATGCGGCGAGATAGTGGCACTTCAGGTAGGCACTGGCATATGCAATCAACGCGAAACTCGCGGCGTGCGATTCGGGAAATCCATAGAGCGCAAACGAGGTGATGGATTGCACGATGGTGTCCTGCGTCTCGCCGGTGATTCCGTTGCGATCCATTCCCGCGCGCAGCTTTACTTCCATGTCCTTCATGCGCTTTTCCGAGCGTTTGAATCCGAACGCGCGCCGCAATTCTTCGGCTTCGCCTCCCGTGAATCCCGCAGCGATCATGGCCATGCGCAGCAATTGCTCCTGAAAGAGCGGCACTCCCAGCGTGCGCGCCAGAACTGGTTCGAGCGAAGGATGCAGGCATTCCACGGGCTTCGCGGCCTTGCCGCCGCTTCAAATAGGGATGCACCATTTTCCCGACGATCGGTCCCGGCCGAATGATGGCCACCTGCACGACAATGTCGTAAAAACATTTGGGCTGCAGCCGCGGCAAACACGCCATCTGCGCGCGGCTCTCGATCTGAAACATTCCCACCGTGTCCGCTTTTTGCAGCGTCGCGTAAACTGTCGGATCGTTCGCGGGCAGAGCGGCCGAGGTCAACTTCTTCGCCGTGATTTTCCCGGATGATTTGCAAGGATTCTTCCAGCACGGCCATCATGCCCAGCCCGAGCAGATCGACTTTGACGATGCCCATGTCCGCGCAATCTTCTTTGTCCCACTGCACGACCACGCGGCCAGGCATCGTCGCCGGCTCCAGCGGCACCACCGAATCCAGTTGCCCCTGGCACACCACCATCCCGCCGGAATGCTGGCCCAAATGCCGCGGCAAATCCTGCGCCTGCACGCAGAGCTCGAAAAATTTGCGGATCTGTCGGATGCTGCAAGTCGAAACCCGCATCGCTGAAAATGGCGCTCGAACGTGTCGTTCGAGTCTTTGTATTCCCAGGCGCTGACCAGGCTGGCCAAACGCGCCAGCGTTTCCGGATCGAACGACAGGGCCTTGCCGATTTCACGCGCCGCCGATCGTCCGCGATAGGTGATCACGTTGGCGGTCATCGCTGCGCCCAATTTTCCGTAGCGCTCGTACACATATTGGATCGCGCGTTCCCGCTGGTCGCCGCTGGGGAGATCGAGGTCGATGTCCGGCCATTCGCCGCGCTCTTCAGACAGAAAGCGCTCGAACAGAAGTTCCATGCCGACGGGATCCACAGCGGTGATTCCCAATGCATAGCAGACCGCGCTGTTTGCCGCCGAGCCGCGCCCCTGCACCAGAATGTTCTCTTCGCGCAAAATCGCACGATGTCCCAGACGATCAGGAAATAACCGGGAAGATCAAGCTTTTCGATCAGTGCCAGCTCGCGGTCGATTTGCTGACGGGCTTTCTCGTTTTCCGAACCGTAGCGCGAAATCATGCCGTCGTGCGTGCGCTCGCGCAAAAACTGCATCTGCGTGCTCGCCGTCGGGAACCGGATATTCGGGAACTCATAGCCCAGATCTTTCAGCGTGAATTGCAAGCGGGAAGAAAGTACTCTGCGTGTTCGCGATCGCTTCCGGAAGATCAGCGAACAACTGCTGCCATTTCCGCGGGGTTTTTCAAGTGGCGTTCGGATTGCGCGTCAGCAAACGTCCTGCCGTCGCCAGAGAGCGATGGTTGCGAATGCACGTGAAGACATCCAGCAGTTCCCTCTGCTGTGGCTGTACGTGACTCACTCCATTCGTCGCCAGCAATGGTAACGACAATTTCCTCGCGATTTCGACCGCCGCCTGGTTGCGCGCTTCTTCTTCGCGGCACAGATGCCGCTGTAGCTCGACGTAGACATTTCCGCGCCCGAAGATTTCGCACAATTCACGAACGCACTGGATTCCCTGGGTTGATTCCTCCTTTCTTCAACGCGCAGGCCAGCGGACCTTCTTCGCCTCCAGTCAGACAAATCAGCCCGGCCTTGAATTCCGCCAGTTCTTCCGCCGCGATATGCCCTTCGCCTTTTTTTGCGCGCAATTTCATGCGTGTGATCGCGCGACACAAATTCTGATAGCCCTCGCGGGACTCCACGAGCAACGCATAACGCCAGCCGAATGGCGACGTGACTTCCGCGCCGATGTGCGCACGTATGCGGCTCTTTTTGGCTGCCTGGTAAAACCGCGGCGCTCCATAGACGCCATCGCGATCGAGCACCGCCATCGCCGTCATGCCGCGCTCGGCGCAAGCACTGGCCATCTCTTCAGGAATCGATGCGCCCTCGAGAAAACTAAACGCGGATCGCGCATGGAGTTCGGTGTACATCATCGGTGTACATCAATCGTAGAATCCCCGCACAAACCAGTTTCGTCGCGGGGCATCGTAATAAATCCGGTACACGCCGTATTGCGGCCACAGGCTTGCGCTCTGATCGTGCTGCCCGCCGCGCGATCCAAAATCAATCGCAAGATCCCATTCGTCCTGATCCCAGCCGTCTTGCCACCATTCCCCGGAACTTCGCCATGGGCCCGACACCGCCACTACATCGCCTTGCATTCCCGAGAAACAAATGCGCACCGGCCGTTCTTCGTCTATTTCCACGCTCGCGGTCACTGCCGGTCGCATTACTCGAAATCCAGATGCGGGTTGGCGCGCTTCTTGAGACTTGCCACCGTCCGTCAACGCCACATTTTTCTTCCGATTTGTATTTGTCCTTTTTATCGAAGAATTCGCACCCTCGGTCCACTGCGCCATCCGGAAATTTTCCGCGCGATGCGTGTCCAGCAATTCAGCCACGCCAACATTCGACTCCCCCACCAGCTTCGCGAGCCGCGCAATGGTCAACTCCAGCTTTTCTGGGTCAGGCCCCTTGGGCGCGAACAGCCCGCTTTGCGCCACGCGCGGGGGCGCGGCATCCGCCGCCATCTCAATTTTCTGGATGGGCGATTTCGGGGGATCCGCCTGCAGTGCCAAGCGCACCAATTTCAGCAGCACCTTGGAATCCCGCATGGGCACCGGCAGGGTAAGAACTTTTGTGTATTCCTTCGGCGCGGTCTTTTTCCGCGACTCATCTTTCAGCACTTGCACATCTTTTTCAAACGAAGGCTCCAGCTCAAATCGTATGCGCACGGTGCGTACCGCAAGCGCTCGTGCTTCCAGCCGCGCGCAAAGTTGATCCAGCAAGCGTCCCAGCAAAAACGACAATGGCTCCAGTTCTTCAACCGAATCCTCCACCTCCATTTCTTCCGCAAATTGCAAACAGGCTTCCGCCAATACCAGCGAACGTACACGCGCGCCACGCGCCAATTCGTGCAACCGGACTCCGTTCTGCCCCAGCCGCTCGGAAAGCTGCAAAACCGGTAATGCTGCCAGCTCGCGTAAACAATTCACGCCCCAGCGCTCCAGCGTCTCCAGCACTTCCGCATCCGTGCAAAGCGTGCGGATTGGCAATCCGCCCAGGCTCGCGCATTCCTCGCCCGCGGGAACGATCGTGATTCCCGCGAACCCTCGCGCAGCCAGAATGGCCGTCTCAATGTTGGAAGCAACCGCAACGTGCGGGATCACACCAATGCGAGAAGCGCGCTCCGCCAATTCACGCGCGATATTTTCGTCGGTTCCAAATAAAGACGCGAGCCCCGCGAGATCGAGAACAATGGTATCCCCCGCGGTGTCTTCCACACGCGGAGAGATACTCCAACCCACGTCCAATAGCGCCGCGTGCGTGGCTTTCTCTTGCGCTTCCGAGCGATGACGAATTTCCACGGTGCAAAATTCCGCCACTTGCGCTTTGGTCATACCCAACTGAACCCCGGCCTGCACCGCGGCCGCATTCGCCGCCACAACGCTCCACAACGGCGGTTTCCCGCTGATCAATGCCAATGCCCTTCCGGGCAACGCCAACGCGCCGCCTCGTAGCGCCGGCTCCGCACGCACCACGGACTGCACCATAAAGTCGGGAATATAAATGCAAGCAAAAGCCATAATTCTCTGGGCCCAATCGCAAAAGCGCGGGTGAATGCCTCCTATCGCTCACAAAGTCCTGTAGCCGCCCTCTCCGAGAGGGCGGGGTTTAGAGCCAAATGTAGCCCATGCGTAAGCCGCGAAACGCGACACTTCAATCACTCCAAATCTCAATCACTCCACATCGCCGCCGTTTCAAAAATCTCAACTCCATTCAACGCGCCTCTCGCGGCAAATTCCTTCGCTACATTTTCATTTGCCAATGGCAACTCTTTCGCACACTGCACACGCGACCTCACTACATCCGCGCCAAGCTCGAATCCTTTCAAGAGCCGCGCAAACGGATACCTCACCAAATCTCGCGAAGAGCCAGCAAAGATGCCCTTCGGTTCTCGGGGCAAGCCGGCGCTACCAGACCCCGCTTCGCGTCCGCGTCCCGCTCTTGCCTCGCTCCACATCGCGGGCTTGGCCTTCAATCGCAGCACCAACGAAGCACACGTCTTGGCATTAGCTTCCTGCTCCATCACCATCAAAATTGTCGGCGTATCTTCCACCGCGCGACGAAAACGAAACCACGCATTCAACGGCACGTAGCGCACGATCTTCGGCGCAATATCGCTCAAATCGACAGCCACCAACCCGAACCCTCCGCCTTGTATCAGCAAATCTGCCGCACGCAAGGCCTGGTCCGCGTTCTGGCAGCGCACCCACAGCAACTGCTTCAGTGCCACACCCGCCGCATTCGCCAGATAAGGATCGAAACTATCCCGCGCGTCCACCAGCGCGCACGCCTCCCCCTCCGCCGTCCGCGCCGCCAAAGCCGAAATCAGCAAACTCGTCCGCCCCGAGCATGGCGGCCCGCAAATTTCCGTCAGCGCACCCCGCGGCAATCCCCCCACGGCAGCATCAATCTCTGGAATCCCAGTGGAAACAATCTCGAAAACGTTGCGATCGCGATAGTTGAACGGGAAAACGACGCGGCCGCGGAGATCGAGCTCGATTTTGGAACGGAGAGCAGCAAGGGAGGAGGCAGCCATGGGAGATAGAAGAGCGCGCAAAGCCAATCAGCATGTTCGCTTTTTGTTCGCCTTAGTCATTCTCGGCCTTCTCTGAAACCTTGTCAAGTCTGCTTGCAACGAATGCCTGATCGGCATAGGAGAGCCCACAAGCCGGCAAGGATGCCGACGCTACCAGGCGCCCGATGAAGAAACCCGCCGCGCCAAGATGGAACAATTTATCGATGACCTGAAAAAACTCTCACGTTTTCTCTAGCGTTCTGAGAAAAACTACGCGGACCAGCCTGGCCCGCCAGGTCCAGGCAGCGGATCGGGCCCTCGACCGGGTTCTGGATCAGGAGGCGGCAGATGCGGCTCCTCCGGTCCCAAAGGCGGTATCTCGGGTCTCGGCGGTTGTGGAACCGGCTCTTCCGGCTGCGGCGGAGGCGGCTCCGGTCTCTCTGGTTGCTCTGGACCCGGATACTCGGGCCCCACGTCAGGTATGTTGTCGATGGCATTCCCCCAAACTCACTGTCGAGTCTCCAGGCCACCGCGAATGACCACAATCGGGAAAAGACAGCACAGGAGTTCGCGGAAACAAGTATGTGCGCTTCGTGTCCGGCGCCTCGAGAGACGCTGGCCCGAGACAGAGGATAGAGCACACGCATGGCCAACGGCTGCGCGGGCGCTTCCACTCCACCGAACGGGCCCCTCCTTCAAGAAGCGCGTGATGCAATTGACCGTGCCCCACGCCTCGCGCCCAGGCGAAACTTTGTGACTCGTTGTTGCGTTGGGTTTTCATTCCATGCTCGCTTCAAAAAGAGTCCGCTTCAAAAAAATGCTCGCGCCTCATCATTCAACACGTAATCCACAACGCAGTACGAAAGTACCGTTGTTCTCTGTCATCCACATCGTAAAATCCCCCTCCGCCGGAAAAAAATAATGTGCGAAGAACTCCAGTCCTTGAAACGCGACGCCGCTCGTGTGATCCGCACCGTCAAAAAAATTCGCCGATCCAAAGACGTCTCCTTCTACGAAGACGCCGAACTCAACGGCATAAAGCACAAAAGCATCAACGCCATCCTGAAGCACCTGCTCGCCGGCCACCAGGGACAACCCTGCCCCGCGGGAGACCGGCCGATCGTGAGCCCTTCCAAAATCACCTCCTCGCTCGTCAAACGTAGAATCGCTCCCGGCTCCGTACGCGACGAGACCGCCGCTTACATTGACTTGAATTGAGCAGGCCCCTAGAATGCCCAAGCCATGTCGGAGCCTCGGTCTCTCACCGGACAAACAATCTCTCATTATCGTATTCAGGAAAAACTCGGCGGCGGGGGAATGGGCGTCGTTTACCGCGCCGAGGACGCCCGCCTCGATCGCAGCGTCGCTCTCAAGTTCCTCCCCGAAGAAACTCCCACGGACGCCTCCACTCTCGAGCGCTTCCAGCGCGAGGCCCGCGCGGCATCCGCGCTGAATCATCCCAACATCTGCACCATCCACGACATCGGCGAATTCGATCGCCGCCCTTATATCGTCATGGAGTTGCTCGAGGGCCAAACCCTGAAGCACCGCATCAATGGCAAGCCACTGGACATCGACGCGATCCTCGATGTCGGAATTGAAATTGCCGACGCACTCGCCGCCGCGCATGCCCGGGGAATCGTTCACCGCGACATCAAGCCCGCCAATATTTTCCTGACGCAACGCGGCCAAACCAAGATCCTGGACTTCGGACTCGCCAAGATGGAAGCCCGGCGAGCCCAGGCGCACGTCGCCGACGTTTCCGCGCAAGTCACCGTCGGCGGCGATCAAGACTTCCTCACCAGTCCCGGCACCGCCCTCGGCACCATGGCGTACATGTCGCCAGAGCAAGCCCTGGGCAAGGATCTCGACCCGCGCACCGATCTTTTCTCCTTCGGTTCGGTCCTTTATGAAATGGCCACCGGCAAGCTCGCTTTCGCCGGCGACACCTCCGCCACCATTTTCGATGCCATTCTCCACGGAACTCCGCGGCCGCCCGCAACCCTCAATCCCGCGGTCCCCGCCGAACTCGAGCGCATCATCAACAAAGCCATCGAAAAAGACCGCGACCTCCGCTACCAAACCGCTTCCGAAATCAAAACCGATCTCAAACGCCTCAAGCGCGACCGCGATTCTTCCGGCCGCCTCACCGACTCCAAAAGACAACCCAGCCCCCCCTCCGCCGCCCAGCCCGCCGCTGCCCCCTCCGAAAAATCCGTCGCCGTCCTCTATTTCGAAAATCTTAGCAACAGCAAAGACGACGAATATTTCCGCGATGGCATGACCGAAGACATCATCACCGAACTCTCCAAGATCAAAGAACTCCAGGTCTTCCCCCGCGCCGCCGTCCTGGCCTATCGTGACAAGCCCGTTACCGGACCCCAGGTCGGCCGCGAACTCAACGCCGCGTGCGTGCTCAGCGGCAGCCTCCGCCGCGCCGGTAATCGCCTGCGCATCACCGCGCAACTCATCCGCGCTCAAACGGGTCACTCCATCTGGGCGGAACGTTACGATCGCGAGTTGAAAGACGTCTTCGAAGTCCAGGACGAAATCGCTCGGAGCATCAGCCAGGCTCTGCGCATCAAGCTCTCTCCCCAGGAAGAAAAGGCCATAGCCCGCAAGCAAACCGACAATCCCCAGGCGTACGACTACTACCTGCGCGGCCGTCAATTCTTTCACCAATTTCGCCGCAAAGGTTTTGACTTCGCGCGCCAGATGTTCGCCCGCGCCATCGTCATCGATCCGCACTACGCTCGCGCCTATGCCGGCGTCGCCGACTGCTGCTCGTTTCTTTACATGTATTGGGACAGCGTCGACGACAATCTCAACGAAGCCGAAGCCGCCAGCCGCAAAGCCCTGGAACTGGATCCTGAATTAGCCGAAGCCCACGCCGCCGGCGGCCTGGCGTTCGCGCTGAAAAAAGATTTCGTCCAGGCGCAACGGGAATTCGAAGCAGCCATCCGCCTCGATCCCAAACTCTACGAGGCCTACTACTTCTACGCCCGCACTTCATTTCAGAGTGGGGACCTGGCCAAGGCCGCCGCGCTCTATGAACAGGCTTCGAGGCTCAATCCCGACGACTACCAGGCCGTCAGCCTGCTGGTTCCCGTCTACCACGGCTTGGGCCGCCCCGCCGAAGCCGCCGCGACAGAAGAACGCGCGCTGCAATTAATTGAGAAACACACCGAGAATCACCCGGACGACCCGCGCGCGCTCTACTTAGGCGCCGGAATTCTCGCGCGCATTGGGGAGCACGCAAAAAGCTACGACTGGGCCCGCCGCGCCCTGGCCATCGATCCCGAAGAAACCTCCATCCTCTACAACGTAGCCTGCGTCTATGCCCTCCTCGGCAAAACCGAAGATGCCCTCCAATGCCTCGGAAAAGTCATGGAGCACGGCACCTTCTTCAAAAATTGGGCCGCCAAAGACTCCGACCTCGACTCCCTGCGCTCCGACCCCCGCTTCCACGCCCTCCTAAGCTAAAATTCCTCCCCAAATCGCCCCCGTGTTTTTCGAGCATGCGCCGCGGGACGCTGCACGCGGCATGTAGGCGCCTGGCTTCAGCCAGGCCAGCCCTCCGTGCCAAGCGCGTGCGCCAGCGAATACCATAGGAGCGGGCTCTCCGCCATCCCGTAGGGGCGGGGCTTGCCCCGCCCGGGCGTAAAACTCGCGCACCCAAATTCAATGCTGGCGAAGCCAAGTAGCGGCCGCTTTCCGAATCGGGCGCTGTGGAGGTCACAACGCCAAGGCTTCCAATCCGGATCGCGCACCATAAGAAACCCGCCTTGACGCCATCATCTCTGACTGTGTACTCTCCCCGCACAAAAGAAAGTCACCGGTGTCGGCCGACACCGGCGACGTTCCACCCACAATCGATCAGCACGAGATCGCTCGTCCCACTGGAGAAACAAGATGCCCACAGAACACGCGCCATCCTCTGTCTGGAAACCTCGCAAACTGCTTTCGTATCTAATTGCGGCGACTCTGTCGCTCGCCACCGCGCCCGCTCCCTCACACGCTCAAGACGCTCCCTCCGCAAAATTCCACATCAATTCCCAACGTCTGCAAAGCACGCTCGAGAAACTCAGCGAATTCGGCAAGAATCCCGAAGGCGGCGTCACCCGTCTAGGCTTCTCCGAAACCGAGATGGCCGCGCGCGAATACGTCGTCGGCCTGATGAAGCAGGCGGGCCTTCAAGTCCACGTCGATCCTGCCGGAAATATCTTCGGCTCACGCGCCGGATCAGAAAAGCTGCCCATCCTGCTATTCGGCTCGCACATCGACTCGGTACTTCATGGCGGAAACTATGATGGCGACCTCGGCAGCATGGGCGCTATCGAAGTGATCCGCGCTCTCAACGATCAAAACGTAAAAACACGGCATCCGCTGGAAGTAGTGATTTGGACCAACGAAGAAGGCAATCACTTCGGCCTCACCACCATGGGTTCGAGTGTCGCCGCGGGACAACTCGGACCCGAAATCCTCGATCGCAAGGATGACCAGGGCCTGACGCTGGCCGATTGGCTCCGCCGCTACGGTCAAGATCCCGCGCATCTGACCGACGCCCGCATTCCCCGCGGCTCCATCAGCGCCGTTGTCGAACTACACATCGAGCAAGGCCCGAACCTCGAGGAAAACAAAATCCCCATCGGCATCGTCCAGGGCATCGTAGGTCTCAAACGCTGGATGTGCACGGTCTCCGGCTTTGCCAATCACGCCGGCACCACACCGATGAACCGCCGCAAAGATGCCCTGGCCGCGGCGTCCAAAGACATACTCGCGGTGCGCGAGGTCGTTCGCGCGGAAGACGGCCGCCAGGTTGGTACCGTGGGTTTCGTAAAGGTCGAACCCGGCGCGGTCAATGTCATCCCGGGCCGCGTGCAATTTCCCATCGAGTTGCGCGATCTCGATACCGCGAAAATCGACCGCATGTGGCAACACATCCAGGAAAGGCTCAAGCAGACCGACACCGAAGAAAACGTGGAAACCAACTGCACTCCATTCGACGATGCCAAACCGGCAAGCGCCGACCCCATGGTAAAAAGCGCCATCGCCGCTGCGGCCAAATCGCTCGGCCTAGCCACCATGGACCTGCCCAGCGGCGCAACTCAGGACGCCCAAAATATCTCCAGGATCGCCCCGATGGGCATGATCTTCGTCCCGAGCCACGATGGCATCAGCCACTCGCCCAAAGAATTCACATCATGGCAAGACTGCGCCAACGGCGCCGAAGTCCTCTATCGAACAATATTGCTCCTGGACCACTAGGGTTATGCGGGGTTATGTAGGCGCCGGGCTTCAGCCCGGCAATCCGGGCTCTCTCTCTCTTTCAGGGAGAAATTCCCAACGAAGACCTGTAGCCGCGGTCGCCGTTCAGACCGCGGGGTTTAGATGAAAATGTATCTCAACCCCACTGAGCGCATGAACGCGACCCGCGCCCGCACCATCACTCATACCGCAAGGCCACCAGTGGATCCACCCGTGAAGCCCGCCGCGCCGGGATCCAACAAGCGATCAATCCCGTAAGCAACAACAAAATCGTGACGCTAGCCAAAGTCATCGGATCGTAAGGTGAAACACCCCAGAGTTGCGTCGCGATCACCCGCGCCAGGAGCAGGCTCGCAACCAGTCCAATCCCGGCGCCGAGCGCCACCAGTCGAACTCCCATGCTCACGACCAACCGCAACACGTCTCGGGTTTCCGCGCCCAGCGCCATGCGGATCCCGATCTCATGCGTCCTCTGTGCCGCCGTGTACGCCAGCACGCTGTACACGCCAACGGTCACCAGGATCAGCCCGACGCTTCCGAAAATCGTCATCAACAAAAATCCGAACCGTGGCCCGGCATATGAAAACGAGTTGATGTAGCCCTCCAGCGTGCCCGTAAACGTAAGCGCCACGCCGCTGTCCGTGGCCCAGATCTCCTGCTGCACCGTTTTCAGCATCGAAAGTGGCTCTTGCGATGTCCGCACCAAAACGCCGCGCGCCCCCGAACCGGTAACCGTATAAGGCACCCAGATCTCCGGCCGGATCGGATCCTGCAACCCGTTGTTCTTCACGTCCGCCACCACTCCGACAATTTCAAACCACGCCTCTGGCACGGGATCCGGAAACGTCTCCAGCCCCACGATATGCACACGCTGTCCGATGGGGTTGTCGTTGCCCACATACCGGTGCGCAAACGTCTGGTTGACGACGGCCAGCTTCCGCTTCCCGTTGACCTCGGATTCCGTAAACGCGCGCCCGTCCACGAATTGAATCCGCAGCGTCGGGAAATAACTTTCGCTGCACAACTGAAATAATCCCTCCCATTTATCGGCGTGCGTCTTTCCGGCAACGTCCAGATCGCTGGGAATCCCACCGTAAGGCGGCAACGTGCTCGTTTCCGTCGCGTCCACTACCCCTGGCAGTGCCTTGATGCGCTGCAACAGCGGTTTGTAAAAGCTCATGATCTGGTCGGAGGTCTTGTAGCGGTCCTTCGGCAACGGCAGCCTCGCCACCAGGATGTGATCGGGCTGCAATCCCAGATGCACCTGCCGGAGCGCTACGAAACTCCGCATCAGCAGCCCGGCGGATGCCATAAGCGTAAGCGAAAGCGCCACCTCCAGCACCACCACCGCATTGCGCAATCCGTTGTGACGCCCGGAGCCGCTGGTGCCCTTCCCGCTGTCGCGCAACGGATCGTTCAGGTCGCGGCGCGCCGCTTGCAGCGCGGGCACCAATCCAAAAATCAGCGCGGTCATCACCGCGACGCACAAAGTAAATGTCAGCACCGGTGCGTTCAGGCGGATCACCGCCTCGGCCGGAATAATCTGCGCCGGGATGGCCGCCACCAGCGCTTTCAATCCGCCCCACGCGATCAACGCGCCTAGCAGCGCTCCGCCTAGAGCTAGAATCAAACTCTCGACGAGAAGCTGCCGGATCAGCCGGAATCGACCTGCCCCGAGCACCGCCCGGATCGCGAATTCCTTCTCTCGCCCGGTCGCCCGCGCCAACAGCAAATTCGCCACATTCCCGCATCCGATCAGCAACAGCAATCCCACCGCCGCCAGCACGATGTACAACGTCGTGCGAAATTTCCCAACCACCAGGTCGGTTAAGGAATCCACTTCTGCGTTGAAGTGTTTCGGATAGTCCTTCGGATACTTCGACGACAGCCTGTGCGCGATCACGTCGAAATCGGCTTGCGCTTCCCGAATCGTAACGCCCGGCTTCAAATGTCCGAGCAGAAACCAATATAGCGGGAATTCATTGCTCTGCGCCGCGCCCGCCCGTAGCGGCTTTTCCGGTATCCACAGTTCCGCATCGCCCCAGCCAAACCTGGGCGGCATGATGCCGATCAGCGTCCGCGGCACGTCGTTGAGCACGAACGTCTTGTTCACGATGCTGGGGTCGCCGCTGAAGCGATCGACCCAGGTCTTGTAGCGCATCACAAAAACTGGCGGCGCTCCCGGTTCGTAATCCGCCGGTTGCATCACGCGCCCCAGCAATGCCGGCATCCCCAAGAACTCAAACGTATTCGGAGTCACCAGGTTGCCCCTGAGTAGTTCGGTTCCCTCGCCCGATTTGTAAAGAACGTCTTCCCGGTCGTTCGCGATCACCCGATCAAATACGTGGTTCTGCTCCACGTAATCGAGAAACTCCGGTCCGGTGTATCCGCCCCGCCCTCCCGGTTCATTCCGCTCCGTATCGTGAATCTGCACGGACATCAAGCGGCCCGCATCCGTATACGGAAACGGCTCCATCAATACATTGTCGATTACACTGAATATCGCCGTGGACGCTCCGATGCCCAGTGCCAGCGTGATCATCGCCACAGCCGCGAAGGCGCGGCCCTTCCAAAGCGTGCGCGCTGCGTAACGAATATCTTGTCGAAGCGTTTCCATGGCCGCCCCCGAACCGCAACGCCCTCTTCTCAGCGATTTCTCTGCGTCCTCAGCGTCTCTGCGTTATCCTTCTTCCTTCTTAAGGTCACACCGCTCTCGAGCGCCTCAGTCGAGCGAATGAGTCGAGCGAATGATGGGTCGCACTACTTGTCTGTACGAGGCTTCCGGTCGAAAGGTTCCCCGCAATTCGTCGCGTCCAGTCATTCGAGAGATTCCGATGCGCGTCTTTCGACGTGTCGCTTCCTCGGTTTCATTAGCTTTTTAGGTACACCCGCAATAGACGAAGTGTTGTAGGAAAGGTTTTGCATTGATCCTAGAATCGTTCTGCCGCTCGGACGCTTAAGATAATCTTGAGATGAAATTTATGGCGCCGCACAAAATCATGACGAACACATCGCAAACCAAATCCTCTCTTCCGCCGAAGTCTCCAAAGGTTCTCGTTGTGGACGTCGGCGGCACCAACGTCAAGATGCGCGCCACGGGACAAAAAGAAGTCACCAAGATTCCCTCTGGCCCGACCCTGACCGCCAGTAAGGCGGTGGACATCGTCAAACAAGCCACCCGCGGCTGGGACTTCGACTGCATAACGATTGGCTACCCCGGGCCCATCATCAACGGACGCCCGCTCCGCGAACCCCACAATCTCGCCGGCGGTTGGGTCGGCTTCGATTTCGAGAAGGCCTTTGGCGTCCCGGTAAAAATCATCAACGACGCCGCCATGCAGGCCCTGGGCAGCTACAGAGGCGGCCGCATGCTCTTCCTGGGACTCGGCACCGGCCTAGGCTCGGCCATGATCGTGGACGGCGTACTTGAGCCTATGGAGCTGGCCCACCTCGGCTACAAGAACGGCAAGACGTACGAAGACTATCTGGGCTTGCGCGGCCTCGAGCGCCTCGGCAAGAAGCGTTGGCGTAAACACGTCGCCAAAGTTACCAAGATACTCAAGGCCTCCCTCGGAGCCGACTACGTGGTCCTGGGCGGGGGAAACTGCAAAAAACTCAAAGATGTGCCTCGCTGCGCACAACTCGGCAGCAATGAAAACGCATTTCTGGGCGGACAGCGCCTGTGGGCTCAAGGCACGAAGCGCCCCATCATCGTGGACATCGGATCCGGTAGCCGCAAGGCCGGAGACTGAGCGCCAGGACCCAGAACACTCCCGTCTAGTACCGAGCAAAGGGCAGAGTTTCCAGCGCCATTCCGGTTCTTCGCTGCCAAGTGAAGGCTGCAACTTATCGCCAGTTCGGAAGTTCTTTTCCCATTTCGGGTAGGTCCCTCCACAAGCGCTGCCCATTCGCTGAGGAAATCCTGGCAGGCACCAGCAACCTCATCAGCGCGAAAGGGATTCTCCACATCGGACAGCCGGGACGCTCGTACTAAGGTGGCTGTGATTAATGCGCTTGACTTCGACCTTGGCCGGAAACTCGTTCTCTCCTGGCTTCCCCGCCCGCTCGATTCCCGTGCTTTGCTGGTTCGCTTCCGCCTGCCCTCTTAACACCTTGCTTCTCGGAAACTTACTGACCGTCGCCGGTCGGCGGGGCACTTGCGGCGTCACCAGGATCACGCGGCTTCCAATCGGATCTGCCTCGCGAGGCCCGCTCCCAATTGGTGACTACCGAGCGGAAAAGGGGTTACACATCCGCCGGGAGTCCACCCCTAAAACCCGGTAATCCCTGGCATAAGCCCGTATTTTCCTGCGATTTCCGACAATGTCTCCTTTCGGTACTTTGGTACTGCCCTTGCTCTCAGTGGGGCCAGAGGGGTCGTCATGTCCGAGCCAAAGTCTTCTTCCACCAGCCTGTGCTGGTGCCAGGTAGCGGTACCTCAAGAACTTGAGACCGAACTGCTCTGCGTCCAACACTTTCTGTTGGGCATTGAGCACGATTGCGCTGAACTCCGCCGTGAGACCGCGCAGGGGAAGACCAGCCTTACACGGCAGTCCGAAATCGCGTCCTATGTGAAGACCACCGCGATGAAGCTTACCCAGGTGGCGACGGGTCGGATGCGGCTCACCGACGACTACAAGAAGCGCATTCTGACCACCTTCCTGACGCTCATGAACCTTCAGGAAAGCCTCGATCGCGCGGCGAACCGTGCCCCAACTTTCCGCGAGCTCCGCACGGTCGCCGTTCCGGGCTGACGCTATCGTCTGCTATTGAGGTGCGCTCGGGTTACAGGTTAAAGCGACTGGAACAACCTCCTCTTCCAGAGGTACCATCCGTCTTTGGCTGACGATCACGGCGCTCTCGATACCCAGATGCTGTGGGAGTTTCCCTCAGGTCCCTTACAGGACTTACCCGATTGCCCTCCTCACTTGCTCGTCCTAACCTGCCATCACAAGAATCGTTCATAGCGAGACCGACCCTCGCTGACGGGCAGGTGCTGGTATCCTCACCGAACTCAGCACCTGTCCCCCCTCTTTTTCCTCATCCAGCAAATTCCAACCACTTCGGAATCGCGATGTTTCTGTCGCCACGCTCTTTCGCAACGTTCTTTCGCCACTTTCTTCCGCCACTTCTTTCGCTATCTTCTTTCGGGCTTCCGAGCTAGGTGCGATTTTCGTAACGCGCGCTTTTTAGAAGTCGGCGAACGTAGTAACATCGGGAAGCAAGTAGGTGTGGCCCTCGGCAACGCTTCCCTCTGGAACCTTGTCGAGCGATTGTATGCACATGCAAATTGCGAATTATCGGCGCGTCGAAAGGCGTCGCTCTGCGCGTGTGACACTGGCGGTGCCCCTGCGTGTGGATGGGCAAGCGCTCAATGGTGAGGAGTTCATCATTCGCACGCAAACGCACACGGTGAGTGAATTCGGATGCCTGCTTCCGTTGGATGCGGAACTTGCTCCTGACCAAACCGTCGTGCTGTTGAACGAGAACACGCGACAATCGGTGCAATGCAAAGTGGTGACGACGCGGCGCCGGGAAGGCAAACGATATCTGGGGCTCGAATTCGTTTCGCCGAACTGCAACTTCTGGCGCATGTCCTTCTGCAAGCCCGGTGCCCGCTCCCTCAAGCGGCAATACAAGACGAGTCCTGATTCCACTTCCCAGCCGTGGTAAGAGACAGTCGACAGTCGGCAGTTGAAAGTCGAAAGTGAGCCGACGAGAGACTGGATGACGGCGACGGGTTTAGAGCCCTGCGTTGGACGCCTCCCCCACCTTTTTTTGTAAGTGCGGATTCTAAAGGACTTTAAGTTCAATCGTTTTGTAAGTGCGGATTCAGAAGGAGTTATTGCGTTATTTTTTGGAAGTGCGGATTGTAAAGGAGTTAGCTGGTAATGAGATGGGACGCGGTGGCGACAACGCGCCGGGCGGAGAGCGTTTTGGGGGTGGGGCGTTACCTGTAAAGAAGGATTTTCACCACAGAGATCGCAGAGAGCACAGAGACGGAGCAGAGGAAGTGGAGGAGTAACTAGATCTAGATACGGAATAACTGGATCTAGATGGAGAGAGGGAGGAACCTGGAAGTGTTGTGCAGACAAAAAAGTACCTTCGCGCTTCTTCCCGTTTTAAACAGAGGTAGCTTAGCACGGGTCTGGGATAAAGTCAAGTAGATAATTTAACTGAATGGTTATTCGAATGCTCGATGGCGAGGCCCGGGGTAGAGGGAAGGAGGTCGAATGCGGAGGCGGAATTGGCGGCGGGACTGGGACCGAGGCGGGAACCTATACGATCACGGTATCGGCGAGCGCCACGGCGGATCGACCACACTGAGCCACAGTACGAAGCTTACTTTGGTCGTGCAGTAAGGAACACCGACTGAACTGTAGAACTATTGCCTCAAGCGATTCATTAGTATAGCGTTAACTGCATCGTACGATTCTTACCGGTCGCGAACTGAGGACGAAGAGAACGGTGCAGCAGCCCGCAAGATGCTGCGTCCTAGGAGTGGACGATGGGAGCATCGGTGCGTACCGCGTGTGTCGTCATCGCCCTGTTGGCTTTGGCTTGTGGTGGACAGCCATTGTCCGGGCAGACTCTAAACCCGGTCCCGCTGATCAACAATCCGTTGTCGCCGACGAGCGTTGAGCCGGGCGGGCCAGGATTCACGCTTACGGTGAATGGGACGGGCTTCGTCTCTGGCGCGACGATCAAGTGGAACGGCACGGCTCTAACTACCAGTTTCGTCAGCGCTTCGCAACTAACGGCGGGCGTTCCGGCTTCTGACATAGCGAGTGCGGGCTCCGCTTGGGTCACGGTGACGAATCCCGCGCCCGGTGGCGGCGCCTCACTTCCAGCTTTCTTACGAATAGCCACGCCCGATACCAGCCCTTCTTTCGTCAGCTACATTCAAGGCACAGCTTTCAACCACCAGGGTATCTCCTCGATGATTACCGGTGACTTCAACGGCGATGGAAAACTGGACCTGGCGTTCTTGGGAGACACCTTAGCACTGACAGGTGACAGCTCTTTTTCTGTCTGCATTGAACTCGGAAACGGTGACGGTTCCTTTCAAGGCCCAGTGTGCTCCGCCCTTCGCCAGCCGTCCGCGGGCGGACAACAAGCACCGGGTTCGATTGTTGTAGGTGACTTTAATGGCGACGGTAAGCTCGACCTCGCTGTATCGAATGGCGAAGATGGAACGAATTCGGTTTCCGTTTTTCTTGGCAATGGGGATGGCACGCTGCAGGCGCCAGTCAACTCTCCGGCGGGTACCGGGCCCATCACTTTGGCCGCCGGAGACTTCAATGGAGACGGAAAACTGGATCTTGTCGTGTACAACCTCGCGCAAGGCACCGTAACAACCACGTTCCTATCCGTTTTACTTGGAAACGGCGACGGCAGTTTTCAGAGTCCCGTGACGTACACGTCGGGTATGTCCATCTCCTCCGTTGGGGTTGGAGACTTCAATGGAGACGGGAAACTCGATATCGTTCTAACGAACGAGAGTGCTGCTTCCCCAGCGCTTTATTTTCTGGCTGGAAACGGTGATGGCACCTTTCGCACTCCGCAAAACGCACAAACAATCCTCGAATTTGACTCTATTTCTTCCGTGGCGGATCTCAATGGCGATGGAAAGCTGGACATCCTTCTCACGAACCCATACGGCATCGCCAATTTGCCTAGCACCCGCCTTCTATTCGGCAAGGGCGATGGCACTTTCCAACCGGTCGTGAACTATTCCGTCGGTACTAGCTCGAGCGGAAACGCCTGTAAGCCAGCGGGAGCCGTCGACGCTCTGAGCGCCGACGCACGCCTCGATCTGGTCTTCTGCCAGGGAAACGCGGACCCGACCTTCTTAGTGGGCTATCAGCTTGGCAATGGAAGCGGAACGTTTCAGTCCCCAATGGACCTGACCACGCCAAACTGGGCTTTTTTCATTCCGTCAGGAATCGTAACTGGCGACTTTAGAGGGGATGGCCGAGTCGATATCGTGGCTTCGATGACTCAAGAAGGAATAGGCTCCAATCCCGCCTCCCTTCTGGTGTTTCTGCGGGGCTCGTTTCCCGTGACCAGCGCTACTCCTGCTGAGCTTATTTTCACGTCGCAGCCTGTTGGCTCTACAAGTACGCCTCAGACCGTCACCGTAACGAATACCGGAACGCTCGCCGTATCGTTGTCGAGCGTCACCATAGCCGGCCCGAATGCGGGTGATTTTGCTCAAACAAACACTTGCGGCTCGACCTTGGCCGGAGGAGCCAGTTGCCAGATCAGCGTGAATTTTACGCCCGCCGCCGCGGGAAATCCGGTTGCTACGCTCAACGTTGCCGACTCTGCGGTCGGGAGTCCGCAGACTGTTGCTCTCGCGGGTACCGGTCTGGGTCCCGTTGGCAGCCTGTCGCCGTCCAGCGTCACGTTTACGAGCCAATACGTCGGCACGAGCGGGCTTCCACAGACTGTGACGCTGACGAACACAGGTAACGGAGCGCTCACGATTACAGGCGTTACAACGAGCCCAAGCGACTTTGGCTCCCTCAGCACTTGTGGAAACAGTCTGGCGGCCGGCGCGAATTGCGCCATCGGCGTGTTCTTCGACCCCACGGTGGCCGGAGCGAGAACGGGAACCTTGACCATCACCGACAATGCCGGCAGCCCGCAAGTCGTCACGCTCAGCGGAAGCGGCGAAGATTTTTCGGTGACGCCGGGCTCGGCGAGCGCGACCGTCACCGCCGGACAAACCGCGAGTTATTCGATTACCGTGGCGCCGGCGGGCGGCTTTGCGGCTAGCGTGGCGTTGAGTTGCAGTGGGGGGCCGGCGGGGTCTGCGTGCACGGTGTCGCCGAGTACGATTGCGCTGAGCGGTGCGGCGGCGCAAACGGCCATGGTGACCGTTACCACTGCGGCGCATGGGTGGCTCCTGCCGTTTCGCGGTGGTTGGCCCAGGGATGCGCGATATCGGCTGACGCCGATGATTTTGACATTAGCGGCTATGTTCCTGCTGATGGTGGTAGCGTCGCAATTTTTGCGGCGAGAGCAGAATCTTGCCTGGATTCGAGTGGTTGGGTTTGCAGCGCTGCTGACTCTGGGGCTGACGCTGACCTCCTGTGGCGGAGGTTCGGGGAGTGGCGGCGGAGGCACGAACCCACAGGCCGGAACGTATACCGTTACGGTCACCGGGAATTTTACCTCCGGCGCGACTACGTTGAACCACAGCACAAAGCTCACTTTGGTCGTGCAGTAAAGCACCCAACTGACTGAACTGTAGAGCTATTGCCTCAAGCAATTCATTAGTATAGCGTTAACTGCATCGTACGATTCTTTCAGGTCGCGAACTGAGGACGAAAAGCAGGGCGCAGCACCCCGCAGGTGTCGGATCCCTAGGAGTGAAGTATGAGAATGCTGCTCGCTCGAGGCTTTGCGCTTCTTTCTCTGCTATTCGTATGTACCGGTGCTCGGGCGCAGGTTCCCAGTCCGTTTGTGTTTTCGCTGTCGCCACTGGGCCCAGGGGGACTGGTGGTTGCGGATTTCAATGGCGATGGGCGGCCTGACGTGATTCGTGGCCAAACTGTATTCCTGAGCAATACGGACGGAACGTTTACCCCTGGCACGGTGATTAGCGTTGGGCAAAACGTAGCTTTCAACATTATCGCGGTGGCGGATTTCAACGGAGATGGGAGAGCTGACCTCCTGGCTAGCGCAAACCAAACATTCCTCTATGTATTGCTCGGCAACGGTGATGGCACGTTCCAGACGCCGGTAACGACCAATATCGGGGCGCAGTTGGGCTCGATTCAAGTCGCTGACGTGAACGGCGACGGCAAGCCAGATGTCATCGGGATAGCTGCCCCACAAGCGGGGCAAGTTTTCGTCTGCCTTGGAAACGGCGACGGAACATTTCGCGCGGGTACGTCTTACACCGTATTTGCCAGCAATACCGTTAGCCAGATAACAGTTGGCGACTTCAACGGAGATGGAAAAGCAGATATAGCGGCAACAGGCTACATCGCGAACGCCAATGGACTGATAGGCGTGCTGCCGGGGAAAGGGGACGGTACATTCGGGACCGCCATGGTTTCCGGGGGAGTGAATTCATCGCTCGGATTGAGCGCGGGAGACTTTAACGGCGACGGCAAGCTGGATCTGGTCGTTTCGGGAACCGACTTCTCCAACTTCACCGAACAAACTTACATCCTCATCGGAAATGGTGATGGCACCTTCCAAACTCCGAATTCTGTGGCTCCCGGGAACGGGACCGTATCGGTAGTGGATGTAAACAAGGACGGCAAACTGGATCTAATTATTTGGGCTGGTCCATTTATCGAGATATTTCTGGGAAACGGAAATGGAACTTTCACGGAGAAAGCGACTTACCCTAATTCCACACTGAACTTCGCTTTTCAGGTTGGGGTGGCGGATTTTAATGGCGATGGCAACCTCGACGTAACCGACGGCTATACCGCCATTTTTGGAAACGGCGACGGGACTTTCCAAGACGTTAAGGCGCGACTTGTCAACATACCTGAAGCGGACGCGCCTGCATTAAGCACCGTAGTCTCCGGTGATTTTAACGGCGACGGAAAATCCGACCTCGCCCTAGGTTTGAGTGGCTCGCCGAATCCGAGCGTGTACATTCTACTTGGCGACGGCACCGGCAACTACTCCGTGGCACACAGCTACAGCGTGTCGTCGACCCCCTTTTCGCTGAAAACTGCGGATTTCAATAACGATGGCAACCTAGACGTTTTCTTCACGACCGACGCCACCGCCACTGCCAGCGCTTCGTTTGACGTTCTGTTAGGAAACGGGGACGGCAGCTTCGCTGCTCCCATCGTTACTTCTATTGACCCGGGCACTTTCCCGGAGGTAGGTCCTATGACGATCGCTGACCTAAACGGCGACCACGTTGCCGACGTCACGGCCCTGGTGAACGGCGAACTAGCGGTGTATTTGGGAAACGGTGACGGAACTTTCGCGGTTCCCGTGAGCTATTTCGGGGGCGCCAATGCAAGTACTTTTGGAATTGGTGATTTTAATAGCGACGGAAAGACGGATGCGGCGGTGTGTGGGTCGGCCGGCCTGGGCGTGTTGCTTGGGAAGGGTGATGGGACTTTCTTGCCAGCTTCGTTCCCCGATCCGCCGCCGCCGCCTCCAACGAAGTATCTAAATCCGACACTGGATTGCGAAATATTAGCGACTGCCGACTTCAATGGAGACGGCACCACGGATCTAATCGTCGCTCAATTCTTTCAAACATCGGTGCTTCTCGGGAACGGAGATGGGACTTTCACGACTCTCCCCAGTGCAGTACCACCAGTTGGGGTCGTCGCTGACATCAATGGAGACGGCAAACTCGATCTGGTTGACCCCAGCGGGTTGTCGGCAACGTTTGGGAATGGCGACGGCACATTCAGCGGCACGATTAACTTTCAGCCACCATGGCTCAATCCTGCGATCTGGGGAAACCCGCAAGTTATCAATGATGGCATTCCCAGCCCCGCGGTATTTGCTGTCGCCGATTTCAGCGGAAACCATCGACCAGGCATCGCCATGGTCGTGCAGGGGCCTCCGGGTGGCGTCATTGCGCTGCCGAATCCGCTGCCGCCACCGTCGCCCGACTTCCTGATTTCGGCCCAAATTCCAGGGATAGTCGCCCCCGCAGGATCGATTGGTTCTTCGCTTACTTCGACGACGGTGGGGGGGTTCAGCGGAGATGTTGCGCTGTCGTGCTCGGGTTTGCCCGACGGCGCGACGTGCAGTTTTCAGCCAGCGACTCTGACGGGCGGAGCTGGAAAAGCAACTCTGACGATCGCCACAACAGCGTCGGCGCCAATGGGTCGCTATCCTTTTACCGTGACGGGCACGTCGGGCTTGCTGTCGCACGATCGCGCGCTGGCAGTTACGATCGCGTCGTCGGCGGGCACGAACAATGTGAGCTTCTTGCCGGCGACGCTGGCGTTCACGGGGAGTGTTGGGGCGACAAACATCGTGCAAAATACGACCCTCACCAATGGTGGGAGTGCGTTACTGCAAATCTCTAATATTTCCATCACAGGAGCGAACGCGGGCGATTACACAGTGGCAAACAACACCTGCGGTACTTCGGTAGCTGCATATGCGAACTGCCAGATAACGGTGAATTTTACTCCGACGGCGGCGGGGACGCGGCTGGGTGCGCTCTCGGTGACCGACAGTGCCACAGGCGGGGTTCAGTTCGTTTCGCTGAGCGGAACCGCGCAAGATTTTTCGCTGGCTACGGCAACGACTGCGGGGTCGACGGCGACGGTGACGGCGGGGCAGACGGCGACCTATATGCTCTCGTTAGGGGCGGGCGGTGGATTTAGCGGAAATGTCGCGCTGACTTGCAGTGGGGCACCGGCAATGGCGACCTGCAGCGTTTCGCCGGCGATGGTTGCGGTGGGTGGAGCCACGGTCGCTGCGGCGACTGTAACCGTGACGACCACGGCGAGATCCGAGCTACTGCCGGTAGGCAATCACTCCCCGAGCGAATTCCCGGGCCGTCCGACCGCAATACTGGCTGCCCTGATGGCGATGCTGATTTTCGCTTGGATTTTCACAACACGGAAGAACCAGCGGGTGCGGTGGGCACCAGTGCTGACGATGGTGTTGGTGCTCGTTCTCGGAATCACGCTGACGTCGTGCGGCGGCGGAAGTTCGGGTGGCGGTGTCGGAGCTGTTCTGACCGGCACCCAGGCGGGAACCTATACGATCACGGTGTCTGCGAGCGCTGCGGCTGGTTCGACCACGCTGAGCCACAGTACGAAGCTTACTTTGGTTGTTCAGTGACGGGTCGTTCGCTGGACGGACTTGTGGGTAGTGGATGCTGATCCCTGGGGTCGGAAGCTTGATCGACTTTCGCCCATTTCTGACATCGTGCCGGGGTTGACGCCGGGCGGGGCAAGCCCCGCCCCTACCGGACTGGTTTGCGGCGGTTAACGGATTGGGCTTGCTGACGGACTTCGAGAAGTTAGGTTAAGAGGCCGCGGATGCATGTGGTCATGATTTCGCGGGCTGTGGAGACCGGGATCAGGCGCTCAAGCAGGCCGAGATCGGCGTCGATGGTGATGTCTTGATCGGTGACTTCGACGGTGCCTTTGATCGGTGTGCTGAACAGGCCCATCTTCGCGGTTAAACCGAAGGTTAGCGTGTTTCCCTGCCAGGTTCTGCGGACGTCCTTGATCTTTACTCCGTGAAAGCTCTGGCGCCTGGATCTTTACTCCGTGAAGCGCTGGTGCCTGCAATAGTTGGTCGAACGAGCGATCGACGGATTGCACGACTTGTTCTTTGGTGCGGTTATGGGCGATTGTGACCCGCGTGATTTGTCCTCGAACTGAAAAATACACTGTGGCCGTCAGGAGTTCCATTTTGGGAGGGGCTTGGATCGACTGGGCTCCGGACGCTTGCGTGATCCGGCGGCCGATCTAAAGATCGGCCGCTTCATGAGCGGGCACGATTACGATGCTGGCGCGATTACGACGGGCCGCGATTGGGGTTTCATCGTTGCGGCAATTTCACCCAGGCGGCGTTTTGCTTTGAGGAGTCGAGGACTGCGGCTATGAATTGGACTCCAGCTACGCCGTCATCGACTGTGGGGACTAGCAGAGACTGCGGGTCAGGTGGGCGATTGGCTTGGCGGGCGGAGATTTGTTCGGCTAGGTCGGTATAGAGCTGGGCGAAGGCTTCGAGGTAGCCTTCGGGGTGGCCGGAGGGGATGCGGCTGGCGTGTTTGGCGGCGGGCGTGGCGTTGGCGCCGTTACGGGTTAGCGTCATGGTTGGTTTGCCGTATTGGCTGAAGTGGAGATAGTTGGGATTTTCCTGGGACCAGTCGAGTCCGGCTTTTTCGCCGTAAATGCGCAGGCGTAAGATTGTTTTCATTGCCTACGGCTACTTGGCTGGCCCAGAGCATGCCGCGTGTGCCGCCCTGGCAGCGGAGCAAGACTTGGACGTTGTCGTCGAGGCGGCGGCCGGGGACGAAGGTGGAGACGTCGGCGGCTACTTGCTCGGCGCTCAGGCCGCTTACAAAGCAAGCGATGTTGTAGGCGTGGGTGCCGATATCGCCCAGAGAGCCTGCGGGGCCGCTTTGGGCTGGGTCGGTGCGCCAGACGGCTTGCTTCTGGCCCGTCGTTTCGAGCGGGGTGGTCAGCCAATCTTGGGCGTATTCGACCTGGATCAAGCGGATGTGGCCTAGTTCGCCAGCGGCTATCATTTCGCGGGCTTGGCGGATGATGGGGTAGCCGGTGTAGTTGTGGGTGAGGCCGAAGATCAGGCCGGATTTTTTTACGATTTGGGCCAGGGCTTCGGCGTCTTCTACCGTGGTGGTTAGCGGCTTGTCGCAGATTACATGGATGCCGGCTTCGAGGAATGCTTTCGCCGGGGCGAAGTGAAGATGATTCGGGGTGACGATCGAGACGGCGTCTATGCGGTCTGGGCGTTTGGATTCGGCTGTGGCCATTTCGGTGAAGGTAGCGTAGGCGCGGTCTGGGGCGATGTGCAGGTCTTGCGCGGCTTTGCGGCTCTTTTCGGGGTTGGAGGAGAGGGCTGCGGCTACGAGTTCGAAGCGGTCGTCGATGCGGGCGGCTATGCGGTGGACGGCGCCGATGAAGCCGCCGGGGCCGCCGCCCACCATGCCTAGTCTTAGGCGGCGGGAGGTGGCTGAGGTCGGGGTTGCGTCTATGGCCATTGGAGTTTTTCCTTTTTGCTTTCTCGTTTCGTTGCTGACTTCAGCGCTGACGGCGCCTTCATCGTTATGACGTGGGCCCGCGCTTCATCTAAATCCCGCCCTCTCGGAGAGGGCGGCTACAGGTGGTGCGGTTGATCGCCTGGGAGAATCGTTCCTTTCATTCCTTTCTAGGTTAGGCCCAGCATGCGGCGATTTGCGGCTTGGTCTGCGCCGGAGCTGGCGAAATCGTCGAAGGTGGTGGTGGCGGCTTGGATGATGTGGCGGGCTATGAAGGGGGCGCCCTCGGCGGCGCCTTGCTCGGCGCTCTTGATGCAGCACTCCCATTCCAGGACGGCCCAGCCCGGAAAATTGTATTGGGTGAGCTTGGAAAAGATTCCTTTGAAGTCGACCTGACCGTCGCCCAGAGAGCGGAATCTTCCGGCGCGATTGATCCAGGATTGAAAGCCGCCGTAAACGCCCTGGCGGCCGGTCGGAAGGAACTCGGCATCCTTGACGTGAAACATTTTAATGCGGTCGTGATAGAGGTCGATGTATTGGAGATAGTCGAGCTGCTGGATGACGAAGTGGCTCGGATCGTAGAGGAGGTTGCAGCGCGGGTGATTGTCGAGGCGCTGGAGAAACATTTCGAAGGTGACGCCGTCGTGGAGATCTTCGCCGGGATGGACCTCGAAGCAGAGATCGATGTCGGATTCGTCGAAGGCGTTGAGGATGGGACGCCAGCGGGCGGCGAGTTCGTCGAAGGCGGTCTCGACCAGGCCCGCGGGGCGCTGCGGCCACGGGTAGAAATAGGGCCACGCTAACGCGCCGGAAAATGTCACGTGGGCGGTGAGGCCGAGATTGGCGGAGGCTTTGGCCGCGAAGCGCAATTGTTCGACGGCCCAGGCTTGGCGGGCTTTCGGATTGCCGCGGAGTTCGGGTGGCGCGAATCCGTCGAAGGCGATGTCGTACGCGGGATGTACGGCGACGAGTTGGCCCTGGAGATGCGTCGAGAGTTCGGTAATCGCGAGGCCGTGGTTGGCGGCGATGCCGCGGATGGCGTCGGCGTAGGTTTTGCTCTCGGCGGCGCGCTTGAGATCGAACAGTCGCGTATCCCAGGTGGGGATTTGCACGCCTTTGTAGCCGAGCTTGGCGGCCCATGCGCAGATGTTGTCCAGCGTATTGAATGGCGCGTTATCACCTGCGAACTGCGCGAGAAAAATGGCGGGTCCCTTGATCGTTTTCATTCCTTAGCTCCAACCTGCGTCTACGGTGAAATCCTGGGCGGTGCATTTTGATGCGGCTTCTGAAGCTAGAAACAGCGCCATGTTGGCGATGTCTTCGGGAAGGACGCGGGCGTTGAGGCACTGGCCAGCCATTACGTCCCGCTCAAACTCCGGCGTGTACCACAGCTTGATCTGGCGCTCGGTCCAGACGGCTCCGGGAGAGATGGAGTTCACGCGGATGCCGAACGGGCCGTACTCGCGGGCTTGCGTGCGGGTGAGACCGATGACGGCCGCTTTGCATGTGCTGTAGACAGGCAGGCCCGTGTGTTTGAGGCGCCAGATAATCGAACTCAAATTGATCACGGCGCCGCCGCCGAGGCGCTTCATTTGGTAGGCGACCGCCTGGGACGCGAAAAACATGTGGCGAAGGTTTATGGCGACGCGGTTGTCCCAGTAGGAATGCGTGACGGCGTCGAAGGCGTGGCGGTCGTCGCTGGAGGCATTGTTGATGAGCACGGCGATGTCGCCCAGTTCGGAACTTACTTTTTCAATCGCGGTTTGCAAAGCCGGGATGTCGCAGACATCGCACGGCACAAATGTGGGCGCATTACCGGTTTCCTTCTCAACATGTCGAACCAGGGCTTGGCTGGCTTCCTCGGCGATGTCCAGGAAGGCTACCCGGGCGCCTTGCTCGGCGAATTGCCGTGTAAAGGCCGCGCCGATGCCGCTCCCGCCGCCGGTGATCAGCACCGTTTTGTTGGCCAGATCGGGATACGTCGCCCGGCTAACGTTCGTACTGTCGAGGGTCATCATTTCGCGAACCGCTACTCTACCGATTCACCGTTTCAAAGGGAAGGTCTGAAGCAGGCGCGGTAGCACGAAGCGGAAAAACTGGTCGGAGTCGGAGGCGAGGCACGCGGAAGCGTTCGGCGCACCCTGCCCGACGCGGGTGTTGCCGTCCTTGTCCACGGTGATTGCCAGCGGCGTCACCGGGCAGAGAGTGGGATCCAGCACGTAGGCGACGGCCATTACATCGAACAGGGTCGGCGTTTGCTGGCCCCATTCGTGGTAGAGCAACGTCAGCGCGTCGGTGAGCGGGGTGCCTTGCCGGAACAGGAGCGCGCGTTTTTCTTCGTCGAGCTTCAGCTGCGTGGAATCGAGCGGCATCATGAAGATGGGAACGCCGCTGCCGAATAGTTTCTGCGCGGCGGGCACGTCGCTGTAGATGTTGTACTCCGGCTTGGGGCCGCGGTCGGGCGTGTAGCCAAGATCGCCGTAGCCTTTATAGATCGAGCCGCCCATCAAGACCACGCGCTGCAGTTTTTTAAAGGTCGCGGCGTCGCGGTCGATGGCCGCGCCGATATTGGTCAGCGGCCCGATGGCGACGAGCGTGATCGCGCCGGGATTCTTGCGGATGCTGTCCAGGAGGAAATCCACCGCTGGTGGATGCGGCTTCGCGGGCGGGCCAGCCTGAGCCCAGCGCGCTTGAGAAAAAGGAGTCTTGCTTTGCGTGCGGATGCCTTCTGCGACGGGGATGCCTGCGCTACCGGTTTCCATGAGCAGGCGTTCGACGAGCCGGGCGCGGAGTTGCGTGTCTCCCCACGCGGTCGTGATGCCAAGAATTTCCACTTCGGGGCTGGTAAGCGCGAGGCCGACCGCGAAGGCGTCGTCGACATCGTCGCCAATGTCGGTGTCGATGATGATCTTCGTTTTTCCAGCGGATGCCGGCGGCGTACCCGGCGCCACTGGCGCGGAAGACTGAGCGCGAAGCATTGAAGCGGCGGCGAGTAAAAGAGCAATCGCAGTGCACGACGCCCGGATCAAAGATTTTTTCCGCGATGCTATCGACATAATTGCCGCGGGGAGTATCACTCCAGGCGGGCATTTGCGCAAGGAGCTTCGGAAATGGGTAGTGAATCAGTCTCCAGTAACCGCGTTAACCAGGACCTTGCGTTATAATTCGTGTCAAATCGAGTCATCCATCAGGTATGTCAAGGACATGGGAGGGGCGCCGCAGCATGACCATATTCATTGCTATTCTTAAAGCTGGCACAGCACCCCGTCCGTGTCCTTCGCTCATTTCACCTCGACTTTCATGCGCATCCAGGGGTGGATGCAGCACTGAAACAGGTGTTCGCCCTTCGACAGGCCGACGAATTGCAGCTGGCTGCCCTGCAGAATGCGAGTCTTGGCCACGGCCACGCTCGAGAAGCCGGCCGAACATTCCGGCACGGCCGCCTCGCCGCCATTGAGAGGCCCGATGAACCCTCCGCCGAACTTGGCCACTTCGGTAAAAGTGTGCGGTTCGCCGCCCGAGTTGACCACGCTGACGATGGTCCCTTCTTTCACGTTCATGTTGTCCGGTTCGAAATCCCACTTGGGATCCGGGTGTCCGGCGGCCGCGAGGGCGAACAAGGTGGAGAACGTCGTGGACGCGCCAACAGCGACGTTCTTGCAAAAATCGGGTCCAGCCGCCGTCGGGACATTGAAGGTGGCTGGATCGCATTCATCGAGGGCTACAACCTGAGCCACGCTCGGGGCCTTTTCTATTTGTTCCCAACCGCCGGCGAGCATCAGGGCGCTAATGAGCAAACCCATCGCAACTTTCATCATTTGTGTATCCTTTCTGTTAAAGAGTTGACCCGGGAAGGTGGGCGGCATCCGGGAAATTGCGCGGCCCTCCGTTGCTGGATCTCGCAAAACTAGTGCGACTCTCGCCCTGGCTCAGAAAAACGTCAATCCTTGCGGGCTCCAATGCACCCCAAAGTTTTCTCCATTGGGAAGCTACTGAAATCACTACACTTTCATGCGAGGCCTGTGCCTTTTCGCTCATCAGCAACTGTGCTAGGCTTTGCCACGTTCCGACGGAAAGCGGTATGCCCTCTACGGATGACTCGCCTGCCCGTGTGCTCTGCTTCGACGTTTTCGAGCTAGATGTGCGCGCTGGTGAACTGCGCAAAAACGGCGCAAGGCTGCGGCTGCAAGGCCAGCCGTTACAGGTTCTGGAAGTCCTGCTTCGCGGTTCGGGCGATCTGGTCACCCGTGAGGACCTGCATTCCCGAATCTGGCCAGGCGATACCTTCGTCGATTTCGACCACGGTCTGCACAACGCCATTGCCCGCCTGAGAGAAGCGCTGGGCGACTCCGCCGACGAGCCTAAGTTCATTGAGACGCTGCCCCGCCGTGGCTACCGGTTCCTCGCGCCGGTCACAGCCGGAAATGAAAATGGGGCCGGCCCAAAACCAGACAGCCAGCGCTCCCACAATCTGCCGCTCCAGAGAACGCCACTGATCGGGCGGCGCGCGGAACGCTCGGCGCTGCAGCCTCTTTTGCTCGATCCTGAAATCCGGCTGATCACCCTCACGGGCCCGGGCGGAACAGGCAAGACCAGGCTCGCGGTGCAGGCGGCCGCGGATGTGCTGGACCGCTTTCCTGCGGGTGTCCGCTTCGTCAACCTCGCGCCGTTGTCGGATCCAAGACTGGTCGCCTCCGCGATTGCCCAGGTTCTGGGAGTTCGCGAAACTCCCGGCCTTGCCCTGATCGACGTGCTTAAGGAAAAACTGGCGAGCGCCGGCCCGATGCTGCTGGTGCTCGACAATTTCGAACAGGTGGTAGCCGCAGCCCCGGGCATTATGGAAATTCTGGATGCGTGTCCCGCCGTTAAGGCGATGGCGACCAGCCGGACCCTTCTCCGCGTCTATGGCGAGCACGAGTTCCCCGTTCCGCCGCTGCCCCTTCCGGAAGCCGATCCCGCGTTATCGCCCGGACGGTTGCTCGATTTTCCATCCATCGCGCTGTTCGTCCAGCGTGCCAAGGCTGTAAAGCCCGATTTCGCCCTGACCGCGCATAATGCCGACGCCGTCGTCCAGATCTGTCAGAGATTGGACGGCCTGCCGCTGGCGATCGAGCTGGCGGCGGCGCGCATCAGGGTTCTGCCTCCCTCCGGCCTTTTGGCCCGAATCGCCAGCAGGCTGGAACTGCTGACCGGCGGAGCTCATGACCTCCCCGAGCGGCAGCGCACCTTGCGGCGCACGATTGACTGGAGTCACGACCTGTTGACGCCTTCCGAGCAGAAGCTCTTCCGCCGGCTTTCTGTCTTTGTCGGAGGATGCACCCTCGAAGCGGTTGAGGCGGTCTGCGACGCGCAAGAAGACTTGGGGCTCGATCTGCTCAATGGCATAACGTCGCTGCTCGATAAAAGCCTGATCAGCCAGACTGCCGCCGGAAATGCCGAACCACGCTTCACGATGTTGGAAACAATCCGCGGGTACGGCAGCGAACGACTCGACGAAAGCGGCGAAATAGAGGCCACGCGGCGAGCTCACGCCGCCTATTTCCTGGTCCTGGCCGAAGAAGGAGCGGCGCACGTTTCTCCCGTCGACCGCGAATCCTGGCTGTCGCGTTGCGATGTTGAACATGATAACTTCCGCGCTGCCATCAAGTATTTCGTCGAATCAGCAAATGCCGAATGGGGCCTCCGCCTCGGAAACGCTCTCTTGTGGTTTTGGGAGCCGCGAGAACACCTCACCGAGGGGCGCCGCGCGATGGCTGCCTTGCTCGATATTCCGGATAACGCGCCGATTAGTGAGCATCGGGCCCGTGCCTCTCACACCGCGGGAGTGCTCGCCGATATCCAGCTCGATAGTGGCTCCGCGCTCGAGTTGCACGGTCGCAGCCTGGAGATGCATCGACAGCTTGGAGACCAAAACGGTATTGCGATGTCACTCGGCGCACTCGCGATTGTCACTCATAAAGGAGGCCTAGCCGCCGAGGCGCGGTCTTACGCCGAAGAGTCCCTGCGCATCTGGAAGGAGCTTGGCTCCGGCGCCTTCATTCTCGGCCTCCATAACCTGGCCAACATCGCGTCCAGGCAGGGCGACTTTAAGGCGGCTCGCATTGCCTATGAAATGACTCTGGATGCTTTTCGCTCTACAGGGGACCAGAGGGGAATGGCCGTAGCGCTGAGTGGTCTGGGTGATGTGGCCGTGGCTCTCGGAGATCACTCTGGCGCACGCGACCTTTATAGACAAAGCTTGGCCGGGTTTCGTCAGGTTGAAGATCTTTGGGGTGTCGCCGCCGTGTCCCGCGATCTCGGCGATTTGGCTAGCCGTGATCGTGATCCCGACGCTTGCGTCTTTTACAAAGACGCGTTGTCGATTTTTCACAAGACTGGTCACCGCCGCGGTATGGTGCCTGTGTTGCAGCGCTTGGCGGATTGCGCTATTCAAGGCAGCCAGCCAGCCAGCGCCCTCACGTTGGCAGGCGCCGCAGACGCGTTGCGCGAGCACTTGGGCATCTCGCTATCGCCAACGGAGCAGGAGAAACTCGATCGAATGCTCCAGGCAGCGCGCGCACAAATGCCGGTCGAGGAGCAAAATCGCTTTTGGTCCCAGGGCCGCTCCATGACCATCGATAGGCTAGTGGAATTCGCGTTGGCTTGTTAGTGCTTTGTTCTGACTTTTTTTTTCGCCGGGCGAACAGTCGCTTGGGCTCGCGGTCCTGCCCTGTTACTTCACGCCCTGGTATCTCTCCGGGTTCAGCATCCGCCGCACCGCAGAAACTCGATTGGCCGGCACTCCCGCCAGTTGCGCGTGCTGCCGAATCTGCTCCTCGTTCTGTGCGAAGTACACGCAATAGATCTTGTCGTCGGTGACGTAGCTGTGCATCCACCGAATGCTCGATCCCATCTCCTTCAGCACCGCCAGCGACCGGAGTGAAGCTTCCCGGATCTCATCCTCGGTTAGCCTCCCCGCGCCGGGGAGATCCCGCTCAATCACATACTCTGGCATACGTCCTCCGTCGACCAAGCATACTATCACCCTCATGATAATCTCCGCTCAGACCCGCTTGAAAGGCCTCTTGAACCGCGTCGTTCCATCCACCTAACTATTCCGGCTTGGCCACAAACTGATAGCCCAGCTCAGAATCCCTTACAACGATTCATCATGATCAGTCGTGATCAAGTCCTGATTAGTTTGAATGCATAGGTCGAAGGAGGAGCGCTTGGTGTAGAAAAGCTGAACTCAGCCGCGAGCTGATTCAGAAACACCAAGGAGGCTCCCCCATGCAACCTATGTATTACATCGGACTGGATGTTCACAAGCGGAAGATCAGCTACTGCGTGAAGGACGGCAGCGGCCGGATTCATGCCGAGGGTTCGATTTCCGCCACACGTCTGGACCTGGACCACTGGATGCGATCGCTGCCACAGCCGTGGAGCGCGGCGATGGAAGCGACCATGTTCACGGGCTGGATTTACGATCACCTCCAGCCGCATGCCGCCGCTCTGAAGGTGGCGCACCCGCTGATGCTGCGGGCCATTGCCGCCGCAAAAAAGAAGAACGACCGCATCGATGCCAGCAAGATTTGCGACTGCTTGCGGTGCGATTTCCTTCCCGAGAGCTATATGGCTTCGGCCGCCATTCGCGAACGGCGGCGCACGCTGCGCTATCGCAACCTGCTGGTTCGGCAGATGGTGCAGATGAAAATCAAGATCAGCGCGCTACTGATGGAAGCCGGCGTGAGCTACAACAAACAGCGCTTGCACAAAGCCGGCTATTTCCGTGAACTGCTGGCGAGCAACCCGGACATCGACGAAGGGCTGCGTGCGCTGCTGCGGTTATGCCGCGAGACCGTGGTGCGCCTGCAGAAAACCGAGAGTGCCTTGGTGCGCTCGCTGGAAAGGGATGCGTTGTTAGTGGATCGCGTGGAGCGATTAATGACCATCCCCGCGGTGGGGCCGATTACGGCGCTGACCTGGGCGCTCGAAGTAGGGGATGTGCAGCGATTTCCCTCGATCAAGAAAGCCATCAGCTACTGCGGGCTGTGCGGCGCCGAAAAGAGTTCCGGCAGCACCGTACAGCGCACGCCCTTGTCCAAGCAGCGCAACAAACATTTACAGACGACCTTGATCGAGGCGGCCAAGATGGCGCCGCGAAACAGCCCGGCGCTGGCCACGCTCTATGACCAGGAAAAACAGAAAGGCAATGCCAATCGCGCGACGCTGGCGGTGGCGCGAAAGTTGGTGGCCTACCTCATGGCCGTGGATCGCGGACAGCGGACTTTTCAGGTCGTGGAGACCAGCAACATCGCTGCGTAGCACGTGGCGGTGAACCAGGAGGATTTCTTCGACGCGTGGCCTGCCAGGTCTTGCCGTTAACCCGACTGAGCGAAGGATCGCAAGCTCCGGATGCTCCCGTTGATAAGTTTCGAGACTGGCAGGAGATCACCAACTCAATCTTCTGTGCAAGACCACTCGCTGGTCTGAGACAGCAAATGGAAGTCTGGTTCTATCCGATATAGGAACCACGGCTGAGAGGCCAACACACGCGGCGAAGAATCAGAAGGGATTTACACCCGCGCTCCTCCGCAGCGCGTCGGGAGAGCTCTTGCCCTCTTGACAAAGACCTATCATGGAAGTCGGGTTACCGGACAAGTGAATCGCTCAGGACTGCGCTTTCGACGCACGCGAATCGCGGCGCGGACCCGGCCACTCGCGGGCAATTCGTAGGGCGCTGAAAAATGCGCATCCCGCGCGCGTCCTCACCGCGAAACCCAAAGAAAGAATTGTCGTGGTCGCTTCCCGCTCCGCCTCTTCGGCGCCAGGTGCCCCACAATAAAATCATCCTCTCAATGTCGATTCGATCGGACTGGGAGGCTCTCTCCCATCACAGCCCCTAATGAACCGAAGGGTGCCCCCAGTCGGATTTTGAACCTGGGTCTTTGGTCGCCGCCTCCATTTAGTTAGGTATCTCATCGACATTCAACCCCGCCAATTCCCATCCCGCCCTCGATTCCTTACCATTCAATGAATATGACTTAACCAAATCGACATCAAGTGCTATCCTCGGTCGTGCATATCGACGCAGACTATTGCTCCGCCGGCTACGCACCAAGAGCGATCGCTCCTGGCCTCAAATTCGTCCATTCCTTGGACATTTCTAAGTCATTTAGGATCAATACTTGCAAAAGTCTATCAAAACAAACCACTTCAACTCCGATTAGAATCAACACTTACGAAAAACAGGGGAGGGGGAGTAACTACCTCATTAACAGGGTTCCGTCGGGAGCAGAGCCCTCACGTTCCGCGTGGGCTATCTGGCCACCCTTCGCGGCACAGGCAATACCCGAGAATCGCCCCATCGCTGAGCTTACCTCCCGCTTCAAACTCCCGCTGGCCATTCTCCTCAGCTACCGGAACCGAGCAGACTTTCGCTTCATCAACAACGCCGACTGTACGCGGGATGGCTGGCAGTTGTACGCTAGCCGTGCCGAGACCGCACTGGATTTTATATCCAGAAAGGCTCGGACAATCACATCAGGACTGGATGGTCTTCCTTGACGGAATCTTTGTCTACTGCCGAAGTAAGAGAGCTCACCAAGAAATACACCTACGGGACCTGGCGCCGGCAAAAGGGCTGGAACCCGCTGCACCTGGTCGATGCGGAAGGTTGCTACTTTACGGACTCCGACGGTAAAAAATATCTCGATTTTTCCGCGCAGCTGATGTGCGTCACGCTGGGACACAAGAACAAGGCCGTCATCCAGGCCATACAGGACCAAGCCCGCGACTTGCCGTACGTCGGGCCGGCCTGGGCCACTACCATTCGCGCCGAGCTGAGCAAGCGGCTGGTGGAAGTGTTGCCGCGCGGGCTCGACAAATTCTTTTTCACCACCTCGGGCACCGACGCCAACGAAGCGGCCTTTAAGATCGCGCGCATGGTCACCGGCAAGACCAAGATCATTTCGCGCTACCGCTCGTACCACGGATCGACGATGGGCTCGATCGCGGCGACCGGCGATCCCCGGCGCTGGGCCATGGAGCCTGCCGGCAAGATTCCGGGGGTCATCTTTGCGCCCGAAGTGAACTGTTACAAATGCCCACTGATGCACGAATATCCGGGATGCGGCATCGCCTGCGTGGAATACCTGGAGCACATGATTGCGAATGAAAGCGACGTGGCTGCGGTGATTGTCGAGCCCGTCGTGGGCACCAATGGTGTGTTGATTCCGCCCAAGGAGTACCTGCCGCGGCTTCGGGAGATTTGCAATCGCCATGAAGTGCTGTTGATTGCCGACGAAGTGATGACCGGTTGGTGCCGCACCGGCAAGTGGTTTGCCGTCGATCACTGGAACGTGGTGCCCGACATTCTCACCACCGCCAAGGGCATCACCAACGCGGCCATGCCCTTAGGCCTTTGCGCCACGACCGAAAAAATTGCCAGCTACTTCGACGACCATTTCTTTTCCCACGGTCATACCTACGAAGCCCATCCTATGACGCTGGCCCCCGCGGTCGCCGCGATTGAGGAACTGAAGCGGCTGAAGCTGGCGGCCAGAGCGGTGGAGCTCGGCGCCTACATCGGACCCAAGCTCAACGAATTGAAGCAGCGGCATCCTTCGATCGGCGAAGTCCGCGGCATCGGAATGTTCTGGGGCGTCGAGTTAGTGCGAAATCGCAAAACCAAAGCGCCATTCAACACCATGAAGGACAAAGTCGCGGGCACGCCGCTACTCGTGGACAAAGTTGCAGCGCGCATGATGAGCAACGGCGTTTACCTGCAGGCGTGGGTGAGCCACTTCGTGATCGCGCCCCCGCTGATCGTGACGCAAAGCGAGATCGACCAGGGTGTTGCTGCGTTCGATGAGGCACTTGGCATCGCCGATCAGGAGGTGGAGGCCTAGTTCAGGTTCCTGACGGTCGAAGTGAAAGCACGATTCGGGTGTCTCGCGCGCCGAACAGGAGTGATGCGCGCTCGGCTATTGACGACGCTCGAGTCGGCTATCTATTGATTCACCCCGCTGGCGAGAAATCCTCCGTCGACCGCTAGCACGTGGCCTGTGACGAAACTCGCCGCATCGGAAGCCAGGAAAACAGCGGCGCCGACAAGTTCTTCCAACTTTCCAAACCGGCGCATCGGAGTGCGCAGCAGGAATTCCTGCCCTCGCCCAGTGCCGTCGAGCAAACCTGAGTTCAAGTCCGTACGAAAGACACCTGGGGCGATGGCGTTGACGCACACCCCGTGGCTAGCCCATTCGATCGCGAGCGATTTTGTCAGCGAGGCAACCGCCGCCTTACTGGCCGAGTACGCCGCGACTTCGTACAGAGCGACGAAAGAAGATAGCGAGGCAATGTTGATGACGCGACCGTGCTTCCGGTCGATCATGTGACGCCCGAAAACCTGACACGCCCGAAGAGTGCCGTTCAAGTTCGTCTCAAAAATGCTCTTCCACTCGGATTCGGGAACGTCGAGCGTCGGAGTGCGTTTGGTGGTGCCCGCGGAGTTCACGAGGATGTCGACGGCCCCCAGTTCCGAGGTGACGGAGCGCAACAGCGCTTCCAGGCTAGGTCGATCATTTACATCGGAAGGGATTGCCAGGGATCTGCGGCCAATCTTCTGAATTTCAACGGCGGCTGATTCGACGAGCTCCGTGCGGCGTCCCGTCGCAACTACATTGGCGCCCGCGTGCGCCAGCCCCTTGGCGATGGTCAGGCCGATGCCAGACGTTCCGCCGATTACTACGGCGGTCTTCGAGGTCAGGTCAAGTGCAGGATGTCCCATGGGGCGCAGCCTCTTCGGTGTGCGACTAAGAACTCGAAAAGTAGTCCGCAGAATCTTTTCGGTAGCGCCGAGTTTACGAGTTGAAGGGATTTCCCGCAACCTGCGCGCGCGCCGGCGCCGCTTTCCATTGCCTATTCTGGGCTGACTTCAACGTAGTCTAGTGCAGCGCGTTCATCGCGATCCGGAATACCGTCGATTCGGATCAACTCTCCGGGATGAAGTTCGAGGCCATCGATCCGGCGGCGTGTGGAGGAATCACCACCAATCTTCGTGGCCGGCAGTTGATCGTTGGCCACCCAACGATCGACCAGCTTTTCGCCTACGAAGACACTAAATTTCGATTCGCCATTTTTCTGGTCGAAGTACACGACATCCAGAGCGTAGCGACCAGCTTCACCCACGAACGCAAAAGAGGCAGAGCACCCCTCTGGATGCGGGCATTCGACGGCCTTGCCACCGGATGCATCCTCCCACGGCGTCACATCGACCGGAACGTATCCTTGCAACTGCATCGCTTCAGCCTCGATGCGATTGGGAAAGTGCCCCGCGCGCCCTTTCGCATCGGCGATGCTGGATTTCCGAAGGAAGTAGTTGCAAATCGCGTCGCGCCAGACAATGGCGTGGCCCGCCTGATATTCCAGGCGCGCCAGCACGTCGGCATAGCGCTCATTGTCCACATGCTGCTTGAGAGATTCCCACTGGCGGACGAATTCCTCGGCGTGAGCTGCGCCCTCATAGTGGGAGTCGTAGATGTGTTGGATCACGGTCTTCCCGGAATGTAGAACGTATCCATACGAAACGTGGTGAAAGAATAGAAGCAATTCGTCAGGCGTGCTGGCGAGCGACTCGTAAATCCGCGCAACGGGTGAGCGATACTGACCGGCAAATCCAGTTCCCGTCGCTACCGTGCGGTCCATGCCGATGCCCTCTTTGTCCGCGCGGTGCCATTGGCCCCAGCCGTTCTCTTCCGACGATTCAATGCCCGGTCCGTAGTGGCTGCCAAGAATGTCGGTCAGCGTTTGTGCTCCGAGCGGACCGGTATAGCTTTCGTAGACGGGCCACGATGCAAGCTGCATGTCTACAATCGTGCTCTCTACCAACGGATCATTTCCGAACGTGAGTCGCGTCCATTCCTCAGCGATCGTTCGCGGACTCAGGTTTGGATTCCAGGCGAGACGCCCGAATGCGTAAAGATTCGCCATCGCCAGCGGATGCGCAAGCCAGTTTGTATCCAGGCCAGCATTCACGATGCCCACAAAACCACCCAGTGGACGATGAAAAGTTTTGCCGGACACCAGATCCCTGACCGGCGTTCCATCTTCGCCAGCGTGCATGTCGAAATCGAGCACCTGCTTCCACATGGGCGCCAGGAAACAGAGATGACGCTGCTGGCCGGTATATTCCTGGGTGATTTGCAGTTCGATGGCTTCGTTGGTTTTCTCCAGGCCGCTGAAAAGTGGTGACACCGGTTCGCGCGCCTGAAAATCGATGGGGCCGTGTTTGATCTGGATAATCACGTTGTCATCGAACTCCCCGTCCAGCGGATGGAAATTGTCGTACGCCGCTTTGGCGCGATCATTCTTGGGATCGCGCCAGTCGAGATGATGGTTATAGACAAACGCGCGATAGAAAACGATCCCGCCGTGCGGTTTGAGTGCGCGAGCGATCACGTTGGCAGCGTCCGCTGGCGTGCGATGGTAAGTCGAGGGACCCAAGCGCCCTTCGGAGTCCGCCTTCACAACGAATCCGCCGAAATCCGGGATTTGTTTGTAGATCTGCGCGACTCGGTTTCGCCACCACTCTTGGACGCGCGCATCGAGCGGATCGAATGAGTCGAGGCCGCCGATGAGTTTTGGACTGCTGAGATCGACCGCAATCGTAAGCCGAATACCCCACGCGCGGAACACGTCGGCGACGCGAACCAGTTGCGGCAGGAAATCGTCTTCGAGCGCGCGGGGATTCGCGTTTACGTTGTTGATCGCGCACCCGTTGATGCCAACCGAAGCCAGCAGGCGCGCGTAGTCGCGCACGCGAGTAAGATCGGCGCGAACGCTACCGTTGTCGAAAAAGATCGAGCGGCCAGCGTAGCCACGTTCAATGCTGCCGTCCAGGTTGTCCCACTGATTGACCCAACGGATCGGCGCGTAGGGTTGCTGCACTTCGTCGAGCTTATCGATGGGCTCGGCGCGAGCGATTTTGCTTAGGAACGCGAACACGCCGTACAGTACGCCGCGATCCGTGCTTCCGGTGATGAGGAGCGACAAATGGCCTCGGATTTTTACGGATTTCAGCCAGAACGCGTCATCACGCAATCCAGCGGCGCTAGAAATTTTCGGGTCGTCGGCATCCACCACCCCAAGGAGTATGGATGGCGTGTCAGGCCGATCGGGTGCTACATGCAGCGTTTCGCCCAACATCTTCTGGATGCCGCGGATGAGTTCTTCCTGGGCCGTCTGGAGAACGGGCGAGGGGGTCCGGACACTCACGATTTTGGGGAGAGATTGGTATTGAAGCGCAGCGGATTTGGCCAGCGGTGCATACCGAAGCCAGGCGTCGTAGCCGTCTTCGGCGCGAGAGTTCGATGCCGTGGCGAAGGCGATGAGTAAAAGCGCTACGACCCCGGTAATGTGGCGCAGGTTCACGGGTCGTATGCAGATGTGGATGGCAAATCGCAAAGGCACGCCAGAATTTATCATGACTTGCCAGCACGGTGGCAGCAAACGCGCCGATTGTGGCACTCTTGCGCGTGAACATTGCTTCGACTCGAGCTCATTAAAGAGGGATTCGTCGCTATGAAAATTGTGGACGCGAAAGTGATCGTGTGCTGCCCGGGACGCAATTTTGTCACGCTGAAGATTGTCACCGAGGACGGAATTCACGGCTTGGGTGACGCCACCTTAAACGGGCGCGAGCTCGCCGTCGTTTCCTATCTGACCGACCACGTAGTGCCGCTGCTCATTGGCCGCGACGCCCGCCGCATCGAGGACACCTGGCAATACTTGTATAAGGGCGCATATTGGCGCCGCGGGCCGGTAACCATGGCGGCGATTTCGGCGGTCGACATCGCGTTATGGGATATCAAGGCGAAAAGCTTGAATACGCCTGCGTACCAATTGCTCGGCGGCGCTTCGCGAGAGGGCGTGCTGGTTTACGGGCATGCCAGCGGCGGCGACATCGAGGAAACCGTGCAGGCGGTGGCGAAATATAAGGACGCCGGTTATAAGGCCATTCGCGCGCAGTCGGGAATTCCCGGGCTGTTAAGCACGTATGGCGTGGGTCGCGGATCCCTCTACTACGAGCCGGCGGAGAAAAACGCTCCGCCCGAGAGTCTCTGGTCAACGGAACAATACCTGAATTTCGCACCGCAACTTTTCTCGCGATTGCGCAGGGAGTTTGGACCTGACGTACATCTGCTGCACGATGCGCATCACCGGCTCACGCCAATCGAAGCGGCTCGGCTAGGCAAAGAACTCGAACCCTATCACCTGTTTTGGCTGGAAGACCCAACACCCGCGGAATTCCAGGAAAGTTTCCGCTTGATTCGCCAGCACACCACGACGCCGTTGGCTGTCGGCGAAGTGTTCAACAGTATTTTCGATTGCCAGCAGCTAATCGAGGAACAATTGATCGACTACATTCGCACCGCCGTGGTTCATGCCGGCGGCTTCACGCAGATGAAAAAAATTGCCAGCCTAGCCGAGATCTATCAAGTCCGAACAGGCTCGCATGGAGCGACGGATATGAGCCCGGTGTGCATGGCCGCCGCTCTGCACTTTGACCTGAGCGTACACAATTTCGGAATTCAGGAATACATGCGGCACTCTCCGGAGACCGACAAGGTCTTCCCGCACTCGTATTCGTTCAAAGACGGATGGATGCACCCGGGAGACACGCCCGGCCTCGGCGTGGATATCGACGAAGCGCTAGCGGCGCAGTATCCGTACGAGCGCGCCTATTTGCCGGTCAATCGAAAGCTGGATGGAACCATGCACAGTTGGTAGACGGAGTTTCGTACCGTGCTGGCCAAGTTCAAGCGCGGGTGGCTGGCACTTTTTGCGCTTCCGATGTAGCCGGGAGTTCGAGTCCAAGATACTGGCGCGCGTTCTCGAAGCAAATATTCCGAACCAGCGATCCGATGAGCCCCTCATCACTCGGAAGTTCGCCTCTCTCCATTTCCTGACCAAGCAAATTGCACAGGACGCGGCGAAAATATTCATGGCGCGGGAACGACATGAACGATCGCGAATCCGTTACCATCCCAATAAAGCGCGACAGCAAGCCATTGTTGGAAAGCGCATTCATTTGCCACTCGATGGCTTCCTTCTGATCCAGGAACCACCAGCCACTGCCAAACTGAATTTTCCCTGCCGTCACTCCATCCTGAAAACTTCCAGCAGCCGTCGAGAAAACATAGTTGTCGGCGGGATTGACGTTATAAATGATCGTCTTGGGAAGCGCGTTTTCCTGGTCCAGTGCGTCGAAGTACTTGCAAAGGCTTTCCGCCTGGTTCCAATCCCCGATGTTGTCATAGCCCGTGTTGGGCCCGAGCCGCCGCGTCGCGCGCGTGTTCACGTTGCGCAGCGCTCCCACGTGCAACTGTTTCGTCCACCCTCGTTCCGCGTCCAGCCGGCCGAAGAAAATCATCATGAACGAAGCAAACTTTTCTTCATCGGTCGGGGAGGCTCCGCGGCCCGAACGTGCCCTCGCAAAAATGACTCCGGCCTGAGTCTCGGTGCACGCCATGGCGAAGCAATGCTTCAGACCATGATCGGAAAGCCGTGCGCCATTCGCATGAAAAAAATCGTGACGCTGCTTGAGCGCGTCCAGAAACGCGGGGAAAGAGGACGCCTCGATCTTACTTGCGCTTTCTAGCCGGCCGATCCAGGCGTTGAACGGTTCGGGTTGCCCCACCAAAAGCGCATTGTCCGGTCGAAACGCCGGATACATGCGCAAGCCCGGAACCGCGCCGTTGAGCTTGCGGTGGTGCGCCAGGCTGTCGCACGGATCGTCCGTCGTGCACACTACCCGCACGTCAAATTTTCGCAGTATCCCCTGCGCGGTGAGATCGCTGTTCTGTAATTGACGGTTGGCGCGTTCCCAGACGGACTTCGCGGTGGTCTCATCCAGGAGGTCGTTAATTCCGAAATAGCGTTTCAGCTCCAGGTGCGTCCAATGGTAGAGCGGATTGCGCAGCGTGAACGGAACGGTGCGAGCCCAGGCGCGGAATTTTTCATAAGGCTCGGCGTCGCCGGTCACATGCGATTCGGGAATTCCGTTGGCGCGCATGGCTCGCCATTTGTAATGGTCGCCTTCGAGCCAGGGCTCAAACAAATTCTGGAAGCGGCGGTCTTCGGCGATATCGGCCGGAGGAAGGTGCGAGTGGTAATCCAGAATGGGTTGCTGCGCGGCGTAATCGTGATAGAGCTTTTGCGCTGCCTTGGAATGCAGCAGGAAGTCATCGTGGATGAAATCCATGAGCTCTCCGGTAGTCTTTTAAATGTGCGAAGGCAAATCGTGTTGCGCGCCGGGACCACGTTCCAAAGTCCCCTCGCGAACGCCCGCTCGCCAGTCCGAGCAAGGCGCCCGGAATATTCTACCGTACTGGCGCTCGCGAACTATCGAACTCCGGCCAGAACATCGATGGTCAGCTGGTCCAGTCGCTCATAAGGCAACCGTTTCTTCAGGATGGCGTCTTTGTCGAAGGCGTGTGCCAGCAGGGTCGCGGCGCCCTGCGGTGAATAGGCGCCCACCTTCGGGCTCCCGTTCGTGTGCGAACTCACGTCTTTGAGAATGGCTTGAATTTCCTGGTCAGCGTTCCAGTGCGCCGCTTTTTCCTTGAGGATCAGGTAATTGCGCATGCAGCCGCGGGCAAAATCCTTCACGCCTTCATAGTCTTCCGTGCGGTAGGCGTGAGCGTCAAAGTGGCGCGAGCCATCGTAGCCGACATCTTCCAGAAATTTCACAAGCCAGAACGCCGCTTTGATGTTCACCGAACCAAAACGCAAGTCCTGGTCAAACCGTCCCGGCATCTGGTCATTCAGGTCGATGTGAAACAGCTTGCCGGCCTCCCATGCCTGGGCCACACCGTGTAGAAAATTGAGCCCGGCCATGGTCTCGTGCGCGAATTCAGGATTGACACCTACCATTTCCGGATGATCCAGCGTGGCGATAAATCCCAGGTAGTGACCCGTGGTAGCCATGTAGATATCGCCGCGAGGCTCGTTCGGCTTGGCTTCCATCGCGATCTTGAAACCGTATTTCTTGTCGATGTTGTATTCGCAAAGATAGTTCACGGCCTCGCGCAGATGTTTGATGGCGTCCGCGCCGGGACGGCAAGCGTCTGTCTCAACGCCTTCGCGGCCGCCCCACAGCACGAAAGTCTTTGCGCCGAGTTCCGCGCCCAGGTCCATAGCCCGCATCGTCTTTTGCACCGCGTACGCTCGGACCTCCGGATCGCTGGCTGTAAAAGCTCCGTCGCGAAAGACGGGGTGCGTAAACAGCGACACGGTGGCCATCGGAACGACCAGGCCATGTTCCTTGCAGGCTTTCTTGAATTCATGAACGATTGATTCGCGCTCAGCGCAGGTTGCGTCGATTGGCACCAAGTCGTTGTCGTGGAGATTGACGCCCCACGCGCCTACTTCCGCGAGCAGCGCCACAATCTCGACTGGTGAAATGACCGGGCGCACGAAATCCCCAAACGGATCGCGTCCCCGGTTCCCTACCGTCCATAAGCCGAACGAAAACTTGTGCTCCGGCTTCGGCTCGTACGAATGGTTCCTCGACATCAATGGCCTCCGATGCATTCCCTCGACAAGAATGCATCTACGAACTGAAAATCGACTTCATCGCCGGATAAATTCGGCGATATGCGGCATAATTTTTTTGCATCACTTCGGCGTTCGCCGCATTGGGCTGGGTGCGACTCGCAATCCGCACCACCGAATCGCACGCCGCATCCACGGAAGGCCAAATTTTTGCACCGACGCCGGCAAGAATCGCGGCGCCATACGCGGCTCCCTCTTCGGCTTCAACAATTTCAACTTCGTGATTGTAGACGTCGGCTTGAATCTGCCGCCAGAGCGGCGATCGCGCGCCCCCGCCACCTAACCGGATGCTCTTCACCGGCACCTTCATTTCTTCGAAGATCGTGAAGGTATCTTTCAGGCTGAAGGCCACCCCTTCCAGAATGGCACGCACGACGTGCGCGCGTGTATGCGATGCGGTCAAGCCCACCAACGCCCCCCGTGCGTCCGCGTCTAGGTGCGGGGTGCGTTCACCCATCAAGTACGGAGCCCACAGCAAACCGTCCGCGCCGGGTGCAACGGTGGCGGCTTCCGCGGTGAGTTTTTCATAGGAATCGCCGGAAAATTGCGTAGCAGAGGACCCGAAGTTGTCGCGGAACCAGCGCAGCGACAGTCCCGCCGCTTGCGTCACCCCCATCACATGCCAGCGGCCCGGAACCGCGTGGCAAAACGTATGTAAGCGACCTCGTGGATCCAACGCCGGGCGATCCGTTGCTGCAAACACTACGCCGGAGGTTCCAATTGTCGCGCTGACCGCTCCCGGTGTAACGATCCCCATGCCCGTGGCCCCAGCCGCTTGATCGCCGGCCCCAGCGACCACCGGCGTTCCCGCAGCTAGCCCTGTTGCTGCGGCTCCAGTCGCGGAAACCTTTCCGCAGACGTCCGGCGATTCGTAAACAGCGGGTAAGAGCGATGGATCAATTTCCGCCGCTTGCAATACTTCCGCCGACCATCGCCGCTTCGCTACATCCAGCATGAGCGTGCCGGATGCATCGGCCACGTCGATGGCGCGTTCTCCCGTCAAACGGAAGCGGACGTAGTCCTTGGGCAACATTACCGAACGGACGCGCTTCCAGTTTTCCGGCTCGTTCTCGCGCACCCAGAGCAGTTTGGTCAGAGTGAAATTGGGAAGCGCGGGATTGCAGGTCAGTTGAATCAGTCGTTCCGCGCCGATCCGTTCGTTCAGTTCCCTGCACTGCTTCTCGGTCCGCACGTCACACCAGATCAACGCCGGCCGTACCACTTCTCCCGCAGCATCCAGCATCACCGCGCCATGCATCTGTCCCGAAAATCCTACGCACGAGATCTGATCGCCCCGCAAGTTTCCTTCCGCCAGCGCTTTGCGGACGGCGACGCCAGCGGCACGCCACCAGTCTTCCGGACGCTGCTCGGCCCACCCAATCTTCGGCGAGGCGAAAGGTTCGTGTTCTTCGGTAGCCGATGCAGCGATATGTCCTTTTTCGTCAACGATCAGCGCGCGTGTGCCGCCGGTGCCAACGTCGATTCCGAGCACGTAAGAGGGCATGGGCTAGTCCTGCCGTACCGAAAGAAGTTGCGCTCCGGCAGGGGAACTAACCAAGTCCCGGACGATACGCTCGGCCTGCCTAAATCGAGGAGCTTTTGCCATGAGGGCCGGTTAACGGGAGGCGTACGCGGTGAGCTGGACGGTACATGAGCACCATGAATTGCAATTTCTTTTGCCGTGTACGTTAACGGCGGTGGTATAGTACCACGCACTTTTTGAATTGCAAACATACAGATTTTTTCTGGAGGCCATCCGTGACGCTGCTTTCCAAATTTACAACTTCTCCCCGGGCGATTTTCCTTCTCGCAGCAGCCGCATTGCTCGGACCAGCAGCGATGGCCCAAAACCCTTTGCCCTATCGCGACGCCAAGCTTCCTGTAGATCAGCGTGTCACCGACCTGCTGTCCCGCATGACCCTCGAGGAAAAAATCGCTCAATTGGAAGGCGCATGGGAGAACAAGCAGTTTTTCCACAACCCGCAAGAACTCTTTGTCGACGAGAACGGCAAGTTTCTCCCGGACCGTGCCGCCGCCCTGATGAAAAACGGCCTCGGCGAAATTTCGCGCCCCAGCGAAAATCGCGACCCCCGCGCCATGGTGGAATACACCAACACAGTACAGAAATGGTTCCGCGACAACACGCGCCTCGGTATTCCCGTCCTCTTCCACGACGAATGCCTGCACGGACACGTCGCCCCCAAGGGCACCTCGTACCCGCAGGCGATCGCGCTCGCCTCAACTTGGGATCCCAGCCTACTTCATGAAGTCTTCACCGCCACGGCTGCAGAAGCCCGCGCTCGTGGCGTCCAACAATGCCTCGCCCCGGTGCTCGACCTCGCTCGCGACCCCCGCTGGGGTCGCACAGAAGAAACCTACGGCGAAGACCCGTATCTGGTATCGCGCCTGGGCGTGGCCGCGATTACCGGCTATCAAGGCACTGGCCCGGGCATCGACAAAGCCCACGTGATGGCCACCGCCAAGCATTTCGCGGTTCACGGCCAACCCGAAGGCGGCACCAACGTAGGCCCCGCGAACTATTCCGAGCGCACCATCCGCGAATATTGGTTGAAGCCGTTCGAAGCCGCCATCAAGGAAGCGCACGTAGCCACAGTCATGCCCTCCTACAACGAAATCGACGGCATCCCCTCGCACAGTAACAAACACCTGCTCCAGGACATCCTGCGCCAGGAGTGGGGATTCCAGGGATTGATAACCTCCGACTATTTTGGCCCGACAGAGTTGCGCACCGTCCATCACATCGTTGCCACAGAGGATGAAGCAGGCAAGTTAGCCTTCGAATCCGGCGTAGACGTCGAGCTACCGTTCAATCAAGCCTATGGCAGCCTAGTCGACCAAGTAAAGGCAGGAAAAGTCGCGGAAGCCGCGGTGGACCTCTCCGTATCGCGCGTCCTCAAAGCCAAGTTCCTCGCCGGCCTCTTCGACGACCCCTACGTAAACGCTGACTATGCCGAAAAAATCACCAACAACGCCGAGCATCAGCAGCTAGCCCTGAAAGCGGCCCACGAAGCCATCATCCTGCTCAAAAATCAAGACAACTTGCTTCCCCTGGCCAAGAACAAGTACAAGCGCATCGCCGTCATCGGCCCCAACGCCGCCGAACTACACCTGGGCGGCTACAGCAACCAGCCAGGTCGCGGCGTCAGCGTTCTCCAAGGAATCAAGAATAAGGTGGGTTCGTCCGCCGAAATCTCGTATGCCCTCGGGTGCAAGATCACCGAGTCCAATCCCGATTGGGATGCCGACAAAGTGGTGGTCGGCGACCCGGCCCTCAACGCCAAGCGCATCGACGAAGCCGCCAAAGTTGCCGCAGCAGCCGATCTCGTAATCCTGGCGCTCGGCGGAAACGAGCAGACCTCCCGCGAAGCCTGGGCCGTCAACCATCCCGGAGATCGCGACAACCTCGACCTGCTCGGCAACCAGGACGACCTCGTGAAAGCCGTCCTCGCTACCGGCAAACCCACAATCGTCTTCCTCCAACACGGCCGCCCCAATTCCATCAACTACATCGCCGAACATGTCCCCGCCATCCTGGATGGCTGGTATCTAGGACAGGAAGGCGGCACCGCCGTAGCCGACGTACTCTTCGGCGATTACAACCCGGCCGGGCACCTTCCGATCACGGTCCCGCGATCAACCGGCCAACTTCCCGACTACTACTACCAGAAACCTTCCGCGAAGCGCGAATACCTTGGCAGCACCGTCCTGCCGCTCTTTCCGTTCGGCTGGGGACTCAGCTATTCCACCTTCAAGTATGCGAATGTCCGCGCGACCCCCGATTCCATCGGCCCTCAAGGCCGCACCACCGTCTCCGTCGACGTCACCAACTCCGGCGCCGTGCGCGGCGATGAAGTCGTGCAGCTCTATATCCGCGACGACGTAAGCTCCGTGACCCGCCCGGTAAAAGAGCTTCGCGGATTCCGCCGAATCACTCTGAATCCCGGCGAAACAAAATCCGTGGAATTCACCCTGGGTCCCGACGAGCTCTCATTTCTGAATCGAGACATGCACCGCGTCGTGGAACCCGGCACATTCACCATCATGGTCGGCGGGAATTCAATCGATCTGACCAACACAAAGCTCACCGTTGTCGAGCGCTAGCGCAATTCCGGTCACCGTCGATGCAGCGAACCAGAACGGCCCCGCACCGTGTACCGTTAATCTTAACAATTTTAACGCGCGACCCACTCGAAACGCCGCAGCATAGCCACGTTAACGTACACGCCACTAACGCTCTCACCCCTTCTCCAATTGTCTCTCACCGTGTACTCTTACAGCCGTAACACACCGGAGCGGTAATGGCCAAAGAGCGCCGCGGCATCCATCTGATCGCCGAAATGGCGAACGTCTCCATCGGTACGGTGGATCGCGCCTTACACGGACGCGGCGGCATCAAGGACGCCACCCGCCAGCGCATTCTCCAGATCGCCAGGCAAATCGGCTACACCCCAAATCTCGCGGCCCGCGCGTTATCCGTCACCAAAGCCACCGCCCGCATCGGCGTCTGCATGCCTCGCGAAATCCATTTTTTCTACGATCAGCTCTGGAGCGGAGTCCTCGAGGAAGCCCGCCGCCTCGGACAGGTAGGCATCCAGTTTGTGAATCGCCCCGTCCAGACCCTGGGCCACGACGACACCGAAGCCTTCAAAGAACTCGTCGAAAGCGGCGTCGACGGTATCATCCTTACCGCTGGAAACCCGAAGGACCTGACACCCCTTATTAATGATGCCGAGCAAAATGGAATTCCGGTCGTCTGCGTCTCCACCGACGCTCCCGACAGCCGCCGCTCCACCGTCGTCTGCGTCGAACCCTTCCTCAACGGCTGCCTCGCCGGTGAACTCATGGGCAAACTTCTCCCCCCAGGTTCCAAGGTCGCCGTCATTGTAGGTATGCTCACCGCCGAAGACCACCGCAAGAAAACCGACGGTTTTTCCGACACCTTCCCGAAGCACTGCGCCGGAGGAAAAGTCGTCGCCGTCGTTGAGGGTCACGAAGATGAGGACGAAAGCTTCCAGAAAACCTTCGACCTGCTGCGCCGTATCCCCACGCTTTCCGGCCTCTACGTCAATACCGTCAATTGTCTTCCCGTCTGTCGCGCTTTAGGTGCCCGCGGTCTCGCAGGAAAAATAAAATTGATTACCACCGATCTCTTCGCAGAAATGTCCTCGTACTTTCAGAGGGGCACGATCACCGCTTCGATCTACCAACAACCTCATCGGCAGGGTCAAATCGCGGTCAGGCTGCTAGCCGACAACCTTACGAACAAAACGAGTTTCCCACCTGCCATTCACCTTAGTCCTGGAGTCGTGATGTCCACCAACTTGCACCTTTTCCGTGAGATTAGAATCACCGACGCCAAGCTCCCTGAGGCCGTCCTCAAGGTGCCGCGTTAACCCTTTAACCCGCTGAAAACGCTCGGCAGGTTCGACTCCCACACGCATTCAGCCGACGCTCCCTCTTTCCTGAATCCTAAGCAAATCCTTATTATTCAATAGGCTATAGGAATAGCCACGCTCCGCACAGACAGGTTGTTGCCCGCCGTTGGACTCGCTTGGTACTCGAAAGGGAATGAGATTCCAGCCCCAGAATATCGATAAGGCGGGTCTTTTGAGCAATACTCCCGCTGTATTAAATCGAAAAAAGTGCTTGACAACCATACCGCATTGGGAGGAATCTCCGTGTACGTTAACGGCGATACCAAATCGCCGTGGGGTGTAGGAGGCTTGAATGTATCTATTTTCCTCGTGTGGTCGGAGTGTATTTTCAGCTCTGAAACATGCTCGGTTGCACCATCTTGCTGTGCTTTGTTTTGCGTTGGTTGCCCTCTCATTTACCGTTAAAGCTCAGGACGCGGCGATCGTCGGAACAGTCACGGATCCTTCCGGCGCAAGCGTCGCAAACGTCAAAGTAACTCTCACAAACGCGGAAACCGGTTTGACTCATACCGCCACGACCAGTGATTCAGGTCAGTATGTTTTTCCTGAACTGAAAATTGGTCACTACGATGCCAAGGCCGAAGCATCCGGCTTTAAGACGGCCGAACAAAAAGGCATCGTTCTTCAAGTCGGTGATCGAAGCCGTATCGATTTCCAGATGCAACTCGGCGGCGCTCAGGAAACCGTTACCGTCGAAGCCAACGCCGTTCGCGTTCAGACCGATACCGGTGAACAAAGCAACGTCATCACCGATCAGCAAATGTCGCAGATCTCGGTCAACGGCCGCAGCATTTACCAGTTGGCTCAATTGACCCCTGGAGCTTCCAGCCAGATCAATGGCTTCGTAAACACTCCGGTTGGCGGCGATGCCAGCGTCGAATTCAACGGCATGCGTCAGAACCACAACATCTATTTGCTCGACGGCGGTGAGGACGATGACCGCGGCGGCGCGGGTGGCATGAGCATCGCTCCCTCCACCGACGCCATCGCCGAGTTCCGCGCTCTGACTTCAAACTATAGCGCGGATTACGGCCTCTCCTCCGGCGGCACCATGACCATGGTTCTGAAGTCCGGTTCGAGCACGCTGCACGCATCTGCGTGGGAGTTCCTTCGCAACGATGCTCTCGACGCTCGCGGCTTCTTCAACCCGGCTCAGAACTTGGATGGTTCCCACAATCCCGTCGCCGAACTCCGGCTTAACGTTTTCGGCTTCAACGTCGGCGGTCCAGTGACTTTCGGAAAGCTCTACAACCCCGACCGCAAGAGGACCTTCTTCTTCTACAACATGGAATGGCGCAGACTGGTCCAGGGCAGCATCACCAACGGCCAAGTTGTTCCTCTTACCAGCACCTATGGCGGTAACTTTGGTGCCACTACCGTCAACGTTCCTTCCGCCACCACGGTCTCGCCCGCGGTGCTCTTCAAGAATTGCCCTGGTGGCGTTGCGCCTGCCGGGATCGTTCAAGGCTCGCCTTTTCCTGCAAACACCATTCCGTCGTGCATGATTGACCCCAATTCAACGGCGCTCTTGAGTGCTGGCATTTTCCCGGCACCCACATCCGGAGATAGGTTCAACGGTCCGAGCACCACCCCCACGAACTTGAAGGAAGAGGTCGTCCGCATCGATCACAACTTCACTAGCAAGTTCTCCGTGTTCGGCCACTTCATCGCCGAGCAGGTCAGCCAAGGCTACTCGATCAGTCAGTGGAGCGGCGCGAACGTTCCCACCGTCGGCGACACCTTTGGCAACCCGTCCTACAGCGGTGTCGTTCACGCAACTTATGCGATCAACCCCAACCTGCTGAACGAGACGGCCTTCAACTACAACGGCAACCGCATCAACATCATTCCCTTTGCCGGCGCGGGTTTGTCCAGTTTGGCCCTGCCTGCGGGCTATAACGGCACCAACTCCAGGCTCTTCACTGGACCGAACAACGACAATCGCATCCCCAATATTGACCTGAACGGCTCCACCGGCACGCACTTTGAGATTTCCAGCTGGCCGTGGCGCAATAAGGCCGACGATTACCAGCTCCGGGATGACATCTCCTGGACCCACGGCGCTCATCAGTTCAAGATCGGCGGGAGCTGGGCGCTTTACAAGAAGACCCAGGATCTGTTTGGTCAAACGCAGGGTGGATTCGGCTTCGATGGTACCTTCACCGGTAACGACTTTGCTGACTTCCTGCTGGGCGATGCCAAGAGCTACCAGGAACTCGCTGTCCAGGACCACGGCCAATGGAACAACGTTTCCTGGGCCGCTTACGTCCAGGACAACTGGCGTTTCAACCGCAAATTGACCCTGAACCTCGGCTTGCGCTGGGACGGCGTACCACACACCTACGAAGCCAACGACCGTATGGGGAATTTCTATCCCAGTCTCTACAACCCAGCTGATGCCGCAGTCCTGCTCCCCAATGGCACCATCAGTCCGACCAGCCCGGGCTTGGGCACCAGCCCGAACCCCATTCTCGCTGGCGTTCCTCTATACCTCAACGGTATCGGGATTCCCGAGCAAAACGGCGTTCCAAAGGGTTTGGTGGACAACCACTGGGCTAACTTCGGTCCGCGCGTCGGGTTCGCCTATGACTTCAGCGGCAACGGCAAGAGCGTCATCCGTGGCGGCTTCGGCATCATGTACGAGCGCATTCAAGGCAACGACATGTACAACGCCGGTCCCAACATCCCCTTCAGCTTGCAGGTCAACGCTCCGGGTCCCGTCGAGTTCGAAAATCCAAACCTTTCGCTCGCGACCGGTACCGCCGCTGCTTTCCCCATCAACCCGGCCAGCATTACCGGGTTGGCGAAGGCCGAGTACAAGCAACCTGCCAGCTACCAGTGGAGCCTCAGCATTCAGCACTCCCTTGGGGAGCGCACCGTGGCGTCTATCTCTTACGTCGGCAACACCAACCGCTTCCAGAACGACTACCGGGAAATCAACCTGCCGCCGCAGGCGAATCTGATTCCCATCATCAATGGCGTCGCTGGCGCAAACTACGCCACGGCCGGTGTGCCCTATCCGGGCTACCGCTCCATCGACCTGTCGACCAATGAAGCCAACGGTCACTACAACGGTCTGCAACTCGACCTCAACTCCCAGGTGGGCAAGGATCTGTTCCTGCGCGCCTTCTATACCTACTCCAAGACCATGGACCCCACAACTGCAGGTAACGGTGGCGGCGACCTTGGTAACGTGTCGAACCCCTACTTGGGCTGGCTGTACGACAAAGGCCCAGGCGGTTACGATCGCACGCACAACGGCGTGGTCAACTTCATCTACGATATCCCCATCTTCCGCCACAGCGACAGTCGGTTGCTTCGAACCGCCGTCGGTGGGTGGCAGGTTTCGGGCATCGTCACCTTGGTGTCCGGCCTTCCGCTCAACATCGGCCTCAGCGGCGCCCAAGGCGGCAACGGTTTACCCAACGCCACGAACCGTCCGAACCTGGTCGCCCCGATCTCATATCCTTCAACCGTCAGTCCAACCGCACAACAGGTCATTCAATACATCAGTCCGTCTTCTTTCGCAGACCCGACGGTTGGTGCCTTCGGCAATCTGGGTCACAACGCACTGCGTGGCCCGGGTCGCGACAACTGGAACCTGTCCCTGTTCAAGAGCTTCGTCTTCAGCGAAACTCGCGGCAGCCGGCTGGAATTCCGCGCGGAGACTTTCAACACCTGGAATCACACCCAGTTCAACCAGGTCAGCACCAACTTCGGCTCCGGCAACTTCGGCCAGTACACTTCAGCCTTCGACCCCCGCATTATGCAGCTGGGGTTGAAGCTCTACTTCTAACCTGCGCGCGGAGGGGGCCTCAGGCCCCCTCCCTCGTCAGCTGCTTTTGCAGTACGTCTCAGTCGAGGACGCGGCGGGATAGCTTCCCGCCGCGTTTTGTTTTAGTGGCACAGGCACTCCTGCCTGTGCTGCGCCTAATTATCCGGAAGAGGTACACTGATTCAGCCAAAGTCGCATAAGCGCCCTCGCGGGAGCATTCGGGTGCCGCACCCTTGGTTTTTAAGGGTGCGGGTTTTGACGTTCGCCCGCGAGTACCCTTGAATCACTAGCGGCCGTTTTCCGTTTACCCTGAGTTTCGAAGGGAAGCGGCGCCGTCGCACGCATCGGTTCTTGAGGGTTCGGGTTTCGCGTGGTTGCAAGGCACTCCAAACGAATCAGGGACCCTCTGTGAGCCATACTGACGTCAACCTAGCCTGGGTCATCCTAGCCCTGTTCTTGTGTGTCCCCGCGCGCGCCCAAACGCCTTCACCCTCTTCCGCACCTCAGCTAGACCTCATCGAAGCCGAGAAAACCTGGCGCTCCGCCGTGCAACAAAACCCGCAGGACGCCGCCGCCTTCGCCAACCTGGGCTTGGTCCTCTCTAAGGAAGGTAAGTACGATCAAGCGGTCCCCGCCTACCGGAAAGCGGCCACGCTCAATCCCAAGCTGCCCGGCATCCACCTGAATTGGGGCCTGGCCGAATTCAAGCAGGGCCATTTTGATGAGGCGATTGCCCCGCTCACCCGTGCCTTGGCCGCCGATCCTTCGAACGCCCAGGCCCGCACACTGCTCGGCCTTAGTTGCTACGGCGCCAAGCGCTTCACGGAAGCCTCAAAGCAACTCGAGATTGTTGTGAGCTCGGATCCATCGAACACCGAACTTCGCAAAGTGCTGGCTCAGAGTTGTCTTCTGGCCAAGAACTACTCCTGCGCCCGGGACGAGTTCCGCCAGATTCTCGAGCGAAGCCCGGATTCAGCCTCCGTGCACGTGCTCATGGGGGAAGCTCTGGATGGCTTGGGCCAGACCGCTGACGCGGTCGCGGAATTTCAAGCCGCGGCTAGGGTGTCCCCGCGTGAGCCCGACGTTAACTTTGGCCTCGGTTATCTGCAATGGAAGCTGCACAACTTTGACGAAGCGAAGATCGCCTTCAGAAACGAGCTGGCCATCGATCCCAACCACGCCCAAGCCCTCGCGTATCTAGGCGATATCGAGGTCCAGCAAGATCACTTCGACGAGGCCCTTCCCCTGCTCGAAAAGGCCGTGCAGGCCAGAAATGATATCCGCCTCGCGTATATCGACCTGGGAGCCGTCCTGATGCAACAGAAGCGCTATCCTGACGCCCTGGCCGCCCTCCAACATGCCGTCAAGCTCGATCCGTCCCAGCCCGACGCCCATTTCCGCCTCGGCCGCCTCTATCAAGCCATGGGCGACACCCCAAGCGCCGAACGCGAATTCGCCAAGGTGAAAGAGCTGCACCAAAAAGCCGACGAAGACATCGCCTCCAAAATGCCGAAGCAACCCTCCGGCCCCCCTCAGTAGCGCAATCCCCCGCTGACCATTCCCCGCTGACCATTCCCCGTTGACGATTTCCCGTTGACGATCTCAGGCATTGTGGTAATATAACAAGATAGATAACGTCGCAAAGACCGCCCTTCGGTTCTGGCTCTAGCAGCTTCGGAAAAAGTCTTTTTCTTCAGGAGGTCGGTGCTTTAGCGCCGACGTACACTGCGTGCTCTCAACGGGCTTCAGCCCCTGAAGGAAGCTTTTTCTTCGTTTCGTTGCATCTTCCCGCAGTCTGCTAGGGGCCAAAAGCACGCGCTCAAAGCGCTGTGGGAGCGGGGCTTGCCCCGCCCGGCGTCAACCCAGGCACAATTTCCCGGAAACATCGAAACGCATAAGTCATTTACAATCAACACTTGCAGAACTCTATAAAAACAAACGACTTTAAATCCCTGTAGAATGAATACTTACAAAAAACACAGGGGGAGGGTGTTATGGTTAACTACGTTCCGCCGACGCCCACCAGAAACGAAGCGTAACTTCACGCATAGCTCGCCGTCGCCCCAAGATTTTTCTCCCGCCTCTCCCGCGCAATCCGTTCCGCGTAACCACTTTCCCGGAACGCCTGCATCGGATCCGCGGCCAAGCCTTTGGCCCGCCTCCACTCCTTGACGATTGGCCTCACATCCACCCAGAAGGCGTGCCGCAAAGTCTCCTCCGCGTCCACCAGCGAACAATCCTGCTGTAACTTCGCCAACCGGCCATGATCCACCAGGGCCGCACGCGCATACAGTTCCTGCGCCGTGCACACCGTCTGGATCATGGCCTCGATTTTGCCCTTCAGGTTATGGCTCTGATCCACCATGTAGGCGATGTCGGCGGTGATGTCGATCTCCCACTCATACATGCGGATCTCGTGAAAAATGCGGAACACTTGATAAGGATCGATGGACCCCAACGTCAAATCATCATCCGCATACCGCCGATCGTTAAAATGAAATCCACCGATCATCTTGTGATGCAGCAGCCAAGCCACAATCTGCTCGATATTCTGCGCCTGATAGTGATGCCCGGTATCGACCAGCACCAGAGCCTGCGGCCCAGCATGCTTAGCCAGCAGATAGGCCATGCCCCAATCCGCGACGTCCGTATGATAGAACGCCGGCTCGAACGGCTTATACTCCAACAGCAAACGCTGCCCAGGCCGCAGTGCTGCATGAATTTCCCGCAAACCCTCCTCGAAAAATCGGAGTCGCTTGCGAATATTCTGCGTACCAGGATAGTTTGAGCCGTCCGCAAACCACGGAGACACGTCGCGCGACCTGAGCGCTTCCGCAATGGCCACGCACTCCAGAATGTGATCGATAGCTATCCGCCGGATCGCCGCATCGGGATTGCCCAAAGATCCATACTTGTATTCCTGATCTTGAAAAATGTTCGGGTTGATCGATCCAACTTGAATGCCATGCTTCTTCGACAGCTTCTCGACCTCGCCGACATCTTTCAAGCCGTTGGGCAGATCCCACTGAACGTGGAGCGCTAAGGTTGGACACGCTCCCGTGAACGCATGCACCTGGGCCGCATCGCTAAACTTCTCCGCGATGTTCGTGGCTGCTCCAGCCTGAATGAATTTTCCGAACCGCGTCCCGGTATTCGCAAAACCCCACGAAGGCAGCTCAATCTGCAGCTTGTCCAGCGCCTTCCACGCCATCTCGGCGACCACATCCTTCATATTTGAGTCTCCAATCGGACGAAAGCCTAGTCTCATGGATTTCACCGGTCAGTTGTCGCGATCCGCCGAGAGCGCCAAAGGGCGCATCGCAATTCGTTCGGCCCACTTCACCACAGCAGCGGCAGGCACGCCGCTGGAGGCATTCCAGTCGCCATCGAGCGCGGCCATCTGTATCGCGAAATTGCCGATCGTAGTGCTCTCAGTCGCCCCTGCGATGACCTCAAGTCCGGTGCGTTCCGCCGTCAGGCGATTGAGCAGCTTGTTCCGGCTGCCGCCGCCAACAATAAATAGCCGCGTCAGAGTCTTTCCGGTGACGCGCGCCACCGACCCGAGCACTTCAGCATACCGAGCCGCCAGACTGTGCAGGATCAGATTCGCAACGGCAGGCAAATCAGATCCCTCCGAAGACATCGGGCGACTTCCCCTGCACTCCAGCTGTGCGTTGATCTTCGCCAGCATATTTCCCGGCGCCATCAACTCCGGGTCATCGACATCCATCAACTGGACCGGTGCCGACAGCGACGCGCACTTGTGAAGCAACTCCCCCAACGTCCAGGCAAACCCGCGAGATTCCCACTCATCCACGCATTGGCGCAGCAGCCACATCCCGTTGACGTTCTTCAGAAAACAGACCGTGCCGCCGACGCCGCCGAGATTCGTAAAATTCATCGCCCGGGCGTCTTCGCTGACGCAAGGCTTGTCGAGAACAGTTCCCACGAGCGACCAGGTTCCCGAACTGATGAACGCCCAATCATCGCCCGACGCGGGAATAGCCGCGATCGCGGACGCGGTGTCATGGCAGGCAGGCACAATCAGCTGCGTATGGCGAAACGCCGTCAACTCGCTGAGGTCGCCGCGCACTGATCCGACGACCGTGCCCGGCGGGACGATTTCTGGTGCCGCCTTTTTGTCCAGCCCCGTGCTCTGAAATATATCGTCGCACCACGCGCGCGCGTTTAGATCGACGAGCTGCGTGTGCGTGGCGTTGGTATATTCCGCGACGGGACGCCCGCCCAGGCGGTAGGTAGCAAACTCCGGAAGGTTCAACCAGCGTTTCGCCGGATCAATTCCAGCCTGCGTGTCGGCATACAATTGATAGAGCGTATTGATCCGCAGCAACTGAATTCCGGTCAGCGAATATAATTTGGCGGGCGAGAGAATCTCATGAACTTCTCTCTCCGCCGCAATCGTCCGCTCATCGCGATAGCAGAATGGGCTGGCGATCGGGTTGCCCTCTTCATCCAGACGCACGTAATCGACGGCCCATCCGTCAATTCCGATGGAGCCAATGCCTTCGGTCGCGATGCCCGCACACAAGCGCAGCCCCGCCTCAATGCCTTCGAGAATCGCGGCGATGTCCCAACGAACGCCGGTCGGAGTGACGACCGGGGCGTTGCGAAAACGATGTAAGACGTCGGTGTACGGAGTCCCTTGAAGAAAACGCAGAAGAGATACACGACAACTCTGCGCGCCTAAGTCAATTGCAACCAGAGCCTTGTGCCCTGACGACCGCATAGGTTTGCTCTCGCCCGCAAAGAACGAACTGTTTCCGCCGCTCGCACCGTTCGCGGTCTATCGGAGAAATGCTTCCGTCAACCCGCCATCCACCGGAATCAAATGACCCGTGGTGCAACGTGATTGCGGCCCAGCCAGGAAAAGTATCGCCGCGGCGCAATCCTCAGGATCGATGGGCTGGTGCGTCAGCGTGCGCTGAGCGTAGAAATTCGCTAGCTGGGAGCGAAGCTGCTCATCGGTCGCGCCCGCCTCGTGAGCGATTCCGTATTTATTGAGCGACGCAATCACCCGCTCCCGCGGAAACATTGTTGAGCCTTTTACGACCGTTGCCGGGCTGATGCCATTGACGCGAATCTTTGGCGCGCAGGAAATAGCGAACTCGCGCACGAGGTGACTTACGGCGGCTTTGCTCACGTCGTACGCTTCGCTTCCCTTCTTCGGGACAACCGCGTTCGCCGAACTCGTCAGCACAATGCTGGCATCCAAATCCTGCTCGCGCAGAATTTGCGAGCATTCTTCCATCAAGCGATGATTCGCGGTGACGTTGATATCGAGGGTGAGGCCCCATTGCGCGTCGTTAATCTTTCCATCAGGCGAGGACGGAAAAATCGCCGCTGTATTCACAACGATATCTATACCGCCATACGCCGCCAGCGCCTCGCGCAAAGCGGCCCGAATTGAAGCTCGTTCACAGATATCGATGGCAACAGCGACCGCGGTTTCCTTGCCGCCGATTTTTCGGACTTCGTCAGCAACCAACTTCGCCGCCTCGACGTCCTTGTCCGCCACAACCACATGGGCCCCGCGCCGCGCTGCCAGCAGAGCGGTCTCGCGCCCCACGCCATTTCCACCGCCTACAACGACAACAACCCTTCGGCTCAACTCCTTTTCCGGAGGTTGGCGTCGAATCTTGGCTTCCTCAAGCTGCCAGTACTCTATGCGAAAGGCCTCCGAAGGAGGCAGCGCCACATAGTTCGAGTGCACCGTGAACGCTTCGGTCTTCGCCGCGGGACCCGCTTGCGGCAAGACCGCAGGCGGCGCTCCCGAACCCAGGGATACCGCGCCCTCCATCACGTGAATGGCGTTGGTGTAGAACTCGCCGGTGATGCGTGCTTCGCTCTTGCTCTTGCCGAAACTGAACATGCCTACGCCGGGAATCAACACGACGGTAGGATTCGCGTCGCGCATCTTCGGCGAGTCGGGGCGCGCAAATGATTCGTAGTATTCGCGATACTCCAAGCGGTATTTCTCAATCGCTGCATCTACGCTCTTCTTCAGGCCGGAAAGGTCGTTGGATGGCTCCCACGCAACAAACAAGGGGCGAATCTTCGTACGAATAAAATGATCAGGACAACTGGTTCCCAAATGCGCCAGCTTCCCGGCGTCCGCCGAATTCACAAAACGCAGAACCTCCGGTGAGTCATTGAAGTTCCCGATCATCCGTTGTCGCGCGGACACGCGCCCGCGCAGAAAGGGGAAAATGTCGAGAGCAATCTCCCGCCGGTTTTCCAGCGCAGTATGCTGGCCGCCTCCGAAGAGGTTTGCGCCGCGCCCCTCGACGTGATCGACCACAAACTGTCCAAGCTGGTCGATGATTGTGATGGTGTTGACATAACACTCGCGCTGCGTGTTTCCCCAGGTGAATAGGCCGTGCCCGCCGAGCACGATGCCGTCGCAACCCGGATTCTCGCGCACAGCTTTTTGCAACATCATGCCCAACTCGAATCCAGGACGCTGCCACGGCAGCCAGATCAGCTGATGATCAAACTGTCGGTTGAACTCCTCCATCTTTTCGCGGCCATTCGCGGAAGCCGCCAGAGCGATAGCCCAGTCGGGATGCAAATGATCGATGTGCTCGAAGGGCAGAAAACCATGCAAAGGCGTATCGATAGAGGCTGCAACAGTGTTATTGCCAAACGCGCACAGCGGGTACATCTCGACCATCTGGTCTTCAAATTCAACGCCGCGATAACGATTGGCCAAGCCTTGCAGCTTCGATTGGTACAACACCGCAAACCCGCTGCGCTGGATGCTGCCGATATCTCCGCCGCTGCCCTTGATCCATAGCGCCGTCTGCCGGGATCCATCCAGCGGATCGATGCCCTCGACCTTCGAGCTGGTGTTCCCGCCCCCAAAATTCGTGATCCGTAGATCGGACCCCAGTACGTTGGAGCGATAGCGCAATAGTTCCGGCGCATCCAGGTCGCGTGCTACCCGGTCGTCCCAGCGATCTTCCAGAAAGCGGAGTTTTTCCTGAGTCTTCATTGGGAGCTTTGGAGATGCGACGGCTGGACAAATTGCCGGAATCTCCGAGTATATTCGTTCGCCGAGAGTATATCGCGCGAGCGATTCTGTAGGCACGCATATTCCCATCAAGTGGCATCGAGAGTGTTGACCGCGATGGACGTGTGAACTAGAGTGCTCGTCGGCCAAGGCCAGGCTTTGAAGTCTAGCCAAAAGCACACAGCCAGGAATGGCTGTGCCACAGCTGGAGAGACTGTGCTCCTGCTGGAAAGGCTGTGCTGCAACTGGAATGGCTCGGGCACAGATGGAAAGGCAAACTTCTGGAACCTAATCCGCTTCTTGGAGTCTGCTTTCACTGGCTGGGCGGATTGGCTTCCGGCAGTTTCTATGTTCCTTACCGGCGTGTGAAGGGTTGGGCTTGGGAAACCTACTGGCTCGTCGGGGGCTTTTTCAGTTGGATTATTGTGCCGTGGATACTGGGTCTCGTCATGACCCGCGATTTAATCCCGGTTCTCCGCGAGTCTCCGCTGAGCAGTCTCGCCTGGACTTATGCCTTCGGCGTCCTTTGGGGTCTCGGAGGCCTGACCTTCGGCCTGACCATGCGGTACCTGGGCATGTCTTTGGGGATGGCCGTCGCGCTGGGGTACACCGCCGCATTCGGAACGCTGATGCCGCCGATTTTCCGCGGCCAGTTCGCTTCGGAAGTGCTTGGCACGCATTCCGGACAGATCATTCTGGCGGGCGTCGGAGTTTGCTTGTTCGGGATCGTCTTCGCCGGAGCCGCGGGCATGTCCAAAGAAAAGGAGATGTCCGAAGAACAAAAGCGAGCATCGATCAAGGAGTTCGATTTAAAAAAGGGACTTCTGGTCGCGACATTTTCGGGTGTGATGAGCGCTTGCTTCGCCTACGGCCTCGCCGCCGGCGATCCCATCAAGGAGATGACCATTCACCACGGAACTCCACCGCTCTGGCAAGGGCTTCCGGTGCTGGTGGTTCTGTTGTTCGGAGGATTCACGACCAATTTCATCTGGTGCGCGATCCTGAATGTTCGCAATCGCACGGGCAGCCAGTATTTCAGCTCACGGCCCGCGCAACCCGGCGCGGGCCGTGAGCTGGAAATCGAAACGGTCACCGACGCACCATCGGAAGAAATGGCTAAGGCGGGCATCCAGTCCGACGCTGTTCCCGACCATGCGCCCATGTTGTCGAACTATCTGTTCTCCGCGCTCGCTGGCACCACGTGGTATATGCAGTTTTTCTTTTACACCATGGGCGAGACGCAAATGGGCCGGTACAAATTCTCGAGTTGGACGCTGCATATGGCCAGCATCATGATTTTCAGTACGCTGTGGGGTATCGCGCTTCGCGAGTGGAATGGCACGGGTCGCCGCACGAAATTGCTGGTGGCTGCAAGTCTGTTCGTGCTGATCGCGTCCACGGTCATCGTGGGCTACGGGAATTATCTCGGTGTCGCCGGCACGCAGACGAAATCCGCGCTCGCACGGTAAGCGTCACTGCATCTTTTGAGCTAGCCATCTCATAAATGGCCGGGACAGGAAGAGGAGAATTTCCTCAGGGGCTAAAGCCCGATTTTGCGTTTCTTTGGATGTCGGAGCTAAAGCTCCGACCCCCTGAGATGCATTTATGAGATGACTTCGATGATTTCTAGTCGTGGCTGTAAAATGTTGCGCTGAGAAATCGGAAAGGAGCGCCACATGGCCCACATGGCCCGCTTTAGCAAACTAGCATTCATTACTGCAACTTTCCTCGTAACCACCTTCGCGATTCCATCGGCATGGGCGACCGATCCTCCCGCGGATCTCTGCACGTTGCTGCCGGCCGCGGAAGTGAGCAAGACGTTAGGGCGAACCTACGATGCCCCGGAAAAGAGCGTTGCTCCGCGTCCTTACGCGAATACCGCAGAGGGCACCGATTGCAATTACTCTGCTAAAGGAAGCAAGCTCTGGTTCCGAGCGTACGCGGATCCCTCGCCGGCGGCAGCGACGGAGCTGTTCGCGAAATTAGGCAAATTCTATAGCCCGCAAACGCCGGTGAGCGGCCTCGGAGACGAAGCTTATTTTGACCCGCAGCATGGCCTTCATGTCCGCAAGGGCAAAGTTCGTTTTTATCTCAATCTTGAAGGCGTGGACTTCAGTCCGAAAGTCGAGAAACAACTAAAGGACCTTGCCGGAGTGGTTGCCGGGCGACTCTAAGTGGATTCATCCCTTCCCCTATCAGGCTGCGGAAAAAACCGAATTTGTCATCCCGAACCCGCGTCGTTTGCTGGTGAGGGGATCTGCTGTTCGCAAGAAAACCAAGGAAAAAGCAGATTCCTCACCCGTTCAAAAACCGAACGGGGTTCGGAATGACATATTTTTGAGTTTCTCCGCAGGCTGCTATTGCGCGAATCGGAACGAGTAAGTTCCCGCCCCTGCGTGATAAACGGTGCCGTTCGCTTCGGTGCGAACAAATTTGAGTCCTTCGCTCGCGTCGATACTCTTTCCACTCTCCAGAAGCTTCGTTTTATCTACATTTGCCGGGAAATAGAGCAACACCGTGGTGTTCGGCGGAATGTTCACGTTCCAAGTCACCGACGCGCCCGACATTTTCCAATGCGAGCCGATCAGTCCGTGGTCCGATTCGTACGTCGCATCCACTTCGCCTAAATCCACGCTGAATTGCGGGTGCAATACGATGTTGTGAAATCCCGGACCATCGGCATCCTCGTCGATGCCCGCGGCGTAGCGGTACAACCACTCCGCGACCGCTCCGTACGCATAGTGATTGAATGAATTCATCGAGGGATCGTCCATCTTCTGATCTCCGTTCCATCGCTCCCACATGGTGGTTGCGCCGTGATCAATCATGTAGAACCATGACGGGTACGTTCTTTGCAGCAGTAGTTTGTAGGCGACGTCGCTGTGGCCGCTCCGGCTCAGCTCCAGCAAAAGATACGGCGTGCCTAGAAAACCCGTCGTCAAGTGGTAGTCGTGCGCCTTGATGTCGTCCACCAGTTTTTGAGCCGCCACGGTCCGCTGTCCCTCGTCGAGCAAGTTCATATGCAGCGCCAGGGCGTAGCTCGTCTGGCTTCCGGTGCCAACCGTGCCATCTTCCTTGACGTAAGCCTTTTGGAATGCGGTTCGCACATTGTCGAAAAGCTGGCCATATTTTGCCGTGTCGTCCGTTTTTCCCAGCGCTGCGGCCATCTGTTTCATCAACGTCGCGTCATAGGCCCAATACGCGGTGGCGATCATGTCTTTCGACGTCTGGCTTCCAATGGCTACCCAGTCGCCATAGTCATTCCCGCGTTCGTTCAGCCATAGATAATTGGGATTCGCGCCTTCCAGGTGCTCCATCCACTTGGTCATCGCCGGCCAGTTCTCGGCCACGACGATCTTGTCTCCGAACTGCATGTACGCAGTCCACGGAATGATGACTCCCGCATCGCCCCAGCCTGCCGCGCTTTCTCCGGTGGGGCCAACGCGCGGCGAAACATCGGCGTAAGCGCCCGCAGCGCTCTGGGCGTCTCGAATGTCCTGCGTGAATTTGTGCGAAAAGGCGGCGAGGTTGGCGTTATAGCTGGCCGTGCGCCAAAATACTTCGGCGTCACCCATCCACCCCAAGCGCTCGTCGCGCTGCGGACAGTCCGTCGGCACACTCAGGAAGTTTCCGCGCTGACCCCATAGGATATTACTGGAGAGTTGGTTCAGGGTTTCGTTCGCGGAGTGAAATTTCATTGTGAATGGCGCGCTGGTATAGAACGCGACTCCCTCCACGGCGCTCTTCGCCGGAGTTCCTGGAAAGCCGGTCAACTGAATGTAGCGGAATCCATGAAAGGTGAAGTGCGGCTCGAATATTTCCTCGCCGCCTCCGTGCAAGATGTAGGTGTCGGTCGCTTCCGCGGTCCGCAGATTATCCGTGTAGACGTCGCCATCGGGTTTCAGCACTTCCGCGAAGCGCATTTGTACCTTGGTGCCTTTGTTTCCCGAAACGTGCAGGCGCGCCCAGCCGACCATGTTCTGCCCAAGATCGAAAACGTAAACGCCTGGAGACGGATTCGTGACGGTTTTTGGCGCGAGGGTTTCATGGGCGCGGATCGGTTGAAAATCTTGCGCGACAAGCGCCGCCTGCGGAGTAGGCGCAATGACCACCTTGTCCCAGCCGGCTCCCGTCGGGACCGGTGCGCCACCGCTGGATTTCTCGAGCCGGGCGTCATACGTCTCTCCGTTGTAAATGTCGGACCTGACGATGGCCGACGACGCGGCTTTCCACGATTCATCCGAGCCGATGATTTCGCGCGTTCCATCGGCGAATTCAATCTCAAGCTGGCCCATCCAGCGGACCGGCGGCGGTCCGAAATTGTAGCGATTCTGCAGCCAGCCAAGCCCGTCGCCATACCAGCCGCCGCCCAGGATGGCCTGCACTGAATTTGCTCCCGGCTTCAGTTGCCGGGTGACGTCGTAAACTTGATAGACCAATCGCTTGCGGTAGTCGGTCCAGCCCGGCGCAAAAATATCGTCGCCCACGCGCGTGCCATTCAGATAAAGCTGATAGGTCCCGAGAGCGGTGGAATAAATACGAGCCGAGCGGACCGCTTTGGTCAACGTGAAATCTCGCCCGAGCCACGAAATTGGTTCGGCGGGCCACGGTGTTCCCAGGGCGCTCTGTCCGATCTCCGCAACGACGGCGGCAGCTGGCCAGGCGGCGGCGAAATCTTTGGCGGTCCAATTTGAATCGCTTTGGCTCTCGATGGTTTTCCAATCCGTATTGGAAATAATGCGCCGCACCGTGCCGTCCGGCATTTCCGCGCGGAGCATCGCGATGAAGCCCGCGGCGACGGGGGCCTTCGCCCACTCCGGCTTGTAGACCGTAACTTCCGCGGCAATGGAATTCTTTCCTGCTTGCAAAGAGCTCGCGTCAACTTCGTGAAAAGTTCCCCAGGGGTCGCGTGGGCGTCCAAACTTGCTCATCGGGGACGCGTCCAGGACCGCCTTTCCATTGATCCATACGGCAATATTGTCTTTTCCGGTGATCAGCAGCACGGCGGTCTTCGGTTTCTGCGCGAGTTCAAAATTCAGACGAAAGTCGCGCTTCCCGACGGTGGCCTTGGACAGCGCTTCTTCGTTCGCGGTCCAAATCCACTTGGGTTGCGACTCGTAGTCGCCGCGCTCGACCGGTAAATCGCGCGTGATCCACTGGGCTTTCCAATCGTCGCTCGACAGTAATCCCATTTCCCACCAAGTGGGCGCGCTGTAGGCGGACGGTTTGCCGTTTCCATCCCAGACGCGCACCTGCCAGTAGTAGCGTCGCCGCGAAGTGACCGCTGGCCCTCCGTACGCGACATTTACGGACTGGTTCGACTCCACTTTTCCGGAGTTCCACACGTCCGCCTGGTCCTGTGCAAGCTTTTCCGCGGAGCTGGCAACGCGTATTTCATAGGCGGTCTGCACCGCGCCTCTTCGAGAATCGTTCACGTGCCACGACAGGCGAGGCTGCGTGACTCCGATGCCCAGCGGTTGCTCCATGGCTTCGCAGGTTAATCCCGTCGGCGCACCGCCCGCCGGGGATTCCGCCGCCGCATGAGCGGAAGCAATGGACAATCGCAACGTTCCTCGAAACGCGGGAAACAACACCGCCGCAACAAGCACAACCGAGCGGTAACACAATGCGCGAACCGACGTAGGCATCGACCGTTCTCCTGGACCACGAGTGTGCGGTTATTGTAGATGAAGGAAGTCTGGTACGGAGACAGGTCTCTTCAAACCGCTGTGAAGGCCGGTAGAGCTCGGCGAGGTACTTGATGTCGGGGGCACGCGCGGTTCAACGCTTCTGGTACGCGTGGAACATGTAGTCCTTGGCCTTCACGGCCACATGGCACGCGTGTCCGCAGTCTGAGGGGCTTTTGAAACTTGTCCGCCAGGGTTGATCCTGCTCTTAACCAGGATTTTCAATTTGGCTCCAGGATTGGGCACAGCGTCTTGTGATGGCCAAATAGAAGCTTTAGGCGTGTAGCCAAAACCACCGAAAGTCGCAAAGCAGCCGGACGGAGGTACACGGCGGGTACAGGCGATATGCTTCTGAAGCTCTCTGCTTGGCTAGGCGCACCGACGGAATGAATGCAAGCATCCACTGGACTGCACGGAGAGCAGATACGAAGATGCCATTGCGGAAGCGCGGGAGTCACATGGACTCGCGCCGCGAACACACAGCCTCTTGCTTTTAAGGGATACGCTCACGCAAAGGCTGGCCGCCAGCAGGAGGCACGGGCCGTTCTCGACAGACTGCTTGAGATGGCGCGTAACCGCTATGTCCCTCCGCAAATGTGGCTTTGATCTATAACGCGCTCGATGAGCGAGACGCCGATTTCGAATGGCTAGAGCGGGCTGTTGAGCAACGCGCCCAAGCTGGTCTTTCTCAAGGTCGAGCCCAAGTGGACGAACTTGCACCACGAGAGCCGCTTCACGAGACTTCTACAGCACATCAACTTGTTATCGGCTTGGCCTCCAGCATCATGACGTCGCCTTCCAGAGGAATGACCTCGGCTAACCGGAAGCCGGCCGTCGCGAGTAACTCACGGTGCTCGGCAGTGGTACGCTCCCTTCTCCCGGTTGAGGTCAACATCACCATATCAGCCGTTTTTCCTATCGATGGCGAGTTCTCCTCGCCGATGGAATACTCGACTAGCAGCAGTACTCCGTCATGGGGAACCGCGTGACGGCAGTTCTTGAGAATACGGAGGGCAAGCTCATCGTCCCAGTCGTGCACCACGTTCTTCATCAGACAGGAACGGCTGCCGGAGGGGACCGACCGGAAAAAATCGGTGGGCTCGGTAGAGCGCTTGTTCATTGACCCGGACTGCCGCGGCGAGTTCACGAACGTCTCCCGGCCCGTTCCGTAGCGAGTCCGCGATCCTCAAGCTGGCCGCCGCGTACAAGGCTTGGTTGACGATCAGACCGTCGGTTATTCGCAGCATCTGCACGGGAATTGTTGAGGCGGAGCGCTGGATCATCAGTGGTCTCCGTTCGCGCCAAAGCGGTACGGTCCCAGACGAGTCAGCAGGGCTGCTGCCAGCGAGGTGGAGAGGAAGGCGACTGCAAGTGGCACTGCGTACGAACCCGAGCGTTCAAATGCAAAATCCATGAGCAGCGGACCGGTTCCTCCGGCCAACACAAAAGCACCGAACGCGAACCCCACCGCTACGCCGAGCGAGCGCAGGCCGAAGTATCGACCTACCAGATAGGCGATGATGTCGGCTTCGGCGCCAAATGCGAGCCCGACCAGGAAGCCGCCAAGTAAGAGCAGTGGACGTTGGCCCCCTAGCCAGATTACGAGAATTCCGACGGCGGCGCTTGCGAAGACAAGTGAAGCCACACGTGGAGCGAAATGCCGATCAAGGAAGTATCCCGTGCCGGACCGCCCTAGAAGCAAAGCAAGGCCGAGAACGGATGTGGCCAAGGCCGCACTGGCGGTGCTGCCTTGGCGATCCGCAATCAACTGAGGCAAATGAATGATGCAGGCATGAACGCTCGCACCGATAAGCACGAACGCCACTGTCATCAGCCAGAAAGTCCCGCTCAGCCGGATCTCATGCCAGGACAGGCCCTCGGAGGACAGCGCGACCTTGGGAACCGTAGTAGCCCCGTCCGGCAATAATCCTGCCTGTTCGGGGCTCTCCTTGAAGAAAATGGCGATAATCGGGATCGACACGGCGAGCACAATGCATCCGAAGATAGCCAAGGCAGCGCGCCAGCCGTGGGCGGCAATGAGCCGTTGCGCAATCGGTGGAACGAGGATCGCCCCCACTCCCATGCCGATCATCATTAGACCGAGCGCAAGCCCTCGTCGACGATTAAACCAACGAGAGACTACGAGCGCATATGGAACCGAGGTGGTCGCTGCACCCGCAGCTGCCAACAGGCCGTAAAGCAAGTACAGTTGCCACAACTGTGAACTAACCGCACGGGCGGATATCAAGATTGCCCCGAACGCGGCCGATCCAGTGAGAATTACCGTGCGTGCGCCAAAGCGGTCGGCCAGACGCCCGATTATGAAGGTGAAGAACGCAGCGACCAAGTTATGTGTGGTAAACGCCAGCGAGATCGCGGAGCGTCGCGCGTGAAAATCCGCAACGTAAGCGGGAAAGAATATCCCGAACGACGCAACCGAGATTGGGAACGCCCCAAGCAGAAGGCCGACCGCCGCGGTCGCAACGATTACCCAACCGTAGAAGACGCGCGACTTCGGTTTCTCGACTTGCACGAACCAAGTATCTTTCGCGGCCAAGGAAATGTCCTTAGGAAGATCTGAAATTTTATGAGAATACCGCAAAGCTGGGGAAGCGAAACTTATCGGGCGTTACTCCGACGACGGCGTAGGGCGGCGTACAACTGGTGGGGGTCAGGCCAATGTCAGATGGTGTTGCATGACCTATTGAGACCGCCGCGTGAATGTCCACTGAGAATTACGCGCTAGACGCTGCACCGATGGAGGAAGAAAGACTTAACATTGAAGCACAGAGTAGGACGGCGGGCTGGTCGGAGCCGGGGGCATTCGAATCCGGGGGAGGGGCGGAGCGGAGGGAGACGCGAGTGCCGCAGGACACCGTGAGGCGTGACGCCGGATACTGCAATGCGGCCCGGGTTGGAGCAGAAGTGGAAAAGAGAGAGGAGAATGGAATGAGTTTCGGCTCCTACGGTTCTTCGGCGTAAGCGCCGGTGTTAGCCAACAAGTTTCCGGTCGCTATCGGGAAGGAAATCCTTCCCGTGCTGCGCAAGCAGTGGGGATGGATGAGTTCTTGCTCATGACAGCGGAAAAAAGGGCAGTGGTGGGCAATCGGCTTGCGGGAAACGGAGGAGCATCCGGAGAACCACCATCGGGATGTCTATCCACAGGTAGAGGAGATCCTGAATCGGTTCGCGGAAGGCATCCCGGTTGTGATGAAGTTTGAACCGCAGTACTCCGCGTTTCGCAAAATTGCCTTTGCGGCATCGGCCTGATTGCAGTTGTTCCCTGCTGAAGAGGGGGCGAAGTGAGCCCTTCTTTTTTTGGGACGAGACGCCAGTTCGTGTGCGGATCTGATGAGTTATCTGCTCCTTATACCAACGGCGAAATTCGACCGGAAGCAGCAATCGCAAGGTGTACGTAGTAGATCTATATGATTCATCGCAACAACGAATTCGATTTTGATTTTATTGTCATCGGTTCGGGCTTCGGCGGTAGTGTTTCGGCTCATCGGCTGACGGAGAAGGGCTATCGTGTTGCTGTGATGGAAATGGGCCGACGCTGGACGCCTGATAACATGCCGCGCACGAGTTGGTCGATCCATCGCTGGTTCTGGCGTCCCAACCTCGGCCTGCGCGGCTTTTTCAACATGCGGTTCTTTAGACACGCAACCATCTTCCATGGATGCGCTGTCGGTGGCGGATCAATCACCTACGCCGGCACCTTGCTTGCTCCTCCCGAGAAAGTGTGGGAAGCGGGGTCGTGGACTGGATTAGCTGATTGGAAAGCAGAAATGCCCCAGCACTACGAAACCGCCGCGCGGATGCTGGGTGTGACGGAGAACCGAATCCTCGGACCGGCCGACCATCTCCTGAAGAAAGCTGCGGAAGCCGCGCGCTCTGGGCATACTTTCTACCGCACCAAGGTAGGCATCTTCCAGCCTGCGGAGGGAGAGCCGGGCAACCAGACTTTCCCTGATCCATTTTTCGGTGGAGAAGGTCCCGCGCGAACCACTTGCATTGCCTGCGGCGGCTGCATGATGGGCTGCCGGTATCGGGCAAAAAATACGCTGGACCTTGGCTACCTGTATCTGGCTGAAAAGCGCGGAGCTCAACTATTTCCCGAAACAAAGGTGGTGGACGTCAAACCGCTGCGTGACGCCAGCGACGGCAGCGCCGGGTACGAAGTGAGCACCGTCAAGTCGATGGCGTGGATTCGCCGCAAGCCCCAGCGATTCACCTGCCGTGGGGTGATCTTCTCTGCCTCCTCACTGGGCACAATGGAACTTCTTTTTCATCTCAAGGAAAAGGCCTCTCTGCCGGCCATCAGCAGTAAACTTGGCCAACACGTGCGCACCAATTCTGAATCGCTCATCGGGGCACGCACACCTGGCTACTCCCAGGATCTGTCGCAGGGCATAGCGATCGGCTCCGGCATCTATATTGACGAGCACACCCACATCGAAGCGGTCCGCTACCCAGGTGGCTCCGACACAATGGGGTTTCTGACGACGATTCTGACCAATGGCCGCCCTGGCCGGCAGCGGATTGCACTCTGGCTCAAGAACGTGCTGGTCTCTATGCTCCGCCACCCGTTGAAGACGGTGCGTGTGCTGCAACCATGGGGATGGGCCCGAGAGTTTGTGATTCTGCTTTGCATGCAGGCCCTTGATGGGGAGATCGAGATGCGCTGGCAACGCCCCTGGTTCTGGCCCTTCAGGAAGTTTCTCGTGAGCTGGGGCGAGAAGGTGCCTACTTACATTCCGAAAGCCAACGGGTTCGCGGAGAAATTTGCGCAACTTACCGGCGGATTTGCCATGAGCATGCTTCCGGAGATCCTCTTCGATGTCCCAGGCACGGCGCACTGTATCGGAGGTTGTGTGATTGCCAATTCTTCGGGTCACGGCGTGGTTGATTCTCGCCACCGGGTCTTCAACTACAAGAATATGTATATCTGTGACGGGTCCGTAGTGGCAGCCAACCTCGGGGTCAACCCCAGCCTGACCATTACCGCACTGGCCGAACGGGCGATGAGCTTTATTCCTCTGGCGGTAGAGACCCAATGGAATGATTCCGCTGAGGGCGCTGCCAATCCCTGCCTCGCCTGACGTCCCCGAGGCCACTATTGCTGTTTTCCCAATGTTCGGATTTTTGAAAGCTGGGATGTTGTTCCTAAACTTGTCCCGGTCTCTGCCCCAGTCCGATTGACCGGACATCCGCGTCCCAGTCCCCAGATGTCCATTATGCCGTTCACCAGGACTGAGAGTACGCGACATAAGTCCGGTGCTCGCTATGCTGTGCCGAAGCTACGTGCCACGGAGTTGCTTCCAAAGGCGCACGAAGGACTGAAATGCCGTCGATACCGGCAGCTACGTTTTCCCTCTGCCTGTTCCCCGTTTAAAGCGAGAACTCAGACGAGTAGGATGAAATATTCAGAAATGATATATGCAAACAAAAAGTTTGACGAGAGAGCTTGGGGCCGAGGATTCTGAGCAATCCGGAGGGTGCCACGGACAATTCCCCCAGGGGGTGTTCCGGACGGAGCGGGGGACTCGATATGGAAGACGCTATCTACGCACAATCGGGCGTGCCTATTGCATTTCACGTCGGCGAGATTATCTACGACTTGCAAGGTAAGCCAGTAGGCCAATTGCGAGGCTCAAAGGTCTACTGCATGACGGGTCACTACATTGGCGAACTGAAGAACGGCGTGATCCTTTGCAAGAACGTCACCCGTGGCAGTGCCCCAGCCTACAAGAACGCCATCAACGAAGCGCGTGGAAAACCAGGCGTGCGGAGATACGTGTCGCCACGTATCGGAAGAAATCCCGGCAATAATAAATGAGGCCTCGCGCCGCATTAGACTAAGAATCACTCAATACGCGACATAACACGAACTCCATCAAAAAATCCGCGGCCCTCCACCGACGCTCAATCATGAAGGCGTTTTTCCAAGGTGAGACCCGAGGCTGGCCAGAACTGGTCGAACTGACCGGCATGGCGGGCGAAATCAAGCAACCTCGCAGCGAGCGACATATGCCATATGACATATAAAGTGAATTCGAGGCCTGAGGCGTTTCGCGAGGTCCTGTTGCGTGGATATTAGACCGCCCAATTTTGGTTGAGCGCCCCTTCGTACCACCGGTAGTCTCTGGCTTCTATCTCTCCTTGCGAATCAGCTTCCTCAACGCCTCCTGATCCGGCGCCAAAAGCTCGGAGATCCGCTCGTGGTTGACGTCGGCAACGATGATTTGGCCAACCTCGGTGTTGACCTGGCGGAAGATGCCGTGAGATTTCATCTTTGCGGCCTGGTACTGGTTGTCATCGGTGGGGGTAACGTAGTGCACCGAGTCGGCCTTGAAGCGGTGCACTAGGAAGAGGTGGACAAGGGTCATCAGGCGCTTCCTGCGCAGCGACTCCGCAAAGGTGTTCTGGTCGCGCACCGAAAGGATGCTGCGGCCACGGCGGTCGTGGATGGGGGCAAAGACGACGTTGGCGAGTTTGTCCTCCCCCTTGTCGTAAACTCCGAGCTCGAGCAACTCCGAGCCGGCGCGGTGGGGCCGTAGCTGGACGTGGAGCGGGCCGGGAAGCTCGTAGTGGCGGGTCCATAGCGCCAGCCACTCCTCAAGCAGCTTCTTGGGCACCTCGGTCTGGATCAGGTGCTGGTGCTGAGTCGAGCCCTTGCCCATGGCCATGGTGGTCGCCGTGCGCCCCGACGTAGCTACCAATGCGGCGTCCGCACGCGGTCCGCCGACGAGGGTCTGGGGCGTGCGGTAGGGAGACTCGACCATGCGCAGTTTTCGTTGCAGGCGGGCCAAGGCGAGCATGCCGTCTTGCTTGAGGGCGGTGGTGAACTCCTCCGCGGCGAGGCCGTCGATCTGGTGACCGCCGTAGGTGATGAAGTTGAAGACAAAGCCCAGCTTGCCGAGTTCCTCGGGAAAGCGGCGCATTTCTTCGTCGCTCATGCCGGTGGTGTCCCAGCTGAACGACGGCGAGAGGTTGTAGGCGAGCATCTTGTCAGGGAACTCGCTGTGGATGGCCTCGGCGAACTGGCGGGCGTCGGCGAGGTCGGCGGTCTTGGTCTCCATCCACAGCACGTCGGCGAAGGGCGCCGCTGCTAACGACTTGGCGATGGCATAGGGAATGCCGCCGCGCACCTGATGGTAACCTTCCGGCGTCTTAGCCGCCTCGCAGTCCCACTCGACCTCGGTGCCGAGCTCTCCCGCCTTCTCGCGGGCGGCGTACAGCGAGGCGCGCGCAGCGAAGCCCCGCCACTCGTCGGCGCTCATCTCGAGCTGCTCGCCCTCGCTCTTGCGGAACTCGAGCACTTCGGCAACGGCCTCTCCGAAGGTCCGAAGGCGGGCCTCGCCTTCCCACGCCTCGAGGAAACGCGCGGCAATCCGGTCGAACATCGCGTCGATCGAGACCCCTTTCCCTTCACGCAACGATGCCACAGCTTCGGCGGCCTGCGCCAAAATGCCCCGGCGCTCCAGCCACTCCTGGGCGCCGGCGTGCTCTCCGGCCGGGACGGCGTATAGCAGATGGCCGTTGAGTTCGGCGACTCCCAGCTCGTGAAAATGCTGGATCAGCGCCAGGAAGCACGGCTTGTAGGCCGGTACGTCAGGGTTCGTCGCCCCGAGCAGGAAGGGTTGATCGCGTTCGTCGCCGCGACCATCGATTAGGTTGGCGGCTTCGGCGTCGGTGCGGGCAACGATTAGACCCGGGACGCCCATGACGTCAAGCTGGAAGCGGGCCGCGTTCAGTCGCTTGTTCTGCTCGTCCTGTGCCACAAGCACTTTGCCGCCCTGATGGCCGCACTTCTTGGTGCCCGGGCGCTGGTCCTCGATATGGTAGCCCGCCACACCTGCCTCCACGAAGCGACGGATGAGGTTGCGAACGTGCGGGTCGCCGCCGTGGCCGGTGTCCGCGTCGGCGATGATGAACGGCCGGAAGTCGTAAGCCGGTGTCGCGGCGCGCTGTGCCTCGGTCATCCGCGAACGCAGATACTGCTGGTTACGATCCGCCGTAAGCAGGGCACGCACCAGCGTCGCCGCTTCGTCGGGCACCTGGCTGAGCGGATAGCTGGCGAGATCTGGTCCCGGATCCTCGCTCGTGCCGCCCTTGGCGGATGTCGCCCAGCCGCCGAGGTAGATCCCTTCGATCCCCATCCGTTTCATCGTCACCGCCTGCCCCGGCGAGTACGGACCAAACGTGGTGATGCACCTGCGCTCTGCGAAGAGCTGTCGCAGGTGGTCATGGAATGCCGCCGCAGCCTCGCGCGCCACGGTGTAGTCGGAAGCGATAGTGCCGCGCTGCTCGACCACTTGGCGCGCCGTGTAGAGGCGAACGATCCCCGCGAATCTGGGGCTGTCAAACCACTGCTGGGTCGCAGCGATTTCCTTCTCGAACGATGTCATGTCGTTGGCTGTCACTGACGTGGGGGCCACTGCAGGCTCTACGGCTGCTGTCGATTTCTGTGACATGGTGGTAGCTCTCCTTGTCATGGGCGTTTCGCCGGCTCGAACATATCACCCGAATGCAACCAGTGCAGTGATTGCTATCACGCTTCATCAAATCAGGGATTGTACTAAGCCGACGGAGCCCCAGCACAACTATGGCCGTCGAATTGATCGCGACCGAGTTGCGCTGGGCCCAACTATCTTCACTTGGATGTGAGTCGGATTGTTGACCTGTTGAGCTTGCAAGCGTTTACCAAGCATCGCTGGTTCCAAGTAGCCCGGGATGAGCTCAATTCCCGAGAGGCATTTGGAAGACACCGTTTCCGCGTAGCAGGTCTTTTGGCTTCTTGATCGAGAAACCCATCTTTGGAGCACAGAGCTTTGGACGGTCCTACGATCACCGACGGAATCTCACCGAATTTCTGATCGGTTTCGCTGCCGAGCCTGCCTTGCGCACGTTCCTTCCTGTTTCACTGGCCACAGGGTTTTCAGCGTCTCTCTCCTTGGACGAATAGAGAAAGTCTTCGATTTCGTCGATTCGTTCGCTGGCGTCATGGTAAGCAAGCTCAATGAGCTCTCGGATGTACTTTGGCGTGAATAGCAGGTAACTCATTAGATCCGAACAGGAAGTCGCGTCTGGTCCCAGACTGGATAGAAAGTAATGGATCAGAGAAGGCATGTCTTTCTGATGCTGCTCCGCCAGAGCTGATAAATGGACCGAAGGCGTGATGACAAAGGTCTTCAATGGCCGAATCTTCTGCCGTTCTTCAATCCCAGGCTGAATGATCTGGCCATGGCTGAGCAACTGATTTAAGCGTTCCAGGTGCTCGATGTCAGTAGCGAGATGGTCCAAAAACATAACGTCGAAAAGAACTCCCATCACTTGAGCTAGCGAAGGCTTTCTGTCACCGTTGGTTTCCTCTCGACGTTCTTTGTTTCCACAGCGGACGCCGATAGCGAAAACCCTCTCCGCCCCCAGGCGGATCACCGGGCTGAGAGGTTGTTGAAGGCGCACACAACCATCGCCGAAGAAGGCGGTCCCACCTGGGAATTTGAGTTTTACCGGCTGGAAAACAAAAGGAACAGCACAGGACGCGCACACGTGGTCGACAGTGATCTTTGTCGCAACTGTCACCAGTCTGACCCGTTTCCACATCGGATGCCCCTTCATTCCCTGAATGAAGAGATAGCTTTCTCCTGAGTTGTAGTTGGTCGCGGAAATAGCCAGAGCGTCGAGGTGCCTGCGCTTGATGTTTTCCTGTATCCGGCCGTAGCCAATGTGCTTATTGAGAAAATGCCGTAGGGGAGTGGCATTTAACAACGATCGGGCATGACCTCCCCCCAGAATCGCTCCGAAGGAGAGATCTAGTATCCAGGTCATGGAATTATGCACCTGGGACAAGACATCACAGCGAAAAATGTCGGAAGGTTTAATAGTCGACCAGAGTTCTGCAAGAATCTGGGTCGCCGAAGCAAAATCGTGACAACCTGCGGCAAGAGCAGAACCATTAATCGCTCCTGCGGAAGCGCCTCCTATGATGTGAAAAGGATTACCTTGTGTTTGGACGCGTTTCAGCTCGCCAATGCGCTTGAGAATACCGGCTTGATAAGCGCCGCGCGCACCGCCTCCTGTCATGACTAGACCGATCGCGTTTTCCATCAGCCTCTCTCTCTGGGCCTGCGTTGGGAATCCGTGGGACGGCCGGCATCATCGAGTACGAGTTTGATCTCGGACGGCGCTAAGGACCTCAGTTCGACGCGATCATGGCCACCGTTCTTGTCGGTTACAACGATCAGAACGGCCTCGCGGTCAAGGCGTTGTTGGGCCTCCGAGTTTTCTGACAAATGCGAAGGGAGAATCTTGACGGTAACGCCGCGGTCGAGTCGCGTATGGCGGGCACGACACACCTCACCCATCCCGCCAGCGCCTAAGGGCGATTGAATCTCATGAGGACCCAATCTTGTGCCACTGGTGAGGCCCATGTGCTCGAGCAATTGTAGCCTGCATAGCTCGCTACAGCCAATTCAAAGATTTCGGATGTTCTGCCAGCATACCGGGATTCATCGTCGGACCACGCGGCTAAATCCCGGTTGGTCGCGTTACCGCATGTAGTGCTGCCCGCTCAACTAGACTGCCGAATTCGGTATGATTCAGGGCCCCCAAACAGGAGGCGGCATGAGCAGGAAACCACGCGTAGATCGATCCCCTGAAGAGAAGTGGCAAATCATCCAGGAAGGCCCACAACGGCGACCCTTGTAGTTAACTATCGGATGTAAAAATGCCTTCCGCCATGGTCTTGCTAGTTTGTTGGTTTCCATCCGAGCTTCGGTTGCCGTGGCACAGCGACAAATGCGTCATGGCGACCCCGGCACCACGCTGGGAAACTACGCGCACGTCGTTGGTGAAGATGACTTTGCACCCGTTGGGGAAGGATGGAGAGGTGGCGTCTTCGGAGTTGGGAGTTGGGGTGGAGCGAAGTGTGGAGATCGGAGATCGGGCGGTGATTCTGGAAATTACGCGGTAGCCGAACGGATCTCAGCGCAGAGTTCACAAGGCTCACAGAGATGGGGCTCATTTCTTGTTAACACTCCACCCCCTTGTATCTGGATAGAGGCGGCAGGTTGTGTTGGAGAATGTCGCTGTGAGGGGTTCGCGATATCGCGAACCCCTCACGCGGCGGGCGGCGCCCGTGTCCCCTCTGGCATCCACCGTGGGGGAGCTTTGGGACCGCCGCCGCAGTCACGCACGACCGAACAGTCGCCAGACTTCCATCGCACGTACCAGGCAGGTTACCGTGGCTCAGATTATTTGTGGAGTGGATGTTTCTTCTATTTCCCCGGAAGCTTGTATCGGCCCCGCGGGGCCGGCCCCAGCAAGAGCGTAATTTCGTTCTTAACGGAGAGGTTCTGTCGGTCCACACGGATGCCATCGATCATCCTGTGTATCCCGGCCGTTCCGTGTCCTTTCTATTGGTGTAGCGACGCGACAGATAACTCTTACGGAACCAGCCGTGCTGAGCATCGAGCCGTTTGCGCATGGGAGTTCTTGCAAGTAGCGGTCAAACTAATTTTGAGCGAGATGTATTCCTATTTCAGCCCGAATAACTTGAGCGCATTTTCTTTGAGGATGAGTGGCCGAACCTCCTCGCGAATGGAGATTTTTTCGAAGTCGGCCAGCCAGCGGTCTGGCGTCAGTAAAGGATAGTCTGAGCCGAAGAGAACTTTGTTCTTCAAAAGTGTGTTGGCGTACTGTATGAGCGTGGGCGAGAAGTACTTTGGGGACCAGCCGGAAAGGTCGATGTAAACGCTCGATTTGTGGAGGCAGATGGAAATTGCTTCATCCTGCCAGGGAAACGAAGGATGCGCCATGATGATGGGCATGGTGGGAAAATCCACGGCGACATCATCAATCGGCATCGGATGACCATACTTCAAACGCACGCCGCCACCGCCAGGCATACCCGTGCCGATGCCGCTGTGACCGGTATGAAAGATGACCGGAAGACGGGCTTCCGCAAAAATTTCATAGAGCGGATAAGCGAGCTGGTCATTGGGGACAAATTTCTGCACCGGAGGATGGAGTTTCAGTCCGCGGATCTTGCCTTCGGCCACCAGGCGCTTAGCTTCCCGCACCCCCTCCTGGCCGCGATTTGGATCGATGCTTGCAAATGGAATGGCCACGTCGGAATTCCGTTCGGCAAACTGAATGACTTCCTCGTTGGAGACATGCTTCCTTCCGGTAAGCTTTTCGTCCACGGCAAAAATCACGAAGGCAATTTTTCGCGAACGGTAATAATCGGCCAGCGCGTTGGCATCTCGAGCGGCGCCGCTGTCACCGAAATATTTCTTGGCGGCATCGTCGGTGGCGGTGTGATCGTCCGTGGATTCCAGGTGCACGTGCACATCGAAAGCAGCGAGTGAATTTACGTCGATTGGTGGAGAGGAATTCATCCGGGCTCCTTGGTTAACGTGAGCACGCGTTCGGAAACGGGTTCGCGATAGAGTTCGTCGACAGTCGTAGCTCGATTTGCCAAGACACTTTTTTGATTGATGGAGCCCTTGTCGGTGATTTCCTGCACTTCGATGGACGGAGGGTTGTCCAGAAGGATTGCGCGTTCGATGCGCGTCGAACTGCCGGTGCTGGCGGCGGCGAAGGAATCCAAACGTTCCTGGAAAGCTCGGCGAACCTCAGGCCGCGCTAAAACTTCAGAGGCAGCCGCCTTCGGAGATATGCCCGGACAAAGTTTGCGGCACGCTTCCAAAACTGGAAAGAACAGCGCGGTCGTAAATTCTCGATCGGGGCCTGCGATGACCACATCCTGAACCAGGATTCCAAAATGAGCCAGAAGGCGCATGCGCAGGGGCCCGACTCGCACCCAAGTTCCGCTGGACATCTTAAAATCCTCGTTCAAGCGCCCATCAAAAACGAAGCCCTTCAAAGGATCGGTCGGATCGGCAAATTTAACGGCATCACCGAGGCGATAGTAATTCTCCTCATCGAATGCGGCTGCTGTTAGTTCCGGGCGACGCCAGAAGCCCGGAGTGATGGATGGTCCGCGCAATCGCGCTTCGATTTTTTCTTCCACGGGGACCAGCTTTAGTTCGACGCCCGGTACAGGCAAGCCCAGGGAACCCGACGCGGCGCCTTCGATGCCGGTAGAGAGCGCATAGGGGGCACTCTCGGTCGCGCCGAGACCGGTGACAACAAGGATCTCCTCGCCGCAAGTTTCGAAAGCAATGTCCTGCAACTCATCCCAAATGTGCTGGCTGAGTCCCGCAGCGGCGAAAAACAGAAAGTTCAAACGGCTAAAAAAGAACTTTCGTAAAGCAGCGTCGGTTCGCAAGTATGCGACCAGCATTTCATAAGCCTTCGGCACATTGAAGTAGGCCGTGGGCGCGATCTCTCGTAGATTGTGCAACGTCTCGCCGAAAAGATCGGGAGTTGGTTTGCCCGCGTCGATGTACAGCGAGCCACCATTGTGCAACACAATTCCAAAATTGTGGCTTCCGCCAAAGGTGTGATTCCATGGCAACCAGTCGCAGAGCACTGGCGGCTCATCAACCAGGAATTGCAGCATTTCCCGGAGCATCTGCTGGTTTGAGGTCAGCATGCGGTGTGTGGTGATCACGCCCTTGGGCAGGCCCGTGGATCCGGAAGTGTACAGGATTTTGGCGATGGAATCCGCGGCGACGCGGCGGTTTGCTTCATCCACCGCGGAGGATGGTGCGGCGCTTTCCAATTCCGCCAGGGAAATGGATCGCAAGCCTTCGGGCTGGGAACGATGAAAAATAATTTTAGTACCCGGCTGCGTAACGTTCTTCAGGGCAAGCGAGAATCGCGCGCCATCGTCGGCGAAAACCATAGCCGGACCAAAGTTTTTCCACACATAGGAGAGCGCCGCGAATTCCCTAACCGCCAGCGAATATGCGGGAGCTATCGGCGCATAGGGAATGCCGGCATACATGGCAGCCAGCGCGAGGAGTCCGTGTTCGATAGTGTTTCCCGAGAGGATGATCAAGGGCCGTTCGGCTGAAAGACCATGGTTGAGAAGCCCTTGTGCAAGCCGGCGCACGCGGAGCAGCGTTTCCGCGTACGAAACACTTTGCCATTGGCCGTCGGCAGAGCGCTGTGCAAGAAATGTTCTATCCGGCGCCTGGGTGGCCCAGACTTCCAGGGGATCGGTAACGCGCACAGGATAATCCCCCAGGGGCCGCGGCGAGCGGACGTACATCACCCCATTGTCCCGGCGTTCCACGATGGCCTCGAGAGGGGCCACACGAACGGGGCGCACAGGACGTTTGGTCGAAGATTTCGCCAGCGATTGCAACGCTAATCCACCGATCTGTCCGAGACTCCCAGGCGATCCCCCGTTCATCGAACAGCTAGTCGCAGCTCAATGATGGCCTCGAGCTACTCTTCAAGCTTACTATTTTTGCCGCATCGAGTTTATGCGCAACAGGGTTTTGACACGCAAACAACCCTGGCCAAAGGAACAATATATCGGGAAAAACGAATCCAGAGCGAATCGAACGCGAAAGCGAAGCCGATTATCGTCCGGAAGTGCGCAAGATTTGATGGGCCAACGTGTCATAGATCACCGACATGTGACCCTGGAGGCCTGAGAGTAGCAGTGAAAGTCCTCGCGGGCCACAAACGGCGTTCGGATGACTGCGCGCCGTCCGCGTATTTCTTTGCGGCCCTAGGATTTGCCAGAATCGTGGGCGATTCCGAAATCCCTTCGGTACGGTCGATAAGTGGCCCAAAAGGCGATCACCATCAAGCTGGCAGCGGCGGCGATGGTTATAGCCAGTGCGGCGCCGATTCGTTTTTCATCGTGAAAGTAGTAATCCGTTAGCACGCCAGGCAGAAGCGGTCCGAGGGATAAGCCACCTATGCTCAGGATAAACAGGAAGAGCGCGGAGACTTGTCCGCGCAATTGGTTGGGCAGAATTAATTGCAGCGCGGCATAGGAGCAACCGATGGGGAGCGCCAGGAGAAAGGTCGCGGGGATAAGCAGAGCCGTCGTCCAAGTAGCGTTCGACGCCATCAATGCCAAGGGATAGAACACACCAGCACCGATGGCGCTGATCACTCCGACCTTTAGCGGCGCTTCGTGGGTGCCCTGTCGCTGCCAGCGATCACAAAGATTTCCACCGATGTACATGCCCGTACATCCACAAATGAGCGTGAGGACCCCGAGCAAGCGCCCAGACTGCGCGGAGGACCATCCATAAGTGCGTTGCAGGAATGTGGGGGCCCACGCTAGTACGGCGTAACCGCAGATAGCTTGAAAAACCATGCCCAGCGAAATACCCAGGACGGATCCTAGTCTTAGCCGTATTTGTTGCAAGAATTCCCCAAGGCGTAACTCCGAGGCATGACCATCGGCCGCGCGATAGAGATGGCGGCGCTGTGGTTCGCGGATGGTCTGCACAAGAAGAGCGAATAGCAGGCCCGGCAGTCCGACAACAAGGAAGGCTGCGCGCCAGGAGGCCACTGTCCCAAGGAGAGGAAGAGTAAGTTCAGGACGCCGGGCGAGATTCTGAACAACTTCCCCGCCGACAATGAAAGCCAACCCGGAGCCAAAATAGATGCCCATGGAGTAGAGGCTTAAGGCGACGCCGAGGCGCCCCGGAGGGAAATAGTCCGCAATGAGGGAGAACGCAGCTGGTGAGAGTGTGGCTTCCCCTGCGCCCACCCCCATGCGGGTGAAGAAGAGCGCCCAAAAATTCTTGGCCCCGCTGCAGGCCGCAGTCAGAACGCTCCAGGCCACGATGCCAACGGCAATCAGGTTGCGGCGATTGCGTGTGTCGGCGATGCGGCCGAGAGGCAGCCCAGCTAAAGTGTAAAAAAGAGCGAACGATAAACCCTGGAGGAGACCGACGCGCGTGTCGCTGATATGCAGATCGCGCTTCATGGGTCCAACGAGAAGGCTGAGAATCTGGCGATCAATGAAGGAAAGCGCGTAGCAGAGCATGAGGATAAAGACGACGTACCAGGCGTAGCGCAGAGACGGGGTCCCGGGTTCCAGAGATGTGACTGTTTTGCCCGGCTGCATTGTTGCGGACAGACCCGAATTCATCTCAGCGAAGTGTATCTGATTTGTAGCCGCTCACATGCGACGCAAATCGTGTAGCTTTCCCATCTCAGCCATAGGGAGACGATGTCCTCACAAACGTCACAGCGGGTGTGGGCCGCTACGAGTCGACACGCCGAAATCGACGATGTATCCGACCTGGTGCGGCTGCCAAGCACCAAACTGGCAATCAAAAAGCGATGAAAATCAAATGTATGTCTGTGGGAACGCGCGTAATCAAACGCCCAATCCCTCCAGCAACGATCCCATGACGAAGAGAAACATGAAAGTGTTTTCCCGGAACTGATCTTGCGAAAGATTCACATTTGCCCGTTCGTGAGTACGAGGCGCACCCGCTGCCGGTCAATCTGCCGAGCAGCATTGTAGACTTAGTGTAGACGAACTTCTATTAACGTTGGCTTCTCAGAACGAGAATTTCATCGCGAATTGGATTTGCCGGGGATTGAGCATGGTTCTCGGCAATCCAAAACTGCTATTGGGCGTGTTCGGGATAGAAACAGGCAAGAGTCCCAGTGCCAGCCAGTTTCCCGGTGCTCCCACAATCTGCTGCGACGCGCAGGAGATCGTTCCTTGTTCGAGGGCGATTGTAGCGGAGTCCTTGTAGTGCCTGGGAATTGCCGGGGAGCCACCGCAGAATACCGGTGAACCATAGACGGAAGTCACTTCATCCACGTTGGCACGGTTGAGCGCGTTGAAAACATCCATGCTGAGATCCACCCGCATTCTCTCCCGGAACCGGAAATAGCGGGAAACTCGTAAATCCCAAGTGCGCATGGGATCGCCGATATAGGTATTTCGAGAAACGGTGGTAGAGCAGTCCGACACCGATGGGCACGAGCCTGTAACCGGCGCACCGCCGACGCGATCCGTGGACCCGCCCGCAACGTCTCCAAAAGTATTGTTGCCGACGAACAACGTGAAGGGCCGTCCGGACTGGATGGTGATGATGCTGCTGAACTCGAAATTGCGCACGAAGCTATGCTCTGGCCCATCGGCAGTGAAGTTCGCAACGAAATGGTGACGAACGTCCTGGTTGGAATTGGCGCGTTCCGTCGCGTAGTCGAACTGGTTTTGTGGAAGATTAATGAAGGTGGTGAAGTTGCCGTTGTCGATGGTATGCGAGTAGGTGTAGTTGGCGGTGAGGTTAAAAGCCCTGCCGAGGCGCTCAATGGCCGTTACCGTGAGGCCGTGGTAGGCGGCTTTGGCGATGTTGTTGTTGTAGTCGAGCAAGCCGCCGCTTAGCGTCGGTGCTGGCGCCGCCGAGCTAGGAACACCAAATTCCAGGCCGCTAGGATTTGTCAAACTGGAGAAGAAAGGTCCGAGGCCAAAAGGACCAAGAACCGGGGTCCCTTGGCAAGGGGTGAGCGACCCGCTGGGATCCAGCAAGCCTTGCGCGGTATACGGATTCGCCGCTTTGTCGGTCCCGAGAGGGCAGGGAACATTGATGTTATTCCCACGAACCAGCCGGTGAGCCCCCACAAACAAATAACCGATGTCGAGGGTCAATCCTCCCCCAATTTGGCGGTCAATCTCCATGCTGGCCTGCTCCGCATATGGGAGCTTGCCATCCTTCTGTATACCTCCGGAGCCGACACCACATGCTCCTTCCGGAGCGCCGGTGACAGGATTAAGCGTGCAAGGCCCGGTGAGAGTCACCGGGTCGTAGGGAGCCCCCGAAAGAATGCCGAAAGCGGTCAGGGCCGCCACGCTGACCGTTGGCGTAGTGGTGCAAAAGCCAGGGGGCGGCAGACCCGTGGCTGGATTTGCAGAGCACGGAATCGACGGCGTGCCGGGATAACCGGGCTGCGCGGAAAGCTGCCAGCCACCGCTGGCTGCCTGCTTCTGAATCATCGGCACATTCACCGGTGTGAGTCCCGCGCAACCCGGGTCGGCACTGGGCGGATTACAGAAATATCCAGGCACCGTTTTTTGGTTCCCAGTGGTGAAGAAGAAGGTCATATTGTTGCGGTCGTAAAACGTACCGAAACCTGCGCGAACAACCGTTTTGTGATCGGGCGACCAGGCCAGTCCGACGCGGGGTTGAAAAGCGGTGTAATCGGTGTCGATGATGTTTCCCAACCCCGATTCGAAATCCCAACGCAAACCATAGTTGAAGGTCAATCTTGGGGTGATTCTCCACTGATCCTGTGCGAAGAAACCCCAGTAGCCATGGGTTAGTTTGTAGTCGTAGTTGTGGTACATGTCGGTCGGAAACGCGCTGGGCCAGCCGCCGCCGAAACCCGCGCCCGTGGCGGGAGCAGGAACGTAGCCGTTGGTGAATCCAGTTCGCGGAAGCGCGACTCCCCAGTAGAGAAACGACACGCCGTCCGCTCCCGGAGCCAATGGGCAAGGCGCGCCGGGAATGCCCGCGAGCGCTCCGCCCGTGCCGGTGGTAGCGCCTTCGACGAAGTTGGCGAAGTCGAACATGCAACTCAGGTTCGGAAACAAGATGCGTTCCGGAGTGAATCCGGGGTAGTTGTTATAGCTCCAGACCACGTTGCCATCGAACCCGAACTTCGGAAGGTGCTTGCCCTTTACCCAGGCAAGCGAATCGGCAAACTCAAAGCGGCTTTCATAAATGGCATCATAGGTGCCAAAGTTGTGGCCAAACTCAAGATCGTTGACAACGCTCAAGTCCGGCTCGCCGGTAGCTCCCGAGAAATTGTAGTGGCGCCGCGAATATTGCGTGAGGAAGGTATTCACCAAATTCGGGGTCAGCAAGGAATTGACAGTACCTACCAGAGCTTGATCCCGAACAAAGAGATTGCGTCCTCCGCTCGGGACGCCAATGCCTCCTCCGTCCAAGGTGTTGCCGACGAGTTCCCCGAGAAAACGCGCATCCTCGACGAGATAGCGAATCGATACACGATTGTTCTTGGTCAGTTGGTGATCGAGCCGCACAAAACCATAGTCGGTGTTCGAATCCTTCTTGAAACCATCTAAGTAGGAAAGCGGTGTGCCGGTGCACTGAGCGGACTTCAGAAAACACCCTTCGGGAGACAATCCGAGGTATTCCTTTGCGGTGTCAATCTCATTCAGGTTGTTGACCAGATCCGGCGCGTAGGTAGGAGATTCCGCGCGGCGCTTTCCTTCGTAGTTCATGAAAAAGAAGGTCTTGTCTTTCTTGATCGGGCCGCGGAGAGTAGCGCCGAACTGATTTTGCCGCAGGGCGTGCGGCAACGGCGCCGGTTGCAGCAGCGAGCGCGCGTCGAGAGCGCTATTCTGGAAATATTCGTAAAGCGAGCCGTGCAGATCGTTGGTGCCGGACTTGGTGACGATATTTACGATGCCGCCGACGGCCCGTCCGTATTCCACACCGAATCCATTATTTACCACCCGAAATTCCTGGACAGACTCTTGCGGAGGCGTAGCGCGTTGTACGCCGCTGACGGTGTTGACGAAATCCGCGCCGTCCACGGTTATTTCATTGCTGAAGGAGCGCATTCCGGCAAAGGAGATTTGGGTAACCTCAAATTCCGTGAAGGTGCTTCCCAAGCCGGTGCGGCTCGTGGCTACACCGGGCGTCAACAGCGCAAAGTCCGTGAACAGACGGCCACTGATGGGAAGAGCTTCAATCTGATGAGCCTCAATGACCTGACTGACTTCAGTTCTGGTGGGCTCGATGACTGGGGCCTCGGTGGTGACAACCACTTTTTCGCCGCCAGTCTTCACTTTCATGGTGACATCGATGGTCGCCGTCTGGCCGACGCGCAAGGTGATGCCGGTCTGCGTGTACGGAGCAAATCCTGCAAAATCAACTTTCAGCTCATAATGGCCGGGGGTCACATTGGGAACGACGTAGTAACCATTATCGGAGGACGTCGCAGTGTAGCTGAGGTTGGTGTCGATTTCGCGCAGGGTGACGTTGGCTTTGGCCACCGACCCGCCGGATTCGTCGACAATTGTCCCATTCAGTTGAGCAAAGCTAACACCCGCTTGCCCCCGGGTGAAGTCCAGTTTTACGACGAAGAATAACAGCAGCAACGAGATAACAGTTCGAGATACCCGTCCCCTCATAAGAACTCCTTCCGAGGATCTTATGACCCCGGCCGCCCTCGAATTCGGCTTTTGAATACAAAAATGCAAAACATTATAGAAGGTCTATTCTCGGAGAGGATTGCTGTCAAGGCTGTAACCGCGCAAGTTGTGCGAATATCGCGCACAATCGTCGGTAGCGTTTCTGGCTATCGTGATAAATTCGCACGGCATTCTCGACCAGTGAGAGCCGTCAACACTTGCCGTTGAACCGATCTTGCGTACAGCGGCCGGTGGCACAAATTCTTGCGGCGCGAGGATGACCGCGATGCGGAGAGCTGTTGTGAGTTCAGCATTCAGGAATGGCAAGTATTTTCGATCTGCGATTTTGCGGACGGCCTTGTGCACAACGATCGTCGCTTGCCTCGGCTGCAGTAAACACAATCCCTCCGACAAAGATCATGCAAATGCCGGTGGAGTCCAAAGAGTTGACGCTACGCGGCTGATCAGCGCCGATGAAGAACCCGGAAATTGGATGAGTTACGGCCGGACGTACAGCGAACAGCGCTTCAGCCCACTGAAGCAGATCAGCGACGCGAATGTGCGGCAACTTTCCCTGGCGTGGTATTACGACCTCGACACCCGGCGTGGGCAGGAATCCACTCCGTTGGTGATCGACGGTGCGATGTATTTCACCACCGCATGGAGCAAGGTTATTTCGCTGGACGCAGCCACCGGTGCGCGACTCTGGAAGTACGACCCGAGGGTTCCGCCTGAATGGGGAGTAAATGCGTGTTGCGATGTAGTGAATCGAGGCGTGGCCGCGTGGAAAGGAAAAGTATTTCTGGGCACGCTCGACGGACGATTAATTGCTATCGATGCCGCCACGGGAAAACCTGTTTGGGAGACGCTGACGATTGACCCGAAGATGCGCTACACGATCACAGGCGCGCCGCGCGTTGTAAAAGGCAGAGTGATTATTGGGAACGGCGGGGCGGAGATGGGCGTGCGCGGTTACGTTTCTGCCTATGATGCGGAGACGGGGAAACTAATCTGGCGCTTTTACACCGTGCCAGGTGACCCTTCGAAACCATCTGAGAACGCGATCCTCGCAAAAGCCGCGAAAACTTGGAGCGGCCAGTGGTGGAAGAACGGCGGTGGGGGCACGGTGTGGGACGGGATGGCGTACGATCCACAATTGGATTTGCTGTACATCGGCACGGGAAACGCCGATCCGTGGGCGCGCAAAATCCGCAATGCGCAAGCGAGCAGTGGGGCAGCAGAAGATAATTTACTGACATCGTCGATCATTGCACTGCGGCCAGATACCGGCGAATACGTGTGGCACTATCAGGAGAATCCCGGCGATGAATGGGACTACGACTCCGCCGAGCAAATCATTTTGACGGATTTGCTCATTAATGGGCAGGTTCGTCAGGCTTTGTTGCACGCCCCGAAGAATGGCTTTTTCTACGTAGTCGATCGCGTTACGGGCAAGTTGCTATCCGCAAGACCCTTCAGTCGAGTGACCTGGGCCACCGGCATCGACATGCAAACCGGTAGGCCGATTGAGGCGCACGAAGCGCAGTACGAATCAGCCGACAAGCCGGCGGTGGTTTCGCCCGGTCCAGGGGGAGCACATAGTTGGCAGCCGGCATCGTTTAGTCCAGTCACCGGGCTGGTTTATTTTCCGGTTATGGAGGCTGGGTTCGCGTACAGATCGGCAGAGCACTTCAGCCACAACACTCTTGCGTGGAATAACGGAATCGATCCCGTTGCAGCGGGGTTGCCGCAGGAACCAAACATCAAGAAAGCAATTCTGGGAAGCATCAAAGGCCACCTGACGGCGTGGGATCCCGTTAAGCAAGCGGAAGTTTGGCGAGCCGAGCGGCCCGGGCCCTGGAATGGTGGAGCGCTTTCGACGGCCGGCAACCTGGTTTTTGAGGGAACCGGATATGGGCAATTTGAGGCCTTCCGTGCAAACACGGGAGCAAAAGTTTGGTCGGCGTCGACGCAAAGCGGTGTAACCGCAGGTCCGATGTCCTACACCGTGAATGGCGAGCAGTACATCGCGGTCGTCGTTGGCTTTGGCGGCGTTCTGCCGCTCGCTGCGGGCGAGGTCGGTTTGCAAACGCCGAGGATGAATAATGTGCCGCGAGTGTTGGCTTTCAAGTTGGGAGGCACGGCCACGTTGCCCCCGGCACCGGAGGTAAAGCCGCGTACGCTGACGCCCCCGCGATTGACCGCAAACACCGCCTCGGTCAAACGAGGCGAATCGCTGTACCAAAGTTACTGTAGCGGGTGTCACGGCGATGTCGCCGTGAGTGGCGGCATTTTGCCCGATCTGCGGTACTCGGGCGCGCTGGCCAATGAACAATGGTCGCAGATTGTGCGCGATGGATTGCTTCGCCCGTATGGGATGGTGGGATTTTCCAACGAACTTTCGCGACAGGATGCCGAGGCCATTCGCGGGTACGTCATTTTCCGCGCGAACCAGAGTTTGGCTGAGAACCCACCGCCGCACTAGTGCTTATTTGCGGTTCGCGTCCCGCTTTACGAGCGGGAGATTCTTCGGCGCTGCGTTTGGAGCGGAGAGGTCCGATTGTCTGGTTGTTTCGGCCGATAGGGTTGAAGTAGGGCGATACAGGGTAACTGCTGTGCCGGGGCGATTGTCGCGGTCAAGGAAATAGTTGATCCAGGAGCTGGTCCCCTGCAAGAGCGGGTTTCGCGGAGGAATGTACACGCGCAAATCGTCGAGGCGCTGCGCGGCTTTCGCTCTATCATAGACTTCTACCCAGATACACGGCTTGTCCACGACTTCGCAGCGCCCGAGAGAAGCACCGCCGCATGGTCCATTGCGAAGATTCTTGGGACACGTTTGCGGGCAGACATACTCCATTGAACCGAGCACGCAATTACCGCACGCTTGGCAGCCGAACAGCGGCGATTTGATTATGAATTCAGCTCTCTCCAATGCCTTTGCAGCCATCGGCCGCTTGACGAACCAGCGAAAAATAGCCGTAAGCGTTTGACGCAACTTCCCTTCCTGATTCACTGGAAAGATTTTTCCCAGGGCATCAAGCACCCGCGGAACGATGCCGCGTGTCTTTGGATGAATCTTTGGCGATTCAAATAGAAAGAAACTGACCTTTGGGCGGTACGAAAATTCTTCCGCAAATTCCGCCCAGTTTGCTTCCAAGGCTTCGGAGCGCTTGATAATCCAGCGTACCCGATCGGCCCGATGATCCCCGCCAAGATACGCGCCCGCGTAACCCAATCCGCGGAGAATTGCTACCATGCGCGCCGCACGCTCCAGACGTGGTGCGAGTCCTTTGTCCGCTCCCTGAATTTCCGCATGTATTTTCTCGACCAGTTCGGCCGATACCCAGCATCCGGGCGGTTCGCCTTTGGCCATTTTTTCCGCTGCTTTCGCGGTGAGAACATACACATTGCCGAGCACCGGCGTATGCAAACCGCGTTCGTCCAAGTAGCGCTTAAGTTCGCGAAATTTCGCGATGTCAAAACCCAGCTGCGTGATTGCATAGTCCGCGCCAGCGGCGATTTTTTTCTCCAGTTTCAGATACTGATAGACGCAATCCGGTTCTGTGTACTTGAACGGCGAAACGGCCGCGGCAATCCAGAAATACATGCCGTTCTGGCGCATTTCCTGAATCAAATGGATGAGTTGCACCGAGTCCAACTGAAAAGTTGGAAGCGTGCTTGCCGGCGCAGTCTCTTTTGGATAATCGCCGGTCAACGCGAGGACATTTTCGATGCCCAGCGCGTGAAGATCTTCCAACGCGTGCTGAGCGGCGGCGCGATCGCGATTGACGCACGTCAGGTGAATGTTTGGCATCAGGCCACGCGCGCGCGCAGCGGTGCCCACGCGAACGGGGTCGTGGCCCATGGCGCCGCCCGCATAGCTGGTGATGCTGCCGGCAACCACGCCCGGCACCACCGCTAATTGCGACGCGACTTCCAGGAGTCGCGCTTCGCGCGTAAGCCGGCTGGCCACCAGTTCCACCACGTAACAGAACTTGCCCGCAACTAGCGTTTCACGCAGTGGATTTGACGCAGGCAATTCAGTCTCCGCGTTCTTGGCGAACGATCTTCGTACCTTCCACCATCGCTTGCAGCTTTGCAAATGCGATATGACCCGGCAAATGGAAACATCCGCAATCGGGTAAAACGACCATGCGCTCTTTGGGCACGTATTCCAGCGCTTTGCGGATGCGCTCCGCCACCACCTCAGGCGTCTCCACTGCCTGCGTCTTTACATCGATCACACCGACGCCCACTTCCAGTGGCGCGGGGAATTCCCGAAGCAGATCGAGATCTTCCCCACCGCGACGAGCAAACTCCAGCGTTACTTGATTTACCTTCGCGTCCAGTATTCGCGGGAATAGATAGCGGTAACTTCCCTCCCAGGATGGCTTGCCATAGCGGTTTCCGTAACAGATGTGCACTGCGATTTTTGCGTCGACGCCATCGGCCAATGCGTTCAACGCCTCGACTTCCCAATTTAAATCCTCGGGATAGCCGGACAAGTAGGGCTCATCAATCTGGATACGCTTGGCACCCGCTTTCACAAGCTCCTTCAGTTCCTGATTCAGGACACGAGCAAGATCCATCGCAAAGGCTTCGTCCGTTGCGTAATACTTGTTACGAATTCGTCTGGAAAGGGAGTGAGGTCCGGTGATGCAAAACTTCGTTTCACGGACGGTATTGGCCTGCAGGAAGCGAAAATCCGCGGCTAATCCCAGCAAGCCACTAGGGAGTTTCCCCAGAACTTCGCTGTCGTAGAAATCGTAGTAAAACTTCTTAGACGAGCGGTCGAATTGCACGCCAGGCAACCGCTCGACAAAGTAATCAATCATATTGTCCCTGCGCAACTCCCCATCTGTGATGATGTCGATACCGGCGATCTCTTGATCTTTGATGGCCGCCTTCACCGCGGTGTCATGGATTTCGTCCAAATCGCGCTGACTGATCCGCCGCGCGTGATACTCGGTCTTCAGACGCTCCAACCAGCCGGGCATGGAGGAGCTACCGACGACAGTAGTGGGAAGAATGGGTAAAGTCATGCGCTACTCCCGTTGCGTGGTGTAGAGGATCGAGGTTGGGGACCCGGGACGGTAGTGAAAAGATGCGAAATGCAAATCGTAGCCGGCGCGTTCGGCAACTTCCCGCAATAAGACCCCGTTCACCCAATTCACGATCGATCCGTCCAGTTTCCCGGGACCGTGGAAACCCATACGGTACGCGTTCATGTCGGTGACAAAAATGTCCTGCACCTGCAGATAGCCACGCGGGCGCAGAAGTGGCAGTGTATTGCGGAAACTCTCGAGCGCTCCGGTACTCAGGTGAAAACGGATATCGCTCGGGGCCCCGCTCAATATTTCTTCTATTCGACCTGGGTTGAGTCCGTCCGGCAGCGCGTCGGCGCCCAACTCGTCCAAGGCGACGAGCCGCTCTTCGAGCCGCACCGCTTTCCACATTTCCTGCCAGAAAAGGATTCCCCGTGATCGATCCGCGAGGAAATCCGGTCCTACATCCAGCAGCCGGTCCACACTACGGCTAAGCTCGTCGACAGTTATTTCGAAACCTTCGCTGATTCGCGCCGCATCTGCCGCCGGGAGAAACGCCCGCACCTGCACGAGGTAAAGACGGCCGTCGCGACGCGCAAGCTCCTCGTCCGGGAGGTTGTCGTAGACGTTCGTCAAGTGAATGTGAAGGATTTTGTGGCGTAAGAAAGAAAGAGTACGAATCGGGTTGAGCGCGTCCAGGACCATAAAGCTGCACAGATCCAGATGATTTTGCAGCACGGGCCGCGAACGCTCCAGCGTGGCCAGCGAATAGTCGCCCAACAGGAGCTTCACGCGCGGATAGTAGTTTGTGCCGCGTTGCCGGTCCAGGGCCTGAAAACAATCCAGCCATAGTGCCGCACGGTTGCCCATGCCCACGCCGATTTCGAGAATGAAGAGTTCCGCTGGAAGTTGATTTTGCTTCTCCAGATCTTTCAAAAGCGTCCAGAAGTCCGCCACTCCATCGGCAATGGCGGCAGGATGATGAGCGTCCGATTTCCCGCCAGGAAGCGCTTGCTCGTAGCCACGACCGGTAGCTTTCTCCCAATCGGACAGGCGATGCCAATACAGCCGATTGAACTCCCAGGCGATGCTGGAGCGGAAAGAACAAAACCCTTCCAGCGCGACGTCGCGCGGTCCGGCCGCTCCTTTCGTGGCTGACGTCGGTATCGAGCCTAGCGAACTCGTAATCATGTCTGTGGAGGGGCCGGGCGCCGCGCGAAGGATGGCGCGGAGAATGTCCGCTCGCAACGACTGCGCCAGAATCTGCCGCGTGTTGATGTGGACTTCGAGTGGTGCGGTTCCGCCATCGCGCGCGCTTCCGCAAGGAACCGCCATTACTGGTTCGCGGAAACTGTTACGGTATTGGATCCAATCGAGATGAATACGCAGGCGAGCGAGCTGGCTTTGTCCCAGATAACCCTCTTCGACGAGAGTGAACAGGGTTTCGATGAGATCATGCGCAGCGACTGCGGCGGGATTCTTTTGCTGATGATTGATCTGAAGAATCATGAGCCGGACCGCGAGTCTCCAAAACTTAACCGCTAGGGCTAGCGTAGTGCATTATGGAGCGTGGATGTGGATATGGCTGTTGGCGATTTCGCACAGATTTTCGATATTCGCACAGTCCATGTGCTGGAGTGATTCTCCAAGGGCGAGATTCTAATGCACCGCTCGCTCCGTACCCTGCCAATACGGAGCCCTAAGTTTCTTGCGGTCGATCTTTCCGGCAGGAGTTTTGGGAATTTCTTCGCGGAACTCCACGGATTTGGGGGCCTTTACACCTCCAAGTTTTTTCTTACAGTGGGTAATCACTTCTTCTTCCGTTAGAGATTTACCTCCGCGAATGACCAGCAACGCTTTCACCGCTTCTCCCCAGCTTTCGTGGGGGACGCCGATCACTGCGCACTCATGCACCTGCGGCAGGGCCATGATTGCCGCCTCGACTTCGCCGGAAAACACATTGAAGCCGCCCGAGATGATCACGTCCTTCTTGCGATCAACGATGTAAAAGTATCCGTCTTCATCCCGATATCCAACATCGCCTGTGTGGTGCCAACCAAATGTGCGAATTTCAGCTGTTGCTTCCGGCAGATTGTGGTAGCCGGCAGTGACCAGCGCGCCACGAGCGGCGATCTCTCCAGGTTCATTCGGCGGCAATAGTTTTCCGTCATCATCCATGATGGCCAGACGCACCGCATAGGTAGCTTTGCCGCAACTTCGCAAACGCTCCGGATGGTCGCCGGCGGCCGCGGCAGCGACCGTCTCGCGATCCAGCCACGTTAGCAACATGGGCGCTTCGGTCTGTCCGTAGCTCTGGCAGACACAGGGGCCGAATAGTTCCACACCCTGCTTCACGCGATCTGGCGACACTGGCGAAGCGGCCAGCAGCAGTAGTTTCAGGCTGGAATGATCGTATCTGCGGACATCTGGATGGGAGAGCAGCGCGTAGAAAGCGGTGGGCGGAAGGAATAAATGCGTGACACGGTGGAGCGCGATGCAGCGCAACACTTCCGCGGCATCGAAACGCGGGAGAATCACATTCGTAGCTCCCAACGTAAACAACGCGAAGGCTACTACACCCGCTGCATGGGAGAGCGGAGCCGTGCTGAGACAAACCGGCGGAATATCTCCAATCTGCCAGTAATGCGCAGCCATCTCCGTGTAAGCGGCCCAAGATTCACTGGATACGCGGACACCCTTGGCCGGACCGGTGGTGCCGCCGGTTGGTACCAGCCCTACCAGCCGGCCTGGGTTTCCGCGCGGGTCCGCCCAGTCCTTTTCGCCCGCTACCACTCCCTTCACCATGAATTGATCGAGGGAGGGATCGCCGTTCGCTTCGGCATCGATGCACACGAAATGCCGCAAGGCCGAAACTCGTTTGCGCATTTCGTTTACCTGTTCGGAGAAACTGCTGTGATAGAAGAGCCAGCGTGTTTCGGCGTAATTCATGAATTCCACGTTGGCGTCTGCAGCGTTGCGATAGTTGATTGGGACCCATGCGCCACCGGCGCGCATCAGGGCCAACATACACACCAGGATGCGCGCGTCGTTTGGAGAAAAGATGGCAACGCGATCTTCTTCGCCTAGCCCGTTGGCCCACATGGCGCGCGCCACACATTCGCTGGTTTTTTGCAATTCCCGGTAGGTCCAGCGCGTGTTTGCCTCAACGAGCGCAATACGGTCCGGGTACGCTTCGGCGGCTTTGTCGAAATAATCTATTGCGCGCATGATTGGCCGAGGCTGTCGTTAGAACACTCTCAGCTTGGAGAATCCATGACTTTCCAGCACTCCGAGGACCTCTCTCGCGCCAAATGCTTCGGCAGCAGAGGCGAATCCGACCTTCTGCGGAGTGCTATGCAGTAGCTTGTGCGCCGCAAACGCCTGCAAGAGGCCAGTTTGCTTGTAGCAGCAAGTCCCAAATATTGCGCACTGCACGGACTCGGTTGCTCCGCGCCCAACCAGCACATCAATGGTTCGATTTATGCGCGGGTCCTCTGGCGGGGGCGTCCCCGATTGCACGGATTTGGCCATCTCCGCGAGTCTGCGTTCGCGTTCTTCCTTTGGCAACGGAACGATTTTTTCGAGATACATTCTTTCAGTGGCTGCAACGCCTTCCATGATTTGACGGTCCAGCAATCCGCCAATGGATTTCACGTTTGCTATTTGCGGGTGATTCTGGAACCAAACGGGTTGCGGGAAGCCGCCCCACGCGAGCGCAAGTTGGGTCTGGATTTGACCGGGCACCACCACATCCATGGACGTAGCGGGCGGCCAGCGTTTGTATTGGTTCTGCTCCAGGTAATGTGCCTCGGTCTGCAGCACCGCGAAGATGGTCTGCGTGGAGCCGAACGTCGGCATGCCTCGGAACATGGTCAGCGTCTCGAGAGTGTCGATCCCCTTGTTATTTTCGAGGCACAGGCGTGCCGCAGCGTCGCTGGGGGCAGACATGAATGCAGTTGCCGGCGCGGCCAATAGCTTGTGTTCCGCAAAAGGCGCGTTCCATTTCGTGGCCACCTGGCGAATCCATTCCTGTTCACCGCTGATATCGAGATAGTGACACCGGGCTTTCAGACAGGCTTCGATGACCGAGGGTCCACTATAAATGAAAGGCCCGACCGTGTTGCATACTACCTTCGCTCCGGAAAACAGCTTGGTGAGGTTTTCGACCGAGTTTCCTACTTCAGCGATTTCGTACTGTGCGCTGTCGATTCCCGGAACCTGCTTCAGTACCTCTTCGATCCTGGACCGATTTCGGCCAGCGGCGACGAACGGAACCTTGTACTCCCGCAGATATTCCGCCACCAGTCGGCCTGAAAAGCCGCTCGCTCCGTAGACCACTACGGGTTTTGTTCCAGACATTGCGGTTTCCTCCTGCTTCGACCGGATCAGCTGGCGCACTTCGAGGCACATCCTAAATCCGGGAATTCATCCAAAAAAAGAAGCAGTCAGGAAAGGGGTGTCGATAATCGCCCGGTAGAATCGCGTTTCAGGTTCGAAGATGATCCATGGTGGTTGTGAAGGCTCGCATTGCTACTTCGTCCAGAGGTTTCCCGCGGAGATCTTCAGAGAGAACCTCGATTCCCCACGGACCGGCGTAGCCTGTCTTGCGAATAGAATGCACAAAGCCCCTGACGTCGAACTCTCCCTCTCCGCACAGCCGGCGGTGATGGATGGTGTCCTCGTGAAGGCTCCAGGGAGCCACGAACATACCATCGTTCAATTCCACCCCCACAATCCATTCTACAGGAACCTGCTCCACGCCTGCATAGGGGATGTTTAGTTTTACGACGTGCCACAGGTCAAAAATGATGCCACCGTTCGTCGCGCCGGCCCCCTCGATCATGGTGAGAGAGTCTTTCAAGGTGTCGACCATGGAGAACGGCATGAGTTCAAAGGCAATCCTCGTGCCGTGTTCGGCGGCGTCGAAGCAGAGAGAAGCAAATGCTTCGATGAGTTGAGGCATGGAATAGCTTTCGTGAAAGAAATCGCCGACCTTCACGTGACGCGCGTCGAGTGCTTCGGCTGCCGCCAGCAGTTTACGTTTTTGAATATCAGATCGCTTCTTTCGCTCGCCGTCGAGAAACCAATCGACCAGGAATTCCAATTCGATTTGCGTGATGCCGTTGTCGTCGCAGATTTGTTTCATATCCTGCAAACTATGACGCTCGAGAATATGGTCAAGGTCCGCGTGCCAGATTCCCAAGCCCTTGAACCCGCTCTAGCAGCAGCTTGCACGCGATCCTTGAAATCCAAGGGACTGTACTCGCGATCCGTGTGTGGAAGCGCGCCACCCGCAATCGTCCAGTAGGATGCAAGTAATTCGGGAACTTTAGTCATCGAGCGGCCGCGTGTTTCCTGAATTTTGCATCAAGCCGTTAGCGCACGCTTGGCAAGAACGGATTTCACCGCTTGGATGATCTTGTCTTCGTTTGGCAAGACATAATTCTCCAGGGGTTCGCTGAAGGGCACGGGCGTGTCCGCGGCGGTCACCAGGCGAACGGGCGCCCTGAGGTGCTGGAACGCGTGTTCGGCAATCTCCCCGGCTATGATGATCGCTGCTGATGCGTGACGCGGAGCTTGGTCCACAAGCACGAGCCGCCCGGTCTTTTTTACTGAATCAACGATGGTATTCACATCTAGCGGAGCAAGGGTGCGCGGATCGATGACTTCCACGCAGATGCCCTCTTTTGCCAAGTTCTCCGCCGCGGCCAACGACTTCTGTACCATCCATCCAGTCGCAACAATCGTCGCATCCGTCCCTGATCGCTTCACGTCCGCCACGCCAAATGGAATGACCACATCTCCTTCCGGTACTTCGCCCTTTTCTAATGTGAGCAGAAAATGCTGCAAGAAAACCACCGGGTTATCGTCGCGAATGGCCGCTTTCATTAGGCCTTTAGCATCCGCGGGCGTCGATGGCAGAGCCACCTTTAAGCCGGGCGTGCCCATAAGCAGGTGATAAGTACAATTGGAGTGTTGTCCTGCCCATCCAGCCGCGAATCCATAACCCGCCTTGAAAACCACGGGAACTTTCACATTGCCGCCGGACATGTAGCGCAGCCGCGGCGCTTCGTTGATCACCTGATCGAATGCCACGAGCATAAACTCGCTCATCCACAACTCAACGATGGGGCGTAACCCGGTCATGGCCGCTCCGACTGCGATTCCGAGTTCCGCGGTTTCCGAAATTGGCGTGATGCGGATACGGTCCTTGCCGAACATTTTCAGCATTGGGTCTCGCTCCGTCATGCCCATGTTCTGTCCGTAGAAGATTACATTCGGGTCTCGCTGCATCTCTTCAATGATTGCCGTGGCAATCGCTTCGCCATACACCATTTCCTTTGACATCAGCTGATCCTCCTACGCGTACACGTATTTAAGCGCATCCTGCGGCGCCGGCGGCGGGCTTGCCAAACCGAAGCGAACGGCTTCTTCCATTTCCGCGCGAACCTCTTCTTCGATACTGCTGGCCTTTTGTTCTGTCATCGCACTCGAAGCGATCAGTTCCGAACGAAACTTGGGAATGGGATCGTTGGCCTTGGCGGCTTCGTATTCCGCTTTTCGCCCGTAAACTTCCACAGACTCGTGCTTCGGAAATTGTGTTGGCACCGGCGGAACGGTGATCGCGTTTCCGTGCGCGCTTAAGCGGTAGAACTTGGATTCGATCAGGCTCGGACCCTGTCCGCCGCGCGCGCTCTCTACGGCTGTTTTGACCGCGTCATAGACCGCCAGCGGGTTCGTGCCATCCACCGTAGAACCCGGAATGCTATACGCCTGCGCCTTTCTCGAAAGAGGGTCGCCGCCAACATGATTGGCGTCTTCCAGGCTCACATGCGTGTACGCCTGGTATTCGTTGTTTTCCAGGATAAAGACCACTGGCAATTTCCATACCGCCGCAAGGTTCAGGGTTTCGTGAAACGCGCCCTGTTTTGTGGCGCCATCGCCGAAGAAGCTGTAAACCACCTGTCCTGTTTTCTTTACTTGTGCCGTCAGCGCAACTCCGGCCGCGTGGGCGATACCAGCGCCAATGATTCCCGTTGCTCCGGGAAAATCGTGTGCCGGATCGGCGAGATGCATCGATCCGCCAAAACCTTTGCACAAGCCTTCTTTCCGCCCGTACAACTCCGCCATCATGCTTTCCACCGGCGTGCCGAGCACGATTGGATACCCATGACAGCGATAGCTCGGCATTACCGGATCGCGTGCGTTTCTTGTTGCCAATGACCCGACAATTGAAGCTTCTGCGCCGTCGCCAAGGTGCGTGTGTCCTCGAATTACGCCGGGATGTTCGACAAAGGTGCGCTTTACGCGCTCCTCGAATTCGCGGATGCGCAGCATTTGCGTCCACATCCATACCAGGCGGTCTCTCCCCAACTGTTCCGAAGGCTTCATCGCAGCACCTTTCTCCTCAGTCTTGAGGAATCGCATCTCCCGGATGCCCGATGTAGCAAACTGCGTCGCCCACCGGCACTTCGGCACCTTCTTTGCTCACAATCTTCAACAGAATCCCCTCCGCGGGAGAATCCAACTCGTCGTTCACCTTTTCCGTCTCTAGTTCCACTACAGCATCGCCTCGTTTTACCGCTTCTCCTTCACATTTGAGCCAACGCACCACGTTTACTTTGGTGGTGGGCAAACCACCGGTCTTCGGTACCTTGAGAGTGGTTACGATGAGGATTTCCTCCCCATTAGCGGGCGCTTTTGTCTGGCTGGCCGGAGTGTATGGCTGCTGGGAAAGATGCAACAGCCTGCTTTGTCATCAGCGTTCGATAAACGCCCAACAATTCAACCAAGCAGTGCGCAGAGTTCCTGCGCTGCGGCGCGGAGGTAGGGGAGAAATCGCGTTTGCATGTCTTGTACGGAGACGCGTTGCCCGTGGGCGCCCACGTTAATCGCCGCAACCACGCGCCCCATCTGGTTTTGCACCGGAACTGCCATCGACCGCAATCCAAGTTCGAGCTCCTGGTCCACGATGGCGTAGCCTTCACGCCGGACAGACAACAAAACCTGGCGCAATTTATCCACCGACGTGACAGTCCGGTCTGTATAGCGTGTAAATTCGATGCGCGAAAGCTGCGCTTCCATTTCAGCGGGCGGAAGATTCGCGAGCAAGACACGACCAATAGAAGTGCAAAATGCCGGCAGCCGCGTGCCTACTCCTAGGTCGATAGCCATGATTCGGGTCACGTTCGCTCGCGCCACGTAGATGATGTCTACCCCATCCAGCAGTGCAATCGAGCACGACTCATGCAGGATATGGCTAAGATGCTCCAGCACGGGCTGCGCCGTGGTGGCAAGTGGCATAGACGATAAATACGAGTGACCTAAAGCGAGAACACGGGGCCGAAGATAAAAATTTCTTCCATCGTCAGTTCCTACAAACCCCAACTTTGAAAGTGTATGCAAGCAACGGCGTACCGAGGCGCGCGACAATCCGGTTCGCTTGCTTAATTGCGAAATCGAAAGATGAAGGCTTTGCTGCGAAAATGCCTGGATCACCAGCAGTCCCCGGGCAAGCGAAGTCATGAAATTGGGATCGCCGGCGAATTCATCCAGTCTTGCCGCCATCGGTGATGGAGATTGCGAGCGAGGCAAAAGCACCGGGGTGGCTGCGGTTTCGGCCACTCCCGCGGAGGAATGGAATTGCTTATGAGAAGATTCGGCTGACTTGGCGTGCGCCATCGGTGGCTCCGTTGGGGACTCAGTCAGGACGCGAAGCATACATCAGGTGCCCGATATACGCACGCGCTTTCGTTTACCGACCTTGACTTCCCGGCTTCCGTTCCATAAATTTCCATTCGCCAGGGCTTCGCCTATCCCGAACGTGTCCTCGCGCACTGCTATGCATCTACTGGCGCTATTATTTGTTTCTTGGAGATAATCTTCTTTGACACCCAAAGTAGACACCAGAGAAGGCAAGAGTGCGGTGGCACTTCCCTGCTACCGGCGGCCAGCTCCCGGTACGCAGCCCCTGCATTTGCATCCTGCTTACGTCTCCTCCATTAAGCGCGCGCCATCGAAACCGTTGGTCTATCTTGCGCATACGCTTTCTGAAGTTACTGGTCCTTTGTTCGACGCCTCCGCCGTTGACGTGAGAGCCTCCGATCTTACCCGGCAGCATTCCGGTGAACCGCTAGGCGAGCGCATCATCGTCAGCGGACGAGTTTTGGATGAAAATGGGCCGGCAGGTGCCACATACTTTTGGTAGAGGTTTGGCAAGCCAACGCCGCAGGACGCTATCTGCATAAATCGGACCAGCACGACGCTCCGCTCGATCCCAACTTCACCGGTTGCGGCCGCACTCTGACCGATGCGGACTGAAACTACAGATTTGTCACCATTCGTCCCGGCGCGTATCCCTGGAAAAATCACCGTAATGCGTGGCGCCCTGCGCACATCCACTTTTCGCTATTCGGCCCGGCGTTCGCCACTCGTCTGGTTACACAGATGTATTTTCCCGGAGACCCATGTTGCCCGTCGATCCGATCTTCAAATTGCACCGCGGATGAAGCGGCGCGCAACCGTTTGATTTCGCTGTTTGATTGGGAAACCACGCTGCCCGAGCAGGCTCTGGGTTTCAAATTCGACATTGTCCTGAGCGGCCGCGAAGGGACTCCTTGGGAGAAATAGATGGATCTTGGGCCAGAAGGCGCGCTGCAAGCGCCGCATAGGCCCCGCCAAGTCATCCACCAAAAATCTCTCCGGCAAATGCCGAAGACTACGTCTTAAACCTGGTGGAACCCGCGCGACGCAAAACGCTCATTGCGAAAAACTCCGCAAAGGGCGACGGAATACTCAAGTGGAATGTGCGCTTACAAGGTCCCGACGAAACGGTCTTCTTCGACTGCTAAAAGCCACTCTCGTCGAAAATCCGTTTAAATTAGAATGGATACTGTCGCTTGCCCATTTGAATCGTGACCCATTTCACTTCGGTCATTTCTTCGATTGACCAGCGGCCTCCCTCGCGCCCCGCACCTGAATCCTTTACGCCGCCAAACGGTGCGACCACTTCGTCGAGCAAGGTCGGTCCGTTCAGGTGCACCATACCCGCTTCCAGTTCCATAGCAAAGCGCATCGCTACCTGCATATTGTTGGTCAGTACGGCAGAGGACAAGCCATAGGACGTATTGTTTGCCAACGCCAGCGCATGCTCGGCGTCGTTTGCCTTGCTTACGGCGGCGACGGGCCCAAACAATTCGTCGCGGAATACCGCCATTCCTGGTTTTACGTCCCCCAGCACCGTCGGATAGTAAAAGTTTCCTTCGTATCTCCCGCCGCACAGCAGGCGAGCCCCGCCCGCAACCGCGTCTTTCACCTTCTTGTCGATCATCGGGCACTGCGACGCACGGATCAGCGGTCCTATCATGGTGTGCGGATCTCGAGGATCGCCTACCTTCATGGTTTGCGCCTTTGCCGCAAATCGCCGCAGGAATTCTTCGTACAGTGGCGCCTCCACAATAATCCGCGATCCCGCCATGCAGATTTGCCCCTGGTGTATGAACAGCCCGAAGCACGCGGTGTCCACGGCATAGTCCACATCGGCATCTTTTAGAACGATGAGCGGACTCTTTCCGCCCATCTCTAATGTGAATTTCTTCCCGCGCTTTGCGCACTCCGTGGCGACCATGCGTCCCACTGCGGTTGATCCTGTGAACGAGATCAACTTGACCCGCGGATCGTCATACAAAACCTGTGCCATGCGCGGTCCGTCTCCCGGCACTACGTTGAGTACGCCAGCCGGCACGCCCGCTCGTTCGAATACTTCCGCGAGTTTCAGCCCAACCAACGACGTTTCCTCCGAAGGCTTAAGCACGAACGTGTTGCCCGCGGCCAAGGCGAAGGCTACTTTTTTCAGTGACAAGATCACGGGGAAGTTGAAGGGCGCGATACCCGCCACGACTCCCAGCGGGCGCCGAAACACCATCGATATTAGTCCCGGCATATTGGAAGGAATGACGTCTCCATGAATTCGCCGGGCTTCTCCGGCAATGGATCGCAGATCGTCCGCAGTGATCGCAACCTCCATGTGCGCTTTGCCTACCGTCGAGCCGGCCTCGTCGACCAGCAGGTCCACGATTTCCGCTGTGGCGGCGACCAGTTCGTCGGCGGCGCGGCGAAGCAATCTTTCCCTCTCCGCAGGCGGCGTGGCCGCCCATCCTGCCCGTGCTGCGTCCGCGGCATTGATTGCCGCGCGCATATGCTCTTCCTGCGCCATGAAGATTTTCGCAAAAGGCTTTTGATTCGCCGGATTTATAACGTCAGTCAGCAATCCCGGGGGAATCTCTAAAGCTTTTCCATCGATATAGGGGGTCGATAACATGCTGCCTCCTTGTTCCATGAAACCTGCGCGGAGAGGTCTCCTACAAGCGTTCTCCCCCCGGTACCGAACGATCGAGATACTCGCAGACCAATTCCACTCAGTGCCAAACCCGTCGCGCGGTATTCGCAACGAGCTTCAGTTTGTCCCACTGCCGGTCTTCCGTGATCAGGTTGCCTTCCGCCGTCGATGCAAACCCGCATTGCGGGCTTAGCGCCAGATTTTCCAGCGGAATATGTTTCGCTGCCTCGTCGATTCGCTTTGCCAGCACGTCCGGATCTTCCATGCGCGGCACTTTTGAACTGACCAGCCCTAGCACGACCGTTTTGCCCTTGGGTACGAAGCGTAGCGGCTCAAACGTGCCGGAGCGTTCGTCGTCGTACTCGAGGAGAAAGCGGTCCACCTCCAAAGTGGCGAACAACTTCTCCGCGATGGCGTCGTACCCTCCTTCCGCGTACCAGTGGCTGCGATTGTTGCCGCGGCACAAGTGGATGCCCAGAGTTACGCCAGGTTTTCGCGCTGCAACAAAACACGCATTGTCCGCCCGGACGGCTTCGTCAAGCGCGGCATCCGGCTCGACTTTCAATTCCGCTTTGATCCACGCGCGCCATTTGGGATCCATGTAGTAGCTGTAGCGGGGCGCATCGATCTGGATGTAACTCACGCCGTCGGAAGAGAGCTTCGCGAGATCGCTTTTCATGATCTCAACGATGTCCCACAGCAATGCCGAATGATCTTTATAGATTTTGTCGGTAACCCCACTCTTGAACGCGATGGCTGGAAATTGTGTGGCGCTCGGCAACGTCATTTTGATCGGCAGTGGACTCTTGGCCTTCAGGAACGGCAGCTCGTGCCCGGTAAGTGGGCGGACCTGGCGCAGCTTGGAAGTCACGATCCCCGTCACGTTGCTGACGGTAGCAACAGCAGCTTGCCCCGCTTGCCATGACCGGCCAACCGCATCCGCTAAGTCGAATCCTTCGACCGCATCCGTGAAGTCGCTCATGAAATTCCGGCGGCGTAACTCCCCATCGGTGGCCGCTTCGAAGCCGAGCTCCTTCTGTTTCTCCAGCACCCGCAAAATATGTTTGTCTTCTAGTTGTCGCAGCTTCTCAGCGCTCGCGGTCTGCCGAGCTTCCAGTAATTCCGTCGGGCGCAGGAAACTCCCGATATGATCGGCTTTGTATTTTGCGGGCATACGCTTTACACCTCTCCCGACGCCTTCAAACCATTCGTTTCCCGCGATTTATCGAACGCAACCAGCGTTGGACTCCCTTCCAGCCTGCCTAACCCCATAGCCAGCCTTGCCGCTATCTCGGTCACCAGGCTCACTTTTTGCGCCAATTCTTTCCCGCGGAATCGCAGCGTGGGTCCCGCAATCCCCACCGCGGCAATCAAGCGTTCGTGTGCGCCCAAAACCGGCGCAGCTACGCCACTTAGTCCGCGTTCGAGTTCCTGATGATCCACAGCATATCCGCGCTGGCGGATCAGCCGTAGGTTTTCTTTCAGATCCGACAATCGCGAAATCGTGAACGGCGTGTATTCCCGCTGCCCATTCCTCTTGATGATTTCGTGTAACTGAAGATCGCTCAGATACGCGAGCACAGCCTTCCCGGCCGCCGTGCAATGAGCCGGGAACATCGTACCCACTGGAGTACACACAGTGATGATGGTGTGCGGCGAATCCATCCGGTCCAGGCAAATCACTCCACCGGGTGATGGCACCGCCAGGCTCACGGATTCTCTCGAGCGGCGGGACATTTCCAACAACAGGCGGTGCGCTTCGCTACGTAAAGTCCGTGACTCGACCGCTTTGGTACCCAATTGATGAAGTTTCAGCCCCAGCCGATAGCGTTCGGTCTCCGCATTTCGTTCGATCAGCTCGAATCTCTCCATGGCGTGCAGTAGGCGGTGAACTGTGGCCTTCGTCAATCCCAACTCTGATGCCAGTTGCGTTATCCCCGCTTCAGGTGCCTGCTCCCCCATGTACACCAGGATGCGCAAAGCCTTTTGCAACGATTTGCTGCTGCCGTTCTCTGTCCCGGGTCTCCGTATCGTACGGCGGCGTATCAGTGTGGTGGCTGCTGTAGCTTGCATCGCACTCTCCCCGGCGGCGGTCTCGAAACCCGTTCTATAAACGCCAGGGATCGAGCGTTTCCCCTTGACTGGGGCGCATTCTAATCAAAATTCTGCTGCTGATCAATATGAAATAGTGTTCCATAATTTGGAACAAGGAACGGGAGGCTGGCTATGTTCCATTTTTTTGGTACGCCATTGCTTGGGACCACGAAGTGAAACGCGCGCCTATCGGACGCACCGTGTGGTGAGCCCATCGTGCTGTACCGCCAGGTCTCCGCGGACCTTTCCGCTTTCGTGGACTGCTGCCTTCATGACTGCTTCCCCTCTCCAAGGGCCTGGAAGACGTTTGACAAACGATCAATGGACTCGAGCCCGGACTTCGTCGGTCAAAGAGAATTCACGTATCCCATCGGCGCGGCTAGTGTCTCGTTTCTGCGGTGAAGTCGCCGAGGCGATCCCCCTGCCCGGACGGGGCTAAAGGTTCGAGTTCGGTTCGACGGAAATTGCCGTGATCCCAGCGACCATGTCGATGTTCCAAAATAGAACGGAAGCCGGGAATGAGACCCTCAAGGGGCACTGACCAAAGCGTTCCCACGCCATTAATTCATTTGAATGAGTATCTTAAAGAATTGTTCATGTGGCACTTCTCGTGCTGCTTTTCGCAGCGGCGGCGCAGCGCAAGGTCTTGGTCAGGGCCGAACCCATGAGTCGGAAAGCCCCTCCACAATTCTTTCACCCCGTATGTTTTTGCCAAACAGCCAATCAACGTGGTTTGAACTGACCACTGGGGCAATTCTACTAGCTACCGTGGGCATCGCGGTGGCGTGGCTGCAAACGCGCCGCTTGGCGGAGAGCTTGCGGAACCAAGAAGAACTGGAGAAGTCTTCGCGGGTTCTGGAAGAAGAACGCCGAGTATTGGAGCTCATTGCGAGAGGCGCCTCGCTCAAGGAAGTTCTGGATGCCCTGACCGAAGCGATCGAGCGAATGGCGGGCAATTGCTTTTGCACGATTCTTCTGCTGGACGAGGACGGGCGACGCCTGCGCGAAGGTTCGGGAGGCAGCATACGGGCAGAGTACATGAAAGCGATTGATGGGCTGGAGATCGGGCCCGAAATCGGCGCTTGTGGTACGGCGGCCTTTCGCAACGAAACAACAATCGTGATGGACATTGCTACAGATCACCGTTTTGCGCCAGTGAAGGATTTTGTGATGTCGTTCGGGTTAAGGGCTTGCTGGAGCGTGCCAATCCGCGATTCAAAGAAAAATGTGTTGGGAACATTTGCGATGTACCACCAGCACCCTGCAAAGCCGAGAGCACGAGATTTGCGAGTCGTGGAAGCAGGCGCGCACTTGGCTGGAAACGCCATCGAGCGACTACGCGCGGAGCAGAGGCTGCGAGAAGATGCCGAGCGCTTTGATCTTGCGGAGAAGGCGGCGGCGTTCGGTATTTGGCAAATTGATATCCCAACGGGCACCGTGAGTATCTCAGCGGGATTCGCAGCATTGACGGGCTTAGTCGGCCAGCCACCTCGGTTGAGCGGGGGCCAATGGTGGGAAATGGCCCATCCTGATGATCGTGAGACAGCAAAGCAAGCAATTACCTATGCGATTTCTGCCGGGGAAGCGTTTCAAACCGAATACCGCGTGGTGCTCCCGAACGGCGCCATCCGGTGGCTGCGAAGTCAGGGCAAGCCGGAACTGCGAGGTAAGCGAGTCACGGGAGCATGCATAGACATCACCGAAGAGAAAGAGATGCTGCTGCGGTTGGAGCAGGCGCGGGCGGCCGCCGATAGCGCAAACCGCGCGAAGTCTGAATTCCTCGCCAACATGAGCCACGAGATTCGCACGCCGATGAACGGAATCATAGGCATGACCGAACTCACGCTCGACACGGAACTCGACGTAACCCAGCGCGAGTATCTCACCATGGTTAAGACTGAAGCGGACTCCCTGCTTTCATTGATCAACGACATTCTCGACTTTTCCAAGATCGAAGCTGGAAAGTTTGATTTCGACCCGATAGCCTTTAAGTTGCGTGCCAGCATGGCGGAGACGGTCAAACTCCTGGCAACGCGTGTTGAGCAGAAAGGACTGGAGCTACTCTGTGATATTGACCCTGACGTGCCGGATGAGATCGTTGGCGACCCTACGCGGCTGCGGCAGATCATCGTCAATTTGATTGGCAACGCGATCAAGTTTACGGAACAGGGAGAAGTTGTGCTTCGAATCAGTATGGATTCTCGACGCGGTGATGAGCTTCAGTTGGTTTTTTCGGTTCGGGACACCGGCATCGGCATCGCACCTGAGAAGCAGAAGATTATCTTCCAAGCCTTTTCCCAAGCCGATAGCTCAACCTCTCGAAAGTTTGGAGGAACCGGCCTCGGGCTGACCATTTCCATGCGACTTGTGGAAATGATGGGCGGCAGGATGTGGCTGGACAGTGGGCTAGGCCAAGGCAGTTGTTTTCACTTCATGCTAAAGGTGTACACCGCGACGGCCGCAGGTCCGACAGAGAAAGTCCAGCCCCATACCCTTCAAGGTCTTGCGGTCTTGGTGGTGGACGACAACAGAACAAACCGGCTGATTCTTGGGAAGATGCTGGAACACTGGAAGATGCGGCCGGTGTTTGCCGCAAGCGCCGCCGAGGCGAAACAACGATTGCAAGAAGCGAACCAAGCAGGCTCACGCTTTGCCCTCGCTTTGGTCGACGTCCAGATACCTGATGTAGACGGTTTCACCCTAGTCGAGCAGTTCAGCAAATGTACGAACTTGCGTGACATCGCCGTCATGATGTTGACCTCAGCTGGGCAGCGAGGCGATGCAGCGCGATGCAAAGCGCTCGGCATCGCAGCCTATCTCGTTAAGCCTGTTGCGCAGGCAGCCTTGCTCGAAGCCATCCTCACTGTTCTTAAAGAGCGCGAGCCAGACATCGCCGCGCCACGTCTAGTCACGCGCCACACTCTACGGGAAGGCAAGCCAACGCTCCGGATTCTATTGGCCGAGGACAACGCCGTAAATCAGTTGCTCGCGGTGCGCATGCTGGAGAGACAGGGATACACCGTTGCGGTCGCCCACAACGGCAAAGAGGCGCTTTCTGCGCTGAAGCGCGAGAAGTTCGACGTCGTTTTAATGGACGTCCAGATGCCCGAGATGGACGGACTTGAGGCCACCGCCGCGATCCGAAACAACGAGAAGGAAACTGGCGGCCCGCACCAGGCCGTCATTGCCATGACCGCCCATGCCATCGCTGGTGACCGCGAACGTTGTTTGCGGGCTGGAATGGACGGATACGTCTCCAAGCCCTTCCGGATCGCAGACCTATTGATGGAGATCGAAGCTCTCACGCGAAGCATTGCTTCAATATAAAGCAGCGGTCGTCTTTAGGAGGCCGTAGGCTTGGACAGACCGAGGAAATCCAGTACTTTTTTACTTGCAATCCCAATCCGCGGCGCTCAGAGCGCTCCCGGCACGTCGCTCTTCGAGAGGCGTCGGTTGCCAACAATAAAACTCATCGCGCAGGCCGCACTCGAATCGCTACCTCCCCGCCTCGTTAACTTCATTTTCCTCCACTCGCCTCACCACCGTCCTCCATTGCAAAGTAAAATAATTACCGTTACAGTGACTGCAAAATCAGCCTTAACGCTGGCTCACCCCGAAGGACCCACCCCCATGCCCGCACACCGAGACCGCTGGCTCACCGCACAACAAGCCGCCGTCCAAATGAACACCACCAGCGCCGAAATCTGCCGCCTCCTCAGCCTCGGTCGCCTCTCCGGCCACAAACGAAAACAACCCGGCCGCCCAGGCAACGGACAATGGTTGATCGACGCTAAGTCTATCGTCCGCGAAAAGCGTCGCGCCGCCAAAGGCCACCGCCACCCAGCAAGGCTTCTTCGCAAACACATCTAAACTTTCGAGCGCACCCATACCGCAAACTCTCCCCAAAAAAAAGGGCCAGCCTCAAACAGAGGACTGGCCCAGGCCGTCAGGGAAACTCTCTTTCGCTTCTACTTGTCGTCCGCGTCCTTCACCAAGCCCGTCGCCGCAATAAACGCACTCGGAGCCGCCAACACCGTCCCATTCACACCCGCCACGCGCACCAGCACAACCGCACCAAGGCACGGAGACGGCAGCGTCAGCTTCGCCCGAATCTCCGCGTCCCCGTCGGTCGTCAGCCCCACCACGCCGCTGGTCGCCGCCACCGCATCCCCACACACCACGCTGGCCGCCACCTGCGTCACCGGTCCTGCTGTATTGTTCACGCTCGGCAGCACCAACCCGCGCACGTGCAGGTTCAACCGTCCGTCATCGGTCAACACCGCCGCCCCACGTCGTACCACCCACGGAGCCCCGCCGCTCGCCACGCCTGCAATCGTAACGCCCGGATTTGACCCCACCACCGGCGAGAAAAACACCAACTCATCCGCAAACGTGCTCACCGCAAACATCCCGGCCAATACGCAAGCCAAAACCATCGTCGAAAATGCTTTCTTCATATCGGAGGAACCCCTCATTCTTGGAGATTGGCGCGAGGTCAAACCAGGACCCCGTCGCAACCGACAAAGTCGGTACCAACCGAAGCCCACCCACGCTCCTCAAGTCAGGCTTCCGTCTCTCCCGCAGCATAGGCACCCGCTCAAGCTCAGTTGTCCTCCCCGCGTAAAAAGAATGTCCCACCAAAACCAAATCGCCCCTCCTCAAATCGCTCCTAATGTTGGCGCCGGGATGTAGGCGCCGGGCTTCAGCCCGGCCAGCCCTCAGCGAATCGCCGCCCACGCCCGGGGCAAACACCAGCGTCCCCGCGATATCCACCACAAACAGGAGCTTATTTGCTTCATTTTTCCCGTCGGGTGCCGCACCCTTCGGTTTTAAAGGGTGCGGGTTTTGACTTCTTACGCCCTAAGGCCGCGATGCCCATTCGCGCGGCAAGGCCCTCTACTCTCGCCTCTCCCACTAAGCCCGCACAACGCACCGAAGCCGTTCCACTTTTCCGAACACGCGAGTAACATATCCGCGGGAATCCTGGAATCCCTCCGATTCTCATCGTGGATTCTCGGTCCCCGTGCGAACCGGCCCTATCAGGTGCGGGCCGGGTAGTCTTCATCCATCCGGCGTCAACGATGCATCGCCTGAGTGCGCTTGAGTTGACCTTATGTGCGTCCGACTTGTTTCGCATCTGTAGCTCTCGCTTCGTATGACCGGTCCCGGGCGAGAGGCATTGCCGCGAGCAAGGAGGCCACCCAAACAATCGAAAGGGTGGCTCGCAATGTTAAGGAAACTTAACAGAGCCGAACAGATCCTGCTGAAATGCATAATGATCACGCACCTTTGCGTGGTCTTTGTGCTGGCAGTAGAGGAACTGTGTCGAGTAGTGCTGACTGCTATAAAATAAGGCAGGATCGCAGAAAGCCGGGTCTCGCACGAAAACACAGGAGGCCCGGCTTTCAAGTTTTCGAACGATGTTCCAGGCGATTCTTCTCTAACTCCCGCTCCCCCCAAACCGCTGAATCCGCCCACACTCATAAATGCATCTCAGGGGGTCGGAGCTTTAGCTCCGACATTAAAAATCGGGCTTTAGCCCCTGAGGAAATTCTTATGAGTTGGCCTCTAGACGGACATGCCGCCCGAGACCTCGATGCGCTGCGCGTTGATCCACCGATTGTCCTCGGAAAGCAGCGACGCGATCATCGGTCCGATGTCGTCGGGCAGCCCGGCACGGCCCAGTGCCGTCATCTCCGCGACGTGTTTGTTGACTTCCGGATTATCCCGCACCATGCCGCCGCTGAAATCGGTAGCGATGGCACCCGGAGCGACGGTGTTGACCGCGATCCCCCGTGGGCCTAGCTCCTTTGCCAGGTAGCGGGTGAGCACCTCGATTGCCCCCTTCATGGATGCACGAAGCCCTCCCCGGGAACGTGAAACGCGTCAGACCCGATGAGATATTCACGATCCGCCCCCCGTCATGGATCAGCGGCAGGAGCTTCTGCGTCAGGAAGAACACGCCCTTGAAGTGGACGCTGTAGAGACTGTCCAACTCCTCCTCGGTCGTCTTGTCGAATGCCGTGTGATGGGAGTTGCCGGCATTGTTGACGAGATAATCGAAGCGTTCCGCTCCCAGTTCCCCAAGAGCCTTGCGCACATCCTTCACAAACCGCTCAAAGGCGCTGACCTTTCCAGTGTCCAGCTGCAACGCAATCGCCTGACTTCCAGCCTCGCTGACTGCGGCCACGACCTTGTCGGCTTCGGCGCGATTAGCGTTGTAGGTGAAGATCGAACGAACCCCTCGCTTGGCAAGATGGAGCACCGTGTTCCGGCCGAGCCCACGGCTCCCTCCGGTGACGATCGCGATTTTTCCCCCTGCAACCCAGGCTTCTTCCTTTGACATGATCCCCTCCCGGGTACGTTACCCCGCTTCAGAATACGTTCTAACCCCTCTTGCGTGAATATCAGACTCTCTGACGCCGGCGTCGCGCCATGATTGATTCCGGCGATCCACTGGTTGCGCGTTCGTGGGCCAACAGCCCTTCCAGCACGCGGATCGTGGGCATGAGCCGAGACTATCAAGCCAGTGGTGGGTCACGCAATTCTCTTGACTAAGATTCGATCTTGACCTGGATTCGAGTAAACCGGTTGCCGTACTCTGATGCTAAGAATTGCGTCTGCGAGGATAACGGACCGTGCCCTTCCGCTGTGGATGACACGGGAAGGCACGGTTTTACACGCTGCGGATAAAGTCTTTTTCTTCAGGAGGTCGGTGCTTTAGCGCCGACGTAAACCGCGTGCTCTCAACGGGCTTCAGCCCCTGAAGGAAGCTTTTCCTCATTTTTCCGCAGCCTGTCTAGCCGTCCCGCCACGTCCTCCCCACCCATCCCGCTTAACCTTCCAAACGACCATTCACATCGCAATTCTCACCGTCCACTGTATAATACTTATCCAATCGATAATCACATGGTATAGTCTACCGTGTATATCGATTCAGATCCGCAGCGAACCGTGACCCGCCGCCGCTCAATGCTTCCTCGCATTTCTTCTCCGCTTCCACCATCTGCTTCAAGCCTAGACAGCCTTGGTTCGCGCATTAAACAAAGTCTCGCCGGATATGTCGTATATCACCTAACTCCTTCAGAATCCGCACTTCCGCGAAATAGGCGCGTAACTCGTTTAGAATCCGCACTTCCAAAATCATTACACTTAAAACCCTTTAGAATCCGCACTTACGAAAAATGGCGGGGGGAGGGGGCAAATTGTTAACTAAGAATCTGCTCCGCCTCTCGCCGTTTCCTGTCGGTGGTGGCGCAGCCTCAACCCTTGGTTTCCCTCCCCATCGGGAACAGGGTTGGCTTCTCGGGTGGCTTCGACGCGATCTTCTCCAATTCCGGATATTGCGCGCGCAGCGGCTCGGGCACGTTCACCTTTGCCCCGCGCAACATGCTGATCAGTTGCAGCGCGTTGACCACCCCTTTGCCAAGATAGTGGTTGTTCGTGATCGCGAAAACCTTACGCCCATGTTCTCCCGCACTTTGGATTCGCTCCGCCCACGGAGTAAGTTCTTCGCTGGAATAAAGATAGTTGTAGCGTTCGTGCGACGGAATTGTCGGGTCGTCGCTGAACCAGGTGTCATAACGTCGCCCGTGCAGTCGGATGTATCCGATCGGCACCTCAGGGTCCGCGCTCGACAGCGACGCGTCATCGTCCGGAAAGGGCGACGTACTATCGCTCGGCAAGATCGATTGAGTGCCGAGCGACTCCAGCGTTCTGTCTGCTCTCGCCAAGAGAGACCTACCTTCCCTCGGCAAGAGGGACTTGCCAATGATCGGCTGATCGATGTTGCAGAACGCGGCATGATGCTCGTGCAGCAGCGCGAAAATTTCCGGATCGTCCCACGAAGCGTGCCGCACCTCCACGGCCAACGGATAGTCGGCAAACCGTCTGAGCAGGGCAGTGAGGTACGCCGTGGTCTCGCTCGTGCGATGAAACGAGAAAGGGAATTGCAGCAATATCGCCCCCAGCTTGCCGGCGTTGCGCAACACGTCAAACCCGGCGCGCACAACGCGCTCATCTTCCGCGCTTGGATTTCCCGTCGAGCCCGAAGCCATGCGGCTCAGCTTCGACGAACTCGATCGCGCCTGCGCCTGCGCCGCTGCCGTGCCGCTCTCCGCTTCAAAAAAACTCTCGTGCGTAAATTTCTGCCACAGCTTGGCGGTGAACAAAAAACGCGGATTGGCAGCAACGCGCTCCAGCCACTGATGCGCGTGCCCCGGCTGCATCGGCGAGTAAAACGAAGAATTGATTTCAATCGTGTCGAAAAATTCCGCCAGGTAGGTAGCTTCGTGAAACCCCTTAGGCCGCGGCGAAGGATACACATACCCGGCCCAATCCGGATAAGACCAGCCCGCTGGCCCAACGCGAATCTCGCAACGAGGCGCAACCTGCGTCTCGCCCGAACGCTGCTCCGAGCGCCGACCTGCCGCGTGCCGGGCACGGCTGTCAGAATGGCCGCCCTTCGCGCCACTGGCAGCGTGCTCTGCAAGGCTTTCCGTCCCGCCTTCCGCGTCCTGTGCAGCATCGCATCGTCGTGGATCAGTATCGAGCATGAGCGGAAGCGCGAAAATCGACAGGCGCCGTCCGATTGCGCGGCCCGCGCTGCGAGCAGAGTAGGGGCAGCGAGGCAACCATGTCAACGAGCCCAGTCAGCGATTACCCCGGTCAGCGATACGAGGATAACTCCTAAAGCGAACCCGTCCCTCTGCGCCCCTCAGTGCACTCCCTTTCAGGGCAATCCCTTTCAGGGCAATCGAAGACACGCGGGATTGCCTCGTCGCGGCCGGATAACCCTCTGCGAACTCTGCGCTCCTAACTCTGTGCTCTCTGTGTTAAATCTTTTTCCGCTCTTCGCCCAACGACGCGGACGGAACGATAAAGCCAAGTCCCGATTGCCGCCAACGCCGCCGGTTGCTATGCTGACCTCACCATGCGGCGCAAAGCAAGCAACTGCGCGGCCCGCCCCTCCCGCAAATAACCCTACAGGTGCATCCATGAAACTCTCCATCACTTACAAGCACGTCGACTCGCACCAAGCCGTAGAAACGCAGGCGACCCGTGCAATCGAAAAGCTCACTCGTCTCCTGAAATGTTATGAGCCGGACCTGGTGCAGCTGCACGGAGTCTTTTCGCAGAACCCTCACAAAGAAGAGCATTCGTTCGCGCTGACCCTATCGCTGCCCACCGGCGCCATGCATGCCACCGGCACCGGCGAAAACGTCCGCGCCGCCTGCAAGCAAGCCTTCACCGAACTGGAAACACAAGTAAAGAAACACCAATCGCGTCTGCGCCACGACCACGAGTGGAAGCGCAAGCAGCGCCCCAAATCCAGCGTCCGCCTGGCCGAAACCTAGCCAGTTCGACAGCCCGTTCGGCAGAAAGTGGAGGTCGCCACACCACGACCTTCCCAGCCTTCACCTGGCAGTTTATCGGCTGCTGCAGGACCATTGGCAAACCGGATAGCTCCTCTTTGCGCGTCCGCCGCTATCCAGAATCAACGTTGAAGTTGGACTTGCCCACAGGAACAGTCAATAATCGCTGCGGTCACCAATGCCCGCGGACAACAAGGCGTACGACTATGTGATCGTTGGTGCAGGATCGGCGGGCTGTGTTCTGGCGTCGCGACTCACCGAGGATCCCCACACCCGCGTTCTTCTGCTCGAAGCTGGCGGCCCAGCTTCCGCGAGGGAAGTTCGCATCCCTGCTGCCTTCTCAAAGCTTTTTAAGACCAACGTGGATTGGAACTATTCCACCGAGCCGGAGCCTTGCCTCAACAATCGGAAACTCTACTGGCCGCGCGGAAAGATGATCGGCGGCTCGGGATCCATGAACGCCATGATTTACATCCGGGGCAATCCCTGCGACTACGACGATTGGGCGGGTCTCGGCAACGACGGCTGGGGATTCCAGGACGTTCTTCCCTACTTCAAGAAGTCCGAGCGACAAGAGCGCGGCGCATCGGAATACCACGGGGCGAGCGGGCCGTTGCATGTCGCTGATCTCCGCTGCGTGAATCCGCTGACACGGTCGTTTCTCGCGGCGGCCCAAGAACTGGGGATACCGGCCAACGCGGATTTCAACGGCGCCACTCAGGATGGCGCGGGGCTTTATCAGGTGACGCAGAAGAATGGCCAGCGTCACAGCACCGCTGACGCGTATTTAAAGCCCGCGCTGGCGAGAGAAAATCTGACGGCCCTGACGCACGCACAGGCGACGAAAATCGTTGTCGAGAATCACCGGGCGGTTGGGATCGAGTACCTGCTGGGTAGCGCCATCGAAACGGTGGCCGCCGAGCGCGAAGTGATTCTCACCGGCGGCGCGGTCAACTCGCCCCAGTTGCTGTTGCTCTCGGGAATCGGGCCCGCCGACGAGATTCGTGGTGTCGGAATCCACGCTGTGCACGACGTTCCGGGAGTAGGCAAGAATCTGCAGGATCATCTGATGGTGTCGGTAGGCTATCTCTGCGCAAAGCCGGTCAGCATGGCGAACGCGGAATCGCTTGGAAATTTTCTGCGATATCTGGTGTTCAAGAGCGGCCCGCTGGTCTCTAACGTCGCGGAGGCGGGAATTTTTTGGCGAACGCGGGCCGGATTGCGTGAACCGGACCTGCAGCTACTGTTCGGACCGGCGTACTACGTCAATCACGGACTCACCCCGCGCAAAGAGCACTGCTTTGGTTTTGGCCCGACGATAGTCACTCCGGAAAGCCGGGGTTCAATTTCGCTGAAGTCGGCCAACCCGCTGGAGCCGCCTGTCATTCGTGCGAATTATCTTTCGACGCCCGCCGACATGCGCGTCATCCTCGAAGGAGTGAAGCTCAGCCGGCAACTTGCGCACACAAAAGCTTTCGAACCCTATCGGGGAGACGAACTTGACCCCGGCTCGGCGGTGCAAAGCGACCAGGAAATCGTAGCTTTCATTCGTGCACAGGCGCAGACGCTCTACCATCCGGTGGGCACGTGCAAGATGGGCAGCGATTCCACCGCCGTAGTGGATGGGAGGCTGCGAATGCACGGTATCGATGGCCTTCGCGTAGCCGATGCTTCGGTGATGCCGCGCATTCCCAGCGGGAACACAAACGCTCCGACGATCATGATCGCCGAAAAAGCCGCGGACGTGATCCGCGCCGGACGGTAATCGCCCTGGCCGGGCACTGGTGCAAGTGAAATGCCGACTCGGAGGAAACGGCAGAAATGCAAACCGCAAAATCACGGTGGTCGAGCACTTCCCGGCAGTGATTCAGATTAACGGGCCAAAAGCCGCGACCCTCAGCATGTCTGGCGGCCAAACCATTCTTCATACGAGAAAAACGAAAGAAGCAACGGACTTTGTCTGTGAATAGTGTGGAAGTAGAAAAGAAGGCCCGACCGTACCGATCGGGCCTTCCGGTTTTGCTGAGTGAGTCGGCGCAACTACTTGTGGGCGGCGGCTTTGACTTTTCCTAGCTCGTGGACGGCGCCGAGCTGCTGCATTAGTCCCAAGGCGTCCCAGTTGACCCAGCCTTCGGTCATCTTTCCGTTTACGAAGCGGGCGATGCTTATCCCGGTCATCGAGACGTGCTTCCCGGTGGGAGCAATCCCAGCCAGTTCGCCCTTGTGGGTGCCATGGCAGGTCCAGCGGGCGGTCACGGTTTCTCCTTCGGCGATGAGATCATCGATCGTCAGTCGAAGGTCGGGGAAGGCTTGACGGTAGAGAGTCATTCGCTTCTTCTCACTCTCGGGACCTCGACCTACATCGGGGGTCGAAGGGTCATGGTGCGTGTAGCTCGAGGTGAACAACTCGTCTGCTGCGTGGGCATTGCCCTTGTTCCAAACTTCTTCGAACAAACGACGGACTAGATTCTTGTTTCCTTCAGACATAGTGATTCTCCTTTTTGCGAAATTCGGCATTCCGTCTCGCATGAGCGAGCCGGATTTGCGTGGTGTGCCCTGAAACCGCTGGCGTTTTGAGTGTGCAAACCACCTGTACGTCGAACAAGTGGTTGGGCCCCGCGCGAGGAAATAACCGACACCTAAGAGTTGCTGTTCTCCTAGCGCTCGATGCGGAGCTTGGCCTTAAACAAACTGCGTTTGAACTACTGGTGGGAATCTCGTCTCAAACGGCGAGACCTCGACATGATGTTGTTCCCCGCAGGTGTGAGTGTCAAGGACAATCGAAAGAATATTCTGCGCCTACCAGGACGGATCGCGACCGATCGCAAAAACGCAGAGAGCCGCCTGCTCAGATCTCACTCTTGCGAAAACGGTCGATCAGGTGATCGCAGGCACGGACGGTGATGGCCATCATGGTGAGCGTCGGGTTCTGGCAAGCGGACGACACGAAGCTGGCGCCATCCATCACGAACAGATTTTTCACGTCGTGCGTCTGGTTGAAAGGGGTCAGCACGGACTTTTTCGGATCGTTTCCCATGCGTGCCGTGCCTAATTCGTGGATGGCCATGCCCGGCATTTCGACGTGGGCCTGCACGTGAATATCTTTCGCGCCGGCCGCTTCCAGCATTTCCGCTGCCTGAGCCCCGGCGTCGTCCATGAGCGCGGCTTCGTTGTCGCCGTGAGTCATGACGATGCGCAGCGCGGGAATGCCCCAGGCATCTTTGAGATTACCGTCGATCTCGATGTAATTGTCCCAGCGGGCGAGTGATTCTCCGAAGGCGCCCATGCTGATGGAGTAGACGCCTTCTTTCACGGCGCCCTTGAAAGATGTGCCGTAGCCTTCGGCGCCGAAGTTGAATGCGGGGCCGCCCTCGCCCTGATAACCATAGCCGCGAATGAACTGGGAATGTTTTTTAGTCGAAGGAGTATTTCGGAAACGAGGGATGTAGATTCCGTTGGGGCGCTGGGGCTCGTTGGCGTTGGGACGAATCTTCATATCGGGTAGCTGACCGGTGGCGCCTCCTCCGACGACGTGATCCATCAGGTAGTGGCCGAGAGCGCCGCTCGAATTTGCCAGGCCGGCGGGATATTCGCGGGTCGAGGAGTTCAGCAGGATGCGCGTGGATTCCATGGCCTGCGCGCAAAGGATGACTGACTTTCCGCGGACCTCTTTCACCTGGCGCGACAGGCGGTCCACGTAGGTCACTCCGCTGGCTTTGTTCGCGGCGCTGTCCATGTTCACGTGGCTTACCACCGCGTTGGTGAGCAGGGTGCAGTTGCCGGAGTTTTGTGCGTCCGCGACAGTCGTAAACGGGCTGCTGAAGTAAGAGAAGGTCCGGCAGCCGCGTTCGCACGGTCCGCAATAGTGACAGGCGAGGCGCCCGTTGTGACTTTGTGTCAAGACCGCCGCGCGTCCGATGGTGACGGTGCGCGCGAACTTGGCTTTGACGCGCTCCCGGAGCAGAACTTCTCCGCAGCTCATCTTCATGGGAGGCAGGAACTGCCCGTCGGGCAGCATCTCGTTTCCTTCCGCGGCGCCGGTGATGCCTACATACTTCTCGACGATGTCGTAAAACGGGGCCAGGTCGGCGTAGGCGATGGGCCAGTCATCGCCGTAACCATCGCGACTGGCGGCTTTGAAATCGTTGTCGCTAAGGCGATAGCTTTGGCGGCCCCAGACCAGCGAGCGCCCCCCAGGACGCGGAGGCGTTGCCAGGTGAACGGCTTGTCGGGCGGTGTGCTGTACGGATTGTCGAGATCATTGACGAACCATTCGTAGTTGTACTCCATGCAGGCATAGCATTGCTTCTGGATGGGCCGGGTGCGCACGATTTCAGGGGAGTGGTCGCGGTACTTGAGCTGGTACGCGGGGGTGTGCTCGGTGAACTCGGTGGGACTGACCGCGCGGCCGGCTTCGAGTAATGCGACTTTGAGACCCGCTTCGGCGAGTCGTTTGGCGGCCCATCCGCCTGTGGCGCCGGAACCTACAACGATGGCGTCGTACGTTTGTTGAAGAGGGTCTTGCTGCAGGTAACTCCGGCTCATTTATGATTTCCTTCGGGATGTTCACAACCTTGGTAGACACCGTGGGTATAGGCGCCGTCCCAGCCGAGTTCGCGCGTGCCGATCTGGGAGTTGTAATAGGCGATGCCGATGCGCTGCTTCAGTTGTTGGAAATGAGTGTGGCCTATGTCGGGCAGGGGTTCACCGGTCCATTCGCTGATGGCGCCCGGATATGCCATGGCATGCAGTAAATCATCCTGATCTTCCCGGGCCAGGTAGCGAAACGCCGCTTTGTAGCGCCGCATGCTTTCGCCATCCAGATAAGACAGATTGTTCAGAAAGGCGCGCTGATTCTCGCGTGTATCGGCAGCCAGCACGAGATCGATATAGCGGTTCACGAGCGCGTCCTTGGCGCCGGGAGTGTCCGTCGTGGGGATGATGAGATCGCTGAGCACGATGAGCGTTTCGTTCTGGTGCTCATCCAAGAAGAGCGGCTTCCATCCTGATGCCGCGAGATCTTTCGAGGCATCAACGCCGCTTTGGGCTGGCGTCAACTCGGATTTTGACAGCGGTGGTACACCCTGCGCCAAAGCAAGTTGCGGGCGCAACGCCGCGGCGACGGCACCCGAAAGAACACCGGCACGGATCCATTCGCGTCGTTTCATGATCGCTCCTCCGGGCGCAAGCCCAGCGTTTCGGCGGTCTGCTCGTGCACGTCAATCCGCGGAGGAGAGACGATTCACCGGCGCATGAAGCGACCCCCGCCGCGCCAGGTCAGCGGGAAGTCTACATCAAAGGGAACGGAGCGAGCGATCAACGTGGATTTTGCGAAATGGGAGTGAGTACAGCGTGACATGGGACATGGTAGACTTAAGTGGTCGGATGCTGAACATTCCGCGGACGAAGAACCAAGAACCCGTACACGTCCCGCTCAATGATGCTGCGGTTGCCGCCCGGAGGGTTGCGCATCCCTTGGGGCGACGGGAGAGGGCGTGTGCTCTAAGTCTCGCAAAAGAAACGACGTAGCGCCGCCGCCCCGATCCAATTGGAGCCTTTTGGAGCCGCGTTGAACCCCGACCGGGGTGCGAATCGAAAGGGTTTAAACCTTAGACCTCATGACCCCGAACCAGGCAATAAAACACGTAAGTCGCTGTCTCGGCGTCACTTAGTGTTTATCTCCCGCTTTTCAGATGGACAACTTAGACAACCGTTTTCAGGACGGAGGCCTACCGTGGTAGTGATGAGCCGATGCTTTGCGGTTTTTCCGCGGCGATTTCTCACCGCATCTCCTCGCCGAAATGAAAATGAGGTCTGTTTGATTCTTATCGTCGATGCCTTAGACAATAGCCGATGGCATGACGCCCCCTGACAGCAGAGAGGACCTCCTAAGACAGTTGATTCCGTGATCCGAGAAACTTGCCAGCTCGGCACAAATGTGAGAGGACGTTTTAGTTCATCTTGGAAAACTCTTGAATAAATCCTCAGCCGAGGCGCGCATTTAGCTTGACACGTTTTGCGCCGCACAGTAAATTGCAATCGGTAGAAATATTCCGAGCGCCCAACGTTCGCGATATTTCTGAAATGGTTCCGCACTCCCTCCGCCATTTTTCCCACTTTGTAGATCCTTGCGCTAGCTAAGCGGCCGAGCAATGACATTCCGAGAGCGCAGGTTACTCGTATCGATAGGAGCAGAACGCCATGAAAGAGCTATTGGAAGAAGCGGTGGAAACGAATGGTCACGGATTGGGCGCATCAGCTGGAATGAAGCGCATGGCCGCGCCAAATACGGCCGCTGCGAAAGGGCCAGCGCGAATCGTGGAAGCTCCGGACACGGGCGCGAGCCGGTTGCAAAGCAAGAAGCTGGCCGAAGATAAAACTCGAGCGCGGACACTGGCAAGAGCCCAGGCGGTGGCAGAAAAACTCTCCGCTGCGACCGAAGAAGTGGCCGCTGCGATCAACGAAGCCACAAGCACCGTTGAGGAACTCGGCAAAAGCATGCAGACCATTGCCGCTGGAGCAGAAGAAGCGGGAGCCGCCGCGGAAGAATCACGCGCGGCAATCAACGAGATCGAAAAGGCCGCGGATGAGGCGAACACGCAAGCGGCGGGTTCACTGACACTGGTGGACAACTTGTATGGCCTAAGCCGCAGCACTTCCGTGGACATCAAGACGCTGATTAAAGGGGTAAGCGACGCGGCACAGGCAAATTTTGATTCCGCAAAGATGATCGCGGAGTTGGAACGGCAATCAGAGGAGATCGGGAAGATCGTGCACGCCGTGGCGCGCATAGCCGACCAGACCAATCTGTTAGCGCTCAACGCAGCCATCGAGGCAGCCCGAGCTGGGGAGCATGGCAAAGGCTTTGCGGTGGTGGCTGACGAAGTGCGCAACCTCGCGGAGATGAGCGAAAAGAGCGCGCGGGGAATTCAGGACGTGGTAAACGAGATCCAAGGCCAGGTGAAGGTCGTGGCCGTGGATGCGCAGACTGCCGGGAAGAAGGGACTCGAAGAAGTAGAAAAGGCCAAGGCTATCACCGAGGCACTCGCTAGGGTGGAAACAGATTTGAACAATATGCGCGAAGGCTGCAAGGCGATTGTAACGAATGCCGTGGAAGCGCTGCGCGGCGCCAAGGAGTATTTGCTCGGGGCACAGCAAATTGGCAAGGCCGCGGAAGAATCCAGCACCGCCGTGATGGAGTCGCAAAAAGCAGTACAAGAGCAGAGCCGGGCGTATACGGAAATGAACGAAGCCTCCAGCAGCCTGGCGCAACTGGCGGAAAAGCTAAAGACATCGACGAGCGCGCAAAAGTCCGCTGAGGAATTGGCGGCGGCCGCTGAAGAGCTCTCGGCGAACGCCGAGGAGGTAAAGGCCGCGTCGGGGCAGATCTCGGCGGCGATTGAAGAGATCAGCCGTGCGGCACAAGTTTCGTCGAAAGCGTGCGAGACGGCCATGGCTTTGGGCACGAAACTGGAACACGCCGCGAAGGACATGGGCGTGAAGGCCACCGAAAGCGGCGAGAAGTGCAGGAGCGTGAGTACGTTGCTGACGACGAATAAAGATGCGCTGGACGAAATGATTACCAATATCGGCCAGGCGGCTCAGATATCACTGTCTTCGGCAAAGAACGTTCTGGAACTGGAAGAGCGTACGCGACGAATCGATAAGATCGTGGATGCCATCGTGATGGTTACGGTGCAGACGCGCATGCTGGCGGTCAACGGTAACGTCGAAGCGGCGCGGGCCGGTGATTTTGGGCGGGGATTCTCGGTGGTCGCGGGAGACATCCGATCGCTCGCTAATGAGAGCAGTGAAAATGCGGATCGCATCAAGGATTTGGTGAAGAGCATTCAGGGCCAGATCACCAAAGTAGTCACGGACATCGAGGGCGCGGGCATCAAGGCAAAAGAAGAAGCCGAGCGCGCCAAGATTTCGACTGCAAACCTCGAACGCATGGCCAAGGACATCCAGGAAGTCCAGTCCGGAGTCAATGTCATCGCCAAGGGATCGGATGTCGCGGTGAACGCTCTGCAGCAGGCGTCCAAGGCCAGTGAACAGATTGCTACAGCGTCGGAAGAAATGAATCGCGCCAGCACCGAGTCCGCGTCCGCTGCGGAGCAGGGATTGAAAGCCGCCGAGGAAATCTTGAAAGCGGTGGAAGAAATCGCGTCGCAAGCCGACGAACTCCAGCATGGATGACGGCCATGAAGAAAAGCCTACGGAAAGACGCCGATCTGGCCGAGCAGGCGGCAAAGAGAACTATTATGGCAACGGAACCGGTGAAGACCGCCGCCAAGGTGGAATCGGACGACACCCAACTAGTGACGTTTTTACTGAAAGACGAAGAATTTGGGTTCGACATCATGTCGGTGCAGGAAATTATCCGGCTGCCGAAGATGGCAAAGCTTCCGCACACGCCGGGATACGTTGAAGGCATCTCCAATCTCCGAGGAGCGGTACTGCCTATCTTCGACATTCGAGCACGCTTCGGAATGAAGCGCGAAGAGCACACCGACCGTAGCCGAGTGTTGGTGATCGATATTGATGGCAAGCGTACTGGTTTGTTGGTGGACGGTGTGCGGCAGGTTACGCGCGTCTCGCGTAGCGAGTTTGAACCTCCCCCGGCGGCGATCCGCAACGAGACCACCGATTATATTGAGGGCGTAGTCAAACTCGACAAAGGCGAACGCATCATCATGGCGCTGGACGCGCAACGCGTCTGCAACGTAGGCGACAGCCACAGCGCACCGAACGCAAGCCCAGAACCGAAGGTCGACCCGGTGGCAGACAAAACGGCGCAAGGCAGTGAAGGCCACGGCAAGGGAGCCCACGGCAAGGGGGGCGAGGTGCAGCAACTGGTGAGTTTCCAGGTGGGCCGGGAAGAATATGCATTCCCCATGAAGCACGTTCGCGAAATTCTGCGGGTGCAGACGCCGAAAGAGGTTCCAGGCGCGCCCGAACATTTGCTGGGGGTATCCACGGTCCGAGGCCAAGTGCTTCCCATCGTGGACCTGCGTCGTTTACTAAAGCAAAGCTCGTTCGCGGAGGACCAGATTGCAGCCTGCCGGTTGGCAAACGGGGAGTATCCAGCCTGGCTGGCGCAACGTGGCTCCGCTGCCGGAACGGAGAATCTTCCGGGAGTGATTGCTGCAGCCGAGAAGCTCCGTGCCTGGCTGGCGAGTTTCAACAGTTCCAGCCAGGCGCTCACCGAGACGCTGGCGAAGGCGCGCGCCGTGAACGAGCATGTGAGCAAGCAGGCCAACGCCGCAGCCAACAATGGGTTGGACGCGAAAGGACTGGAAGCCCTGCACAAAGATATCGCGGCGTCGGCCCAGACGATCGTTTCCACGCTGCGCACATTCGAGGAGCAAGTCGAGAGCAACATTCGCGAGGATCAGCGCATCATCGTGGTCGATTCGAACGGCGCACAACTCGGGCTAGTGGTCGATCATGTCAACGAAGTGCTGGGAGTTCAGGAGGATGCGATTGAGGCGCCGCCCAATCTTGCCGACCACGAAGGGTTGAAGCTATCAGGTATTGCCAAACTGGAAAGTGGGAGCCGACTCATTTTGGTACTGGAGACGGGCAACCTGTTGGGCCAGCAGGTACTATCGAAAATCATCGCAAGCGCCGTGAAAAGCTCCACGACGGAGGCAGTGAAGGACAGCGAGAAGAAAGAGAAAAGCCAGAACGGCGAGGAATTGCAGCTGGTCACGTTCCTGCTCGGCAAAGAGGAATACGGCATCCCCATCGCCCGGATTCAGGAGATCGACCGGCTGTCGAATATTACCCAGACTCCTAAGGCCCCGAAGTTTGTCGAGGGCGTCACTAACCTGCGCGGCGAAGTCATACCGGTACTCAGCACCCGAACGATATTTGCGCTAGAAGCAAAGCCGCCTGACGACCGAACGCGCGTCATCATCGTGGACCTCGGCGGCGCAAAGACCGGCCTGGTGGTGGATTCGGTCAAGCAAGTGCTGAGCATCTCTTGAAAAAGCTCAGCGCCGTCGGATAGCCTTTGACGATCCGCACGATCGGCGTCGACTGTCCCGGCGCAAACGAGACATTGACGCGCCGGCTGATCGGCGAGGCGATCTCCGTGTTGACCTCTTCCTCAGCGCGCCTGTTGTCCCCGACCCGTCTCCCGAGATCCCGGATCATGCCGGGCGTCAGCGGGATCGCCAACTCGACGTCGGCTTTGGCGGACGGCGCCGGCGCATTGCCCGGCTGCGGCGAAGATTGTTGGGCGAATGCGGGGCACGACAGCGCCACGACAGCGCAGGCCAGACGAAGCGTTTTCAGCGACATGGAACTCGCCTCCTCACCGGGCTTCGGCGACGAGCTGGTCAATCGCGATGCCGTCGCGATGATCCTCGTCGTTGGTCCTGACGACGAGCGCCGTCAGCATCATTTTCTGGGTGTTGGCCTGCTGGCTGTTCTGGCAGGTCTGAAGGATCGGGAACTGGATGCGATAGGCGAGCGCGCCGGAGAGGATTTTGGTCTCGACGATGACGGCGGCGCGCTGCGCCTGGGCGAAGCAGAGCATCATGCCCTGTTTCATCGCTTCGTAATTGCCCGACTTGATGTAGCTTTCCGCAAACGTGCGCCAGCCGTTCAAGGTGAAGTGACGCCCCGCCGTGTTCAGCTCTTCCGGATAGTCGTGATAATTGACGTTGTAGGGCGCCGAGGCCCACTTCACCGTCCAGTCGAGCAATTGCGCGTCGTTGACGATCGGACTGTCGAGCGCCGCCACCGGTCGCGGCGCATGCTCGCCGTCGACAATGAAATATTTGGGCGTCGGCGGGTTGGCCCAGATATAGGCGTCATGGATCACGAACGCCGCAAGCGCCACCGAGAGGCCCATGACGAGGCCGAGGCTCTTATTGACGAGCGACGACTGAAAGTCCGGATCGGACAGTTTTCGGGCGACGGCGGCGCGCTGGTTTTCCATGAGCTGGCAGCCTGCGGGGTCGCGGCGCGAACAGGAACGTCGGTTCGGCCAAAAAATTGGAGACCTGCGCCTGACGCCATTCGCGACCTTATCGACGTGCGCCGGCGGTCCCCGCCGAGGCCAGGTCAATGCGCAGCCGAGGTCGACACACAGCCCACGTCCACGCACGCGCGCGAATGGATCAACGTTGCCGGTCCGCAAGCCCCCGGGCTCCGTCCAGGCGCACGCCGTCATCGCGCTCGAACCTCGTTCTCGCGGAGTCAGAGAGTCGTGGGTCGGTTCGACATCGGACGCGGTCTTCGCGTCGTCGGCGTCGCCTGGACTCCTCAGCCGCCTTCGCGCCGAAGAAGAGGCTCCGTGGCGGCGTTCCCGCACCGCAGCCCATGTCGACACGCGGTCAGGTCAACAGACGCGCCCGAATGGATAACGCTGCCGATCCCAAAGCCTCTCGGGCTCCGACCGGACGTGCGCCGTCATCGCGAGCGAACCCAATTCTCGCGGATTCTGAGCGTCGCAGGTCGCTACCGACATCGGACGCGGTTTTCGCGTCATCGATGTTGCGTCAACTCGTCAGCCGCCTTCACGCCGAAGAATAAGCTCCGTGCGTCGTTCCAGACGTTCTCTTCAGGCCATCGCCATCACGTCGCCGCAGCTCCGTTCGGCTTTGCGCGCCTGGAATTTCTTGGTGTCGAACTCCCGGCAGGTCCAGAGGTTGCCGCCTTTGGCCTTGCAATACCAGAACGAGCGATTGAGTTCCGAGCATGTGCGCAACGTCGCCCCGAGGCGTTTCATCGCCTCGGCGGCGCGGCGCTCGACGGCGTCTTCGTCGTATTCGCTGATCATGTCGCGACGATCGCGGACGATCTGCAGCCGCGAAATCCGGTTGTTGACCGCCAATTCCGTCAGGCGCACGCCGAACTCGACCAGCATGCGCTCAGCGATCGCCGGGGCTCTCAAGCCCGCAAAGCCGAGGATCGAGAACCTTTTGTCCTTTTCCTCGTCCCGGCCCAGCACCCATTTGACCTCGACCGGGAACTGCACAAGCGGATCGATCTCGGGAACAACCGGCAATAGGCCGAGCCTCGGACTGAACAACCGGTCGACGATCGCGCTGACGTCGACGGTTGGCTTCCACGGCAAAGCGGTCGCGCGGCATTCGGCGACCGGGCGTTCTGTAAGCCGCTTTCCGGTCTCGCACGCCAAGCCCGAGCCAGCGGCGTTTGCCATGGATGCTGGAGGGCGAACGACCGAGGGTCGCGGCGATCGACGCCGCCGAGACATTATCGAGCCAGAGCGCGATCAGGAGACGCACATCCCAGACCGACCACGGGTTCGCCGAGGATGGCCGGCGAAGCGGTTTTTCCGCCGGCTGCGCAATCCCCAGCGACGCGGCCCGCTCGCGGACTTCCTCTTCGTCAAGCCCCAAATAAAACGAGAGCGCCGCCACCCCATGGCCAGCGCCCGCCATTCCCGACAGCAACAGGTCGAGCGTCGACGGCTGCCCCGCCGGATCGGTGACGGGGCGCATGAAGCGCTGGGACCATTCCGGCAGAACGGGGACCCGCGGCTCTGAAGGATGGGCGTCGAGGCCAAATCGATCGGAGAGAACGGCGTCGATGGTGACGATCGAAGTCAGAGAGAGGTTGGCGAACTCATGGACGGGGGGCATGGGCGGCCTCATTGCGGTCACGATGGCTCCAACGTACCGCCGCCAAAATGCGATAATCAAGCATCATGATAAAACACGCATAGATATAGCGCGCACGTATGACGCATGATATGGCGTGCATTCTCTCCGTATATTCTGTCGTGTTCTCCGTAGGTTGGCGGTCGCGATTCACCCGCCCGCAGAGCGATCCGCTCCCCGCAGGGGACAAAAATTGTTTTTGGAACTGTGCTTTTTATGCCACAGCGAGGCGCGAACACCCACGGCAGCCGTCACAACGGCTGTCAGTTTTAGCGCTTGGGTCGTCGTTCACCGCTTCGAACGCCGCGCTCGCCCTGGGGCGGCGACCCGGCTGTTCATGAAGTCTGTAACGTCGGCGGCGACGGGCGAACGGGTCCCCGGCGGCTCGGTCAGCCCTCTTCGCGCGCCCTTTCGGCTGTCGCGGCGTCTTCCGAACGGGCTCGGGGCCGCCTTCGGCGGCGCTCGCGCTCGGCGCTCCCCGGTCCTCCCGGTACTCTTTCATGAAGTCTTTCATCTCGTCGGCAAATCGGGCGAACTCGTCCCTGCGGCGCGTCAGGTGCATCTCCACCCTCTCGAGACCTGCCACCAGACGCACGATCCCCGCGTCTGCGCCGCTCTTTACGCCGCCTACGCCCTCAAACAGATCTGACACAGTTACGCCGAGGGCCTCCGTGATCTTGACCAGCACAAGCAAGCTGACGTTTCCAACGCCGGCCTCGATCAGTCCATAATGCGGCCCAGATATGTCGGCGATTTGCGCAAGCTGCCGCTGACTTATTTTATTATCCTCGCGGATACGCTTGATCTTTCTGGCGAGCGCGCCCTGAACCTCGAGAAATACCTCGCTGTTCTCAAACTCATCTCCCTCCCTCTTTCTCGCCATAGTCCCCACCCTTGTTGCGCCTTACCGCGTCGCCGTGCGCCGCAGCAGCCGACCCTTACTGATAAATCTATGCGATAGGATTCCTCAGCCGCGCATACAATTACAATTTATCTATAAGATGGGCCGCCCACCGGAAATTTGACACCCTCGTTCGCGCCACGGCGCTCTACCTTCTCGATCTCGATGGAGGTTTCATGCGCTTGACATGTTTTATCATTGCGACCATCGGCCTTGTGACCGCGGCCGACGCCGAATTCTTAATGGTCTCGCCGCCGGCAACGGAAACCGGCGACAATCCCGTGCCGCATTTGTCGGCGCCGATGAGACCCAGGCCAAAACCACACCCGGAGATCCGACCGTCGGCGCCTGATCCTGCGCTCATCGGCTTCGGCGACCAGGTTCCGTTGCGCTTCGTCGTTCGCCAGATCGTTCCCGCCCGCTTCCAGGTTGCCTTCGGCGAAACGGTCAATCCGGACGCGTCGGTCGACTGGAAGGGCGGCAAGCCCTGGCGCCCCACCCTTGCCGAGGCTATCCGCCCGCTCGGTCTCACCGTTTCCGTCGTCGGCGCCACGGTCACGATCCAACCCGCAACCTCTCCGCACTGATCCATATCTCCGCGCTGACGTGAGGCCAACTTTCTTTCATGGGCGCCCATCTCGTTCGCGCCGCGACCGGCCATGCTCCCTCACGACCTTTCCGGAGATGGCCGCATGACCGACCCCGCTTCCCG